>CAVYNW010000017.1:0-290552 GCA_963769955.1 uncultured delta proteobacterium
CTGTTTTATAGCGAGCAGCTCATATCTTCGCCACAGCACATGGGCGACTTGATCTTGCCGTGACCGTTGGGACACTTGGAAATCTGCACGCTGTTGCCGCCATCCAGGACCAGAGAGTCATTTTCAAGAGGAGCGTCACATTTGGCGCAGGTTGCATTGACGCCCATTCCACATTTAGAGCAGGTATAAGTTGCCATTTCAATTCTCCTTAGCAGGTTGTTATAAATATATCCGCGTCGGCTATATCGTCAGGTTTAAAAAGGATATCCTAAATTTCTACAATAACGACAGGGGTCTGTCAAACACCGCAAGATTCAGGAACCGTTTTTCAAGTGCACGCCATCACCCGGCAGTTCGACCAGACCCTCTTTGTATAAAGCGCCGACAGCTTTTTTGAACAGCTTCTTGCTCAAACCGAGCTCTTCCTGGATATCTTCTGCCGGGCTCTTGTCGTGCAAGGGCAGAAAGCCTTCGTGGTCGATCAGAGCCTGCATGACAGTGTCCCTGGCATCATCCCGGTCACTGCGGGTCCCCAGATTCAGGGTGCAGTCGATCTTGCCATCGCTACGAATCTGCCTGATATAGCCTTTCACCTGATCTCCATATTTCAGGCGACCACCGATTTCATCCTTGTAGAGCAAACCGGCAAAGCGATGATTGATAATCACCTTGGCGCCAAGCTCGGTAAACTCATAGACGATCAGGTCAACCTCCTGACCTTCACCCAGAGTTTCATCGACAACGGAAAGACCTTTTTCGATCCGCGCCGTACCGATCGGCCGCCCCTCGCGATCAAGACGCACCTTGACCAGGTAACGACCTCCGGGCTTCATCGGCTCAAGCTGTTCCTTAACCGGCACCAGCAGGTCCTTGAACAATCCCCAGTCCATAAAGGCACCATGGACGTTGACCTGGCTTGCACGCAACAGGGCATACTCACCAACCTCGGCAAAGGGCTGACGCAAGGTGGCGACGGGGTTTCCGGAAGCATCCGCATAAACAAAAACCAGGAGTTCATCACCGACACTGTGATCTTCGTCGAGTTCCCGCTTCGGCAAAAGGGCTTCCTGCCGACCGCTACGCAACCAGGCGCCCTCATCATCAATCCTGGCGACAACCAGCCGATTCATTCGACCAAATTCAAACATTTTGCATCTCCATTCTGATATTTTTTCTGCCATTTCAGTTTAACATCAAGAGACTTGAGCGCAGGACAAAATCATCGTCAATGCCAATTTTAATGTATCCTGTCGTTCATCTCGCTCGCTGCCCAAACAATTGCGGGCGCGTTGTCATGACAGAAAGCCCAAAAGCAAGCATTTTACTTTGCATGGCACCGTCCCTCTGCCATAATCCCTGACGATTATCCGGGAAGAGAGTATCTATGGCATTTATCAATCTTCGCAACATCAGTCTGGCTTTCGGTGGCCCGCGTCTTTTCGAGGACGTCTCTTTGCGCATCTCCAAGGGGGAACGTATCTGCCTGCTCGGGCGCAACGGCACCGGCAAATCGACCCTGCTCAAAGTGATTTCCGGCGAACTCCCACCTGATGATGGCGTCATCGACCGTCAACAGGGTCTCCGTGTTGCCCGCCTGGAGCAGGATGTACCCCGCAACTTGCAAGGCACGATTTACCAGGCCATTGCCGAGGGGCTTGGCCAGGCAGGTTCGCTGCTGAACCGCTATCACGAGCTGAGCCTGCGCATGGAGCAGGGAGAAGCTGACCTGCACAAGCAGCTCTCAAAGATCCAGCATGACCTGGAAAGTTCCGATGGCTGGGCTCTGCAGCAACAGATCGAGCAGGTTCTCTCCCGCCTCAAACTGGAGGGCAACCTGCCGGTGCAGGGCCTCTCGGGCGGGATGATGCGACGGGTTCTTCTGGGGCGCGCCCTGGCGGTCAACCCCGACATCCTGTTGCTGGATGAGCCGACCAACCATCTGGACATCGAATCAATCACCTGGCTGGAAGGGTTTCTCAAGCGCGAGAACCTGACCCTGGTCTTCGTCACACATGACCGGGCCTTTTTGCGCAACCTGGCAACCCGCATCGTCGAGATCGATCGTGGCCGCCTCTACGACTTCGCCTGTGACTACGACACCTTCCTGCAACGCAAAGAAGAGCATCTGCACGCGGAGAGCCAGGAGAACGCCCGCTTTGACAAAAAACTGGCTGAAGAGGAAATCTGGATCCGCAAAGGCATCAAGGCGCGGCGGACCCGGAATGAAGGGCGGGTTCGCGAGTTGAAGAAGATGCGAGAAGAGCGCAGCCAGAGACGCGCACGCCTCGGCACGGCCAGCTTCAACCTGCAGGAAGCTGACCGTAGCGGCAAACTGGTCGCTGAAGTCACCGGCATCTCCTTTGCTTATGCTGACACCCCCGTGGTCAGGGACTTTTCAACAACCGTCATTCGTGGTGACCGGATCGGCATCATCGGCCCGAACGGGGTGGGCAAGACCACCCTGCTCAAACTGATTCTCGGCGAATTGAAGCCGCAGCAGGGTGAAGTCAAACTCGGCACTAACCTGCAGACAATTTACTTCGACCAGCTGCGGGAGCAGCTTAATCCCGAACTGACCGTACAGCAGAACCTTGCCGGCGAACAGGACACAGTCGTGGTTGGCGGCAAAGCCCGCCATGTCATCGGTTATCTGCAGGATTTCCTCTTCACTCCCGACCGCGTCCGCAGTCCGGTACGTATTCTCTCCGGAGGAGAGCGCAACCGGCTGTTGCTCGCCCGGCTTTTCACCCGGGAGGCCAATGTCCTGGTCCTCGATGAGCCCACCAACGATCTTGATCTTGAGACCCTCGACCTGCTCGAGGAGCTGCTCGCCGATTTCAGGGGCACCCTGTTCCTGGTCAGTCATGACCGGGCGTTTCTCAACCGGGTGGTCACCAGTACGATTGTTTTCGAAGACAACGGCCAGATAAACGAGTATGTCGGTGGCTACGATGACTGGTTGCGCCAGAAGGAAGTGACCGCTGTGCCGCTGAAGGTGGTTGAGGAAAACAAGGAGAAGCCGAAGAAAGCACGGGCCCGTAAGCTGACGTTCAAAGAAAAACATGAACTGCAAGAGCTGCCAGACAGGATAGATAAACTGGAGTCTCAGCTGGCTGCGCTCCATGAAAAAATGGCTGACCCCGACTTTTACCGCACAGCGGGAGAGCAGGTCGCTGAGACCACCGCTACGACTGGAAAGTCTCGAAGCGGAACTGGCAGAAGACCTATGCTCGTTGGGAAGAACTCGACGCCTTGAGCAATTAACTCACAAGCAGTCGAACTGACTCTGTTTTTCAAGCCACAGCCTTTCACTTTCTGATCTTTAGGTTATCCTGTAAAGGATAGGCAAGCAGGCTGTTCTCTTTATGGTGAGAAGATGAGTATTCTGATTGTTGACGATTCACTGGTTTCCCGTACCTTCATTGGCGACCTGCTCAACGAAGTCGGTTACCAGGAGCTGATCCTCTGCGAGTCAATCGAGGAGGCCTACACAACCATCGGCTTCAACGACCCGGAGACAACCCGCACCGACCTCGACCTGGTCCTGCTTGATATCAACCTGCCCGGGAAAAGCGGTATAGACGCCTGCCGGGAAATTTCTGAACACGAAGTTTTCTGTGACATTCCGATTATCGTAATCAGTGGAGCCGACCATCTTGATGGCCTGGAAGCCGCCTTTTCAGCCGGAGCCTCAGACTACATTACCAAACCGCCAAGTCATACGGAGCTTCTCGCCCGAATCCGTTCAGCCCTGCGCTTAAAAACCGAGATGAACCAGCGCAAAGCCCGTGAAGAGGACCTGCTGATTCTCAACGAGCGGCTTGCCGAGCTGAACCGGGAGCTGGAAAGACTTTCCACAACCGACAGCCTGACCGGTCTGGCAAATCGGCGTTCATTCAATGAATTTCTCTCACGTGAATGGCTGAGAGAACAGCGTGAACGGCAACCTTTTTCCGTGGTCATGATCGACATTGATCATTTCAAAAAGTACAATGATCATTACGGCCACCTGGAAGGTGATGTCTGCCTGCAGAAGGTCGCCTGGGCCCTGCAGGGAGCCCTCTGTCGTCCCGGCGACCTTCTGGCCCGCTACGGTGGAGAAGAATTCGTTGCGATTCTACCGCATACTGATCTGCAGGGAGCTGTAGAACTGGCGGAGACCATGCATGAAAAGATTCGGGAGCTGCATCTCAAGCACGAAGATTCACCGGTCTCTTCACATCTGACGATCAGCGCCGGCATCGCCAGCGTGATCCCCAACCAGAGACTCTCGCCTTCCCAGGTTATGGCTATGGCCGACAAAGCTCTCTACGAAGCCAAACAGAGCGGGCCGAAACCAGAGTGCTATAGCGACGCCTTCATCACAAAACGAGTAAACGTCAAGTTAAAGAGACCAGAAGATGCCTGCCGATCCAACCTCATCAAAGAGCAAGAATGACCTGCGTGCGCTACCCTGGGAAACCGGGCAAAAGCCACTCATGCTGGCACCATTACAGGGCCTCACCAACCGCGCCACACGTTCCCTGTTTATCGACTGGGTACGCCCTGATGTGGTTTTCACCGAGTTCATGCGTGTCAGCAGCGTCGGGCGCAAGCACCTGTCCAAAAACGACCTGAAAGAGGCTGCCAGCACGATCGGCAGCGTCCCTCTGGTCGCCCAGCTGGTCGGCAATAACAGCCAGGCGCTGGTTGAGGCGGCCAGACACGCGGAAGCCGCCGGCGCGCTGCATATCAACCTGAACATGGGCTGCCCCTACGGGCGAACGGCCAGCGGCGCAAGTGGTGGCGCCATGCTGCAGTATCCGGAGCTTCTGGCCGAGATGCTGCCGGCCTTGCGCCAGGCCATTTCCGGCAGCTTCTCGATCAAAATGCGGGCCGGCTATAAGGACCCGGAGGAAATCTTTGCCCTGCTGCCGCTGATTGCTGCAGCCGAAGTCGACTTCCTGGTCATCCATCCCCGGACAGTCACACAAAAGTATGCAGGAACAGCGGACCACACAATCACGGCCCGGGTCGTGACTGAGACGGCCATACCGGTCATCGCCAACGGCGACATCCGCACGGCAGACCAGGGCTTGCGCATCCTTGCAGAGACCGGGGCCGCCGGCCTGATGCTCGGGCGAGGAGCGATCGCCGATCCACTGCTCTTTGCACGCCTGCGCAAGCAAAACACCGAGGAGCCAACAGAAGCCGAAACCGCGGCCATGCTGCATCGCTATTTGAAGGAGCTGTTGCGACTTTACAGTGAGCTTTTCTGCGGCGAGCGTCAGATTCTCGACAAGGTCAAGAATGTCCTGTCTTTTATTGACACCCCGGCCTTCGCCAAACGAATCACGAAGATGAAGCGGGTTCATAAGCTCGCCGACCTGGCGACACTGATTGAGGAACTTTGAAAGGCTGATGAGCGAGATTCCCGAATTTGATCACACCGAGCTGCTTGAACTGGTGCAAGCGCGCATGCCGTTCGGCAAGTACGAAGGACGACTGATCATCGATCTACCGGAGGATTATCTGGTCTGGTTTGCCAGCAAGGGGTTTCCGCAAGGCAAGGTCGGCAGGAGGCTGCAGGCGGTTTATGAATTTAAATTGAACGGCCTTGACGCGCTTTTTGATCCGCTGCGTTGAAGAAAGGGGACTGTCCCGGCATCCCACGGGGCTGTCCCCGAGTTGTCAGACATCTCTGAATATTTAGCAAAACTCTAAAACCAGGGATAGTCCCCTTAACTGCGGAGACAGTCCCTAATCAACAGTATTAAAATCATAGCGACCGACCCCTTGGACCAGCAGGTATTTTGCCGTCTCCGAGGACAGGTTGACGACCCTGTGCCGCCGCTTTACGGCAACCTCACAACGCTCTCCGCAAGCAAGCATGATGCGCTCCTCGGGGTCCTGATACTCAACGGCAATCGAGCCTTCCAGGCAGAGCATCCGGTCTGTCACCTCGGTATGAAAGTGCCAGGCCGTCGCCTCCCCGGCTTCGAGGAGCATAATGCGGACCCGAACATCTTTGTTTCCAGAATGACTTCATTACGATCGTTCATAACCACCCCACTAAGAGGATAAACGGGTAGACGCATTGTCAGCCCGAAAGGCCCAGGCTTCAGGTTGCGGCTTGATGAGCAGGGATGATGTCCCCACCCGGACTCACGTAGCGGACTTCACAGCACAGTTCAAAGCCGATCCGTTCCTGCACAACCTTGCGGATATGCGCTATCAGGTTCAAAACTTCTGCAGAGGTGGCGCCGCCGAGATTGACGATAAAATTGGCGTGTTGGTGAGAGACTTCGGCATTGCCGATGCGTGTCCCTTTCAGCCCGGCCTCTTCAATGACCTTGCCGGGGGGGCCGACGCTGGCGTGCATTTCGCTGGTGCTGAGAAAAACCGAACCGCAGTTCGGCTGCTTACGCGGGAATTTGCGCCGACGCTCACGTAAATCTGCCAGCATCAGTCTGTCGAATCTGTTGTGACTCCTGACGTTCACACTCAAGTTCCGCCTTGACCACCACGGCGCCGCGACCCTGCAGAGCGCTGCTGCGATAGGCAAAGGCGCACTCTTCCCGCGTGAGTTCGAGCTGCTCGGCCGTCCTGATCGACAATCCAGACCCGACGCACGTTTTCGCCGATGCCTTTACGCTGACTGCCGCCGTTCATCAAAACCAGGCCGCCAATGGTTCCGGGGATGCCGATGGTATGTTCCAGGCCGGCCAGGCCGGCCAGCATCGCTTTGCGGGCCAGGCCAGGCACCCAGGCTCCGGCTTCGGCAATAATCCGGTTATCTTGAGACCTGAACACGTGGACAGGTTATTCCCGAGCTTGAGGACAATACCGCGCAAACCGGCATCATCGAAGAGCAGGTTGGTGCCCTGCCCGATGACCAGCAGGGGGATGCTATGACAATGGGCAAAAGAGACCACGCGCGCCACCTGAGTCAATCGTTTCAGGCTCAACCAGCAGATCCGCGGGACCGCCGATCTGCCAGCTGTTATGCTCCGCGAGCGGAGCATCAAGCCGGGTACGCCCGATGTCAGCAGCGACTAATTGGTCAAGGTATGAGGAATAAAGATCAGGGGTTGATCGAAAGGCCATGTTTTTCCCTGTCAATATCTGTTTTCCCTGTAAAGATCTTTAATCGTCAGTGGCCGCGAAAAAGTCCGCTCACTTCTTCCTGTGAGTCGGCGCTTGTTCCGCTCCTGGGGGCTGGCAGCTTCGCCAGGAACACCACGTGGCGAAGGCCTCCCCGTCCGGGACGCTCGTGACTGACGGCTAAAGCCGGCGGAGCAGAGACGCTTGTCAAAGCCCTCGTCATAATTCTCGCCCCAGACGGAAAAAACCCCGCCGGGTTTCAGGGCCGCTTTCACATTGTCGATCGCGCGACTGCCGTAGAGCGGGTCCTTGATCTTGTGGGTATGATAATGCGGTCCCTTGTAAAGGTCAAAGACGATGGCATCAAATTTTTCCGAGCCTCCCGTTGCGGGCCGTGTTGCGCACCAGCTCGGCCACATCACTGATCTCGACGCGAACCCGGGGATCGCTGGCAGCGCCATCGGTCAAAGCGGCCAAGGGCCCCCGGCACCACTCCAGCACGATCGGGTTGAGTTCTGCGACGACGACCTCTGCGGATGACGGCAGAGAATCAAGCACCGCCCGGAGAGTGCACCCCATACCGAGCCCGCCCACCAGCACCCGGGGCGCGGAATGGCTCTTGCAGATGCTGGCAGCCGAGTTGTCCAAGGACCACCTCGGAGCGATTCGCCATGCTGTTCATCAACACCAGGCCACCAACGGTGATCAGGAAATCGCGCTCATCGCGCTGCCGCAGTTCGAGCACACCTTCATCGGTATCAGCACTCTGCTATTGTCTTCCAGGGTTTGGCCATGAAGAGTCCGTTAAAGAAAGGGGACAGGCACCTGCGGAGCCAGTCCCCTTAATCATGTTGCAAAACAAACGGGTCGATCGCTTACTTCACTTCTTTCAGATAGCGATAATAATCCGAGTCGGTGGAAATCACCAACCGGCCATTTTTCTGAATCGACTTCTTGTAGGATTCCAGGGTTCTCAGGAAAGCATAGAACTCTTTGTCCTGGTTATAGGCCTCGGCGTAAATAGCCGCAGCCTCGGCATCTGCACCACCCCGCACTTCGAGAACCTTGCGATAGGCCTCGGAGCTGATCTCCTTGAGCTCGCGCTCCATCTGGCCAAGGATATCGGCCTTCTCGCCTTCCCCCTCGGAGCGGTACTGGGCGGCAACCTTCTTGCGCTCGTTGATCATCCGCTCGTAGACCCGGGTTCTGACCTGCTCGACGTAGTTGATCCGCTTGATCTGCACATCGAGCAGTTCGATACCGTAATCGGGGGTATTGGCGCGGGCCTTTTCGAGGATTCCGGCCATAATCTCTTCGCGTCCGACCAGATTCTCCTTGGCGACTTCGACACCTTCGACCTCGAAGCGTTCTTCGCCGCCGCCTTCCTGGGCCTGGTAATCGCTGCCGCGGACCAGCTCCACCAGCAGGCGACCGGAGACGGCATCACGCACCACCGAATCAATGATATCGTCGAGGCGGCTCATGGCACCCCGCTCGGTGGCGACCGTCGTGTAGAAAAGCAGGGGGTCCTTGATCCGCCAACGCGCGGTGGTATCGATCCAGATAAACCGCTTGTCCTTGGTCGGGATCTGGTTCGGATCGCCGTCCCATTTCAGGATGCGTTTCTCAAAGCGACTGACTTTCTGCACAAAAGGGATCTTGAAGTGCAAGCCGGGTCCGGAAACATCACCCACCGGCTTGCCGAACTGGGTGACGATCGCCTGCTCCGCTTCGTTAACCACGTAGAGGCCATCCACACCGACAAACAGCACAGCAATAATAATGACAAAGATAACAGGTGCTTTCATTATTTGGCCCCTCCTTCCAACGCCTTGCGCAAGGGCAGCAGCGGCAGAGCCCCGGCATTTTTGGCGTCCATAACATAGATCTCCTCCAGGCGGGGGAGGACTTCTTCAAGTGTTTCCAGGTAAATCCTGCTCCGGGTCACCGAAGGCGCCTTGCGATACTCGGTCAGCAGGGCAAGGAAGCGGTTGGTCTCGCCGCGGGCCTTGTTGACCCGCTCAACAGCATAGCCTTCTGCTTCCTGCAGGACTTTCTTGGCTTCACCCCGCGCTCGCGGCACTTCGCGGTTGAACTGCTCGCGGGCCTGGAAGATCAGGCTTTCCCGCTGCTGTTCAGCCTCGTTGACCTCGTTGTAAGCGGCCTTGACCGGATCGGGCGGCGTGACATCCTGGAACTTGACCGTGACGATGCGCACACCGATATCATAATTATTCAGGGTCGACTGCAGATTCTGCTGGATTTCGTTGGCCAGCAAGGCACGTTCCGTGGTCAAGACCTCGGTGACATTGGCGTTGCCGATCGCCTTGCGGACCATGGCTTCAGAGATGTCACGAATGGTCCCGACCGGATCTTTAATACGAAAGATGAACTTGAAAGGGTCTGAGACCTGAAACTGGACAATCCACTCGACATCACTGACGTTCAGGTCACCGGTCAAGGTCAGGGACTCTTCTTCGAGTCCTTTCTTGGTGTAGGTCGTACGGACATCGGGCTTGACGGTGCGGAAACCGAATTCCTCTTTGAGAACTCGCCCGGTCTGCACCAGGTAGACCCGGTCAACGCCGAGAGGCAATTTGAAATGCAGTCCCGGTTCAGCAAAACTGTAGAACTTGCCGAAGCGCAGTACGACGCCGGTCTCTTCCGTGTCAACCTCGTACATACTGCTGTATCCGCCAATAATGACCAGGAAAATCACGATCAAGATCGGCAAGAGACCTTTTTGCGGACCAAATTTATTTTTGAAATGGTTTTTAATCTCGATGACTTTTTTTTCAAAGTCTTCACTCGAGGGACCATTGCCCCAATCCTGCATTAGTTACCTCCCGTATCTTCAGTAAAAGTTTGTCCGAACTTTCTTTCCATGGGAAAGCTCAAGACCCCAGATAAGAATATCAGTTTAACAGGTTTGTGGACGTAAACAAAGCCGTCAGCACCTGCTATGCTCTGCAGCACTAACCCCAGCGAGGTATCCGGTCGACCAGCACTCCTGCAGGTTGAACCCGCCGGTAGGGCCATCAAGGTCGATCATTTCACCGGCGAAGAACAGATTTCTGACCAACTTCGAGCGCATACTGCGCATATCGATATCTTTCAGGGAAACGCCGCCGGAAGTAATAATCGCCTTACGGAAGCCTGCACAGCCGGAGACACTCAACTCCAGCCCTTTGAAGAGTTTCAGCAAACGTTGCCTTTCCACCCTTGTCACCGAGTGACACTTCTTTTTCGGATCAATGCCTACCAGTCGCAAAAAGACCGCGATCATGTCTCGCGGCAGCAGGCCGCCGAGTGATTTGCCAAACTCCTGGTTGCTCTGCTCAGCCAGTTCCCGCTGCAGGCGTTTGTCAAACAGCTCCGTTGCAACCGCGGGTTTGAGATCGAGGAGAAGCTTCACCTCGCCGTTTTTGAGCTCATCACGGATCCGGCTGCTCATATCAAGAATGATCGGCCCGCCGATTCCAGCGCGGGTAAAAAAAGCTTCACCGAAACGCTCATCGACTTTTTTGCCATCAACGCAGAGCGAAATCCGGACATTCTTCAGGTTGAAGTTGCTGACCTCGGCCGTCCAGGCGTCCTCAAGCTTCACCGGCACCAGGGCTGGTTCCGGCTTCACCACGCGATGCCCGCAGGCTTTGGCCCAGGCATAACCATCACCCGTGCAACCGGTCTCCGAATAGGAAAGCCCGCCGGTCGCAACAATGATCTTGTCCGCCGAAAAAGTACCGGCAGTTGTCTCCAGAGCCTTGATGACATCATCTTCGATCAGCAGTTTTTTCACCGTACAGGAAGTGCGAATCTCAACTCCGGCGTCACGGGCAAAGGCGATCACAGCCTTCTGCACATCCTTCGCCTCACCTTTGTCGGGAAAAATGCGACCACCACGCTCTATTTTCAGCGGCACGCCCTGTTCTTCAAAAAAAGCCACCACGTCCTTGACGCCGAAAGCATAGAGCGCCGTCAGCAAAGCGCGACCATTGCGCCCGAAGTGTTCAACGAACTTGCGCGGGTCATCCTCGCTGTGCGTAACATTACAACGCCCCTTGCCGGTAATCAGGATCTTTGCCCCACAGTGGGCATTCTTCTCCAGCAACAGCACCCTGGCGCCCTTGCGGGCGGCGAAACCGGCGGCGAAGAGCCCGGCCGGGCCGCCGCCGATGACGATAACGTCATGATTATTCATATCCTGTCCATATCTTCAATATCGATTGATGAGAACGCGCTCTTATCGATCTCAACTGCAGGCACAATAACAGGTTTCGCACATAAATCGAGAGATTAAGCGCAAAGGTTGCTTCTTAAGTCATGACAGCGGTGATAAACATGCCTATAATGACGAAGGACAACCATAAATCTAAACGAGGAAGCTGATGAGCGACGAAACGTTTGACGATCAGGAGATGAGTGAAGAAAGCAGTTTTGCCGAGATGTTCGAAGCGAGCATGGTTGGCAAAAGCCAACTTGAACCAGGCCAGAAGATTGATGCCACTGTTTTGCAGATCGGCAGCGAATGGCTGTTTCTCGATGTGGGCCAAAAGGGTGAAGGGGTTCTCGACCGTAAAGAGCTCCTTGATGACGAAGGCAACCTGACCGTTGCCGTAGGTGACAAGGTCAGCGCCTTTTTCATGTCCCGTAAAGGCGGTGAGCTGCGATTCACCACCCGACTCGGTGGCGGCTCTTCCGGTACGGCTCAACTGGAAGAAGCCTGGCGCAGTGAGATCCCCGTGGAAGGACGCATCGAAAAAGAGATCAAGGGCGGTTACGAGGTCAAACTGCCGGGCAATGTCCGCGCCTTCTGCCCCTTCTCCCAGCTGGGTCTGCGTCGCCAGGAGGAATCTGCCGACGTCATCGGCACCACCCGCTCCTTCCGCATCAGCCAGTTCAGTGAGCAGGGTCGCAACATCGTCGTCTCACACCGGGTCATTCTCGATGAAGAACGTCGTGAGCAAAAAGCCGAACTGATGAAAACCCTCAAAGAGGGCATGGTCGTCTCCGGCACCATCACCAACATCCGTAACTTCGGCGCCTTTATTGACATCGGCGGTCTTGAGGGACTACTGCCGATCTCGGAGATTTCCTACGGCCGGGTGGAGGATATTGAAGAGGTTCTGCAGGTTGGACAGGAGCTCGAAGTTGCCGTTAAAAAATGTGACTGGGAGAACGAGAAATTTTCCTTCAGCTTGCGAGACACCCTCGCCAACCCATGGAGCAAGGTCGAAGCCAGCTACCCTCCAGGATCGGCCCATACCGGCACAGTGTCACGTCTGGCCAAGTTCGGCGCCTTTGTCACCCTGGAAGAAGGCATTGACGGTCTGCTGCACATCTCGCAGATCGGTGGTGACCAGCGTATCAAGCATCCCCAGGATGTGTTGAAGCTCGGCCAGGAAATACAGGTCATCGTGGAGAAGGTCGACCTGGACGAGAAGAGGATTTCCCTGGCTTCGGTCCGCGACAAAGCAGAGGAGTCAGATGGAGACCTCCTACGAAGAGAAAGCTTCCGGCGGCATGGGCTCCTTCGCCGACCTCTTCAAGCAAGCCCAAAAGAAGAAATAACAGGTATCAAGCCATCAACCTGACAGAGAGAGGGACACTTCAAATGAAGTGTCCCTCTTTAATGATGAGAACCGATGAAATTAACCGGGCCCCCTGCGGGCGACAGTCAGGCGACACCAGTCAGAGGCAGACAAAGCTCGCGCATCGGCGTGCTGCTTGGGCCTGGCCGCTTATCTGATCTGGGGCTCCTTCCCGATCTTTTTCAAGGCCCTCGAAGGTGTCCGCCCCTCTCGAAATTGTCTGCCACCGCATCTTCTGGTCAGTGATCTTCCTCTTGATCCTGGTCGCATGCCGCCGTCAACTGGGACAGGTTGGCACACACTCTGCAGAACCGCCAGGTCCTGCTGACCCTCTGTGGCTCAACCCTCCTGATCGCCACCAACTGGCTGGTCTTCATCTACGCCGTCCAGCATGGCGAAGTCCTCCAGTCCAGCCTGGGATATTTCATCACGCCACTCCTGAGTGTTCTGCTCGGCTTTATCTTTTTACGTGAGCGTCTGAATCGCTGGCAGATGTTCAGTGTTCTGCTCGCCCTGATCGGCGTCCTGAACCTGACCTTTCATCACGGCCAGATTCCCCTGGATTGCCCTGATTCTTGCCGCCTCTTTCGGCCTCTACGGGCTGCTTGCGCAAAGTGGCACGCGTCGAAGCGATGATCGGCCTGACCGTGGAGACGCTCCTGCTCGGCCCCTTTGCCCTCGCTTACATTATTTATCTGACGACCCAACAGCACAGTGCCTTTCTGACCGGGACTTTGCGCTCGACCTGCTCCTGCCTCTCTCCGGTGTCGTCACCGCCATTCCGTTGCTCCTCTTCGTCGCCGCAGCACGCCGTTTGCAGTTGACGACGATCGGCTTTCTGCAATACCTCACGCCAAGTCTGCACTTTATCCTGGCCGTTGGTCTCTACAACGAGACTTCAGCCGTGGCCACCTGATCAGCTTTCTTTTCATCTGGACGGGGTTGGCGATTTATTCAGTGGAACACGCTCTGGAAGAACCGCTCAGCGTGGCAGAGGAAGACGAACAAGGCGCTCTGAGTGGGCTATTTTCTCGTCAGCAGCACAGCGTATTCCGTCAACTGCGTAACACCCCTTGCAGCAAGACCCTGATGTGACCAGAGGGCATCCTCTTCTGCCAAAGGTTCAACCCGGAAATTTTCTGCGAAAAGTTCTCCCAGCTCCTGCTGCGACACCGAAAAAGGCGGACCTTTCGTCTCACTCTGGTCGTAGCTGTAGCCAATCAACAGGATACGTCCTGCCGGCGGAATCAGGGCGGACAGATGAGCCGCATAACGAATGCGCATCTCCGGCGGCAGGGCCACCAGCGCACCGCGATCGTAGTATGCGCTGATGCCGCTCAACGTCAGTTGCGGACAGGTTGAAGAAATCGCCGCAGTAGAGCTTGTAACCTTCTGCCTCGCAAAAAGGGACAGGGTCTTGTGGGTCCATTGCCCGGGCAGGTCATTTTCGGCGAAAAAAGCTTCGACGGCTGTTTGGCTCAACTCGATGCCGACAACCTTGAGACCTGCTTCTCGCAGCCAGACCAGATCGGGACTCTTGCCGCAGAGTGGGACAAAAATCGTGTCTGTCGGTTGTGTTTGCAGAAGCGGGAAAAATTTCTGCAGAAAAGGGTGAGGATCGGTCAAATGAAAGCCGATCTCGTTATTTTGCCAACGTCTGTGCCAGAAGTCTTTGTCCATAGCCTTAAACCTTGAAATCAAAAGATATTGAACGCAGATAAAATCTGATCAGGGCGGATAAGGATAGGAGTGTCAGCGTTTACACATTTCATAAAAAATGTATTTTATGCCAAATAGACGATGATAATGTTTTGTAGATTTGACGCCATCAGATTTTATCTGCCTTCATATGCTAGCTTTGCCACCAGCGTATAACGCAGCTAAGCTTTTCCAAGAACATGTTGGCCACCACCAGATAACGAACAAACTTGCCGAAGACACCAACAGGACAAACCGCCAGAAGCCGACCTGCAGCGCCAACCAGGCAGAGGGGATCACCGATGACCGGCAGCCAGGAGAAGAGCAATGCCCAGCTGCCATAACGGGCAAATGATATTCCGCCCGCTTGCTGGCTCTCTTGGCTGATGCGTAAGAGACGGTGCACCAGTAAGGGCCTCCCCAGAGCCCAAGGGCATAAGTTGTCAGCGCGCCACAGCTGTTGCCGACCGTTGCCACCGCAACGACCGCCAGGGGATCGAAGCCATTAGCAGCAGTACAGCCAAGCAGCCACTCACTGCCAAGAGGCACCAGGGTGGAGGCCAGAAAGCTGAGCAGAAAAAGCCCGGGATAGCCATAGTCCAATAGCCACTGTTCCAACAGGGGGATTCCTTTACAAGTGCCATCTATGCCATGATGGGTTCAGATTGGTCCGCAGCCACATCTTGACACGAGGTCATCATGCGTCGAAACATTTTCGTCATTTTCACCCTCTTTTTTTCTATCCTGACCTTCACCGGCTGTGATTCCGGACCTGGCATCAAACCGCTCAACCAGGAGAGCGTGGTGCTGGCTTTCGGTGACAGCCTCACCCACGGCACTGGAGCCTCTACGGGACAATCCTACCCGGCCGTGCTCTCTGAGCTGCTCGGCAGACCGGTTATAAATCTGGGCATTCCAGGTGAGGTCTCCGCAGCCGGACTTAAGCGCCTGCCTTCCGTATTGGACCAATATAATCCGACACTGGTTATCCTCTGTCACGGCGGCAACGATTTTCTACGGCGGCTGGACAAATCAGCCACCATAAGCAACCTCAAAGCGATGATCGAACTGATCCGGTCAAGGGGAGCTGATGTTGTCCTGGTCGGGGTACCAAAACTCGGTTTCGGCCTGCAGGTGCCGGAATTTTACGAAGAGATTGCCAAACAATACAGTATCCCCCTGCAAAATGATATTCTTGTCGATCTGCTCGGTGACAACAGCATGAAAAACGACACCATTCACCCCAACGCAACCGGCTATCGGCTGATGGCCGAGGCCATTTACGAGCTGATCAACAAAGCACAGAAGAAGTAAGGCCATCTGTGAGCAAAACCAGCCAGCATAAATTTATTCCGTGCAGCCGCGCTGAGATGGCCGAGAGAGGCTGGGACGAACTCGATGTGCTCTTCATCACCGGGGACGCCTATATCGACCATCCCTCTTTCGGCACCGCTCTCCTCGCGCGTCTGCTCGAGGACGAAGGCTTGCGGGTCGGCATCCTGGCACAGCCGGACTGGCGTGACCCTGAGGCCTTCAAAGTCATGGGACGACCACGGCTCTTCGCGGCAATTTCTGCGGGCGCCATGGATTCCATGGTCAATCATTACACCGCGGCCAAGAAAGTGCGCAACGATGATGCCTACACTCCGGGAGGACGTTGTGGAGCTCGTCCGAACCGAGCAGTTATCGCCTATACCGCTGCAGTCAAAGGCGCCTTCAAAGGACTGCCCACTGTGATCGGAGGGATTGAGGCGAGCCTGCGCCGCCTCGCTCACTACGACTATTGGGACAACAAGGTCCGGCGCTCGGTGCTGGTCGACAGCAAGGCCGACCTGCTGCTGTTCGGCATGGCCGAGACCGCTCTCGCAGCGCTCGTCAAGCGCATGCTGGCAGGCGAAGCCTTCGAAACCATCACAGATTTACGCGGCACAGCCTATCTGGCCAAAACAGCACCGGACAAGGTTGTCGTTTTACCCTCCTATGAGGAGGTCAGCTCAAGCACAGACGCTTACAACAAAGCCTTTAAGCTGGCCGCCGAGGAGAAGAACCCTTTCAGCGGCAGGGTGCTTGTCCAGGAGCACGGCAGCCGACAGCTGGTGGTTAACCCGCCGGCCATGCCGCTTGACGAAGAGCAGCTCGACCGCATCTACGCCCTGCCCTTTACCAAGCTGCCGCATCCTTCCTACCGGGAAGCCGATCCCGGCTTACGCGCAGATCAAGTTCTCCATCACCAGTCACCGCGGCTGCTGTGGCGGCTGCGCCTTCTGTGCCATTACCCATCATCAGGGCAAAACGATTCAGTCACGCTCCGAGCAATCGGTGCAGGAAGAGCTTGACCGTTTGAGCCTGCACCCGGATTTTCGCGGCACGGTTACCGATGTCGGCGGCCCGACGGCGAACATGTACGGCATGCGCTGCAGCAATCCGCAAGCCCAGGCGGCCTGTCGTCGTGAAAGCTGTCTTTACCCGCAGATCTGTAAACATCTCGACACCCGCGATGATCGAGCCGTCGAGCCTGCTCCGCAAGCTTGCGCAAAAATCCGGCCGTCAAGCACCTCTTCGTCGCCTCGGGGATTCGGTTCGACCTGCTCAATCGGCAACCGGATTATTTTGCCGACCTGGTCAAACATCACGTCGGCGGACTGCTCAAAGTCGCTCCGGAGTCGACCAGCCCGAAGGTCACGAAAGTCATGCGCAAACCGGGGCCTCAGGTGTTTGAACAATTCCTGCAGAAATTTCCGTGAGCAGAGCCTGAGCCTGGGGAAAAAGCAGGCTGTTGTGCCCTACTTCATCAGCTCGCATCCCGGCTGCACGCTCAACGACATGATCGATGTCGCCCTCTTTCTCAAGCAGCACAACTTGCGCGTCGAGCAGGTTCAGGAGTTCACTCCCACCCCGGGCAGCCTGGCCACCTGTATCTATCATACCGGTCGCGACCCCTTCAGCGGCGAAGTCATCCACGTCCCCCTTCATCCAAATGAGCGGCGACAGCAAAAAGCCCTGCTGCTCTGGCACCTGCCCGAAAGCCGCAAGGATGTGCTGGCCGCTCTCAGGCAGTGTGGTCGGGAAGATTTGATCACGACCCTGCTTGGTCAACGAACAGAGCGGACCGCAGAAAGCTCACGACGCCCGCCAGGAAGCAGACAAAACGACCCCGGAAACGATAAAACCGTCAGAGAGCCGTGAGCAAAGGCTCAGCTTCTCGCCTTGGCATTTCATTGTTATCTGGCTATGATTAAAACATCCTTCAACATTGAATGAACAAGAGGCTCATTATGGAACGTCTGCTTGATGAGATCGAAGCAAGGGTTGTGGGCTGCCTGGTCGAGAAAGACCTGGCGACCCCCGAATACTATCCCTTAACCCTCAACGCATTGACCAATGCCTGTAATCAGAAGTCGAACCGTGACCCGGTAATGCTGCTCGAAGAGACCGATGTGATCCGGGCCCTCGACAGCCTGCGGCAAAAGCAGATGGCACACCAGTCGGCCGAAGGCGTTCGCGCCGCCAAATACTGCCATAACCTGGAAGCTGTTCTGAATCTGGACCCGGAAGACCTGGCGATCCTGGCCGAACTGCTTTTGCGCGGGCCACAAACCGTCGGTGAACTGCGCAACCGAGCCGAAAGGATGTGTCCGATCGGCGATCTCCAGGCCGTCGAAGAGTTGTTGCAAAACCTGATGGAGCGGGAAGAGCCCCTGGTGATGCGCCTGCCGCGCCAGGCGGGACGCAAGGAACATCGCTTTGCCCATCTTCTGTCCGGCACTCCAGGAAATCGAGGAGATCCTCTGCATTGCCCACAGAGCCGGCCAGGCTGAAGGTTGCGGCAGAGAATGACCGTATCACCAGGCTGGAAGAAGAGGTCGCTGCACTGCGTGCCGAGCTGGATGAGGTCAGCAGCCAACTGAAAGCCTTTCAGGCGCAGTTCGAATAACTCTTTTGAAGAACAAACCACCATGCCCTCGCTAGCCGTTCTCTACGATCCGCAAACAGGCCACTGGCTGCGCTTTTCTGATCCTATTGAAGAGATCGAAGTCCATCGTCTCGAAGACGTTCTTCCCGCTCTGGACAAGATTGAACAAGGTGTCGAGCAAGAGGGCCTGTATGCTGCAGGGCATGTCAGCTACGAGGCCGCGCCAGCATTTGATTATGCCCTCAAAACCCATGCACCGAGCGATTTCCCCTTGCTGCGCTTTGGCCTCTTTACAAAGGCAGAACAGATAAAGCTGCCTGCGACTGCGAGACCAACAAACCTCCCGGACTGGCAAGTGCAGGAAACTGCTGAAACCTTCTCCAGAAAAATCGACAAAGTTCGCGCCGCCATCGCCCGTGGTGAGACCTACCAGGTCAACCTGACCTTTCCGCTGAGCAGCCGCTTCACACAGGATCCCTGGGAGTTCTTCCTGCAGCTTGTGCATGGTCAACAAGCCAGTGGCGCCGGCTTCCTGCAAAGTAAGCGCTGGGCCATCTGCTCTGCCTCGCCGGAGCTGTTCTTCCGCAGGGACGGAAAGCACTTGACCATGCGGCCGATGAAGGGAACGGCACCTAGAGGTCGAACCCTCGCAGAAGATCGTCGCCTGGCGAACGCACTGCTGGAATCGAACAAAAATCGTGCTGAGAACATCATGATCCTCGACATGGTGCGCAATGACCTCGGTCGTCTTGCGCCTCCCGGAGAAATAACAACGGAAAACATCTGCTCCCTGGAAAAATATCCCACCGTCTGGCAATTGACTTCAACAGTCACTGCTCGCAGTCAGGCAAGCCTGGCAGAGATTTTTCAGGCCCTCTTTCCCTGCGCTTCGATCACCGGCGCCCCCAAAGCGCAAACCACGCAGATCATCACTGCGACCGAAGAGCAGCCCCGCAACATTTATACCGGAGCCTTTGGCTGGCTGGCACCTGGACGGCAGACGCTCTTCAACGTCGCGATCAGAACCCTTTTGATCGATCGACAAAACAATATCGCCAGCTATGGCGTAGGTGCAGGTATCACCTGGGATTCGGACAGTCGCGAGGAATATCAGGAGTGTCTTGCCAAAGCGGAAGTCCTCAAACAACCGCAGAGCGACTTCGCCCTGATTGAAACCTTGCGATGGACACCTGGAAAGGGCTATTTCATCTTGTCTGAACACCTGTCGCGACTACAGGCCTCCGCGGAATACTTCAATTTCCCCTGTTCAGCAGAGCAGGTTGTCGAATATCTGCAAGGGCTGGCGAACAACTTTCCTGCAACACCGCAGAGGGTGCGACTTCTCCTCCACAAAGATGGCCTTCTGGAAAGCACTTGCGTCCCCCTTGCCGCGACAACATCGACATCAGTAAAGATTCGCCTGGCTGCCGATCCGGTTAATTCCAAAGAGATCCTGCTCTATCACAAGACCAGCCGAAGACAGCTCTATGAACGTCGCCTTGCTGAAGCGAAAAATGCCGATGAAGTGGTTTTGTGGAATGAACGGGGAGAGATTACTGAATGCTGTACGGCGAACCTGGTGCTTGAAATCTCGGGGCAGTTACTGACCCCTCCGGTCAACTCTGGCCTCCTGCCGGGAACCTATCGAGAGCACCTGTTGTCGCGCGGAGTGATAGAAGAGCGGACCCTGACTGCAGATGACCTGAGCAAGAGTTCGCGGATTTACCTGATTAATGCCGTTCGCAAGTGGCGTCGGGCGGTCTTGTGCTCATGACAATAGACATCAGATCCAGCCTTATTAAGAACGGCCAACAGCTGTGGCCCCTTTTTCTGAATTTGCGCTTCAATACCAATAAAAAACGGGCTCCGCAGAATTCTGCGGAGCCCGTTTTAATAAGTTTAGTTTATTGGTCTCAGCCTTTGACAACATTGGAAGCCTGTAGACCTTTCGGGCCGTCTTCAACATCAAAGGTAACCCGCTCACCTTCAGCCAGAGATTTGAAACCGTCCCCCTGAATTGTCGAAAAATGCACAAACACATCAGGTCCATCATCTTGAGTGATAAACCCGAACCCCTTCGCATCATTAAACCATTTCACTGTTCCTTCTGCCATTCTACTTCTCCTTCTTTCTGCTCAAGCCTTATGAGCATTGTTGTTGGTTGTGTCTGTCCAATTCACTCAAAAGCCAAGAGCTCCGCACAGGCCCCCTGCCCACGCGGCACAACGTCATAACTAATGAGCCTTACAGCTTTTATCGGCTATTTCACCAGACACAAGCTTCCAAGTTACTTTCTTATTAAACCAAACCAATAGTCAATTGCAAGAGATAAAAACTGTGGCAATGGCAGACGACCTTGAGTTGTCTTCGGCAATTTATTAACAAAGCAGTTGATTTATCTTTTGAGTCAACGTACTGAAAAGACTAAACTGTTGCAGTGCAAAGGCACAACACCGAACCCGGAGTTCTCTCAAATGAGCTGCCCGTTGAAAGAACATCAACAATTTGCCACCTTTTTCGCTGCATGGTTCGCCTCTTATCGCGAAGCTGGGAAACCGCTTTATTGCCGGGACGGCTGCTCCGGCTGCTGCCATCTGGCAGTGCACGCGACCTTGCCGGAAGCTGTCGCTGTGGCAGCAGAATTGTCGGCGCAGCAAACAGCGGAACTGGTTGCTTATGTAGAACGGATCAAAAAAAACCATAAGGATTGGGGCAACCTGAAAAGGTACCTGAAAGAGCATAAGCAAAAGCTGGGGCCCTGCCCATTTTTAAATCAGCAAGGCTCCTGTTCAATTTATCCGTTACGGCCACTTGCCTGCCGGGCCTTGCTGTCAACGCGACCGGCAGCCTGGTGCACTGTGGACTTCTCAGAGTTGGACAGCTGGGACAAACAGGCCTATGAAAGCAGTCTCGACCGGCAGATTGTGGCCTGGCCAAGCCATTATGTTGCAGAAACCCAGGACTTTGGCCAAAAGCTTGAGAAGACGCTGCTCGAATCAATGGATCGTGAAAAAGGCTGGTCGCTCTCCGGAAATTTTGCCATCATGGTCTGGCTGGAACAAACCTGCCAGGTGAGTAAGGTCACAAGCAGAAACGAACTTCTCGAGCTCCTGACAATCAACGAACTGAACAGCAAGCTGCTGCTTGACTTCAGAACCTGCAGTCAAAGTTAATGTCAGCAGACTAAGGCTAAGGATTGAATATGTTCGAGCTTCATCCACAATTGGCTCAAGACACTGTTACAATCGGCGACTTTCCGCTCTGCCGACTGTTGCTGTGCAACGACAGCAGCTATCCCTGGTTCATACTGGTGCCACGTCGTTCTCAGGTCAGGGAAATTTTCGAACTTGAAGAGAGTGATCAGCGTCAACTCCTGAAAGAATCCTCTCAACTTTCTCAGGTCCTGGTAAAAATCTTTCAGGCCGACAAGTTGAATGTTGCAGCCCTCGGCAACATGGTTCCACAACTTCATATCCATCACATTGTCCGTTACCAGAACGATCTGGCCTGGCCAAAACCGGTATGGGGACTTTTCCCGGCGCAAGCTTATAACAAGAGGGCTTTACTGGACGTCTGCGGCAATGTCTCTGCCCTGCTGACGGACTTCACCCCGGACAGCAGCGGCGTTCTCGCACCCAGGGTCTGCTGAACAGACCATAAAGGATAAAGACAAAGAATCATGAACATCGGCGACCAGAAATACCTCGAACATCTTCGCGACCTTCCCACAACCTACCTGCTTGATTTAATGACAGACTATGAAGATGGCGACAATGAATCGATTGCCTGGGTCCTGCGGGAACGCGGTATGCCTCAGGAAGAAATCCTGCGCAGAGTCAATCGCAGGAGAGAGTCAAGGTGGCCGAGGCCTTACATCCTCTGGGAGGCAGCTCGCTGGTTGACATTCCTGAACGCCGTCATCGTGACCTACTTCAACGTCACCGGACTCTATCAGTTGATGCAAAGCGACCACGCCTTCAGGGGGGCGCTGCTCTTCATCGCCATCAGCAGCGTATCTTTCGGTTTCTATATTGGCTTCAAACTGACAACCCACATTTACATGGGCGGCAAGACACGTCTGCACTGCGGCTTTCCCCTGCAAGTCGGCTTCGTTGACCTGGAGACCGGGGAAGAGATCGTCAGGAATAAAGTGGCCATGACCATCGCCATGGCCATAAACGCCCTGGTCGGCATCACCCTGTGCCTTTTTCCGCTCGTCTTCATCTACATCATGATGGCCCAGTAAACAAACCGATCTCTGCAGGCAACAATATTCCTATGCTACAAAACAGTGAAAAGTAACAAGGACTAATTAGCCTGCGTTATTGCAAAGATCATGAGAAACTGGTAATCTCGCAGCAATTTAGATCCGTGAGGTTGAAATGCGTTCTCATCTTTTTGCCATCACCCTGATAAGCTGCCTGCTGTTACAATCTGGATGTAAAGATCCCGAACCAGTCCGCATTGGTTTTCTCGGTGGCCTGACGACTCGCGCCGCCGGCCTGAGCACCAGCGGGCGGAACGGATTTCAACTGGCCATAGAAGAAATCAATGCCAGAGGGGGTATCAAAAACCGTCAAGTTGAAGGAATCATACAGGACACCCGCGGACACAAGGAGACGGCCCTTCAGGCGGTACATTTCCTGTATGGGAAAAAGGTTTCCGCAATTATAGGTCCGATGACCAGCCAGACAGCAGTGGCTGTCGTTCCTGAGATCAACCTGGTCAAGAATCCCCACAATCAGTCCAACGGTCAGTACCAACCAGTTAAATGGTATTGACGATTATTTTTTCAGAGTCTATTACACCAACGCTCAAGCTGCAAAATTGCTGGCCAAACGTTTATTGTCTCGGGAGACTAAGCGGGTTGCAGCAATCTATGATCTCAGCAACAAAGCTTATACGGAAGACTGGGTCGACCATTTCCAGGAAGTACTCGAGCAGGGCAAGGGATCTAAGGTCGTCAGAATACCTTTCGACATTCGTTCCGAAACGCTCTTTCTTGACCTGGCGACAAGGGCAGCAGAGGCCAGGCCGCAAGGGATATTGATTCTCGCCAATGCTGTCGATACAGCCATGATCTGTCAGCAACTGGCAAAATTATCTATTGATCTGCCTCTTTACGCCACAGGGTGGTCCTATTCTGACGATCTGATTCAATTCGGAGGGAAAAGCATCGGAGGGCTGTATATTATCCAAAGTGCAGATTTCACGGATCCGGCTCCAGAGGTTCAGGGTTTCGTCAAGGCCTACCGGAAAAGATTCCGCACTGAGCCGAACTTCCCGGCACTGCATGCCTACGATGCAACCAGGATGATCCTCAGCATTCTTGAAAAAACCACAGACCCCGAAGAGATCCGTGAAGAGCTGTTACAGCTCAAAAGCTTTGCCGGACTACAGTCCGACCTCTCTTTTGATCGTTACGGTGACCTTAAAAATCCCCGCCTTCATCTCGCACAAATCATCAATGGCCAATTTATCAAAGCCGATTAGTTGGCAATAAACCAGCACCGACTCGATCCCGTAAATCAAGCCCCGAAACTGACATAGCCACGACATCATGATATGCTCGAGTAAAATGAGTGAAAGGATCTCTCATGGCATTGAATCAATAGTTCTTACGCTGATCTTGACTCAGCTAGCTGTGACAAATTTTTAAGATACGGCTGTTAGCATATCTATAATTGTTACAGGCTGTCAGCCCACTGGAGGAAGAGGGCACAGAACGCGTTACACCCTCCGCAAAGGTCTTTTCCGCCAACAAATAAAATCCAAAAAGTTGACACCACCCTGATGAGCAGGTAATAAAAAGCTTCACTTATTGACCAGGGAGGTACACAGCTGTGATTAAAATCGATTTTGAAAAAATGGGAGGATTGATCCCTGCCATTATCCAGGACCATGAAAACGGTGAAGTTCTTATGGTCGCTTTTATGGACGAAAAGACTCTGACCAATACGCTGCGCGACGGCAAGACCTGGTTCTACAGCCGCACCCGGCAAAAGTACTGGATGAAGGGTGAAGAATCCGGCAACACCCAGGATGTCGTGGAAGTCCTGACTGACTGTGATGCCGACACTGTGGTCATCAAAGTCAAGCAGAACGGACCGGCGGCCTGCCATACCGGCAATCGCAGCTGTTTCTATGTCCGCTGGGAAGACGATCACTGGGTAGAACACTCCAACCCGCTCTTTGATCCGGACGAGGTTTACAAGAAAAAGTAAAGAAGCTATATGCTTGTAGGCTTGCTCTACAAGAAAAATAGTCCTTACTTCTGACCCTAAACGTACAGCTTATGGCTTTCAGCCTTAATGCTATCTTGAGGATTGTCATGATAAATGAACTCAAATTCGGCCTGCCGAAAGGAAGCCTGGAAAGTGCGACCATTGAACTCTTTGCAAAAGCAGGATGGAAAATAAAGACCTCTTCACGAAGTTACTTTCCCACCAGCGATGATGATGAGTTGAAATGCAGTCTGGTCCGGCCCCAGGAGATGGCCAAGATCCTGGAACGCGGCAAACTTGATGTCGGCATCGCCGGTCGCGACTGGGTCCGCGAAAACGATTCCGATGTCATCGAAGTTGGAGAATTGGTCTACTCCAAGGTCTCACGTCGCCCGGCCCGCTGGGTGCTGGTTGTCGGTCCGGACTCCACCGTAGAGAAACCGGAGGATCTGGCAGGGGCGACCATATCGACCGAACTGGTCGGCTTCACCAAACGCTACTTTGCCGAACGCAACATCCCGGTAGAGGTTGAATTTTCATGGGGAGCCACAGAAGCTAAAATTCTCAAAGGGCTGTGCGAAGCGATTGTTGAAGTCACGGAAACCGGCTCAACAATCAAGGCCAATAATCTGCGCATTGTCTGTGAATTGATGGAATCCGTACCCGTCCTGATTGCCAACAAGGACGCCTGGGAGGATCCATGGAAGAGGGCCAAGATTGAACGCATCTACACCATGCTGAAGTCTGCTCTCCGGGCTGAAGGGATGGTCGGACTGAAGATGAATGCTCCCGGTGACAGGATCGAAGCAATCGTCAAGCTTCTGCCGAGTCTGAATCGACCGACCATTGCGCACCTTTACCAGTCTGACTGGGTTTCCATTGAAACGATCATGGAAGAATCAGCAGTACGCAGGATCATCCCGGAACTCATGGAATTAGGTGCCGAAGGGATCGTTGAATATCCCCTCAACAAGATTATCTGATCCTGTTGTTAAACGGCGAGCAGGTGAAACGCTTCCGTTGTTCTTCCGGTTGGCCAGATGTCGGCAAAGATTCAATCCGATGGACCGGCAAGAACAACAAGTATCATGGCAGTAAGCGCCGAACAGCAGCCTGATTCAAGTACTGCCGCATAGTTCACTTTCAAAAAAGATACGGACGCTTTAATGCTCCGTATCTTTTTTATTGTCTGCCATGAACTGAACTCGAGAGACTTCTTGCTATATTAGTTTACTGTGATTAAAATGATTGAATTCCAACAAGGAGCATTCAACTCTTTTGCCAAGAACCCTTTCCCAAAAATCATCGTTGCGACTATTCATCTGGGGAATGGTTCTGATTCCTTTCGCCATCGTATCCGACGCCATTCTCGACGCCGTCATTTTTGGCAACGAGAGCGTACGGGAGCAACTGCTATCGCCCACCCATCACGAGGTGGCTATACGCTTTCTTTTCTGTACCTTCATCCTGGCGGCCATTTATCTCGGCATGCACTATCTGGCGAAAACAGCACAGAAAGAAGCGGCCATGCAGCAGCGAAT
Organism: uncultured delta proteobacterium; assembly: GCA_963769955.1. GTDB lineage: Bacteria > Desulfobacterota > Desulfuromonadia > Desulfuromonadales > BM103 > M0040. Next base: position 26,051 of record CAVYNW010000017.1, read on the forward strand.
TCAAGATCTGAGTCTTGCCAGGCAGGACCTTGAAGAGTTTCACGACAACCTCTCCAGACAACTGCGACAAACTTCAGCTGCCCTGACAAGCACCCTTGAGCTATTGCAAGCCCAGTGCAGCACCGACTTTGATGAAAAGACTCGTTTTTTCATGGAAAGTGTTTACCGCTCCAGTGCCAAATTGAATGAGCAGCTCGACATTAACCTGGCGTTAACAGAGTTTGCCAGCGGCGAACCGCACCGGGAAAAAGTCAGGCTTGATCAACTGGCCGAAGAAGTCATTGATGAATTACGGAAAAAACATCCGGATCGAGTCATTGAGTTCAAAATTCAACCATGGCTCACCGCCTGGTGCGATCAGAAAATGCTGCGGCTCATTATTTACAATCTCTTCAGCAACGCCATTGGCTTTATTCCGGCGACTCGCAAGGGGCGTATCGATTTCGGCATGTTCAACCGCAACGAGCAGAAGGTTTTCTTTGTTCGCGACAACGGCACCGGATACAGTGACGCACAGGCCAAACGTCTGTTCGACGCATTTCGCGACAGCTCCATGGATGCAGAGCTGCCTAAGGATCCTATTACCCTCGCTAACGCCAGAAGAGTCATCAACAGGCATAACGGGCAAATCTGGGCAGAAGGGGTCGAGGGCGCCGGCGGAACGGTTTTCTTTACCTGTGAGACCCGCAGGTAAATATCATCTCGACAGAATCTGGACATCACAGGAACAGCAGGTTATCCTCCAGAATAACTGCCATCGCAATGGAGGAGCTTATGTCTCAAAAAAAATCATCAAAGCCTCAACATACCTGTTCAAGCTGCAGTTCAATCTGGAAAAAACAAGGTACTACAAATTGCTGGAGCGACCCGGAAAACAAACCCAGCAAACCTGCCTATTGTCCTTCCGAACCCCACGCAGAGATCATTTATGATTCCTTCATGAAGTACCGGGGCGACGATTCTGATGCCCGCCTGGCCCGGGTTGCCGCCAAGGTCGAGGGCCTTTGCTATCAGCCCGTACCGGGCTCCGACGCGGTCAACGCTCGCTGGACAAGAATCGAAGACACGATCGCCCTGGCGAAGCTGATGGGCTTCAAAAAGGTCGGCATTGCCACCTGTATAGGCCTGTTGGATGAGTGTGACCGGTTATGCGAGATTCTCAGGGCCCAGGGACTGGAGCCTTTTTCCTCCTGCTGCAAAGCCGGCAGCATAGATAAGCTTGAACTCAATTTGACAGAAGAAGACAAAGTCAGGCCAGGAACTTTTGAACCCGCCTGCAATCCGATCGCCCAGGCCCGCATACTGAATGCCGAAGGCATGGAGATGAATATCATCATGGGCTTGTGCGTAGGCCATGACATGCTCTTCAATAAATATTCGCAAGCACCAGTTACAACCCTGGTGGTTAAAGACCGGGTAACCGGGCACAACCCGGCAGCGGTTCTCTATGGCCAGAACTTTTATTACAAGCGACTACAGAAACAACCGGTCTTAAGTGACGAAGAGATTGCCGAACACCAGAACGACGATTAAAAGCTCCCCCTGTCTCAACACAGGAAACCAAAACGCACAAGGAGCCCGGAATTTTTTCCGGGCCCCTTTTTTTTGACAATGACTACCGTGTCCATGCCTGGTGTCCCGTACGGGACACTAGACAAGCAGCACCGTAGAGCCCGTGGTTTTCCTGGCTTCAAGATCACGATGAGCTTGCGCAGCCTCGCTGAGCGGGTAGGTCTGGTTGACCTCTATTTTCACATCACCTGACTGAACGACGTCGAAAAGCTCCCCGGCGCTGGCCAGCAGGTCAGCACGATCAGCTGTGTAGGTCATCAAGGTCGGGCGGGTCAAAAACAGCGACCCTTTCGCCGCCAGCACACCCGGATCAAAGGATGTCACGGGACCGGAGGCCTGACCAAAACTGGCCAGGAGTCCCAATGGGCGTAAGCAATCGAGAGATTTCATGAAAGTCTCTCCTCCGACAGAATCGTACACCACCGGCACACCTTCCCCGTCGGTGATCTCCTTAACCCTGTCGACCCAATCCTCCTCTCGGTAGAGCAACGGAAAATCACAACCGTGGTTTTTGGCAAGTTCAGCCTTTTCCTGGCTGCCTACCGTACCGATGACTGTGGCGCCAAGCGCCTTGGCCCACTGGCAGGCGATCAGGCCGACACCTCCGGCGGCGGCATGAAAGAGAATCGTATCTCCAGGCTTGACATGAAAGGTGCTGCGCAAAAGGTACTGCACAGTCATCCCCTGCAGCATCATCCCTGCCGCCTGTTGATCACTGATCGCATCAGGCAGCAGCACCAGACGATGGGCAGGAATCAGACGCTCTTCAGCGTAGGCCCCGGGCGGCAAGCCCGCATAGGCGACACGATCCCCCGGAGCAAAACCTTCAACACCTTCCCCTGTAGCAACAACCGTTCCCGCGCCTTCCATCCCCGGCGTTGCCGGCAGTCCGGGCAGAGGGTATAACCCGCTACGATGGTAAACATCGATAAAATTCAAGCCCACAGCGGTCTGATGCAAATGAACTTCACCCGGCCCGGGAGAGTTGATTGTGACCTCTTCCCAACGTAAGACCTCTGGTCCACCTGTTTCATAGATTCGAATCGCTTTGCTCATCGCAAGATCTCCCGTCTCGATCATTAACTGATCTGGTTTCAAATCATCACTATGATGAGTGTTAAAAATAACATCCACAGGATAATCGTCAAGCCTTGAGAATCAGGCAAACACCTGAAACCATTATAACCATGCCATTGACAACGACTGAGTTTCATGCATAGTTTAATTTCGTGGATTAACAGTTTCTCGTGGCATGCCTGCAATTTGTTCAGCTTTACCAAGCCTATCCTAAAACACACGAAGGAGGAGAAAAGATGAAACAGATGAAGAGTTTCCTGAAGTTGTCCACCGGTTTGTTACTTCTTGTCGCATTTCTGGGGTTAACGGCCTGCAGTGAGCAACAAGAAGCAAAGCAAGAAGCTGCAAAGGCTGAGAAAACAGCAATTGTCTGGAAGCTGGCCCAAACATGGGGAACCGGTTTCCCGATCTTTGGCGATGCCGTTATCAAGATGGCTGACATGGTCAAGACCATGTCCAATGGTGAACTGGAGATCCGCATCGACTCATCCAACAAACACAAGGCCGCCTTCGGCATTCTCGACATGGTCAAAGCCGGGCAATATGAAATGGGCCATTCTGCCTCCTACTACTGGAAAGGCAAGGATCCCAACACCATGTTCTTTACCACCATGCCTTTCGGCATGATCGCCCCAGAGCAATACGCCTGGTTCTATTACGGCGGTGGCATGGAATTGATGAAGGAAGTTTACGACAAGCATGGCGTCTACTCTTTCCCGGGCGGCAACACCAGCAACCAGATGGGCGGATGGTTCCGCAAAGAGATCAACACCGTCGACGACTTTAAAGGGCTGAAGATGCGTATCCCCGGATTCGCCGGCGAAGTCCTCTCCAAGCTTGGTGTTGTCGTCACCAATATCGCCCCGGGCGAACTCTATACGGCCCTCGATCGTGGCACGATCGATGCTCTCGAGTGGGTCGGCCCCTCTCTTGATCTCAATATGGGTTTCCAGAAGATTGCACCTTACTACTATACGGGTTGGCATGAACCGGCAACCGAACTGCAGTTTTTGGTCAACAAGGAAAAGTTTGATGGACTGCCAAAGCACCTTCAGGAGATCCTGACGGTTGCCATGGAGTTTGCAGCCTACGACATGTACGCCCGCTCTTATCATGAGAGCGCGGTCAACTGGGCATCGATCGAAAAAGACTACCCGGAGGTGAAGATCCGCACCTTCTCCCCGGAGATCATCGCCGCCATGAAGAAAGCGAATGACGAACTCCTGGCCGAAAGTGCAAAAGCCGATCCCAAGTTCAAAGAGATCCTCGAATCGCAGAGGGCATACATGAAAATGGTTCGCAAATGGACAGCAATTTCAGACTATGCTTATCTCAAAGACAACCTCGAATAGTACGAATCAGGCTCCCGGCCACGGCCGGGAGCCTTAAAGTTAAAAGCAAGGATCTTTATGCTCCTGAAAATGGAAAAAATCTTTGACCGCTTTTCCAACCTTATGGGTTGGATCGCTGGCTTTTTGAATCTGGTTATGCTGGTCAACGTCTTCTACGATTCCATCATGCGTTATTTTTTCAACTCAGGCTCGATTGCCCTACAGGAGATGGAATGGCACCTGTTCTCGGTAGTCTTCCTGTTCGGCATGGCCTATACGCTAAAAGAGGACGCACACGTCCGGGTCGATATTCTTTACGATCATTTCTCTCCACGTTGGAAAGCCATTGTCAACATCGGCGGGGCCCTGCTGTTTCTCATCCCCCTCAGTCTACTGATTATTGAAGGATCATTCTGGTACGTACACGAAGCGTTTGCTTCCGGAGAGATCAGCGGCGACCCTGGTGGTTTGAGCTATCGCTGGCTAATCAAGTCAGTGATCCCGGTCTCCTTTGTTTTCCTGGTCGTCTCAGCCATAGGCTTTATAATTCACAACATCAATATTTTCAGGGGAATAGAAACACCTCAGGTGCATCATATCGAAGACAAAGCAATCCTGTAATACGGGCAAAAAGGCTCGAAAAAAAAACAAGATTTAATTATTTCGCATGCACCCGGTGCCTCACAGCCTTACTGGTGCCTTTACTAATAAAGATGAAACGGGAAAACCTCTAATATGATCGGTCTTACAATGTTCTTTACAGCCCTGGCGATGTTGCTTCTGGGCTTTCCGGTGGCGTTCACATTCGGTGGCGTTGCGGTTTTTTTCGGTCTAATCGCCGAGGGAACGCAGATTTTTTCCCTGATGCCTCATCGCATCTGGTCGATCATGAACAACACTATTCTGATGGCGATCCCACTGTTCATCTTCATGGGGATCGTCCTACAGAAATCGCAGATTGGCCGAGCGCCTGCTCGAATCGATGGGATTCTTGTTCGGCGAGATTCGCGGCGGAATAGCTATCTCAACGGTATTGGTGGGCGCACTGCTCGCGGCATCCACTGGGGTGGTCGGGGCTAGCGTGGTCGCCATGGGGGTCATTTCCCTGCCGGTCATGCTTAAGCACAACTATGACAAACGCCTTGCCACAGGATCAATCTGTGCGGCGGGTACTTTGGGTCAGATCATCCCACCATCAATCGTTCTGATCATCCTCGGTGATGTTTTTCAGGAACCGGTCGGCGATCTATTCAAAGCGGCACTCTGGCCCGGGTTGTCGCTGGTCGCCTTCTACGTCGTCTACATCGTCATTATCACCATAATCAAAAAGGATTTGGCACCGCCGGTCCGCCTCGAAGCCTCAACCGGCAGCAAGATGCAGCAGATCGCACACGCCCTTAAGGCAATCGTACCGCCGCTGATCCTGATTATCCTTGTGCTCGGCTCAATCCTGACCGGGGTGGCGACGCCGACTGAATCGTCCTCGGTAGGCGGTATTGGGGCGATTGTCCTGGCTCTTCTCTATCAGCAGTTCTCATTACGCATGCTCTGGGACAGTTCTCTGGAGACAATCAAGATCAGTTCCATGGTCTTCGCCATTCTGATCGGTGCTACAGCCTTCTCAATGGTCTTCACCTATACAGGTGGTGATTGGATCGTTGAGCAGTTCATGATGAACCTGCCGGGTGAAAAATGGGGTTTCATTATTCTTTCCATGTTGCTCATCATGATTCTCGGCTTTTTCATCGACTTCGTAGAGATCTCTTATATCATCGTGCCGATTTTGGCACCGATTGCCGCCAATCTCGGCATCAACCCGGTCTGGTACGCCATCCTCGTCGCCATGAATCTGCAGACGTCATTTTTGACACCACCATTCGGCTTCAGCCTCTTCTACCTGAAGGGAGTCGCGCCACCTGAAGTGCGAACCATGGATATCTACTACGGCGTCATACCCTTTATCATTTTGCAGGCGCTCGTACTTGGCATTTTGGTCGTATACCCAGAGCGGTTTGGATTCGCTGCACACTAGCCAGAGATGAATATTCTAGGTATCGACATAGGCGGGTCAGGAATCAAGGCGGCCCTGGTCAATCCTGTGGACGGCACTCTGACAACAGACCGGGTACGCGTGCCGACACCACAACCCGCATCACCTGTTGCCGTTTCAGCAATAGTTTCCGACATTATTCAGGGTTTTAATTGGTCAGGCCCAGTCGGCTGTGGACTACCTTCTGTCGTTCGTAATGGCATCGTATGCACCGCAGCAAATATTGACCCGACCTGGATCGGCATAGACGTTGCCGAGGTGTTCTCTGTTCCAGGCTGCGGGAAGGTCACAGTCCTGAATGATGCCGACGCTGCAGGCCTAGCTGAAATGCACTATGGTGCAGGCCATAATGCAACTGGCACAACGATCGTTGTAACCGCCGGGACAGGTCTGGGCACAGCCCTGTTCCAGGAGAAGACCCTGTTTCCAAACACGGAGCTCGGACACCTCCTGTTGAACGGCAAAGTTGCCGAACAGTTCGCCTCGGCGGCAGTAAAAACAAGGTTGAGCCTGTCCTATCCTGAGTGGGCGAAACGTTTCGATGACTACTTGCACCGTCTTGAAGAGCTGTTCTGGCCCGACCTCTTTATCATCGGTGGAGAAATCAGCAGAGAACACGCTCTCTTCTTCCCTGAACTGACCATCAAAACCAGGGTCCTGCCTGCAGCGTTGCGCAACGACGCCGGAATTATCGGTGCGGCAAAAGCCGCTTTGCTGTGAACTTCTGAATAAATTATTAATGCTGCCATCCTGCTACAAGGGTTCATGACTTTCATCCACGGTGACTCATGCCGGATTTTCACACTGTCAATTCAGTCAATACTCGAGACTGCCAGGACATCGCCTTCTCAACAACAGAGGCCATTAACGCAATATTATGTTTTTCTGCGGCCCTTTCCTGAGCCTGCCCTCTTGTCTTTTCTTACCTGATCGGTTATATCTGCTTTCTTAATGTGCGGGGAGCTATCTCTCGGCAACGGGTCAATACACCATCGCAGCAAGGAGTTTTTCATCATGCCCATGTCACAATCTTTCCAGGAACGCCTCTTCCCTATCGCTGCGGAACTTGCCGAGCATTACGGCACACCCTTTCACATATACGATGAAGCAGGCATTCTTGAAACAGGTGAGAGGCTCAAGAAAGCTTTCTCCGGTATTGACGGCTTCCGTGAATACTATGCCGTTAAAGCCCTGCCAAACCCACGCATCCTGGAATTGATGAAAAAGCTGGATTTCGGTTTCGATTGCAGTTCCATTCCTGAACTGATCATAAGCAGACAGGTTGGTGGCGAGGGTGAAGACATCATGTTTACCTCGAACAACACCACCGAAGAAGAATTCCTGGCAGCGGCTGAGGAGGGAGGTTGCATACTCAATCTCGACGATATCTCCCTGATCGCAAAGGTTCCTGAATTCCCGGAGGTTGTCTGCTTCCGCTACAATCCTGGCCCGCGCCGAACCGGTAATATCATTATCGGTAACCCGGTGGAAGCCAAATACGGCATTACCTATGAGCAAATTCTCTCAGCCTACAAGATGGCCATGGAGCGCGGTGCCAAACGTTTCGGCCTGCACACCATGGTGGCTTCAAATGAACGGGATTACACCTACATGGTGGAAACTGCACGCATGCTTCTGCAGATTTCTGCCCTGGTTGAAAAAGAACTCGGGAATACGTTTCGAGTTTCTCAATATCGGTGGAGGTCTCGGCATCCCTTATAATCCGGCCGACAACGAACTCAACCTGGAAACTATGGCTAACGAAATCACAGCTCTTTTTGATGAGTTTAAATCTGCACACGGTTACAGCCCACGCATGTACATGGAAAGCGGCCGCTGGGTCACCGGTCCTCATGGGGCACTGATCACCAAAGCCATCAATCACAAAAGTATCTATCGCGAATACGTTGGCGTTGATGCGTGCATGTCATCCCTGATGCGTCCGGCCATGTACGATGCATATCATCACGTTGATGTCATTGGCAAAATCGACCAGAAAAAATCAAAAACTTACGACATCGCCGGTTCACTCTGTGAGAATAATGACAAGTTCGCTGTTCAACGTGAGATGCCGCCAATTGACGAAGGCGACCTCCTGGCGATTCACGACACCGGCGCTCACGGCCACGCCATGGGCTTTCAGTACAATGGTCGTTTGCGCCCCAAGGAACTCCTGCTGCGCACAGATGGCAGCGTTGAATTGATTCGTCGCGCTGAAACCAACGCGGATTATTTTCAGACCCTGCACTTTGAAGAGGATGTCCTGCCGGCAAGCTCGCTCTGAAAAATAAAACCTGCAGAGTTACCGTGAACCCGCTAAATCTGATATCATGGCAACAAGAAGAGGCGCAGAAGGCGCCTCTTCTCTCCTGCACCTCCGGCAACCATTCCAGGAGAGCATCCCATACCTGACCTTTGAGGGGTCACGCGACTTGGAGCTCCGATGCAAACCCTTTTATACACGCTGTTTGTGTTTATTCTGCTGCTGGTGTTGCCTTATGGTGCCATGGCAGAGATATACAAATACCGCGATGCAAACGGTCGGCTCACCTTTGTCGATGATCAAAGCAAGGTTCCAGCCCAATATCGCGATGACATGACATCTATATCCGAGCCGGATTTTTCAGTTCAACCTGATACCCGGACAGAGGTCAAAGAAACCATCGCAATAGAATCTCTTGCCACAGAGGGGCTGGCTGACAAATCGACCCTCAGGCCTCCTCCCCGCAAACACCAGACACCCGTTAAAATAAGCGGTAATCGGATTTTTGTTCCCGTCGAAGTCTCGATGGGAAATCGTACCGTAAAGCTTTCCCTGCTACTCGACACCGGTGCCACGACAACAGTCTTTCATCGTAACTCGCTCAAGGAACTCGACTTACCCAGTGGCAAACGCTACAAAGCCAGAGTGGCCGGTGGAGGTATCGTTATGTCAAATAAAATCAAGTTCAGACAGATTACTATCGGTCCGTATCAGAGAAAGAAGGTTGCCGCCATGGTGATCAACCTGAAAGGTAACGAACTCCCCTTTGACGGCATGCTCGGCATGGATTTTCTAAAAGGACACCCTTACCAGATCGACTTTGAGCAAGAAGTCATTAACTGGGAACCCCTCGACTGAGAAATTCACAATCACTTCAACTTCGACTGAAATCAATATATGAACCTGATCTTGCTGCATCCGGAAGATTTTATCGACACCGACCGGGTAAGGCTCCACGGCCGGCGTTATGAGCATGCCCGTAAAATTCTGGATATCAGCTTTGGCCAGGTTTTACAGGTCGGAATTATTGGTGGAAAAACCGGCACGGGAACCGTTCTTTCTTTTGACTGCAACGCTTTTGAGATGGCAATCCAGCTGAACACGGATCCTCCAGAGCCGATCCCCATAACTGTTGTTCTGGCCATGCCTCGTCCCAAAGTGTTCAAACGCGTTCTGCAAGGCCTTACTGCCTTTGGTGTCAAAGAGATCATCCTGCTCAATAGCTGGCGTGTCGACAAAAGTTACTGGCAAAGTCCGGCTCTTGAGCCTTCGGTCTTACGTGAGCAACTCATTCTAGGTCTGGAACAGGCGCGTGACACGATCCTGCCGAGAGTTCAGCTGCAACAACGCTTTAAGCCATTTGTCGAAGATAAACTGCCAGCGATTGCGGCTGGCAGCTGCGCTCTGGTCGCCCACCCGGGGTCATCACATCCCTGTCCTGCCAACATACAGGGGAAAATCACTCTCGCAATCGGTCCTGAGGGAGGTTTTACGCCTTATGAAATAGACCTGCTCGTCAAGGCAGGACTGAGCCAAGTTCATCTTGGAATCAGACCACTGCGCGTTGAAACAGCGGTTGCAGCTTTAATCGGCCGCTTGACCCCATCCATCTAGCATGCACAAGTCAACCAGTTCAATTCACGGGCCACAAAAGAGGGCAGATTAAATCAAAACAAAAATATTAATTTAAAATAATGTTTTGTTTTCTAAAGTAGCGGATTAAATACAACCATTTACAAACATAAGCTTTTGTTTTTATTTGTTAATTTTAATTTTAATACACAAATTAAATATTATTAAATTATAGAATTCTAACTGGACTTGCGGTCCAGTAATGAGGAAAATAGAACAATCTTAAAATATTCCCAACGCTTGGCAAAAATCTTGGGAGGAAACCATGTTCAATAAAATAAGAACTTCAGTTATCAAGAGCACCCGCCCGGTCTACCTGGCAGCCCTTTCCTCTTCACTTTTTTTCGCTGTTGGTGTCCAGAAGATTGATGCCCACGCGGGACTCTTCGCCAGACACATCATTTACACCGGAGTTTTCTTTCTCTGCATGTGGGTCGCCTGTCGCCTCTTCGCAGCCAGCTTGAATCGCAGACTGGAGCTTGAAGGGGTATGCTCAGAAAATGCAGGTGATATGATTTATACCTTTGTCATCTACCTTGAACTGATCAAGCACGTCGTCGGTGTCAGCTTTACTCTTGGTTGGATTGCAGGGGTGATGTTCTGCTGGGACTATCTTGGCCATAAAATGGTTCTGATTCCAGCAGCCAGCAGCTTGGCCGTCTCCATGGTCGCGTTCCTGGTAACCTACGGGATATCCTCCTTTGTTGACAACCTGCACTGGCCGGGCAGCGAAGAAGAGTAAAACAAAATAACTTTAAAACGGAAAGGGCCGGCTAAATTGCCGGCCCTTTCCGTTTTAGGCTTTTCCTTGAAAACCTGGCAACTCTCCTTAATTAAGGACTCAACGGGTGAATTGCACAAAGATCAGGGATTTCAAGCGGGTTCAGATTGATTCCGTCGCGATGTATAGACGCAACATCGCCGCACAATTCTGTGTCAAAGTTCGTTTCCAGCAGTCGCCCCCCCACACATTCAATCTGCAAAACACACTCGAGCAATCGTGGTGCAACCGCAACCACCCCTGAACAGCATGAATAGCTTAGCTCTTGCTCGTCATGCAGACAGAACTTACCTTTATTCAATATGCTGCCAATTGTCTCAAAATCACGATCATGAGGCACATTGAGAACAAAATCACTCCCTTGGTAAAAATGCGTATCTGAATCGTAATGGCCATACCATGCCGTGCGCAGACGAGGTAAAGGACCACCAACCAAGGCAATCCAGGGGGTGACCAAAACCAGAGGGTTGCCATCAGGATCATACCAACTGATCAAACCGGCAGGAAGCCAGGCAAGCGGAACTTTAATTCCAAGTGGCGGGGCAATCATAAGCAGTACTCTTACTACATATGAAAAGGGTAATCAGTTTACGACTTTTCCCTGTTTATAAAATGCTAGCACCAACTAAGTTCTTGACAAGTAAAATAAACTTTAATAAGAATTCTACCAACTAAGTTTTAAGGAGATTACTAATATGCGCTTATCGACCAAAAGCCGCTATGGCCTGCGGGCTCTCTTTGACATGGCCTACCATGCCGGCACCTTGCCTGCACAGATCAAAGACATAAGCCGCCGTCAGAACATCTCTCCACGCTACCTGGAGCAGATTTTTCAAGACCTCAAACGTGGTGGCTTACTGAAAAGCCGTCGGGGTCCTCAGGGCGGATATTTCTTGTCCCGTAAGCCCCACGAAATAACCGTTTACAACATCATCACGGCTGCTGAAGGTGAAATGGCCCTGGTCGACTGCGTGAAATCAGGAAAAGGCTGTAAGAAAGAATGTGAATTCGAGGCAGAATGCGTCACCCAGAAAGTCTGGAGAGAGGCAAGCAAGCGTCTCAATGACTATCTGGAGTCCGTCACCCTGAAAGACCTATGTGATGATGCGCAAAAGATGGGCGTAGAAAAAGAGCTCGACCATCGCTTCATGTATTTCATTTAGACACACAACATCAATGTCCATGGCACCGGGACATAGTCACTCAAAAAGCCCGCAGAAATCTCGCCTTCTCTTCCAGCCGAGAGAACTCCAATGTGAGGAGACAAAACGGAAGACCTCGGGACGCAAGTATTGCGGACAAACTCAAATTTCCGCCAACAGCTGTGGCAAGCCAGACATAACATAGCTTAACGGACAAGGTCTCCAATTCAACAGACGGAGACTTCAACTATCTTCATGACTATTGACAGCAAATTTTTAAAGCTAAAAGACATTCTCACAGAACTGGGGTCGGCTGTAGTCGCTTTTTCAGGTGGTGTCGACTCGACTTTTCTGCTGCAGACCGCCCGTGACGTTCTGGGTGCCGAACACGTCATTGCACTAACGGCAACCTCTCCGACTTATCCGAGCCATGAGTTTAACGAAAGCGTAAAGCTGGCCAAAGATCTCGGAGTCCGGCAGGTGGTGGTCGACAGCAACGAACTATTGATTCCGGGCTTTGCCGACAACCCGCCCCGCCGCTGCTACCATTGCAAGAAGGAACTCTTTGACATCTGCATAAACAAAGCGAAAGAGCTCGGTTACGCAGAAGTCCTGGACGGTTCAAACCTTGATGACCTTGATGACTATCGGCCAGGCCGTGAAGCAGCCAAAGAGTTGAAGGTTCGGTCACCATTACTCGAAGCAGGATTGAGCAAAGAAGAGATCCGCACCTTGAGTCGCCGCAGTGGGCTGCCGACGGCGGAGAAGCAGCCCTTCGCCTGCCTTGCTTCACGCTTCCCCTATGGCACACGCATTACTGCGGAACGCCTGCAGCAAATTGACCACTGTGAAACCTTCATGCGTGAAAACGATTTTCACACCTTTCGCGTTCGTTACCACAACGAGACGGCCCGCATTGAAGTAGCCCTTGACGAACTACCGCGAATCATTGATGATCGTATGCGCGAAAAGATCCTGGCAGTTTTCAAAGCAGCTGGCTTTACTTATGTAGCTCTTGACCTTCAAGGCTATCGAACCGGCAGCATGAATGAGGGAGAGGCCCTGAAAGAGGCCTGAAACACAGAGCACGGGAGACACCATGCCACACACCAGAGCCCTGTTGACGATCTGTTTCTGTGCCGGCCTGCTTGCCGGACTCTGCAGCAGCCTGGTAGCCTGGCAGTCAGGCCAAATGGGTCTACCTGCCATGGCCGGCGTTCGACTGTCGCACTCATTGAGTCCGGACTGGCTCTACTCGCGCATGATCTGGGGCGGCCTCTGGGGCCTGGTTTACTTTCTGGTGATCGGCCCCCTCAAATCCCGTCGTCACTGGGTCCGCAAGGGCCTGTGGATCAGCATCCTGCCAACCGCATTTCAACTCCTTTTCGTCTACCCCCATCTGTCCCACCATGGTTGGTTCGGTCTTGAGTTAGGGCAACTGACACCCCTCTTTATTTTCGCCTACAACCTGGTCTGGGGCCTCTTCACAGGAATCTTCTGTCGCCTCCTCTGGGGCCGCGGTTAACCCTTGCGCTTTCTGCTTCTTTTCCTTTGGCTGAGTGTTGCCCTGCACCTGTCTGCTTGCGCAGAGGAACCGGCAGCGGCTTTGCAGGGTACAGTCACCTGGGTCTACGATGGCGACACTCTTAAGATTGACCCGCTCGGCAAAGTCCGCCTGATCGGCATCGACACTCCGGAGAGAGAACCCTCGAAGCGTGACAACTATCTCAGCAAAAAAGGGGTTTCCCCAGCCAAACAAAGAGAGATTTATCATCTCGCCAGAGAGTTCAACATTAATCAGGTTAAGGGCCGGCTGGTGACCCTGACCCTCGACGACCCCCCACGTGACCGTCACGGCCGCTTGTTGGCCTATATATATCTGCCCGACGGACGCTTGCTTAATCGCATTCTTCTTGAACAAGGGCTGGCAGCTGTGTACAGAAGATTTTCCTTCCGTTTGAAAGAAGATTTTTTAGCTGCTGAAGGCAGGCGGACAGGAACAAACATGGGCTCTGGGGAGAAGACTAGCTTTATGGGATTGATTCACAGTCAGCAAGCAGGTCAATGTCTTGACTCCTTAGTTCATACGGCCTGCAGCTTATAACTTATCCCTTTGATTCTCTGGCTTCCGAGCGGTAATAATCAGGCGGTGATTCATGAAGCCATAGTCGCCCTCTTTTTTCTGTGTCGAAAACCCCTGTCGCATGTTGATCTCACCAAATCCAGCCTCATCGACAAGCGCCTCGAGGGTTTCAGGCCTGTAGAGACGAATCGCATAACTTTGGTCGCGCACCAGGCCCTGCTCTTTACAGAGCACAAGCTCGCGGGCCCGGATCGAGTTGTCCACAAGCTCCCGCTGACGGCAGACGATTATATTTTCTTCAATCTCGTGCCAGGCGTTCGGATTGAACTTTTCACGAACCGCGAGGCCATCTGTGACATCGACAAGCAGCCATCCGCCCCGGTTTTAACAACCTCATAGTTTCGCGCATGATCTGCAAATCATCCTCGGCTTCCGACATATAGCCAAGGGAATTGCCCAGGATCAGGACATGGTCATAAGCCCCTTCCGGCAACCCGGTCGCAGTCGCATCCCCGTGGACAAAGGTCACGGAGACAGCCAGTCCGCTCCACCTCCACCCGACCGCGTTCAAGCAACGCTTGAGAATAGTCAAGTACCGGTACATTGCGAATAACCACGCGCTGGCCAACTCCAGGCTATGGCGTCCTTGCCCGCCGCAAAGGTCGAGGATAGAGTCTGCGGCCTGTAACGGCAACAACTCACAGATGACGTTAATCTCCCTGCGGGTCACGTCAGCATTACAGACAGACCTGGCGTCGGTCAGCAGATAGACTTCATCAAAAAGTGTCTTCCACCAATCGGGATCGACATCGATTTTCATGGCGTCTCCGGATGAGCACCGAAGCTGAATAGCCCGTCAGAGGCAAAGATTGCCGCTGCTCCACCCCAGGGTTGTGATCGCGAGATTTCAAGTTCTTCATTCTCAATATCAATCATCTCCTGCAAAGCCCCTTCGAGATACATCTTCTCCAGCACCAAGCAATCATTCCAGACCGCTTCGGTATAGTTGCGCAATTGCTCCAGGTGGGCATCGACAATCAGACGAGGCCGCAGGGCAATCTTGATCGGCCCCAGGAGATAAGTGAAACGATGAGCCAGTGCCATCTGCTGTTGCATCTCCAAAACGCCGCGTAACTCATCTGGGTCGACACTCATCAGAGCATCGTTAATGCGTTTGGCTGCCTCTCTGGTGCTCAGTTCTGACCGCAGCAGCGCCAACGGCTGAACACCACCGCCACTGCCGACATTGGTCGGCACACCACCGTAACGCACCAGGAAGCCGAACAAGCCATCACGACCGAACATGCAACGAAAATCTGTCTGATAGCGCTTTAGAACAATTCCATTTTCCTGTTCGTAGCTGACACACTCTTCCGCCCAGAGGTGCAGTGGAATTTTCTGCTGCACGATATACTGCCCCTTCTCAAGCGCCAGGCCGACGGCCTCATCGGCATCGGGGTTGACCACCACCAACCCGTACACCGAATCCCGAGTAACCCCGCTCCGGTTTGAGCACCAGGTTCTGCCAATGTTTACGTGTCCACTCGATCAGGTCTTCAATCTGTTCACCATCCGGACCCAGGCTGCGGCCCGGCAGAGAATCGCCTGGTCCAGGGTGTACGCTTTACAGATTCTCGCGAGAAGCATTCGTTGCCCTTTGATGTCAACACCTCGAACATACTTTTCACATTAATCGGCTCTGTACCACGAGGGTTGACCACCCGCCCCTCACGCACCAGCTGTAGCAGTGGTGTCAAATCGTATTTTCGATGCAGCTTTAACAGTATATCCGTATTAAAATCAACGAAAGCAATCGAGACCGCTTTGCCCCGGTAGCAGACCTGGCCGGCCTTCAGCTCCAGTTCGTGGGGAGCCATCAGAGCCCCATCGATACCATCGATTGCGTCAAGACGTTTTGCCAGGTTGATGTTCTCAGTGACATCCTCGAGAGTCTCTTCCTCGGCAATCACAGCCATCAAGCCCTGGTTTCCTCCTGCCAGGCGGCGATGACCGGCAAGCAGCATCTGCACAAAACCGTCGACCGGATATAGCAGAGGATGATCGAAATCAAGGTCAATTCCGGTCGGCCGCAACTGGTTGACACGCGCCCAGACCGCCTTGCCAATAATCTGAGTGATTCGCTGGTAGTCCCAACCACCGGGACTGCCAAGGTTCCATTCGGAGTGATACCCCCAAAACTGGTTCAATATGGACTCCTTTTTGAGCGGTAAGCTGTAAGCAATTAAAACTAAAGCAATTACAAAGTTAATATTTATTATTTTTCTTGTCGCTTATGGCTTACTGCCAGGATTGCCCCCAATCGATCAAAGCCGATTTCTCCCTCTTGCAGGATTGTTCGAGAAAACTCACCGACATCGTCCTTGCCATACAGGTCAAGCAGATTCAACCCATGCTTCAAGCCAAAAGTGTAACATACCTGGTAACCAGGGCGCAGAAGGTACTTGGGGACAACCGATCTGGCAGTCTCCTGCCGATAACCGACGCGGGCCAGAAGTTTAACCGCTTGCTCACTTGTCATGCGCCCGCTCTGCAGGCCCAGATCAATCAACCCACGGGCGGCACGTTCGGCCCGCCGCTTGGCGAGCAGAAATCGATCCCATGGATCGTCAAAATAACCGGTTCGAGCCATCAACTCTTCTGCCAGACATGCCCACCCTTCGTAGAACAGAGGGAATTCGAGCGGGCGGCGTAAGGGCCGGTCAAGATTGCATCGACAGGAATCGAGCAGGTGGTGGCCGGGCCAGGCCTCATGAGCGGCCGTCATCCGATATTCAAGGGTACGGCCCGGGCGACCATGACTATTGCGCGGCTGCTCCATGACGAAAAAGGTTCCACCTCGAGACGGATGTCCAGGCAAGGCACTGTAGGCTCCGAGGCACGGATCGCCGTCAGGGCCTGTGGCACGGCAGCAATCTCAAGAGCCGCTTCGGCAGAAAGATTGTCAGGGACCATACCATGCTGGCGGATGTGGCCCTCCATCTTGGCGAGTTCACGCCGATAAAGCATGTGCAAGTCGTCACCAGTGGCCGCAACAAAAGGCATGTGCTGATCCGCCTTGCCCCATGGACACCCGGGAAGCAGGCGGCTGACTTCAGTCATCAACAACTCTTCCATTTCCCGCAGTTCATCATTCAACAATGACCACAGGTTATCGATACCCAGATCACAGCCGATATGTTCGACCACCAGTCTCTCCTGCCATTCTTCTGACAGGCGATGACTCTCCGTAACCTCAACCTGCTGCATAGACGCATAAAACCCCTGCAGGACCACCAGTAACTCGCCGGTATCCAAGCCATCAGCCCGTAACTGACGAATCCATTCCTGCAGATCGGCCAACATCTCAATACCGAGGCGCAAAAAAAGCTCTGGCACCCCGTCAAGACAGTCAGCCGCCCGCTGCAGAAATTCTGGCACACCGGCAACCCTTGAGCTCCAGGCCTTCTGCCCATCTTCCAGGAGAGCTTCTGCCAGGCCTGCGGCCAACACAGTCAAATGAAATGTCGGTTGAGTTTTTTGTGGAGAAACCTCTAGCAACTGCTCACGCAGCGTACGCAGGGCCCGATGTAAAAGCTGGCAATCAGTAGCATCAGCATTGTCCTTTTGCCCATCATCCAGGCTCAACAACTCCTGCTCAACCCCAAGCAGGCTATCAGCCACTGCTTCCACCTTCGTCAAGGAAAAATCGTCCCAAACACCCCAGTCATGCCTCTTCGATACAACCTGCGGAAAAAAGTAAAACTCGTCGCTGACGGCACAGACGGGGAACGCTTCTGCAATGACGGCATAAGCCCTGTCAGCGATGGCCTCAAGCTGTTCGGCAGAATTTTTGACAGGTTTAACCTGCTTGCTCATACTCACCGTTTCTCACTATGGAAACATGTCTGACAGGTTGTGTTTGTCGTGATTCGTATTAATCTAGCAATAAACCTGTGTCATTATACACTATGAACACCTTTCATTCAGGAGAACGACAGATGATCAAGCGTTGCACATGGTGCGGCAGCGACCCTCTCTACGTCGCCTACCACGACCAAGACTGGGGCGTCCCCGTTCACGATGATCGCCTGCTCTTCGAAATGCTGATTCTCGAAGGCGCCCAGGCCGGACTCAGCTGGCTGACCATATTGAAAAAGCGAGAGAATTATCGCAAAGCGTTTCATGGCTTTGATGCCTCCAGGATAGCGAGTTACGACCAGAAAGAGATCGACCGCCTGATGCAGGATACCGGCATCGTCCGCAATCGACTCAAAATCGAGGCAACGATTAAAAATGCCCGTGGCTTTTTACAGATTAATGAAGAGTTCAATTCTTTCTCAGACTACCTCTGGCGGTTTGTCGATGGCCAACCGATCATCAATACATGGCAGGAGCATTCTGCGATTCCGGCCCACACACCAATCTCCGATCAGTTGAGCAAAGACCTTAAAAAACGTGGTTTCAACTTTGTCGGTTCAACTATTTGCTACGCACTCATGCAATCCATCGGCATGGTCAATGATCACACCACCGGCTGCTTCCGCTACGACGAGATCAATCAATTGCCCTCACGAGGAGAACAAGCATGATTGCTGTCATTTTTGAAGTGACGATCAGAGAGGGGAAACAAGAAGAATATCTGCAAATTGCCGCAGAGCTACGAGAACACCTGGTTCAAGTGGACGGGTTTATCTCCATCGAGCGCTTCACCAGCTTATCGGAAGAAGGCAAACTCTGCTCTCTCTCCTTCTGGAAAGATGAAGCATCGGTCAGACAGTGGCGTGAGTTTGACTTGCATCGTCAGGCACAAGAAAAAGGCAAAGCAGGAATTTTTGCGGATTTCAGGATTCGCGTGGCGGAGGTTGTGAGAGATTATGGGATGAAGGATCGGCAAAAGGCCCCCGAATAGGTGGCAACTCATGGAAATGCAACAGTCAGATGGCAATCATACAACATCTTCCTTGTCTGTTCGGACCTTATGAGGTCCCTTAAAAAGACCGGAGGAAATTATGGACTCAAAAAAAGACATTCGCCCCGTTACCTACCTGAAGAGCCATCCCGCAAACCTACTCTCTCAGATCAATGAATCGCAACGCCCAGTCTACATTACTCAAAAAGGTGAAACCCGTGCAGTGTTGCAAGACCCAAAAAGCTATGAGCAGATGCGTTCGGCAATTGGCCTTTTGAAACTGATTGCTCTTGGTGAAGAAGACGTTCGTTTGGGAAAAACAAAGGATCAGAACCAGTTCTTTGCCAAACTTGAGACCAGTTTGCTGCAACGGGTAAATGCCGGTGAGTAAAGCGGAAACCTTCTCTATTGAATGGGCGGAAAGCGCCAATAAAGATCTATCCAGAATTGTTGAATACATCGCTATCGGTAGTATCGTCGATGCACTGAATGCTCTTGAGCGAATCAAAAGGCAGGCGGAAAACCGAAAGAATTTCCTGAACGTGGACGAGTTGTCCCAGAACTGTCTTCGCAGGGGATATACGTTTATAGAGAGAAGGTCGTCGCGCCTTGGCGGTTGATCTATCGGATTGAGGATGGACGGGCTTACGTTCTGGCGGTGGTTGATAGTCGGCGGAATTTGGAGGACGTTTTATTGGAGCGTCTAATTGAGTGAGTGATAAAGTGATAAGTGATAGGAATTTTCTTTTGATGAGTTGACATGAAACTGCCATAAAAAGCCCTTCCCAAGAAGCATATGACCCCAAACCGACGACTACTCTCTTCTACCTCACGCCCAAGACCTTAGTCAAACCCGAAACCCGGCAGGGATACCTCTTAAACCCTCAAAATCGCACAAAATATCGGGATTTTGTGCCAGATTCTATCCAGCATCAGGGGACGTAAACATAAAACCAGTTTGCCTTGAGCAGGATTTGGACGAATTCTCCGGGTTCTTTCAGGGCGGTAAGATGCAGGTACGACTTGACCGCAAACTTACCCGGTTCTATCGCCATATAAATATCGCTGATCGCATCCCCCGACTCCCAGGGGCCGACATCCATCATCTGAATGATCTTTTTGCGGCGCTCTGTCGGCATGACCGCCATCTGGGTTGAATGCGCCAGATATTCCTGGGGCGCCTGGCTGATATGCTTTGTCAACAGGTTGTGCAACATCACTGCATGGGCCACTTCGTGAGCTATCGCTCCAGAATAGTGTACTTTGTCAAACGGCTCACCATACATTTCTGCCAAACCAGACTGATCGATGATCGCCCGATACGACATCAGAGCTATTTTTTCTGAACGGATATCGTAACTGCCAAAAGCGTCATACCCTTCACTCATAATCGGGTCGTCAACAATGTTAATCACAATTGTTCGCTGTGGATGCAGACCATACCGAGAGAGAAACGTTATCGCTTTGTCTGCAGAGTCACAGATGAATTGCGACGTCTCCGCATCGGCTTGTTCGACAACGATATGCGGCTGTTCGTGACAGGGATATTCATCAGCGAGGCTGAACACAGGTGCGAGCAGACACAACTGGACAAATAACAACGTCAGCAGCAAGTTCACAGGTGCCTCCGCTCCCCTCCAAGGTCAATCCGAACAGCTGAAGCCTACTGCATCAAATTCCGCAGCACGTAATTCAAAATCCCACCACTCTGGAAGTACTGCACCTCGTTCACCGTATCAATACGACACGTCACAATCACATCCTGGCTGCTGCCATCAGAGCGGTTGATCCGTAAAGTAAGGTCCTGGCCCGGTTTAAGTTCATGGGTCTGGCCAACAAGATCAAAGGTTTCGCTGCCATCGATAGCGAGAGTCTTTCGACTTTCACCGTTTTTGAACTGTAAGGGCAGGATTCCCATCCCCACCAGGTTGGAACGATGAATCCTTTCATAGCTCTCGGTGACCACAGCTTTCACACCGAGCAGAAGGGTGCCCTTGGCTGCCCAGTCGCGGCTGGAGCCGGTGCCGTACTCCTTGCCGCCAATAATAATCAGAGGCGTTTTTGCCTCGGCATGTTTCATTGCAGCATCGAAGATACTGACCTGTTCATCATCGGGCAGGGCTTTGGTAAAACCACCTTCAACGCCGGGCACCAATTCATTTTTCAAACGGATGTTGGCGAAAGTCCCACGCATCATCACCTCATGGTTGCCACGCCGCGAGCCATAAGAGTTGAAATCCGCCGGGCCTATGCCGCGTTCGCGCAGATAGACGCCAGCAGGACTGCTCGCCAGGATTGATCCGGCCGGAGAGATATGGTCGGTGGTGATCGAATCACCGAGCAGGGCCAGCAACCGGGCCCCGGAGAAACCTTCCAGGCCACGGGCTGCCGACTCACGAACCTCGAAGAAGGAGGGTTCTTTAACATAAGTCGACTTATCATCCCAGTCGTAAGTCTCGCCCTTCCGGAACCGGCAGACTGCGCCAGCTCTCTTCACCGGTGAAGACATCGGCGTACTTCTCGCGGAACATGTCGGCGGAAACCAGCTTGACCATCTCGGCCACTTCCTTATCACTTGGCCAGATGTCTTTCAGATAAACATCATTACCCTGCGAATCCTGGCCAAGAGGTTCTTTGGTCAGATCAATGCAGGTGCTGCCCGCCAGTGCATAGGCGACGACCAGAGGCGGAGAGGCCAGCCAGTTGGCCTTGGTGTGGGAATGGACCCGGCCCTCGAAATTGCGATTTCCGGAAAGTACGGAGCAGACCGTCATGTCGTTGTCTGTTATCGCGTCGGCAATCGGCCCGGTCAGCGGCCCGGAGTTACCGATACACGTGGTACAACCGTAACCGACCACGTTAAACCCGATCTGATCAAGGTAAGTTTGCAAGCCGGCCTTCTCCAGATAGTCGGTCACGACCTTGGAACCGGGGGCCAGCGAAGTTTTCACCCAGGGCTTCTGCACAAGGCCTTTGTCAACAGCTTTCTTCGCGACCAGTCCAGCCCCCATCATCACCGCCGGGTTGGACGTGTTAGTACATGAGGTGATCGCCGCAATGACAACATCTCCCTGGTTCAAGCTAAAGTCAGCATCTGCAACAGGAGCAGTCCGCCCCCTGGCCTCTTCGGGAACAGCTGCCTGCGTCGCCTCTTTCATGGCTTCGAGATCAACACGGTCCTGGGGCCGTTTCGGCCCGGCAAGGCTCGGTTTGACCGAATCCAGATCGAGCTCAAGGACAGCCGTGTACTCAGGAGCCTCCATACCGTCGGAACGCCACAAGCCCTGTTCTTTGGCATAAGCTTCGACAAGAGCCACAGTTGCCTCATCACGATTGGAGAGACGCAGGTAATCGAGAGTGACATCGTCAATCGGGAACCAGCCGCAGGTCGCACCATACTCAGGGGACATGTTGGCGATGGTTGCGCGATCGGCCAGGGGCAGCTTGGCCAGACCATCGCCAAAGAACTCGACGAACTTTCCGACCACGCCGAACTGGCGCAGCATCTGGGTCACCGTCAGCACAAGGTCGGTGGCCGTCACACCCTCTTTCAGACTGCCGGTCATACGGAAACCGACAACCTCAGGGATAATCATCGAAACCGGCTGGCCGAGCATCGCCGCCTCGGCCTCAATGCCGCCGACGCCCCAACCGAGCACGGCCAGGCCATTAATCATGGTGGTATGGCTGTCGGTGCCTACCAGGGTGTCCGGGTAAGCGATCTTCCTGCCATCTCGCTCATCCGTCCAAACAGTGCGCGCCAGGTATTCGAGGTTCACCTGGTGACAGATGCCTGTACCCGGAGGGACAACACGGAAGTTATCAAAGGCCAGCTGACCCCAGCGCAGAAATGCATAACGTTCATGATTACGCTCCATCTCTTTATCAACGTTATAGGCAAAAGCTTCCGGCATCGCGTATTTGTCGACCATGACCGAGTGATCAATCACCAGGTCCACAGGAATCTGGGGATTGATCTTTTGCGGATCACCGCCAACCCGGGCAACGGCATCACGCATCGCCGCCAGGTCGACAACCGCCGGCACACCGGTAAAATCCTGCATCAGCACCCGCGCCGGGCGAAAGGCAATTTCATGTTGAGAACTGCGCTGATCAAGCCAGCCGACCACGGCATTAATATCCTTTTCAGTCACCGAATCACCATCTTCATTGCGCAAAAGATTTTCCAGCAGCACTTTGAGCGTGAGCGGCAAGCGCTTCACCTCGCCGAACTTCGCCGCGAAGGCTTCGAGACTGTAATATTCATAGCTGGTGCCTGCAACATCGAGGCTCTGA
Source organism: uncultured delta proteobacterium (assembly GCA_963769955.1). GTDB lineage: Bacteria > Desulfobacterota > Desulfuromonadia > Desulfuromonadales > BM103 > M0040. Next base: position 49,187 of record CAVYNW010000017.1, read on the forward strand.
CGGCTATTAAAGCTGTTAAGACTGTCGGTACTCATAATGTCTTCTCCCTCTTGCTATATCCGTATAAAATACCCGGTATTTTCCATCCAATATATTCTAACATAAACAGTCAGAATCACTTGCTTCCCGGAGTTTTTTTAAGAGACTCTCCGCAACCTTGCTTTTGAGTATTTCATCTGATAGCTTAAGGCATTGAATTAGTTGATTTGTTACCCTTCAGGGAGAGCGAAATGCCAGAGTGGATGAGCAATCAGGTTCTAGGCATCACCATCAGTCAATATGCCACGGCAGTCGGCATTGTTCTGGTTGCCTACATGGTCAAAAAGCTCTTCGCCTATCTTTTTATCAGGGTCATTCTGCCGCTGACGCAAAAGACCAAACAGGAACTGGACGACCGCTTTTTAAGCTGCCTGCAGAAGCCCTTGGAATTTCTGATTTTCCTGATCGGGCTCTTCATCGCCGTCAAAATCCTGAAACTCCCCGCAGAGCCCTTTGATATCGACAGGCTGGCAACCTCGATACTCAAAGCACTGGTTATCTTCGATGTCGCGTGGTTCTTCTTCAACATGGTCGACATGATCGATCATTACCTGACAAAATGGGCGGAGCGCACCGAGTCGGCCCTCGACGACCACCTCGCCCCCCTGCTGCGAAAAAGCCTGCGTATTTTCATTGTCATCATGGCCGGTCTGATGGTCATCCAGACCTTTGGCTACCCGGTGACCGGGGTTATTGCCTCTCTCGGCATCGGCGGGTTGGCCTTCGCCCTGGCGGCAAAAGACACGGTCTCGAACATCTTCGGCTCGCTGATGATTATCTTTGACCGGCCTTTTCAAGTTGGCGACTGGATCAAGGCAGGAGAGATGGAAGGAACCGTTGAAGAAGTCGGCTTTCGTTCAACCAAAATCCGCACCTTCGCCAAGACCTTGATTTGCGTACCCAACAACATCATCGCCAATATGGCCCTCGACAATTTCAGCCGTATGCCGAAACGCCGGATTCGACTGACTGTCGGTGTCACCTACGAGACCTCTCCCGACCAGATGCGTGAGGCGGTTGGCCGGATTCGGCAACTCTTAAAGACTCACCCTGCCATTGATCAGGATTTTTTCCTGGTCAACTTCACCGATTTCGGTGCCTCTTCCCTGGACATCATGGTCTATTGCTTCACCACCACGACCGTCTGGGGAGACTATCTCGACGCCCGTGAAGACCTCTGTCTGAAAATCATGGACACGCTCGAAGCATTGGGGCTGGAGATCGCCTTCCCGAGCACGACGGTTTATCTTCACCGGGAAGAGACTCGAGGCTATCACCGAGGAAGCATGACATATTTTGCAAATTTGCACTCATCTTTAGGGAGGAAAAAATGCGCAAGTTAATACTACTGATCGGACTGGTCCTGTTACTTGGTGGCTGTTCTCCATGGATCGGCATGTACAAGATTGAACCCGGCATGAGCAAAGCAGAAGTCTTGCAGCAAATGGGCAAACCGAGCAACTCCTCGGGCAGCGGCAACGAAGAATACCTCTGGTACATCCCGGCCAACCGCTTCTGGGAGCGTTACTACGTTCACATCGTCAACGGCAAAGTCGAGGCTTATGGCCAACTTGGCAAACAAACCTCACAGCCGGAGCAGTAAGACAACCGGACAGAACCGAACCAATCCCTTCTGACGACAAAGATGGAGAGCGCTATGGCTGCACAGGTTTATTTTGCCGATATGCGAGCCGGCATGCGGGAAAACCTGCACACCAAACTGGAGAGGCTGACCGACCAGGCAGGAATGGCTGGGATCGATCAGCAACGGCGACCTCGTCGCCATCAAGATGCACTTTGGTGAAAAGGGTGGCCACGCCTATATCCGGCCAACCTTTGTTCGACGTATCGTCGACCAAGTCAAAGCGCTGCAAGGCAAACCCTTTCTAACTGACTCCAGCACCCTCTATCCCGGCGAGCGAAAAGAAGCCATCTCCGCCCTGACCTGTGCGATAGAGAACGGCTTTGCCTACGCCGTGGTCAATGCTCCTCTGATTATGAGCGACGGTCTGCGTGGCCATTCCTCGCAAAGAGTCAGGGTCCCCGGCGAGTTGTTAAACGAAGTCGACATTGGCCTCGAAATCATCGAAGCTGATGCTTTGATCGTGCTGTCCCATTTCAAATGCCATGAGCTGACCGGCTTTGGCGGCGCGATAAAAAACCTCGCCATGGGCTGCTCCAGCCGCTCAGGAAAGCTCGAGCAGCATTCCACGTTGGGCCCGACAATCTCCGAAAAACACTGCACCAGCTGCGGGGCTTGCATTAAAGCCTGTGCGCATGATGCGATCGATCTCAGTAGCGGCAAAGCGGTCCTCAACGCTGAGCGATGCACCGGCTGCGGACGTTGCATAACGATCTGTGAACCTCAGGCGATTCGCATCCAGTGGAACGAAGAATCGGCCCTGGTTATGAAAAAAATGGCAGAATATTCTCTGGGAGCAATATCCGGCAAAGAGAAAAAGTCCCTGTTCATCAATTTCATCACCCAGGTCTCACCGGCCTGTGACTGTTATGGCCATTCCGACGCCCCGATCGTCCCCGATATCGGCATCCTCGCCTCGACCGACCCGGTCGCCCTGGATCAAGCTTGTGCAGATATGGTGAATCAGGCACAGGGTCTTCCAGACACGGCAATGAAAACCGGGCACGAGCCGGGCTGCGACAAGTTCCGAGGTGTTTATCCACATATCGATTGGCAAGTTCAGTTACAGCACGGTGAAACAGTTGGACTGGGACAACGGGCCTACGAAATTGTCAACCTGGCGCCAAAAGGAGAGAAGTGGTAACAGGCAAAAGAATTTTTGCCGAGTATGGACTTATTGATCCTGTTCTGTGGTATAGTTGAACGTACCTCAGAAGCAAAAAGAGGTCTCTTGGTTACAGACAAAAGGAGGAAGATTTTATGTTAATCTCTGATCCGCCAGACACCTCAAGGCAACTCCCATCCAATTAATATCAGATACGACACGGGTCGCAGTGACCAGGTGATCCGATATTGATTTCCACGACGGGAATCACACAGACACATTCTAGAAGATAAAAACGCCCCGGAAGTTTTCGGGGCGTTTTTGCGGTCCGATATGCTCGAATCATTTCGTAAGTCAGAATCAAACGTGCGGAGAACTCCATCCCAAGCCTGGCAGCCAAAGCCTGCAATTTTTCTCTACCGACCTCACCACGGAGTCCTGCCAAAGGAAGCAACCGGAAGGACTCTGCGGTGGGCACAGCCCCTACGGCGCTAAATCGGACAAAGAAAACCAGCAGAACAGCCAGATGCATTAGACAGGTTGAGCGCCAGAAGACCTGGAAGTGGACGAAAGCATAGAGGCTGGAAATATTCTTCGAAACGCAGTATCTTGTCTTGCTCGCCTGGCCATAACCTGGCGAAAGCCTCAACGATTGAGAGCCCCAGCAACAAGCCCAGGTTCAGATTCACCAAGCTGAAGAAATCAAGGAGGGCTTCATAATTCAACCTGTCTGCCTGATGGAGCTGTGAGCCGGAAAGTTTCCTTCTCTGAGCAAGAGGAGAGGCAGCTTTAGAATGGCGGCCTACGAGCATTTCTTTTCATTAAACAGTAATGTTGGTTCAGCGAAAACACATGGAGGATTACAGCTATGATGGAGATCACTTTTCCCGGCGGCGTTCAGGTCAATGCACAATTCAATGGCTTCGAAATCGCCACGGACCAGCCTGAAAAAAATGGCGGGCAGAATTCGGCACCTTCGCCTTTCGATTTTTTTCTTGCCTCTCTCGGCACATGTGCCGGCTTTTTTGCCCTGCGCTTCTGCCAACAACGAGAGCTGTCGACTGACGGCCTGCGACTGCAGTTAACGAATGAGCGCAACGCCGAAACCAAACGACTCGATCGGGTGGCAATCACCTTGCATCTGCCAAAAGACTTTCCGGAAAAATACCGCAGCGCAATTATCCGCGCCACCGATCAATGTGCCGTCAAGAAAGCGCTGCTCGACACGCCCGAGATTGAACTGATTACGATTTAAAGAGGCGGAAGCATATCCGGGGCGGAGACCTCTTGCAGACCGACCTCGACTGCAAGCGCCTCGAGCAATGGCTCGACATCCTGACTCCGGTTTGGCGGGAAAGCAATTTCTACCAGCGCAAGCTGGTTATCAAGGGTCCGTGCAAAAGCCAGCCCATCGTAACTTTCCAGGATGAAACGCAGATGGCCGATCTCGGCGCGCGGTATTCGGAAGTAACGTTTGCTGAATGCTCCCCCAGGGGTCATGACATCTCCAGCGCCGTATCCAGGATATATCGGGCGATGCTGCGCTTGGGCGGCAAGGCCGGCAGCTCATCAACGGGGAACCAGCGCGCATCCTCGAGTTCAGCCGTCTCAACCTTGATGTCTCCGCTGACATAGTCGGCGACAAAACCGACCATCACCTGACTCGGAAAAGGCCAGCTCTGGCTGCCGACATAGCGCATATTGTTGGCCACGATGCCGGTTTCCTCGGCAATCTCACGAATCGCCGTTTCTTCCAGAGACTCACCGAACTCCTGGAAACCGGCCACCAGGCTGTAACGATTGGCAGCCCACTCCGGCTTGCGCGTCAACAGAATTTGCCCCGGCCGGCGGACCAGAACGATGGCACAGGGGTGAATGGCGGGAAATGCCGTTGCGCAACAGCTAGTGCATTTACGCCCCCAGTCACCAGACATCCAGACGGTCGGTTGCCCGCAATAGCCACAGAATTGACTGCGGGCCTGCCAGTGCATAACCATGCGTCCCAAACCACCGAGAGAAAGCAACTCAATCGGCAAGCGAGGTTTTTCATCCAGCAAGCCAAAGGCTTCAAGACCTTCCGGCAAAGCACTGTCAGCCCCGGGATCAATCAGTCGACAGGGCTGACCCTGCCAACGACCGAGATAGAGAGCCGGGCGATCTGCCCATTCCCTGTGAGGCAGCTTGAGACTTTCTGGAGTGTTTTCCGCCAGCAGCTTATTGCCGTGCAGCAACAGCCCATAACCCAGACCTCCAGGATCATCAGTGGGATTCTGCAGAACGAATTGATTCTCAAGACAAGCCCGGTTAAAGGGCAAGTCGAGGGTTGAAGCATAATATTCCGGGAGACCGCTCACTCGTTATTCTCCGTAAAAGTTAACTGGTAGCGCAACAACGCCAGCTGAGTCTTGCTATCAAGGATCTCACCGTTCTTGACCTTGTGCAGCGCCTCGTCAAGGGGCATGGGACAAAGCTCGATCACCTCGTCAGCCTCCAGAGCCTGCTCTGAGGCAGTCAACCCCTGGCCAAGGAAGAGATGAATGAATTCATCACAAAAACCGACCGTGCTCCAGCAGCCCCCCAGGGGTGTGATCTGCTCAGCACGGTAGCCGACCTCTTCAATCAGTTCACGACCGGCACACTCCTGTGGTGATTCGTCCGCTTCGAGCCGCCCCGCAGGGATTTCATAAACCATCGTCCCTATCGCCGGGCGGAACTGTTGAATCAGCAGGAGCTGCCCGTCGGCAAGAACCGGCAGGACAGCGGCGCCGCCGGGGTGGCGAATAATCTCGAAGTTTGACTGTCGGCCGTCTGGCATCGCATGCTTTTCGAGCGCAACATCCAGAATACGGCCCCGATAGACATTGTGACTTGAGATAATGGTCGACATAAGCCAATCCTTGATAATTTTAGTTGCAGCTGTCGGGTAAAATCATACGCACCGCCTGCGGAACAGCCTCAATCTTTACCGGCAAAGTCGCTCCGACGTCACCGTCAACCTGGGTAAAAAGAGTAGCTCCCTGCAACTCTAAAGAAGACAGCGTCAGGAACTCCACAAAGGGTTCACGCAAAGGTCGTTTCAGAACAAGATAAAGGGCGAACTTGAGCATGCCCAGACGTCCGCCCTGGCGCAACAGGCAGACCTCCAGCTGATCATGAAACATCGACGCCCCGGGGGTCACCACGTAACGGCCACCGTAGTAGCGGCAATTACTGACGACCACGCCGAACCCATTGTGCTGGCGGCCGTCTACTGTCACCAGGGTTAAAGGCGCCGGAGCTTTTTTGCAGAGAATTTCCAAAGCACTGGCTGCATAGGCCAGGCGGCCAATCCATTTTTTCAGACTGGCGCGGACATGCGCAACCGCTTCAGCATCCCATCCGGAGCTCACCATGAGCAGAAAAAGCTCATCATTGACGCGGCCAAGGGTAATCGGGCGTGCCGTGCCTGTCACCGCCAGAGCGCATGCTGCTTCAAGCTCTTTAGGGATCCCGGCTTCGAGCGCGAACACATTCACCGTACCGAAGGGCAGAAAAGCAATCGGCAGAGCAGGTGAAGCGATGCCGTTGACCACCTCATTCAGGGTGCCATCGCCCCCGGCGGCGACCACGCGATCGTAACCTTCGGTCAAAGCTTTCGCAGCAGCCTTTCTGGCGTCACCACGGGCAAGGGTCAGGTAGAGGTCGACCTCGGCGCCGCAGCTTTCCAGAGCCTCACGTGCAAGAGCAATACGGCGGCGTGCATCGCCACCACTGACCGGGTTGGCAATCAACTTGATTCGCATCAGTTCAACTCAATCTTTAAAAATACGCTGTAATTTTGCATGTTGCCATATTATGCAGGCCTTAAATGGTGCAAACAAGCTTTTACAGCCTTCACAGTTCAGCAAGAGCAGGTAAAATGTAAAGAGTCATGTCATGCCACGAAACTCAATCACCAGACCGCCTGATTGCCGTAGGCGATATTCACGGATGCCTGAATCAACTCAAAACGTTGATGGCTCAGGTCAAACCGAGCCTTGCCGATCAGATTGTCTTTCTGGGAGATTACGTTGATCGGGGGCCAGACAGTTTTGCTGTGATCGATTATCTGCTCGCCTTTGCCACAACCTTTCCGGCAACAGTATTTTTACGCGGCAACCATGAACAGATGTTCAGTGCTTACCTTGAAGGGTGCGAGCCGACAACTTTTCTCCTTAACGGTGGATCTAATACTCTGGCCAGCTATCAGCAGGCTGACAAATGGCCAATCCCGGAGACACACCGCAACTTCCTTCGCACCCTCAGCAATGTTTATGAAACTAAAGATTACATCTTTGTTCATGCCGGCCTGCGCCCCGGTGTCTCACTGGCAAATCAGGACATCGGTGACCTGCTCTGGATACGTCGCGAGTTCATCAATTCTGACTACGACTGGGGCAAGACGGTGGTCTACGGTCACACACCACTTCAGGAGCCTTTGCTGACAAAAACACGGTTGGCCCTTGATACCGGTTGTGTCTATGGCCGGCAGCTCACCGCTTGCGATGTCCTCACCCGACAAATCTGGCAAGCCTGAAACCAATCAGCGCCAGCGACGCAAGAAATCACCGGATTGCGTTCCCTCTGGAAGGATCATCCGCACCAGGGCATTCGGCTGCACGGTCGTGAGAATCTCGCCGGCTTGATTGGTCGCCTCAGCAAAGACCAACTCGCTCTGGCGCATCTTCGGACCGATCAATTCAATCCGCTCCCCCGACTGAAAACGATTGCGTCCTTCCACCAGCCAGTCTCCCGACTCATCCTGCTCTTTGACCAGTCCGACGAAATCACAATCCCGCAGGTAATGGCTGTCTTCACTGTTCACGAAAGCATCATCCTGAGCAAAGAGAAAACCGGTTCCGTAAGGACGATGGCTGACCGCCTCGAGTTCCCTGCGCCATTGGGGATCGCTCCGGTAATTTTGCCGGGTCATCACGCCAGGCATCCAAGGCTGCCCGGTAAACCCGGGTCACTGCAGCCACATAGTAAAGGCTCTTCATGCGACCTTCAATCTTGAAACTGTCGACACCGGCCTCAATCAGCTCCGGCAGCTGGTCGATCAGGCACAGATCCCGACTATTGAAAATATAAGTACCTCGCTGGTCTTCCTCGATAGGATAATACTCTCCCGGACGCATCTCCTCCTGCAGAGAATATTGCCATCGACAGGGATGACTGCAGCTTCCACGATTGGCGCTTCGCCCCGACATTCCGGCGGAGAGCAGACAGCGTCCGGAATATGCCATACACATGGCACCGTGAACGAAGACTTCGAGCTCCAGGTCTGCCGAAGCGCCAATGGCCGAGATTTCTTTTAAGCTCAACTCCCTGGCCAGGTTCAGCCGTTTGACGCCCTGAGACTGCCAAAAATGCGCTGCCATAGCATTGGTGGTATTGGCCTGGGTAGAAAGATGCACTTCTCTTTCCGGGTCAATCTGTCGGACAAGCAGGAGCATGCCCGGATCGGCCAGGATGAAGGCATCGACCGGGATCGGTAACAAGGCCTGCAAAAGCTCACGTGCGGCAAGCTCTTCATCAGGGCGGAGAAAAGCATTCAGCGTCAGGTAGACTCGTTTGCCGAGGGCATGTGCAAGTTCACAACCCTGCGCAAGTTCCTGCAAATTCAGGTTTCCGGCCAGAGAACGTAAACTGAATTGTTCAATGCCACAATAAACCGCATCGGCGCCAAAACGCAGAGCCGTTTGCAGTTTTTCCAGGTTTCCGGCCGGGGCCAGGAGTTCAGGGACTATCAAAAGCACCTCCAGAAGATATTGATCACCGATCACTCTAACATATCAGGGCATGTTTCATGCAAAGCAAGATATAAGTCCAGCCGCCATGATGCTTGACAAGGGCCGAAAAAGCCTATAATTTTTAGGAAATTTCAATTCTAACTGCAACCAGTAAATTATATGACAACCCTTGTTTACAGAATTTTCACACTGACGGTGGTCAGCGCTCTGTTAGCAGCGTGCGCGCCGCCGGCAAGCGTACCAGCCTCTGGCAACCTGACTCTCGAGATGCGCCGGATAAACTCCTCGCTAAACAGTCAGGAACAGTCGATAGAGACTCTGTCGCGCAGAGTTACCGAGTTGGAAAGTCAACTGCTGCGCCAGACTGATCAACTCAGGCAACCGGGTCATGCGCCCCAGACTTTACAAGGCGACTACCTATCCTCCCGGGGGCCGCAGCCCGCGGGCTTGCCTTCAGCTCAGATTCAGGGCGAAGGCTCACCGACCGAGGTCTACCTGCAGGCCTTTGGTGATTATGCTTCCGGTCACTATCAATCAGCAATCCTCGGCTTTGAAACCTTTCTGCAACGTTATCCCAATAACAGCTATGCCAGCAATGCCCAGTTCTGGCTCGGCGACTGCTACTTCAATCAGCAGCAGTATCCGTTGGCAATTCAGGAATTTGAGCGCGTCCTTAACGAGTATCAAAGTGCTCCGAAAAATCCGGATGCACTCTTAAAAATTGCGATTGCACAGTTACAATTGGGGGCAACGGATGAAGCCCGCCAGACCATTGACACTCTGGGCCAGCGCTACCCAAAGAGTACAGCCACCCAGAAAGCTCAGAAACTGACAATACCTTAAAAACGTTTGCCACTATCAGGGGGAAACATGAATATCAGACGTATTATTCTGACAGCCTGCTTACTGCTCATCATTCTGCCGGGGATAGCCCTTGCCAAGGAAGAACCGATCATCTACACAGTCAAGCAGGGTGACACCTTGTGGGACATCTCCCAACGCTTTATCAAAGACCCCCATTACTGGCCAAATTTGTGGTCCAACAATCCTGACATCGGCAATCCGCATCTGATCTACCCGGGGCAAAAACTCCGCATCTATGATGGCCGCATCGAGATTATCCCGATCAGCGGGGGAAGCGAAGGAGGGACCAGCGACATTGGTGCCGCGGTTGTCACCCCGGACGAAATCCTGTTGATTTCGACCTATGGTGGAGCCAATAGCTACATAAGTGCTGAGGAAGAAAAATTCCTCGGCACCCTGGTGGACACAGTCGATAATCGCGTCATGATCACCGTCGGCGACAAGGTCTTTCTCGAGATGGCTGATCTCGCTGCCACCACGCCCGGTGACGTCTTCGAGTTGATCAGCATGGGGCCAAAAGTTTTCCACCCCATGTCTGAGGATAAATTCGGCCATCAACTCGAAAAGAACGTAATCGGCTTTCAGACTATTCAGCTCGGCACTCTGGAAATCAAAAAGGTGACCCCATCGGTTGCGGTTGCCGAAATTCTCACGGCCACACGTGAGATCGAACGTGGCGCCAAACTACACCCCTATACGCCGGTCCCGGATCGGATCCCCCGCCTCTTTGCGGACACGGTTGTTGAAGGCTACATTCTCTCTGATGACATTGGCAAACTGGCCATGGGCCAATGGGAGGTAATCCTTATCGACATGGGCGAAGAAGATGGACTGCAAGTTGGTTACGAACTGGACCTCTACCGCAAACGTGTGCCTACCGAGCGGGTAGACAAGGACAAGCACCTGGTTCTGCCCGACATCGATCTGGGAGACGCAATCGTTCTCGAAGTTCGCCATGGCTTTGCCGAGGCCTTGATCACCCGCACCACCAACCTGCCGATCTATCGTGGCGACCAGGTCAGAACCAAGATCAAGTAATTTCGGCGGAGGTCTCTCTGGATAAGTTGCAAGTTCCAAAGGATGGGCCAATCAGAGGGCCCATCCTTTTTTCTTGGGCTTGCTTGCATCTTTTTATTTCAGCCTATTGCAATACCAGCAGGATGTTTTATCTTTAACCACGCTTCGCCTTTATTTGCCATTTTATGCAATGCGACACTTGTCATGATTTTACTGGAGGGCCCCGATGGAACAACTGCTGCCCTGGCTGCGCCTGCAGCTCACCCCCAACCTTGGGAGAGTCGGCCTGATCTCCCTGATCAAGCATTTCGAAACACCTCAAAACGCACTTGCCGCCGCCAGCACCGGCTGGCCAAAGCTGCCCGGACTGCGTCATGGCCTGTCAGGCGCAGTGCCGGAAACGGAAGCCCCGGCCGTACAAAAGGCCTGTCAAAGCCTGAGCCAAATAAACGGCTGGCTGGTCACGCTCTGGGATGCAGGCTACCCGCAACAACTCCGCCAGATCGCGGATCCGCCAGCCCTGCTGTACGGCTGTGGCCAATTGCCCGATGTACCGCACCTTGCCATAGTCGGTGCGCGCTATCCGACTGATGTCGGGCGAATTTTTACAGAAAAGCTGGCAAAGCAGCTGGCAGAAGCAGGGGTTGTCATCAGCAGCGGGCTTGCGCGCGGCATCGATGCCGCGGCGCATCGCGGTGCTCTCAATGGTGGAGGCAGAACAATCGCCGTTCTCGGCTGCGGTATCGATCGTGTTTACCCTGCCGAAAACAGCGAACTCTATCAGGAGATCATTGAGCAGGGCGTGCTGCTCTCCGAATATGCTCCCGGGACAGAACCCTTGCCAGGGCATTTCCCCGGACGCAATCGCATCATTAGTGGTTTAAACAGCGCAACCCTGGTCGTGGAAGCCGCCTGTAACAGCGGCTCGCTGATTACTGCCGAATTCGCCCTCGAACAGGGGCGAGACGTCATGGCCGTCCCCGGAGGCATCGACCGGAAAACCAGTTATGGGCCAAACCTCCTCATCAAGCAAGGCGCGCATCCAATCACGGAAGCAGCGGAGGTTCTCGAGGTTCTCGGCATGGCAATGGCTGGCAGCGAACGCCCTTGCCACAGCGAAAAGACCGATTACAATCTTTCCGAACCGGCCCGCAAAGTGCTCGGCCAACTCGATCTAAACCCGCGTCACAGCGATGAACTTGCCGGGGAAAGTGGGTTGACACCTATGGAGCTTTCGGCTATTTTACTGCAGCTAGAGCTACAGGATTATGCGGAAAAGCTGCCAGGCGGTCGCTATATACGGGGTCGCCATGCACGCTGAACCCTTTAAAAAGTACAACGGAGACTCCTTGAGAGAACGGGTCCTGGCAATTGTAAGTTTCATCGCTCAATATTTTCTCGATGATCGAGACATGGTGACAGAGAACGACATCGTCGAAGAACTGTTATCCGTTGGCTTTGAGGCTGAAGAGATTGACGCCGCTTTCTGCTGGATGGAAAGTCAGGCCTTATCTGCCCCGGCTGGCAGTGAAACCTCGCTAAATGTGCCATCACTCAGCCACCGGGTCTTCACCACAGAAGAGAATCGAGCCTTATCTCCAGAAGCACGGGGTTTTTTAACGCGCTTGAGAACCATGGGAATTCTGGATGACGAGGTGCAGGAAGATGTTATCGACAAGGCGTTGCTGATGGCTGAAGACGAGGTCTCCCTGAAAGAGATCAAAACCATTACGGTGCTGGCCATGTTTGCCAACTCGCAGAACGAATGGCGTCGAGAGTTCGACTGCCTGCTCGAAGACGACTGGCAACGCCTGCTGAACTGACAAGCTACAGGCTGCGGGACCTCCTGCGGCCTTTTTCATTTCCAAGAGAAGATTTGACTGAATATTATGGCGAATTCACTGGTTATCGTTGAGTCACCGGCCAAAGCCAAAACCATCGAGAAATTTCTCGGCAAAGGTTTTCAGGTGCTGGCTTCCTACGGGCACGTTAGAGATCTTCCCAGCAAAGACGGGTCCGTTGATGTCGACAACGATTTTCTCCCCAAGTATGTCGTATCGGCCAAGGCCAAGAAGCAGCTGACGCTTTTAAAGCAGGCGCTGAAAAAGGCTGACAATCTGGTCCTCGCAACTGACCCCGACCGTGAAGGGGAAGCTATCGCCTGGCATCTGCTGGAAGCCCTCGGCGTTGATGAGAAAGGTGATTCACCTCATGTCAGCCGGGTGGTTTTTCACGAGATCACCAAGGATGCTGTCAACGAAGCGATGGCCAACCCCCGGCAGATTTCGACAGAAATGGTCGATGCCCAGCAGGCCCGGCGCATCCTCGATTACCTGGTGGGCTTCAACCTTTCCCCGGTACTCTGGCGCAAGATCCCGGGCAGCCGCTCGGCCGGACGGGTTCAATCGGTCGCCCTGCGTCTGATCTGTGAGCGTGAAGCCGAGATAGAAGCCTTCAAAGCCAAGGATTACTGGACCATCGAGGCCACCATGGCCAATGCCGAGAAGACGGCCTTCTCTGCGAGGCTGTACTCCGTTGACGGCAAGAAAGTCGCCTCCAGCGCCAAGAACCTTGAGTCAAGCGCCTACCAGGTGATTGCTGACCAGAAAGCTGCGGAGGCCCTGGTCGAGGAGATCAGGCCGCTTGCCGTTCAGGTCTCAGCTGTCAGTCGCACGGAAAAGAAGCGTCGCCCGGCAGCGCCCTTTACCACCAGCACCCTGCAGCAGGAAGCCAATCGCAAGCTCGGCTTCTCGGCGCGTAAGACCATGTCGCTGGCACAGAAACTCTACGAAGGAGTGGACACCGGCGATGGCCCGGTTGGTTTGATCACCTATATGCGTACCGACTCGGTAACCCTGTCCAATGTCGCCATTGAAGAGGCGCGACAGGTGATCGAGGAGCGCTTCGGCAAAGACTACGTCCCCGCCAAGCCTCGCGTCTACAAGAGTAAAGCGAAAAATGCTCAGGAAGCTCACGAAGCGATTCGACCCTCCAGTCTGGCGCGCCACCCGGACAGCCTGAAAACATTCCTTGATGGTGATGAACTGCGGCTCTACAAACTGATCTGGGAGCGCACGATTGCAGCCCAGATGGCCGATGCCCTGCTCGATGCGACCACCATCGATATGCTTGCCGGTAAAAAATTCCTGTTCCGTTCTTCAGGACAAGTGGTCCGCTTCCCCGGCTTCATGAAAGTCTACATTGAAGGCAAGGATACCGAGAGCGAAGAGGTTGAAGGTCTCCTGCCCAGCCTGGAAGAAAAAGAAGCTCTGAGCTTTGTGGAACTGCTGGGCGAAGAGCACACCACCCAGCCGCCACCTCGTTATACGGAAGCCTCGCTGGTGAAAATTCTCGAAGAGAATGGCATCGGTCGGCCATCGACCTACGCCGCCACCATGAATACCCTGGTGGAGCGTAACTACGTGCAACTCATCAAACGAGCTTTCCATCCGCAAGACCTCGGCCGAGAAGTCATTCGCTTCCTGCTGCAGTGTTTCGACAAATATGTTGATTACCAGTTCACAGCCAACATGGAAGATGACCTTGATGCCATCTCTCTGGGCAAAGTGGAGTGGAAAGCCTTTCTGCAGGACTTCTGGGTGCCTTTCAAACAGGAAGTCGAAGTTGTCAAAGAGGTTCGTTTTGTCGGTGAGCCACTTGATGAGAAATGTCCGGAATGCGGTCAGCAGCTCACCAAAAAGTATGGCCGTAACGGCTACTTCATCGCCTGTGACGGTTACCCTGAATGCAAGTACACCCGCCCGGTCAACGGCGAACGCAATGCAGAGGTCGTCCTTTCTGATGAAAAATGCGAGAAATGCGGCAAGCCGATGCAATTCAAAGAAGGCCGCTATGGCAAGTACCTGGCCTGTTCAGGCTACCCGGATTGCAAGAACAACCAGCCGTTGATTAAACCGAAATCGCTCGACATCGACTGCCCCTCCTGCAAAGAGGGCGAGATCATGGAAAAGAAGAGTCGCTACGGCAAGATCTTCTATTCCTGCAACCGCTATCCAAAGTGTAAATACGCGCTATGGGATCTGCCTTTTGAAGAGCCTTGTCCGAAATGTGCTTTTCCGCTGACTGTCGAGAAGACCACCAAGCGCGCTGGCACAGTACGCAAGTGCCCTCAAGAAGAATGCGATTACCAGGTCACACTGATTGAACCAGAGGTCAAACCGGCGGCGAAGAAAGCACCGGCCAAAAAGACGACAAAGAAAACCACCGCCAAGAAGGCTCCGGCGAAAAAGGCACCGGCAAAAAAACCGGCCGCCAAGAAAGCTGCCAAAAAGGACGCCTGAGACAGGGTCGACATATAAACGAGATAAAGGCCGGGCTTATTGCCTGGCCTTTTCTGTCCTTAACACGGTGTCATTCGGCACAGATAAACCAAGCTTAAACCAGACAAACAAACCTTTACTTGGACGCAGATAAAATCTGATCAGGTCAGATAGAATCAAAAGTAATGACAGAGAAAAGTTTATGGTTCGTTTTTCATCTGCGTTCATCAGCCTTGATCTGCATCCAATAATGTTTTTTAGTTTTGCTTGTTAAGCCAGATACCCGCTAAACTATTTATTCGCTAGAAAAGAAACAACTCTTGTTCCCTTTGGATATTTATTATGACACCTATCACCATTATCGGTGCAGGCCTCGCCGGTTGTGAAGCCGCCTGGCAAATCGCCGGCAAAGGCATCCCGGTCGATCTCTTTGAAATGCGGCCGCAGCGAATGACGCCCGCGCATCAGAGTGACCGCCTCAGCGAACTGGTCTGCTCCAACTCCCTGCGCGGCACCGGCATGCACAACGCCGTCGGCCTCCTGAAGGAAGAGTTGCGCCGCTGCAATAGTCTCTTCATCACAACTGCGGACAGGCACGCGGTTCCGGCCGGAGGTGCCCTGGCCGTCGACCGGGAAGGCTTTGCCGACCAGATCACCAGGATGATCGACGAGCATCCGCTGATTACTCTGCATCGGCAGGAAATCACGGAAATCCCCATGGACCGACTGGTGATCATCGCCAGCGGTCCACTCACTTCTGACGCCCTGGCAGAAAAGATCGGCACCCTGACAGGCCAGAAACATCTTTATTTCTACGACGCCATCGCCCCAATCGTCGAAGCAGATTCGATCGACATGGAGCAGGTTTATGCCGCCTCCCGCTATGATCGCGGTGGTGCGGACTACCTCAACTGCCCCTTTGACAAAGAACAGTATCTTGCCTTCGTCGAAGCCCTCTGCAAGGGAGACAAGGTCGTCCCGCACGACTTTGAAAAAGTTGTTCACTTCGAAGGCTGCATGCCGGTTGAAGTGCTTGCGGAGCGTGGCGCAATGACCCTGGCCTTCGGCCCGATGAAGCCGGTCGGTCTGCGTGACCCGAGGACCGGGCGCGACCCCTTTGCCGTCATTCAGTTGCGCCAGGATGACAAGCATGCCAACCTGTACAACCTGGTGGGTTTTCAGACCAAGTTGACCTACCCGGAACAGGAGCGGATCTTCCGCAGCATCCCCGGTCTGGAGAAAGTCAAGTTCGCCCGCCTTGGCAGCATGCACCGCAATACCTTTATCAACGCACCTGCATGTCTGACCGAGACCTTGCAACTCAAGCAATCGCCCAACATCTTCTTTGCCGGTCAGATTACCGGAGTCGAAGGCTATGTCGAATCAGCCGCCAGCGGTTTTCTGGCCGGGCTCTCTGCCGCGGCCTGTTATCAGGACCGCAGTTTCCGGCCGCCACCTTTAACGACGG
The DNA here is from genome assembly GCA_963769955.1 of uncultured delta proteobacterium. GTDB lineage: Bacteria > Desulfobacterota > Desulfuromonadia > Desulfuromonadales > BM103 > M0040. Next base: position 65,373 of record CAVYNW010000017.1, read on the forward strand.
CCCTCGGGGCCTTGCTCAACTACCCGCTGACGGCTTCATCTGAGAACTTTCAGCCCATGAATATCACCTACGGCCTCTTCCCGGCACTCGAGCAGCGTGTCCGTAAGCGCCGTGACCGTCGTCAGGCCATGGCTGACCGGGCTCTGGCCGACCTTGATTTGTGGCGCGAAGCAGAATAACGGTGTCATCTACAGGATTGCCTGAATACTAAATACCTGATAATGTTAGATATTAGTATCAATGAATAATTATCTCAGCTAGCCTGTTAGTATTTTCAATCTCACGGGGGACAAGTGGTAGCACTTAACGGCACATCATCCATCAAACTGGTCGATTCACGAGATCTGCTTGAAATGTTGCGTCAGCACCCCCTCTGTGCACCCTTCAACCTCTCTCTCTATTCTGAAGAGCAGGGCCGCGAAGGCCTTCTTGCAGCCCTCCATAGCATCTGCGCCCCGTTCAATGGTGAGCTCTATTGTACCTGCAAATGCTACCAGGCCTGGGAAACAGGTATTTCTCAAGCCCTGTTAACAAACCAGCCTGTCGTCCAGAGCTGTTCACAGGGCTTTATCTGTTTCATTGTCCCCTTGCCTGAAAGCAAGGACCTTCCCGATTGCCTGCTAGGCGGCGGAGTCATCGAACAAACTGAAACAGCTCACCGCGCATGCGGAAGTGCGCCCCCGTCGGTAGAGAAAATCCTGGTCATCGAGCCAGGAGACAGCCCCCAGAAAATTCGCCTGCCGGAAGCCGAAACGATGGCCGATGAGATCTCCCGGTCTTTACCGCGACTGCTCGACCAGCAGCTGCACACCCTCAGCCTTGCCCGGACCACGATAAGGTTGGAGGCTGTGCAGAATCTGGCGCGCGATCTTGCCGACTGTACAGAGAGCGAGCAGGCGGTAGAGCTTGTCCGAGAAGCGCTGGTCGTGCTCTTTGACTTGCCAAATCTACTGATTGTTTTGCAGCAGCCGGGTTCTTCGATGACCATTCATTCAACACTCGGGCTTAACCCTGAATGGCTTCAACTGGACCAGAAACATCTCACAGAACACTTTGAGAAGTCGGGTGGCCATCCGGGGACTCTCTCAACGGAAGAGCTGGCAGCATTCTTTCCCGGTCTGAAGACCCAGACAGCGCACCTCTTCCCGCTAAAGGAAAACAGCAGTCACTTGGGTGCCATTGTGGCGCTGGACGTCAAGCTTCACAGTCGCGATCAGGCCCTGATTGAACTCCTGGTCAATCGCCTGGCAACGCGCCTGGAGAGTCTGAGAACAGCCGCAAGTCGACAGCTTGAACGACAATTCTCAGCGCGCATGGTTACCATGATCAGCAGACTCTCCCTGATTGGCAACCGTCGAGACCTTTATCAGCAGATTCTCGAGATGTCTGCTGAACTGCTGACTGCAACCAGTGGCTCCCTGATGCTGCTTCATGAGACAGAAGGAACCTTGAAGATTGAAGCCGCCAAGGGGATGACCTCTTCCCTGGCAAAGATCATGTCAATCGCCTACGGCGAAGGCATCGCCGGCCAGGTCGCCAAGAGCGGCTTGCCGATGCTGGTCAACGATATTGAGAGGGACACCAGAGTTGCTACGAAAAATCGGCCTCGCTTCAAAACCAAGTCCTTCATAAGCCTTCCTCTCGAAGCCAATGATCGGCTGATCGGTGTCCTCAACCTGGCTGACAAGGAAAATGGCGGTAATTTTACCGAGGCCGACCTCAAGCTGGTGCAGACCTTCACCGAACATGCCGTATTAATGATTGATCGGGCTGCAACTCTCGAGAAAGCCGGCAAGTTCGAGCAGCTTGCCATAACCGACCCTTTGACCGGCCTCTATAACAGGCGCTTTCTCGAAGATCGCCTGCAAGAGGAATTCAGCAGGGGAGAACGACAACAGCAGAACTTCTGCATCCTCCTGGCCGACCTGGACAGCTTTAAGTTCTACAATGATCTCTGCGGTCATCTGGCCGGCGACAAGGCCCTGCACAAAGTGGCAGAGATCATGCGTCGTTCTGCCCGGGAAATGGATGTCGCCGCCCGTTACGGCGGAGAAGAGTTTTGCTTGATCCTGCCGGGGACCAGCAAGAAAGAATCCGTCTTTGTCGGTGAGCGTATTCGACGTGCCGTTGAAGCTGAGAGCTTTCCGGGCGAAAGCCATATGCCTCTCGGCCGCCTGACGGTTAGCATCGGCATCGCAACCTTTCCTGCCGACGGGGTCTCTGCCAACGAATTGCTCCATGCCGCCGACCTTGCTCTCTACAGTGCCAAGCAGTCTGGCCGTAATCGCCTGATTCTTTATGAAAACAACATGGAAGGACGGGCGCTCCTTTCGGTTCAAGATTAAGCAACCTGTTAAACATCGGAATTCATGCATGTCTCAAGAGCTTCAGGATATTGTTCTCGCTTCAGCGTCACCCCGTCGCCGTGAGCTTCTCAGCCAGGTCGGCATCAAATTCCAGATCGTACCAAGCAAAGCAGATGAAAGTCTGCTGACGGATGAGACTCCGGAAGCCCACGTCGTACGCCTGAGTTGCGACAAGGCGATGGAGGTTGCCAACCGCCCCGAGCAACAGGGTCGCTGGTTCATCGGCAGCGATACCGTCGTGGTCCGCGACAGCGATATCCTCGGCAAACCGGTTGATGCAGCAGAGGCCAAACTCATGCTCCGCCGTTTGTCTGGCCGCAGTCATCGTGTCATCTCAGGCTACGCTGTTTATGATCGACAAACGTCTCGTACAATCAGCGCGGCGATCACGACAAAAGTCTTTTTCAAGGATTTGACAAATCGGGAAATTGAAGGGTACATTGCCAGCAAGGAACCCTTTGACAAGGCGGGTTCCTATGCTATTCAGGGGCTTGGTTCCTTCATGGTGCCCAGGATTGAGGGCAGCTACACCAACGTTGTCGGCCTGCCTCTGTGCGAAGTCATCGCCGCGCTTGAAGAACTCGGTGCCATAGAACTTTTTGCGACCCCAGGCTGACTCTTTATGAATATTGCAGACAACATTGCTCGAATTTCAAAACGCATTACAGACGTCTGTCAGAGCTGCCAGCGTGATCCTGCTTCCGTGCAACTGGTTGCGGTCTCCAAGAAAAAACCCGCGGCGGATATAGAAGCTGCGATCCATGCCGGACAGAGATTGTTCGGAGAGAGCTATGTGCAGGAATGCGCTGCCAAGATCGACGAGGTCACCAGCCAAGCTGAATGGCACTTTATCGGTGCGTTGCAAACCAACAAAGTTAAATACCTGCGCGGTAAGGTTGCCATGATTCACTCGGTTGATCGTCTCTCCCTGGCTGAAGAGATAGAGCGCCAGTGGGGTAAGGACGACGCCTGTATCGACATCCTCCTGCAGGTCAACCTCGGTGAAGAGGAGAGCAAGTCGGGCACCACGGCCGAGGCTCTGGTCGTTCTGGCTCGCAAGGTTGCTGCGCTGCCGCACCTGCGCATCAAGGGCCTGATGGCCCTCCCCCCCTGGGCAGAGGAGCCCGAGGAAGTACGTCCTTATTTCAAGCAGCTGCGTGACCTGGCTGCAGAGATTGACGCTTTGGGCCTGGCAAACGTCTCCATGCAGGAACTCTCCATGGGCATGAGTCACGACTTTGAAGTGGCCATCGAAGAAGGCTCGACCATGGTGCGCGTCGGCACTGCGATTTTCGGAGCGAGATAGAAACAAAGCTTTAAGCGATAGGGCTATAAGCTTTAAATTTAGACCTTACCCATTACAGCCTTAAAACCCTACAGCATTACAGCTTGCTTCAGGATTTTCCCATGTCCATTGATACATTTCTCTTCGATCTCGACGGTACGCTGGTCGACTCCATCCCCGACCTGACCAGGGCGATCAACCTGCTGCGGGAGGAACTTGACCTGCCTGCCATCACCAGTGACCAGGTCCGCGGCTATGTTGGCGACGGGGTTGGTCTGCTGCTGCAGAGGGCATTACCTGAACAACTGTTCAACCAGAACCGCCGCAAACGCTTCATGGAGATTTATACCGAGCATTTGACTGACGAGACGGTCATCTATCCCGGCATCATGGATTTTCTTGCCATGCATCGGGACAAGCCTATGGTGGTTGTCACCAACAAGCCACAGCACCTTGCCGAAATACTCGTCAACCGACTGGGCTTGTCGCCATTCTTTAAGCATGTCATTGGCGACGACCTTGTCCTGCAGAGAAAACCTCACCCCGAGATGGTTCACCATGCCTTGAAACTCCTTGGCTGCAATCCGGAGAAAAGCGTTCTGCTCGGCGATCATCATGTTGACCTGCGCGCCGCTCACGCCGCCAGGGTCAAATCATGTTTCTGTGCCTGGGGACTCGGTCACGATGATGGCCTGCAAGCAGATTTTCTGGCCGACAAAGCCACCGACCTGCCTTTTGTTTTCCCCCCGGGCGATCCATCTTGAGCGAAGTCCGCCTCACCCAGAAGGACGTTGCCCTCTTCTTCTTTCCACTGCTGCTCAACGTCCAGTTGATGAGCGTCTCACATTCGATCATCAACGCCGGACTGGCACGATTGGACGACGCCGTGGTGGTTCTGGCGGGATTCTCAGTCGCCATGGTCCTGCACCTGTTTGTCGCATCGCCTTCCTACCAGAACCACACGATTACCATCGCCATGGTGCGCGGTCGCAAATCCTTCCTCGGTATGACCCTGTTCGTTTTGCTGATCGCAACCTGGGTCTCGATTCTGCTTGCCCTGCTCGCCTTCAGCCCGGTTGGAACCTTCATCCTTGATTCTCTCCTCGGTGTCGCCCCCGAGGTGGCACAAGGTGCCCGTGACACACTGGCACTGCTGGTATTCCTGCCCTTCATCACCGGTTTGCGCGGTCTCTTCCAGGGTTTGGTGATTCGCGCCCGCAGAACCGGACTGGTTTCATTCGCCACGGCGGTCCGTATCATCATGCTCTTTGCCTATCTCTGGATCGGCCGGCTGTGGTTCTCCGGCACCCAGGTCGCCGCCTTTGCTCTGCTCGGCTGCGTCGGTACAGAAACTCTGGTCATCGGCCTGTTCGCCTGGAGGGTGAAGCTCAAAGCCGAAGAGGATGACGACAGTCGCTTTATTGAAATCCTGCGTTACGGGCTCCCTCTTGCCTACTCCTCTGGCCTGCAACAGACGGTTCCGCTCATTATCAACGCCATCATCAGCCGGCTCCCGGACGGCACTCTCGCCCTGGCAGCGTTCGGCGTGATCCGGGGCTTCCTCTTCCTGCTGGCCGGGCCGATGCGCAACCTGCAGCAGGCTTACCTGACGCTGGTGCGAAGAGAAGAGGACAGTCAAACCCTGACGCATTTTTATGTAAAAGTAAGCTTCTGTATGGCTTTCATCATGCTGCTGCTCGCCTGGCCTTTGCATGGCCCGATACTCGGCACTGTCATGGGGCTGGATGCGGCAATGCTGCAGTACATCCGTTGGCCCATGACCGCCTGCGCCTTCTTCCCGATCCTTTACGGCGCATCCAACCTGTTACGAGGCTGGTTTGCCGGCGCACACCTCACCGCACGACTGGGTTACTCGACCTTCTATAAAGCACTCTTGATGCTCGCCTTATGGCCCGTCATCACGCTTCAGCTCGTTGCGCTCCCGGGCGTCGCCGCAGCCATTTCCTTACTGCTACTTGCGGAACTTTGTGAAGCGGGATATCTTTATCGCCAGCGCGGCAAACTATTAGAAGGTCGCGGGCTTGTGCCACTTGAGGCAAAAACCGTAAAATACAGGAATGAAGACAGCTGATAAAAAACATCCTTGCCCGGACTGCAGATGCTGCCAATGGTGTTCCGATGAACGCTGTCGCCTCTGCCTGAAGCCTTGTGCAGACGTCAGGAAGAAACTCTCCATCGCCGAGCAGATTGCTCTTTACGAACAAATCAACAAAAACGAAAGAAAGTCATGAGTGTAAGAGTCGGTATCAACGGCTTCGGTCGCATGGGTCGCCTGGCGTTAAGGGTGGCGTTCGGTTGCCCTGACTTCGACATTGTGCATATCAATGAGATCAAAGGTGGTCCTCAAACCGCGGCGCATCTCCTCGAGTTCGACTCTGTCCACGGCCGTTGGCAACGTGACATTCAGCACACTGAAGAAGCCATTCAGATCGATGGCCAGGAAATCAGCTTCAGCGAGAGCGCCAACCCCGCCGGGATCAACTGGGAGACTTACGAGGTTGATATCGTCATCGAAGCCTCCGGAGCTTTCCGCACCACACAAGAGTTGGCCCCGCATTTTGAGAATGGCGCAAGGAAGGTGATCGTAGCAGCTCCGGTCAAGTCAGGCGCCCTGAATGTGGTCATGGGTGTTAACGACGACCTCTACCAGGCTGACCGGCACCATCTGCTCACTGCGGCGTCCTGCACAACCAACTGCCTGGCCCCGGTGGTCAAGGTGCTGCACGAGCAGATCGGCATTGCCCATGGTGTGATCACCACCATTCATGACCAGACCAACACTCAAACAATTGTCGATGCTCCGCACAAAGACCTGCGCCGCGCCCGTGCCGCCAGCCTCTCCCTGATCCCAACAACCACCGGCTCAGCAACGGCGATCAGCCTGATCTACCCCGAACTTAAGGGCAAACTCAACGGCCACGCCGTGCGCGTCCCCCTGCTGAATGCCTCGCTCACCGATGCCGTTTTTGAGATGCAGAAAAAGATCACCCGTGAACAGATCAACCAGCTGTTCAGAGATGCAGAAAAGGGTGCAACTGCAGGGTATACTCGGCGTCGAGGATCGCCCGCTGGTCTCCATCGACTTCAAGAGCGATCCACGTTCGGCGATTGTTGATGCTTTATCAACCATGGTCGTTGATGACACACAGCTTAAACTGCTGATCTGGTACGACAACGAGATGGGCTACGTTCACCGCATGATGGAGCTCTGCAGCAAAGTGGCCCGATCCTTCTAACGTTAAAGCTTTAGAAATATCCTCAAGCCATGAATGATTTGCGCAACTACTCTCTGGTAACCGGTGCCTACTGGGGCTTCACCCTGACCGACGGCGCTCTGCGCATGCTGGTGCTGCTGCACTTCCACCAGCTTGGCTACACGCCAATCCAGATCGCCCTGCTCTTTCTCCTTTATGAATTCTTCGGCATTATCACCAACCTGATCGGTGGTTGGCTCGGCAGCCACTTCGGTTTGAAGAGTACCCTGTTTGCCGGGCTCAGCCTGCAGGCTGCAGCCTTGGTCATGCTTGCCCTGCTCGACCAGGGCTGGTCCAGCATTTTTTCTGTAGCCTATGTCATGACATCCCAGGCCCTCTCCGGAATCGCTAAGGATCTGACCAAGATGAGTTCCAAAAGTGCCATCAAGCAGCTGGTCCCTGCCGACGCCGAATCGACCCTGTTCAAATGGGTTGCGCTTCTGACCGGCTCGAAGAACGCTCTTAAAGGCGCCGGCTTCTTCCTCGGCGGGGTGCTGCTCACCTGGCTCGGCTTTCGCGGCGCACTGTTACTGATGGCTGCCGGTCTGGCAATTATTCTGGTCTCCGCCGTTATTAATCTGCCGCAAGAGATGGGGAAAGCCAAACAAAAGGTCAAGTTTACGCATCTCCTCTCCAAGGATCACAAGATCAACCTTCTCTCTGCAGCCCGGCTTTTCCTGTTTGGCTCCCGGGATATATGGTTTGTGGTCGCTTTGCCAATCTTTCTAGCCACTTCGCTGCATTGGACCCACAATCAAATCGGTGGTTTCCTGGCCCTCTGGGTGATTGGCTACGGGGTCATACAAGCCATGGCTCCAAGCATCCTCAAAACTCTGCTTGGGCAACAACCCGCCTCACGGCGGCAGCGCCAGCAACGCCGCTTTTCTGCTCGCCGGAGCTAACGGCCATCATCGCCATCGGCGCTGCATTTAGACATCGACCCATGGCTGTCGGTGATTGGCGGCCTGGCACTCTTCGGTCTACTTTTCGCCATCAACTCCTCCATACACAGCTACCTGATTCTGGCATATGCAAAACAAGACCAGGTGGCGATAGATGTCGGTTTCTATTATATGGCAAACGCTTCGGGTCGCCTGATCGGCACAATCCTCTCAGGGATCATTTTTCAACTTGCCGGGCTGACCGGTTGCCTCTGGGTCTCCATGTTTTTCCTCCTGGCGGCAGCAACAATCTCCATGCAGCTGCCCAAAAAAGCCCTTCCATCAGCTGACCCGGCGACAAAAGTATCAAACCCGATGACCTGATAGACCTGATTTTTACTTGGCAAATCGTGCGAAACATTTAGAATGTAAATTTTTACGCCATTCACAAGCAAATGGCCCAGGGGGGTTTCCGTGCAATCCGAACTGATCATCAAACTGCTCGATGGTAGTAACCGCTACGGCATTCTCAATCAGGAATTCGATCCTGTCTCAGAATATGTTGATTTTTTCTGCACCGCCAACCAGAAAAACAACAAACTTGAGCTCTCTGAGATCTGTTTCATCAAGTTTCTTGGCAAGCCCGCTCTCGGCGACTCTATTGGTGAAGATGAGTTTTTTGAGGAGGTAACCACCCACACCGGAGATCGTTTTCACCTGCGCCTGAAGAAGAGCGGCAAGCAGATTGCACAAGGCTTTTACGGTTATCCGGTCGAAATAGAAGAGAGTGATTTCAAATCGATCTTCTTTACCTCCAAGGGCTTCAAGCAGCGTATGCATACAAAGCCCTTGGGCGAAGTCCTGAACCAACAAGGGCTGGTCAATGAGGCAGACCTCGACGAAGCATTATCGGCTCAAAAAGAGTTAAGAAAACGTCGGGTCGGTGAAATCATAGCTGAAAAAGCTGAGGTTCCACAGCTCGTCGTTGAGCAGGCTCTAGAAAAAGCCTTCAAGAATGGCAAAAAGCCGAAAGTACGGGTCGGCGACATCCTTGTAGAAGCCGGGCTGGTCACAAATCAACAGGTTGAAAAAGCTTTGAAAGATCAGGCCTCTGGCAAACGCAAACGGATCGGCCTGATCATGGTAGAAAAAGGGCTGATTACCGAAGATCAACTTTTAGAGGCCCTCGCCTACAAATTCGGTCTCAAGGTCATTGACCTGGATGAAGTCAAAATCGACCCGCAGGCACTAAAAAAAGTTCCCCGTAACATGATTGTCCGGATGCAGTCACTGCCGATTTCTTTACAAGGCACCACTCTCACCGTCGCAACCGCAACCCCGACTGACCCAACCATCAGTGAAAACCTGCGCTTCGCCACTAACTGCCAGATCGAACTGGTTTGTGCCCGCACCACCCAGACTCGGCGAGAAGATCGCAGATATTTTCAACCAGAATGATGACAGCGTCGAAGACCTGATTGATGAGTTGGAAGATCTAGAGCTCGAGGTTGATGATGAACCGGAGATTGACAAGATCACCGAATCAGACTCCAAGGTCATCAACCTGGTCAACAAGGTTCTCCTCGACGCCAAAAACAAAGGCATTTCGGATATTCACTTTGAGCCGGGGATGGGTCCGCAGCCGCTTAAGATCCGCTATCGTAAAGACGGGATCTGTTATACCGTTCACCAGATTGCCGCAACCTATAAATCCGCGGTCATTTCGCGGCTGAAGATTATTGCCAAACTCGACATCGCCGAGCACCGGCGTCCACAATCAGGCAAAATCATCCTCAAACAAGCCGGCGAACGCTTTGAATATCGAGTTGAAATCACACCGACTGTTGGCGGTCAGGAAGATGCCGTTTTACGTGTTCTGGCATCGTCAAACATTATCCCTCTCGATGAACTCGGTTTCTCCGCAAGGAATCTTGAACTCTTTAAAGAGCTGATCCATAGACCTTACGGCATCATCCTTTGTGTCGGACCAACCGGTTCCGGCAAGACGACCACCCTGCACTCGGCTCTGGCCGAGATCAACTCTCCGGAGACAAAAATCTGGACTGCCGAGGATCCTGTGGAAATTACCCAGGAGGGGTTAAGGCAGGTTCAGGTTCACCCGAAGATCGGCTTTAACTTTGAGGATGCTCTGCGTTCCTTTCTGCGCGCCGACCCCGATGTCATCATGATCGGTGAGATGCGTGACCCGGTCACCGCCAAAACAGCCATCGGTGCATCTTTGACCGGTCACCGCGTCTTCAGCACTCTGCACACCAACAACGCACCGGAAACGGTGATCAGGCTGATAGAAATGGGCATGGATCCTTTCAACTTCGCCGATGCCATGCTCGGCATCATCTCTCAAAGGTTGGCACGGCGACTTGTGTAAGGATTGCAAAGAGCCCTATTATCCGAAACGTGATGAGTACAATAACCTGGTCGCAGCTTATGGCGTGGACCAGTTCAAGGAAGATGGCCTGCCGGAGATTCTCCAAGGATCTGACCCTGATGAAAGCAGTCGGCTGTGAAAAATGTGACGGTCTGGGTTACAGCGGCCGTATCGCCGTTCTCGAGCTGATGACTAATTCTCCGGAGATCAAGCAGGCAATCAAGCAGAGTTTAGGGGTCGAACAAATCACCGAACTCGCCATGCGGCAAGGAATGCGCAACTTGCGCATGGACGGTATTCAGAAGATCTTCCTGGGCATGACGGATCTGCTGCAGGTCAATAAGGTTTCCGCATAAATCGTATTACGTGAATATGGTAAGCTATCAGCAGGCCATCACCTAACGGCCCTGATTCACGACACCACCCTTAATAACCCAGCTGGTCCCCAACCACCAGAAAGGGCGTTACCATGTCATCACGTCATGCGAAAATTATCCTGATAGCGACAATCATCATCCTGGTTGTCGCTTTTTTCGCTTTTGATCTGCAGCGCTTTCTGACCCTTGAATATCTCAAAGATCGCCAGCAGGCCTTTGCCGAGTTCTATGCGGCCAACCGCCTTCTGACCATCGCCATCTACTTTATTCTCTACGTCGTGGTCACGGCACTATCCCTGCCCGGGGCTGCGGTCATGACCTTGGCCGGCGGCGGCCTGCTCGGTTTCTGGACCGCCCTGGTTACGGTTTCTTTTGCCAGCACCATCGGGGCCACCCTGGCTTTTCTGGCCTCACGTTTCCTGCTGCGCGATTGGGTGCAAAGCAAGTTCGGCGACAAGCTCAAGGCGATCAACGAAGGTGTCGAGCGGGAGGGATCCTTCTACCTCTTCACCCTGCGCCTGGTGCCACTCTTCCCCTTCTTCGTCATCAATCTGGTCATGGGGCTGACACCGATGCGCGCCGGAGCCTACTACCTGGTCAGCCAGATCGGCATGCTTCCCGGTACAGCGGTCTACGTCAACGCCGGCACCCAGCTCGGCCAGATTGAGAGTGCCGCAGGGATCCTCTCGCCAGGCATTCTGATCTCCTTCGTTCTGCTCGGCATTTTTCCGCTGATCGCCAAGCGCATTATCGATCTCGTCAAGAGCCGCAAAGCCTTTGACGGTTGGGAGAAGCCAGAGAAATTTGACTACAACCTGGTCGCCATCGGAGCCGGCTCCGGTGGACTGGTCTCCGCCTATATCGCTGCAGCCGTTAAAGCCAGGGTCGCCCTGATTGAAAAAGACAAGATGGGTGGTGACTGCCTGAACACAGGCTGCGTGCCGAGCAAAGCCCTGATCCGCTCAGCCAGGATGATCTCCCATGCCAGGCGCGCTAACGAGTTCGGACTAAAAGTCAGCACAGATAGAATATGATTTTGCCGAGGTCATGGAGCGGGTGCAGCGCGTCATTGAGAAGGTTGAACCACACGACTCCATAGAGAGGTATACCGGACTCGGCGTTGAATGCTTCATCGGTGCTGCGAAGATAACCTCGCCCTGGACGGTCGAGGTCAACGGCGAGACCTTGACCACGCGCAGTATCATTGTTGCCACCGGTGCCAGCCCTTTGGTGCCACCGATTACCGGACTGGAACAGATCGACTACCTGACCTCGGACAACCTCTGGCAGTTGCGCCAGAACCCCGGACGCCTGGTTGTTCTCGGTGGCGGCCCGATCGGCTCGGAGATGACCCAGGCCATGGCCCGACTCGGTGCCGAAGTCACCCAGGTTGAAATGATGCCGCGGATCATGAGTCGCGAGGACCCGGAAGTCTCAGAGTACGTGCAAAAACAATTTGAAGCCGAGGGGGTGCGTGTCCTGACCGGTCACACGGCAAAAGAAGTGGTCGTGAAAGGAGAGGAGAAAACGCTCCTCTGCGAGGCAAATGGCGAAACGATCATGATTCCTTTTGATCATATCCTCATTGCCATTGGTCGGCGTCCCAACGTAACCGGCTTCGGTCTCGAAGAGCTCGGCGTAGCAATCTCCGAGCGCGGCAGCCTGGCCGTCGATCCGCTGTTACGGACCAACTTCCCCAACATCTTCGCCGTCGGCGATGTCGCCGGACCCTACCAGTTCACCCATACCGCCTCGCATATGGCCTGGTACGCTGCCGTCAATGCCCTCTTCGGCAGCTTAAAGTCATTTAAAGTCGATTACAGCGTCATCCCCTGGGCAACCTTCACCGACCCCGAGGTCGCCCGCGTTGGCCTTTCTGAGGACGAAGCCAGGGCGCAGAAGACTGCTTATGAAGTCACCCGCTATAGCCTTGAGGACCTTGACCGCGCCATCGCCGACTCGGCAGACCATGGCTGGCTGAAGGTCGCTGACCAAGCCCGGAACAGATAAGCTCCTCGGCGTCACCATCGTCGGCAGCCACGCGGCTGACCTCCTGGCTGAATTCGTTCTGGCCATGAAACACGGCCTGGGCCTGAATAAAATTCTTGGCACCATCCATACCTATCCGACCATGTCCGAGGCCAATAAAGCGATCGCCGGCGAATGGAAGAAGGCTCACGCGCCGGAGAAGCTGTTGGAGTGGGTTGAGAAGTTTCATAGCTGGCGAAGAGGTTGAGATGAATCGCATTAATAACCGCAGATTGTCCTTTAATCCGCACTCCTCGTGTTTTGTCCGGACAGACACCTCACTAGAAGCCGACAAGGGGCAGCGCCAGTTGTGGCTGTGACATTTGTATCCATTCAACTTACGTTGAACCGAAAGCGCCAAGACAGAAAGAATGCTGCCGACGAAAATGATGCGACAAAGATCGTCCAAACTGACAGCGCTTGCAATGTCGTTTTTTCATTGTTGCCTCCTCCTCGCGCGTCTGATCAGGATTGATCGTTAACAAGGGGGACAGTGGTCTGTCCCCCTTGTTTTACCGCGATCTTGCTGCTGCGATGAGTTATGCAAAGGGCTGTGACCAAAACGCATTGGCCGCGGCTTTTATAGCTCGCCGTCACCTCCACCGCCTGCTGTTAATATGACAGTAGTCGTTTCGCTGACGGTGTTGTTCGCCAAATTCACATCGGTTTCTCCCTCGCCGGCTACGACAGCTGCCGTCCAGGTAATCGTGGTTGCCATTGGCTCTCTTATGCTGAAGAACACGGTCCAACTTACGCTCCTTCCCGCTTCCAGATCGACGATCGGAAATACAAATCTTTCTGCTCCATTCTGCCAGTAGGGACCATCCAGAGGATCCTCTGGGTCCTCTACTTCTACGACTGCGGTGGAGTCATTGTCCCCGGTTTTGGCAGTTACCAGTACAGTGCCATTGGCCGTGTCAGGCCCTGCATTGGCGATGGTCACGATGAACTCCCTGCCCTCTGTGGTGGATACCATCTGAACGGGCACCTGCAAACCGGACTCCGGACTGATCGAGAGGTCATAGATGATGCCGTTATCTGCCGCTTCACATTCCAGCGGGGTGGCATAAATGTCTGGCAGGGCCCAATTATGGATAAAGTTGATGACCGCACGGGTGTCGTCTGCCGCCTGGGCGAAACCACTGATATTATTTCCAAAAAATTGTTGTAGATTGCCAGGACATAGGCCTCTTGTGGTCGTGGGCAGAACAGAATTGCCGGATTCATCAACACAGAACACGGCGGTCATAACACGACCAATCGCGACGCCGAAAATCGGGATCTCGTTCCTTTCAAAAAGATACTCAAACCTGTTTGTCGGGGTACCAGGGGGAATATAGGCAGGAGAGGGCAGTGCGTTAAAATTGATATTGCGATGATATTTATAGTTAGCACCCTGTTCCGGGTTCTTCTTGTAGTTCAGGAAACACTTCTCCACCTCTTCGATATTGCCCATCACCTCTTCCCGGTAGGTCTCGCAGACCTTGTCAAGAACAGTCGGCGTGGCAAGGTCGCTCAGGCCCATGATCTGGTTGAGGTAAGCCACCATATCCACGTCAATCTTACCGCCCTTGTCGGAAGCTGCGCCAAGCGCCCTGGCCGCGGTCTCGAGTATAGCTTGCGGGCAGTGTAATCGGGCTTGCTTCATCCCCCAGGTAGCCATACAGCATGAGTTGCTTGTAGATAGCCATGCTCTGCAACGGCGAGTCTATGGCGCCTGATGTCACCAGGCCGTTCTCATCGACTCTACTGGTGACCAATCGCCCGGCTGGATCCAGGGTGAGACAGTCGGCTGTGGCAAGGTTCACGACGACGTCATCCAATTGGGACGCAAATACCGAAGCTGGAGCGCGTGCACTGTTCATGCGGCCAAAATCGGCCTCCTGCGTACAACCCGCACAGCCGTCCACGATTGCACAACTGTATTGATCGACAAGAACAACATCAACGTCTGCTGCGGGAAAAGGAAAATTTTCCAGACAGCTCAATGGGCACAGAGCATCAACTTCGTCAGACACATTAAACGCGAGAGGCTGCCAACACAGTCCGCCGGCGACATCCAGTCCGGTCTCAGGGTCCGTTACCGTAACCGCTTCGGAGGGGTAGGGAACACCATAATCGTCCCGATAGAGCTTGATGAGGTCGCCGTAATCCGGTGGCTCACCCACCGCCACCGCCACCGCCACCGCCACCGCCACCGCCACCGCCACCCGGCCCTGCCGCCAATGCGTCTCCACTGAAAACCAGAAGCGCTGCCAAAAGTGTGATAACCAGTGATTGCATTTTCATGATACACCTCCTGAGTTAGTGTCAGGTCAAAGATTGCTGGATCAAGGAGGCACGCAAATCGCCAGAAATGATCCCTCTTCAGTAAGACCTCCTAAAGCTTATTGATGAGTCCTGTCGCGATCTTTGTCCTGATCCTGATCTTGGTCCCTGTCCTGATCTTGGTCTTTATCTTGGTCCCTGTCCTGATCTTGATCCTGGTCTTTAATTGGTCTCGATCCCGGTCACGATCTTGATCTTGGTCAGTCATTTGCTCCATCGTACCTGTCTGTTCCATCGTCCGCGTTTGCTCCATTTGCATACTGCCATGACCAAGTCCACCTTTCTCACCATGACCACCGGAACCACCACCGGAGCCACCACCGGAGCCACCACCGGAGCCACCACCGGAGCCACCACCGGAACCACCACCGGAACCACCACCATTACTTGCCAGATAAATCGGTGATTGAGCATCTCCGGCATTGAATGCTTGAGTTGGTGTTGCCCAAACTGTCAGCAACATGGCCACAAAGACAACCACCAGAAATTTTATTGCCTTGAGTGCGCTCTTCATCTCGTTTCTCCTCTATTAATTTTCCCGCTGGTTAGATTTGCTCTCTTCATCGGTCCTGCATAAACAATCACTATCTCGAAAAGATTCTAAATTTCATTTTTTCGTGCCCAAAAATAGATAGTCATATAGTCATCAGAACCCCATACGAAGCCATATGTTATTCCTGTAACCACAAAAGATTAATTTACGTTAAGATTTTATCGGGTCTGCGAGGGGAAACAATGATGTGCCTGGTTAAAAAAATGAGGCAGAGGTATTAATACTAATGAAGGAAAAAAGTAACCAAAAGTCTAACGTATCACTTGCCAAGAAAGACAGGTTAAGAAGGGTCGCGCCTTTTGTCGCCAGTGCAGCGAGTTGAGCTCGATTTTCAACACTTAGTACTCTGAAAATGCGACTGAGATGCGCTTTGATCGTTGGCAGGCTCAAACAGAGCTTGTCGGCAATCTCCTTGTTAGAGCCACCAGCGGCAACGAGTTGAATGATTCTTTTGTCCTGGTCGCTCAACTTATGAAGACTCTGCCGACCTGACGTTGTCAGGCCCTGTTCAAGCAAGAGGTGTAAATGCTTTTGACAGAGCCAGACTTCGCCCTGATGAACTCTTCTCAGAGCTTTGCAGAAGTTGTTGAGACTAAGATCACTTGAGATAATACCGAGGACACCGTGACAGTAGAGCAAGCAAGAAAGTTCATTATCAGGGGTCCCTTGATCAACATAAATAAACCTGGCACCAACATAGTTTTCTTTTAACTTGACGATATCGTCCCGCGAAACAAACAAAACAATGTCAGGGGCCTCTAGACCCGGCCCGAAAAAATGATCCCCCAAGAGTGTCTCGGGAACATTCTCGCCAATGAT
The DNA here is from genome assembly GCA_963769955.1 of uncultured delta proteobacterium. Lineage (GTDB taxonomy): Bacteria > Desulfobacterota > Desulfuromonadia > Desulfuromonadales > BM103 > M0040. The sequence continues at coordinate 81,674 of CAVYNW010000017.1, forward strand.
CCTCTTTACTCCTTCAGCGAGAATCTTATTGTTGATGCAGACAAGAACCTTCATGTTTTCCTGACCCCTTCCCAAGCAAGGTTACAAGTTACAATTGTTAATATCATAACAGGGATTAGGCACTATGCAGAGACCCACGGATAAAATATTTAAGCAGAGAGAGAAAAGCGGCAAAACATGCCGAAGAGACAATTTCTTCAAGGCATTCATTGCCGAGATAGAGTCTTTCAGAGCGGTGACCGCGACTCGCAGGGAATTTTCACCTGGCAGAGGCCACAGGGCGTGGCTCCGGTACCGTAATGCTCACGCACGTATGGTGTCGTGACGTTACGGATGTAATCAAAACATTTCGGCTTGTTATGCCCCTCTTCGGTAATCGCACCAACCGGGCAGCGCCGCATGCAAACACCACAGGTTGCCTTTGCATGCCAAAGGCACCAGTCCTGGTAACCTGAATAGGGGCGAGGCGTCGCTTCCAGATCCATTTTGACAACCACGGAACCGAACCGCACCGCTTTGCCAAGCCTGGTGATCAGCCCGTCGGACAAGCCAAAAGTGCCTAATCCTGCAATCCAGGCGGTGTGACGCTCCGACCAGTTGGAGGCAATACCGAAACGCTCGCTCTGACGATAGTCAAAACCGTCCAGGCGTTCCGGAGCCACGGCCGGGTAACCGGCCTTGCTCAACTCGGTCGCCAGATGCAGGCGTAGCGCACAGTTGAACTCTTCACCATGGAAGCGTGAACGTGCCCAGCGTTCGGCGGGGACTTTCGTCTCTGCGCATTGATCAAGACGGGTTGCTTCGGTCTGTGGCAGGATGTAACAGATAACCGTCAGCTGAGAAGAATCAATCTCTGCGTCTGGATAAGCGAGGTCAAAGGCTTCGCGAGGGGTCCAGTAGAAAGGGCCGATATCAGCTTTTAACTGGTCGAACAGAGGATCATCACCCCGGGCATAAGCGATTTCAGGGTCATCCCAGGCAGGTTCGCCAGAGTCGCTTCCCAGGCTGTTGGCCGGTGAGTTGCAGAAATCACGGACAATCTTTTCGATCCAGCTTTTTTGTCTCTTCCTGCATCGGCTTTGACATAGACGCTGTCCATTGATTGAGTGTGGAACCGGCACTTTTGAAGATGCCGAGCCTTGTCGTTGCTTCCCTGTCATAATCAGCTGCAGGGCAACACAAGGCTCGAACAAATCTTGTGGCGAATTAGAATCTGTGTGCAAGATTCATATGAAAGGTAACATCCGAGCGAGGCATTGACACTAAGATCTTCACCGACCCCGATATCCAGCGAGGTCTTTTCACCGAGGCCCAGCGTACCGCCCATGGTCAGAATCAAAGCCGGGTCGCCGATTTCATCGAGGTCGCTGTCGTAAAGTGCGGTGTTACCGTCGAGCTGCAGCTTGAGACCGAGCCAATCCAGGGGGCTCCAACCGGCGCCCAGCCAGCCGCTGGCAGCCCAGTCTTCAGCCTGATCCTCCAGGACCTCACCATCACCCAGCCAGCTGCCGCCAAGACCACCCCAGAGCGAAGCACTGCCCTTTTCAAGAGGGAAATTCCGTTGTGCGCCGCAGACGCCAGAGAGACATCCCAGCCGCCACTGCCGGTAAATTTGTCGGCATCGCCGGTCGGCGCCTTGATCTGATGCCTGCAGACTCGATCCAGTCTTGGTAGTGGCCAGCCACTGCCAGGCCGCAAGCAACCGGATATCGCCAATGCCGCTGTTTTGCGTGATCGACCAGAAAATCATCGCCATTGTCGTTTGCATAGGCATAGTTGATTTCATTATTTGGCAAATTATCGCGGTCGCCATTGGGAAGCCAAAAAAATCGTGCAAGTCCTCAATAAACCCGTCGAGAGAGCCTTTGCTCTGCGAGACCCACGGCAGGTCAATACCGACCTGCAGCCGTTCGGCAAGTCCATAGCGCAAGCGAAGGTGGCCACATAGGTCTCGCCATCGAGAGGATAATCTCGTCGGTCCGATTGGTGTCAGAGTGGCATATTGGCAATATCGAAGCCCAGCCGAGTCGAGAACTGGCCCGGCTGGTTCAGGCGACCGATTCAGCAACAGGCAGTCCCTTGACCAAGGCAGGAGGGGAGAAATTACGTACCGAAAACGGTGTGAGTTCCACCCCCCAAGCGGGCAGAACCACGGTTGCCATGCCAAGCAGGGCAACAGAGCAAAATACGCAGGAACATTTCAACCTCCTGATTTCAAGATTGGCTTGGCCAAGGCTGCCGCCGTGAGTTCAAGGGATAACGACCTTCAGCATCCGGTTTTCCGGTGAGATTCGAGCAACGAGATGATGGATGGGTCTGCGTTTGGTCCAGGACGAACCTGAAGAGAAAGCTTGATGCGGCTGACTGGCAGAGGTGCGGCCGACGAGGAGTGTGCCTTCACCGTTGACGACGAGATCGCCCCCCTTGACGGACAAGGTCTTGACCTGCATGGCCCGTCCCTGGCCCTCGGCCTCCAGGGTGATTTCACCAAGGGCAAGCCCCGGACCGTCGGCTTTGAACAATTCCAGGCCACTATATAACGTCGTTGAGCCGCAGGGACAAGTGGGTCTGCGTATCCGGATCAAGGCGAGTAGACCCGTCGATGGTCACCTGGCTAAGCGTGCCCGTAATATTCAGAGGCATCGGCTTTTGCATGGGCAGGTCGAAACGCAGCCCAGCTGCCATGGCACTGATAACCCCGCTTTTCTGAACCTCCCACTGACATTGCCGCTCATGAGGTGGGCCTGCAACTTCGCACCAGGATCACCGGACAGCAATGACACCAAAGCGGTGAAACACTCAGTGTCTCAATCTCCAGCGCTCGAGGCAGAGCTGTGGCAGTAAAATTGATCCGCTTGGCATCGAGGGTCAACAGCGGATAAAGTGTGACCTGTTCGATCTTCACCTGGGTTCCGGTCCTCATATCGAGTTCCTGGGTGATGCGTTGCTTCAGCACTTCAGCCGGAAAGAACAGGTAGAAGCCTACCAGAAGGCCCAACAGCAACAAACCGCTACCTGCCAGCAAGCAAAGACTCGGCCTTTGCCAACTCGCCGACGGGCTTTTTCCTCTGCTTTTTCCGTCAGAAGAACTCATGTTGTTCTCCTCAGCGCCGTAACCGTCATAGTTGCATCAAGCAGGGAGCGGTCATCGAAGCGTTGCTTGAGATAGAGGCTTTTGACTTGCATGGGCGTGGCTCGCCGCTTCAATTCCCTGGAGAAATTCAAGGAGTTGCTTGAGGTTCAATCTTTCCAGCTTGACCTCGACGGCATCGACCGTGAATTCGTTGCGACCTCAGGAGACTGAGGTCGCATGGATAAAAGATTCTCCCGACCGGCGGTTCGTTCGACCAGATCTTCAATAAAAGTGAGCGCGGAAAAATCCTGCCGTTTTCCCAGCAATCTCTCCATCTGGGACATCTGCTGCTGGAGCGCCAGGTATTGTGCTTGCAGAGCCTTGACCTCCTGCAATTGCCCGCTGCGAACCGTGATCTCTCGATCGAGTCGATTCAGTGCGCCACGGTAAGGGGCTACAATCGCAAAATAAAGTAAGGCAAGGACAATGGCAAAGCCGCCGGCGAAGACGAAAATCCGTTCCCTCTGGTTCAATTGACTGATCATTGCTCGGCCCCCGGTTGAGTGAGTGAAAGCAGCAGTCGGAAATCAATCCGGCTACCGTCCAGACTCATTTTGGCGTCAGTGACCTGGACCTTGGTAAACTTGGGTGATTCACCAAGCACGCTGGCCATCTGGTTGACCGCTTCGAATGTTGAGGTCCGTCCGGTCAGTTTGAGTTCTTCGTTGCTCAGGCTAAACTCCTGGAATTCAACAGTGGCCAGGTCGGGCAGAAGCGAAATCTCCTTGAGCACGGCAAGTGCCGAAGCCTGCCCTCCACTGAGCAGGTTGCCCTTCTCCTGCAGTTCACGAATCGCACTCTTGAGCTGCAGGGGAACATCGACGATGGTTGTGGCGGCGGGGAACAACGACCGGTAGACCTTGACCATTTCCGTTTGCAACTGATCAGCACGACCCGCCTTGTCGGCATACTTGAGGACCAACGAACCGGTCAGGACCGCAAACGCCACACCGAGCAACACAGCCAGCAGAACCAGCTTGCGCTTCAGATTGGCCCATTCCCCCTTTAAAGCGTATCGACCACTGCGAAAATTAAAAGATCGGTCGGATCTCGTGGTCTTTGCCCGCAGGGCGAGTGCCACGGCCGGCAGAAAGGCACTATCGACCAGATGGCCGCCGATGGCAAGGGAGAGGACTTCAATATCAAGCTCATGAGACTGCAGTTCTTCTGCGAGTTCGGCAGTGCCCCTTTCTCCCATCAGGCTGATGCTCAAGTCGCCTTCCCCGGCCACCTGCTTCAGAACCCTGACTTCCCTGAGCAACTGCTGAAGTTGTATCGTCTGGGTGGGAACTGCAAGAGCCGGCAAAACACGGTAATCTGCCAAAATCCCTTTCTGCACCAGAGAAACGGTGGTCTCCTGGTCGGTCGCGCAAATGACCAGTCCATCGCCGACTTCTTCACCGAGTCCTGCTAGGTAACAAAATGGTGACAGATCAACCAGGTGCAGCGGCACATCCGCAGCTTCGAAATCATTCAGCAGAGACTGGAGCTTCTCAGTGGGAACCGCCGCCGCAACAACAGCGGCCCCTATGTCAGTCGACTGGGTCCGTTGTATCGCAGTGGCACAGCGATCGATTGCAACAGGCAGTTGAGCAGACAGAGAGAACGGAATCGCCGCTGCGATTTTCTTGTCATCCTGAAAGGGAAATTCCAGCCGTCGCACATAGGCGGTTCGGGCAGTCAAACGGGTCACCACTTGATCACCGATGCCAAACTCGCCGGCCAGGAGCTCCTCAAGATGGGCAGTCAGGTCAGCAGCATCAGAGTAGCCACTCTCCTGCAGGGAACCCACTGTAACCTGGCCCTTCTCCTGATTGAGGATGGCAATGCGCAGAGTGCTGTTGCCGACCTCGATTCCGATTAATCGCTTGTTCATGACATTAATTCACCTTAAAAAAAAGCAGCTTGTTGCTTCTCTTATCAACTTCCGCCATCAATCGACGGCTGCCGTCATTGACCATGGCTGAGGATTCAATCCGGTAAGTATTGCTGGTCGTTGCCAATTGGCCAAGATTGGCAAGAGTTTTCAATACGACATATTCATCCGCCGACAGGACCTTCTCCAGCTGGGCGATATCTTTAATCGGCTGTTCCTGACGAGAGTCGATAATGGCTTCTGCCGTATCTCGACTGATCTGCAGATCAAGTGACATCAGGACCTCGGCGCTGGCGGTATTAATGTTGACTGCCACGTTGCCATTAACAGTCAGATCCGGGCTGATTTGCTTAACGATTTCAGGTGTAAAGCCTTTGATCAGAGAGAGCTCCTGTAGCGTCTCAAGCGGACCATTTTTGCAATGGTAGGGCTGCGCCAGACTCTGATAATGGATGTCTTCTGCGCCCGAGACAGGCAAGCTCTGGCCATCGGTGCGAACCTCCCGGTAAGGCTCATCGCCCGTGTCCAGCCAATCGATCAAGGCCGCCGTTAATTCTGCCGGATCAGCCAGTCTATCAATATCCATGGCGACCAGCATACGGTAAAAGCGATCAGTCTGAATGGTCTGCGGATTCATTACCGACAACCATGCCGTTAATATCCAGTTTTCCGCCCATATCCTCGATGAGGACAGTGACATTACCCTCTGCGACCGGGTAGTTGATCACACCTGTGCTCCAAGCCTCATCCCGCGAGTCGTAACGGTTATTATCGGCCTGGAGAATCATGCGACCGGCATTGATGCCACCCTTGGCCAGGTAATAAGCCTTGGTGCTATCGCGAAAGGTCTCGGTCAGGCGCATGTCGACCATCGTCGAGAAGGCCAGGTCCGTCAGCAGTGCGGTCATCAAAGCGACGACCACCAGGACCAATAGCAGGGCCATGCCCCTGTTTTTCCGCCTGCCGCTCATCGTACCATGACCTCCGGGACTTCAAAGGCCGAGACGAAATGAACGGGTTCATTGCCCTCCACACGCAACTGTAAGGCAATTTCAACCAACTCCGGGATACCGGAGGTCTGTCCGTTCCATGACGTCTGCCATTGGCCGTTGGCATAAAAGCGCAGCGTCATGGCCTCGATTCCTGGCACCAGGCGCATCATACCGGCGGTCGTTTCATCATTCGACTCATGGACCGATTGCTCACTGCGCATCAGAACCCGCCCGCCTTCTTTATTTTCTTCATCTTCGACGAGCAGGTAGTGGACTCTGGCAATACTGGAGCCTGTCTGGAGCAAAGGGGACACCGCCGATGTGGTCAGCTCAAATTCGAAAGACCGGTCATCATCCTGGCTGCCGGAAAAAACCAGGCCACTGCTGCGGGGCTGGAAGTATGCCCCGCGGAGTTCGCGTCCCATCCGGTCGAAGAGCACACGCGCCCGATGATATTCTGCGCTGTCGGCATCCAACCGCTCTCGTGCCAGGCTAACAGAAGAGAAGATACCATAGACGGACGTCAGCAAAATGGCCAGGATACTGATCGCAACCAGTATTTCGACGAGGGTAAATCCTCTTTGCGAGGGTATACCCCGTTTAATAAATGAAGGATGTGAGATCGACCATCTCATTGCGCTCTTCATCTCCCCAGAGAACGGTAATGGTGACCATTTTTACCGACGGCAACGGCGAATCTGCATAGCTTATCTGCCAACGGAAATCGGCATGAGGATCGCTAAAGACACCCTCCAATGCCGTCTCAACCTTTGTCCCGTGCCTGGCGCCCAATTCGGTTTCGGCCATTTTCTGCTGTGCCAGCAAGGTTGCTGTAGTCAGCCGTTGCAAACGATCATGAACTCCGATCGAGCGATTGGCCAGCGCCAGAAGGGAAACCATGGCAATACTGACGATCGCCAGCGCGATCATGATCTCTAACAGCGTAAAGCCGCTGCGCTGCGATTTTGTCGGGCAGTGGTCTTGCTGCATCAGGTAATTAATCGTATCGGCATCGGCTTAAAATTCCCGGTAGCCATCAAAAACCTCGGTGATTCCAGTCAGCGGTGAGACCCGCAGGGTCAGCATTTCACCCGCTCCGTCCTCAAGGTGAATAATGGTTTCTTCCACCCAGCCGCTGGGGTGAATAAGGGTTGTGACCTGTCCAGCGGAGAACTTGCCGCGGCCCGGCAGTTGCAGATCCTTGAATCGAACATCACCTTTCAATGCTGCTTCACGGCCCTGGTCAAAAGCCTCAACCAGTTCACCATTTGCTTCCAGAATCCGGGCACGGTAGACGCCATGATCCAGATCGTAGACCAAACGGTATTCAAGCCCCGACAGAGCAGATTCGTTGAACAGGTATTTAATCGTGCCGCTGAGCCGTCTTGCTGAAGTGCCGAGGCTACTGGTGCCGATATTGCTGAACAGGGGAACACTGAGCACCATGAACAGGCTGATCAGAACCATCACAACCACTATTTCAACGAGTGTGAAACCCGACGTTACTCTGGCTTGAGAGCTATATATATATTTCGGTTCACAGCTCATGGTGGTCACTTCGAGCGAAGAAACTCCGGCCTGTTCACACCCGGCAGTCTACTGCTAATCAAGTTCCCAGCTGTTGATGTCCGCATCGAAGCCCTCTCCGCCAGGTTGGCCGTCGGCACCGTAACTGATCAGGTCAAAGTTATGATTGTGAAGTCCGGGCGACAGGTAAACGTAATCACTGCCCCAGGGATCAACCGGGGTTTTCTTCAGGTAACCGTCAACCGAATATTTAGCGGGGATCCTGCCGGTTGTTGGCTTTTCAACCAGGGCTTTGAGCCCCTGGTCCGTCGTCGGGTAAAAGCCATTGTCGAGTTTGAACAAACCGAGAGATTCCTCGATGCTTTTCATGTCGACTTTGGCTTTGGTTACCTTGGCCTCATCCGGGCGGCTGAGTAGCCGGGGCACGACAATAGCCGCCAGGATGCCGAGAATAACCACCACGACCATGATCTCGATCAGGGTGAAGCCGCGATTATCACGTAATTTCAATGGTTTCATGAATATCTTTACTCCTTATCAGAAAGCTTTTTTAGTGCTTTAGCCAAAACCCTGACTCGCCTCGAAGATCGGCAGCAGGATGGCGAGAACCACGAAACCGACAATCCCCCCCATCAACAGGATCATCAACGGCTCTAGCAGTGAGAGCATGCCTGTCATGGACAGATCGGTCTGATGCTCGTAGGTATCGGCAACCCGGAACAACATCTCTTCGAGTTTACCGCTTTTCTCGCCGGCGGCCGTTAACTGGGCCAGCATCGGCGGGAATACGGACGTGTCTTTCAGCGCCACAGCCAGGCTGCCACCTTCCTGAACCCGCAGGGTGACGGTTTCGATTGCCTGGTTAAGGATCTGGTTGGTCAAAAGATTGCGCGCAATATCGAGAGCCTTGAGCAGAGGCACGCCACTCTCCAGCAAGGTGCCCAAGGTGCGGGCGAAACGGGCGGTAACAATCAGCAATTGCAGCCGGCCGAACAGTGGAGTTTTCAGAATCAGGGAATCCACACGCTTGCGCCCTCGCTCAGTGTCACGATAACGTTTCAGGGCAATCAGTGTCAAAACCAGCAACAAGCCAAGCAACCACCACCAACTGGCCAGGAAATCTGTCAGGGTGATCAACAAAAGCGTCGGCCATGGCAGCGCCCTGTCAAGCTCGGTCAGCATGCTGGTGATTTTGGGGATAACAAACACGAACAGAAAAGCCAGTACACCGGTGCCAACAAAAGACATCAGCAGTGGGTACGCCAGAGCGGCCTGGATCCGGGCACGCATGCGGGCCTGGCTTTCGAGAAAATCGGCCAGTCGGTACATGGTCCGATCAAGCGTACCGCTGTCCTCACCGACCTGGATCATGTTGATAAAGAGGGCCGGGAATATCTGGCGATGGGCAGACAGTGCCTCGTGGAGCGTCCCGCCCTGTACGACATATTCGCGAATCTTGGCAAAAGCTCCGGTCAACTGCGGCTGCTCGGTCTGTTCACTCACGGTATTAAGGGCGTCGTCCAGAGCCAGACCTGCACCCAGCAGGGTCGCCATCTGGCGGGTCGCAGCGGCAAGTTCACCGGTTGGCAGTTTGCGCCTCAAGCCGAACCGGGATGACCATTTGCGGGCCTTTTGCGTACCGGTTTCCCGTAAATCTGTGAGGTAGATGCCCTGGTCACTCAGCTGCTGGGTCACCGCCTTGCGTCCGGCCCCGTCAACGGTCCCGGTTTTTTTTCGTCCCTGACTATCGAGACCTGAGTACTCGAACAGCGGCAACTCTAGACCTCCTCCTGGGTCACACGCAGGATTTCCTCAAGAGTGGTCACGCCCTCCAGGGCCTGCGCCACTCCGGCCGAGCGCAGGCTCTGCATCCCCTGTCTCATGGCCGCCTGCTTGATCGTCGCGGCGTCCTTGTCCTGGAGAAGCAGTTCACGCACGGTTTCATCGATACGCAGCAGTTCATAAATGCCACTGCGTCCCCAGTAACCGATATTCATACAGCGAGAGCAACCTCGCCCCTGGTAAAATTGCGGATTGGCCGGCAGGGTACATTCATCGCCAAGCTGATCGAGCAGCTCGGCCGGTGGCGTAACGGCTTCCTTGCAGTGCGGACAGATTCTTCGCACAAGACGCTGGGCAAGGATACCGACAATACTTGAGGCTGCCAGAAAAGGTTCGATGCCCATTTCCACCAAACGGGTCAGAGCCCCGGCGGCATTATTGGTGTGCAGGGTCGAGAAGACCATGTGTCCGGTCAGCGCCGACTGCACGGCAATCTCGGCGGTCTCGCGATCGCGAATCTCGCCGACCATAATGATGTCGGGGTCCTGGCGCAGGATTGAACGCAGGCCGTTGGCGAAGGTCAGATCGATCTTCGGGTTAACCTGAATCTGGCCGACTCCCGGCAACTGGTACTCGACCGGATCCTCAACGGTGATGATATTTTTTTCACGGTTGTTGAGACGGGTCAGCGCCGCGTAGAGAGTGGTGGTTTTACCGGAACCGGTCGGGCCGGTCACCAGGAAAATACCGTGATTTTTATTGATCATGCCCTCGAACTGTTGCAGCAGATTGCTACCCAGACCGATTTGCTCCAGAGAAAGGATGCTTGAGGTTTTATCGAGCAGACGCAGCACCACCCGTTCGCCAAATGAGGTCGGCAGGGTTGAAACGCGGATATCGATATCCCGTCCGGCCACCCGCACCCGGAAGCGGCCATCCTGCGGCAGGCGCTTTTCGGCAATATTCAGCTGGGACATGATCTTGATACGGGAGACAATGCCGGAGTGGGCTTTCAGCGGCGGACGCAGCACCTCATAAAGAATGCCGTCGATCCGATAACGGACCACAAGGTCCCGTTCGAAAGGTTCGATGTGTATGTCGCTGGCGCGTTCCTTGTACCCCTGGGTGATCAAGCTGTTGACAAAACGGATGATCGGCGCTTCATCCGAGGCATCGATAAGGTCCGTCGGTTCCAGGTCGCGCACCAGATCTCCGGCGGTCTTCTCCTCGATTTCCTCGATCACCTCGCTGGAGTCGCCGGCCTGTTTCTCATAGCCGCGATTGATGGCACTCAGAATTTCTTCAGGCGTCGCAACACAGGCTTCGATATCTTCCCCGGTCAGAGTGCTCAAATCATTCAGGGGACGGGAATCCAGGGGGTCGGCTACAGCCACCTGAAGACGGCCATCGTGCCGCGCCAGTGGATAGATACGGTACTCCTTGGCAAAACCTATAGGGATAACATCAAACAGGTCTTCGGCTGTCGATTCCTCGGCAATCGTCTCCAGGCAGGATAGCTCGAACTGTACCGCCAAAGCTTTGGCCAGCGTTAAAGCTGTCCAGGGCTTTCAGCTTAAGGAGGATCTGCCCGAGGCGCTCGCCGCTCTGCGCCTGCTCTATCAGGGCCGCGTCAATCCGCTGCTGAGAAACCTCGAAATCCTGTTGTAGTATTTCACCGATACGCCGCCAGTTATGCATGCTGAGTTATTTCCCGGGATGATGAGGTAAGGTCATTCGCTGCCCGATTTGCCTTGCTGCAGCTGAGGTCACTGTGAAGCCTCGCCTTGCTGAGCGCCTGCTTTTGCGTCGAGGCCCTCCGTAGTTTGCTGATCAGGCAAGGCCGTGTTGCCTTCATTGTCCATCTCACCGAAGAAATTTTCCGGCACGGCGTTGATGACCTTGTCGGTGAGGAAGCCTTTGGCCGCGGTGCGGTTGCGCCCGGTCACCCGTTCGAGATCTTCTGCATCCTTGATAATGGTCGGGTTGATGAAGATCAACAGGTTGGTCTTTTCTTCCGTGGTTGAAGTCCGCTTGAACAACCAGCCGAGATAGGGGATGTCGCCCAGGATAGGCACCTTGGTCACCGATTCTATGACATTGGTATCAATCAGACCGCCGAGCACCACGGTCCGGTTATTTTCAACCAGGACCGTGTTGCGCAGGACCCGCTTGGTGAAAGTCGGTCCGACATCGCTGGGGCTGCCGACGCTGGCAACCAGGGCCGCAGTAGCCGGAGCAATATCGGTGATTTCCTGGTAGACATTCAGTCGAACCAGATCACCCTCGGTAATCTGTGGCGTAAAACGCAGGACCAGGGCAACGTCCTGCCGTTCCACGGAAACGCTCTGCGCCAGACCGTTGCTGGAACCGGTATCGGTCAAACGGCCAGTGATGATCGGCACGTTGGAACCAACGATGATCTCGGCTTCTTCGTTGTCGGAAGTGAGCAGGCGCGGCGCCGAAAGCAGGTTAACGTCACTGTCGCTTTTCGACACGTCGATCAGTACCGAAAGGGAGGGCACGGTGATCTCTTTGCCGTTGGGCCCGGTGACGGTGATCGGGTTGAAAAAGCCGCCGGCGAGAAGCCCGTCAACAGCCTGAGTCAGCAGGGAAGGGACACCAGAGTCACCGGTAGACAGGGCGTCGCCAATGCCGATCGGACCGGTGTTCTGGTTGCTGCTGCCGATAATCAGGCTGTCGTTGCCGACATTTACAGCACCCTGCAGAGAAACGCCAAGGCGCTGGGTCGCGTCCATGGAGAGCTCCAGAATCAGTGCCTCAACATAGACCTGTTTGCGCTTGATGTCGAGTTTGGTAATAATCTCTTCGATTGTTCGATAGTCATCCGGGCTGGCGTTGATGATCAGCGAGTTGGTCGGCTTGTCAGCCGTAATGGTCACCGGTCCGGCAGTCAGGGGACTGCCCGCCGCACCCGGTTGAGCCGTTCTGGCTTCTGTCTTGATACCGGTCAGGATTTCGTTGAGGGTTGCCGCCAGGGTGACCGCGTCAGCATTTTCCAGGTAAAAGAGATTGATATTGGAGCGCGTTCCGCTCATTTCCTTGTCCAGCTGGGCAATCATCCCCTTGATAACTGCCATGTCTTCACCATCAGCCAGAAGGATCAATGAGCGCCCTGCTGGATATGGAATGATTTTGACGACCGACTCATTAGCAGCACCAATGACATTGGCCCTCCTTCTATTGGAAGCGGAGGCCGGTTGACTCATGATCTCGTTAAGAATCTTGGCAAGCTCTTCGGCACTGGAGTTTGACAGTGGAACAATTTCTATGTTGCCTTCTGTGTCCGGCTGGTCCAACTCTCTGAGGATCTTGGTCAGCCGTGCAATATTGGCCCCTGTGTCGGTAATAATCAGGCTATTGCTCGGCGCATAGGCAGCGACATTGGCGGTACTCGGCATGAGTGGGATCAGAACGGTAGGGCCGATAATCGACGCATCGACGTATTTCAGACGAAAGACCCGGGTGATGACCTGATCGGACGCACTGCGTTGTCCTTTGACATCAGTCGGCAGGTTGGATTCTTTAGCGTTCTTAAGCGGTACGATTTTGTTGATTCCGCCCGAAGGGACAACCGTGTAGCCCTTGACATTGAGGACCGTGTTAAACAGCTGGTAGGCCTCATCCAGGGTCATACTTTCCGGAGAGACGATCGTCACCTTGCCTTTCACCGACTCATCATAGAGGAAGTTCTCACCGGTCAATTCGCTGATGGTCTGGATAAGGTCAGTCAGTTCCACATTGTTGAAATCGAGGGTGATGCGGCCTTCCTCGGCCGAGTGCTGAGGAGCTTGGGCAAAGCCTGGCGCGGCAATCAGGGAGAAAGCCAGGAATGCCGCCCACACCAGCAATCGGGAAAATATCTGTCTCTTCATCGGAGGAACCTCCTATTCGATTTCATATGCAAAAGTCATCGGCTGACCATTACGCTCGACGGAGAGGTTGATCTGCCGTGCTTCGCGTAGCTGTTGTAAGACCTGCAAACCCTTTTCCGGGCTGTCCATCTTGATATTGTTGACATCAATGATCACGTCACCTCGCTGCAGACCGACTTTCGCCAGCAACGAGCGAGGGTTAATGCGTTGGACCAGAAAACCATTGGTTTTACCGTCGACCGTACGTGGCTGTATCTGGGCCAGGCGCAGCTGATCGGCAAAGTTCTCCCGTACCGACTCAATTGTGCTGCGCGAGATCACCCAACGGTTTTCATCGACTTCCCTGACACCATCAGCCGCGTCGGTTCTGGTTCCGGCATTGGCCCTCTCACCACGAGAGGAAGAAGGCTCCTCCTCATACAGAGATAAAGTCGTTAAGCTCTGATCCCGGTTTCTGATTCCGACCTGGTTGCGTCGAATCTCCTCGACAGTGCCACCGCCGGGAATCTTGTCGCCAAGGTGGTAGAGTTGCAATTCTTTGTTGACTTCAAGCAGAACCTGGGAACGTTCTGCAGCAACCACGGTGCCGAACAGCTTGAGATCTGTGCGGGCGGTTGCCACAGAATCCTCTTGACCTGTTGGGGTGGCAAGTCCGGCTGTTATCGCAGCAGTGGCAGAACGGTTGTTGGCGTCAAAGATGTTTTTTTGCAGAATCAGGTTGAGGTCGGCGGTTGCGAACTTGGTTGACGAACTTGTCACAGGGCGTTCAGCTCCCGTTACAGCCGTGACTTCCGGACGCAACTTCATCTGCAGCAAGGTACCGGTCAGGTGGCCAAAGGCCAAGCCCAGGAGAACGCAAAGGGCCAGGAAGGTTGGCCGGTAAAAACTGTGTAACATACTTAGCATGGAAAACCCGAGAATAGTCAGCGTAATAAGCTCAATTCAGGGAGTCATCATAAAGTTCATCTAACCTCATTGCAAGCGTTTCCTTTGAGGGCCTCTAAACCTGTTGACATTCACCTAAAAGTACTTTTAACTACTGTAGTTATATGAGGTTCTTCTGTCAAAAACGAGCAGGAATATTTCGCCCAATTAGTTTAAATCAGGAGACAATATTAACTCTGAACATTAATGTGCAAATTGCCATATAATTTCGGACTTATAACCCAAACAATAGGTTGTAGGGATTTAACGCAAAGTCGCGAAGGGGTAGAGAAAGCCCGCAAAGAAAACCACTTCAAAAATCGAGGATATCACCCTTTGCGTCTTCCTTAGTATTTCTTAGCGTTTTGCGTTGGGCTTTTGATTTCAGCTCTTACCTGGTTTTGGAATAAAGACGTATTCCCTTTGTTTGGGTTATAGACCCGATAATTTAAAGAGTGCCTGTTTCCCCGCAGCTTGCTGCGAGAGAGGTCGTTTTTGTAAAAAATCATTTTATTGCTTGCAATTCCTCAAAAACAAGGTACTGATTAAGTCCATAGTTTTGCTCAGGATGGGCGACAGTGCAACATCTGTCAATTACGCTGTTTGACGCATTAAAGTTAATCACATCAGCCTTTTGACTGACCAATGGGGTTAAACCGATTCTTTGCATTGTCCAGCCAGCTAACAGCGGCCCATTGGTAAAAATGGCCGCTGAGTTGGAAACAATCTGGCTCCGCTGCTTTAAGTTGAGGGTTATAGAATCTCGGAAATCATCACAAATGTAACTTTGGCATGTTCATTGCTCTCATTGCTGGTTGACTCAGCGAATCCATTCCTTGTAATATGAGGCTTGGTTTTTTGTTAATATCGAAGAACATTTGCAACACCCTTAATCACGACTCATTATCGAGGGATATGGGTCAACACTCAGAAGGAGGAAAAGCATGAAGAGTACATTTAGATGGTTGTTGTTTGCCTTGATGGCCGCCACGCTTGTAATGGCCGGTTGTGAGGGTGATGATGGCAGTGATGGCGCACCATGGCGCACCGGGAGCGAGCGCCTACGAGATTGCTGTCGCAAACGGCTTTACTGGCACAGAACAAGAGTGGTTGGCTGAGCAGCAGGCCACGGTGGCTTATACCAATGAGTCCTGTAATGTCTGTCATGGTGAAGACCAAATGATAGGTCTTAGCATTAATACTCTGCATCCGTTGGTGGATCCGAAGGTTGTCGTCGGCGATATCGTCGTTGCGAGTGCTGCCGGGGCGGCCGACACGGTCACCTTCAACGTTTTTGAAGCGGACGGTACCACTCCAATTACAGGTCTGACTCTTGACGATTTCCGTTTCTACGTCGCTGACATCGTTCCGGCCTCAACCGCTACTGCTGAAATTGTTACCAGCAATGTGCCCGTTGCAGCCTGGTACACCCCGGAACTCGAGCGTTGGCTCTATGAGCGTAACGGGAACGACAGGGCTGGCAATCCTTATCCCAATGGCGGCCCAGTGATTGATAATGGCGGCGGCTCCTACACCTACACTTTCTTGGCCGACCTGGGCGTTGGCGACGTCGTCGCTGCGCCTGAGTTCGATTTAACCCACACCCAGCGTCTGATGATCACCGTCGCCTCGAGTGACGATTTCGAGAGGGAAGCCGCGATCGTCGACTTCTTGATTCCTGCAGACGGTGCCAACACGGGCGTTTTGTCTCAGGATGTAGCTGACCTCTCCCGTGCCATTGTCGCGCAGAAAGCCTGTACGAACTGCCACGGCGACCCACTGCAGAGTGCCGCTCATGGTAGCAGCTACCAGACCCCTCAGGGCTGCGTGGTTTGCCATACGCCGATCGGTACAACTTACGGTGACGAAATGCAAGCGGATGGTGCCTGGCTGGCCTTCCTGATCCACAACATCCACGGCGCCAATGCCGACCGGACTGCTTGGGACTGGTCAGAAGTGACCTATCCGCAAAATATCCAGGATTGCTCGGTCTGCCACTTTGATGACGGGCAGGCGCAGGCTGACAACTGGAAGACCAACCCTACCATCGAGGCCTGCATCACCTGTCATGATGTGACCTTCACCGGTGCGGCGACCCACAGCGGCGGCGCCCAGGTCTAACGGTTCCTGCGCCCTCTGCCATCCGGCCGAAGGCAACGGCGTTGGCCAGAGTGTGACGGCTGCCCATCAGGTCGAGTACGACGCTGACAACCTGCTCTACAATATGACCATCAGCCTGTCTCCTGATGCCAACGCTGACGGCGTCTATGAAGTCGGTGAAACCATCCTGGTAACGGCCACCAGCGACTATGCGGGCTTCGATTACACCAACACCGATACTGCTTTCCTGCGTAGCGCCAACCTCTTCGTCTATGGCCCGCGCGCCCTGGCGTTACCCGTTCTGACCCCGGGTTCGACGACGGATCCAGCCTATGTTGCCCCGGCGTTTCCTGGTGAGGGCACTCCTCCGGACGCAGGGTGTCAGCATGCTGTTGCTCAGCCGACGATGCCAACGTCATGACCGATGCCAGCGGCTTCAAGTACCAGCTGCTGGAAATCACCGAAGACATGGCCGCCGGTACTTACATGGTCCAGTCCAACATTGATTTCTCGGCGATCGGTGATCGTACCACTGATGGTCGCCACATTGGTCCCCGCTACTATCCGCTCGACGGTTGGGAACTCCTGACCTTCCAGGTCGGCACGGCGACTGAAGAGGAGAAGGTCGCCGGCGAATGTACGGGTTGCCACAACCAGAAAAACTTCAGCACCTATCGCTCACCGCAGCTACTTCGGCACCGACGGCTGCCTGGCCTGCCACGACCAATCGGGCAACCATGCTGATCCGCTGACCAACCGGGTCCATGCGGTCCACGCTGCAAACACTCCTGGTGATCTGACCAACGTTCCTGGTGAGCCGCCAACCGCGACTGGAGGGAAATCACCTTCCCGCGGAATCTCAATGCCTCTTGTGCTGCCTGCCATAACTCGGGCGAATGACAGCTATCGGAAGAACCCGAAAGGCAGCTGGGGCTTCGCCTGTATCGGTTGCCATGCCGAAACGGAAGGTGCCCGTGATCATATGCAACAGAACGGGGCTCCATTCCCGATTCATGAGTAATCGCTGATCAATTAAACTGATTTTGTAACACTTTCCATGATTTGGGGTGGGCCATATGGCCCGCCCCATTTTTTTCGAACTTATGCTCAAACAAAGGTTGTAAGGATTTAACGCAAAGGCGCGAAGGGGTAGAGAAAGTTTGCAAAGAAAACCACTTCAAAAAGCGAGAAGATCACCCTTTGCTTCTTTGTTAGCATTGCTTAGCGTCTTTGCGTTGGACTTTTGTTTCAGCTCTTACCTGGTTTTGTTATAAAGATGTATTGCCTTTGTTTGGATTATAGCCCCGTTTTTTTCATGCCGCGCTCCGAGCTGCAGGCTCCCTTTGCAAACGGTTTTCTAGCATAAAGACTCGGTCTGGCCCGCCCGCGGCCAAACTGGCCAATCTCCCGACAAAGCTTAAACACTGTTCTTTCTGTGGAAATTTTTGGCTGAATATGGTACGAAACCACTTGAAGTTCTTAACGATTTAAGTAAGTCCTGAATCGTTCCGGACAGCACTTGTGAGCTGAACGGTCAGTCCTGGATGGAGAACTCCGAGATCGACGGTATTAACCTCCGATACCCCTTGAAGGTTTTTCCCTGATGATAAGAAAACAACTCAAGTCCGGTTCCGGTCCTGAAACGAACTCCCCAAAAAAGGCGTCTCGACGCACCCCTCTCTGGCAGGCTCTCCTTCTGCCCGTCGCTCTCGATCCTGGTCTTTTTCGCCCTGATAGAAGGGGCCTGGCGCTCTTTGGAGTTCAGCCTGCCCTGCAGAACCAGGACCCTTTTGTCGGCTTTGCGTCCCATGCCCCGCTGTTCGTGTCATCAACTGGCGCGAACGGCGAACAACTGATGACCACAGCGCCCAATAAAAAAGATTTCTTCAACCGACAAAGCTTTCCCCGGCAGAAAGCCCCGAACACCTACCGGATTTTTACCCTCGGCGGTTCAACCACCTACGGTCGTCCCTACGATGACAGCACCTCGTTCAGCCGGCTGGCTCCGCGAGCTGCTGCCAGCAGCCGACCAAAGCAAGAACTGGGAGGTAATCAACGCCGGAGGCATCAGCTACGCCAGCTACCGGGTGGCGAAACTGATGGAAGAGTTGATCCGGTATCAGCCCGACCTGTTCATCATCTACACCGGGCATAACGAATTTCTTGAAGAACGGACCTACCGGGAATTGCGTGAGCTGCCTCCCCTGGTTCGCTCCACCGCCGCACTCCTGGCCAGAACCCGCACCTGGTCGGCCATGAACAGCGCCTTAAACCATTGGATAATTCTCCTGAGGCAGGCAATCAAGACCGCTACAAGCTGAGTTCTGAAGTGGATGCCATCCTCGATCGCTCCGTTGGACTGGAGGGCTACCAGCGTGACGATGAGCTGCAACAGAACGTCATCAAACATTTCCGGATCAGTCTGGAGAGCATGGTGACCATGGCCCGTTCGGTCGGTGCCCGGGTCATTTTTGTCAAACCGGCATCCAACCTCAAGGATTGTTCGCCTTTCAAGAGCCAGGACACGACGGGCATCAGCACAGCCGACGCTCAACGTTCCTGGGAGTTGTTAAATATGAGCAAGCCGCTGGTCTGGAATCAACAATGGGAGATGGTCGTGCATTTTCTCGATCAGGCGATCGCCCTCAACCCCGGTTCCGCCGACCTGCACTATCGTCGCGGCCAGGCTTTATTCGCCCTGGGCCGCTTCGAGGAAGCCAAACAAGAACTGGTCACGGCTCGTGACGAGGATGTCTGCCCGTTGCGTGCCCTGTCGCCGATCGCCGAGATCGTTGCCGAGGTTGCCAGGGAGCAGCAGGTGATGCTGGTCGATTACGAGGACCTTCTTGAGAAGCGCATGCTGAACAAGAAAAAACATTCGATCCCTGGCGAGGAATTTTTTCTTGATCATGTGCATCCGACCATCGAAGGACACAAACTTTTGGCCGTTGCACTGCTCGAGGCCATGTCCAGACCAGGGACTGGTCCACCCCGACCCCGACTGGAAGGAGCGAGCTCTGGCAACGGTTTCGGCAAAAATCGAAGGTGGGGTCAACCCGCAGAAACAGGGTCAAGCATTGGCCAACCTCGCCCGCGTGCTGTTATGGGCGGGGAAAAACGATGACGCGGCCCGTCTTGCCAGGCAGGCCCTTGACATCGGCGGCAATTACCGCGAGGTCGCCGACAATGCGGCCACCAGTTTAGCAACGGCCTATATTCGCAACGGTCAACCGAAAACTGCAATCATGCAGCTCTACAAATATCTTGAAAAGTCCCCCGACTCCATCGAACTGCGGCTTAAGCTGGGCCAGACTTCAACTCGACCGCAGATGACCGGGAAGAGGCTGCGGCCAACTTCCTGTTGGTCAGCCAGCAGATGCCCTACTACGATTGGGCCCACGCCCTGTTCGGTATCGATATGGCTGAGCGTGGTCGCCGAGAATAGCCTATTCCAGCCTGATGGAGGCATTACGACTAAACCCTAACAATACCGATGCTCGCGAGAGACTGGAGCAGATCCGGCCCTCGCTGGCCGGTCAGAACCTCGATTCGCAGCCTCTCACCATCAAGCTGATCCGCTATCCTTCGACAGCCCCGCATAGACTTGTTCAGGGGCGTCTCGATTCGCGCGGGCAATTTCTGCCGGATGGGATCGAAGTTGAGTTCCACGAGAACGGTCGACTTAAGCGCTTCCTGGACATCGAGCGGGGCAAACCAAAAGGACTGGAAGCAACCTGGGACGCGAAAGGTAAGCAACTTTCACGTCAGGTCATTGACTGACACACACTAACAGGTCATTTACTGAAACACTAAATTTAAGCCGGGGTCGTCTGAAAGATCTCCGGGGATTTTTGGGCACTCGTAAAAATTTCTGGCTGTTGCCGATTATCCTTTTCCTGCTGTTGTTCGGGGTCTTGATCATCATGACCGGTGGCACGGTTATCGCCCCATTTATTTAAGGACTTATAACCCAAACAAAGGTTGTAAGGATTTAACGCAAAGGCGCGAAGGGGTAGAGAAAGTTCGCAAAGAAAATCACTTTAAAAAGCGAGAAGATCATCCTTTGCGTCTTACTTTTCATTGCTTAGCGTCTGCGTTGGGCTTTTGATTTCAGCTCTTATCTGGTTTTGGTATAAAGATGTATTCCCTTTGTTTGGGTTATAGACCCGTTTATTTATGCCATTTGCTAGAATAGAGTGATGGATAATGGCTGACGCGATTCTTGGCAAAAGATCTGAAATATAAGCCGTTAAAGGCAAAAAACACGCTGGAATCGGTTGCCAATTGTTTAACTTGCGGTATTCTCAATGACAAATTATAATGTGAAATCTTGGCATCTGCCATCAATGCTATACCGCCTGCCACTTAAAGATCGGCCATGACGGTTCATTTATTGGGTTTATCAACTAGCCGGATCCATCCGGCATTTCGTATATCAGCAAAGACATAGTATTTCTGAACGTCTCGTCCAGAGTTGCCACTCGGCGTTCGTGCAGAACTGAATCAGCCAGGATCATGCGTATATCGCAGCAGGCAATAATGGCCAGCGCCCAAAAAGATCTTCCAGGAGGTCACATGCGAAATGACAAACGATACGGTGTGAGTCTTCTTATACTCATGCTACTGTTCGGACTGCTCCCGTCCTATGCTCTCAGTGCGGAGATATCCATTAAATCCGACACCATCTTCAGACTTTTCGAACGGGACACCTCAAGTAAAGAGGATGCCTCCGTTCTGCCCGGTTACGAGTACCTGCAGGTCGATGCCGGGCAGCTGGAGGACTATGGGGTCTCCTTCCACCTCTACGGCTGGGGGCGCGACGACTTTGCCAACAACGATTACTACGAAAACCAGACCGCCGGGGAACTTCTCTACGGTTACCTGGAGTACCGCCAGGAAGCCAACCGTTTCAACGCCAAGCTCGGTCGTTTCCAGACTTTCGAAGGCGTCGCCAATGACGCCGTCGATGGCCTCGCCTGGGCGGTGACCTCGGCGACTATTTCGATATTTCGCTCTATGGCGGACAGCCGGGAGCTCTCGATTCGGAGCAGGGCCGCAGCGGCGACAGCATCTTCGGCGGCCGACTGGCCCATCACCTCGGCACGGATTACGAGGTCGGCGTCTCTTACAAATCGATTGACAATGATCATGACACCGCAGAGGAGATGCTCGGCGTTGACCTGTCGTTGTTCCTGCCCGGCCAACCTGAGCCTCTACGGCTTCTCCTCCTACAACAATGAAACCGATGACTGGGCAGAGCATTCCTACGAGCTGCGCATTCCGGTCGGCAGTGTTCTCTTCAAGCCTTATTACCAGCACTTCTCCTACGAAGGTTATTTCGACACCGGCGCCAACGCGGTCAACCCGTTCCGCTGGCTGTCGCAGACCGGCGAGGAGTTAACGGCCTACGGTATCGATGCCCTCTGGCAGATCGACGACGCCTGGACCCTCGGCGGCAAGGCCAAGTTTTTCAATTATGACGACCTCGACAATGCTGAGACTTACAGCATCCTGGTGACCTGGCAGGGCGAAGGTCTGACCCAGTACGGTGGCGAAATTGGTCATACCGCGGCAAACGACACGGCCAACAACGATTACACCCTGGTCCGCCTGTATGGCTACTGCGATGCGATGGCTGACCGGTTCTGGATTGATTTCGTCAGCGCGGACTGCAATGATGACCTTCTACGACCAGGAGATTTACAGCGAAGACAGTTCCTTGTTCTTGTCTCTCGGCACCGGCAAGCGCTTCCTGGACGACGCCCTGTCGGTCACACTGTCGGGCGACTACAGCCAGGACCCGTATTTCGATGACGACCTGCGCGGCATGTTGACCATGTCTTACGCCTACGACAAACAATAACGCTTTCCGGTTCTGACAGGAGATAGAGACTATGGTGAAGAAGAACTTTCTTTCGATTCTGATCTTGCTGGCGGTTGTGCTGCTGGTGGCGGCCTGTGCCGGTCTGCAGAGCCGCTGCACGCTCACCGGCCAAGCATCCCACGGCAGCCGAACTCGGCGTGTTCGCCGAAGAATTGTGTCGAATGCCATGAACGCGGCGAAGAGCTGCGCTTACGAGCGCTACGTGCACACGGCAGACTTCGGCAAGAACCATCGTCCCGAGGCGACCCAGGGAGAAGCGGTCTGTGCCATGTGCCACCAGACCAGCTTCTGCAACGACTGCCACGCGACGCGGGTTGAGCTGAAGCCTTCGCTGAAGAATCAGACAGAGACCTACCGCAGCGCACCGCACCGCGGTGATTATCTAAGCCGGCATCGCATCGACGGGCGGGTTGACCCGACCTCATGCTTCCGCTGCCACGGCAACCCGAAATCGGCACGCACCTGTGCGAACTGTCACGGCTAGACGAGAACAAGGAGATGACAATGCGTAAACTGGTACTTTTTTGTTCTACTGGCTGCTGCACTGCTGCTGAATGCCTGTTCCGGAGGCGGCGGTTCTGATGCCCCGTCAGACACGCAATGCCCATCCTGAAAGCTGGTTCTCAACCATGCGGCGTGAAGCGACTTGCCTCTCCCGGTTATAGCGAGTGCAAAGCCTGCCATGGCACAGATTTGACCGGCAGCGGCGATGCTGTCAGCTGCTACAGTTGCCACTCTTACAATACGACACCACCGTTTTCATACCATCCGCCAAGCTGGGCGGATCCTTATCTTGACCATCGGGCTTATGCCGCCGTTGAACGGCTATCAATCCTGCAAGTCCTGCCACGGTCAACCTCTGCAGGGCTACCAGTCTGCACCCAGCTGTTACTCGGCCAGCTTCAACGGTCAGAGCTGCCACGCCGACGGCCCTCAGGGCGTGCCGCATCCGATCGACGGTAGCTACCTGCTCGGCGCCAACCATGGCCCCGATGCCAAGGCGGACCTGACGGTCTGCCAGCAGTGCCATGGCCAACCGGGCGGCCCCGGCAGCAATCCGCGCTTCAACATCGGCATCAGCAGCGGCAATGGCTGCGAAGGCTGTCATGGTGTTGACTATGCCCATCCGCAAACCTGGGCAGGACCGAACCCGGGCAACGTCTTCCATTACAGTGCCGGAAATGTCCAAAATGCCTGTACGCTCTGCCATGGTGTGAACCTGGATGGTGTCGGGGGTGTCGGGGTGAGCTGTCTCGGCTGCCATGCCGAAACGGTCAATTTAACCCTTGATTGCACTTTCTGCCATGCTTACCCGCCGAATGGCACAGCCGATTTCGATGTGCCCATTCCGGTTAATCATAGTGGCGTCCCGCTTGCACCGCACAACGTTTGCGCCTGGTGCCACGGCATGAATCAGGACATCAGCGGTGGCGGGTTCGCTCCATACCAGAACTACAACCTGTTCAACTATGCCACTGATACCAATGGCGACCATTGGGACGGCAACATCAACATCAACGAAAGCTGGGGCTACGATCCTGTTAATAATGACTGTACAACCTCATGTCATGGCCCAGGTCCAGCCTTGCCAAACGGTTCGGGCTTGCCGAATCGAAGAGGGCCCCTATAATCCGTAAGTCCTTCACGGAACACCTAAGATCGCAGGAGCTGACGTCTCCTGAATGCAACCTGCAGAACAGATTAGCTCAGCTTCTTTGAAGCGGGGCTTGTGTTTCTTCAAAAAGTTGACAGGCCTGGAGACAATTAATCCCCGGACACTTCATATTTTAGTTCCCTTGCTCAGGAAAGCTTTCATGCTCCGATACTTTTACGACCTCTAACTCCACCAGACGCAAAAGGCACATCTCGTCTATTGAACCGAAATCAAAGTGGCCGATTTAACGAAAGGCGCGAAGGTCTTTGATTCGGAGGTTCGCAAAGTCAAATCACTTCGAAGAAGCGAGAAGATTGCCATTGCGTTTATCTTCACATTTCTTAGCGTCCGCTTGGGCTTAAATTTCAGTCTTACCTGTTTTGGATACAGCTTATTACCTTTATTTGAGTTATGACGTCTGAAAATCATAGCGACCGCGAAGTTACAATTGATGCCAGGGAGACAATCATGAAAACTATTCAGTTCAGAGTTCTATGTGGGTTTTTGCTGTTATGTGGGTCTCTTCTGTTGCTGAGCGCATGCGGTGGAGGAGGAGGCGGTGATGGATCGTCTGTGACGGTTGAGACAGGAACAGTCAGTATCTCGCTGACTGACGCCCAGAGCGGTTACAATGCGGTTGTCCTGACAATCAAGGAGATTGGCGTCGTCGCCAGTAATACTGCGAACACCTATTACAATTCCACGCAACTGGACAAGCTGCCTTTGACAGTCAACATTCTCGATTTTCCCGATGAGGCGACTCTGCAGCTTGCCGACATCGAGGTGACCCTGCCGGAAAACGGTGAGCCGGTTTGCTTTAAGCAGATTCGCCTGGTTCTGGCTGCAGAGGGCGATCCGGATTGCCCGGGACCGATCTGCAACTATGTGATCGAAACCGACGATCCCACCCAATATGAGTTAAAGACTCCAAGCGGGCAACAATCAGGGCTCAAGATCCTGACCCCCAATGATTTCTGCATCGATGCCACTGATGACACGGCCCAGGTCTCCATCGATTTCGACCCGGCAACGGCCATTGTCCATAACGATAACAATGGTAATGGCAACAACAAAGACAAGTATATTCTCAAGCCCACCGGCATCCGCATTATCGAGGGCAGTTGGAGCAGCGCTCCGCAAAGCTTTATCGACGGACTGGTTGCGGTACCGACCTATAACTCAGGCAGCCTTTGTCAAGAATTCGCAACGACACCCCTGGTGACCATTGCCGCTTATGAGCAGGGGACAGCTGGTACACCCGTGGTGCAGACCGTGGCCCTGGCCGAGGGGCCGGTGTCCGGCGCGGAGGTCTGTGCAGATTGGTGTACTGAAGATCAAGTTCCAAGCGTCTGCATCACCGATTGTGAAGCGAGCCTGTTGTCGGAATGCTACTACAGCGGCAAGTTCAAACTGCTGCTCCCAGGCATGGGAAGCTACGATCTGACCGCAAACTGGGAGGGCCTCGGTGCCTCAGAATCGGCTGTCGGGTATAACTCTTCAATCTTGTTTGAGTTGCTGGAGGATTAGCCAAACTGGCTCGCATGGTTCGCTTCGAGTATGACGGCAAGCCCTTCTATTTCGCCACTCAAAAAAACCGATTGATGGAAGCGGTTTGTGATTGTTGACAAACCCCATATTAAATTGATATGGGGTTTGTTTTTATTTGTCTCGCTGGGGATGTATTCGTATTTTTTCGGTAGTTTCAGCGTAACAGATCGTTGATCTGTTGTCCTCTTCATTTCCGACAATGAAAGCAGAACTCAAGTTTGTCAGCAGACTGAAACCGCTTGATAGAAGCGGTTTTTTGTGCCCTGAGAGTAACAGCAAATTGATTTTATCTGCTGTACAAAAGTCTATCTACGGTTACGAGGCAGGATAAAAGTCTTCCCCAGGAAATCAAGCGTTGCCCCGTCCCCGGTTATTTCCACAAGTTGCAGGTCACGGGCGACCCAATCACCTTCATGCAGTAAATGATCGTTGATCCGTACCAGGCGCCGGTTAGGCTCCTTGTTGTAGAAGTGCATGCTCATGTTGATGGCCGGCATCCGGCCACGCAATTCTCCGGACAACTCGGAGTAAAGAGGTAAACCCGTTGAAGACGGGCTAAACACTTCTTCGTCAAGGGGTTGAGGTTCCGGCTGTGACATCGCAAAGGTTTCAACAGGGGCGTCTATGGTCTGTATCTTGCGATCAGCCGTGGAAAAAATTTTCCCTTGAAGAGGGGCCGACTGTGTGGTTTTCGCCGAGCCGAGTGGCCGAGGAACAGGAGAAGGCTCTACGTTTATGGCCGCTTGAGGCGGAGCACTCTGAGCCGCGGGGATTGGTCTCTGCGTCCTCTTGTTGCAAGATTTCTGTCGGAGCAACTTTTACTGCCGGAGCAGGCGCCGCGACGGCTTGAGGAGGAGCCGGGTTCGTCGACTGGACGACCAACGGAGGCCGCTGTCTGTGATTGATCAGTCTGAGTGTAATACCACCAACCGCCGAGCAGCATCAGGGGCAGCAAGCCGGCGACAAACCAGGGGAAAAGGCTGCGACCTGGAAGAATTCGCGTGCAGGGAGAGAGTTCGCTTGTGCACTTTCTTCGCTGGCGTGGCCTGCTGCTGGCGCTGCTGTTCCGATTTTTTCAGGGCTTCAAGGATAAAGGACATCAGCTCTCTCCTTGCCGGGATAGACGCGGACCGGGGATTTTGCGGGCGCTGTTGAGATGAATCAATGACATTGGCCCGAGGACACCATCCGGCGTCAAGCCCGTTGCTGAATTGGAAACGTTTGAAGGCGCCAAGCAGTGTGCCCTCCAGGCGCACTTCACGGCCGGTCGCTTCATAAACCCCCAACTCCTGGAGGGTCTCCGCCAACCAGCCGACCGAGTCTCCCTTCGCCCCGGGTTGCAAAAGCTTGCGCTGAAACGGCGGCCTTTGCCAGAGCAGGAGGTACTCTCCGAACCAACGTGAGGTAATCGCTGCAAGGGCCATTTCGTATTGTGTATCGCCGGCGATGAAAAGGGCCTTGTCATCGACCAGGCTTGCCATGACAACGTGAAAAGGTGCGCCATCATCAGCATAAAGGGTCAGCATGGCGGGGCGGTTCATATTACGCAGCGTTTCAAGGCTGTCCGTGCGGGCCAGACAGCCCAGGTCGTAATCCTTGGCGTAGGTGCAGTAGTCTTCCCGTTTAGCAGGATAGGAGAGGCCCCACAGCCCGGCAAGGTCGGCAAACGCCTCAGCCCTGGTCTGCGTCGTTGCGAAATCCATAGGCCAGGTCACAGGCAGAGTCTTCGCCAACAGCCTCACCCGGTTCTGCTGCCAACTCCGGAGTTGCTTCGGCATTGACCGTAGGCGGTGCTAGTGCGGGAGCCTTCACACGGGGTTCGAATATCGGAGTCACCACAGGGTCTGGCTTGGGAGCTGTCGCAGGCTCGGAGGTCGTACTCATCACAGGCTCTGGCGGTGAACTCTTGCTTGTCAGAGCCAGGCGTAATGGCCGCAGATGGCTCGCTGGCCGTGGCGAACAAGGAGGTCTTCCACGACCAGAAACCGGCGGCAAGCAACAACAGGACAAGACAGGCCAGAGCAACGGTCAGGCCGGGATTGTTCCCTTTAGCTCTGGGGTTTTGCTCGCCGAGGACTTCACGGGCCGCCTGCTGGAGGATTGCGTTGTCGACCTCCTGGCGTTCCAGAACATAAGCCCCGAGCAGGGCACGGTCACACACCAGGTTGATCAAGCGTGGAATACCGCCAGTCAACTGCCAGATGGTTTTATTGAGCGCTTCAGGGAAGAGTGGGCGATCACAGCCGGCGATATTCAGGCGATGTCGAATATAGGCGCCGATCTCGTCGGCATCGAGGGAACCCAGATGACAGCGGGCGGTGACCCGCTGCGAGAGCTGGCGCATTTCCTGTCGATTCAGAATCTGCAGCAGCTCAGGTTGACCGAGCAGTACGATCTGCAGCAGCTTGTAGCGGTTGGTCTCAAGGTTGGTCAGCAGGCGCAGCTGTTCAAGAACATCGATGGAGAGGTTCTGCGCCTCGTCGATAATCAAGACGGTTTTGCGACCCTGGGCATTGGCCTCGAGCAGGTAGCTGTTGAGCCGGTCGACCAGTTGCTTGATGCTGCCCTGCTCCGGCCGCTCAATGTGCAGTTCGTCACAGATGGTTTCAAGCAGTTCGATGACACTGACTTTGGGATTGAGAACGTAGGCAATGACCACGTTCTCAGGCAACTGCTCAAGGAGACTGCGGCAGAGGGTGGTCTTGCCGGCCCCGACCTCACCGGTCAGGAGAACGAAGCCGCCGTCACTTTTGACCCCGTACTTGAGATGCGCCAACGCCTCACGGTGATGATCACTCATGTACAGGTAGAGTGGATCCGGCGCGATCGAAAAAGGGCTCTCATTGAGGTTGAAGTAAGCCGTGTACATACGCATCCACACAGGTTAGAGGTTACTGAAACACTTGCCACTATAAAGGAAAAAACAGAAGTGCGCCAGAGTTCCTTTCTTTGCCATCGGCCCACGGAAAAGGGCGAGTCCCATCAGGAACCCGCCCTCGTCGATCTCACTCTGCCGGCGGCCCCGCAGCCTTTACTGCCGGGTCAGACTGCGATAGCGAATCCGGTGCGGCTGGTCGGCATCTTTGCCCAGGCGCTTCTTGCGATCCTCTTCATACTCCGAGTAATTGCCTTCATACCAGACCACCTGGGAATCGCCCTCGAAGGCGAGGATGTGGGTGGCGATGCGGTCGAGGAACCAGCGATCATGGCTGATGACCACGGCACAGCCGGCGAAGTTTTCAAGGGCCTCTTCAAGCGCCCGCAGCGTGTTGACATCGAGATCATTGGTCGGTTCGTCAAGCAGCAGGACGTTCGACTCCTCACGCAGGATCTTGGCCAGATGCACACGGTTGCGCTCACCGCCGGAAAGCACGCCAACCTTCTTCTGCTGGTCGCCACCGGAGAAGTTGAATCGGGCAACATAGCCACGGGAATTGACCAGCTTGCTGCCAAGCAGTCATCTGTTCCTGGCCGCCGGTAATCTCTTCAAAGATCGTCTTGCCGCCATCCAGCGGACGGTCCTGGTCAACATAGGCGAGCTTAACCGTCTCGCCGACCTTGAAGCTGCCGCTGTCGGGCTGCTCCTGACCGGTAATCATGCGGAACAGGGTGGTTTTACCGGCACCGTTGGGACCGATGATGCCGACGATGCCGCCGGGCGGCAGCATGAAGTTGAGCTGCTCGTAGAGCAGCCGGTCACCGTAGCCCTTGGCAACGTCTCTGGCTTCGACAACGATGCTGCCGAGGCGTGGTCCCGGTGGGATATAGATTTCCATGTCTCTTTCGCGCTCTGCTGCATCCTGGCCAAGCAGCTTCTCGTAGGAGTTGATGCGGGCCTGGCCCTTGGCATGGCGTGCCTTGGGGCTCATGCGAATCCACTCCAGCTCGCGCTGTAAAGTCTTCTGACGGTTACTTTCGGCCTTCTCTTCCTTACGCAGACGCTCCTGCTTCTGCTCCAGCCAGCTGGAGTAGTTGCCTTTCCAGGGGATGCCGTGGCCACGGTCGAGTTCAAGAATCCAGCCGGCCACATTGTCGAGGAAGTAACGATCGTGGGTGACCGCGATGATGGTGCCTTCATAACGCTGCAGGTGCTGTTCCAGCCAGCCGACGGTTTCTGCGTCAAGATGGTTGGTCGGCTCGTCAAGCAGCAGGATATCAGGTTTTTGCAGCAACAGTCGACAGAGAGCAACCCGACGCTTCTCACCGCCGGAGAGCACGCTCACCTTGCTGTCTCCCGGAGGGCAGCGCAGGGCATCCATGGCCAGGTCAAGCTTGGAATCAAGCTCCCAGGCATCGAGGGCATCGAGCCTGTCCTGCACCACGGCCTGACGATCACAGAGTTTTTCCATATCGGCATCGGGATCGGCAAAGGCAGCGTTGATCTCTTCAAACTCCTTGAGCAGGTCAACCGTTTCCTGAACGCCCTCTTCAACCACTTCACGGACGGTCTTGTCGCAGTCAAGCAACGGCTCCTGCTCGAGGAAACCAACGCTGTAGCCTTCGGAGAGGATGGTCTCGCCGTTGAATTCCTTGTCGATACCGGCCATGATCTTGAGCAGGGTCGATTTACCGGAACCGTTGAGACCAAGCACGCCGATCTTGGCGCCGTAGAAATAGGACAGGGAAATGTCCTTGATGATCGGTTTGCTATTGTAGCTCTTGTTGACGCCCATCATGGAGTAGATGATTTTTTTGCTATCTTCGCTCATAAGGTTAATTCCTGGTTAAAGTGTTGTTTAAGTCATCGGCTTATACACCATCTACGGCTTTGGAGCAAGGTTCACAGGTAGTTTCTCACGCTTATCAGATAACCGGCGAGCACCGTCCTGTCACTTGCTTTCACAGGCTTAATTTTTGTTTTTGGTTTACAAGGTTGACACTTTCTTCGTGAAGAGGTTCAATCATCCCTGAAAATCCATTGAGAGGTTAGAATAAATGAGCTTTTTAAAGAAGATGTTCAGCAAGAAAGACCCTGTAGAAGAGATGCGTCAACTCTTTAGCCGCCAGGATTGGGCGGGTGTATTGAATGCAGCAAAAAGACTTGATCGTATTGAGCTGGAGGATGCTCTCCTTGCCGAGGTCGGCAAGTGGGAAGAGCAGGCCGGCGATGCTCTGGCAAAGATCAACCTTGAGGAAGGAACCTGGGCACAAAAATCAGGCAACCTGCTGCGGGCCCGCGAAGATTACCAGCTGGCGATCGGCCAGGCCCGATCAGTAGAGATACGCAAGAGCGCCGAGGAGGCGTTGATCGCCCTGGAACGTGGAGCGCTGCCGAAAGAAAAAACCTCCGAAGTCAGTGACGGCCCTGCTATCCATGCCGGTTGCAACAGCTGTTCTGCAGACACTGGTGCAGAGATTGATCCTCAGGAAATGGATCTTGATGAGGAAGCCCGCCTGGAACTGCTGCTGGCCACCATGTCCCCCGAGCTGGCTAATCGTTACCTGTCTGCCGGCACGGAGTTTCGCCAGGCCTGGCTGGCCGTTCAGGACGGCGATGACAAACACGCCCTGGAGCTGTTGGCAGAGGTTCCGGAAGATCAGCGCAACGCCCTCTTCCTCTTTGAACGCGGCGCGCTGATGATCCGGGAAGGCCAGTTGAAAAAAGCTCATCAGGATCTGCAGGCGGCCCTGACCCTCGAACCGGAGCTCTTCCCGGCCTTCGATGCCCTGGTCGACGTGCTGGCAGCAACCGGTCGCATCGATGAACTGGAGAGAGCGCTCAAAGAGAACCTGGCTGTAGAGCGTTTTGTCGGCTACTGCTGGGCCCGACTGGCTGAATTGCATACCCAGCGCCGAGAGCTGGAACCGGCTCTGGCTGCCGGACTCAAAGCCATCGACGAAGGCGTCGCGGAGCCGGGATTGATCTCTCTCTGTGCCCAACTCCTGGAACAGTCGGAAGCGCTTCGACGAGGCCGAAGCCTTACTGATGCGCATGCCGGGAGGCGGCTGTGGTGGTGGGGCACACCCTCTTCTGGCCGAATTCTGGCTGCGTCGCGGCAAGAACCTTGATCAGGCTCTTGAATCCTTTAAAGGAGCGATGCGCCAGGAGCGCGACAATCCGCGCTGGCTGCTGCGCATCTCTCAGGTCTACCTGGCGAAGGGCTGGCGCAAGGAAGCCTCCGAACAGGTCCAGCGATTGATGAACCAGGAAGAACTCCCCGAGGAGATTCGTGCCGAGGTCAAATCCGTAGCGGACAAGCTACAGCAGAAATAAAGTCAGTCACAAAGCTGGCCCTTAACCTGGCCGGCTTTTGCTATGTGACATGATAGTTCGCACTCCATGCCAATCTGCTACACTTCATTACAAATAAATACTTAACCTCTGAGCCTGGCATGAAAAGAATATTCCCCTGGTCTCTCATCACCCTACTGATTACTTTTTCAATATCAGGTTGTTCATCGACAATACTGACCGTCTCATGGAGCAATCGGAGTATGTCAAGCCGGTCAAAAAAGTTTACATCGTTGGCGTTTCCAAACAGGAAACCGGCAGGAGGTCTTTCGAAGACGAATTCGGCCAGAAGCTGAAGGAATACGGCATTGCAACCGTCTTCAGCTACAAGGATCTGAAGAACAACCAGGAAGCCGATCTGGACCTCATTACCGAGAAGGTCAAGGCCAACGGCGCCGATACTCTCCTTCTGACGCGTATCCTCGGTCGACGCACCGAAGAGGTTGTCAATCCGGGACGGGTTTCAGGTTACAGTTCAGCCCCCCTCTTATTATGGCAGAGGGAGCTATCGCCCGGAGCCTTATTATCGCAACTACCACAGCTATTATGATCGTCGTTACGAAATGGCCTACGAACCGGCCACAAGCTCTCAATTCCAGTTGCTGACCTTAGAAAGCAACCTTTATGAATCAGCCTCTGGAGAATTGATCTGGTCCGCCCAATTGGAAACCGTGCTTGAGGGGACGATGCAGGATTTGATTCATGATTTCATAGAAGTGGTGACCAGGACCCTGCACGAGAAGGGCGTTATTTAGGGACTGGCGAAGCACCAAGATAAAGCAAAGAGCGAGCAGACTTTCGGTGAATAAAGCCTGCTCTTTTTATAACGAGTGCCCTGGAATAGGCCGGACAGTCTGTGTCTGGCTTTGTGCTAAGCCCGCATACTAAATATGCCCAAGCAATGCAAGAATGGATTGCAGCAGGAGTTATAGTGCGCCTAGATGCCAGAAGGCAATCAATCTTCTTTTAATCGTGACTGAAAACACACGACTGAGTTAATTAGACCGCCGGTTTTTCATGCTGATTTTCCCATTCGGTAATCTGTGTTGCCTAAATCATTTAGCTCTGCAGGTGTATCGAAACAAGTACCAAGTTGACACAAGGTTTGTTTAACAGTAACGTTTGCAGAATAAATTGAATCTTTAGTATGAAAAGACTGATTTTCACGACACCTCTTTAGATTAAAGAGTGGAGTCACTAACTTTGAAAATGGATAATGTCCAAACGTAACCGCTCAAAGCGCGAAAAAAAACATAAACCAGAACACCCTCCTGAATTAAATTCTCTACCGAAAAATTCTCAGAGAACACCTCTGTGGCAGATTGTTCTATTATCCGTAACAGCACCAATAATCTTTTTCCTTTTGCTTGAGGGATGTTTGGCACTGTTTGGTGTTAGACCCGTCTTGCAAAAAGAGGATCCTTTTGTCGGCTTTGACTCAAATGTACCTCTCTTCGTACCTTCTAAAGGTCCTGAAGACAGTCAGATAATGACCACAGCGCCGAACAGGATGAAATATTTCAACAAACAGCAATTTTCGAGAATAAAATCACCGGACACTTATCGAATTTTCTGCCTGGGTGGCTCAACCACATATGGCCGCCCTTATGATGACTTGACCTCTTTTTCAGGATGGCTCCGCGAACTTCTGCCGTCAGTTGATATGGGAAAAAACTGGGAAGTCATCAATGCCGGGGGTATCAGCTATGCCAGCTACCGGGTGACACACCTGATGGACGAGCTGATCAACTATCAGCCTGATCTGTTTATTATATATACCGGGCACAATGAATTCCTTGAAGAACGCACCTACAAACAAATCAAAGAGATCCCCTTCGCAGTAAAACGAGTCGCTTCTTTGTTGGCAAAGACACGAACATGGTCAGCGATGAAAACCTCTTTACAGAACCTGGGTATCTCCCCGAGCGCAGGTAAAGAAAAACCTAGCAGACTTGCCGGTGAGGTGAATGCCTTATTGGATAAATCTATAGGAATGGAGAGTTATACCCGTGATGATTTATTAAAGAAAAACATTTTGGAGCATTACCGGCTGAGCCTGGAACGTATGGTGGAGATAGCCCGTTCGGTTGATGCGCAGGTTATATTTATTACGCCTGCTTCGAACCTTAAAGACAGCTCTCCCTTTAAAAGCGAGCACGGATCAGAGCTCGATCCTGCGGCCCAGCAGCAGGTGAACGTACTGTTGACAAAGGCTACAAAGGAGTTTCAACAGAAAAATCTGCCTGCGGCGCTACAGTTAGTGGAATCGGCCGCCAGGTTGGATCCGCGTCATGCTTCTCTTGAATATTTACGTGGGAAGCTATTGTTGGACTTGAAACGTTTCAATGAGGCCGAAATTGCCTTACGCCTGGCGAGAGACGAGGATATTGTTCCATTGCGCGCTTTGACGCCAATGCTTCAGACCGTAATGAAGGTTGCTGAGGAACAGAAGGTAGACGTTGTCGATTATGTCGAGCTGCTAAAACATCGCATGCTTCAGATGAAAGGTCATGATATTCCCGGCAGAGAGTTTTTTCTAGATCATGTTCATCCAACCATCGAAGGCCACAAAATCCTAGCTGTGGCGTTGATCAATAAAATGATTGCAAAGGATCTAGTGCAAACTAAAGCAACATTGAATAATGATATAATCGCAGCTGTCGACAAGAAAATCAGGGGGAGGATTGATGCTGGACGTCAGGGTTATGCTCTAGCCAACCTAGCGCGGGTATTTTCATGGGCGGGGAAAACAAATGATGCAGAGCGGCTTGCCAAGCAGGCGATAGAAGTGGCCGGAGATGATGGGCCGGTTGTCATTAATGCCACATCCGTCCTTGTGACAGCGTCTTTGAAGAAAGGAAATCCTCAAAGCGCACTTACACAGATCTACTCAGCCATCGAGAAGGTCCCCGATGCGTCAGCTCGTCGTATGACAGGTGCAATTGACCTTCGTTTGAAACTGGGGGAAATTCTTCTGGGTGCCCCCTATCACGAATTGGAAAAAGCTGCAGCGAATTTTCTTCTGGTCAGCATGTATATGCCTGATGATGATTTTATCCATGATCTTTTCGGCACCGTTATGGCTATGCGGGATCGCCCCAGAATTGCTTATCCAAGCTTGAAAAAAGCATTGAGTCTCAACCCAGAGAACACTCACGCTCGAAAGACGTTTGAAGCTCTTGGTCCTCTATTGAAAGAGGAAGATCTTATCAAGGAGCCGGCTGATATTATTCTCAAGCCTATGCGTCTTCAGCTCCGCGGAGGTTAGTACAAGTACGTCATGATGATAATGGCAAGCGAATAACTGACGGTATTGAAGTTGAATTCTACGAGAACGGCAGGCTCAAACGTTTCCTGGATGTCAAACTCGGAAAAGCACACGGAACCCAGATAATATGGGATGAGGATGGGCAGATTCTTTCGCGTGACAGTTTACCGTCAGGGCGTTCCAGTCAACAATAATACAGGGACATAAATAAGAGAATCTAGCATCGTACCCAAAGAAGATATCCTGCTTCTTCTAGAGATATAGCATTTGGCCATGAAATAGATTGAAGTTCACAGATCAATTCTTACGAGTGTCTCGAAAAATCTACTTCATTGATCTTGAGCGATTGAACTCGATTATTCCCGCCTATGCCCTGAATACCCTAACAAAGCATAGAAACTTCTCAGCAAGCTCGAAGTTGCACTTGAACAAATCTTATGGTCTCTGTTAGATCAAGTTTGAACCACTACCTTTTATAATTTCTCTCATCGTCAGTTAGCATTTCCAATAGCAGGGCCTGAAGAATCGATCTTGAGTACTGATAAATATCCATGCTAAGTTTCGACGCCCTCTCAACCACTGATTTCAAGGCAACCACATGATTTTACAAGGGACTTTCGTCAACATAGGCACAGTGATTGTCGGCTGCCTGATCGGCCGGTTGGCCGGCCGCTACCTCTCGGCCAGAATGCGGCAGACTCTGATGATCGGTCTGGGCCTGGCTGTATTGTTGATCGGCCTGCAGCTCGCCCTGCAGAGTGAGCAGCTCATGATCGTCATAGGCGGGTTGATCTTTGGCGGTTTGATCGGCGAGATAGTCGGCATTGAAAAACGACTGGAAGCCTTTGCCGACCGCCTGCAGAAAAGATTTTCCGGCATGGGTGAGGTTGCCGAAGGGTTTGTTACCGCAAGCCTGCTTTACTGTGTTGGTGCCATGGCGATTATGGGTGCCCTGCAGGATGGCCTGGGCGGCCCGCCGACAATTCTTTATGCCAAGGCTGCTCTCGACGGTGTCGCTTCGATCGCCCTGACCTCAACCCTGGGAATCGGGGTTATTTTTTCGGTGATTCCGCTGCTCCTCTATCAGGGCGGGATCACCCTGGCCGCAGAGTTGGCAGAAACCATTTTAACCGAACCGGTGATTACCGAGATGAACGCTGTCGGTGGCCTGTTGATTGTCGCCATCGCCATTGACCTTATGGGCATCAAGAGGCTTCCTGTGGGGAACCTTCTGCCTGCAGTGTTTGTGGTCGTGGGGCTGCTTTGGGGCTTTGGCATGGCCTGATGTGAAGCTTGCCAACAGAGCGGGATTAACCATTCTTTATCTTGTCAGCAGGAGCGGATGAGCCGTCCACCGGCGGGACCACGGGCAATGAAACGATAAAACATGCGCCCTGGTCACCGTTGACAACCTCAATCTGACCGTGATGATGTTCAACAATCCGGTGAGAGATGGAAAGCCCCAGACCGGTCCCCTTGGCAAATGTCGAAAAAAACGGATTGAAGATATTGCGCATCACTTCGGGCAGTATCCCGCCCCCGGTATCCTGAACTTCGACCACGACTGCCTGCTCACCACGTAAAACCCCGACTCTGGCGCTGACAGTCAGAACACCTCCCGCGCTCATCACCTGACGCGCGTTGATGACCAGGTTCAGAAAGACCTGGCGCAACTGACGATAATCGCCGAGGATCTCCGGGAGTTCCTGAGCAAAGTCACAATTAAACTCAACATTCTGCCGCTGGCACTGATCATATTCGAGATCAAAGACCTCCTGCAGAACACTCCTTAAATTGCACTCTTCAAAACAGACCAGCTGCTTCTTGCTGAACGAGAGGATGTTGCCGAGCATCTCCTCCATACGCTTGACCTCGCGAGCAATGATAGCAGCGTATTCATTTGCTTTCGGCTCTTGAAGTTCCTGTTTGGCAAGACGCTGGGCAAAGCCACCGATGGAAACCAGTGGGTTCCGAAGTTCATGGGCGACCTGTGCGGCCATCTCGCCAAGCACGGCCATCTTCTCACCATGGATCAACTGTTCCTGAACATCCTGCAAATTGCCGTGAGCCATCTCCAGACGCTTCACCAGGCTGGCATTGCCCAGGGCCAGGCCTGCCTGACTGGCAAAAAGTTCCAGAAAGCGTTTACGGGTCGGGGGTATTTCCTGTCTGCTGAATGGGTTGTCAACAAGCAGAACGCCGAGTATCTGGTCACGCCCGGCTAAGGGGGCACAGGCGTAAGGGCCCAGGTTAAGAGCTGCCGATAGTTGCAAGCCACCCGCCGGTTCACTATCAGGGTCGGAGACCAGCACAACCTGTTCATCAAGAAAGGATTTCGCCAGAGCATTGTCATCAGACTTTAGATGCAGTCGCTGCTTAACCACTTTTTGGTTGTATGCGTCTTTCCGTTGCGCTTCGCGGGACTCATCATCCAGATGCAACCGGTCCCATGCCAGATGATTCTCTCCTGCCGGCAGAACCAGGGAGGCCATTTCGAGAGAGACCCCCAACATCCCTTGCAGCATGCCGGTACGTCTGTTGACCGTAAACAGGGTGGCCCTTTCGAAACCTCCCGCTTCAACTCCCGTTGCCGCAGAAAGGGTCAGGTGGGCCAACTCATCCAGGTTGAGCGTGCTGTGCATGGCCCTGGACATCTGGTAAAGCAAAGACGCTTCCTGGTGGGCAACTTCCTGCTGTCGTTCAGCGATTACACGCCTCTGCAGTTCCTGATTCAACTCCTCGTAGGAATGCTCAACATCTTTGAAAAGATTGGCAAAAGGAGAGCGCAGCGTTCCCTCAATCATGACATAGTAGATAAGTACGGCATTACCCAGCTTGCAGTAGTGAGCAAGTAAATGCATGGAGTTATCAGCACCTGTCTCAAAGGTCACGATCAGTTCCGACAGGGCACTCATAAACAGGGCAAAGGATAACAGCAGGGTGAGATGCTGAGTCAGGTATTTTTTTCGGAGAAACAGCAGACAAGGCCGACACACAGAGAAGGCCGATGAGTGCATATTCAGAGTTCACCTTGAAGGGAGTAAAGCCGCCCCCTTCAACAATACAGGAAGGAAAGATTTCCAGCGGCCATACCAGAACCAGACAGCCAACGCCACTCAGCAGAAAGCCGAGCAGCCATTCCTTGTCGGTAAAATAGTCCTTGTGGCCGAGGCTAAGAATCGCACAGAGGAAAGCAAAGGCGCCGAGAGCTCTGGCGATCAGCCACAATTGAGCGGCCTTACCGGAGCTGAGCACCAGGGAAACGGGTGAACTCTGGGAGGTCAGCACCAGCAGAAGATCAACCAACTCTGAAGCAAAGAAACCAATAGCCAGGATCAGAAAGAACTGCCTTCGTACCAGTTGCCGGGTATTCCAGCCAATCAGAAAGACCGCTGCCAACAAGATAACGCTGGAGATTTCAATCAGGAGATGAACCAACAGAAGATGGGAGCGACTCAGCAATAAAAGCAAAAGGCCGACCGACAAAAAAACTGTCAGCCCGGCCTTAAGTGATAAGCGTGGAAGGATCGAAGAAAAATTTATGACAGAGAGAGGCCGTTGCGAGCCCTCCATGTCGTTGACTGATTCAGATTGATCGACCGGCATGACCTCCTCCTGTCTGCCGGTGAAGACTGGCTGGCTCAGCCGATTTTTTCCTGGCGCTCCTGCTCGGTCTTGCACTCGATGCACAAGGTGGTGACCGGTCTTGCCTTCAGGCGAGCTTCACCGATCTGGTCGCCGCAATCTTCGCACTCACCAAATTCCCCGGCATCAATGCGCTCAAGCGCCTCGCGGATTTTACCTATCAGGCGGCGCTCACGATCACGGATGCGCAATTCGAAATTGCGATCAGATTCCAACGACGCACGATCAGTCGGATCGGGGAAGTTGGTTTTTTCGTCAGTCATCTCGGAAACCGTCTTGCCGGCATCGTGTAATAACTGATCCATCTGTTCCTGTAGAAGTTCCCGGAACTCCTCCAACTTCTTTTTATTCATAAAAAGCTCCTCATACTGAACGGGCACAAATTAAATGAATTTGCTCAACAAGTCAACTTAAATGCCTGCTCAGCCCCTGAACTGGGCAATCAGAACATAGACCAGGGCAACAACAGCAAACCAGGCAGTGAAAACATCAGCGTGCCTGAGGGGTGCTTGTTTCGCCAACTGCTGCGTTTCTTCGGTCACTGTTCCTTCGGGTACGGCTGCAATCAAGCCTTCCAGAAGAGCGGGAAAAGCCTGATAGGCGTTGGAAATAATCAGAAAATCATCAGGGCCTGCCGCCAGAGTCAGAAAGACCCGGCTGCGAACCCGAACCGACTCCAGCTCGGTTACATCGGAGAACAACAGCCGTCGCTGACGAAAAGGCCGATAAGCCGTCACACCCTCCTGATCGATGACCACGCGGCGGAACGCAGTTTCTACAAAGAGCGCGGCAAGGGGCAAGATCAGGCCCGCCAGGATAATAATTTTGCCAATCGCCTGGCCCTGAACAACACAGACGACCAGCAGAACAGCGGTCAGAACAACGACCAGCGCCATGGGAAGAATAAGGGTCCGGCGAATCACAAAGGTCTGTATCGGGTTCACTTGGTCAATTCTCCAGGATTGACAAAATGACCGCTGCGACCACCTTTTTTCTCCTCCAGTCGCACGCGATCGATCGTCATGGTTTTATCGACAGCCTTGCAATCGATTATCGCTGAAACCTTGTCAGAGCTTAGCACGAAGACCGCGCGTGCCCTCGGGAGTGGGTTGCCCGGCAAAAATCGAAGCCTTGTCTGCTTCTTTTCAGCACGCGCTCCCCACTTAATTTAGTTAAACAAATATTCCATCGCCTCGGCGGCGCTGCGCACCCCGATTAATTTGATCCCTTTTGGCTTCTCAAGATTTTTCATGTTTCCTGCCGGCAGCAGACAACAGTTGAAACCAAGCCGGGAGGCCTCGTTGACCCGCATCTCCGGGCGGGAGACAGCTCTGACTTCCCCGGTCAGGCCAACCTCGCCGAACAGCACGGTGCGTTCATCGATCGGCCGGTTGAGATGACTCGAAGCCAGGGCAGCAACCACACCGAGATCGACCGCCGGTTCGGCCAGACGCACGCCTCCGGCAACATTGACAAAAATATCCTGGGCCAACAGGGAGTAGCCAACCTTCTTCTCCAGAACGGCAACCAGCAGTGACACCCGGTTGGAGTCGATGCCCATTGCTGTCCGCCTGGGATTGCCATGTGCGGTTCCGGAGACCAGCGCCTGCAGCTCCACCAGAATCGGCCGGGTGCCTTCAATGGCCGGAACAACGACACTTCCGGCGGCATCTTCCGGACGTTCCGCCAGAAACAACTCCGAAGGGTTCGGGACTTCACTCAAACCGGCGTCCTTCATTTCAAAAACACCGATCTCGTTGGTTGAGCCAAAGCGGTTTTTCACCGCACGCAGAATCCGGTAAGGGTGACCCGCGTCGCCCTCAAAGTAGAGAACCGTATCGACCATGTGCTCAAGCATGCGCGGCCCGGCAATTGAGCCATCCTTGGTCACATGGCCGACGATAAAAGTCGGCAGGTCCTCACCCTTGGCCAGGTGCATGAGACGAGCGGCGCACTCACGGACCTGGCTGACGCTGCCCGGCGCCGATTCCAGGGCCGCGGTAAAAACCGTCTGGATCGAATCGACCACCAGGAAAGCGGGTTTAAGCTCTCTGACTCGTTCAAGAACACCTTCCAAGGCAGTCTCTGCCAGCAGGTAGAGGTCTTCCGCCACTACGCCCAGACGTCCCGCACGCAGCTTAACCTGGCGAGTCGACTCCTCTGCCGTCACGTAAAGGACCGGTCCCGCCTGGGTCCAGCGTCCGGCCGCCTGCAGTAACAGGGTCGACTTACCGATACCCGGGTCTCCACCGATCAGGGTAAAGGAACCGGGCACAACACCGCCGCCGAGGACGCGATCAAACTCAGCGATCCCACAGTGCAAACGATCTTCATCCGTTGAGGAAACTTCGGCCAGGCGGACAGGACTGCTCTCAGAGCGAAGAGGCACGGTTCTCCCGCCCTTTTTGGCCAGGGTAATGGTCTCTTCCACCAGGGAATTCCACTGGCCGCAATCCGGGCATTTACCGAGCCACTTGGGGCTCTGCAAGCCGCACTGCTGACAGCTGTAGATGGTCTTTTGTTTCAAAGTGTTCCTCGTTCATGTGAAGTACGGAAAGCTTATTCTAGGCTGTACGAACGAAACCGTCAACAATTGAACACCCACAACACCAAGACACCCACCTGGCAATCTAGGGAGGTGTCTTGGTGTTGATCAAAGGAGCGTCACCCCGGACGACATAACCCGGCACGCCCGTTAAGTGGCTTTATGAAAAAAGCTTCTGAAACTCTTCATAGAAAAGGGTAATCTTTTTGATCAAGACATTGTGCTTATGCCAATGCAATCTGGCGTCTGTACTGCTATAGCCTCCCCCAAGCCTCATAAATTCTTCACAGACAATAGTTATCTGGTATCTTCAGGTGGTGGCAAGCCTTTTGAGCTCTTTTTTGCCACAGGTGATCTGTTCCAGGATTTGACAGACCAGCAACCGTTCATCGACGAAGCGGATAAGCCAATTCCACTCTTTTTAGCAAAGTTCAGGTTGAAAACTGAGTCCTCTTGTTAGAGAATATCCTGTCGTGGTGGTGTGACGCATGAATGTTCCTCTCCGCTGTCAAACATCAATAGCATTGATCGAAAAAACGTTGAATAATCAA
Source organism: uncultured delta proteobacterium (assembly GCA_963769955.1). Taxonomy (GTDB): domain Bacteria; phylum Desulfobacterota; class Desulfuromonadia; order Desulfuromonadales; family BM103; genus M0040. Next base: position 123,228 of record CAVYNW010000017.1, read on the forward strand.
CCACACTGCACGCGCTGGGAGATCGGCTCCCGGCAAATGCTCTGCGCGTCTGCACTGTCAGGACAATTTTAACCAGCGTCGCCAGCAGCTCCGCAGCCAATGCAGCCGGTTGATTCTGCTGCAGGCTGATGCCAATCCACTTTATTGCCTATCCGAGAGTATCAGGGAGGGTTGAAATGCCGACCGATCTTCCGTTACGCGATATTCACCTGCCCGCAACTGTCAGTTCCTGGCCATGGGCTCCCGGTTGGTGGTTGCTGCTCGGTTTGCTGATCGTCGGCATTTTTTCAGCTTGGCAGTATTGGCAAGGCCGTCGTTTGCAACGCTTGGCCCTGACCCGCCTGGAGCAATTGGCCGAACTTCCTGAAACAGAGCTGGCGCCGGCCCTGTCACGCCTGTTGCGGCAAGCGGTGATCAGCCACTTCCCGCAGAATTATGCAGGACTCAGCGGCCAGGATTGGCTGGAATTTCTGGATCGTCCCTTCACTGACCGGCCTTTCACTCAAGGTGTCGGTTGTTGCCTGCTTGATGCTCCTTACCGGCCAGAGGCGCAGCTCGACCGTGCTGCGTTGATCGCCCTATGTCGTCGCTGGTTGCAAAAACTCCCACCACAACCATTACGACAGAGGAGCGGCCGATGATCCATTTCGAGTGGCCCTGGGCTTTCGCATTGCTGGTTCTTCCCTGGCTGGTCTATAAGTTCTTTCCCACTGCGCTGGCCGCTGAAGAGGCGGCCCTCTGGGTTCCCAGTCTCTCCCCGTTTGGTGATATGCAGTGTCGGAAAGGAGACACAAAAGCTCCCTGGCAAAAGCTGCTGGCAATCTTCTGTTGGCTGCTGTTGGTCGTGACATCAGCGAGGCCGCAGTGGTTGGGTGAGCCGATTGATCTGCCGATCAGCGGACGGGACCTGGTGTTGGCGGTTGATCTCTCCGGGAGTATGAAGACCAAAGATTTTCGTCTTGGTGGCGAGAATGTCAATCGGTTGGTCGCGCTCAAAGAGGTGGCAGATGCTTTCATTCAACGGCGGGTCGGTGACAGGTTGGGGCTGATTCTTTTTGGCGAGCAGGCATACGTTCAGACGCCACTCACTTTTGACCTGCGGACCGTTCAACAGCTGCTCGATGAGGCGGTGATCGGACTGGCTGGAGAGCGGACTTCCATCGGCGATGCCATTGGTCTTGCGGTCAAGCGACTCGTAGGGACGCAGGGAGGACAACAGGTTCTGATATTATTGACTGATGGCGCCAACACCGCAGGGAGGTTGACACCTCTGAAAGCCGCTGAAATTGCCGCCATGGCAAGGTTTGAAAATCTACACGGTCGGCATGGGGGCAGAGATCATGTCAGCCCGGAGCACTTTTCAGCCGAGAGACGATCAACCCTTCCGCCGAGCTTGATGAAAACACCTTGAGTATCATCGCCCAAAAGACCGGGGGACGATACTTCCGGGCCCGCAATACCGAGCAACTGGCGGAGATCTACGCCGAGCTTGATCGACTTGAGCCAGTGGCAAAAGATCATGAGGTCTTCAGGCCGATCTCTGAGCTCTATCCCTGGCCACTCGGCCTGGCGTTGAGCATGGCAGCTTTGCTCTTTTTACTCCCGTTGATGCCGATCTGGAGGCGTCGATGAGCAGTTTTCATTTTCTCCGTCCGGAGTGGTTTCTCGCCCTGCCCCCCTTGCTGCTAGCACTCTTCTGGTACGCACGTCATCGGCTGCGCGGCCAGAACTGGCAAGCCGTCTGCGACCCTGAGCTGCTGCCGCACCTGCTGCTGGGTCGCTCTGTACGCCGGGCGAATTGGCCCCTCTGGATGCTGTTGATTGGATTATTACTGACGGTCCTTGCCCTGGCCGGTCCGGCCTGGGAACGCCAGCCACAGCCAGTCTTTCGACAGCAATCGGCGCTGGTGATCCTGTTTGATCTTTCACGCTCCATGCAGGCAGCTGATCTGAAACCGAGCCGTTTTGTCCGGGCGCGACTCAAGATCGAAGATCTCCTTCGGCAAAGGAAGGAAGGGCAGACGGCGCTGATTGTCTTCGCTGCTGACGCGTTCACCGTCACCCCGCTGACGGATGATCGCCATACTATCGAGTCGCTGTTAAAGAGCCTCGATCCCGAGATGATGCCAGCACAGGGAAGCGATCCAGCGCGCGCCATCGAGATGGGACAGGAACTGTTGCAGCAGGCAGGGTTGACGTCTGGACGGCTGCTGCTGGTGACTGATGAAGATAAACCATCCACTTCACTGGACGCGGCCAGGACACTGCAGCAGCAGGGATATGAGCTGGCGGTACTCGGAGTCGGAAGTCTTGAGGGAGCTCCGATCCCTCAGCCCGGTGGCGGATTTTTCAAGGACGCGCAGGGAAACCCTGTCTTTCCCATATTGAATCGGGCCGGATTGCAGAAACTTGCGGCTACTGGTGGAGGAACTTACACCGAGCTCAGTATTGACGATAGCGATCTCAACACCTTGCTTGCGGGGTTGGTTGATCGTCGTCTCAATCAGGCCGGGCAAGAGGACAGAAGCTCCGGGGCGGCGGGAGACCAGTGGCGAGAAGAGGGGATCTGGTTGATCTGGCCCCTGACCTTGTTGGCTGCGCTGGCGTTTCGCCGTGGCTGGTTGCTGGTGCTGCCTCTTCTGCTGCTGGCCCCTGTGCCTGCCGAAGCGTTTGGTTGGGCCGATCTCTGGCAGACCTCTGATCAACAAGCGGCCCAAGCTTTTGCCAGACAGGACTATGCAGATGCTGCAGAGCAGTTTCAAGATAAGCGATGGAAAGCCAGCGCACTTTATAAAGCGGGGGAGTTTGAGGCTGCGGCAGCGCAGTTGGAAAAGCCTCAAGATGCTGAGGATTGGTATAACCTGGGCAATGCTCTGGCCAGAAAAGGGGATCTGCCTGCTGCGTTCAACTCTTATCAACAGGCGTTGGCGTTAGAAGCAGGGCATGCGGACGCACAGTTTAACAAGCAGCTGGTCGAAAAGGCCATGAATGAACAGAAAAAAGAGCAAGATCAACAGCAACAGGGTGAGATGAACCTGCCGAAAGAAGAGCATAAGAAAGCCAGCAGGAAAGACAACCCATTGCAAAAACCTCAGTCTATCTCCGAATCAGAAGAAAATCCCGGTGGGGACGAGTCGCAATCAAACCAGTCCGAAGGCCCCGAAACCGAGCAGGATGCTGAACCTTCCGCTCAGTCTTCACCACCTGAGGAGAAAAAACAACAAGCTCCGGAACTGGCAGAACCAACGCAATCCAAGGCAGGACAGAATTCCAGCGACCAGCAGCAAGAGCAAACCAGCACCTCAACAGAAATGGCAGAAGAAGCCTCCGAAAACAGCGAGCAGCGAGAATCACAACTGTTACTACAACAGATCCCGGATGATCCCGGTGGTTTGCTGCGGCGCAAGTTCCTCTATCAATCCCGCCAGCGCGGTCAAAAGGGCGAATCGGATCGACCATGGTAAACAGATATCGCATAATTTTAATCACCTTACTGCTCTGTGGACTCTGGCATGGATCAGCGTCGGCCCTCAAGGTCAAGGCGGTTGTCGGTCAGGACCAGATCGCCATGGGCGAGAGTATGCAACTGCAGTTGCGGCTGGACGGTCATCCCGATACAGCTCCTGATTTTAGCCGCTTGGAAGAAAACTGGGAGATTCTAAGTCGCTCTCAGAATAGCCAGACGCAGACCATTAACAGCAGCGTCAACCGCTCGACCGTCTACAGCTTGACGCTGATGCCACGCGTCGAAGGGCCATTGTTGATACCGGAAATCTGCGTCGGCAAGGATTGTTCACGGCCGATAACAATTGACGTTTCTGCCAACTCAGCTCTGGATGCTTCAGGTGATGAGCCGGTTCTACTTGAAACCGAGGTCAGTTCTCATCAGGTTATGGCTCTGGGTCAATTGGTTCTGAAGGTTCGGTTGCTGGTCAAAGTTGGCCTTGCGGTGGGCCAACTCAGTGATCCGCAAGCAGAGGGTGTTGACGCGCTGGTCAATAAGCTGGGGGTTGATCTTCACAAGCATGAAAGGCGGAACAACGGACAGGTCTACAGGGTCATTGAACGCATCTATGTGATCTTCCCTCAAGAGAGCGGTCGGCTATTGATTCCGCCTCTGCAGTATGACGGGGTGGTTCCCGGCAGGCGCACCCGGTTCGACCCTTTTGCCAAGCAGGGAATGCAGATCCGTCGAGCCTCGGAACCTGTGCAAGTCGATGTCTTGCCGCTGCCGGAGGATCTGGGACAACGCCCCTGGATTCCAGCCTCTGCTATAACTCTTCAGGATGATTGGCAACATCAGCGGCCCAAACTTGTCGTCGGCGAACCAGCGACCCGAACCCTGCGTCTGAACGCCGAAGGAGTTCTGTCTGCACAGCTCCCTGAGCTGAAACCGGCCGCTCCTGAGGAATTCAAGCTCTATCTTGACCAGCCCCTCCGTGAGGATCGTCGCCACTCCAGTGGCACGACAGGCGTGCTGGAGCAACGAGTAACCCTGGTGCCAACACAGCCTGGACATTATCGGTTACCAGCGATCAACCTCGACTGGTGGGATGTCAACACCGGTGACTGGCGAACAGCCCATCTTGATGCTCTCGAGCTTGATGTCGCTCCAGCAGTGGCCGCGTCAAAGTCATCAGAGCCACCTGTTTCTCCAGCACAGGATGTGCCGTCAAAGACAAGCATGCCGAAGGATAACGATAAGGACCCACTTGCAGCAGCGACGGGGAAGAAGGCGATAATCAGCCCAGGATTCTGGCCCGGGCTGAGCCTCGGCCTGGTGTTCGGCGGGTTGATGACATTTGTACTGATGCTCTGGAGCAGAAGGGGGCTCGAGAAGTCGTATGATAACGAGAGCAAAACCACGTCGCCGGATGAAAGAGGTGCTCGGCGGGCAGTGATAAATGCGGCCCAGAAAAATGACCCGCAAACAACCCGGCAGGCGTTAGTTTTGTGGTGTCAAGTTCTGTGGCCCGAGATTACAGAGAACAGCTACGAGCAGCTCGGCAAAACGGCCAGTGCGGAATTTCTTAAAGAACTGAAAAAACTTGATTTATGCTTGTATGGGGAGGATTCTCTCTCTTGGGAGGGACAACAGTTGGCAGCCTGTGTCGCTGCGTGGCGCCAGGCTCAAGCCACAAAAGCACCCAAGGATTTGCCAAAGCTCTACCCCTGATAATTGCACCGTCAGAAAAAAGCCTCTTTTGCTAAAGCCGGGGAGCCCCGTAAGAAACTGGGGCAGCCCCCTTCTAAACATATTAACTATAAACCAACGTCGTAAAGTTCCCAACCGGCAGGATTTTACCTAAACGAGCATAATCGACTGTTGTCCAGTTGTGTCTGTCACCTGAAATCCATGCATAAATATCATCTCATAGACTTGCACTGCACTACAGTGAAAGCCTAGAATAGGCTGTTAGCTATCAGGAGAATTTTTGAGCATGATATCGCTAAAATATGGCACAACCACTTTAGCGCTGGATTTGCAGGCACAAGTCCTGGCTTCAGCGGCACCAAAGGACCTGCCAGACCCCGGAGAGGAAATCTGTCGTGCCCTGGCGAACCCTATCGCCACTGCCGTACTGTCAGAAATCGTCTCGCCCGGCGAGCACGTCGTTATCGTCACCTCTGACATCACCCGCTACACCGGCAGCGAAATCTACCTGCCGCTTCTGGTGGAAGACTTGAACCGCTGCGGGATTCCCGATCGCGACATTGAAATCGTGATCGCCCTCGGCATCCATCGCAAACAGAGTAGCGAGGAGCATCGCAAAATTCTCGGTGGGCTGTATGGCAGAATCGCCGTTTATGATCATGAGTGCGACGTCGCTGAACAGCTGGTTGATCTCGGCAAGACAAGCTCCGGACTACCCGTTCAGTTAAATCAGCGGGTTGTCGCAGCTGACCGGGTCATCGTGACGGGCACCATCGGCCTGCACTACTTTGCCGGTTTCGGTGGCGGCCGCAAGAGCCTGGTGCCCGGTGTTGCCAGCCGCGAAACCTGCATGGCGACCCATTTCGCCATATTCAATCCACCGGAACAGGGTGGCCGTAACCCGCAGGCCTGCACCGCCAATCTCGACGGCAACCCGATTCACCAGGCAATCCTCGAAGCGGCGAAGATGATCAAGCCTGATTTTCTGCTGAACACGGTCCTTACCCCCGAAAAGCAGATCGCCAGGGTCTTCTGTGGCGAGCTCGAGCAGGCTCATCTGGCTGGCTGTGAACTGGCGAGACAGATGTATACTGTAAGCTTGGGGACGCCTGTCGACCTGGCGATTGTCTCCTGCGGCGGCAGCCCCAAGGACATCAACTTCATTCAGGCCCACAAAGCCCTCGACTATGCTGTTCAGGCCGTGAAGCCCGGAGGTACGGTGATCCTGCTGGCCGCCTGCCCGGATGGCTTCGGCAACGCCACTTTCTTTGACTGGTTTCATTACGAAGATCTGGATGTTTTTGAAAAAGCTCTGCGCAACCGCTACGAGATCAACGGCCAGACTGCTTTGTCAACCCTGAGTAAAGCTCGCAACTGGCGCGTTATCCTGATCAGCGAGTTTAATCGGGAAGAGACGGAAAAGATGGGTATGGAGAAGGCAAACCATCTTGACGAGGCCTTGCAGATGGCATACAAACAGCTTCCGGACAAGCCTGATGTTGTGGTTATTCCGGATGGCGGAACAATTCTGCCGGTGGTAAATAACAATTCTTAACCACAAGAACACGAAGTTTTTTCCTGGGACTCTCTTCCCGGGAAGGATTTGCTTTTCGTGGCCTTCGTGACCTTCGTGGTAACAGGTTATTAGGTATGATCGACACAAAAATAATCGATGAACTGATTCAGATCCTTGGCAAGGACAACGTCCTGACCAGCAAGGCGGAACGCATCTGTTACTCTTACGATGCCACCCAGTTGAGCTTTTTACCGGATGTTATCCTGCAGCCCGGCTCAACGGCAGAGATCGCCCTCGTCATGAAGCTTGCCAATCGCGAGCGCATCCCGGTCTTCCCGCGTGGTGCCGGCAGTGGCTTTACCGGTGGCTCTCTGCCAACCAGGGGCGGGATCGTGCTTTGTACCGAGCGCCTTGACCGGATCCTGGAGATTGACGAAGAGAACCTGGTGGCCACCGTTGAGCCGGGGGTCGTCACCGAGCGCTTTCAGAAAGCCGTGGAAAAGCTCGGCCTCTTCTATCCGCCCGACCCTGCCTCTCTGAAATTTTCTACTCTCGGCGGCAACGTCGCCGAATGTGCCGGTGGCCCACGCTGCGTCAAGTATGGAGTCACCAAGGACTTCATCATCGGCCTTGAGGTGGTCACCCCGACCGGCGACATCATCACCACCGGCGGCCCGACCATGAAAGGAGTCGTCGGCTACGACCTGACCAAGCTGCTCTGTGGCTCCGAAGGCACTCTCGGCATCATTACCCGCATCGTCATCAAGCTGCTGCCCCTGCCGGAAGCGAAGAAAACCATGCTGGTGCTCTTCGACTCGATCGACGGTGCAGCACAAGCAGTGTCGGCGATCACCCGCAACAAGATCATCCCGACGACTCTCGAATTCATGGACGGACGCACCATCGAATGCGTGCGCCAGGCGACCGACCTTGATTTGCCGGAGAGCGCCCAGGCGGTGCTGATCATCGAAGTCGACGGAGATCGTGAGTTCCTCGATAAACAAGTCAACCGCATTGCCGAGATCATCAAACCCCTCGGTGTGGTCGAAACCCGAATCGCAACCACGCCGGAAGAGAGTGAAGCCCTCTGGCAGATCCGTCGTTCGGTTTCGGCCTCTCTGCGCAATGTTAATCCCGATAAATACAATGAAGACATCTGCGTGCCGCGCAGCAAGGTACCGGAGATGATCCGCAAAGTGGACGCCATTGCCGACAGGTATCAAATACCGATCGTCAACTTCGGTCACGCCGGAGACGGCAACATTCATGTCAACATCATGGTCAACAAAAAGGTGTCCGGAGACATCATGAAAGCCGAAGGGGCTATCAAAGAAGTTTTCAAGGCTGCTCTCGAACTGGGTGGCACCATGAGCGGCGAACACGGGGTCGGCATCGCCAAGGCCCCTTACATCCCCCTGGAGATCACCCCGGTTGCCGCTGAATACATGAAGGCGATCAAAAGATCGCTTGATCCGAACAACATTCTCAACCCAGGAAAAATTTTTTTCGATGAGGATCAGAGGGGGCTAGAGGCTGGAGACTAGAGGCTGGAATTTCTCAACCAGCTCCCAGACCCAAGTCCCCGGAAACTGTTTTAAAATGGCAAAACTGAAAAAACTCGAAGATTATCGCGAAGAGATTGAACGCTGCGTCAAGTGCGGTGCCTGCCGGGCGCACTGCCCGGCGTTTGACGCCGAACGCCGTGAAGGCCGCGTCGCCCGTGGCAAAATTGCCCTGGCCAACTCGATTCTGGAAGGTGAAGTCGGCCTCGAGCCCAAGGTCCTGGAAGACTTGAGCCAGTGTCTGCTCTGTGGCAGCTGCTGCGCCGGATGCCCCAACAAGGTGCACACCGAAGACATCGTGGCGGCCGCGAGGCGGCAGATTGCAGAAGAGCGGGGGCTCTCTACTTTTGGTAAGGGCGTCGCCACAGTTCTCGGCCGGCCGAAGCTGATGAACCTGCTGGCCAAATCGGCAGGAAGCCTGTCATCGTTGCTCTTCAAGAAGCTCCCCAAAGACAGCGGTTTACGTCTACGTTTCCCCGCACCTTATCTCGAGCAAGATCGAACCTTGCCGCCCCTCACTGCCAAACCGTTTCGTGAAAGAGTGCCCGAGATTTCCCCGGGTGACCCGCAGCAACCGACCGTGCTCTTCTTTACCGGCTGCGGTATTAACTACATGTACCCTGCCGTCGGCGAAGCCTTCCTCAAGGCGCTGAAGTTTCTAGGCGTTACAGTCATAGTCCCCAAGGATCAGGCCTGCTGCGGATTGCCTGCGGTGAGTGCAGGGGCGACCAGGACGATTGAAAAGCTGGCGGAGCAGAACCTTGCAGCGCTCAATCGTCACAAGGTGGACTATATCGTGACCGCCTGCGCCTCTTGCCACTCGGGACTCGGCAATATCTATGCGGAGATGGGTGATGAATTCGGCGGAGATGTCGGCAAAAGTCATGGATATCTTCGTCTTCCTGGCCAGACACGGCCTGCCGGAAAAACTGCAGACTCTGCCCAAAGCCAAGCAACGGGTCAAGGTCACCTATCACGATCCCTGTCATCTGCGTAATCATGGCATCACCCAGGAGCCACGCCAGATTCTCAAGGCGTTACCCCAGGTTGAGTTTGTCGAAATGCCCGAGGCCGCAACCTGCTGCGGGTTGGGCGGGACCTATTCTGTTTACCACTACGAACACACAAAGAGGATCGCCGCCAGAAAAGCCGGCAACATTGCCAGCAGCGGTGCGGAGCTGGTCGCGACAGACTGCCCCGGCTGCATCATGCAACTCCAGGATGGCATCAACCACGCCGACGGCAAGCAACGGGCACTGCATATTCTGGAGCTCCTCGCCGAGGCCATCCCCGAACAGCGTTGAGGAAACAAGAGAAAATCGTTTCGTTGCAGAGATCTGACAAACTGTTACAATGACCCCGTCTACCTGATGACTCTGCACCCACCATTTATCCCAGGAGGAAAACCGATGCAAAAAATGATCTTCTTGATTGTCGCCGCGCTGTTATTGAGCACAGGGCCCGCTTTGGCCGTTCCTGCCAACAAAACCCTCGAGTTCAATAAAAGCCCGATGGGCACGGTTATCTTCGACGGCACCCTGCATAAAGAGCAAGGGCTCAAGTGCAAGGATTGTCATAACAAGGACACCTTCCCAAAAATGAAGCAAGGGACTGTAGAGATCACCATGGCTGAAATCTACGCGGGTAAACTCTGTGGCGTTTGTCACAACGGCAAGCGTGCCTTTGACGCGCAGGGCAACTGCGACCGCTGTCACGTTAAGAAGTAGCGCGTGGCAAGAAGCCCGAGGTGGGCAGGATAAAAGCAAAGGCCTGCTGAGATATTCAGCGGGCCTTGATTGTTGCAGTCACTATAGAATGCGCTGCCTTCACCGACCCGGCGTCATAATGCTATTTCCCGGCCGAAGTTATCTCGCACAAAGGTCCCTGGTTCAGTTGCTCATACTTATGCTGCGAATACTGGCAGACGGATCGAGACAAGAGAAGGGAGACAACTCATCAACGTTGCTTCTTCGGCAGATACTGCTCAAACGCCTTCTTGTCAACACAGCAGCGATAAGCTTCCTCACCATCAATAATCTTGGCCTTGAGCATATCCGAGATATGTTGATCCATCAATTGCATCCCGTCACCCTTTGCCGTCTGCATGATTGAAGGAACCTGGAAGGTCTTTGCTTCGCGAATCAGGTTGGCAACGGCAGAATTGCAAATCAGTATTTCCAGGGCAGCCACGCGTCCTTTGCCATCCGCGGTACGCAGCAACTGCTGGCAAATAACACCTTTGAGACTTTCGCCAAGCATGGTTCGCACCTGCTCCTGGGCATCCTTGGGGAAAGCATCGATGATGCGATCAATGGTTTTCGGCGCCGAGTTAGTATGCAGGGTCCCGAAGACCAGGTGACCGGTTTCGGCGGCAGTCATCGCCATGGAGATGGTTTCCAGATCGCGCATCTCGCCGACCAGGATAACATCGGGATCCTCGCGCAAGGCAGCGCGCAGGGCATTGGCAAAGGATTGCGAATGCTGACCGATCTGACGCTGGTTCAGCAGCGACAGCTGGTTCTCGTGAATAAATTCGAGAGGATCTTCAAGGGTCAGAATATGCTCGCGGCGGGTCTTGTTGATCAGGTCGATCATGGCCGCCAGGGTGGTCGACTTGCCGCTGCCGGTCGGCCCGGTCACCAGGACCAGCCCTTTTTTCAGCTTGGTCAGCTTGCGGATACCTTCCGGCAGGCCGAGTTGGTCAGCGGTCAGGATCTTGCTGGGAATAATCCTGAAGACGCCTGCAACACCGCGGTGGGTTTCCAGCAGGTTGCCACGAAAACGCGCCACACCTTGCAGTGAATAAGCAAAGTCGAGATCCAGGTTGGTCTCGAATTCTGCCCGTTGTTCCTCGGTCAGAATCTCGTAAAGCAGGCCACGGGCCTGCTGGTCATTCAGAGGGGGATAATTGAGTTTCTCCATTTCACCGTGAAGCCGGAAGAGAGGCGGCGCACCGGTGGAGATATGCAGGTCACTGGCACCCTGTTGCTTCATCATTTTGAACAGCGAATCAATTTTAGCCATGATCTCTCCCGGAAGCCTTTTGTTTGCGAGGCTTAATCGCAAAGTAAGCCGCAGCACATTCTGGCAGAGTGGGCTTTTTATTGTCAAGCTGAATGCCTGCCTGTACGCCCTCGCATGCAGAGTGGATTCCAACTTGATATCCGAGGTAACATCGTGGTATCAAGCCACGTTTTCACTAACCACCTGAATCCAGGTTGAAATAGTGCGCTCAGGAATTCAGATAACAATGGAGAACGATTATGAGTAAAGCCCTAGGCCTTCTTTCCGGAGGACTCGACAGCAGCCTGGCGGCTCTCTGTCTCAAACGCCAGGGAGTTGAGGTCACCGGCATTTCCTTTGTCACTCCTTTTTTCGGCAGCAGCAAAGCAGAGCTCTCAGCAAAACAGATGGACATCCCGCTGATTGTTGAAAACATCAGCGAGGTGCATCTGGCGATGCTCAAGAACCCCCGCTACGGCTATGGCAAGAACATGAACCCCTGCATCGACTGCCACGCCATGATGTTTCGTCTGGCCGGAGAGATTATGGCTGAGAGAGGTTTCGACTTCCTCTTCTCCGGTGAAGTCCTTGGGCAAAGGCCGATGAGCCAGAACGCCAACGCGCTGCGCTCGGTCGCCAATTACTCCGGCCATCCGGACCGTATCATCCGCCCACTGAGTGCCAAGCTCCTGCCGGTCACCCCCATGGAAGAACAGGGCCTGGTCGACCGCGAACAACTTCTTGATATCCAGGGGCGTTCACGTAAACCCCAGGAAGCCCTCGCCAAAGAATGGGGTTTGACGGACTTCCCCTCCTCGGGAGGCGGCTGCCTGTTGACCGAGATCCACTTCTCAGACCGTCTGCGTGATCTGGTCACACATCAGCCCGACTGTACCGTTGACGATGTTGAGTTACTGAAGATCGGTCGCCAGTTCAGGCTTTCCAAGCAGTCCAAACTGACCCTGGGCAGACATCAGAAAGACAACGAAGCGATTCAGGCCGCGGCCAAGAGCGATTACATCATCCTGCGCACTCCCGGAGTCTCCGGTCCATTAGGGCTGGTTTCAGGAACTCCGTCAGAGGATGATCTGCAAACGGCGGGGGCCATTGTCGCCAGCTATGGCAAGGGCAAGGACCAGGAAAAAGTCGAAATATTGGCAGAGCTGCCGAACGGCGAAAAACACTTTAACATCGCCCCCATGTCAAGAGAGGCTGTGACGGAGATGATTGTCTGATCAATAAAGCCAACTCCGGGAGAGCTGGCTTAATAAAGAAATTGATCTCTTTGCTCCAGCTGTTGCCTTCTCTCTAAAATGCATTCTGTAAATATTAATGTATTTTTTGAACTTTCTAAAAACCCGTCTATAATGAAGCGTGAATTAACTTTCCTTATAACTTCGGAGGCAACAATGAAACTGACAAAACTTTTCTTCTGTTTAGCGTTTGTGTTGTGCATCAGTGCTGGCTCGGCTCTCGCCGCAAAACACACGGTTGGCTTGGGTGCCGGCTTTGCCCCGGATTATGAAGGTTCTGATGATTACACGGCAGTTCCCATGCTCATGTTGACCGGCAAGTACGATAGCGGCCGGTCTTACTCTCTGCTTGGCACCACCCTCAAGGTCAATGTTCTGGCCAGCAATAAATTTCAATTCGGTCCAATATTGAACTATCGCATGGGTCGCGATGATGTCGACAATAATGCTGTCGACAGGATGGATGATATTGATGGTGCACTGGAGGCTGGGGCCTACTTCATGGCCGACTTGACAATGTACTGCTCGGTGTGGACTTCCTGATGGATGTTTCCGGTGAGCATGATGGCTCGCTGGTACAGGGAAATGTTGGCTACAGATGGAAGGCTTCCGATGCTCTCGTCGTGACGCCCAATGTTTTCCTCACCTATGCTGATGACGATTACATGGATACCTACTTCGGCGTAAACTCTGGCAACGTTGGCAGCAGTGGCCTGCCTTATTATCAAGCTGATTCCGGCCTGAAGGATTTCGGAGCCAGAGTTGTCGCGAGTTACAACCCTTGGGAGAAGTGGGGAATCATGGGGATTTTGTCTTACTCTACTCTGCTTAACGATGCTAAAGACAGCCCGATCGTTGATAACGAAGGCAATGATAAACAGATGTTTTTAGGCCTGATGGCAACTTATCGTTTCGGGAAATAAGTAAAACCAACATTCCCGCTCTGGACGGGAGTTCACTCCCAAGATAGAACAATTCAACAAGAAGAAGCCGACGGTAATTCCGTCGGCTTCTTCTCTTTCATTCCTCTTCGACTTCATAAACTCCACACACAGAGGCTACTATGCATCTGGTGGTGCTGATTTTTCGTGACCATTCATATACTCTCCCTGCTGGTGGAGCAAATACATACCAACCAGTCGCGCCACCAGGATGGTCAGATAAACCTGGCCGAGAAGAGCCTCGAAGGTTGCTAAAGTCTGAGCTTCGGTAGCGATTGGCGCCATGTCTCCGTAACCAACTGTCGTGATGGTCACCATGCTGAAGTAGAAGAACGGGAAGAGCTCACGGGAAAGCCAGAGATGTATACGAGCGTGACCCTGGGTGAAAGAAAAGGAGCCCGGCACCATAACTTCGATAAGCAGGAAAAAGTAGCCCCATATCAAGGCCATCATGAGGTACACACAAACTGCCCCAGCGAGTGTGTCACCACTGACCTTGCGGCCGCGAAACAGGTCAACCAGAATGGTCAAGGCCACCATGATCATGAAGAGGGCGCGTCCGGCGACACCAAGGAAGAATAAGACTTCATTTCCTGTAGCAACACCCGTAGCGTTAAGAGCAAGACTTACCAAAAGCAGAAGCATTTCGGCACCAAGCAGAGCCTTTTGAGTATTAATCGCCCTTAGCCCGGCGATAAGAACAAGAACAAACATCGCCTCTAGCAGATATTTGCCAAGCTGCGTATCGACCGTCGGCTGCAGCGCCATCACTAAAATCAACGCAATGAGCAGACTGCCATAACGGCCGAAAAGAAATGTCTTGATGTTAAGCACATAAACTTTCATGAGGACGCGACTGTTTCCTTTTGTTCGAGAAGCGACCAGGCATGCTCGGCAAAACCAAGCCCGGCTTCGTTATAGAAATTAAACGCCGCATGCACGCCGGCCTGGTGCAGTTCCTCGACCTGATCATCGAAGTGCGCAGTGGCGGCAAGCATGCCGCTGTACCCCTTGCCAAGCATCTGCCTGGAGATATTCAGGTTGGAAATATGTTTAGGCATAGCCAGCATGATTAGTCGAGCCTTATGCCCAGTTTGGAAACTAATTCGGGACCAAAAATCCGGGTCGGTCGGATCACCATAAACGACCCGACGGCCTGCTTCCTGGTGTCTGCGAACCTTATCGGCATCGAAATCGAAACCGATAACAGTGTCACCATATTTGTCGTGCATAAAATCATAGGCCATGGTGCCGAGCCGACCCATACCAAAGATACCGATGGTAGCTGCGCCCGGATCAATCGGCTGATCATCAGGATGACGAGTGGCGGTTTCGAACCGTTGCAGCTTGACGCGGTAGCGTTCATAGAGCGCATCCGCGGCCGTGTTCAATGGAGAAGCAATGACAAAGGATATCGCCAAAGCCACAGAGATAATAACCAGCCACTCGGGGCCCAGCCAACCATTGCTGGCACCGACGGCTGCAACGATCAAACCGAACTCACTGTAGTTGGCCAGACTTAAGGAGGCGAGCAGCGAGGAGCGGGCCCTCAACTTGAAGCGGTTCAGCAAGGCAAAGAAGAACGCGACCTTGATCGGCACGACCATAACCAGCAAAGCAGCCATGCCGAGTGCGGCAAGACTCGGCGCACCAGACAGGCCGATGGTCAAGAAGAAGCCGACCAGGAAGAGGTCTTTCAGTCCCAGCAGGGTCTTGGCCATCTCCGAACTCTTTTCGTGTCCGGCCATCAGGACACCAAGCACCAGGGCACCCAGGTCAGACTTCAATCCGACCAGCTCGAAACCGCCTGCACCGACAACCAGGGCCACGAACAGGCTGAACAGCAGCAACAGCTCCCCGTGACCGCTGTGGTCAGCCAGGCGGTAGAGCAGCGGACGCAGCCCCCATAAAGCCAGCGGCACCAGCAGTGCCCAGGGGGAAGGGATCTTGCCGAGAGAGACAGTCAAGAAGATCACAGCAAAGATATCCTGCATGATCAGGATACCGATAGAAACCTTGCCGTGCATCGCCGACATCTCAGCCTTTTCTTCGAGAATTTTGACTGCGAATACGGTGCTGGAAAAACTCAGCGCGAAGGCGATCAGGATCGCCAATGGAAAATCGAGTGCAGCAAAGAAGGGCAGGCCGGCCCGACCAAGCAGGAAGATTCCGATGCCGAAGACACCGACGGTCAGCAACATATGCAGAGACGACCCGGCCCAGACTTCCGGCTTGGCCAGGTTCTTGATCTGCAGTTTCAGACCGATGCTGAACAGAAGCAAGGTGACACCAAGCTCAGCCATGAGCTGTAAGCCTTCGCCACCTTCAAAACCAAAGCCGTGCAGAACAAAACCAGCGGCCAGAAAACCGATAAGAGGCGGCAGACCAACCTGACGAACCAGGAAACCGAGGACGAAGGCAATAGAGATAAAGACAGGATCCATAGACCTAAATAAGTGCTGTGGCAGGTGCCGTGCAATATCTCCAATAACAACTCGAAAATTCTAAAACAGAACGAACGGGAAGAAGTCTAGCTTTTTCCGTTTTTCTGATAATCTAGAGATAATGGCCTTTTATCCATCTGTACTCTTATGCTTTTGGTGACGGCACCTTGAAGAATATACAGTAGAGAACCGGCACAACCAGCATCGTCAAGACCGTACCAAAGGCCAGTCCAGCCATAATGACGATCGCCATGCCAACCCAGAAAATATCCTGCAATAGCGGCATAACACCGAGCACTGTGGTCGCCGCAGCCAACACCACTGGGCGCAGACGTGCTAATGCCGCAATCACCACAGCGTCATACTGCTGCATGCCATCGGCCAGATTGATATTGACCTCATCGAGCAAGACGATGGCATTTTTGATCATCATGCCCATCAAACTCATGGCACCGAGTAAGGCCATGAAGCCAAAGGGGGCATTAAATGCCAGCAAACCGCTGGTAATCCCGATCATGGCGAAGGGGACCGTCAGCATGATGACAATTGGCGGCTTGAAAGCATTGAAAAGGGCCACCAGGATAAACAGGATCACGGCAAAGGTCGGTACAAATCCTGGAATCAAGGCTTTCTGCGACTTGGCCGAATCCTCTGTGGTCCCTCCCCACTCTGCCTTGTAGCCAGGGGGCATCTCGACCGCTTCAACCTTGGCCTGAATCTGCTTCATCAGGGTTGGCAGAGTCTGGCCAAGGATCGGGTTGGCCTGTACAGTGATGGTTCGGCGGCGGTCCCGTCGCCAGAGTTTGGTCTCTTCCCATTGTGTTTCGACGCCATCGGTCACTTGGGCGATCGGCACTGTCTGCGTTGACAAGCCAGGCTGCACTTGCAGGATATCGAAAGAAGCCAGATCCGCCCGCTCATCCTCAACGTGCCTGAGAATAATCGGCAATAGATTGTCAGCTTCGCGATAAAGACCGATCGTCCGGCCGTCGTAAGCACGCTTGGTAGCGTTGGCGACATCCTCGCGGGCAACCCCGGCGTACCGGGCCCGCTCCTGATTGTAGACCGGTACCAGTTTCGGCACTTTCTGCCGCCAGTCGGTCTGCATGGCACCGGCCAACGGCTCGTCCCTTAGAATGTCAAGAACCTGCTCGCTGAGGTTCCGCAACACTGCTGTGTCTGCAATCGCCGGGCCGCTGATCCGGTACTGGAACTGCCAGGTCTGTCCCGGCCCGACATCGAACTTGCGCATTGGCACCATAGCATCCGGAAAGGCTTTCTCAACCCAGGGCGTGAGTTCCTTGATCAAACCGTCGATCTCGCGGAAATCGTGCAGATTGACAATCAGCTGGCCATAGGCCGGATTCGCAGACTCAGGCTCGACCGGCAGATAAAAGCGCGGCGGACCGGAACCGATGAAGGTCGCGACATTGTCGACCCGTTCATCGGCCAGCAATTTCTCTTCGAGGGTTTTAAGGTTTTCGGAGACAACTTCAATGCGCGTTCCCTGGGGGGTCCAGAAGTCGATCATGAACTTGCTCATGGAAGAACTGGGGAAGAACAACTGCTCGACGAAACCGAAGCCGGCAAACGAAGCCACCAGTAATGCGAGCATGGCCACAATGAACAGTAGACGCAGGCGAATCACCTTCTCGAGCACACCACGGAAAAGCCTGTAAAACTTACTGCCAAAGGGATCGTAGCCTTCTTCCCGCGGCTTGGGATCGGGCAACATGTCGAGGCACTTGATCGGCGTCAGGGTCATGGAGACCACCCAACTGACCATCAAAGAGATACCGACCACGATGAACAGCGACAGGCAGTACTCACCGGTGCTCTCCTTGGAGCCACCGATTGGATAGAAGGCCATAACCGCGATGATTGTGGCCCCGAGCAACGGCATGGAGGGTGAACCGGCAGACTCGATAGCCGCCTTAATCTTATCCATGCCCTGCTCACGGCGCACGACGAAACCCTCAGCGACCACAATCGAGTTATCGACCATCATGCCGAGGGCGATGACCAAGGCTCCCAACGACATGCGCTGCAGGTCAAGGCCCATGAGCGCCATGATGATAAAAGTGCCGAAGATGGTCAGCACCAGGTCGATACCGATCAGCGTCCCCATGCGCCAGCCCATGGAGAGGGCCAGAACTATGAGCACAATGGCTACGGCCTGGCCCAGGTTGACGAAGAAGCCACTGACCGAGTCATTGACCACATCGGACATCCAGTGCACCCGATGGACCTCCAGACCGATCGGCAAGTCGGCTTGCAATACCGCGAGCCGGGCATCGACGTTGCGACCAACATCGACGATATTGGCACCTTGAACATTGGTGAGCGAGATCGCCAGAGACGGTTTGCCGTTGAGGCGCATCATGTTCGGTGGCGGATCCTTGTAGCCACGTTTAACCGTTGCGATATCGCGGATGCGTATGAGCTCATCGCTGCTCTGCAGCGGCTGCCCCTGGTCGAGGCTCTGCAGGGCATCGATGAATGAGGGATAAATTGCCAGATCTGCTATATCCTCAGGTGAGTTGAATTCGCCGGTCGGTACAATCCGCAGCCGTTTCTGCTGTACATCCACGCTTCCTGCATCAACCACCATGTTCTGCTGCTGCATAGTGGCTATGATACTCCTGTCAGAGATACCCAGCTGGCTCAACTGGTTTTCAGAAGCCTCGAGGTAGATGACCTTCGGCTGCACACCCCAGAGCTCAACCCGGGCTACGCCTTCGACCAGGCTCAACTCTTTTTTCAGACCCTTGGCAGCTTCCTCCATCTCAGCATAGGAAAAGCCATCTCCGGTAATCGCCATGAGTAAGCCATAGACATCGCCGAAATCGTCGTTAACAATGGGTCGGCTGCAACCCGGCGGCAGCGTGCTTTCCACTTCACGAACCTTGCGGCGCATTTCATCCCAGATCTGCGGCAATTTATCCGACCAGTATTCGGTCTTGATATTGACCCAGATCTGCGAATAGCCAGGAGCAGAAAACGACTTAAGATAATCGACGGTTTTGAGTTGCTGCAAAGCAATCTCGATGCGATCGGTGACCTCAAGTTCAACCTCTTCTGCACTGGCACCGGGGTACTGGGTGACGATGACGGCCGTCTTGACGCTGTAGTCCGGGTCCTCTAGCTGCCCCAGGGCAAAGAAGCTGGCAATGCCGCCAACGACCAGCAGGAAGGTCACGAAATAGGTGACGGCCTTTTTTTCAATGGCTATTTTAGCTAGATTCACGGACGAAGCTCCTCGTCTATCAAGATTATTCCAGGATACGAACCTGCTGCCCCTCAACAAGCATGTTGGCCCCAGCCGTTGCTATTATCTCTCCCGGTTCGAGGCCGGATACCATGGCGCCATTCTCGGTCAGATTAACAACTGTGACGGCTCGCTTGTTGACCTGCATACTGCTTTCATCGACCACCCAGACAAAAGTCTGCTTGGCTTGATCAGAAAACATTGCGGTGATTGGGATCTCGATCCCTACAAGGCCCTCTTCCGCCGCAATCTGGGCAGTGGCAGCCTTGTCGCCCTTGGCTTTACCTGCCATACCGGGGAGCACTTGGAAATTCTCAGGCTGGACCATGATCAAAGTCACCGGATAGGTCCGCGTCGTCTTGGAGGCTTCTTTACCGACTTCCTTGATCTTGGCCGAAACCTCAACCTTCGGATAGGTGTCGAAGACCACGTAGGCGCCGCTCTTTTTAACCTTGTCGACATGTTCCATCAGAGTCTCCGGGAATATTGACGGTAAACTCGATACTGCTGGTGTCGAGGAAACGGATGATCGGCTGATTTGCCTGCACATCTTCATATTGCTCAACGAACTTCTCAACGACAACGCCGTCATAAGGTGATTTCAGGGAGGTATAACTGAGATTGTCGGTTGCGCTCTCGACAGCAGCCCGGGCCGATACGATCTGGGCTCGGGAAGAATCCATTTGCGCTTTACGGACATCGACCATCGACTTGCTGACCGCCCCCGGATCCTTGTCATAAACCCGGGCAACCCGATCATATTCAGACTCGGCCAATTCAAGATCGGCCCGGGCTTTACGCAACTGTGCCTGGGCGCTGTTCAATGCGACCCGGTAATCCTGCGGATCAAGCCGGGCAAGAAGATCACCCTTTTTCACCTGGGCACCGAGATCGACCGGGATCTTTTCTACTGCTCCGGAGACCCGAAACGACAGGTTGGCTTCCTGGGTCGCCGTCGCTTTACCCGGGAACCAACGTCCGCCGAACGGCTCAACGTCACCGACCTTCATCGCTTTGATCGGCCTTATCTCGTCCTTTGCAACAACCTCTTTTTCGCCGCAGCCGACGAGATTCAGTACAGTTATGACAACCAGCATCAGCAGTATTAATCGATTTTTCATGGCACACCCGATGTTTGTAAAAAGTGAAAGGTTTCTGGGTATAATGTTTTCGTGATGAGTCAACAGTGATCTTCACGCCGTTACAAGCTGCCCGCAACGCTGCTTACCAGTCCGGCCAACGCCAATCAGATTTGTTCTCTGTTGACTCCGCTTGTTGAACTGGCTTGTCGAGCAGACTGCCCCAGTCCGTGCGCTCAGACATCTGCTGCTGCATCTTGACCGGAATGATCTCAGCATCGGCGGGCTGCTGCCAGCCGCCGCCAAGAGACTTGTACATATTGACCAGGTTAATCGCAACAGAGCCCTGAATCCTGGCCAGGGCATCCTGATCGCGGGTCAGGCTGCGCTGGGCTTCGAGGACCCGCTGATAATCGGTGAGCCCTTCGCTGTACTGTAGAGAGGAAAGATCAACCGAGCGTTTTGAAGCCGCCACAGCTTCGGCGAGATAGCCGGCCTGTATCTTGTCTTCGAGAAAACCGGTCATGGCATCCTCGACTTCACGGGCGGCGTTGAGGACCGTGTTCTGGTAATTGACAATCAACTGCTGCAACCTGGCATCCTGAACACGAACCTGGTTCTTGATCCGGCCATAGTTGAGCAGATTCCAGGTCAGAGAGGGGCCGGTGAAGTAGGTGAAGCTGTTGCTGCTGAAAAGATCACTTAAGCTGCTGCCTCCCTCGCGGGTCAAGGGGCTGTCGCTCGTCTGCAGGCCGATACTGCCGATCAGGGAGAAAGTGGGGATAAAGATCGGCCTTGGCTGACACCGACCAGGGCGCTCTGGGCGGCCGCCTGTTGCTCTGCGCGACGGATATCAGGCCGCCGCCGCAAGAGATCTGCGGGCACCCCTACAGCAATTTCAGCAGGAGGCTGAGGGATACCGGTTTGTCCGGAAACGTCAAGCTGTTCGCTTAAATCTTTGGGCGGGATACCGAGCAGGATACTCAATGCGTTCTGGGCTTTCCGGTAATCAGCACGGTAGCGGGGGATCGCCGCCCGGGTATTGGCCAGGAGAGTTCGGGCCTGCTGGACATCAAGTTCGGTGACCAGCCCGCCATCGAAGCGGTTCTGCGCGATCTCCAGGGATCTCTCCTGAATTGCGGCACTATCCTCTGAGAGCCGAACCTGCTCGGACAAGGTGCGGATTAAAATGTAGGAGCGTGCGACCTCTGCGGTCAAGGTCACCATGACTTCGTCATAGTTGGCAATAGCCGCCAGGAATTGGCCGTCCGCGGCTTCAACGCCACGGCTGAACTTGCCCCAGAAATCAAGTTCCCAACCGGCACTGAAATTGGTATTGAGATCCTTATAATCAAGATCTCCCGATATCGTGTTGGCGGCGTTCCTACTCGCACCGAGTGCCACAGCCGAGGCGCCTAACTGTTGTTGCTGCGGGTAAAGGTTGCCCGTGGCAATGCCGAGTTGGGCGCGAGCTTCAAGGATACGCAGACCGGCAACCTGCAAGCCAAGGTTCTGGGCATGAGCTTCTGCAACAAGGCTGTTCAGGATGGGGTCATCAAAGACCATCCACCATTCTTCATGTTGGGCTGGAGTGGTTGTTAACTGCGGGTCGGCTTTCTCCATCCAGGAATCAGCAACAGGAGCGGAAGGAGGAGTAAAATCGGGGCCGACCTTGATACACCCGGGTGTCAACAAGACGATACCCAAGAAAAAAATCAGAAAAAAACGCATCTAAAACTCCAAAGCCTTTGTAAATAGCGATTGCTGACAGAACTTAATTAGTTATTATAGTGATTTACAGCTTACTATAATTTCTTTAACCATCAACATTGATAGATCTTTTTTGTAACCGTCTATACATGTCACTAATTTTCAAAACACAGAGGTCTGGCTTTGCGTTAAAAAATTCGTACTTTTTATATGGTTATTGTTTTTATTAGAGAGACACCTTGCCCTGACAACTCTCACAAAAAAAGCTCCCCGGTTTCCCGGAGAGCTTTTTTGTGTTTGTGACTTGGTTGGTCAGGCGTTACATCATGCCGCCCATACCACCCATGCCGCCCATACCACCCATGCCGCCCATATCCGGCATGCCGCCGCCACCTTCTGCAACTGGCGCGTCAGCTATACAAGCTTCGGTGGTCAACATCAGACCGGAAACAGAAGCGGCATTCTGCAGAGCAGAGCGAACCACTTTGGTCGGGTCGATGATGCCGGCTTTAACCAGGTCGACGTACTCATCAGTCGCAGCATTGAAACCGTAGGAACCTTTGCTGTTCTTGACTTCATTGACGACGATGGAACCTTCCTGGCCAGCATTGGCAGCAATCTGACGGAGAGGCTCTTCAAGAGCGCGCTTGACGATATTGACGCCGAACACCTGCTCACCTTTGACCTCAACCTTAGCCACCGCCTCAATGGCACGGATCAGAGCAACACCGCCTCCAGGGACGATGCCCTCTTCGACGGCAGCCCGGGTCGCATGCAGTGCATCTTCAACGCGAGCCTTCTTCTCTTTCATCTCGGTCTCGGTCGCAGCACCGACCTTGACTACGGCAACACCGCCAACCAGCTTGGCAAGACGCTCCTGAAGTTTCTCACGGTCGTAATCGCTGCTGGTTTCTTCGATCTGGGCACGAATCATCTTGACGCGACCGGCGATGTCGGCTTCGGAACCGGCGCCATCAATGATCGTGGTGTTGTCCTTGTCGATAACGATGCGCTTGGCAGAACCGAGCATATCAAGGGTTGCTGCTTCCAGTTTGAAGCCAATTTCTTCGGAGATCACACGACCTCCGGTGAGAACGGCGAGGTCTTCGAGCATCGCCTTGCGACGATCGCCGAAACCAGGAGCCTTGACAGCAGCAATGTTCAGAGTGCCGCGCAGCTTGTTGACAACGAGAGTTGCCAGGGCTTCGCCATCAACGTCTTCAGCAATAATGAACAGCGGACGGCCCTGCTTGGCGACCGGCTCGAGGATCGGCAGAAGGTCGCGCATGTTGCTGATCTTCTTGTCGTGGATCAGAATCAGGGCATCTTCCATAACCGTTTCCATGCGCTCCGGATCAGTGACGAAGTAGGGAGAGAGGTAGCCACGATCGAACTGCATGCCTTCAACAGTCTCGAGAGAGGTTTCCATTGCCTTGGCTTCTTCAACGGTGATGACGCCTTCCTTGCCGACTTTTTCCATCGCCTCGGCGAGGATGTTGCCGATCGTCTCGTCGGAGTTGGCTGAGATGGTACCAACCTGGGCGATCTCTTTGTGGTCCTTGACCGGCTTGGAGAGCTTCTTCAGGGAAGCGACAGCCGCCTCAACAGCCTTGTCGATGCCACGCTTGATCTCCATCGGGTTGTGACCAGCGGTGACCAGCTTAACGCCTTCACGATAAATGCTCTGGGCCAGAACCGTGGCCGTGGTCGTACCGTCACCGGCAACGTCAGAAGTCTTCGAAGCAACTTCCTTGACTAACTGAGCGCCCATGTTCTCGAAGTTGCCTTCGAGTTCGATTTCCTTGGCAACGGTGACGCCGTCCTTGGTGATCAGGGGAGCACCATAGCTCTTGGCAATAACAACGTTGCGGCCCTTGGGGCCGAGGGTGACTTTCACCGCGTTGGCAAGGGCGTTGACCCCTTCCAGAATCGCTGCACGAGCTTCTTGTCCGAATCTAATTTCTTTTCCAGCCATGTCGATATATCTCCTTAATCGTTCTGTGAATTAATCTTATTCGACGACGCCGAGGACATCGTCCTCACGCATCATCAGATACTCTTTGCCTTCGATCTTGATCTCGGTGCCGGAATACTTACCGAACAGCACCTTGTCACCAACTTTGACATCAAGGGGCAAAATTTTACCGTCCTCGGTCATTTTGCCTTTACCAACGGCAATAACGTTACCCTGCATAGGCTTTTCTTTGGCAGAATCGGGGATGATGATACCGGCCGCTGTCGTGGTCTCCTCCTCGAGACGTTCTACGATAATCCGGTCATGCAAAGGTCTGATGTTCATAACTTGTGTTCTCCTTTCTTGAGAAAATCCGGGATAAAAATCCACTTGATTGAATATTAATCCGCACCGCGATAACTATATTGGCACTCACAATCAAAGAGTGCCAAAAGCAGGCCTAAATATAATCAGCATCCTGAGATTGTCAAGGCCTTTTCAGAAAAATTTAAAGAATAAAAGAGAATCGTCTGTCGGCAGCCAGACATCTGTTGCCAGGTGGACTTAAGTTAGCGAAATAATTAGTTGCGCAGAGGCTAGAAAAGTTCCCCTGAGAGTTTCGCGGCGATGTCTTCAGAGAGCTTAACGTCACTCTTAACCTGACTATCCATCTTGTTACTTAGCAGACATCCTCGAGAGATAGACAAAAGGTCTCCCGGAGTTTCCAGAAGACCTTTGCTGCAACCTTACCCAACTCAGCGGGCTATGCGACCAGTGCACCGCCACAGGATGACCCACAGCCGGCGGTACAACCGTAGCAGTGCTCACCGGTGACGATATCACGTCCCCGCAACTGTTCAGGCTGAAGGTCGTCAATGTGTCTGGCCAAGCCTTCAGCGAGAGGCAGACCCAGGGCGCTGTTGAAGTCACAATCAGAGAGGCAGCCATTCCACGCGACGCAGATCTGATGACGGCACATCAATCCATCCAAGCGTTGCCTGGTTAAAGTTATTTTCGAGCAGCGATTTGTAACTTTCTGCTTCACCCTCACGCTGAAGATCATTCAGGAAGCGTCCCATCGGCATATTGGTAATGGTCAGAAGCCTGGTAAACTCCACCTCGAAACGATCCTTCAGCTCTTTGCGGTAGGCCTCTTCCAGGGTCTCCTGATCGGGGGGCAAGAAGGCTCCGCCGGGATTGTAAACCAGATTCAAGGGCAACCCGGGCTCACGGCCATAACCGAGAGAGTTCAACCGGCGCAGGGCAGCGATACTCCGTTTGTAGACACCACCACCACGTTGTTTGTCAACATTGTCATCCAGGTAGCAGGGCAGTGAGGCCACCAGATGTACACCCTGACTGGCAAGAAATTCCGGGGTGTCAGCCTGTCCGGCTTCAAAGAATACGGTCAGGTTGGTGCGAACCTGAACCCGGTGACCGCTGCCTCTGAGAACTGCGACAAAATCCTTGAAAAAGGGGTTAAGCTCAGGAGCCCCACCGGTCAGGTCAAGCTGCGCCTCCGGCAGAGCTTTCGCCAGGCGCAAGACACTCTGCATCGTTTCCCAGGTCATGACCTCGATCCGTTTGGGATTCGCTTCAACATGACAATGCCGACAACTCAGGTTACAGAGCAAGCCAAGATTAACCTGGATCGTCTGGACGTCTTGACTCTTCAAGGCTTCACCGACGGTCTGGCGAACGGCCTGATTAAAGTTGTTCATAGAGGCTCCAACAGTTATGAGTTTCCCTGCTGATTATATACACAATTGGCGCGTCATGGGAAGAGAGCGCCCGGCCGGATTTTACTAAAGGGACCAGGCGCACAGGGTGCATCCTTGGCCAAGAGCAAGTGAGAATTAATACCTAGTGCCCCGTGCGGTTAATTCATACCTTCAATTTTCCGCGCTTTTGCCCCCTGCCTGCGTTACGGTTCCTCGGTTTAAGCCTGGCTAGACCTGCGTCACCGCGCCTTGCCAGGAACCAAAATCACGCGCAAATTGTGCGGCGAACTAGCCGCACGGGACACTAAAGTGCCTGCCAAGAAGCTTTTTACCAATTGCCGACTGCACAACGTCCTTAAGAGCGGAAACAACCTGTTGGTCGTAAGCACTATCGTCGGCCTTGATAATTTCCAGAGCTTCGTCCGTTGATCGAGCCGCCCGGTAAGCGCGTGGCTCAACCATGGCGCAAAAGCTGTTCACGACGGCAAGAATCCGTGCAGGCAGGCCAATCTCATCGCCCTGCAAACCCTTCGGGTAACCCTGCCCATCGAGGGTCTCATTCATCTGGTACAGAGCATCGAAGACGGGTAAACCGAAATCGACATCCTGCAGAACATTAACGGCGTGTTCAACATGCTGCTCCAGCTCAAATTTTTCTTCCGCGCTTAAAGCCTCTGCCTTGAAGAGCAGATCTCGATCGACGAACAGCTTCCCGACCTGAGAAAGATTGGCTGCCGTATCAACCGTAGCAGTCACTATATCGCTGGTGTTCATGGCCTTGGCAACCTCGACACTGAGGCTCCCCATCAATCGCGAATGTCCCGCAAGATAGGGGTCGGTCAATTCTATGGCACGCACCAGGGCCTCTACGGTTTTCGCCGTCGCCTGCTCATGCCGCTTTTGCACTTCAACAATTTCCGTCACATCACGAACAACCGAGACAATCCCGGAAGGCTTGCCTTCAGCATCTTTCAATGCGGATTTCGAAATTTGCAAATGGTGGAGCTGCGATTGCAGATAGAGTTGTTCACTGAAAGTAATCGGCTCCCCGCTGGTCAGAACCTGTTGGTCAGAGTGCTCAAGGCGGCGGGCCGCTTCGTATCCTAAGACAGTCTCATTGTCCAACCCGATCAACTCTTCGGGATTTCGACCCACCGCACTGGCGAAGGCCGGGTTAACATAGAGATATTCTCCCTGCACGTCCTGGAGAACGATGTAGTCGGAAATCGTGTTATTGATCCTGTCCAGCAGCTGTCGCTGCTTTTCGATTTCCTCAGCAAGGCTTTTGAAGCGCCTGGCAGCTTTACGCTGCTGGTTGCTGATCAGCAGAGCCCACACGGCACCAAAAGCAACGGCAAAGGCGATGATCAAGAGCGTGGCGATACTCAACAGGGCTTTCTGCTGTCCACGTAAGGCTTCACGCGCCACAGCATAATCAGCTTCGACCAGGATCCACATATCAGTGCCCGAAATCGGCAGGCTCAGAGAGTAAGCTCGAGTCCCACCGAGCAGAGAAGAGCGAACGGCAAAAGGCAGTGTCTCTGCCTGATCAAGAGTCAAAGGTGTGGTGATTTTCTGCAATTTCTCTGGAAGCCAGGGCACAACCTCTTCGTAGCCATCAGCAACAACCTGCAGCAAACGGACCCTTTCACCCCTCTCCAGCAAACTGTTGGTCTGCATCTGATGGATCTTCTCATCGACGACCTTGGTCAGCATCAGGACGGCAACCGGGGCAGGGTCAAGGCCGTTCTCTTCAGGCGGCAAAATGGGCAGGTAAGATTCCAGGACCAAGCCGACAGGTGTGTTTTGAATTGGCGCAAACTTGACTTTCCGGGTCTTTAGAACTTCATTGACAAAACCCATCTGATCCGCCCGCAACGGAGTCGTCTCGGCTTCGGTCGCTATGTAGACAGTGCCGCTGCGGTTCACAACCCGTCCTCCGGTATAACCTGTAATACGGGCAAATTCGATCAACAGGCTCTGCATCATCGGCAGCTGGGCAGAAAGTTGGACGAGGCTTTCATCATCAGAAACTTGCCCGGGCAAAGGCCCGGAGACCAACTTCGAGACATCATCCTCAGCCAGGTTAACTTCAGCGGCATACAGCTTGAACAGTTCCGAGTTGATCACCCTGTTGGCTTGTTCGATGGCCGTTTCCAGCAATGCATTTGTCAACTGAACTTGCGATGAGGCCATCAATTTGAGCCGTTTCTGCAGATTCTCTTCGAACTCCCGCTCCCTCAGTTGAGTTCCCCAGGTCACCCAGACAACGCCGGCAATCACAACCAGGATAATGCTGCCAAGACCGAACCAGAGCACCTTTTTCCTCGACGCAGCCGGGTACTTCCCCCGTTGCTGAAGGGGAAATTGTCAGTTTCGTATCTTTTGCATGCATTGCTTGTATCTCCTTCATTGCAGCTCAGGTGACGAGCCTGCAAAAAGGGGCAGCCTAGGCCGCCCCATTCTACATTCTTCTTTTTATCAATATTTAACTTCCACCCGGTAGGTCAGAACGCACTTCCTTTAGCCGGAACCGTCATCTTCCAGAGAGCTGTATCCGATGAAGCTTTGCTGTGTTTATGACTTTCACTGAGCATCCGCCAGTCACCTGGAACCGGCTCAGCGACCGTCACCGTCACCTCTTCAGCCTTGGCATTACTTAGATTAATTTCAAAGGCACTCTCATATCGATAATTGTAGCGGCCATCGCCTCCCAACTTGCGGAAGTCCGTCTGTTTGCGATCCGCAGTCACGTCAAAAGCTTCGCCAAGCTTGAGGCGCACCGTTTCGTTTTCGGCTGTATGGTCGATACGATCCTCGCCGACAAACTGGGGGTGACCGGACTTGATCCTGTTTATAGACCCTTACGACACCTTTCGGCAGCGGCATGCCCGAGGTTGTCCTCTTTGCGATTATCAAATTCGACAAAGACACCTACTTTAAGCTTTTGTCCCAGGTCACCCTGCCTGCCACTGTAGTAATAGGGGCTGCCCTGCAGGCGGAATTCCTTGTTTACCGGAACCCTCGAAGCATTAAGCGAGCGAGACCTGCTTGGTCTGGTTATCACGAATCGTGGTCGGCCGTTGCAGTGTGTAGAGATGATACTCGAACAAGCTCTCTTCCTGCATCTGCGGGGCCATTGCCACGTCTGCAACGGCCTCCATCATCACGGCCTTGCGAACCCGCATCTGGTCCGGTACGCGGTTGACATCACCGGCAACCAGCTGCAGCAGGGCGTTGCCATAAGTCGTACCGCTCTGGTTGGTCAAGGTGACCCAGCCAGACAGGTCCAGCGCGGTATCTTCAGCATTCAGTTCGGCAACATAATCTGCCCGCCAACCAGGCCGCTGGTCAGGTAACTGAGCTCCAGGGTCTGCTGACCGGCCTTGGCATTATCGAGCGTCACCACCAGGGTTGGACGATCACGCAGGTTTTTCGGCACATCGGGAAAAACCAGTCGTCCCGGGGCGCCGGTTTCGATACGATCATCGATCTTCAGCACCACGCCGTTATTGGCGGCGAGGACCCGGGCCGTTTCAAAACTGTCTTCCCCCGTCTCGGGATGGGTGCGAACCAGCTGCACATCCCTGCCGACATATTTTTCCAGCAGCTTGCCCGGCGTCAACAGGTCGAAATCAAAATTCTGCTCCAGAATCGTCAAGCCTCCGGGTTGGGTCAGACTGCTCAACAGCGCCGTCTCCGGTCGGATCCGGGCGCTGACTTCGCGCAGCGCCAGTTCAAGCGTCCCTTCCGGCAAATCAACCTGGCGTTGATCACGGACCAGGGCGAGATCATTGTTGTAAATGGTCACCGCCACTTCCTGCTGATCAGCCATGGTGCTGACAATTTCATCGGCAAAAACGGACTGGAGCCTGACAGAAAAACCGAGAGACAAGCCAACGCAGATCGTGCAGAGACCATTTCGACATGAGCGACCTCCAGAAATAGTTGATGAACTATTTTAACGCAAAGACGCAACACGGAGAAGGGAAAGACGTAGAGAAAACCTCTATTCAAGAAGATATCCTTCGCACCTTTGCGTCTCCTTACAGTCTTTATCTATAACGGCTTAACAGGTTTTACGTCGAATTGCTAGCGTAAAATTCAGGCAGGTTCAAGTCCGGCAAATTTGACAAGAAGTTTCTTCGGCCCGAAGCGATGGAAATACACCGTGACCTTCTGGTTATCGCCCTCGCCCTCAAGGCGACGAACGGTACCGACACCGAATTTGATGTGCCGGACCTGCAGGCCGATCCGCAGTCCCTCCTCGGCATCGGGGACAATGCGAACTTCGTCATCATCGATAAAGGGATCTTCATCCGAGAAATCAGGTTCAACCTGGTCAAAGAGAGAGGCCAGGTTGTGGCTCGGCGGTCT
This sequence comes from uncultured delta proteobacterium, assembly GCA_963769955.1. Classification (GTDB taxonomy): domain Bacteria; phylum Desulfobacterota; class Desulfuromonadia; order Desulfuromonadales; family BM103; genus M0040. The sequence continues at coordinate 153,211 of CAVYNW010000017.1, forward strand.
TCTTCAGGCCGCTTGAGGCAGGCTGAGCGAGCAAGTTTCTCGGGGATTTCTGCCAGGAAACGGCTGGGCGGATTGAACTGGTAATCGCCAAAGATACGGCGGCGGCGGGCATGGGTCAGGTAGAGCTTCTCCATGGCGCGGGTCATGCCGACGTAGCAGAGGCGGCGTTCCTCTTCGAGTTCTTCCGGGCCACTTGCGGAGCGGCTGTGAGGGAAGAGGTCCTCTTCCATGCCGACCATGAAGACCAGCGGGAACTCGAGGCCTTTGGCGGCATGCAGGGTCATCAGGGTCACCCGGTCGAGGCTCTGGTCGTAAGAGTCGAGATCGGTAATCAGCGCGACCTGCTCCAGGTAATCCTGCAAGGTGCCTTCTTTGGCGAAGTGCTCTTCCATGCCCGCCAGCAGCTGCTGCAGGTTGTCCATGCGGTTACGTGCTTCTTCGGTTTTCTCGCGCGCAGCAGCGGCCCGTAACCGGTCTCTTCGATCAACTCAGCGGTGAGCTGCGGATAGGGGGTCTGCTGAGGCGCGTTGTTGAAAATCATCAAGCAGGTCAACAAAGGCCTTGACCTTGGCTGCCGCCGCACCTTTCAGAGCGCCACGCTCCAAGGCCTTTCGGCAGGCAGGCAGAAAGCCGCCGGCTTCTGTTTCAAAGGGTGCAATCTTGTTGACGGTGACGCCACCGATGCCGCGCGCGGGGACATTGATGATGCGCCGCGCCGAAACCGAATCGGCCGGGTTGCTGAGAATCCTCAGGTAAGCGAGGATATCCTTGACCTCCATGCGCGAGTAGAACTTCACGCCGCCGAACATCACGTAGGGAATACGCTCGTTGCGCAGCGACTCCTCGATGACCCGCGACTGGGCGTTGGTGCGATAGAAGACAGCGATGTCGCGCAGGCGTCGACCATTGCGCTTGAGCCGAGTGATTTCACTCGCCAGGTAACGGCCCTCTTCGAGGTCATCGGGCAAGGTTTCGAGGGTCACCCCCTCGCCGATGTCATTCTCGGTCCAGAGCTTTTTCACTTTACGCCCGGTGTTATTGGCAACCACGGCGTCGGCAGCATCGAGAATCGTCTTGGTCGAGCGGTAATTCTGTTCGAGCCGGATCGTCTCGCAGCCGGGATAATCACGTTCGAAACCGAGGATATTGCCGACTTCAGCACCACGCCAGCGATAGATCGACTGATCGTCGTCACCGACCACGCAGAGATTGCCGTGCCCGGAGGCGAGCAGATGCACCAGCCGGTACTGGACCTGGTTGGTATCCTGGAACTCGTCGACGAGAATATAGTGAAAGCGCTGACGATACTTGTCCAGCACCTCGGGATGATCTTCGAAGAGACGGACCGCCTGCATCAGCAGATCACCAAAATCGAGGGCGTTGGCCTGCTTCAGGCGCTCCTGGTAAAGGGCGTAGATGCGGGTGATCTGCTCCGCCTGGTAATCACCGTCATCAAGCTGATCGGGCCAGATGCCGCGGTTTTTGGCCCGATCGATCGCGGCAGCCACGGCCCGCGGCTTGAGGGCCTTTTCGTCGATGCCGAGCTCCTGCAGAAGGGTTTTGAGCAGACGCTCCTGATCCTGATCATCGTAGATGGTGAAATTTCGGTTAAAACCGAGAGCTTCGATTTCCTGGCGCAGGATTCGCACACAGGTGGCATGGAAGGTACTGACCCAGAGCCCCTGGGATCACCGAGCAACTCTTCGAGACGCTCCTTCATCTCACCGGCGGCCTTGTTGGTGAAGGTCACGGCGAGAATCTGCCAGGGATCAACCTTGTACTGCGTGATCAGCCAGGCAATCCGATGCGTGAGCGCACGGGTCTTGCCGGAGCCGGCTCCGGCCAGCAACAACAGCGGCCCGGTATCGTGCTTGACCGCCAGTTGCTGCATCGGGTTGAGTTGGGCGAGAAGATCGGTCACTTGTTCCTGAGTGCGCTGCCTATTTTTCCTCAAGAGTCCGGGTCATCAGGGCCCGATTATAGGCGGCAACGATATCGCGACGGGAAATGATGCCCATCAGCTTGCGGTGAGTTTCGCGATCGACCACCGGCACCTGTTCGATATTGCGATAGCCGATCTTGCGCATGGTCTGGTCAAGATCTTCGTCGGCGTGAGCGGTGATCACTTTGGTCGTCGCCAGTTCCTTGACCACCACCAGGTCCATCAGGTCGGGCTCAAAGACCACGCCCATGAAATCCTGCACAGAGATGATCCCGGTCAGCTCCCCCTGAGCATTCACCAGCGGGAAATTGGTATGCTGGGTCTTTTCAATAAAGCGGGCAAACTGGCCCAGCGTCATATGCTCCGGGATGGTCTCCACTTCACGGACCATGACATCTCCGACCTGCAGCGACTTCATGATATTACGTTCCTTGCCCGCTTCCAGGTCGATGCCGAGCCGGGAAAGTTCCACGGTTTCCAGGCTGTCTTTTTTGAAATGCCTGGCAATCGAAGTGCCGATCACGCAGGTCAACATGATCGGCACGATAACTTCGTAGCTGTCGGTAATCTCAAACAGCAGGAAGATCGCCGTCATCGGCGAGTGGGTTGCCGCCGAGAGGAAAGCCCCCATCCCAACCAGGGCATAGGCCCCCGGGGTAATGCCGGCAGCCGGGAACAGCTGTGACAGCGAGATGTCCGAAGGCACCGCCAGCGACGGCACCAAGATAGAGGCAGGGGGCAAAAAGCCCGCCGGGCAGCCCTGAGCCGAGAGTGATCGAGGTGGCGATCGCCTTGGCGATAACCAGTCCGGCCAGCAGGTACCAGGTCTCCTTGCCGAACAGGACATCTCCCATAAATTCATAGCCGTTGCCGAAGACCTGGGGAAAGACAAGGCCGATGATGCCGACCAGCAGGCCGCCGATGGCCGGCTTGACCAGGCGGTGGATTTTCAGTGCCGCAAAGCGATCCTTGATCTTGAAATGGGTATCAATGAACAGGGCGGCCAGGGCACCGATCAAAAGCCCAAGCAGGACATAGAGCAGCAGCTCCCAGTAGTTACGCACCACGTAAGCCGGCGCGAGGAGTTCCGGCACGTTACCCAGCAGCGCCCGGGAGACAACGGTCGCCATGCCACTGGCGATGACGATCGAGGTAAAACTGGAGAGTTCAAAAGACGCCAGCAGGACAATTTCCTGGGCAAAGAAGACTCCGGCGATCGGCGCATTAAAGGTGGCGGCCACACCGGCAGCCGCACCGCAGGCCACCAGGACCTTGAGACGATCGCCGCTCATCTTGAAGAGCTGGCCGAACTGGGAACCGATCGCGCCACCGATCATGGCGATCGGGCCTTCCTGACCTGCCGAGCCACCGGTGCCGATGGTCACTGCGGCACCCAGCCCACGGGTAAAAATCGGCCGCAGGTGCAGCTTGGCACCACGCAGGTTGACCCGTTCGAGGAAAGCCGAGAAACCGCCCTTGAGGTCTTCGCCGAACCAGTGCCAGATCGGGATGACCAGCAGACCGCCGATCACCGGGCAGAAGACCACGGCGATGCGGGACAGGCTCCATTCCTCCAGAGAATAACCAAACAACTGCTCACTCTGCTCGAAGATCCCCCAATGAATCAATTCAATGGTTTTACGAAAAGCGTAGTTTCCCAGTCCACCCAGCAGACCGATGATGACGGCCAGAATGATCAGGAAGGTATTTTCACTGATACGAAATGAACGTTGCAGGGCAATCAGGGGAAGTCGTAAACGTTCAAATAATTGTTTCTTTAAATTCAACAGCTACTCCACGGTGACGCTTTTGGCAAGGTTACGGGGTTGGTCAACATCGGTCCCCTTGAGGACAGCAACATGATACGACAGCAGTTGCAGAGGAATTGAGGTTAACACCGGCATCAGGTCATCAATGGTTCGCGGAACAACCAGAACGGTTTCCGCCTTGTCAGCCAGCCCGCTTTCCGCCTGATCGGTAATCGCCACCACACGGCCGCCGCGTGCCTGAACTTCTTCCATGTTGGCGGCCACTTTCTCAAAAGTTTCATTGTGCGGGGCAATCACCACCACCGGCAATTGTTCATCGATCAGGGCAATCGGGCCGTGCTTCATCTCGCCGGCCGGGTAGCCCTCGGCATGAATATAGGAAATTTCCTTGAGCTTGAGCGCCCCCTCCAGAGCAATCGGGTACTGGTTGCCGCGCCCGAGGTAGAGAAAATCCTGAGCGTGCATGAGCCCTTGAGAAGCCTTCTCAATGGCATCATCCAACTCAAGGCATTGCTCGACCTTGCCCGGCAGGCTGATCAGTTCATCGAGCATCTGGCGACAGGCGGCCTTGCCCAGCACACCACGGACTCGTCCAAGGTGGAGGGTGAAGAGGTAGAGAGCAACCAGCTGGGTGGTGAAGGCCTTGGTCGAGGCAACCCCGATTTCAGGTCCGGCGTGGGTATAGATGACGCCATCACTTTCACGGGCAATGGAAGACTCGACCACGTTGCAGATGGCCAGAACCTTGCCGGACTTGCCGTGGGCTTCACGCAGGGCAGCCAGAGTATCAGCCGTTTCACCGCTCTGGCTGATCAGGATCGTCAGAGTCCGCTCGTTGACCAGGGGGTCACGATAACGGAACTCGCTGGCGATATCGACTTCAACCGGAATCCGGGCATGCTTTTCGATCATGAATTTGCCGACCAGGGCCGCATGCCAGGACGTGCCGCAAGCAACGATATAGATGCGCTCCAGCTGGTTCAGTTTGCCATCATCGAGGTTGAGATGCTCGAGAAAAACCTCGCCATGATCTTCACGAATGCGTCCGGCAATGGTGTCGGCAATCGCCCGCGGCTGCTCGTAAATTTCCTTGAGCATAAAGTGTCGGTAGCCGTCTTTTTCGGCCATGACCGGGCTCCAGGTAATCGTCTTTGGGGTTCTCTCGACCGCGACCCCGGCCAGAGTCGTAATCTCCATGCGCTGTGTGGTAAAAACCACCAGCTCACCATCTTCGAGAAAGATCATCTCGCGGGTATGCGCGAGCATGGCCGGAATGTCAGAAGCCACAAAGTACTCGCCCTGGCCTTGTCCGACCACCAGTGGCGAGCCCTGTTTTGCGGCGATCAACTTGCCCGGCTCTTTTTCACATAGAATCGCTACGGCGTAAGCACCCCGAACATCAGAGAGCGCGTTACGCACAGCCGCTTCAAAATCACCGCATTCCCGGTAATGTTGCTCCACCAGGTGGGCGATAATTTCCGTATCCGTGTCGGAGTTGAAGCTATGGCCCTGCTCTCGCAGACGGTTTTTAAGATCGAGATAATTTTCGATGATGCCATTATGGACGACGACAAAACCACCGGCCGAGTGGGGGTGGGCATTGATCTCGGAGGGCCGACCGTGAGTTGCCCAACGGGTATGGCCGATACCGGTCTGCCCGACCAGGGGCTGGTCGTGCAACTTCTTTTCCAGGTTGATCAGCTTGCCCTCGGCACGAGAGATATTGATTTTGCCCTGTTCGATCGTCGCAATCCCGGCGGAATCATAACCACGATATTCCAGTTTGCGCAGACCATCGAGAACAATGGGAGTTGCTTGCTGAGGACCGATATAACCGACAATGCCACACATAAAAACCTCGATATGATGAGTATGAAGATGAAAACCTAAAGACGTCTATTTTTTCTGCTTCTGTAATTTCTGCCGGTGCCGTATCGCCCAACCGGCGACGTTTTTCTGTTCAGCCCGGGTAATCGCCAGAGCATCCTCGGGGACATCCTTGGTGATGGTTGATCCGGCGCCGATCAGGCTGCCGCGACCGATGGTAACCGGCGCAACAAACTGGGTATCACTGCCGACGAAAACATCGTCACCGATGGTCGTCTGATGTTTATTGACACCATCATAGTTGCAGGTGATGGTGCCACAGCCGATATTGACATTTCTGCCCAGGCTGGCATCGCCGATGTAGGTCAAGTGGCTGGCCTGAGACTTCTCGCCGAACAGAGCTTTCTTGGTTTCGACAAAGTTGCCGATCTTGTTATGACCGCTCAGCACGGTTCCCGGCCTCAGGTGAGCCATCGGCCCCACGGCACAGGACTCTCCCAATGACAGCCTCACTCAGCACGGAGCCGGGCTTCAAATGAACCTGATCCGCGATGGTGCAGTCAGTGACGATGACGCCCGGCTCGATTTCGCAGCCGCTGCCGATGGTTGTCTTGCCACGCAAATGAACGCCCGGATGGACCAGGGTATCAGCGCCTATCACGACATCCGGCTCGATGTAGGTCGTCGCCGGATCAAGCAGCGTCACTCCGGCCCGTTGATGCCCCTCATTGATTCTTTGCCGCATGATCCTTTCGGCTTCAGACAGTTGCACGCGATCATTGATGCCCATCGCTTCGCCAGCAGACTCGATCAGCAGTGCCTCAATCCGCTCTCCGGCTTTGCGGGCCGCAGCGACAATATCAGTCAGATAATATTCCCCCTGGGCATTGCTGTTATCCAGACCACGCAAGAATTCAAACGCCTCCGGCGCACGAAATATGTAGATGCCGGTGTTGATCTCATCAACCTGGCGCTCGAGGCTCGATGCGTCTTTCTCTTCAACGATCTTCTCAACCCCGTTCTCGCCACGGATAATTCGTCCGTATCCGGTGGGATCCTGCATCTGTGCCGTCAAGATGGTCACGCTGGCAGAGGTTTTTCGATGATGCGCAAGTAAAGCCCGCAAGGTGGTGTCACGCAACAGGGGCACATCACCGCAAAGCAGAAGAAGATCTCCCGTGAATCCGTTGAGCGATTGCTCTGCGCAGAGCAGGGCGTGTCCCGTCCCCAGTTGCTCTTCCTGCAGGGCGAAAGTCAGCGACTCTTCGGCAAGCACCTTCCTGACCAGCTCTGCACCATGGCCAATAACCGGGACAATCGGTTTGGCGTCAAGGCTTCTGGCCGTTCTGACCACATGGCTGAGCATCGGCCTCCCGGCAAGCGGATGAAGAACCTTGGGTAATTCCGATTTCATGCGAGTTCCCTGGCCAGCAGCCAGGATTACAGCAGCGAGTTTGTTTGGCATTGTTTTTCCCTCCATTATGCGAACTTGATATTATTTCGAAATGCCATGTAAAGGTCAAGCTGAGACAACACAATTTCGCCTGTATTTTCCAGGAAAAGTCAGCAGAAGCAAGTTTTCAGGTTTCTCTTTACCTTGCCGCACGGCGTCCAGTATATTGGAAATGATAATTCAAAGGGGGGATCAACCGATACGATGGGTAGCCGCGGACAAATCACAGAACTTCTGAGCCGGTTGGAACACGACCTGAAGAACCTCGAGATCGCTTACGAAAAGTATTTCCTCGGCACGGAAAAACGTGCTCCCGAAAAGGAGCGCCAGAAATATACCTTGCGCATGCGCAAGATGATCACCCATTACATTCCACAAACCGACCTGCGGTTCAAACTGCAAAGTATTACGAGCCGATTCAACAGTTACTGTGGTTACTGGGACCGTATCCAGCGCCTGATTGACGAAGGCAGGTACGAACGTCACGTTTCACAGATCAACCGCTCGGAAAGCGTTAAACCGCCAACAGAGGAGGCTCCGGCAGCCAGCACCGTAAACCCCGTGGACAACCTCTTCGAAGAACTGGTGAACGCTCACAAGGATTGCGCGCTTCGTCCCCCGAACAGGGAGCAGGTGGCCAGCTTCCTGGCCAAGCAGAAAGATACCATCCAGAAACGTTTTGGTGATAAAGAAGTTGACTTTGTGGTCGTCACAGAGGCGGGCAAACCCAAAATCAAGGTCCGCGCCAAACGGTGAGTTGACATTATGCCCGAGCAACGCAGCAAAACAGCTATGGTTCTTGCCGGCGGCGGCATCATGGGCGCTGCGTACGAGATCGGCTGCCTGGCCGCTCTGGACCAGCTATTCAGCTCGGGCTTTTCCACCCGCCGTTTCGACACCTACATCGGCATCAGCGCCGGTTCGGTTATCGCCGCCCTGATCGCCAATCGCATCGATCCCGGCGGACTCTTCAGAACCATCGCACGCAATGAAAGTACTGTTTTCAACTGGCGAAGACGTGATGTTTACCGCGTTGACTGTGGGCGACGACTCACTCTCTGGCCAGGCTGCCACTCAGCCTGTTTCGGATCCTCAAGCACTATCGTAAAAGCAACTGGCAAATTCGTCTGAGTGATTTGCCATACCTCTTCCAGGAACAGTTCCCGGCAGGTATTTTTTCTCTGAAGCCCCTGCAATCCTACCTCTGTAAAGCCTTTCATGACGAAGGTCTCAGCGACGATTTCAAAAAACTCTCCTGTGAACTCTTCATCCCGGCTTACGATCTTGATTCCGGAGAGCGAATCATCTTCGGCAAACCAGGGCATCAGGATATGCACATCTGCCAGGCGATCACGGCATCCAGTGCCATTCCCTTCTTCTTTCAACCGCACAGGATTAACCAGCATGCTTACCTTGACGGCTCGACGGGCAGAGTGACCCACATTGACATCGCCATCGAAAATGGTGCGAAACTGATCGTTCTTATCAACCCCCGGGTGCCTTTCTGCAACGACCAGAAGACGACCTGCCTGCCCTCTCTTTCCTATGGTAAATGTTCACAGGTCGATGAGCTTGGCATTCTCTTTACCTGGGAACAGGCGAAACGCATCGAAAGCCGCGAGAAGATGATTATGGCGCTTGAATATTATCGCATTAAACATCCCGAGATCGACATCCTGCTCTTTGAACCCGGAGTTGATGAAGCGCTTCTTTTCTTTCAGGGACCCATGTCGATTACAGCAAGACACCAGGTGATGTCACAGCGGCTACCAGTTGACGCTCTCAAAACTCCAGAGCAATTACGAAGAACTGGCGGGAATTTTTGCCAGGCATGGCATTCAGACAACCAGCAAGAATCTTGGCCAGGCGCCTCCCTCTTGATTTTAACCACAGCCTCCTCTGATTACAACCACAAAAGGGGACGAACCCTCTTCACTGGTTGACGAAGGGAAAACGGCCCGGTAAAGTTAATTGACCTTGATATCCTTATGAAAATTGTATTTTGCACCCTTCACGTTCGCCGCTCCACTCAGGCTATTTCACTGGCGGCCGGCTGCCTGGCCGCGGCCCTGCCTGAAGATTTGTGCCAAACCAGCTTCCTGATTGACTCTTTTCCGGAACAGACCGACCAGGAAATTCTTGCCAGAATACTGGAGGCACAACCGGATGTCGTCGCTTTCCCGGTTTACGTCTGGAACCGTTTACGGATCATCGCCATCGCACGAGAACTGCACAGACAGGCACCCGACGTTCGTCTGATCGTCGGCGGCCCTGAAGCAACCGGCGATCCAGAGGGACTGCTGGCAGCAGCCCCCTGGACAGCACTCGTTCACGGTGAAGGCGAAGCCGCCTTCAAAGGGTTGATTAACGCCCTGGCAGAGGGTCTTCCCGCACAACCTTTACCGGGGGTAACCTGGGTAACGAAGGGCACCGCCTTTTCCGGCCCGGAGGACTGTCTGCACGAGCTTGACAAGGCACCCTCACCATGGCTCACCGGCGTCCTTAAGCCTGAAGCTTCCGCCGGGGTCCTCTGGGAGGTCGCACGGGGCTGCGCTTTCTCATGCGATTACTGTTTCGAAGCACGAGGGCATGCCGGAGTCCGTGGTATAGACCGACGACGTCTGGAAGAAGAGCTTGAACTCTTTGTCACTGCCGGCGTGACCCAGATCTGGGTCCTTGACTCAACATTCAATCACCCGCCAGAGCGCGGCATTGCCCTGCTGGAACTGCTGCTCGAAAAAGCTCCACATATTCATTTTCACCTGGAAGCCAAGGCGGACTTCATCGATCGTCGAACAGCCGGATTGATAAGTCAGCTGAATTGTTCCGTGCAACTGGGCCTGCAATCGATCCATGAGTCGGTCTTAAAAGCAGTGCACCGGCCACTTGACCTGGACATTCTGACTGAAAAGGTAAGCCTTCTGGCAGAAGCAGGGGTCATCTACGGCTTCGACCTTATCTTCGGCCTGCCAGAGGACAATTACGCCGGCTTCCGGGACAGTCTGGATACCGTACTCAGCTTGGCACCGAATCACATCCATATTTTCCCCTTGGCGATACTGCCGGGAACCCGTCTCTCTCAGCAGCGTGACCGCTACGGCATTGAAGCTCAGCCGGAACCACCCTATGAGTTGATTTCATCAAGTAACTGGACAAGCGAAGAGCTGGAACGCTGTCGCCGGCTCTCTGCAGCCGTCGACCTTTTCTATAATACCGGCCGGGCAGTTGCATTCTTCCCGGCAATCATGCAGGCCCTGCAAATCCCACCAAGCGAACTCTTCGAGGATTTTTTCAAGTGGGCCATAGCAGCAAGAAGGTGTCGACCAAGAGAAACTGATGCTGACCAGCCAGTGGACCGCGGATGATGCTTATCGCCTGCTGCAGGACTACCTTTGCCATCAGTTGCAGAAGACCGGTCAGGGCCATTTGACCAGCGTTTTCCTTGACCTGCTCTGTTATCACTTCCACTACGCGGAAACCCTTCTCGGTGAAGAGCTGCTCCCTCCCCAAGAACCGCTGAAGCCCGGGACGGATCTTTGGCAAACCCCCTGGCAGCGCTCCAGCAAATGTCGCCTGGTCCCTTTTGCTTATGAGATCCTTGACCTGCTTGAAGTTGAAGAGATGCAATTAAACGAGTTTGCCAGCCTGTTCAGACCGGTCGGCTCAGTAGCGCTCTTTATGCGCCGAGAGGATGAGGTGTTTTGTGAATCGTTAAGCGAAGAGATGTTGAAATTACTGCGAGAGAGCAACAGCAAGCTCAGCCCCAAGGAAATTTTTGCCGGCAGCCTGTCGCAGTCAACCGGCAAAGAGCTGGTTGAGTTTGCCCTTTTCGAGGGGTTATTACAACCTGTTCAAGAATAGTAAGTTCACCGACCACTACCGGCACAGCTCTTCAGAAGAACCCCTCTGGCGTCCAGCTGAAGGGGATTCTCCCCAGCGATCAATTTCATTAAGTTCAATAACTGCACCACAAAGAATAAGGGGCCCTGCATTGCAGGGCCCCATAAAAGGTTAGATATTTTCGGTTGTAAGTTGCCTTAAGCAACCTCTCTCATGCGCTCGACATAACGGGGCCGTTCGACAATAAATGACTTGATCTCTTTGATCTCGGGGACCCTTCCTGCAACACGGACGATATCGTCAATCAGCAGGGCCGGAGCAACATAAACACGATTATCGACCAACTTGCGACGGTCACAAAAGAGATGAACCTCTGCGCGCACATCCATCTCGTTGAGAGCTTTACGGACATTGGCCAGGAGACGTTCACCGCGTTGTCCGTTTTCTGGTTTACAAAGAATATCGATTCGCATGGTGAATTCCTTTCTATATTTATGACCTTTTTGGTCAATTATATGATTCTAAATAAAAAAGGCAAGCCTTTTTTGCTTGCCTTAAGATCATCGGATTTAAAAGGGAGATTAACGGCAAGGAGGGCTGGTACCGTAAATGGTCCGCAGGGCGTGTCGGATACGAACTACCAGGGGAACCAGGTTGATCGACTTGGCAATAAAATCGAAATACCCCATCTCGAGAAGTTGGGGCTCTTCCTCTGCCGTGGATTTCGAAGAGAGGGCAATCACGGGAGATGCTTGATCTCAAGATTGCCCTGAATCGCCCGGAACAACTCATAACATCATGCCGCTCAGGGTGTTGCAAAATTGACGTTCAGGCTTCCTGCCTCCTCCGTCACATTGACGCTTCCGCCATCGACGACCTCTGCGGCTATAATGGCACGCCCTATCCGGGTTTCCAGGTGACGTTGAAGATAACGTTTCAAAGGCCGGGCACCATACACAGGGTCATAAGCTGATTTTGCCACAAACCTGCGCGCCTCCGGGGTCAGGTTCAGGGACAGACCTCGGGCGGCAAGGCGAGCGCGCAACTCTTCGACCTGCAGATCGACGATCTTTTCTATCTCTGTCACGGTCAGTGGTTTGAAGAGGATGATGTCATCAACCCTGTTGAGGAATTCTGGGCGAAAGCTACTCCGCAGTTCGCGCATCACTGCGGCACGTGCGCCTTCGACAATTTCCCCGTTATCGGTGACACCTTCGAGAAGATGCTGAGAACCGATGTTGGAGGTCATGATAATCACCGTATTTTTAAAATCGACAGTGCGGCCATGGCTGTCGGTGATACGACCATCATCGAGGACCTGGAGCAGAACATTGAACACATCTGGATGAGCTTTTTCGATCTCATCGAAAAGAACCACGCTGTAAGGACGCCGGCGCACCGCTTCGGAGAGTTGGCCACCCTCTTCGAAACCGATATACCCCGGCGGCGCTCCGATCAGACGACTGACCGCATGCTTTTCCATGTACTCTGACATGTCGATGCGCACCATGTTCTCTTCACTGTCGAACAGGGCCTCTGCCAGAGTTCTGGCCAGTTCGGTTTTGCCGACACCGGTCGGACCGAGGAAAATGAAGGAACCGATCGGCCGGCGGGGATCCTTGATGCCTGCCCTGGCGCGGATCACAGCGTCAGCGACAAGCTGCACGGCTTCATCCTGGCCGATCACGCGCTGATGCAGAAGCTGGTCGATTTTGAGCAGCTTCTCCTTTTCTCCTTCGACCAGCCTGCTAACCGGGATGCCGGTCCAGCGAGCGACAATATTGGCGATTTCATCTTCGGTCACCTCCTCGCGCAGCAGGCGAGAGCCTTCATCAGCATCCGTCAGCTTGCGGTCTTCCTCCTGAAGTTGCTGTTCGAGCTCAGGCAGCCGGCCATGTTTCAGCTCCGCGGCGCGGTTCAGGTCATATTCGCGTTCTGCTATGGCAATCTGCTGGCGAACTTTTTCAATCTCTTCCCGCAGGGACTGAACTTTTTTTATCTCCTCTTTTTCCGTCTCCCACTGCGCCGTGTAAGTATCGGCCTGATGGCGCAGGTCGGCCAGCTCCTTGCGCAGCTGCTCCAGGCGCAGCTGGCTCGGCTTGTCCTTCTCCTTTTTCAAGGCGGCCTCTTCGATCTCCAGCTGCATCACCCGTCGCGACACTTCATCGAGTTCAGCAGGCAAAGAATCGATTTCGGTGCGGATCATGGCACAGGCCTCATCAATCAGGTCAATCGCCTTGTCCGGCAGAAAGCGATCGGCAATATAGCGATGGCTCAAAGTCGCAGCGGCAACCAGGGCATTATCCTGGATCCTCACGCCATGATGAACTTCAAAGCGCTCTTTCAGGCCGCGCAGGATGCTGATGGTATCTTCGACTGTCGGCTGCTCGACCAGAACCGGCTGGAAACGCCGCTCAAGAGCCGCGTCCTTCTCGATATACTGTCGGTATTCATCGAGGGTTGTCGCACCGATGCAATGCAACTCGCCCCGCGCCAACATCGGCTTCAGCATGTTGCCGGCATCAATGGCCCCCTCCGCCTTGCCCGTACCGACGATGGTATGGAGTTCATCAATAAAGAGCAGAATCCGGCCCTCACTTTGCCGAATTTCGTTGAGCACGGCTTTAAGTCGCTCCTCGAATTCGCCGCGATATTTGGCTCCGGCAAGCAATGAGCCCATATCCAGAGAGAAAACGGTTTTATCTTTCAGCCCTTCCGGAACATCTCCCCGCACGATGCGTTGCGCCAGACCTTCAACAATTGCGGTTTTGCCAACCCCGGGCTCGCCAATCAGGACCGGATTGTTCTTGGTTTTACGCGACAGGATCCGGATCACCCGGCGAATCTCGCCATCCCGTGCCGATGACCGGGTCAAGCTTGCCCTTGCTGGACCTGCTTCACCAGATCAATGCCCATATTTATCCAGAGCTTCGTAGGTTGCTTCAGGGTCTGCGCTGGTGACTCTCTGGTGCCCACGCACTGCGGTCAGAACCTGCAGCAGCCGATCCCGGCTCAGGTTGAAGCTGCTGCAGGACCTTGCCGGCAGCAGTCTTGCTCCCCTCATCAACGAAGGCCAGCAGGACATGTTCGACACTGACGTAATCATCTTTAAGCCGTTTGGCTTCGGCCTCGGCTTTAACCAGCAATTGGTTGAAGCGTTGCGTCACATAAATCTTGCCGGCTTCAACCCCAGGGCCGGAAACCGCAGGCAACCTCTGCACCTCTGTGCGAAGCGCCGCAACAACAGCCTTGGGATCGATGTCAAGCCGCTGAACGAGACGGGCAACCAGCCCTTCAGTCTGCTCAAAGAGAGCCAGCAGCAAGTGCTCTCCATCGACCTCAACATGGCCATAACGGGTTGCCAGTGCCTGTGCAGCCTGGATGGCTTCCTGGGTTTTCTGGGTCATGCGGTTCATATCCATGAGCGATTCTCCTTCTGATAAAAAGCATCATACAGGACAGGTGGTGAAAGAGGATTCTTATGCACTCAAAGGAGTGAACCCGGTCACAGCATCCCTCAGCCTGCGGACCCAATGTAGTAACTGCGGTGGCCCATTACAAGAATAGCACTGCGAATAAATTGCGCACGATTATGGCAGCATAAGAGGCTCCAAGAGATGCATAACTGAGCGCAACCTGCTATAAATAGAGCTATTAATGTTTACCTCGGAGACTTAAGCCATGAAGACTCGCAAACAGATTCTTGATTATGAATTCTCGGAAGTTCTTGACATTAAAACCCGCGAACTGATCAGGGTTGCCTGTGCCGTGGCGGTCAACTGCCCGGACTGACTCACCAAGCACTTCGCGGTCGCGAAGGAGGCAGGTGCATCTGAAGAGGAACTTCGCGAAGCAATGGCTTACGGAATTATCGCGCCTTCGGGGCGTGCCAAGAACTTCGTCAAACGCATGCAAGCAGAACTGGATAGCGACGAGTAGCTTGTCACAGCAGAGGCTATGATAAGCAGACGAACAAGCCAGCATCGATCATCCCTGTGAGAACGACTTCGTTGACGTGTAATTGACATCTTCTGCACCTCTTCACCAGAAATTCTTTCCACAAATGAGCCGGCGTCTCTATAATGCCTCTCACTTATGGATAAATTTCTCTCGCTAAAATCTCAGGAAAAACTCAGGCAGGAAATTCTCGACTCTGGAGGCAACGAAGTCTTCTGCATCGGCCAGACCGATGCAGAACAACGTGTCGTCGATGTGGAAATCCTTGCCCGTGGCAACCGTGAAGCGGTTCCGGCCATCCTCCAGGCCTGCCGGCCGGGAGACGTCATTATCCACAATCACCCGAGCGGCCACCTGGAGCCTTCGGAACCGGACCTGGCAATCGCCGGCAATCTCGGCTCCATGGGGGTCGGCTTCTATATCGTCAACAACCAGGTCAACCAATTATACCGGGTCGTCGAAGCGTTTAAACCGACCGCAGCACGCAACCGTCGAGCACCAGCAGGTTGCAGACATGCTCGGCCCCGGCGGCCAGGTCTGCAAGAGCCTCTGCCGGATTTGAGGATCGACCGGAACAGCTGCGGATGGCCTTTGCGGTCACGGAAGCTCTCAACAATCACAGCATTGCCCTGGTCGAAGCCGGCACCGGAACAGGCAAAAGCCTGGCCTACCTGGTGCCGGCAATCCTCTGGACCCTTGCCAACCGCGAGCGACTGGTGGTCTCAACCAACACCATCAACCTGCAGGAGCAGCTGATCCGCAAGGACCTGCCTTTCCTGCAACGGGCCACAGGCTCTGGATTTTCGGGTTGAGCTGGTCAAAGGCCGTTCCAACTACCTCTGTAAGCGCCGCCTGGAAAGCGCCACAGCTGAACCAGGCCTGTTCGATGATGAACACGTCGGTGAACTGACCGCGCTACGGGAATGGGCCGAGCAGACCGGTGACGGCTCACGCGAGGACCTTTCCTTTCTGCCTCACAGCACCCTCTGGGAAGAAGTCTGCTGCGAAGCGGACCAGTGCAGTCGCAGCCAGTGCCCCTTTTTTGGCAACTGTTTTTTTCACCAGGCCCGGCGCAGGGCCTCTCGTGCCGACATCCTGGTGGTCAACCATGCCCTGCTGCTCGCAGACCTTTCTTTGCGCCAACAGACCGACAACTATTCTGCCATGGCGGTTCTGCCGCCATTTTCCAGACTGGTCATCGATGAAGCGCATCATCTTGAAGAAGTCGCGACACGTTACTTCAGCACCCAGGTCACCCGTTTCGCCTTCGCCCGCGCCCTCAACCGGCTGCGCCACCCGCGCAAGCCGCAGCGGGGCTTGCTGCCACGACTGATCGTTCAACTTGGACGATCACTGCATGACAGATCAGGACGCGCTCTACCGGGAGCTGCACGAACGCATAGAGGCGCTGATCAGCCAACGCCAGGAGTTGCTGGACAGCTCCATTGCAGACCTGGAACAATCAGGACTGATGCTGGCAAAAGCACTCGGCGCGGAGATTCGTTCAAGAGAAGAGATCCGTCAACGACTGGTGCCGGCCTTCGTTGAGAAAGCGGCCTGGGAAAAAACCGAAGGCGTGCTGCGCAGCCTGTCGCGCAGCACCAGCGAATACAGTGAGGCGCTTGCGAGAGCTGCTCAAGGCCTTGCGCAAGCTCCCGGATGAGGCAGCAGAGGCGTGCCGCTCGCTCTGTACCGACCTGGCAGGCGTCAGTGTGCGCTTGCAGGTCCTTGCCGAGAATTTGCAGGCCTTTGTTGCCAGAGACCCGCAGACCTGTACCTGGTTTGAAATCACCAAGGGACGCATAGGCCGCGGCGAAGGGATCATCACCCGGCTTTGCACCGCTCCCCTGGTGGTCGCGCCGCTGTTGCGACGAGACACTGATGGAACGCATGCAGACCGTCGTCATGACCAGCGCGACCCTGACTGTCGCCGGTCGTTTTGACTATCTGCGCCACCGGGTCGGCCTCAACGATCTGGAGCCGGGTCGGCTGACGGAACTCTTGCTGGAATCTCCCTTCGATTTCGAAAAACAGGCCCTGCTGGCGATCCCGACCGACATCCCCGAACCGGGTCGCCCCGGCTATGCCGAAGCCGTCCGCGACTTGACCGAGCAGGCCTTGCTGGCCGCAGACGGCCGCAGCTTTGTGCTCTTCACCGCCTACAGCCTTTTACGCCGCATTCACAGCGAACTTATCACCAGCTCTTACCGCCCGCGGCTACCAGGTTCTGCGCCAGGGAGAAACCACCCGGCACAACCTGCTGCAGAAATTCAGCAAGGATCCAACCAGCATTCTCTTTGCCACCGATTCCTTCTGGGAAGGGGTCGATGTTCCCGGCCGCTCACTTGAGCAGGTCATCATTGCCCGACTGCCCTTCCGGGTGCCTACGGAGCCGGTTCTGGAAGCACGGGCCGAAGCCATTACCAAAGCAGGCGGAGATCCATTCATGGAGTACACGGTTCCCCAAGCCGTGATCCGCTTTCGCCAGGGCTTTGGCCGTTTGATCCGGCAGCGCACCGACCGTGGTGTCGTCCTGATTCTCGACAGCCGGGTTGTCAGGCGCGGTTATGGTCGCCTGTTCCTGCACTCTTTACCCAAGGTGCCGGTCTTAACCAGACCGCAAACCGAGCTGAACCAGGCGATAAAGGATTTCTTCAAAAACACCGAGCCGGCGCATCGAAGAGGAATAATGCGCAGACAGGCAAGCAACTATTGATTGACAAAAAAAATCAGCCATGATAACTGACGAGTCTCATACGTTACAGCAAAAGGAATGACATGTTCAAAGCAACCAACATCACCGCAGCAATCAAGGCAGCGCGAGCAAATAACGCGGCTGCAGCGGCGGCCGCTTGCCATGAACTTGTCCATTGCCTTGAAAACTGATTCAGACTTTCACTTGATCAAGGCCATGGGCAACCGCTCATGGCCTTTTTATTTACCCTGAAGCTGAAAGAGCGGCAGACAGATTCAGGATTAACGGGAAGGAAGAACCTCATGCGCAACAATATCGTTCATATCGGTGCCGGCGAGCTGACCTACGAGATCCGCGCCATCGTGGAGATTGCCGAAAAGCTCAAATCACTCGGCATCAACACCAACATGGAGAATATCGGCGACCCGATCGCCAAAGGGGAAATCATCCCGCAGTGGATGAAACAGATCGTCGCCGATCTCGCCATGAAAGACTGCTCCTACGGATATTGTGCGACCAAGGGCGTGCTTGAGACCCGCGAGTTCCTGGCCGAAATGACCAATCGTCGCGGCAAAGCGCAGCTGACTGCAAATGACATCATTTTCTTCAATGGCCTGGGTGATGCAATTCAGAAGGTTTACGGTCTGCTGCGTCGCGAATCCCGTGTCATCGGACCCTCGCCGACCTATTCCACGCATTCTTCCGGCGAAGCCGCCCATGCCGGCCAGAAGCCGATCTGCTATCGTCTTGATCCGGCCAACAACTGGTTCCCCGACCTCGACGACCTGCGCCTGTCGATCAAATACAACCCGACCATCTCCGGCATCCTGATCATCAACCCGGACAACCCCACCGGCGCCGTCTGGCCCGAGCGGGTTCTCAAAGAGATGGTGGCGATTGCCCGGGAGTATGACCTTTTCATTATTGCTGACGAGATCTATCAGAACCTGGTTTACAACGGCCAGTCGACCAAGCCGATTTCCGACCTGATCGGCGATGTCCCGGCGATCTCGATGAAAGGGATCAGCAAGGAATTGCCCTGGCCCGGCTCCCGTTGCGGTTGGATCGAGGTCTACAATGCCGACAAGGATCCGATGTTCCAACGCTACATCCAGAGCATTGTCGATTCGAAAATGGTCGAGGTCTGTTCAACGACTCTGCCGCAAAAAGCCATTCCGCCCATTCTCAGCCATCCGGAATATCCAGACTGGCTTGAAGAGCGGATCACGCGTTACGAGAAGTATTCCAACATCGCTTACGAGATTCTCAAAAAGGTCCCCGAAATCAAGGTCAACCGGACCAATGGCGCCTTCTACATGAGCGTTGCCTTTAAAGAGGGACAGCTCAACGACAAGCAGACCCTGCCGATAGAACTTCCCGAAGTCCGTGAATCTGGTTGAGAATCTCGTCAACCAGCCTGGAGTTTCACCGGACAAGCGGTTCGTTTACTACCTGCTCGCTTCAACCGGCATCTGTGTTGTCCCCCTGTCGTCCTTTTTCACTCCGGAGCAGGGCTTTCGCATCACCCTGCTTGAACGCGACGAAGCAACCTTCACCCGCATCTTCGAGAACATCTCGGAAAACATCACGAAATATCTGCGATCAGCGAACAGAAGAAAATAAACCTGCAAAGGGCCGGCAATAAACTGCCGGCCTTTTGCTATACTGAACGAAAATAACTACTTTTAATCTTTTTGAGCCGACTCCGGCACCTCATACCTTTCATTCAAAGCTCCGGGACCTGCATGCTGACTCCGAATCAGAAACAAACGTGACACGCTGATCACTTCGCCAGACCAATTGGTCGGTCTACCTTGCAGACGGGGCTCGCCCTGAAAGCAGACTGGGGGATCGGTGCGGAGATGGAAAAGCTGGTCCTTGATATCCACACCGGTGAAGCTGCCGAGTTCCACAGGGTTGAAGCTCTGCTGTCAGCCCTGGCGAAAAGTGGCGACTGGCAGGAGATTCGTGAAGGAGCAAGGCTGATCGGCTTACAGGGTGAAGAGTCCTCCGTGACCCTTGAGCCCGGAGGACAGTTGGAACTCTCAGGGCAACTCTGTGCCGACCTCTTCTGTAACTGCAATGACTTTTCCAAGCATATCGTCAACGCCGTCGCCGCCTGCAAGGACCTTGACCTGATTCTGGTCGGCCTGGGCACCCAGCCATTTACCCCCCTCGATAAAATTGAATGGGCACCGAAATCCCGTTACGACATCATGGGTCCCTACATGCTGAAAACCGGCGATATGGGGCAACGCATGATGAAGCAGAGCGCCGGGCTCCAGGTCAACCTTGATTTCAGCGACGAAGCGGACTGCATGAGAAAGTTGCGCCTCGGTCAGGCACTCTCACCCCTGCTCTATGCGCTGTTCGCCAACTCACCGCTGCTGGATGGGGAAGCGTCCGGATTTGTGACCACACGGGGAGAAATCTGGTCCCGCACGGATCCGGATCGTACCGGGCTCTTGCCTTTCCTTGACAACCCCGACGCAGGTTTTGGCGACTATGTCGACTATGCTCTCGACGTGCCGATGTACTTTATCATGCGCGAAGGCCAATATATCGACCTGACTCAGCGACCATTCCGCTTCCGCGAATACCTTGCTTCAGGTCACGCGGGCCATCAGGCAACTCTGGCCGATTGGGACCTTCACCTGTCGACGCTGTTTACCGAAGTCCGCCTGCGCCCGCAGGTCGAAGTCCGCTGCGCCGACAGTCTGCCGCCGCACCTGGTTCTGACCGTCGCCGCACTGCTCAAGGGCCTGATGTACGATGATGAGTCTTTTCAGCAGGCCTGGCAGCATTGTCGCCCCGACTCCTCTGCAGAGGTCGCAGAAACATCTCGGCAGGCGTGGACACTCGGGCTGAAAACTCCCTGGCGAGGAGGGACGCTGCAGGACCTGGCGCGAACCTGCCTGAGCCTTGCCCGTGAAGGTCTCGACCGGCAACAGCTGCGACTAGGCCATCCGCGCAGTGAGAGTTACTTCCTTAATGGCCTCGACAGCTTAATTGAAGGCGGCGTCACCCTGGCAGAGCAGTTGTTACAACGCTGGCAGGGCAGCAGAGAGGACAAGGTCAAGGCGTTGATTCAACATTGCGGCTTTTTCGACGTCGCATCAAACCGCCCGGAGGGCAGTTGCAGCAATGAGCAGTTCAAACCTGAGAAATGATCCCCATTTACTCCCAAGTCTACACCCCAAATAAAAGCTGTAACAGTTAACGCAATGTCGCAAAGAGAACCGCATGAAAAGAGAAAAGATTCACCCTTTGCGTCTTACTTTTCATTGCTTAGCGTCATTGCGTTGGCTTTTTTGACTTCAAGGCGTAATCGTTTTGCTCAAAACCAAGGTTTAACGCAGAGGGGGCTCCATTAGCAAAACATTCTTCACCTCTTCGCATTTTAAGGCCGATTCAGATAACCCGAATCGGCCTTGTCATTATTAGCTCCAAGTAGACAGATTATCGCCGGATTTATTGGCATTTCCGCTTGTCTTGCCGGCGGCAGGTCAGTATAGTGTCCTCTTCAATAAAACCGTTTACCATCGCAGCCTGTCGAACGAACCGTGGACTGGCTGCAAAACCGTCCGTTTGGCCCATATTTCAGCTCCTTTTTCCACCAATAGCTACAGCTATTACTCTCAAACGAGCTAAAATCTGATCTCAAACGACCATATTTTCACTTCAGCCCAGGTTTGTCCGACAGGCTGCTAGGAGCTTTTCAATGGCACAGACTCTTGACATGCAACAGGCCCAGAGGGCCATCGACACGATCCGCCTGCTTTCTGCCGACATGGTTGAACAGGCCCAGTCAGGGCATCCCGGCACCCCCATGGAAGCCGCCCCGATTGCTTACCTGCTGTACAAAAAGTACATGCGCTACAATCCCAAGAATCCGGATTGGGCAGGACGTGATCGATTCATCCTCTCCTGCGGTCATGCCTCGGCGCTCCTCTACAGCATGCTGCACCTCTCAGGATACGACCTCTCTCTGGATGATCTGAAAAATTTCCGTCAGCTCGACAGCCCGACCGCCGGCCATCCGGAATTCGGCCACGCTCCCGGCATCGAAACCACCACCGGCCCTCTCGGCCAGGGCATCTCGGTTGGCGTCGGCATGGCCATGGGTGCCCGCTTTCTGCAGCAGCGCGTCAGCAAAGAGCTGTTCGATTACACAATCTACGGTCTCTGCTCCGATGGCGACCTGATGGAAGGCGTCTCTGCCGAGACCGCTTCGCTGGCAGGGCACCTGCGGCTGGGCAACCTGGTCTATCTCTACCTCGACAACAAGATCACCATCGAAGGCGACACCGACCTGGCCTTCAGCGAAGAGGTCGCCACCCGCTACCTCAGCTACGGCTGGCATGTGCAGCATGTCGAAGGTGAGAACGTACAGGATCTTGATCGCGCCATTGCCAAGGCCAAGCATTCGCCTCGCCCTTCGCTGATCATCGCCCGCTCGCACATCGGCTTCGGCGCACCGAACAAGCAGGACACTCACGATGCTCACGGCGCCCCACTCGGTGCTGAAGAGTTGAAGCTGACCAAGCAATTTTTCCACCGTGACCCCGAGCAGACGTTCGTTGTCCCTGCCGACGTTGCGGAACACATGGCAGAAGCCGTCAAGCGTGGTGCCGAGCAGGAAGCTGCCTGGCAGCAGGCTTTTGCCAAGGAACTTTTGCAGAACAGTGACCTCAGTCGCATGGCAGAAAGCCGCTGCGGGAGAACTTCCGGAAGGCTGGGACAACCTGCCTGAATTCGCAGCAGGAGAAAAGTTGGCCACCCGCCAGGCCAGTGGTAAAACCCTGAACGCCCTGGCAGGCAAACTACCCTTCCTGCTCGGTGGTTCGGCCGACCTCGGCCCCTCCAACAACACCACCCTCAAGGACGAGGATTCCTATACCCCCTGTACCGTCGGCCGCAACATCCACTTCGGTGTTCGTGAACACGGCATGGGTGCCATCCTCAATGGCCTCGCCCATACCCCTGGGTTAATCCCCTTCGGTGGCACCTTCATGATTTTTGCCGACTACATGCGCCCGCCGATGCGTCTGGCAGCCATGATGGGGCTGCAGACTGTCTACGTGTTCACCCACGACTCTATCGGCCTGGGAGAAGACGGCCCGACCCATCAGCCGATCGAGCAGCTGCCCAATCTGCGTGCGGTCCCCAACCTGACGGTCATTCGCCCCGGAGACGCCAACGAAACCCTCGAGGCATGGAAAGCGGCGATCACCAACCAGCAGGGCCCAACAGCCCTTATCCTGACCCGTCAGGGTCTGCCGACCCTCGATCGTACAGAGTTCGCTGCCGCAGAAGGCCTCCACCAGGGCGGTTATGTTCTCTCCAAGGAACAGGGCGAACTGCAAACAATCATCATCGCCAGCGGCTCAGAGGTCTCTCTGGCTGTCGAGGCACAGAAGCAGCTGCAGGCCGAAGGTATCGGCACACGTGTTGTCTCCCTGCCCACATGGGAGCTTTTTGAGAAGCAAACCCAGGACTACCGCGATCAGGTCCTGCCACCGACCTGCCTGAACCGCGTTGCCGTCGAGGCGGCTTCGACTTTCGGCTGGGAGCGTTACGTCGGCTTCAAAGGCAAGGTCATCGGCATGCAGGGCTATGGTGCCAGCGGCCCCGGCCGGACAGCTGATGGAGAAGTTTGGTTTTACCGTCGACAATGTCGTCGCTACTGTTAAAGAACTCATCTAGCATTTTAACAAATCATTCAACACAAGAAGGGGCCTGGAAATTCATTCCAGGCCCCTTCTTAGCTTTCTAACAGGCTTAACATCATGATTATATTGGGTTTATTTTTGTAGCATTAGAGCAAAGGATTGTTAATCTGTTGCTCTTTGTTCTTTATACCCAAAACAAAAATCACAACCGTCGGGGCGCGTCCCGCCAGCCGCCTTACTTTTCCCATGCAGCGACAAAAAAATGAAGCAAAAGACGCCTTGGCTGCTAGCGCGAGGCATATCTGGCCAGCTATCCGGAGCCTTCTAATTTAGAGAAGTGGCTCCGACAACCATGCACAGGTCCCCTGTTCTTGGCGGGGCCTAACGGTTGAGCTTTCTAGCGGCAGTGGCAGGACGAAGATGGGGCTTCGTCACGCCAACTGCCGCTAAGAGGTCTCAAGTAGGCCTCGCCTGAATAGGGCCGGAATGGTGTCAAGCCACTTCTCGAAATTGAAGGTTGCCGCGAAGCTGGCAAAGGAACATGCCCTCCGCTAGGAGCAAAGTTTTCTTTTGCTTCGTTTTCTTTGTCGCATGACAAAGAATAATGACGTTGCTGTCGGGACAACCCCGCCGGTTTGTGATTTTGAGTTTTGAATAAACCTACTAATAGAGCAACAGATTAACAATCTGTCGTTCCTTTCCTCATTCTTACCCTTCATCCTCCTGCACAATCAGATCCTTAAGCTCCCCGATAAGCTCTTCAACAAGACCATAGCCTTGCTTCCAAAAATCAGGGTCCGCAAGATCAATCCCCAACGGCTTGACCAGAGCATCAGGCCTTACCGAACCACCGGAGCGCAAAATATTCATGTACTCAGGGATGAAGCTGGCCCCTTCCGCACGATATTTCTGATAGAGCGCCAGTACCAGCAGCTCACCAAAGACATAGGAATAACAGTAGAAGCGGGCATGAATAAAATGACTGATGTAGCTCCACCCCCAACGATAGGAGGGGATCATCTCAACGCCGTCTCCGAGCAGCCTGGCATTCTCAGCCAGCCACAGTTCGCAGATCTCGTCACGGGCCAGAAGCGCCTCTGCTCGCCTGGTATGTGCCGCCAACTCGAAACGGGTCAATACCGTCTGGCGGAAGGTGGTGGCAATAATTTCTTCAATTTTTGTACAAAGCAGACTGATTCGGGTCTGTCGGTCCGGCTCACTCTCCAGCAGCGCTCGCGTCAGCAGCATCTCACCGAAGACACTTGCCGTCTCTGCCAGAGGTAAAGGGGCGTGGTAATGAAAAAAGTTCTGCTCGCCGGAGAGGACATAATGCACAGCATGGCCCAGCTCATGGGCCAGGGTTGAAACATCACGCAGGGTGCCGGTGAAATTCAGCAGCACATAGGGGTCGGCGCCGGGGTAAAGGCCCATGCAGAAGGCGCCGCCGGACTTGCCGGAACGGGGAGTGACATCCAGCTTGCCAGTGGCGACCAGGCGTTCAACGATCTCGGCCATTACTGGAGAGAAGCCCCGAAAAGCATCAATCACCAGGTCGAGAGCTGCAGAAAAAGTATATGTCCTGGACTCCACACCGACCGGCGCGTAGAGATCGGTGTTCTTCAGTTTATCAAGTCCGAGCAAGCGCCGCTTCAACTCAAAATATTCCTGGGCCAGCGGATAGTGTGCTTCGGTCACAGAGAGCATCTGCTCGACCATTACAGGATCCGTTTCACTGCTCAGGTGGGTCGGCGTCATCAGGTCAGGATAGTTTCTCAGTTCGGCTTCCTTGCCGTGATCAAGCAGGAGGTTGTTGAAGCAGCTGGTCAGCACCAGCGCATTGTCGGCATGCTTGTCGAGAAAGGTTGCAAAGGCAGTTTCACGAACCTGACGATCAGCATGATAAATCAGTGCAAGCAACTCCTCTCCCGTGGTCTCACGTTGTTCTGTTTCACCCGGAAACTGGTATGAATAGGAAAAACCCGCAGTCAGTTCATCAAAGAGCTGCACGAAAGCCTCTTTTCCGGAGAGGTCCTTGCGCTTGAGGGCCTGCTCTACGGCTTCGCTCTGAGTGTATGCAGCGTGAGCCCGTAGCGTCGACAGGTAGTGAGCAAACGACGCAACGGACTTATCCTCCAGAAGAGAGAGATACAGCTCCTCCTCAAGGGAGAGAATTTCCAGTTCAAAGAAGAGGGTCAGCTCATGAATCGCCTGCCAGGCTTCGCGCACTCTGGCGACGAGAGAGGTATGTTCTTGCTTGCTGCTCTCAGCATAAAAAAGCAGTTGCGCAAAGAGATAGGGCTTAAGCACTTTCAGTTGCAGTGACTCGTATTCATGCAGGGCCTTACTGAAGCTCGCGGGTGTTATTCCGGAACTGTTGAGCTTGCCGTGAAAGTGGTCCCGGAACTGTTCTGCCTGTTGATGAGCAGCGGCTCAGATCTTCTTGCAGCTTTTCATCATCAAGATCGGTATAGAGAGAGGTCAGATTCCAACGGATTTTTTCTGGAGGTATTTGTGGCATGTTTGCTCCTTGGGGGTTTGGATAATGACAGGCATTTTAACGCAAAGACGCCAAGGAAAGCCAAGAAAGTCGCAAAGAGTAAAGCTATTATCGAACGCAGATAAAAGCTGATAAAAATCAAAACAAGCAACTATTAGTCTTTTTGGGGTTCTCTTTGCGTCATGCTTTTCAACTTTGCGCCTTTGCGTTAAGCGTTAAGTAAACCATTTTATCTCCTGTCCGTCTAACCGACAAAGACAACAAATCAGGAGAGACAAGTGCCATCAACTACGGCAGCAATCGTTGACATGCCAGCAGTGAGTCGCTACCCTCGGCAGATGGTCAACAGCGATGAAAAAGCAATCCTGGAGAGAATCCGCAAGGGTGACGAATCCGGTTTCGAGGAACTCGTCAAGGAGCACACCGGTAAAGTTGTCGGCTTGGCCTGGCGGCTGGTCGGCAGCCGTGAGGATGCTGAAGAGATCGGACAGGAAGCATTTTTGCGGTTGCATCGATCCTTGCCTGATTTTCGTGGGGACAGCCTCATCGGCACCTGGCTTTACCGGACGACGACCCGTCTGGCCATTGACTTTCTGCGCAGGGAACGCATCAAGCGTAAAGTGTTCTTTTTTCGTCAGGACAACGATTCTGCCGACCCTGTGGATCTGGCAAGCGACAATCGTCAGAACCCGGCACAAGAATTCCAGTCACAGGAGGCGATGCGCTCGTTAAGAAAAAGCTTAAAAAAGCTTTCATCGCGGCAGCAGGTTATTTTCACTTTGCGTCACTACGAAGGGCTGGCGCTGAAAGAGATCGCCGAACATCTTGGTTTGGAAACGGGAACTGTCAAAGCCCATCTGCATCGGGCCGTGACACAATTACGCAAAGAGCTGAGTTGAGTATCGCGAGGGACATCATGAATAACAAGCATTGTTTGAGCGAGCAGGATCTGATCCTGCATTATTATCACGAGTTTTCAGAGACGAGCGAAGAGACCTTGCACCTGGCCAAATGTTCAGACTGTGAAGAGCGTCTGAGCTCTCTACGCAAAGAGATGGCGGCTCTTCCAGACTTGCCGCAAGAGATCGACTCACACGCCGGAACGCGCATGGCGGCTCGTGTTGCAGAGCAACTCAAGCGTCCCCGCAGGAGCTGGTTGCCAGCGATCGGCACGACCGCAGTCGCCGGTGTGGCCTTGGCCCTCGCCGTTACCTTCTGGAGTCCTCAAGAGAGGCCTCAGCTAACGACCCAGAGTCAACCTGGCATCACTGCAGCAGGATAACCCTGCCCTGGAAATGTCCGATATCGATTTTCTCGAGGATTTGGAACTGTTGCAAGAACTGGAACTTCTCAGCCAGATTGAGGGAGTCTGACATGCCACGAAAAAGTCTTACTGCAAAAAGTCACGATCATGCTTGCCTTGTTCTGCCTTATGGCAACCTCCGCCCTGGCGGACAAAGGACAAGGGAAAAATTCAGGCAATGGGGATTTGCAACAGTGGTGGCAAAACCTGCCGCAGAGTGAGCAGCAGATGATGCGCGATCGCTATGAAATTTTCAAGAGTTTGCCCGAGGAGAAACAGCAGAGGCTGCAGAAACGTTGGCAGACTTACCGGGATTTGCCCCCTGAAGAGCGCAAGCAGATGCACAAGAAGTTCAACCGCTGGCAGAATATGGACCCTGAGGAACGCGAGCGCATGCGTGAGACATACCGTGAGCTCAAAGATTTACCGGATGTGCAGCGCCAACAATTAAAAGAGGAACTTCGCCAGCTACTGGACTTGCCTCCTGAAGAACGGGAACAAGGTCGCAAGGAGTTGCACCGCAAATATTTCCCGAACGATCAGTAAGCTATGTTTATTGATTTCGAGAAAAAAGGGCCGGAAAGCTATCCGGCCCTTTTGCTTTTTTAACTCATTACGGGTTGGTTATTCCAGCTCATAGATGACAATCGACGACCTGGCGGCCTCCATCAAGCCCCCGTGCATGAACTGGATCACCATGACAAGCTCTGCCTTGCCATCATTGTCAGCATCTGCCAGGCTAAAATCACCCAGGTAGCCTTGCTGGCTGGCCGTTTGCCAGTTTTCCACCAGTGAAAAGCCATTCCAGGCCAACGCCACAATGCGGCTTCGATTGAATCTGCGAAAGCGCTGCACCATTCTCTGGCCGTCATTCTGACCGACCAGGATTTCATTACCAGGCATCAGGACCATCCGCGGTGGCATATAGGTCTGGAGTCTGATCGTCATCCCGGAGCTTATCACGAAGGTTAATGCTGTCCTCGGAACCGCCAAAATATCCAGCGGATTCCCACAGGCTCTCACCATTGGCAGAGACAACCTTGAGATAGTCGCCATTGGTCAGGTAAGCGTAGTTAACTTGCTGCTTGTCATCGATAAAAGCTAGTGAAGTTAAACAGGTTCAGGTTCTCAGGCAGAGCAAGGGGCTCCCCTTCAAGAAGGTCTTCTCCCGCGCGCGTCACGCGGAAGACTTCACCGGAAAAAACATTATCAATATTTCCGAGACGTTGACCGACCAGTGTTTGAACCTCTTCCCCCGCTAAGTTTACAGCACGCAGAAGCCAGCGGACACTATCAATGACAATAGCATAATCGCCACCATCGTACTGAACCACAAAAGAACTCGGCCGGTCTACCGGCAAGCGCGGAGAGATAGAGCTCTGAACGGCCATTATGATCCAGGTCAAGGGCGTCGATATTAAGACAATTCAAGATGCTTGGTGTTTCCACTTCTGCGACTTCTTCAAACCTTCCTTCAACGATCCGGGCGATCACAATTTTCTTTTCGAGTAAAACAGCAACCTCCTGCTGTCCGTCACCATCGAGGTCCGCAACTGCCAGTCCGATAGGATGTCCCGGGATGTTTGGCCCTATCCAGATGCCCTCTCGATCAGCCAGTTTCTGACGGAGAATGGCTTGATCCATTTCCGCAAAACGTTCGTCTTGGGTTTCTGTCACTGTACCCAGCAATGTATTGGCAAGTTGTTGCAGAGGTTTGACTTCGGCTTTGTGTTCGCAGCCAAGGAAGGTCGCGGTGCAGACGTCACCGTACTGACCAGTTGTTGATCTTCGGTCACTTTATACTTATGCAGCGAATCACCCTGCACCGTCCTGACATCGAGAGACATTGGCTTGCAAATCGAAGGTCAGCAGAGCCTGGTCAGCCTGGCCTTTTTCCAGCCACTGAAACTGCGGCAGGTTGATCTGGAGTTGACGGGCCAATCTTGAGTCAGCCTCTTGAGCCGTCTTAAGGAATGCCGGCACCTGCTCGAAACGTTTAGAAGTGGCCCCTGCTTCCGGCTGCAAACCATCGCGTCAAGCTCCTGGCATAGGAGTAACCGGAATAGAATGCGGGTCACTTCAAGAAATCCGACGACCTCGTCCACCGAGCCAAGGATCTCCTTGGTCTCCGGATGAAAAACCTTCTTGCCTGGTTTGACCAGGGTGAGGATATCGCCGATATGCAGATTGTCACGATCATCAAGGGTGACCATATATTCGTCGTTAATCGGCATCACCACGACACCCTCCAGCACGGCGAAAGTCCGTCCTGGACCTGCTCCGGGAGTTCGGCGAGAGCAACGACTCGGCCAGCAGAAGAGTACCAAGCAAGAACAGTTTGAACATCAATTTCATGGGTTCCCGTTACAGAATGAGATTAATGAGTGAAGAAATTTACTGGCTGCTCATTTTAGCCGATTTTCTCGGAAATGGAAAGCGCTAATGCTTTTCAGAAGGCCTGCTGCGAAGTTTGTAAACGCGTGTCGAGAGCATGAAAAAGAAAAGCCCGCTGCATCGCAGCGGGCTTTTCAGGGTTGTGCTTGAACGATTCTAAAGAATCTTAGAAATTGACGAAGAGGCCGGTACCGGCGCGGAACGCATCGTAATCATTGTCTGTAGCAGCACCAGTGTATTGGACGTCCATGTCTTGTACTGCAGCTGCAGCTGGAAGCTGGTGTTTTCGAGAACGGATAGATCATACCAGCGGCAAGCTGACAACGCATCAACGTCAATAATGTGGTCATCTTCTTCGGTCAGGTAAGCAGCCGAAGCGCCGAAGGTGAGGGCATCGCTCACCTTGAAGTTGGCATAGAGACGACCACCAACAACACCAGCGCTCTGACCAGTGAAGTCAAAGGGGTCCTGGCGAAAGTGACCGATCATTCTTCGTTGCTCAGGCTGGTGCCAACATCATAGATCGGATCCCAACCGTTGAAACCGTTACCAAGACAGGACATACTGACTTCATCATCTTATCACCCAAGCGTAGAAGAACTGACCACCAACGGTAACGGCATCGGTAGCGGCCATCGAAGCGTCGAGGAACAGCTGGGTACCCAATGCGTCAATGTTGGCTTGCTTGTTGAAGTCGCCAGTGAAGAATCGAGTTCACCGAACAGTTTGACGGCGCAGAGGTTGATGCGTAGCCACTGGGACACCACCCCGGTACGACTTCATTGTAGACAATTGGGCCATCACCGTAGCCGGCGAGCGATAAGCTGGCAGATGAAGCTGTCGCCTTTGAAGTCAGCAACGCGCAGCCGTAGAGGCAATGACATCTGCCTGATCTGGTTAACCATGTAAGGGGTTGTCAGGAACGTTGTTTGTTGTCAACGATGAAGTAGACAGTGACAGGAACTGCAGTTTTGATGTCGAGAGCAAGACCGCTGTCCTGGGTGTCAACAGCCCAGGTGCCGCCAGTGCCGAAGTAGTGCTGGCCGGCGCGCAGGTGGAACATGCCTTTGGTGACGTCGAGGTGGGCGCGGTCCCACTGCTGCTGCGAACCGGAACGGGCGCTGACCGAAACCATTGGTTCTTTCCGGGTTACCGGTGGCCAGAACTGAAGTTGGACGAATCACCCCAGTTGGTGCCTTCGGTGATGTCGGTACGGAAGGTGACGCTGACGCCTTCGGCGACGGCGATCTTACCGGCGATACGCAGGCGCTGGTCGGCCCAGGTGTCGTGTACGTTGTTAGGTCATCGTCGTAAATCGGTGTGGAAACCACGAGTACGCATTTCACCCGACAGGCTCAGGCGATCTTCGGCGAAAGCCGGAGCCACCATAGCCGCCATAACCAGAGCTGCTACCAGAACTTTTAACAATTTCATCTTTTTTGCCTCCTGAATGTTTATTACCTCTGTTACAACTTGTACCCACTACCACAGTGAGCCAAGCCTTTTAAATCCTATTTAATTTTACTCGGTCGGTGCATCAAATTCATAACCACAGGCGGGACACTTGACCCGAATCTTCTGGTCCCCGCTTGTGCCAGCACATGCTACCAAAGAGAGGATCATCATGATCGCAAGTGCTGCGGAAAAAACCTTCTTCATTCACTTACCTCCTTTCGTAGATTTATTTGATTGCACCATTAAAACCGTTTCGGCTTTATAAAGCTTTTTTCTCTGCCAAGCTCATAGTCCGACTAGCAGTTAATGCTTCAACAATGATGCCAAGTCAGCCAATGCTCCACAAGATAACCAAAGAAGCGCTCATTTCCAAGCATTTTTTAACTTTACTCTCGAAATAATGTTATTTTTCCCACACTTGCCCTGACGCCAAGGTGTTGTTGGGAAACCACACTGTCGCATTTTTCCCACGGTTAACACACCTAAACAAACAACCGTTCACTTTTTTCAATTTGCGTCGGAAGACTCTTCTGCCGGCACGGAATGGTTGTATTCTTCAACCAGGGAACGAATATCGTCAGCCAGCACATTACGACCACTGCTGTCAAAACGTACAATCTGATCTTTATCGACAATCAGGAATCTCGGGATCACGTAAACACTATAGGCTTCATAAGCCCGGCCATCATCGAGCAGGGCATGATACGTCATAGGCGGCTCGATGATCACCAAGATACTCGCGAACCATCTCCTCGCTGTCCTGAACAAAAACCTCCAGGACAACAACATTCTGTTCTTTGAGGAAAGGACCGATCTTTCTTATTTCAGCTGACAGCAGCTTGCAGGCTGGGCACCAGGTTGTTGCCAACTTGAGCAGAACCAGACGTCCCTTGTAATCGGAGAGTGAGACTTCTTCACCCGTCAGCGACTGCAGTTTGAAATCAGGAGCCTGCTCACCTGCCTCAATGGCGAAGCCGGAGTTTGGGGCCAGGCAAAAAAGCGCCAGGAGTAAAACAGCGCACAGCCACTTAACAGACTTTAAATGATCAACGCCCAAAAGTTGTCTTTCCCTTCTCATAATAGAACAGATTTTTGCAGTATAGAAACGTTGTTTTTTATTTGTCAAGCGCAAAGATTTAAGGGATACCATTTAACTCTCCAGATTAGAGAACCTAATAAACGAGCATAAATAAAACAGTGTTTTTATCTCTGCCTACATTATGCAAGCTGCCGATGAGGACACTTCGGCGCATCAAGGACAAGCAGGCTCTCTGCAACTAATGCTCGCCGGGCTGGCAAAGCTCTGTCAACACACCGCCACTCGCCTTTGGGTGCATAAATGCTATCTTCGTGCTGTGTGCTCCGGTACGCGGGGTCTCATCAATCAAACGCACGCCTTCAGCCTTGAGCTGCGCCAGGCGCTCTTGAAGGTCAGCGACCTCATAAGCCAGATGATGAACCCCCGGGCCATTCTTCTCCAGAAACCTGGCAACCGGCGAATCAGAACTCGTAGGCTCAAGTAATTCGATACGACTCTCACCGATAACGAAGAAAGCAACTTTGACCTTCTGCTCCTCGACGACTTCGGTCCCTTCAAATTCCATACCGAGAACGTCCTGGTAAAAAGACATGGACTCTTCGATGCTCTTGACGGCGATACCAATGTGACTGATTTTTTTTAGCATAGTTAATGACCTCTCTTGTTACGAATACTTAACTGAAAAAAATTAAACGAACGAAGCGTAACGCAATGACGCTAAGGCAAACCAAGGCGCAAAGAGATTCAGGGCAATCCATTAACGACTCGCCTGACACCTTGCGCTGACGTATCGTTCACCAAAATTAACCAACAGACCTAATTTTCAATGAGACACTCGCAAATAAGTTAGCAAGCTGGGCTTCAAAAAGTGGATTGCTGCTTTTCTACTGACTTTGACTTCAACGACCACCGTGCCTTCAACAAGCAGATCAAGCACCAATGCTCCTTTTTAATGTTATACCCTTTGTATATCTACTTCAACAGCATACTGCCGCTGAACATTAAGACCACGCAGTTCCAATTCCTGGCAAAGGGCCGCTTCATAAATATTCTTCAAGCAAACCAGGTCCACCCAATTCACGATGAACCTCAATCGCAGCACCGACAATATATTTACTAAGCTCATATATTCGTTCATCGACCCCTCCTCCAAAGCAAATAGATATCATAAAATTCATCTGTCTCTGCGCCTCAGCGCCTCCGCGTTGCATATAAATGTATAACAATCAATTTCTCTTAAACGCCTCCAGCAATCTTCGCGCCGCCGCACTCGGTGTCGTCACTCCTGACGCGACGGCCTCCTGCACCTGCTTTACCAGGCCTTCAACGTTGCGGTCGCGCAGGAACATCTCTTTCAGGTCGTCCATCAGCAAGGTCCACATCCAGTCACTGGCCTGAAGGTTTCGCTTGTCCTGCAGTTCGCCCGTCTCACGCATCCGCCTTGCGAAATCTTCGATCATGCTCCAAACTTCGGCAACGCCTTCATTGTGCAAAGCGCTGCAGAGCAGAGCGGGAACTTGCCAGTTAAGGCTCTTCGGTTTGAGCATGTGCAAGGCGTTGGCGTACTGCTGCCGGGCCAGCTCGGCACGCGGACGATTATCACCTTCGGCCTTGTTAACGACGATGGCATCGGCGATCTCCATGACCCCGCGCTTGATCCCCTGCAGCTCGTCGCCGGCATTGGGAATCTGCAGCAGGAGGAAGAAATCAACCATCGAAGCGACGGTAATCTCGGACTGGCCGACACCGACCGTCTCCACAATGATGACGTCGTAACCGGCCGCCTCACAGACCAGCATGGTCTCGCG
This sequence comes from uncultured delta proteobacterium, assembly GCA_963769955.1. Taxonomy (GTDB): domain Bacteria; phylum Desulfobacterota; class Desulfuromonadia; order Desulfuromonadales; family BM103; genus M0040. The sequence continues at coordinate 186,862 of CAVYNW010000017.1, forward strand.
CGTCTTCCTGGCGACACCACCCAGAGTCTCTCCTGCTGGCGATGGCCTGATAAACGCGCCGCTTTCACGGGCGAGTTCTTCCATGCGGGTTTTGTCGCCGAGAATACTGCCGCCGGAAAGTTGCGAGGAGGGGTCAACGGCCAGCACCGCAACCTTGTGTCCACGGCTGAGCAGATGCATGCCGAAAGCTTCGATAAAGGTGCTCTTGCCGGCCCCCGGCACTCCGGAGATACCGATCCGGATCGAATTGCCGGTGTCGGGGAGCAGCTCATCAAGCAGGGTGGTGGCCGCGAGAGAATGATCGAGGTTACGGCTCTCGATCAGGGTGATGGCCTTGGCCAGGGAACGAACGTTTCCGGCACGGACACCATCTGCGATGTCTTGGATCTTGATCATAAGGGACCTAATTCAACACGGCGTCACGGTGGCGCTGAGAAGCTTAACAAAGCCTGAAGATCGCAGCAAGCATACTAAAGACTAATCCGGAGCACAGTGCTGATGAGAAAAGCTTGCAGCCCTTGAAATTCTCTCTGCGCCTCTGCGATCTCCGCGCTGAATCGCTTTAAGCATACCACAAAAAAGAGGGCAGGCTCGCGCCCGCCCTCCATTATACATTGGCTGACCAGTTACTTCTGTTTTTCTTCAATCGCATCCAGGGTCTGGGTGGCAGAAGTGACGATCGGCGTTCCCGGGCCGAAGATCCTGGCGGCGCCAGCGGCAAGCAGTTCGTTGTAATCCTGGCGCGGGATAACACCACCACAGACAATAGCGATGTCCTCTGCACCGAGTGACTTCAGCTCCGCAGCAAGCTGGGGAACCAGGGTCTTGTGTCCGGCAGCAAGGCTGGAAACACCAACCACGTGCACATCGTTCTCCACGGCCATCTTGGCCGCCTCTTCAGGGGTCTGGAACAAGGGGCCGACATCGACATCAAAACCGGCATCAGCGTATGCCGTAGCAACGACCTTGGCTCCGCGGTCATGACCATCCTGACCCATTTTGGCGATCAGGATGCGCGGACGACGACCGTCCTTGGCAGCAAAGGCGTCGATACGTGTTTTCAATTCGGTAAAGTTATTGTCTTTATCCACCATCGGATCCGTAAGCTCCTGAGACCAGCTTGATTTCAGCCTTGTGACGACCGAAGATCTTCTCCATGGCATCGGAGATCTCGCCGACACTGGCCCGCAGGCGGGCAGCCTCAACACAGAGGCCGAGCAGGTTCTGCTGACCATCTTCGCATGCCGCTGTAATTGCGGCAAGAGCCTTCTGACAGGCCTCCTCATCGCGCTCGGCGCGCATTTTTTCCAGGCGGGCAATCTGCGACTTGCGCACTGCCGTGTTGTCAACATCGAGGACTTCGATCGGGTCCTCTTCGGCCAGCTGGTACTTGTTGACGCCGACAATGACATCGCGACCACTGTCGATAGACGCCTGTTTTTTGGCGGCCGACTCCTCGATGCGCAGCTTGGGCATCCCGGTCTCGATGGCCTTGGTCATGCCACCGAGGCCTTCGATTTCATCAAGAATCTTCTGGGCCTCTTCAATCAGAGAGGCCGTCAGGACTCAACATAATAGGAACCGGCCAGAGGATCGACAACATTGGTCACACCGGATTCTTCCTGGATAATCAGCTGGGTGTTGCGGGCAATCCGTGCCGAATGATCGGTCGGCAGGGCAATCGCCTCGTCCAGAGCGTTGGTGTGCAGCGACTGGGTCCCGCCCAGCACTGCGGCAAGAGCTTCGAGAGTGGTCCGCACGACATTGTTGTAAGGGTCCTGCTCGGTCAGGCTCCAGCCTGAAGTCTGGCAGTGGGTTCGCAGCATCAACGACTTGGGATTCTTCGGTTCGAAACGCTTCATCAGGTGCGACCAGAGATAGCGGGCGGCGCGCAGCTTGGCGGCCTCCATGAAGAAGTTCATGCCGATCGCGAAGAAGAAGGACAGCCGCGGGGCAAAAGCATCAACATCAAGGCCCTTGTCGATCGCCGTTTTTACGTACTCGATGCCATCGGCCAGGGTGAAGGCCAACTCCAGGGCATTATTGGCACCGGCCTCCTGGATATGATAGCCGGAGATCGAGATGGAGTTGAAACGCGGCATGTACTTGCTGGTGTACTCGATAATATCGGCGATGATACGCATCGAGGGCGCCGGCGGATAGATATAGGTGTTGCGAACCATGAACTCCTTGAGGATATCGTTCTGAATGGTTCCCGCCAGCTGCTCCTGCGAGACGCCCTGCTCTTCGGCGGCGACAATGTAGTTGGCCATGATCGGCAGAACCGCACCGTTCATGGTCATCGACACGGAGACCTTGTCGAGAGGGATGTCGCCGAACAGGATTTTCATGTCCTCGACCGAGTCGATCGCGACACCGGCTTTACCGACATCACCAACCACCCGGGGATGATCGGAATCGTAACCACGATGGGTTGCCAGGTCGAAAGCGACCGACAGACCCTGCTGACCGGCCGCCAGGTTGCGCTTGTAGAAGGCATTGGATTCTTCAGCCGTGGAGAAACCGGCATACTGGCGAACTGTCCAGGGGCGTCCGGCATACATGGTCGCCATCGGCCCACGGGTAAAAGGAGCCAGACCGGGCAGAGAGTCAGTGATTTCCAGATCCTCGATATCTTCAGCCGTATAGAGAGGCTTGACGTCGATGCCCTCCGGGGTTTCCCATTTGAAACTGGAGAGATCGTCGGTCTTCTTTTCCTTTTTGGCCTGGGCTTCCCAATCGGCGCGGGTTTTCTTTTCGAAACAGCTCATATGCAGAATCCTTTCAGAGACTTTTACAGGGGCTGGGGACTGGGGACTAGGGACTGGTCATATAAACCAGCCTCCAGTCCCCAGTCTCCAGCCTCCGATACTCCCTATCGTGTTACAATCGCCAGGACCTGGGTTTCTTCGCCGCCATAGGAGAGCAGACGGTGCTTGAGTGTCGCATCGAAATAAACGGCATCCCCTTCTTCCAGCAGGATGCGTTCATCTTCGAGGAGTAACTTCTGCCTGGCCCTTGAGGATCAGGAGAAACTCTTCACCGTCATGATTGTAAAGCGTTTCTTCGTCCGGCCGTTGCGACACGGTCACAACAAATGGCTCCATCTTCTTGTTGCGTTTGCGAAACGAGAGGGCCTCATAGGTATAGCCATGGCCGGTTCCGGCCACGGAGATGACCCGGCTGACTTCCCGGCGATCAGCCTTTCTCACCACTTCATACTTGCAGTCGACTTCCTCTTCCTCGAAAAACAAGACCGATCTTGACATCGAAGAAGCGGGCAATCTTGGAAAGGGTCGCGATAGGCGGAGAAACATTGTTGTTCTCGATCTGCGAGATCAATGCTGGAGAGAAGCCGGTTTCGCGCGCCACAGCCTGCAAAGTCAGCTTGCGCGCCTTGCGCAGTTCCTTGATTTTTGAGCCGATATTGTATTCCACGTCAAACCTTCCCGACAAAAATAAAATAAGGTTTTAGAACCTGTAGGATATAACCGATGGCAAGGCATAAATGTCAATAAATATTTATTAATGATAAAAAGACTTTTATCTATATTAAACGACCACCTAGGCCTTCCACTGACCTCAAATCAAGCCACCTCTGACACGTTTAGCTGACAAGCCTGCATAAGACATGCGAGTAACCACTAAAAGAGCAAAGCCCCGCCTGATCACAGGCGGGGCCTTTCTTTTTCATTACTCAGCTTTTACAAAGAGCGACACGGGGCATCAGAGCAACAGCTTCCAGATGATCGCGTTCAGGTATGTCCGTAGTCGCTGTCTCTACGCTCATTTTCAATTTGCTTGGGATCAACTTCAACGAATTTCTCATCCGGCGTCACCTTGAAGATCGGCTGGCCCTTCTGCACGATGACGCCGTCACCGCCTTCGATCAGGATCTTGTCCACGGTACCGGAGAAAGGTGCAGGGACCTTGTTGAACATCTTCATAACTTCAAGAATGAAGAGCGGCTGACCCTTTTCGAAGTGCTCACCTTCTTTAACGAACTTCGGCATGCCCGGGAGCTTCCTGGGCATAGTACATTCCGCCACCCGGGGTAACGATCTCATCGGCCTTGGTCGATGGAGGCGGCACCAGGATCTTCTTCATGGCGGCCTGCAGGTCGGGTCATTGAGGTAGTCAGGGATCGTCACCTCGAGGTCATCTTCCACTTTGAAGGCATAGAAATCAGTCTTCTCGGCGATCATGAAGAGCAGACCAAGCAGCTCATTGCCAACCTCGAAGCCGAGATGCGCACGACTGAATGCCTGCCCAGGTCTTTGGCATCGAAACCACCCTGCGGCTTCTCTTTGCTGAGGATGTCATTAAGCTTGATGAACTCATCTTTCTCCAGACCGAATTTCTCACGCAGGTCGGCATAGAATGACAGAGCATTCTGCAGCAGGTCACGATCATGAGTCCAGATCACCTCGGCCGCGGGAGCGTCTTTACGCCAGTTCATGTTGAGGAATTCGTAGGTCTCCTCAAGAACCACCAGACGGGTTGCGCAACCAGACCAGCTTGCCTTTTTCATGCTTGAAGTTTTTGCGGTTAATGCTCAGCCAACCGGAAAGCAGATGCGGATCGGCCAGCAGAAACTCCATCGGACGGGTCAACAGGGTACCTTTGCGGTCAAGAGTCTCGGAAATGGCTTTGTTGATTTCCGGATCGTCACCATAAAGCTTGCCCAGATGTTTTTTCATCGAGATGAAAGCAAAGACAACGTCGAGCTTGCTGGCTTCCTCTTTCAACTTGCCTACCAGAGTCAGGTATGGCACCACGAAACGGGTGGTCGGTTTGGCCATAACATTCTGACCGAGGAACCAGTTGACCAGACCGTAATGGAACTCAAGGTTGGTCGCCAGGTCCGTGCCGCGCAGAACGGTGCTGCGCAAAACCTTGGAAAGATGGCTGTAGCTGTCGAGGCGATCGTCACCTTTGGTCAGGAGCAGGGCGATATTGGAGTCGTAGGCACCCGCGACCGTGTAGCGCATGAACAGGCCGGTATCCGGATTGACCATGCAGATCCCCTGGTCATCTCGAATCTCGCCATCGATCGGCTTCGACCAGTAGCGAATTACGCCGCCGGCACTCGGAGAGAGCGAGCAGTCGGTCGCATTGAGCCGTGCTTCGGCACCGGCACCAAACCTCTGCTGACGCTCAGGACGCGGTAAACGCTCCTTGTGCCTGGCGAGAAGGGCCATGGCTTCGACCAGGGACTCAACGACAAAGAACTCTTTCTTGTTCTTCGGATTGGTGAACTTGAGGCTATAGACCAGCTCGGTCACCCTGTGCTCAACCTGGATACGGGTATTGACCTCCATGAAATAGTGGCGGCCACCATCGACAATACACTCGAAAGTCGAGGCCGAATCAAGGCCCACGGCAGCACCGAAACGCTCGGACTCTTCCTCCATGCGCTTCAGGACCTGCAGGTCGGTCTCCAGAGCTTTTGCCTGAGCTTTAAGGCCGGCTTTCTTCGCCTTGCTGATTTCCAGAGCCAGAGCTTCCTGGGTCACCGAAATCTCCAGCAGCTTCTGCTCATGCATCTGCAGCGAACAATCGCGGCCACCGAGAGCGATACACCAGTCACCGTTGCCGAGCAGCTGAATCTCGTTGTGGCGGGTCTGCTCGATATTCAACTCGACGAGCACGTTTTTATTGTCGCCGACGCCGTTGGCTTTGACCTCAAGCAGAACCTCACGGACCAGCTCGGGTGCAACCTGTGCGGCCTTCTTGATATCAGCATCGGCAGGATTCTTCTTGGTCAGAAGCGAGGCGCCGAGAATGCGCTGGCCTTTACCACCGCCGCCACCGATCGCCTTGAGACGGATGCGGGCACCGGGGTAGTTCTTGAACATGTCGAAGCATTCTTTTTCGACCTGGGCGCCGAGCTCATCGATGGAAAAGAGGTCAATGCCTTTTTCGTAAGAAGCCATCAGAATATGACCGGCCAGGTCGACAAGCTCGAGCTTCTTGTCATCAAGGATTTTTTTGTCGCAGTTGAGCCCTTCCGCCTTGGCGACCGCCAGCAAAGCCTCACGGCTCGGGTGCTTGCTGATCAGGGTGCGGGAAGTGACGTTGTCGATGCCGGGCGTGACCGAGACGTCAACGCTCAGCGCGGTGCGCTTGGCTTCGTCTTTCTTGCCTGCGCCACGCTGGGTTGCGGCACACGGACCGATGAATTTCAGCCCGGCATCCTCGATCGCCGCAACAAACTCATCATCCTCAGCCATAAAACCATAGCCGGCAAAGATCGAGTCATAACCGTTATCTTTGGCGATCTCGATGATCTGACCGATACGCTCAACACGTTCTTCTTTGGAGGCGCCGGTGTAATCAGGAACCCGGTGAACGCGACTGTTGTCGGTGAGTAAACGCAACTCAGGGGAGAGCGCGTTAGGATAGACGATCGAGTCCTTCTCTGAAAGCAGGATACCGTAGTGGCTGATCCCCATTTCCTCGTAAACGTTCATCGCTTCCAGATCGGATCGGGCCGCGACAAACGATCAACGGTTTGAGGTCTTCGCACGAGAAAGAACGGACCCATTCCGAGTCGGACTGACTCAAGCGACGATCACTGTGGATCAGTGGATTATTTGTGTAATTATTATTCTGTGCCATTGCTTTATATCTCCAAATCGAAACCTTGATTCGCTTATGTCAATAATATCCGCAGTGATTAATGGAATTCGCGTTGGACGTCCTGCCAGGAAGATGGCTTGTAGTGCCGCAACAGGAAGTTCATGTTCTCACTGAGGACCTGGCGCAGGTCGGTCGGCATAACCAGTGAGGAGATAGAACCAAGGGCGAGGCCCTCTTTCGGGTTCATCAATTCTTTCTCGTAGCGCAGATTAAGTTCAGCCTCCTGAAGCCTTGAGCCATTCTGCAGCTTCGGCCTCGGCATCCTTCTTGGCTTCCGCACCGTCCATGCCCGCCTTTGATTCTGGCCAGGATGCCATCGGCGACCATCTTCTGCACCGCAGAGCGAACCTTGCGCAGTTCGCCCTTGTAAACAAATTCCTTACCTGCCGGACCCATAACCGCGAGGCGGGTGGTCGGCAGGGCCAGGACCAGATCGGCGCCGGTCGGATAGTTATTGTACGACGCGTAGGCGCCACCATAAGCATTCCGCAGAATCAACAGAATCCGCGGTGTCCGCACATCGATGATCGAATCGAGCATCGAGCGACCGGCCTGAACGATACCGCGGGCTTCCTGCTCACGCCCCGGCAGGAAGCCGGTCGTGTCTTCCATGAAGATCAATGGAATGTTGTAGATGTTGCAGAAACGGACAAAACGGGCAATCTTCAGCGCCGAGTCGCAATCAATCTGGCCGGAAGCAACGGCACTGTTATTGGCAACAAAGCCGACCACGTTGCCACCGAGGCGTCCCAGGGCGGTGATCGCCTCGCGGGAGCGCTCTGGCTGCAATTCGAAGTAATCACCATGGTCACAAATCTGCTGAATGATAATTGAGACATCGAACGGCGTATTGAAACCGGTTGGCGAATTAAAAGCTTTTTTCAGCAGGGTGTTGATCTCCCAGGTCTTGCGGTCGAGGGGATCACTGGTCTCCTGGAAAGGGGCCATGCTGTAGTTATTATCAGGGAGGTAGCTCATCAGGCGTACAGCAGTGCGTAATGCTGCGGTTTCATCGGCCACGGTCAGGTCGGTTACGCCGGACGCACAATGAACCTTGGGCCCACCGAGCTCTTCGGGGGTGATGTCTTCACCGAGCACCGACTTGACAACGCCGGGGCCGGTCAGGCCGAAGAAGGTGTCTTTGGGCTGGATGAGGAAGCTGCCCTGACGAGGCAGATACGAGCCGCCGCCGGCATTAAATCCGAACATGCACATGACGGTCGGCACCACGCCGCTGATTTTGCGCAGCGCGGTGAAGGCCTCAGCGTATCCGTCAAGTCCGCCGACACCGGCAGGGACAAAAGCTCCCGCGGAGTCGTTCATGCCGATCAGAGGCAGCCCCTTCTCACCGCACATTTTAAAGAGGCGGGCAAGCTTGTTGCCGTTGGTCGCATCGATGGAACCGGCCCGTACCGTGAAATCGTGGCCATAGACGCCGACGTCCCGGCCATTGATATTGAGGATTCCCGTGACCAGGGATGCACCATCGAGGTTCTTGCCCCAGTTCTGAAACAGGATGTTGGGTTTGGCCTGGGTCAGGACATTGATCCTCTCCCAGACAGTCATACGCTTTTTGAAATGCTGTTTTTCAATCTGACCGACAGCAACGGATTTGATCGGCCGTTGGATCAGGTCATGGCCTTCCTGCATAACCTCTTCGTAAGCCACCACGCACGCCGGCGACTTCACCAGGAATGGTGAATTCAACTGTCTCAGGTGGATCAAATGGATTCTTCAGTGACGGTGTAATCGCTTTTTTGGCCATCTTTGAATTCCTCTGTTTGCTGGAGTTTTTCAGCAGGAGGCGCTGCTCTGCCTGCCGGCTGGTTGCTATGAAAAATGCTTTGCAATTTTTGAATTTAACATAGGGGCGGATAACACTTAAGTAGTCTACCTACAATAGAATAGGGTTTTATCCACCGCATGGATATAGCCCAAGTGGCACTCCATGTCAACGGAAAATTCATTTTAGATAAAATCAGTTTACTTATATTAAATGACAGTTTAGCCCACCGACTAAGCTTTTCATAACCCTTTTCTGCACCTAACACAAAAAGGTTTCAGGCAACATCTCCTAAACAATGAACGGCAGCATAAAAGCCCATTTATCGACTTAATGTTGACTTCACAAAGACGATTGCCGCATCATAAGCAGGTAATCAAAAGCTCCGTGCCCAAACCGCAGAAGAGGTTCTCATTGTCTGACATTTTTACAAATTTTCCTGCAGGTCTGCAGCTCTGGCCGCAAGCGCGGCTCAGATCGCGCAATCTGCAGGAAGGTTATAGTTTTTCCCTCCTGGAAAACTCAAACGACACCTATCATTTTTCCGTTCTGGCAGACCCTGCCCGGGTGCAGACAATTTTCAACCAATTCACCGAAAACATGCCTGATGAGGCATTCTTTATCCTCGAGTTCTACACCACTGAACCGAACGTTAAAGATACAGGAACCTCCGGCCCCGACCATTCACTATTCACCCTATATGCCGACCTCCGAGATCCTTGAGGTCATCGCCCCTTACTGGGACCGCCTGATACATGACGGCTTTGTCGGTTTTGGCCTGGCGAACAATCGCTCCAGCCAGGAGATGTTTTATTCCGAGGAAAAAGTTCTGACCTTTTTTACCGATAACCACCTGCGACTCACCACCCAACTGGCTCAAGCCAGGATTCCTCATCGGCCAGACCTGCTGCTGCATACAGAGCTGGGCCATGACCACCTTTCCCTGCTTTGTCTTGAGCGAGAGAGCCTTCCCGAAGAGCTGCAGGGTTTTAGCGACCGTGATCTTGATTATGCCCACTTTTGTCGCGAATTGATTGACAAACTCGACATGTACCCGGTTGAAGAGAGCCTCTCCTTTTTCTTCTCACGCAAGGAGCAGAAGACGATCGAAGAGATTCTCAGCCAGCACCCGGATTATGAAGAATTTGCCGACGATGATTTTGGTGCGTTCCTGCTCGACTGGAACGAATTCGTCCAGGAATGCTGCAGCAACTTTGAAGGCGACCTATGGGAGTACCGCATGGGACTGCAGCTGCGTGATATCCTGCATTATGTGCTATCCGCCAGCGAAGAGCCGCTCAAAGAGCCGCATTCTTGAGGTGCTCAAAGAGCCGGACGAAAAGTTTCGTCAGAGCCTCATCGACAACCGCAAGCGCCTGGACTGCCCGGGCACAAGCTCCACTGAGGAGCATTTCTGGTACAACGGCGTCATCCGCAATGCCGGTCATGAATTGCGTCGCGACCTGATCCGCGACGGCTGGTATAAACCTTAACCGCTGGTAGTGGGTTCAGGGCAAAAGGTCAAGGGACTCCCCTTAACCCTTAACCCTTAACCCTACTAACCCTTAACCCTTAACCCTTAATCTGACCTGATGATCGCTCTCCTCGCAGCAGTCCCCGAAGAAACAAACCTGATCAGAGCAGTCTCTGCAGGATTTTGCGCAGGAATCCGTCAACGGCATCACCTTGACGTCCGGCACATCTCGGCAGGCATGTCACCCTGGCACACAGCGGCATCGGCAAAGCTGCTGCGGCAGCCACAGCTGTGAGCCTGTTGAGCAGCTGTCAAGCAGAGGCGCTGCTGCTGTTCGGTTGCGGCGGTGCCTATCCAGGACAGCTCTGAAGCTGGGCGACCTGGCGCTTGCCAGCACCGAAACTTTTGCTGACGAGGGCGTCGCAACCCCCGCAGGATTTCAAGATCTGGCCGCGATAAAGCTGGCCATGCGTCGGACGCCGGAAAAATTTTACAACGACTGGCCCGTCAGCAATGAGCTGTACGCCTGGGCGGACCCTGTCCTGCGAACCCATGCCGCAGACCACAAGATAAAACTGTGCAGCGGCCCTTTCGTCACCGTCTCCACCTGTACAGGATCGACGGTTGCTGCGACCGAAATTGCTGAACGCACCGGGGGCATCTGCGAGAACATGGAAGGAGCAGCGGTTGCCCTGGCCTGCCAGCAACTCTCAATACCCTTACTCGAAGTCCGCGGCATCTCCAACCTGGTTGAAGATCGGGACACCAGCCGTTGGGATCTCCCTGCCGGCATGGCTGCCGCACAAAAAGCCATCCTTGTGCTGCTCAAAACCTGGCCGGAGCAACCACCACAATGAAGACCCTGAGCCTGGGTTACTCGCCCTGCCCTAATGACACCTATATTTTTTATGCTCTCGCTCACAATAAAGTTACGATCCCGGGCTACAGGATCGAAGAGCGTCTGGAGGACGTGGAGACTCTCAATCAACTGGCGCTCGAAGGCCTGCTCGACCTGACAAAAGTTTCTTACCATGCCCTGGGCCATTTACGAGATCGTTATGTTCTGCTGCGCAGTGGAGGAGCACTCGGGCGAGGCTGCGGGCCGTTGGTTATTGCCCCAAAAGCGCAAGACATGCAAAGCCTGCGCGGCAAGCGTATTGCGATTCCCGGCAAACTGACGACAGCAAACCTTCTGCTGCAGCTTTACGGGGAAGGTTATGACAAGCTGTTAACGGTTCCTTTCGAACAGATCATGCCGACTCTGCAACGAGGCGAGGCTGACGCCGGGGTCATTATCCACGAATCCCGATTCACCTACCAAGCAGGCAGGCTTTCATGAGATTCTTGACCTCGGTGCCTGGTGGGAAAAGGATAGCGGCCTGCCTATTCCTCTCGGCGGCATCCTGGCCCGACGCGACCTCGGCCAGGAAACGATCCAAGCCGCTGACCGGGCAATTCGGGCCAGCCTTGAATTTGCACGTCAGAATCCACAGCTTCCGCGCTCCTACATCAAAAAGCACTCCCAGGAACTGAACGACAGGGTCATCGATGCGCACATCGAGCTTTACGTCAATGATTTCTCTCTGGATCTTGGTGAACAGGGAGTCGCTGCCGTCGAGGTTCTAATGACACGAGCGGAAGAACGTGGATTGATACCAAAAAGCGCGGAACCACTTTTTCTGACGTGAGTGAATCTGCCTGGCTGCCGGTTAATACCGAACAGGACTTTCAGTAACCTTACCGCTTGCCTTTTTACGCAACAAGCTTTCCCAGGTTAAGTTATTAGCAGAGTTATAACTCTCTATCTGGTTGTAAATTTCGTCGGCTATGGCTTCATGCCCCCGATCTTTCAGATGAATAAGATCAGTCCTGAAAAAAGTCTTCATGGCAGGTGACAAGCGGTTCAGATATGCTGGCATATCCACAAAAATCGTCTTGTGGTCTTTTGCCACCCGGGCCACAACATCTGCATAAGCATTGTGGGTCTTTGGTATCGCCCTGATCTCTTCAGCCGTCATGCGATAATATTCCCGGTAAAAACCAAACGCCCACGAAGGCATGCCTTTATTGGTATATCCGGCAGGCGCAGCGATCAGAATCGGGATGACACCATTGTGCTGAAGTTGTTCTACCATGGCCGTCAGGTTTGCTTGATAGTCGTCAAGGGGAACACGGTAATCGCGCATATTCGTTACCCGGGCAAACATGATCCGGACAAGCTGAACGACCTTAAAGCTATGGATCAGTTCGAAATGAAACTGATCGCTATATCCCGACGGCAATATCCAGTGGTCATTCCAGCCAAAGTAGATAGAAACGTAATGCGGTTTATACTTCAACAACTGGCTCAAGCATTTTTTCTCCCTGGAAGCTGGTGTAGCCAGGCACTGAGGCGTTGATAATCTCAAAGGTCGTCCCGGGGTTATCCCGAGTCAGTTTGTCATGCAGAAATTCTGCGTATAACTTTCTGCCGAGGAATGAGCACGAATCTCCCAAGATCAAAATTCGGATTGCGTCATTATTATTTGCGACAGAAATGTCCTGTGTTCCGCGAAACCCCTGAGCATTGGTAAAGTCAGTATTTGGGATGGTTTTCCAAAACAGGTCTTCATCACTTTCGAACAGTTTGACCTTAACGGGTTGGGCTTCTTCCAGAAGACCATCTTCATCCCAAACCGGAACCCCCGTGGAATAACCGAACTGCAAATAATCACTGGTTGTTTTTTGGGGGGACCAATTGGTCGCCAGCAGATAGACCTCGCAGACAATCAAGCTGACAACTGATGCTCACCAGCACAGTAAGGAGATTAATCAACATATTTTTTTTATTCATAAATGCAACAACCAATCATCAACGACCAAAAGAACAACAGACTTCATCAGTCAGACTCGTAAACAGCTTGCTAGTAATCTTTACCCACGTAAGGGGCTGAACGGCAAATGGCCGGAACAATCCCGGCGCCGTCATCGTCACAACCAAAACCCCTATCCCCGGCAGCAGGAAGAACCGGGTTGCAGCCTCCAGATCAGCAGCAGGCGGATAAGAACAAGAGCTAAGCCAGAAGCCCTTGCTTGTGATGTGGAAACATCTTCAGTCATAAAAGGCACGCTGTAACCATCCTGTGCTTTTTCAGCAAATTACTCTACCAGAAGCATAGACGTTTGAGAATATTTTATAATTGTGTGGCTTCAGCAACCATTTTGCGTTAATTATGACTCCTGGACGGCTATAGATTTCGCCGATTATTGCTTTACTATTGAATCTGGCCGCCAAGCATGCTTCGGCTGCACGTAATCGGGCAAAAAGATCTTATTCATTCGACTTCTTAACGTCCGACTTTTGATAGTTATGGCAAATAAGTTCCCCCGTTCAAACAACATCTCCACTGCCAGATCCTGGCTAAAAAGGGCATGGCCTTATTTAGCTATCTTCCTTTTTGCGCTGGTAATTCGCCTCGTATATCTCTTTGAAATCATTGATCACCCAATCATCTCGACCCTGCTGGGTGACGCGGAAAGTTATGATGTCTGGGCCCAGGAAATTGTGCAAAAAGGCTGGATTGGCGAACGTACTTTTTATCAAGCTCCATTGTATCCTCATTTCCTGGCGCTGATTTACACCATTGGCTCTCGCGATTTTATTCTCATTCGCCTGATACAAGCTTTGATCGGGTCAGTATCATGCGTGCTTCTGGCCGGTGCAGGGGCACGTTTTTTCAATCAAAAGAGCGGCTGGCTAGCCGGCATTCTACTCTCGCTTTATGCCCCGGCTGCTCTTTTTTGATCTCTTGATTCAGAAAGCCGTACTGGGCATGTTTTTTATGTGTCTTTTGCTCTTTCTGATCAGCAAAACACTCCACAAGCAAGACCAGCAGCTGCAACCAGGCGTATGGATCCTGGTCGGGATTGTCCTGGCAGTGCTTTGCTCTGGTCCGGGAAAACGCTCTCATCCTGATCCCGGCGATTGGCCTCTGGCTGATACTTTATTTCCGCAAAAATGGCTTGCCGCAGATTTTGACCAGAGCGCTGTTCCTGGCAATCGGCTTGGCTATCATCTTTTTCCCGGTCACCCTTCGCAACTATGTCGTTGGCGGTGAATTTGTCTTGACGACTTCCCAGCTGGGTCCCAACTTTTACATTGGTAACAGCAAGGATGCTACCGGCTTTTACCGCCCTTTGATATGGGACCACAGTGACTGGAAGTATGAACGAGCAGATGCGCAGGCTCTGGCTGAACAGGCTCTCGGGCAGGAGCTAACACCAAATGAAGTATCCGATTACTGGCTGGACAAAGCCCTCTCCGACATCCGGGAGAACCCGTCCGGCTGGCTCAAATTGATGGCCAGAAAATGGTTAATGACCTGGAATTCGACAGAGATAAGCGATTCAGAGAGCATTTATGCTCACTATCGTTTTTCCAAGCTTCTGAACGCTCTGGGACATATTTTCCATTTTGGAGTTCTTTTACCGCTGGCCATTCTTGGTATTTGCTTGAATTGGCAGAAACGCAAAGATTTTTGGGGGCTTGTATGGTTATGGTTTTGTTTTGCCGCCAGCGTCGCGCTCTTCTTCGTTTTTGCCCGTTACCGCTACCCCATGACCGCCATAATGCTGCTTTTTGCCGCCGCTGGCGTTACAGGCCTTTATCGACACATCATAAACAAGCAACTCCTGGTCACTGCCATCAGTGTCATCATCGCCCTGATGTTTGCCACTCTGGTCAACTGGCCCCTGGTCTCCAAAGCCGCAATGGAGGCACCGACTCATTACAACATCGGCTACGAGTTGGAAAAACGTGGCGAGTTGACCGCGGCAAAGGAAGCTTATCTGACCTCTGTTTCAATTGACAACACCAGCACGCTGACACATAACAACCTCGGCATGGTGGCGATGAAACAAAACCGTCCAGAGGATGCACTTAAGCACTTTCGCGAGGCAGTGAAAGCGAAGCCCGACAACTGGGACGCAAGAGTCAACCTGGGGATAGTATTATCGCAACTGGGCCGAAAAGCTGAAGCGGTCGAGCAATATGAGAAGGTTGTCAGGAACAACCCCGATTACAATCCGTCCCTGTACTACAATATCGCTTGTTATTATGCTGTAGAGGGTCAGCTTGAAAAGGGGATGAGCTGGCTGCAAGGAGCGATAGAGCACGGCTACAGCAACTGGGAGTTGATTCAAACAGATCCGGACTTGCAAAATCTTCGCAAGCTACCTGGCTTTTCTCGTCTTACTTCGCACTAGTGCCCGGTGCGGCGAACTAGCCGCACGGGCACTAGGAAAAGTCCTTACACAAGCGGTCAAGCGTAACATGCAGACAAATCAAGGCTTGGCTTTCTGGGCAAAAACCAAATTCCTCCGTCCCAGAAAATTCAGGCCGAGCGCCACACCCGAGGCAACAATCTTAGCAAACCAGGCCGGCATACTGTTGGCAACGAGAGCCTGGGTAATCTGCATATCAACCAGCGCAATCGCCACGACAAGTCCGACGTAGACCAATATCTCTGTCGAACCTGTCCAGCGTGATCGCCGCTTAAAAAGCAGTTTAACGCACAGCAAATAATTAACGCCGGCCGCCATAAAAAAAGCAAGGAGCGCCGCCGTCGCTACTTTCAACCCCAACGCCAGCATAACCAGGAAAAAAACGCAGATTAGCAAGAGCTGCGGTACCGCCAATGAACAGGTAGACAAGAAACTGTATCGGCAATGGAAATGCCGGAGCATTATATCGAACCACGCAGTAGAGCGCCCTGACCCCATCACGCCAGCCTATCTTTTTGCCTTCATCATAGGTTCTGCCGCTGTAGGATATGCCCATTTCATATATTGGCAGTTTTTTCTGTGCCAGTTTGGCGGTAATCTCAGGTTCGAAGCCGAAGCGGTCTTCTTCAATATCGATACTCTGAATGACCTCGCGCCGGAAAACCTTGTAACAGGTTTCCATATCCGTCAGGTTAAGATCCGTAAACATGTTGGAGAGAAAAGTCAGCAACCTGTTGCCCAAAGAGTGCCAGAAATACAGGACTCGATGCGGCCTTCCGCCAAGAAAACGGGAACCGTAGACGACGTCGGCACGACCATCAACCAGTGGCGTCAGAAGATCCAGAATTTCATGAGGGTCGTACTCAAGATCTGCATCCTGAACGACAACAAAGTCGCCTGTGACCTCTTTGAAGCCGGTGCGGAGGGCAGCCCCTTTACCCTGGTTGCGCTCATGTCGAAGTAACTTTATTACCGATGAATTCTGAGCCAGATCGAGGGCAATTTCAGGGCTGCCGTCGGAAGAGGCATCATCAACAATGACGATTTCGAGTGTAACCCCTTCATCGCGCAACTCGAGCACCTTCTCGATGCAAGCACAAAGAGTTGCAGCCTCATTGTAGCAGGGGACAACAACTGAAAGCGAAACGGCACTTTTAGACATTTATCTCTAGCCCCTAAATTTCATTGCAGCAAAGAAGGTGAAGTTTCTCTGACTCTACGCTCTTTGCCCAACTCATCGCGCATCACAAATTCAAATGCACGGACTTTACGAAACGCCCACTTATGGCTTCATTCAACTTGGCCACAATGGCTTCATCAATCGGCGAATCCACTGAAAGAACCACCATGGCTTCACCGCCTTTACCCTGTCGACCAAGGTTCATAGCGCCGATATTGACTTCAGCCTCGCCGAGGATCGTTCCGATCTTACCGATCAGCCCCGGCCGGTCTTCGTAATTCAACACCAGCATATGCTCCTCGGGAGTAAAATCAGTGGCAAAGTCCCGCATCTTGACGATCTTCGGCGTTCCCTCAAAGAGCGTACCGGCAATCGTGCGTTTGCCCTGAGGGGTCTCAAGGCTCATGGTGATCAGATTGGAAAAGAACTCTGATTCGGTAGATCGACTCTGTTCAACGACCAGTCCACGGCGTTCCGCAACCAGGTTGGCATTAACCATGTTGATTTCCTGATCGGTACAGCGGTTAAGCAGTGCCGCCAGGCCGGCAACCGTTATCGGCATGCAATCATGAGCAGCAAGCTTGCCGGTGTAGTTAAAGATCACCTTGCCCGGGTTTTCCGGTGCCAGCTGCGAGATAAAATCACCCATCAACGCCGCCAGATCCATGAAAGGTCGCATCTGCGCCATAAGGTCCGGATCGAAGCGGGCGATATTCACGGCATTTTCCACAGGTTTGCCATCGAGCAGGTTGAGGATCTCACGGCTGACATCGATGGCCACATTGGTCTGGGCCTCAAAAGTGTTGGCGCCCAGGTGAGGGGTCACAACCATGCGCGGGTGGGCGATCATCTTTTTCAGGACCTCACTTTTGGGCGGCTCCTCGCTCCAGACATCAAACGCTGCCCCTCCCGCTTTACCACTTTCCAGCGCGGCAAGCATTGCCTCCTCGTTGATAATACCGCCCCGGGCGCAGTTGACGATCAGCACGCCGTCTTTCATTGCAGAAAAATGCTCAGCCGTAATCAGGTCGCGGGTTTCATCATTGAGGGGCGTGTGCACAGAGATGACGTCCGCCGTGCTGACCAGCTCGTCAAGAGAGACCAGGCGGGTGCCGAAGTCCGCCGCCCTTTTTTCACTGATATAGGGATCATAAACGACCACATCCATCTCGAAAGCCCGGGAGCGCAAGGCGACACGACCACCGACCTTGCCGAGGCCAATGATCCCCATGGTCTTGTGTTTAAGTTCATAGCCGGTAAATGGAGCTCTCTGCCACTGGCCGCTTTTCAGGCTGGCATTGGCATCCGGTACGTTACGACACATGGAGAGGAGAATCGCCATCGAATGCTCTGCGGCGGAGTTGGTGTTGCCAAAGGGAGCGTTGACGACAATAATGCCCCGCTCACTCGCTGCCGCCACATCGACATTGTCGATGCCGACTCCGGCCCGGGCAATCATCTTCAGATTCCTGGCATGCTGCAAAAGCTCAGCGTCGACCTGGGTTCCCGAGCGGGTAATGATAGCGTCGTATTCGCCGATCAAAGCATGCAGCTCAGAAGTCTTCCAGGCCAAGGCGTACATCCAGCTGGACGCGCGGATCTTTCTCCAAAAGTTCAAGACCCTTTTCCGAGATCTCGTCTGTAACAATGACTTTCATGTCCTTCTTTCCTTCCAGGATGCTGAGTGGTATATACTTTGAGGCGGTGATTCTAAGATGAAGATTTTTCGCTGTCAACGTACTCTTTGCGTATAGCTTAAGTCTTTCCGGAGGAGGCAATCTGTGCATCGGTCAAGGTGATGCAGAGGCATTCACCCGTGGCATAGGTTGCCCCGTCCAGGCTGCAAATTTCGCCATGAACCATGATCTTGCGGCCCTGCACTGAGATAATCTTCGGTATTGACCTGGACAACCGTCTGTATCGGCAACAACTGCCGAAAATTGACGTTCAGGTTGCCAACCACAATCTTGTGGCCATGCCGCCCAGGCCGCCAGACCGAGGACTTCGTCAAACACCGCGGCAATACTGCCGCCATGAGCATGGCCGGGTGGCCCTTCTGTCACCGGGCCAAACCAGACACGCGCCACCAGGTTCTGTTCCTGGTCGCGAAAATAAGCTCATCCGAAAGCGGTCTGCCGGTCCGGTCTCCGGAAACAAAGCGCAGCGTTTCACCAACCAGCGCGGGGGCATCAAAAGATTCCCAACCGGCCTCACCTTGCAAAGCATCTTCAGGCACAACAGCCTCCAAAAGAAAAATGGGGGCACTCCCCAAGCAGGAAGCGTCCCCCACAGATTTTCAGGGGGCACTTTTACACAAAGTGCCCGAACCATTAACCGTTCTTGCTCTCAAATTCCTTCATAAAGCGGGCAAGAGCGTCAACTCCGGCCAGGGGCATGGCGTTGTAAATCGAGGCGCGGATACCACCGACGCTGCGGTGGCCTTTGAGTGCATACAAGCCTTGCTCGCCTGCCTCTTTGAGGAACTTGGCTTCGAGTTCTTCGCTGGCCAGGTTAAAGCTGACGTTCATGGTGCCGCGGAACTCGGGCTGAATGACGCCACGATAGTAATCACCGGCGTCGATCAGGTCGTAGAGGGTCTTGGCCTTCTGCTCATTGATCTTTTCGATCGCGGCAATGCCACCCTGCTCCTGCAACCACTCCAGGACCAGACCGGTCACATAAATGGCAAAGGTGTTGGCCGTATTGGTCAGGGAGTTATCCTTGGCACACTGCTCGTAGTTGAGCAGCACCGGCGTCTCCGCAGAAGCATGGCCAAGCAGGTCCTCACGGATGACAACGATTGCGGTTCCGGAAGGGCCGAGGTTTTTCTGCAGCCCGGCATAGATACAGCCGAACTTGCTGTAATCGACCACGCGGGAGAGGATCTCCGAGGTCTGGTCAGCAATCATTGGCACCTTGCCGGCATCCGGGAACTGGTTGTAGCGTGAGCCATACAGGGTGTTGTTGGTGGTAAGGTGCAGGTAAGCCGCATCCTGGTCGATCATCTCCGGAGTAATAGTCGGGCAGACGATCGTAATTGGTGTCGGCGCTGCTGGCAATGACCTTGATATCACCGTAAGCCTTGGCATCCTTGTTGGCCAGCTTGGCAAAATTGCCTGTCTCGACATAGAGACATTTTTTGCTCGCCGAAAGACCGGCCAGGTTCATCGGCAGAGCCGAGAACTGCATGCGCGCGCCGCCATGGACAAAGAGGATCTTGTAGTTATCCGGCAGGTTGGTCAACTGACGGAAACGCTCCTGAGCGTCCAGCAGAACTTTTTCAAACTGCTTGGCACGATGGCTGACCTCGATGACCGAGACACCCAGTCCCTGGAAATCCAGGAATTCTTCGCGGATACGTTCCATCACCGGCAACCGGCAACATCGCCGGACCGGCACCAAAGTTATAAACTTGCTGGGACATGTGATCCTCCTGCCTTAAATGTTTAGAAAAATATTTTAAAGGATACGAACTTTGATAACACCGTCAATCGCTTCAAGAGTCTCTACGAGTTCTGCCGACGGCTCGCTATCGATATCAATAATGTTGTAGGCCACTTCGTCTCGACTCTTGTTGATCATGTCGATGACGTTCAGGTCCTGATCCGCCAATACGGAGAGGACCTGGTTGAGCATCTTCGGCACATTGCGGTTGGAGAAGGCGATACGGATAACCGCCATTACGCTCCAGGGTAATGTTGGGGAAATTGACTGAATTCATGATGTTGCCGTTCTCGAGAAAATCGATCAACTGGTCGGCCACCATGATGGCACAATTTTCTTCTGCCTCTTCGGTACTGGCGCCGAGATGAGGGATCGGCACAACCTTGTCGTTGCCCATCAACTCCTGAACCGGAAAATCAGTCAGGTACTGGCCAATGCGACCCGTCTCAAGACCGGAGAGAATCGCCTCCGTATCAGCCACTTTTTCCCGTGAGAGATTGATCAGGGTTGCCCCAGGCTTGAAGCTTTCTATCAGCTCCTTGTTGATCAGGTTACGGGTCGCTTCGAGAACCGGCAGATGCAAAGTCACGATATCCGACTTGGCGAGCAAAGACTGCATGTTCTCCATCCGCTCAACGTCTCGCGAAAGACGCCAGGCGGCAGCAACGGAAAGAGCAGGATCATAGCCCAGCACTTTCATGCCAAGCATCAGACCGGTTTCGGCAACCAGCGAGCCGATG
Organism: uncultured delta proteobacterium; assembly: GCA_963769955.1. Classification (GTDB taxonomy): domain Bacteria; phylum Desulfobacterota; class Desulfuromonadia; order Desulfuromonadales; family BM103; genus M0040. The sequence goes on from CAVYNW010000017.1 coordinate 207,387, forward strand.
GCGCCAAGTCCGACAACACCAAGAGTTTTGCCTTTCAGTTCCGTGCCACCATAGGTCTTCTTGCCGCCCTCGACCAGCTTGTGCAACTCCTCGGCGCTCTTGCCCTGACCCTTCTTTGCGGACAAAGTCGATAGCACCGACGATATCGCGACAGGAGAGGAGCATCGCAGCAACCGCCAGTTCCTTAACGGCGTTGGCATTGGCACCTGGAGCATTGAAGACGACGATACCGCGGTCTGTACAATTTTCAACCGGGATATTATTGACACCGGCACCGGCTCGACCGATGGCCTTGACAGAGGTTTCGATATCTTCCGGCTGCAGCACATGACTACGCAGCATCAGCGCATCGGGAGTACCAATTTCACTGGCAATTTCATACTTGTCGAGGGAAAACTTTTCCAGGCCCTTGATAGAGATTTTGTTATAGGTGCGGACTTTGTTCATCGATTGACTCCTGACAAAATTATTCGATTGAAAAAACAAAAAACGCCGCACCGTCCAGACGAGGACTTTCATGGTCGGCGATCTTTGTTTTCAGCAGGTGTAAAAAGCTACCGGAAGGCCGTTTTTACTACTTTTCCCGGCAGGTTGTCAATGGTCTCAAGCGGGTAATCCTGCGAGCCTCGAGGTAAAAACGTTTTTCATCTGCTTCACCCATGGAAAAGGTCTTGCGCGGCAAGGCTCCGTCACGCACGATGGTGCGAAAAAGGTCGTGCTTGGAGATGGAAGGCAGATAGAAGCCGACGTTGCCTTGCTGGCTTCCGAGCCTGGATACAGCATCATCACCATGAATATAATCGATGCGCGCTGATGCACGGTTCTGCAGATAATCATCGAGAAAATTCTGCAGGGTTCCAACCTCAAGAGTCAGCTGCGGGTCAGCAATCTCAAGCAAACCAAACGCCCGGCAGCGACAAAAGGAATCGCATGGGCATTGCCCGATTGTTCAGCCGCGGCGGCTGTCGAAGTGAGGTCGTCGTGCCAGGCAATGCGGCAAGGAGTTCCCGTCTTTTGATAATAGGCCTCCGCCTGCTTGATTAAATCGTCAGCATCGACATCAAAAACCACCCTGTGGATCGCTTCGAACTCCAGACCCGGATCATGCACATTAACCAATTCGATCAGTGCATAGCGCGCCGGGTGGTCCATGACCTCAGCAGGAGTCTGAAGCTTCTGTTTTGAGCTGCTCCCAGATGGCCTTGGCCGTGGCAAAGCTGTGATTGCCGTCACCCATGGCATAGAGCATGACTTCGTCATCGTCGACATCATAGCGCTTCTGGAAACGTTCTTTTTCCGCCAGGGCCTCGAGGGCGGTGGCCACCTGTTCGAGCAGCAGCGACTGGTTGACCTTCCAGCCTCGCAGGTGACCGCTCTCCTGCATCAACTCAAAATCATAAACCTGCTCCAGTTCCGCCTCGAAAAGTGGCTCGATCACTGTCTGCTCAGGGTCATCAATCAGCACCATGATATGCGGCAACTCAACAGCCGCATTTTCTCGGACCCGGATACGTGGCGGCAGGCGGTCAACAATGGTTCCTTCGGTGGCCCTGATCAAGGTTTTGGAACCGGGGCGATAATCGTAGGCTTCAAGGTCGAGAGCGACAATCAGCCCTTTACGTGACTCCACATGACTGGTCTTGCGATCAAGCAGAATAAAGCCTTTGCCCTGCTCGGCAAGCACACCCTCAGCCAGGTACTGCTCCATGCTGGCGTTGATATCGGCAATCCGCTTATCACCATCCGCGTCTTCCAGGTAGACTTCAGGGAAGACCAGGCGCAAAGTCGACGGCTGATCGGCGACCAGTTGATCAACAGCCTGCCAGTATTCCGGCTCCGAGGTATATTGATCGCAGGCAATCACGGCCCAACGGTTCAGATCAATGCCTGCTTTGGGCAAAAGGATATTCGGTACTTCCAGGGCCAGTTTAGCGAGATTCATAATCAGCTCTTCCTCAAGATATTAATGCAGAGTTATTTAACGATACGCAGATGCGTCCCGGAGCCACCGCCATTGGGGTCTTCAGGGTCGTTCTGGGGCTCTTCACTTGCTCTTCCTGGAGCAGGCCCATGTTCGGCAGGGTATTGGTCGCAACCATCTGCTGAATACCGTCAGCGACAGACAGACACTGTTTGGTGCAGACCTTGCGCACCGGGCACATGCTGCAATCCGCCTCGCCACCCTGCCGCGCGCAGGGCATGGATAACAAGGTCAACACTCTCAATCTGGTTCAGGGGGATCAAAAACATATCAGACTCCGGCAAAAGGTTTTCTTCGTGTCACTTCTCACGCATCAAGGTTAAAGTTTCTTGCCGACAACCTTGGCAAACTCAGCAAGTTTTGTCATCATCAGCTGGAAATCAGCCGGGCGCAGAGACTGAGGGCCATCGCTCGCAGCAACCTCCGGGTGAGGATGAACCTCAACGATCAAACCGTCACAGCCGGCAGCCACTGCCGCGTAACACATACTCGGCACCAGCGAAGCATGGCCGGTGGCATGGGAAGGATCGATAATAATCGGCAGGTGGGTTTGCTCCTGCAGAACGGGCACGGCAGAGATATCAAGAGTATTGCGGGTTGCGGTTTCAAAGGTGCGAATACCACGCTCGCACAAGATAACCTTCTGGTTGCCTTCGGAGAGGATGTACTCGGCGCTCATCAGGAATTCCTGAATGGTCGTTGACATGCCGCGCTTGAGCAGGATCGGCTTGTCAATTTTACCGAGCATCTTCAGCAGGGCGAAGTTCTGTACGTTGCGCGCTCCAACCTGCATGACATCAGCATATTTGGCGACCAGGTCGACATCCCGCGGATTGACAACTTCAGTCACGATCGGCAGACCGGTCTCTGCGCGAGCCATGGCCAGCAGTTTAAGCCCGTCTTCTTCCATGCCCTGAAAGGAATAAGGGCTGGAGCGCGGTTTGAACGCACCGCCTCTGCAGCACAGTCGCTCCCGCGGCCTTGACAGCACGGGCGGTTTCAAGAATCTGCTCCTCGCTCTCTACCGAGCAGGGACCGGCCATGACAACCAGCTGGTCACCACCCACGGCGACCCCGGGAGAAATTTCAACGGCAGTCCTTTCCTGCTTGACCTCTTTGCTCGCCAGCTTGTAAGGCTTGAGAATCGGCACCACGTTTTCCACGCCCGGCATCGACTCAATCGACTGCAGAATCGCCTTGCCTCGTTCATCACCAACAGCACCGACCACATTGCGCGTATCGCCATGGATAACGTGGGGTTTGTAACCCAGCTCCTTGATACGACTCTTAACCGCGGCCAGACTCGTCCTTGCTGGCGCCTTTGCACATGACAATAATCATTTTCGCGTCCCCTTTTGGGAAAGTTCCGGTTAAAAAATAAAGGCCGGCAGGGCTTTCCCGGCGGCCTTCATCGTTACTTTCCCGAAACGAAAAAACCACAGGCGCCCCGATTGAGCCCGCCCGTGGTTTCAGTAATTCTATCGACAATCGACCGTCAACAGACTTCACCCCGGCCAGGCAAGCCAAAAAAGCTGCCAAACCAAAAGGAAAAACCTGTAAACAACCAACCTTGAGATTTCATTACGATGCCACCTTCATGCATATTTTGTGGTGTTTCTTGGTAACAAAAAGCCCCATGGAAAGCAAGCAAAGAATCAACGACAGCTTTTTTCTTGACATAAAGTTCGCATTTGGTTACAAATCCTTCTCCCGCCCAGATAGCTCAGTCGGTAGAGCAGAGGACTGAAAATCCTCGTGTCGGCAGTTCGATTCTGTCTCTGGGCACCACAAGATACAAGGCCTCGCAATCTACCGACTGCGAGGCCTTTTTCTTTAGCCTGTCACGAATCTTGTCTACCAGCGATATAGCTGACGATCTCAATACTTTGTGACACTCATGCGGACTAGAGACGATTTGAGGAAAGCTTGAGTAAAAGTACCGAGCACCTCCAACCCCACACTGAAAAAGCCATCCGATGTTATGTCGGATGGCTTTTCATTTTACGCAAAGGATTTAGAATTTACACAAACCTATTTTTTCCTGTTGTCATGCATGATAACGATGTTGGTCTCAACGCTTTCACCAACACCAGCCTCATTTTCTGCAACAAATTTAACCGTATAAAGTCTACCGTCTTTATCATTTCCTTTTCGCGAAGCAACGACAGGTATAGCAACGGCAAAGCTACCATCAACATTTAGTTGCAGTGCATCGACCTTGTCCAATTCTCCATACTCATCCGTGAGCTGATACTGTGCATTGTCAATCTCACAGCCATCAGGAACAGCAACAGACCCCGACAGCTCTATCTGGATCGGCTTGTTGTTGTGCATATTCATGGATTCCTGTAAAGCAACAATATTTGAGAACAAAGGCACCTGGCTACAACTCACAAAGCTATCTACGTCAACATTGATTTCGAACTCAGCAGGAGCAACACTCTCATTTGACCTGAGCCAGACAGTTTTCAATATCCCCTTGTAGATACCGCCCTTAGCATCAGCGGGAACCTTGACCTGAAGAATAGCCTGACGTGTTTTGTACCAGGAATTCAAAGAGACATAAATTTGGTTGTTGATCCAATTACGGTCAAGAGAGCCACCTACGTGGGCAAGCCCGAAGCTGGCATATGAGTTCGACAAAGAAGTATTTTCCAAGGACACTGTAATTGGCACAGCAACGGTTTCTCCGGGCATAACGTTAACCGTCAAACCATTTGGAGCAAAGGTTATTTCTGCCGCATGGCTTTCGGTAGAAAAACCTAATAGGGAGAATGCAAGCAATAACAGCACAAGTGCTTGCCATAGATAGTCAGAAAATCTTTTAAAACTATCACCATTGTGCCCCGCTGGAATTGATTTCATTGTGAACCTCCCTAAAAAAAACAAAAAGCCGCCAGAGTATTGACAACTCTGGCGGCTCGGCTGGCATCTGAAGGAGAACCTTCTATTAGCTCCGTAGCTCTGCGTCCCGCAGTTTCCCACGGTTTGCTCTGGGCAGAGTATAGACCAAACAATTTTGACCTAAATCATTGTCTGTATTTTAGTGGGAGATAAAGCTGAAAGATGTAATCTGAATCACAAACTGAAATTTTCTTCAAAAAACCTGTGCCGAATGAGTATATAGCGATTTTCATCTATAGACAAAAGACCCGACTTTTTCCATTTATCGATTACGCGTGTGACCGTCTCACGAGTCAGACCGGTCATGTCGGCTATGTTTTGATGAGTCAACCGCAGTTTCAGCAACACTCCCTCAGGCCCTTCCTCACCACGTTCTGAAGCCATTTCCTTCAATGAAGCCATCACACGATTAGCGGCATCGTTAAAATGGAGCATGCGAACTTGGTTCCAAGAGTGGCGAAGACGCCCCGAAAGCAGTAGAAGCAGTTTATGCATGACCTTGGGCTGATTTTGGATAATTGCAAAAAAATCTTCTCTGCCGACAATAAGGACAAGAGATCTTTCCATCGCTGCGACCGTTGCCGGGGTCGTTTGCTGATCAATCAGGGAAACTTCACCGAAAGAGTCGCCTGCACCGTGAAAAGCAACAATCGACTCTTTACCCCCCTCAGAGGAGTAATAAACCTTTAGCTCCCCCTCCAAGACCGAGTACATGTACCTGTTGGTATCCTCTTCATAAAGGATAACTTCACCCTTCTTGAATTCACGTAGCGTAACTCGACAGGCAACAGCCTCTAGCTCTTCGATGGAAAGGTCCGCAAACAACTGAGCCTGTTTCAATAAATCTATATTTCCACTGGTGTTTGACATAATTATGTGTCGCCAAAAAGAAACAGGAAGAAGAACTTTATCTAGGTAATGACACCACAACTTATAACCATACCATCAGTAATAACATTGTGTAATAGTCACCGTGATTGTCACGCGGTAGCATTGCAAAAACTACCCTTAATTCAGTGAGTATTTTAAGTATAGGTTTCTTCTATCTCAGGGTTTAAATCTCCTTGATGACTAGAATCGACAACCCAACCCAATCAGGTGAAGATTCACGCCACTATTATGATCATAAATACTTGCATTCGAAGTATGTTGAAGACGATAGCTAAGGCTCATTTTATGCCAACGTAAGGTCACACCTGTGTGAGAGGTAAACTGAAAGCTCCCACCCAAATCCTCGTCTCCAAGTTTGTAATCATTCAAATATGCCGGTCGAAAGCCGACCTCAAATTCAAGGTGATCATCCTATATAGGTATGAACAGGTCGCCACCAACAGCAAGCATGACACTATGTTCACCAGCAGCTTCAAAAACAGTGACGCCTACATCGAGTCGGGTGCACAGGAAAACGGACTGTGTCAGAGGCCCCTCCCAAGGTAACTCCTTGAGGAGGTAAATTTCCCCAGCCGTAAATTCTTCCTCGTTGCGGTTATCGTTGACGCCCCCTCGGGCACCCAACTCAAAAGTTATATTTTCATTTGCATAGACTGCAGTTGAGCTCAGCAAAAAAGCACAAAAAAGCACCATATGTACGAAAGACACCACGCCCACCCCCCCCGTAAAATCAGTAGCCACAGCAAAAGAGACAAAGCAACCAGCAGGTACATGAAGATTTAAACTAAAGGACATAATAAGCACGATGATTCATGCGTACATATTTTTTATAGGACAAAATAAAAGCGGGCTCCGTCAACAAACGGGCCCGCTTTTTAATTGTCACAAAAGACCAGTCTCAGGTGTGCTTAAACTCAACCTTAACATCCTGGCGATGTTCTGGATCGATCTGCCACAGGGTCCGCTTGGCAAAGTTAAAGATGCGGGCGATGATCACATCAGGGAACTGCTCGATGCGGATATTGTAGATATTGACTGATTCGTTGAGGAACTCACGACGATCGGCGATCTGGTCTTCGAGTTCAGTGATCCGGTAGCCCAGCTGCTGGAACGACTTGTCCGCCTTCAGTTCAGGATAGCGTTCGACCACCATAAAGAGCGATTTCAAGGTATCGGTCAGCATGTTCTGGGCCTGCATTTTCTGCTCATCAGTCCGCGCCTGCCCGGCCATGGAGCGCGCCTTGATCACCGCCTCCAGGGTCTTCTGCTCGTGCTGCATGTAGCCTTCACAGACCTTGATCAACTTGGGCAGCTCGTCATAACGCTGCTTGAGGAGCACGTCAATGTTGCTCCAGTTGCGCTCAATGTTGTTTTTCAGGGAGATAAAGCCGTTGTAGATGGTGATCACATACAACACCAGGCCAACCAGGATAAACACCAGAACACCGAGAACAATCCAGCCCGTCATAACAAAACCTCCTGAAAGAGTACTACACGTTGATAAACATGAGCAGTTGATAGAGAGCGAAACCGGCCAGGATCAACCCTGCAGCCATAAGCGGGAGACTGAACAAGCCATAGTTACGAACCAGGTGAGCCTCGGAAACAGCCTCGGCAATCACAAAAGGCATACCGCGCTGTGGAGGTCGAGTGATCACAACATACTCTTCCTGACGTTTGCGCTCCGTTCCTTCAGCCAGCTGTTCCTTGAGCGCCAGCTGTTCTGCGTCACTACGCGCCTGCTGCCATTCATCATCGCTGATCTGGCCGTCACCATCTGCATCGTAACGATGCAGGGCGTTGCGGTCAAGCTTGAGTTCACGCAGCTTCTCAACCGTACGATCACGCAAGCTCCGTCGCTCCTCTCTCAGCGGCTGGGCAAAGCCAAGGACATAGAGCGTCGTCCCTTCGTAAATAATGTCCTCAACCCACTTTTCATTTTCATCTGCGTTATTGAACACAGTCAAGGTCAAAGGGTTTTGTCCGGGATATCCGCTCTGCCGGGTCTTTGCCTGAACCGAAGCGCCTTGCGGCGCAACAACCACAGAACCTGTGCCGTCATCGATCTGAAATGCCACGTGACTGCTGTCGACATCCTTGACCAGCTTCCACTTGTTATTCTTGTCCCGTCGATATTTACGCAGACGATAATAGACACACGCAGCTTGAGTCATTGGAGCAACCAGCGCGTACTGCCGTCTGGCCCTGCCATGCACCTCCACCATGCCCATCGCCAGGGAGCGCACCTTGCTTGTCGGCGTGTCCTCTATCTTGCGTTTCAGCCGAATATAGTGAAGACCCGACCAGAACAGAAAGGAGGCAACCAAACCGGCAATCAGGCCAGTCTTTACCCCGTAATGGATAAGGGAACTCAACAGGGTGCTATTGCCCTTAGCTGCCAGAAAAAAAAGCCCAAAGCCGAGAAAGGTGCCAATGGTTGTCAGCAACCGGCCCAGAGACAGCGTGGTTGCCGGCCTTTCCGGTGGCGGCGGGAGATCTTTCTTTACAGGTTTATCCTGACCTGTTTTCGTTGTAGCTCTTGAGTTCTTTTCGTCAGCAAAAGCGTTCCGAATCTCCCCTTCGACCTCTTCCAGCCCCGGGACAGCCTTGGCAAGACCATCTCCGCCCAGAACAGCGCCGAGCGCAGGTTGCCCGACCATAGTCGCCGTGGCAACTCCGACCACCGAAGAAGCGTCATCATGAGAGTTGGCAAAAGGCCCCTGCGGGCGTCCATCGCCCTGCAAACAGGCAAGTAGCCAGCCGTAATGAGTCAGGCTCTTGAGGTTCTCATCGAGGGCAGAAGGCCCCTCCTCAAGCCGCTGTACCTGGCATTTTGGCAATTGACTCAAACCAAAGTCGCAGTGCAGACTGAAAACTTTGCGAATATTCTTCAACCAGGGAGAGCATGGCCTCCAGGTTTCCTCTTGCGCTTAAGGTGCCCCGCTCTCCCAGACCGGCATGGTTGAACCGACCGGGCAGGACCCTGCACTGCGCTCTGAGGCTGTCCCAGGTTGTCGAGCAGATAAAAATCAAAGACAGGCTTGCCCTGAAAGATCGCCGGCAGAAGTTCTTCGGCAGAGAGCGGCTCGAGCGCGTCACGGCCCCGATAAGTATTTTGCGCCAACAGCCGTTTAACGTGCTTGTCAATCAGAGCCCCGGAGATATCTGCAAAGACTGCAACAACCGGGGCCCCCCGCTCCAGGCGCACCGAGACACCCTGACATTCGAAGAGTAGGTAGTCGTTATGGATTTCCAGGCTGCGCAGACGAGCAGGCTTGATCCCGGGGGGAGCAGGAAGGACTTGCCAACAGGCAAAATCGTATCGATGCAACAAAGCCGCGATCTGCCCGGTTTTTTCGAAGCTGCCTTTGCCGAACAGGGCCAAGCCTGACCCGACCAACCGTTGCCTGGCAGTGTAGGTGTCAAGAGCAAATTTGTGGTGAAGCTCCTTCAGCAGTTCCTCCAGTTCGGAAGAAGCAACAGGAACCTGGCGAACGATCAACTGATAGATTTTTGTTTCATCAGGCATAGAAAATAAACTGGTAGATAGTATTTAGAGAGAGAGAAACCCGCGTCATGCTAACGGTAATTTGAATTTTCAGCAACATCACTGCTGTCAGGCAGCTATTTGCTATAGGCTTTTTTGTGGGCACCGTGCAGCGGCAACATGTTCAATTCTTCTTCGGCTGCACCAACGATATACACAGTCCTCTGCATGGACATTTTCTTCTCAATCACAACTCTGAAGACTGTCAGCTCCAGTTTAAAGTGGCTGTAAGCATGCCGGACGGCAGCTGCTTCACAGAGTTTCCCGGATCAGGCCCAGATCGGAGAGCAAGCGTTCGGCGGCCTGGCGAGGATCCTGTTCGGAGCTCAACTCACACGGGAAACTCCCAGAGCCCGCCGAGAAAGCCCTCGGTCGGGCGCTGCCTCAGCAGCAGAGTCTGCCGGAACACTCAATCAGTAGAGCGACCTGATGACGTACCGGGACCTTCTTCTGCTTGCGAGCCACAGGGAGTAAATCAGTACAGCCCTCCTTCAGGGCCTGACAGAGCTCCTGCAAAGGGCAGATTGCACAGATGGGCACTCGAGGCAGGCAGATGGTGGCCCCCAGGTCCATAATCGCCTGGGCGTAATCGTGCGGATGCTCCGCTGGCGTCAAAATCTCGGCCCATTGCCATAGCTGCTTTTCTGCACGACTGCTGCGCGGATCTTCACGCCAGGCAAAGAGACGCACCAGAACACGACGGACATTGCCGTCCAAAATCGGAGCAGGCTTATTGAAAGCAATCGAGAGGATCGCCCCGGCAGTGGATCGCCCGACACCAGGCAGCGCCATCAACTCTTCCAGGGTCTCAGGGAAAACACCCTGCCCCGCAACAATCTGCTGAGCAGCACGATGAAGATTCCGGGCGCGGGAATAATAACCTAGCCCGGCCCACAAGCCGATGACATCATCCAGCGAAGCGGCAGCAAGCCTTTCGATGGTCGGGAAGCGTTGCAGGAAGCGTTCGTAGTAGGGGATGACCGCAGCGACTGTGGTCTGCTGCAACATGATTTCAGAGAGCCAGATCCGGTAGGGATCACGGTTTTCACGCCAGGGCAGGCTGCGGCCCTCTTTGCGGTACCAGGCCAGCAGATGATTCGCGACTTCGGCAGGGGAGAAAGGAAGATTCATGGCAAACCTTCCGGGGTACATAACGAAGAGCTAGAAACTGGCCCAAGGCCTGTTTGCCTCGACGCCACGCGCCGCGCGCCACGTACCCTTTTTTTCACCCTATCTCACTCAATGCCAGCAAGGTCGTTTCCATCTCTTCACGGCTACCGATGGAGATACGCAGGCCATGAGAAAGGACCGGGTCACTGAAGTAGCGGACCAGGATTTTACGTTCGAAGAGCGCATCATAAACACGTTTACCGTCGCGATCGGGCGGAGCAGCAAAGAGATAGTTGGCGCTTGAGGGAATCACCTGATAACCAAACTTCCTGATTTCGCTAGTGAACCATTCCCGGGTTGCGCAGATCCGATCGACGCAGTCTTTAAAATAATCCTGATCGAGCAGCGCCGCGGCAACCGCTGCCTGGGCCAGGCGATCAAGATTATAATGGTCGCGGATCTTGTCCAGAGCGGCAATGATTTCCGGACGGGCAATCGCCAGGCCAAGGCGCATCCCGGCCAGGGAATAGCTCTTGGACAAGGTTCGGGTGACCACCACGTTCGGCTTCTGCCGGACCAGTTCAAGGCAATGGCCTTCGGCGAAATCGGCATAGGCTTCATCGACAACCAGCAACCCCTGGCAACGATCGGCCAGAGCAGCAACCTCTTCAATTCCCCAGCGCAAGCCAAGAGGTGCGTTGGGATTGGTCAGAAAAAGCAGCTTGCCAGTGTAGCGCTCAGGGAAATCCTTGATTTCACCATTCTCCAGCAAGGCAAAAGTCTTGATCCTGGCGCCCTGAATCTCCGCCAGAGTCGCATAATAAGAATAGGAGGGGTGCAGGTAGGCGACTTCCTCACCCTCACCGACACATGCCCGAATCAGGTTATTGAGCAGTTCATCCGAGCCATTGGCCATGATCAGCCAATCGATCGGATAACCGTAGAGAGCCGCCGCCGCCTCGCGGCCGGCACGACTGGGAGCATCCGGATATTTTCGTAAATCATCGCCGGTTGCCGCCCGAATCGCCTCGATCACTTGCGGTGACGGCGGATAGGGGTTTTCGTTGGTGTTCAACTTAATCCACTGGTTCTCGTCGGGAGGCTGGAAACCAGGGACATACCCGGCCATAGCGGCAATTTCTTTACGCAGATAGGACATATTGCACCTCAAAAGCCTTGCTCGACATCAATAAGTTTCCAAAGCGTCATAACCTGTCGTTCGTCGCACAGGTGTAAACCCGGCGCTTTTCGACAAATCAATAATCTCTTCCTGGCTCATACGGAAATCAACGCCGGCAGCCGCAACAACATTTTCTTCCAGCATGGTGCCGCCCAGGTCATTGGCACCAAAGTAGAGAGCAATCTGCGCCATGCGCGCACCCTGGGTCACCCAGCTGGCCTGAAGGTTCTGGATGTTGTCGAGGACAACCCGCGCCAGAGGCCAGAACTTTCAGGTACTCGACTCCGCTCGCCTGTTCTCCGCCGAGTTCGGTATTGCCTGGCTGATAGCTCCAGGGGATGAAGGCCGTAAAACCACCCTGTTCTGCCTGCAGTTCGCGGATTCGGAACAAGTGCTCGACGATGTCTTCGGCTTTTTCGCGCACACCGAACATCATGGTTGCCGTCGTCGACATCCCCAGATTATGGGCTTCGCGCATCACGCCGGCCCACTCCCGCCAGCCAATCTTGCTCGGCGAAATCTCCTGCCGGACCTCGTCAACCAGGATCTCGGCACCACCTCCGGGCAAGGATTGCAAACCAGAAGCATGGAGTCGAGTGAGACATTCTGACATCGACAGCCCTGACAATTTGGCGATATGTACAATCTCGGCAGGAGAAAGCGAATGAATCTGTACGGAAGGAAAACGACGCCTCAGCTGGCGAAAGAGGTCCTCGAACCAGTCAATCTTCAGATCGGGGTGCAAGCCGCCCTGCATCAGAAGCTGCGTACCGCCGTGATCGACCAGCTCCTTAACTTTACCGAAAATTTGCGTATAACTGAGAACGTAGGCATCGGGATGCATCTCATCACGATAAAAGGCGCAGAACTTACACTTGGTGGTACAGACGTTGGTGTAGTTAACGTTGCGGTCAACAACAAAGGAAACGCGACGGTGCGGATGCATGCGACGGCGAACAAAATCAGCCAACTTACCTAAAGAAAGCAAATCAACATCGGACAACAGGAATAGCGCCTCTCTTCGATCCAGAGGCTGGCCAGCATCGATTTTCTTTTTAATGTCTGTAACCATTACAAACCACGAAGGACAAGGAACAATATAAGTTCAGAAGAGATCCCCGGAAGTTTCTCAATAAAAGCATCAATAAGCTTTGATCTCATTATAGAGGGTATCACGCTCCACCGGCTGTTTGCCCGCTTTATGAATCAGACCGACGAGCTGCTCCTTGCTCAGCTGCTGAGGAGAATCGGCTCCGGCATCATGGCCAATCTGCTCCTCCACGACCGTACCGTCAATATCGTTGACACCAAAGGCCAGCGCGACTTGAGACACCTTCATGCCCAGCATCACCCAATACGCCTTGATGTGCCGGAAATTATCAAGATAAAGCCGACTGATGGCCAGAGTTTTTAGAGCGTCAACACCGCCAACACCTTTGGCGCCAGGTACCCTGGTATTGTCAGGCTGGAAGGCCAGCGGGATAAAGGCCTGGAAACCACTGGTACGATCCTGTAGCTGTCGAAGCCTTGAGAGGTGATCAACACGGTCTGCATAACTCTCGACATGACCGAAAAGCATGGTGGCGTTGGTCTTCAGCCCCGCACGGTGGACCTGCTCGGTAACTTCAAGCCAGCGCTCGCCAGAGATCTTTTCCGGGCAAATTTTTTGACGTACTTCAGATGCAAAAATTTCGGCGCCGCCACCCGGCATCGAATCGAGTCCGGCTGCCTTCAGCTCTGCAATAACTTGCTGCGGAGACTGTTCTGTAAGTGTGGCGAAATAGTCTATCTCAACAGCAGTAAAGGCCTTGATGTGCAAACCAGGGCTGTCAGCTTTGATCGCAACCAGAATCTCCAGATAAAAATCGAACGGCAGGTCAGGGTGCAGGCCACCGACCATGTGGATTTCTGTGGCTCCTGCCTCTTTGGCTTCAGCTGCACGCTCAAGGATGTCATTCAGGGCCAGGGTATAGCCACCGTCATCCTTTTCATTCTCACGACTGAAGGCACAAAAGGTGCAGCGGTTCACGCAAATATTGGTGTAATTGATATGACGATTGACGTTGAAATAGACCTTGTTGCCATTCATCCGAAGATTCACCCGCGCCGCCAATTCACCCACAGCAAGCAGATCATCACATTCAAATAAGGCCAATGCCTCGGCATCCGAGATGCGGGTGCCCTCTTTAATTTTTGCACGTATGTTTTGCAGCAGATTAATCATATTGAGTTAGGGATCACGAAGCGTAGAAGGGTTACGGTAAAAGGCAAAACGTTCAGGGAAAAACCTTGCTGTTAGATGTGATCCTCTCCCCAACGGGTAAAAAGTGAGTGCTCGATCTCGAGTTGATCGAGAATTTTGCCAACGACGAAATCAACAAGATCCTCTATCGTTTGCGGCCCATGATAAAAGCCGGGCATGGCCGGAAGGATAATAGCCCCTGCTTGAGAGAGCCGCAGCATGTTTTCCAGATGAATGCTGTTGACCGGTGTTTCCCGGGGCACCATGAGCAGAGTTCTGCGTTCCTTGAGCATGACATCTGCTGCTCGCTCCAGAAGGTTGCCGCTCAAACCGGCAGAGATCCTGCCAAGGGTTCCCATGGAACAAGGCACGACAATCATTGCGTCCGCTGCTGCCGAACCGCTCGCAGCACCGGCCCAGAAATCATCTATGGCCAGGCAATCGACTGCAATACTGGCGAAATGCTCCTGAACCTGCTGTCGCCGCACCTTAATCTCTGCAGACCACTCAAGCCCGGTCTCATGGTTCATGACCTGACGTCCAGCAGAGGTCAAAATCAGGCTGACTCTCTCCCCGGAAGCCAGGAGCTCCCTGATCAAACTCAAGCCATAGGCAGACCCTGACGCACCGGTTATGGCGACGACGAAGTGTCTTATCTGAGGGTTTTTTGCAGTCATGGCTTAGACCAGAGCATCGGCAAGGGTGAAGAGGAATATCGTCACACTGATATAACCGTTCATATTGAAGAAGGCCGCATCCAGTCGCGACAGGTCGCTGGGCTTGACCAGCAGATGCTCATAAACCAGTAAACCGGCAACCACCAGGACACCGACCAGGTAAATCACTCCAAGCCCCTGACTGAGAGTCAGCAGCAGTAACAGAAGAATCATGACGATATGAAACAGTCGGGTGATCTGAAAAGAACGTTTGACACCAAACCGTGACGGGATGGAGAACAATCCTTTTTCGCGGTCAAACTCATAGTCCTGCAGGGCATAAAAAATATCGAAGCCGGCAACCCAGAAGAGGACCGCGAGCCCGAGGACCATAACCGGCCAGCCGATATCTCCGCGCAGGGCAATCCAGGCACCGACCGGTGCGGCAGCAAGGCAGACCCCCAGGACGATATGGGCCATCGAGGTAAAACGTTTGCAGTAGCTGTAGAGCACGAGGAAAAAGATGGCGACCGGCGACAGCTTCAGGCAGAGGGGGTTGAGCATCCATGCCGCCACCAGCAGGAGAGCAAAAGCTCCAAATACCATCAGCCAGGCTTCAGCTGTCGAGACCCTGCCAGAAGGCAGGTGCCTTTCAGCGGTCCGCGGGTTCTCCGCATCGATACGGGCATCGATGATGCGATTCAGTCCCATGGCTGCTGTGCGCGCACCAACCATGGCGACGCAGACCCAGAAGATCTGCCCGAAAGTTGGAGCCGTGCCGTTTGCCAAGGAAGCCAAAACCACACCCATCAGAGCGAAAGGGAAGGCGAAAACGGTGTGCGAGAATTTGATCATCTCCAGCAGCGTTGTCAATTTACCCCAGGCTGTGTTTGTTAATGAAGTGTCCATACGCTGTTACTTTACAATGCCCTGCCAACAGGTTCAAGCATAGCCGACCATCCGACACATCAGATCCCTGTTTTAAATAAGTATACTGAATCAGCCTAAATCAAACTCCGCCCAGATCGGCGCATGATCGGAGGGTTTTTCCATGGCCCGGATATCATAATCGATACCGGACGCAACACAACGTGCCGAAAGAGGAGCACTGGCCAGGATCAGGTCTATACGCAGGCCCCGTTGCGGGGCGGCTTCAAAACCCCGACTGCGATAATCAAACCAGCTGAATTGATCATCTATCTCCGGATAGCATTGACGAAAGGTGTCGACCAAACCCCAGTTAATCAGTCGCCTCAGCCAGTCTCGCTCTTCGGGCAGAAAACTGCATTTACCTGTACGGAGCCAGCGTTTGGCGTTGTCATCGCCGATCCCGATATCGAGATCTTCGTTGGCAACGTTGACATCTCCAACCACCAGCAAAAAATCTTCGGTATTTTCATAATCAGACAGGTGCGCTAACAAGTCTTCATAAAACTTTGCTTTTGCAGGAAACTTCGTCGCATGATCCCGGCTTTCTCCTTGTGGGAAATAACCGTTTATCACGCGGATTTTATGCCCCGAATCAAGAGTGTAGCTTGCGGCAACAAGTCTTTTCTGGGCGTCATCGGCATCCGTGACGAAGCCATATTGGACCTTGTCGGGTTGACGTTTGCTCAGGATCGCCACACCATAATGCGTCTTCTGTCCAAACCAGACGGCATGATAACCAAGCTTGGATATATCGTCTTCGGGGAAATCAACATCCTGCACTTTGGTTTCCTGCAGCGCGATGATCTCTGGTTGGTGTTTATCAATAACCGCAGTCAGTTGATGTAAACGAGTCCTGACACTGTTAACGTTAAAGGAAATCACTTTCATCTGTCAGGAGTACCTTTTTAAGAATATATTTCTCAATATCAGAATTTCAAACGAAGTCTTTCAAGTGATGAATCATACCCTGTCCAGCTATGATTTGGCTAGACGCAACAGGTAAAACATCTTTATCCGATCATGTCATCAGCGAGTTTTTTTTCGTTGATCTCCTGGCGTCAATCATCTGCCCTTCGCCCAGACCTTCACGCTCCCAGCATTCTGCATTGATAACGCGCCAGTAAACATCACTGTAATTATGTAAATCACAATCTTTGTCCAGCAGGATAAGCAAGCGAGAATGTCTCAGTAACCTTGTCTGCCGAAGTTGTTTATTAATTTCTATTGCCGTTTCACCCTGCGCGTCAATAGAGACGAGGGCCGCACGGTGATAAATGCCTTCCGGCGGCATGTGAACATCAACAACCCAAGGTAAATCATGCTGCAACAGGACAAGCAATATTCTTTCGTTGGCCTGTGCCAGGTAGATATTTTCCATGGGTGGAGGGCCAACCACTGTACATGGATAGATAGCCAACTCTCTTCTGCATGACACTTTGAACCTTTATGACTGGTGCAGGAAGCACGTCGGAGTAGTAGCCGGTATGATTGCCAAAAGGCCCCTCGTCACCTAGATCTGCCGGGGAAAATTTGGCCTTCGATGACAATCTCTGCCGTTGCAGGGACAAGCAGGTCAGAGTGGCAACAGCGTGCCAGAGGAATTGAATGACCCGTCAAGTAACTGATGAAATCAGTTTCCGAAACTCCTTCCGGCAAGGACAATCCGGCACACCAGGTCAGTGCAGGTGGCCCGCCTAAAACTATCGTGATTGGCATTGCAGAGCCTTGATCATGCCAGGCCTGCATATGCTTGCCACCTCCGGAGCCCGGATGGAATCTGATCAGTGCTGATTTTTCCCCGGCAACCTGCAAACGATACATGCCGCAATTCGTAGCATTACTCTCGGGATCCTGTGTAATGACCTGCCCCAGGGTTATGTATCGGCCGCCGTCTTTGGGCCATGAATGTAAGATCGGCAGATCGTGCAAGCCTCGCTGGCAAGGAACGCAGGCCAGTAAAGCTGTATCACTTAACGGCTTTACGGAGATTCTCTTCCGGGCCAATTCAGCAAGAGCTTTCTCTGAGTCCAGCTCTTTGCAGCGGGCAAGGTCCCGTTTCAGTTTCTCGGCCAGAACCTCAACCCTTTCAACACCTAGAGCGGCAGCCGTTCGAGACCTTGAACCAAAGGTATTTACAACCAGGGGAAGTTTAGAGCCTTTAACATTTTCAAAAAGCAGGGTTTTATTTGCTACGGATTCTTTGCATGCCCTGTTTACGATTGCAGCGATTTCCAGGTATGGATCAACTGGAGCAGTGATCCTTTGCAGGGTTTCTGTCGCTTCCTGGTACTCGATAAACTTCTGTAAATCAGAAAAGTACATACGCTTCCCAGTAGGCCAATACTCTGATACCTTCCAATTTCTATAATACTTTCCTCGGCCTGGACAGCCAATGATTTTAAATCAACTTGCCGCATTTATAACAAAAAAGCCCCGGCTAACTGGCCGGGGCTTTTACTTTAAAACCAAGTATCTTTTAGAAAATGGCCATCTTGGCCAACTCCATGACATCACCGGGAATAATACCGAGATAGAAAACACCGATCAAGGCGATCACGATGGAAATCACAGCTGCTGCCGGGAGGGAAACCCAGGCGTAATCTTCCTCTGCATCGCGGAAGTACATATAGACCATAATGCGCAGGTAGTAATAAAGGGATACGGCAGAGTTCAACACACCGATGATCGCCAACCAGATATAACCGGCTTTCACAGCACCGGCAAAAATGTAAAATTTACCGGCGAAACCCGCTGTTGGCGGCAGCCCCATCAGAGAGAAGAGGAATACGGTCATGGCAACACCCAGGAAAGGCCGCTTGAGACCGAAACCAGAGAAACCTTGCAGGGTCAGATTCTCTTCACCTTTCTTGCCTGCCAGAACCAGAACGGCGAAAGCACCGATGTTCATGAAGGTGTAAGCAAGCATGTAGAAGAGAATACCCGAATAGCCTATTTCATTCGCGGCAACCAGACCGACCAGAGCATAACCTGCATGAGCAATCGAAGAGTATGCGAGCATGCGCTTGATGTTGGTTTGGCTGATCGCGATGACATTACCGATAATCATGGTCAGCACGGCAAGAACCCAGAGCATAGCCGTCCACTCAGGCTTGAGGCTGAAGAAGCAATACTCCATGATCCGCAGGAAGGCAGCGAAAGCGGCAGCCTTGGGGCCCGCACTCATAAATGCGGTGATCGGCGTCGGAGCACCTTCATAGACATCTGGCGTCCACATATGGAACGGTGCTGCAGCGATCTTGAAAAGAAATCCCGTGGAGAGCAGGACAAGGCCTGCCAGTGTCATCGGGTTTTCCAGTAAGGAGCCGTGAGCATTCAGGTAAATGCCGATTTCAGTCAGCTTGGTGCTGCCTGTGACACCGTAAATCAGGGCTACACCATAGAGCAGGAAACCGGTCGAGAAAGCGCCCAGAAGGAAGTACTTGAGGCCTGCTTCGTTGGAGCGTACCTGACCGCGGAAAAATCCAGCCAGGACATAAAGGGCAATCGACATGACTTCCAAACCGAGGAAGATCGTCATCATGTCGGTGCCGGAAGCCATCCACATGGCGCCCGCAGTGGCAAAGAGAATCAGCGGGTAATACTCGCTGACCGGATAACCTTCGCGCGTCAGGTAATCGTCTGACATAAGAATCGTCAGACCAGCAGCAAAGAGGAAGATCATGCTGAAAAACGCAGCATAATTGTCCATCGCTACAGCATCGTTGAAGCCGTATTGAGGATGTCCCCAACCGGTATAGACAAAGAATCCCGTTACCACGAGGCCGATAACGCTGATCCAGACAGCATGCCGCGTGGTGCCACGAGGCAGGAATACGTTAATCAGCAGTAATCCCATGCCGAAGCAGGTCAGTACCAGTGACGGTAAGATGGCCGCCATATTGACGTTCTGCAAGGCGATTTGAACCAGGTTTTCCATTGAATGGCTCCTCAGACGCTATAGATAAATAACTTAATCGTTGACCGAAATTTGAGTAACGGTTGGTTCCCCATCTTCAAGCATCATGGCAACATGCTGCTTACCCTTGACCTGCTTGATCATATTTTCAAGGGCAGGATTCATCTTGTCGAGGAAGGTATTCGGGTAGACACCAATCCAGAAGATGAAGATCAGTAAGGGCATCATGATGACGACTTCGCGAGCTGACAAATCTTTCAGGTTTTCATTTTTCGGATTCGTCACCTTGCCCATCATGACCCGTTGGAACATCCAGAGCATGTAAACCGCTGCAAGGATAACGCCCGTTGTTGCAAAAACTGTAAAGACACGAAGGCCGCTTTCAAAAGCACCAACAAGAATCAGAAATTCACCGACAAAACCGTTGGTACCCGGTAGGCCGACTGAAGAGAAGGTTACAATCAGGAACATAGTGGCGAAAACCGGCATCACCTTGCTCAAGCCGCCGAAATCGACAATCAGTCGGGTATGGCGCCGCTCGTAGATAAAGCCGACGATAAGGAAGAGCGCTCCTGTGGAGATACCGTGGTTAATCATCTGCAGCAGACCACCGGAGAGGCCCTGCAGGTTCATGGCGAAGACACCCAGCATGACAAAGCCAAGGTGTGACACAGACGAATAAGCAACGAGCTTTTTAACATCATCCTGCATCATGGCAACCAGGGCACCGTAGATAATACCTATGACAGCCAACAGAGCCAGAAACGGTGTAAACTTCATGGTTGCCACAGGGAAGAGCGGTATGGCGAAGCGAACATAACCGTAGGTACCCATCTTCAAGAGGATTGCGGCCAGAATAACAGAACCGGCAGTGGGCGCCTCGGTATGTGCGTCTGGCAACCAGGTATGAACCGGAAACATCGGCACCTTGATCGCAAAGCTGAAGGCAAAAGCAGCGAACAGCCAGGTCTGCAGATGTGCGGGGATATCCAATTGAGCGAAATGGGCGATACTGAAGCCATTTTCGAATGCCACTCCAGCCTGGACCGAGTAGTAGTAGACGTAAATGATTGCAACCAGCATCAGGAGAGAACCAACGGCGGTAAAGATGAAAAATTTAACCGCTGCGTAGATGCGATTCTTGCCACCCCAGATGCCGATCATGAAGTACATGGGCACCAGCATCAACTCCCAGAAGACATAGAACAGGAACAGATCGAGAGAGATGAAAGCGCCAAGCATTCCGGTTTCGAGAAGAAGGGCCAGAGCCATAAAGCCCTTGGTGTTCTTATCAACCGCGTGCCAGGTTGAGAGGACAGCGATCGGCATAATGAAAGTCGTCAACATAACCAACCAGAGGCTGATGCCGTCGATACCAACATTGTAGTTCATCTGAAAGTAGTCGCCGATGCTGATCCAGTTAGCGAACTCTGTGTAGTGCATCGCCGATGATGTGATAAAAACATCGTCAAATGCCAACGGCAGACTGATGAAGAAAACGATGATCGTTACGACCAACGTGACTGTCTTGATCAGTCGGTCGGCTTCCCGAGGCAGGAAGAGGATAATCAACATCCCCACCAGTGGGAAAAAGGTCATCAGGCTAAGAAGATGGTCATTCATGGGTCACTGCTCCTTATATCAACGCTTGAACGTTATACCCTTAGTTGAGAATAAAAATGGCCACCATGACCACTGTGCCAAGAACCATTGTCATGGCATAGTTCTGGAACAAACCGGATTGCGTGTAACGCAACACTGATGACAGAGCACCAACCAGTTTAGCAAGACCATTGACAATCCCATCCACGATAATGACGTCAAAGCCCTTCCAGCAGAAGGTTCCGAATTTCTTGGTCGTGTTGACAAAGAGCGTGTCGTAAAGCTCATCGACATACCACTTATTGAATACGGTACGATGCAGTCTGGAAAACTTGGCCGTGAACTTTCCGGGCAGATCAGGATTCTTCATGTACATGACGGTAGCCAGACCGATACCTGCCAGAGCAACCACAACCGAGAAGACCATCAGGGTAATTTCAGTCGATGTCGTACCATGCGCTTCGATGTGATGCAGATGTTGAGCGTGCTCGAACACCGGTGCCAGGAAGTGCTCCAGTTTATTCGGGATGTGACCGAGTAGATTCCCCAATACGTGCGGGATACCGATTAAACCACCAACAGTTGCCAGGGTGGCGAGAACAACCAGAGGCAAGGTAATCACCCAAGGCGATTCATGGACATGGTCTTTGGCTTTTGGGTTGGTCTTCTGTGCGCCGTGGAAAGTCATGTAGAGGCAACGGAACATATAGAAAGCGGTCATGAAGGCCGCAACCACAACAATCACCCAAACCACCTTATTGCCACGGGTCGAGGCGAAAGCCCACCAGAGGATCTCGTCCTTGGAAAAGAAGCCGGAGAAGAAAGGCAGACCCGAAATCGCCAGACAGGAAATGCCGAAGGTTGCCCAGGTCACGGGCATCTTCTTGCGCAATCCGCCCATGTTACGCATATCCTGAGCGTCATCATCAAGGTGTGCGTGATGCAAAGCGTGATGCATGGCGTGGATGACAGAACCTGAACCAAGGAAGAGGCAGGCCTTAAAGAAAGCGTGAGTCATCAGATGGAAGATACCAGCAGTAAATGCACCGACGCCCATAGCGACAAACATGAATCCGAGTTGGGAGACCGTTGAATAAGCAAGCACGCGTTTGATGTCGTTCTGTGCAAAACCGATCGAAGCTGCGAAGAGTGCCGTAGCGGCACCAACAAAAGCGACCACCGTCATTGTCGCCGGGCTCATGGCGAAGAGGATGTTCATGCGGCCGATCATGTAGACACCGGCGGTGACCATGGTGGCCGCATGGATCAGAGCCGAGACCGGAGTCGGGCCTTCCATGGCATCAGGCAACCAGGTGAAGAGCGGCAACTGTGCCGACTTGCCGGTAGCGCCAAGAAAAAAACAGAGGGTTGCCACAGTCGTTACGCCGGCACCGAGGATCATGTCGCCGGAGAGCAGGTGGGCATTCTCGGTAATTTCAACGAAATTGACTGTCCAGACACCATGCTTGCTGCCCAGAGTCCAGAAGATGGTAAAGAGACCGAGCAGGAAGCCGAAGTCGCCAACGCGGTTCATGACGAAGGCCTTCTTCGCAGCGTCGCCGGCACTCTGTTTTTCGAAGTAGTAGCCGATCAGCAGGTAAGAACAGAGACCAACACCTTCCCAGCCGACAAACATGACCAGGGCATTGTTACCAAGCACCAGCATCAGCATCGAGAAAACGAACAGGTTCAGGTAGCTGAAGTAGCGATAGAAACCTTCTTCACCGTGCATGTAGCCGATGGAGTAGAGATGGATCAGGGTTCCCACGCCAGTGACCACCATGATCATCAGAGCAGAGAGAGGATCAAGCAGGAACCCCCAGTCGACCTGCAGGTTGCCAACCGACATCCAGGATGCGATGACATTCTGGTGAGACTTGACAGAATCGCCAAGCAGTTGGACAAAATACTTGCAGGAGACCAGGAACGAAAGGAACAGCATACCAGTACCGATCGCACCGATCACCTTTTCGTTCTTGATGAACCGCTTGCCAAGCAACCCGTTTATAATTGAGCCGAGCAACGGGAAGAATGGTATGAGCCACAGTTTATCGTACATCTATCTCTCCTCCGAGCGAAGTAATCTTCTTAGGGGAAGTGAAGGGTTCGCACCGATCACAATTTCATCAGGTTAATATCATCAACGTCAATTGAATCGCGGTTCCTGTAGAAGGCGATCATCAACGCCAGGCCAACCGCCGCTTCTGCCGCGGCAACAGTCATGACAAAAAAGACGAAGATCTGGCCGTCCATACTTTGCAAATGACTCGACAATGAGATGAAGGTCAGATTGACCGAGTTCAGCATCAATTCGATGCACATGAAGATGACAATCGCATTCCGCCGGGTCAGGACACCGTAAGTGCCCATGGCAAAGAGGATCGCTGCAACGCTCATGTAATGGTAAACCGTTATCATTGTTATGTCTCCCGTAGTCCGCTACGCTTTAAACTTCTTTTTTGGCGAGAACTACCGCGCCGACTATCGCCACCAGTAACAGAATGGAAGCGATCTCAAAGGGCAGCAGGAACTCGGTGAACATCGTCTTGCCGATCAACTCAACATGACCGACACTTTCAACCATAAAGTTTGTGATATCTCCTTCAGCGCCGGTCACGCGACCACGCTTTATGAAGTACATCAGGTTGAACAGCACCGCCAGGCTGGCAACAGCTGACCAGACAATGCCATTGGTATAACGCTTGCGTGCTTCCGTACCAAGGTTGAGCAGCATGATGACGAAGAGGATCAAAACCATGATCGCACCGGCATAAACCATGATCTGGATCGCCGCCATAAAGGGGGCGTGCAGCATGACATAGAAAATAGCCAGGCAGAAGAAGGTATTGACCAGGCCAAGGGCGCTATTGACCGGGCTTTGACAGCGGATCACCAGAAATCCGGAGCCCACGGCAACCAACGCAATCAGATAGAAAAAAATGAGTTCCATGAGTTTTATGCTCCCCTTGGCTTACTTCAGCAGCCGCTGCTTGGTGAACTGAAAGTCTTCACGCTTATAATTGGCCAGTTCGTAAGAACCCGTCATTTCGATGGCTTCTACCGGGCAGGCTTCAACGCAGTAACCGCAGAAGATGCAACGCAGAATATCAATCGTATAAACTTTCGGGTACTTCTCGCCCTTCTCGTTTTCTGCCGATTCAACCGTTATGCACTTGGCCGGACAGACCGTCGGACAAAGGTAACAGGCGACGCACTTTTCGCGATCCTGAGAAGGAACCAGACGGTGCAGGCCACGGAACCGATCGGACGGCTTAAGTTTAACTGTCGGGTACTGGACTGTCGTTGAATGACCCGGCAGCAGGTGTTTGAAAGTGATGCTCAGACCTTTGGCAAATTCTTTGAACATGATCAGACCTCTTAAAGACTCAAAGGTAACGGTTATTAGAAAATCACGACCACAAGGCCGGTAATCACGACATTGGCCAAGGCCAGCGGTAACAATACTTTCCAACCCATGCGCATCAGTTGGTCATAACGAACACGGGGGAAGGTGGCACGCAGCCACATGAAGAAGAACATCATCGTAAAGATTTTCAGCAGCAACCAGACAAAACCGGGGATCATGGTCAAGACACCGATGTTGAGAGGGGCGCTCCAGCCACCGAGAAACAGTGTGGCGGCAATCGCAGCAATGACGATCATGTTGGCGTATTCAGCCATGAAAAAGAGGGCATATTTCATGGAGGAATACTCGGTGCAGAAACCGGAGACCAGCTCACTCTCAGCCTCGGGCATATCAAATGGAGTCCGGTTGATTTCAGCCAGGCCGGTCACAATGAAAAGGCCGAAGGCCAGCGGCTGGGTGAAAACATACCAGTTTGGAACGAAGGAGCAGACGCCCCAGAGGTCCTGTTGCTGCAAAGCAACGATTTCACGCAGGCTGAGGGTTTCCGAAAGCATGAAGACAGCGATGATGGTCAGGCCTGCGGCCAGCTCATAAGAGATCATCTGTGCTGAAGCACGTACGCCGCCGAGCAGAGAGTACTTGCTGTTGGACGCCCAACCGGCGAGAACAATGCCATAGATTCCCAGTCCTGCAAAAGCGAGGATATACAAGACACCGACATTCAGATCGGTAATCTGCTGGGGGATCAGGAAACCAGCCACGCTGATGTCCGGACCGAAGGGAATGACGGCAACCGTGATCAATGCCGGGACAAGGATCATCATCGGCGCCAGCAAAAATGGCACCTTGGTGGATGCAGACGGGATAATGTCCTCTTTAAAGAACAGCTTGAGACCGTCGGCAATCGGCTGCAAAAGACCGTGCCAACCGGTACGCATTGGTCCAAGTCGGGTCTGCATGTGGCCGATGACTTTACGCTCACACCAGGTTGCATAGGCAACGATGAGCATAGTCACACCGAATACAACCAGAATTTTCAGTAGCATTATCCCGACAAACAAACCAGGACTGTTAGAGAGGCTCAGCATTTCAGGCGTCATGATCTTCCTCTTCCTCGTATCAGATTGATCTTAGTGTTCCGAGTCTATTCACACCGCCGCAATCTCAAAGACACTGCAGCGGAGCATATCCGTAAATTCTACTTGCTGACTTTAACCGCAATAACCGCCTCACCTTTATAGAGGCGATTCAGATTGGCCTCAGCAAAGTGATAAGGGGCGAAAACAACCCCTTTCGGCAGGCGATTAGCAACTTTTGCTTTCAACTTCAGCTCTGCACCGTTGCCGGAAACCTTAATCAGATCACCGTCAACAACACTCAACGCCTTGGCGTCTTCACGGCCAAGCTCGAGATAAGGTTCAGAAAGAACAGCCATTGGCCCCTTGGCCCGGGTAGATACCGTGCCGCTGTGGTAAAGGGCGCTGCCGGTCACCAGCTGAAACTCTCCTTCTACGGCGCTGCCGCCGGAAACAGCCACCAGCTTCCTGCTTGCAGGTTCCAGCGTTTCACCACCCCAGACAACGCCTTGCGGTCCAATCTCGTTGAAATTGAACTCTGCGTAAGGTTTGGCGACCTTGCCGATCTCGGCAAAGATGCTTCAGGGCCGGCGAAACTGACGGTGCTGCCGAGCTTGGCTGCCAGAGCGGAGAAGATGACACCATCGGCACGTGCTTCGCCTGGGCTCGTGATACCGGGGCGTACTCTTTGAATACGACGCTCGGCGTTGGTGAAGGTACCATTCTTTTCGGCAAAAGAAGCTGCGGGGAGAACCACATCAGCCTGCTCTGCAGTTGGCGAAAGGAAGATGTCCTGCACAACCAGAAAAGGAACCTTGTCAAAGGCTTTAGCGACCTGATCACGATCAGGATAGCTACTCAAGGGATCTTCAGCCACGACATAAAGGGCATCGAGATTACCAGCAGCGGCAGCATCGAGCATCTGCTGAACACCTTTGCCGCCATTCTGAGGCAGGATACCGAGGTCAATCGCCCCCTGGCTGTTGGCCTTCTCGCCACAAAGATACAAGCCGCTACCTTGGCGCCCCGGGATACCCGCAAGTAGCGCTAAATTGGCGATGGCGGTTGCAAGCTCCTTGTTCAACCCCTGATAGGGCAGACCATAGGCCATCAGGATTGCACAGTTCTGAGCACCCGCAACTTTTCTTGTCATCGCCTGCAGGGTTTCGATGTTAACACCGGTCCGTTCGGCAACCTGTGCAGGCTCAAAATCAGCGAGGGCGGTTTTCAGCTCTTCAAGACCGTCAAGACCTTCAGTCCGGGCCAGGCCTTCGTCAAGCAGGATTTTGCTCATCGCATTAAGAACATCAAGTTCCAGACCCGGCTTGCTCAGAAGGGTCTTGGCTCCAGGAAGTTTATCAAGCTTACCCTTCTTATCCGCGACGACGATGAGTTGCGCACCATTGCGGCGGATAGCCTGATTAACAACCATACCGACAACAGGGTGAGTCTCGTAAAAGTCCGAGCGAATTGCGAGGATAACATCAGCTTTTTCAATTTGCGGAAAAGTTCCGGTAGAGGCAGACACACCAAGTGTGTCCCTCAGACCTTCTGTGACACCTTTGTAACATTCGCCACCGGAGTGGTCGAGGTTATCGGTACCAACCTCTTTGGCGACATGCTTGAGGAGATAGAGCTCCTCATTGGTCAGGCGTGCTCCAGAAAGGATGCCGACCCCTTGATTCTGCTGGGCTTTAGAGAGACCGTCGGCCACCAGTTGCAGCGCCTCATCCCACTCAAC
The DNA here is from genome assembly GCA_963769955.1 of uncultured delta proteobacterium. Taxonomy (GTDB): domain Bacteria; phylum Desulfobacterota; class Desulfuromonadia; order Desulfuromonadales; family BM103; genus M0040. Next base: position 234,530 of record CAVYNW010000017.1, read on the forward strand.
CTCAACAAGCTCACCATCCTTACGAACCAGCGGCTTGGTCAGGCGATCCTCATGGTTTACATAGGAGTAGCCAAACCGGCCACGGACACAAAGGTTGCCGTCGTTGACACCGATCTTGTCATTAAAACGGATCGTCTCGACCTTGTTGTCTTTGACACCTAGAGTGATTGTGCAGCCATTACCACAGTAACCACAGACCGAATCGACTTCCTTGAGTTGCCAGGGACGAGCTTTGAACTTAAAGGGTCGTGGCAAAAGAGCACCGACCGGACACATCGAGAGACACTGACCGCAGAACTCACAATCCAAGCCACGATCATAGGCTGTCGCTATCTTGGTCTCGAATCCGCGATTGATGAATGAGTAAGAGCCGTAACCGACAATTTCGTCGCAGACGCGAACACATTTACCGCAGAGCACACAACGGTTCATGTTGCGCTCAATCAGCGGATTGACTTCGTCGGTCGGCAAGTCGAACTTCTCACCTTCGAAGCGATTGGAGATCGACTCGAATTCGTAAGCCAGGTCCTGCAGGTCACATTCACCACCCTTGTCGCAAACAGGGCAATCGAGAACGTGATTAACCAGCAGGAACTCCATCACGGTTTTACGGACCTTCTTGATCTCGTCCGAGGTGGTGGTAACGACCATGCCTTCACTGACTGGCGTCGTACAGGAAGGAATCAAGCGGCCCTTCATCTGTTCAACTTCCACCAGACAGACCCGGCAGGCGCCGTAAGGCAGCAACTTCTTGGCATAGCAGAGTACCGGGATATGAATTCCGGCCTCTTTGGCAGCTTCGTAAATCGTCGCTGTCTTGCTGACCGTGACTTGTTTACCGTCGATTGTCAGGTTAACCATCGTGTCCTCTTATCGTCAGTGATAGACTTAAAATGAATGACTATTCGATCGCCATGAAACGGCAGGCATCGTAGCAGGATGTACACTCGGTGCACCTCTCACGGTCGATAACTGCGACCTGGCCTTTTTCCCAGGAGATACAATCGACCGGGCAAACTCTTGGACAGACACCACATTTTTTGCATTTTTCTTCGATAACCTTGAAGTGCAAGAGTGGCTTGCATGCATGTGACGGGCACTCTTTGTCCTTGATGTGGGCCTCGTACTCGTGGCGGAAATAACGCAGAGTGGAGAGGACCGGATTTGGTGCTGTTTGACCAAGACCGCAAAGAGAACTTTTTTTGATGTCGTAAGCCATGCTTTCCAGCAATTCCAGATCGCCTTCACGACCCTCTCCGGAGCAGATACGCTCAAGAATCTCAAGCATGATCTTCAGGCCGATACGGCAGGGGATGCATTTGCCGCAGGACTCGACACGGGTGAAATTGAGGAAGAAACGGGCAATATCAACCATGCAGGTGGTCTCATCCATGACAACCAGACCACCGGAACCCATCATCGCCCCAGCCTTGATCAGCGAGTCATAGTCGACTTCGGCATCAAGTGCTTCGGCAGGCAGACAACCACCTGAAGGACCACCGGCCTGAACAGCCTTGAACTTACGGTTGTTGAGAATGCCGCCGCAGACATCGTAAATAACTTCTTTCATCGTCGTTCCCGCAGGAACCTCGACCAGACCCGTATGCTTGACCTTACCGGTCAGAGCAAAGATCTTTGTGCCCTTGGTACCTTCAGTACCAATTGAGGAATACCAGTCAGCGCCGTTATAAAAAATATAAGAAACGTTGGCGAAGGTTTCGACGTTGTTGATATTGGTCGGCTTGCCCCAGAGTCCTTTGACAGCAGGGAATGGCGGACGGGGGCGGGACATACCACGCTCACCTTCGATCGAAGCCATCAGGGCCGTCTCTTCACCGCAAACAAAAGCGCCGGCACCCGCCTTGATACGCATCTCGAACTGGAAGCCAAGCCCCATGCAGTCTTTGCCGAGGTAGCCTTTCTCTGTACAGACATCGATAGCTTTTTGCAGACGTTTGATCGCCAGAGGATATTCTGCACGACAGTAAACATAACCGAACGTACAGCCAATGGCATAAGCTGCGATCATCATCCCTTCGATCAAACCATAGGGGTCGCCTTCGAGAACCGAGCGGTCCATAAACGCGCCAGGGTCACCTTCGTCGGCGTTACAGATCAGGTATTTGTTTTCACCTGGAGTGGCCTTACAAAACGACCACTTGACACCAGTAGGAAAACCGCCGCCACCGCGTCCCCGAAGACCTGATTTCTTGACTTCCTCGATAACTTCATCGGGTGTCATGGTGACAGCTTTTCTAATTCCGGTAAAACCTTTGTGGGCGACGAAGTCATCCAAACTCTCGGCATCGATGGTGCCACAACGCGAGAAGATGATGCGCTGCTGCTTCTCAAGAAACTGGTTGTAGTAGGCACCCGCAACCTTCTTCTCGACCGCCTCGTTCTTGAGCATGTGCTCTGCAACGATTTGTGGCACCAATTCAGGGGTCACGAAATCATAAGTCACGGCTTCCTGACCAGGCAGCACGACATCGACCAGCACGTCGTTGGCACAGAGCCCACGGCAACCGGTCTTCTTGATGTCGCAGCGCTTGCCAACCTTGGCTTCGAGACCCTGTTTTTCAAACTCAGCTTCGAAAGCGTCAATGACACTCTGGGCGCCAGAGGCAAAGCCACCGGTTCCGGTGCAGATAAGTACTTGGATATTTTCAGCTGTTTCGGCCATAAAATCCTCGGAGAGTTATCAATCCAACTGCTGGTATTTTTTAATGACTTCGTCCGTCTTCTGGACTGTCAAAGAACCGTAGGTGCCATCGTTAACCATGATGACAGGCGCCATACCGCAGGCACCAATGCAGGCCACATATTCAGCGGTAAACTTAAGATCCTCAGTGGTTTCGGCATGGCCGACACCCAGACGATCTTTTATGGTTTCTGCTATCCGGCCGGCACCCTTGACGTGACAGGCGGTTCCCATACAGACACGCACGATGTACTTTCCGCGTGGCTCGAGGTGGAACTGCGCGTAAAAAGTCAGAACACCGTAGATCTGACTGGCATAAATATTAAGGCGCTCGGCAGTAAGGTGTACGGTTGGTTCTGGAATGTAACCGTAAAACTCCTGAATCTCCTGCAATGCCGGCATCAGAGCGCCATGAAAATCGACATACTTGTCAAGAATCTGGTTGGCTCCGGTCAGGTCGACGTCCTGCTCTGCTACCTTTGCTTCGACTGCTTCACTCATGGCTGATTCCTTATCCTCGCAGCAGGTTAGCGGTCGATCTCGCCCAGAACGATGTCCAGGGTTCCGATAATTGCCACGGCGTCGGCAATCATTGAACCTTCACACATCTTGGGCAAGGCCTGGAGGTTAATGAAAGAAGCTGGGCGAATCTTCATACGATACGGCCGTGGCGACCCGTCAGAGACCAGGTAAAAACCGACTTCACCTTTGGGATTTTCCACGCCGACGTAAACTTCACCAGCTTCAGGCTTGAAGCCTTCACTGATGATCTTGAAGTGATGAATCAGACCTTCAATGGTATTGACGGTAGCTTGCTTGGGAGGAAGAACAACCTTAGGCGCATCGGCCAGAATTGGGCCGGGCTTCAACTTGTCAAGCGCCTGATGGATGATCTTGCAGGACTCACGCATCTCTTTGAGACGTGCGATGTATCGAGCCCAGGTATCACAGCCCTCTTCAACAACAACTTCAAAATCATAGTTTTCGTAACCTGAGTAAGGCTGGTCACGACGCAAATCCCAATCGACACCGGAACCACGCAACGAAGGGCCGGAGACACCAAGGTCAATCGCATCTTCAGCGCTGATGACACCAACATCCTGAATACGCTTCTGCCAGATCTTGTTGCCGGTCAGAAGGCCTTCATAAGTATCAATGTGCCCAGGCATGGTATTGATGAAGTCACGAATTTCTTTATCGAGACCTGCAGGCAGGTCAGCCGAAAGGCCGCCAACACGGAAGTAGTTGGAGGTCATGCGTGCGCCGGAAACCTTTTCGTAGATATTCATAATGTGCTCACGCTCGCGGAACGCATAGATGAAAACCGTCATGGCGCCGATATCGAGAGCGTGACATGCCAGCCAGACCAGATGACTCTTAAGACGGGTCAGTTCAGCAAGCAGGACACGTACAACCTGAGCGCGCTCAGGGATGGCATCGGTAAGGCCAAGCAGTTTTTCCACAGCCAGCACGTAGCCGAGATTGTTGTGCATGGGCGCCAGGTAATCGAGTCGATCGGTCAAAGGCAGCACCTGATGATAGGTGCGGTGCTCCGCCAGCTTTTCAACACCACGGTGCAAAAAGCCGATATGCGGTGTCGCCTTGCGGATAATCTCGCCATCCAACTCGAGAACCAACTGCAAAACCCCGTGAGTAGAGGGATGCTGCGGGCCCATATTGATGGTCATGGTTTCATGATTCGCCATATTTCTGCCTCGTCTATATTCAGATACTTGCTTGAGTTTACGTGATTAAGTCTCTTACTGAAGACGGCCCTGGTAAGGCTCGCGATCCGGGCCCTGCACCGGGTAGTCCTTGCGCAGCGGATGTCCTTCCCAATCCGCCGGCAGCAGAATGCGTCTCGGATCAGGATGGTTGTTAAAGGTAATACCCATCAGATCCCAGCACTCACGCTCCAGCCAGTTGGCCGTCGACCAGACACCACTTACAGTATCAATCGTCGTATCAGATTCTTCGACCGGAGCCTTCACACGAAGACGCAGGTGAGAACCGATATTATAGAGCTGATAGACCACCATGAAACGGGGAGCCTGACCCATATAATCAACGCCACAGAGGTCAGTCAGAAAATTAAAGCCGACCTCTTCTTTGAGGAAAGTGCAAACAGCAACAATCTCCTCTTTCTTGACAACGACTGTGGTCTCACCACGAAATTCAACGGTCTCGAGCACCGTATCGCCAAACTTGGCCTTCAGCTTGTCAACAGCAGCCTGTACACTCATAACGGTTGCATCCTGTCTATCTGGGTTAAAGTTGCCAGCCCGGCTAATATCTTAGCCAGCAATCCGCTCGCCTACGCCAATGGCAGCACCAAAAGAATTACGCTCTTTCATGATCTGCTCTTGAAGCTTCATGATGCCGTAGAGCAAGCCTTCCGGACGCGGAGGACAGCCCGGCACATAAACATCAACAGGCAAGTATTCGTCGACGCCCTGCACCGTGCTATAGGTATCAAAGATACCCCCTGAACAGGCACAGGCACCCATCGCAATAACGTAGCGTGGCTCCGGCATCTGCTCATAAACAGTCTGAATAACCGGCAGCATCTTCTTGGTCACGGTTCCGGCAATAATGATGACGTCGGCCTGACGCGGTGAGGCACGGAAGAGCACACCAAAACGGTCAAGGTCAAAACGAGCAGCACCCGTCGCCATCATTTCGATTGCGCAACAGGCAAGGCCAAAAGTCAGCGGCCAGAGAGACCTGGCACGGGACCAGTTGACGATCGTATCCAACGACGTGGTAATAACGTTATTACCTAGAGTTTCCTCTACTCCCATTCCAGAGCTCCTTTTTTCCAAACATATGCGTAGCCAACGAGAAGAATCAGAATAAACACGCCCATCTCCATGAAACCGAACATGCCGAGGCGCTTAAACATGACTGCCCAGGGGTACATGAAAACCACCTCGATATCAAAGACGATAAAGAGCATGGCGATGATGTAAAATTTGATCGAAAACTGCTCCCGGGCGGAACCCACCGGAGGCATCCCGCATTCGTAGGGGGCCAGCTTGATTTCCGACGGCTTCTTCTCGCCGACAAGACGCGAGAAGATGACCGACCCGATAGAAAAACAGAGCGCGATGACGATCAGGGTAATAATCGGTAGATAACTGTCCAGCATTGATATGTTCCTCCTGCCAGGTGAGATTTCAAAATCCAATAGTCGCAGGTATAGCTTTTCGGCTTTTGGCCGACAGCAAGTTAGGACAAATCCACCTCTTTGTCAAGGGAAAAATACAGTATACTGTATGCAATTCGAGGGGCGATAAATGCCCGATTTATGTAGCTTTATGAGTATTTTAGTCAGGAACTTAAAAAGGTAGGAAAGGCGTGATAATTGGCTGTCTTAGAGATGATTAATACGTGCAAAAAAAGCGTATTAAATATGTTTAAAAGGAGATGCTGTTTACTGCTTGCGTGCGTCAAATCGATTCATCCCTGCCAGCAAAAGACCCATTGCAATGAACGCCCCCGGAGGAAGGATCATCAACAGCAACGGTTGGTAGGCTGAACCGAAGATGACATAGCCAAGCAAAGCTACCTGACCCAAACAGTTCGCGGACGGCCCCGAGCACAAACAAGGCCAGAGTGAAGCCAGTGCCCATACCGAGTCCGTCGGCAAGAGCAGAGAACAGACCATTCTTCGAGGCAAAAGCTTCAGCACGGCCGAGGATTACACAGTTAACGACAATCAGCGGGATAAAGATGCCCAGCGCCTTGTAGAGGTCGTAGAAGTAAGCTTCCATACAAAGTTGAACCACTGTCACGAAAGAAGCGATAATTACAATAAAGGCAGGAATGCGGACCTTGGCCGGAATCAACCGGCGCAACAGCGAGACGACAAGATTCGAGCATACCAGGACAAAGGTCGTGGCAAACCCCATACCAAGACCATTTTCGGCACTGGTTGTCACCGCCAAAGTCGGGCATAAACCAAGCAGCAGGCGAAAGACGGCATTCTCCCGCCAGAGGCCTTTTTTAAATTCCCCGAACAGGTTCATTGTGCACCTTCCCCGGCAGAGAGCAACTCCGATCGGTGGTCCCGATAAAAAAGCAAGCCCTGATGTACAGCCTTAACCACGGCTCGCGGCGAAATGGTCGCCCCGGTGATCTGGTCGAAATCGCCGCCGTCTTTTTTGACCCGCCAGTCAATGCCATCCAGCTGCTTGCCATCGAATTGCCTTTTGAATTCATCCCGGGTGATCTTATCACCCAGGCCGGGGGTTTCGGCGTGACTGAGAATCTCAAGTCCAGAGACCGTTCCCGCAGGATCAACGCCGACCATCATGGCGATGTTGCCGCTGTAGCCATCCGGGGCAACGACGGTGAAGGCCATACCCGTGACTTTGCTATCTTGGCGACCACGAAAAAAAGTACGCATTAAATCACGGCCTTTCTTGTCCTGCCCGGCAACCAGTACAACCGTGTCCGCATCAGGACTGTTGTCAAAGGGCGGCAAGACAGTCTGCAGCGCACGCAGGGTTTCGAGGCGTCGCTGCTCGGCTATCGGCTCACGGGTCAGTGACTCAACCAGCGACAACAACAATCCGGCGACCAGGGTAATCAGGGTCAAGGCAATGACCAGGCGAGGCAGTCCATTCATATCAACTCCTCCCCACTGCAACGCCAAAAGTCCGCGGCCGCAGATAACGATCGATCAGCGGGGTCGCAGCGTTCATAAGCAGAATCGCAAAAGAGACGCCTTCCGGATAACCGCCAAAAAGACGAATCAATACGGTCAACACACCGCAACCAACGCCAAACAACAGCATGCCCTTGATTGAAACCGGCGTCGTCACCATGTCCGTTGCCATATAAAAGGCACCCAGAACCAATCCGCCGGTTAATAGATGAAAGAGCGGGTTGGGGTATTTATCAGGGTTGATCAGCCAGAAGACACTTGAGAGCAGAACCACCGTGCCGACAAAGGTGACAGGGATATGCCAGGTCAGAATGCGCTTGTAGAAAAGGTAGGCCGCCCCTGCCAGCAAGGCCAGAGCAGAAACCTCACCGATACAGCCTGCCATATTGCCGAGGAAATAGTCCACCATCCCGGACTGCAGATCAGCCGGCATCTGTCCGGTCAACATGACGGCATTCTTCCACTCTCCCAGAGGGGTTGCGGTGGTGACCAGGTCGAGGCCAGAGCCGAAGGGTGCCGGAGCCGACCAGGTGGTCATCTGCACAGGAAAGGAAATCAGAAGAACAACCCTGGCCACCAGGGCCGGGTTAAAAGGGTTGGAGCCGAGGCCACCATAGACCTGTTTACCAATGAAAATGGCAATCACGGCACCGAGCAAGGTCAACCACCAGGGACTTGATGGCGGCAGGTTGAGGGCAAGCAACACGCCGGTAATGGCAGCGCTGCCATCAGCAATGGTGACCGGTTGTCCCATCAAACGCTGACAAACGACCTCCGTTGCAAGGCACCCCAGGGTTGCGATCAACAGGACTGTCAAAGCTGCCGGTCCGAAGAAATAGACCGCCACGGCGCAAGCGGGCAAGAGGCTGTAAAGAACCGCACGCATTACCCTGGACGTGGTATCGCCGGAATGGATATGCGGCGAAGATGACAGATAGAGTTGTTTACTCACGGGCTTCAAGAGTTCCTTTTTTGAGCAAGAATAGCGGCCTTACCGTAGCGGATCGCCTGCACCAAAGGGATCGTCGCAGGACAAACGTAGCTGCAACTGCCACATTCAATACAATCCATGGCGCAATACTCAGAGGCTTCCGCCAGAAGATCACGGCGTGAATAGGCGGCTATCGTCGTCGGCAGGAGGTGCATCGGACAAGCCTGCACACAGCGCGAGCAACGAATGCAGGGGCCTTCCTTCTGGCGGTCAACATCCTGATCACGCAACAGCAGCAGACCAGAGGTCCCCTTGGTTGCAGGGACATCAAAGCCAAGCTGGGTAAAGCCCATCATAGGGCCACCAAGCACGATCTTGCCCGGTTCTTCAGTCAGGCCACCACAGGCTTCAACCAGGTGAGACAGCGGGGTACCAATACGTATCCGTAAATTTTTGGGCTCGCGAATAGCCGGCCCTGTCACCGTGCAGATTCTTTCAATCAGCGGTCGTCCGTAGAGGACCGCATCGGTGACGGCTGCTGCAGTCGAGACATTATGCACGGCAACACCGATATCCATGGGCAGTCCTCCCGAAGGGACCTCGCGCCCCGTCACTGCGCTGATCAACTGTTTCTCAGCGCCCTGCGGGTATTTGACCTGAAGAGGTACAACCTCGACCGAAGCACCGGCACACGCCTTTTCAAGCAGGGCGATGGCATCGGGCTTATTCGCCTCGATACCGATCACCACCCGCTCGGCACCGAAAACAGACTGCAACAAGGCAACCCCCTGCAGAATGCGTTCAGGCTCTTCGAGCATCATACGATGATCAGCCGTCAGGTAAGGCTCACATTCGACGCCGTTGAAAATTAAGGTGTTGATCTTTTTTTCCGGCGGTGGCGACATTTTGACATGCGCGGGAAAAGCCGCGCCACCCATACCAACGACGCCAGCCAGTCGTACTTTTTCAACAATTTCATCTGCGCTCAGAGTATTTGGGTCACCAGGCTGCAAATCCGGCGTCCAACGATCTTCACCATCCGGCTTGATCACAACCGCTGGCAAGGAAATCCCCCATGGATGCGGACGACTCTCCACGGCAACGACCTCGCCGGAGGTCGGCGCATGCACCGGCACTGAGACAAAACCCTTTGCGGAGCCTATCTCCTCTCCTCTGGCAACCAACTGACCAACCTCTACAGAAGCAACGGCGGGGGCGCCGATATGCTGTGCCATGGGCACGATAAACTCTGCGGGCAATGGGCAGTCTTCTATCGCTTTGTGCGATGACCACTGCTTGTTGTCCGGAGGATGAATACCCCCTGTAAAGGTTTTCAATTTCATCATTCTTTACCTTGTTTCAGGCCGCGTTCGGCTTGTCTGCTACAGCTGGAAACAACTCGCTGCCTTCCGGATAGCCAACACTAAAGTCCCGAATGCACTTGGTCGGACATTTGTCAATCGCCTCAAAGGCTTCTGCATCCTGTTCGTAAACAACCATAGCGAGAAAATCCTCAACCTTGTATGCATCAGGGATGGTTTTTTTGCAGATATGACAGCCGATACATCCGATCTGACAGTATTTACGCACCACGGCGCCCTTATCGTGGCTATTGCAAAGCACGTGCACTTCCGACTCATAGGGTGTCATGCGGATGACGTTCCTGGGACAGACAGCTATGCACTTTCGGCATCCGGTACATTTTTCACGGTTGATCACCGCCAGACCGTCATCTGTCATTTCAATCGCATCAAAGGGGCAGACGCGTTGGCAGGAGCCAAGGCCGAGACAGCCTCCGGGGCAGGCTTTTGGCCCACCGGCGATCTTTTGCGCGGCGGTGCAATCAGACAACCCCAGGTAGTGATATTTGACCTGCGCCTTGCGATTGTCACCCTGGCACAAAACAACGGCGAGTTCTCTTGCCGCTGCCGCAGCCTCGACACCGAGAATCCGCGCCAACTTTGCCACAACATCAGCACCACCTGGAGGGCACTGGTTCAAATCGACGGTCCCCGCAACCAAAGCCTTGGCGTACCCGGCACAGCCGGGAAAACCACAGGCGCCACAATTGGCTCCGGGCAGAACTTCCATGGCGGCAAGTTCACGCGGATCAACTTCCACGGCAAACTTTTTGGCGGCAAAGCCAAGCGCAACCGCAGCGATCAGGCCTATACATCCGAGACTCAATATAGCAGCAAGCATAAAACTACCTTGGACCTATTTATTGATGAAGTCTAGCCTTTGACCAGACCGGCAAAGCCCATAAAAGCCAGTGAGAGAAGGCCAGCTGTAACCAGAGCAATGGCCGTACCGCGGAAGCTCTGCGGCACAGCGCAAAGTTCAAGCCGCTCACGCAAACCGGCAAAGAGCACCAGGGCAAGAGTAAAACCGAGCGCGGCACCGATAGCGAAGACGATGCCTTCCAGAAACGTATAATCTTTTTGAATATTGAGCACGGCCAGACCGAGAACCGCGCAGTTTGTGGTAATCAGCGGCAGAAAAATCCCCAGAGACTGATAGAGAACCGGACTGACCTTCTGGATGACCATTTCCACCAACTGAACCAGGGAAGCGATCACCAGGATAAAAGCGATCGTCTGCAGATACTCAATACCGAACGGGATCAGCACAAAGTACTGGACAAACCAGGTCACCACCGTGGCTACCGTCATGACAAAAGTAACCGCCATCCCCATGCCCAGAGCGGTTTCCACCTTCTTGGAAACACCCAGGAAGGGACAGATGCCGAGGAATCGCGCCAACACGAAGTTGTTAACGAAAATTGCGCTTACGAGAATGACAAGCAGATCAGCCATGCAGCTAAATACCTTACCCTGTAAATTGGTCTGACCAGCGGTTATAATGCAGATAACAAGCAAAGTCAAACGCTATACAATAAGAATCTTTTAGTTTTACTGCAAAAGGAAGGAGAAGGCAACCAGCTCTATGTTCCGGTAAGGTCAAAATGAATAAAGACTTATTTTTGAAGATTGCTATAAACTACACATTATTATTTTAGCATGACTAAAAAAATAAATGAGGACACCCAAACGCACCATCAACCCGGCACTAAACAGGCGGCATCTTGACAGGCCCTGGTTGCTATGTTAACAGGTGTCTCCTTAAGAATAAACGGGCAGCCAAATCACATCTTCAGATGCGTCGAGAACGACAGCGTTGAGTGCCACCCAAGAGTCTGCAGAGGCCTAAAATGATCTGTCGAGGCTGTCCGTGCTCAACGAATGCAACCTGCTTTAAGGAGCCGCTATGAACCACCAGAATTCTTCTGAACTTTTTGCCAAAGCAAAACAAGTGATCCCGGGTGGTGTAAATAGCCCGGTCCGGGCCTTCAAATCCGTTGGCTGCGAGCCGATTTTTATCTCCCGCGCCTCAGGCTCGAAAATTTTCGATGCCGACGACAACGCCTATATAGACTATGTCGGCTCCTGGGGCCCCATGATTCTCGGCCATTGTCATCCCAAAGTGGTCGAAGCGATTCAGAAAACAGCTGCAACAGGCGCTTCTTTCGGCGCGCCCACAGCCCGTGAAACACAACTGGCAGAGATGGTCTGCGACGCCTATCCGAACATTGAAATGGTGCGTATGGTCTCCTCCGGAACCGAAGCCACCATGAGCGCCATCCGCCTGGCCCGCGGCTACACCGGCCGTGACAAAATCCTCAAGTTTGATGGCTGCTATCACGGCCACGCCGACTCACTGCTGGTCAAAGCCGGCAGCGGGCTGGCAACCTTCGGCGTACCGACCTCCCCCGGCGTTCCGGCTGATTTCGCCAAACACACCCTGACCGCCAGCTACAACGACCTGGAAGAGACCAGGGCCATGGTGGCCGCCAACAAGGGCGAAATCGCCTGCATCATCCTGGAACCGATCGCCGGTAATATGGGCTGTGTCGCTCCCAGGGCCGGCTTTCTCGAAGGACTGCGCCAGCTTTGCGATGCTGAAGGCATTGTCTTGATTATCGACGAAGTCATGACCGGCTTCCGGGTTGCCTACGGTGGCGCCCAGGAGCGTTTCAAGGTACGCGGCGACCTCGTTTGCCTCGGCAAGATCATCGGCGGCGGGCTGCCGGTCGGCGCCTTCGGCGGCAAGCGGGAAATCATGGAAAGCCTCTCTCCGGACGGCGGCGTCTACCAGGCGGGCACCCTCTCAGGAAATCCGCTGGCCATGAGCGCTGGCATTGCAACACTTGAATTGCTCCAGCAAGAGGGCTTCTACGAGAAGATTGAAGAGAAAAGCAGCTATCTCTGCAAGGGATTGCAGGAAGCCGCGGCAAGCGCCAAGGTCCCGACCTCACTACAACGGGTAGGAGGCATGTTCTGCACCTACTTCCAGGCGGAGGAAGTGTTTAATTTCAGCGATGTCAAAGCGGAGACCCCGGAGATTTTCTCCAGGTTCTTCCGCAGCATGCTCGATCAAGGCATCAACCTCGCTCCTTCGCAGTACGAAGCCGGATTCATGAGCGTTGCGCACTCACAGGAAGATCTCGACAAGACGATCGAAGCTGCGAGCAAGGCATTCAAGAACCTGTAAACGCCGAGTCTCGCAGAGAACCAACATGCAGGAGCCCTGCTTCGTTGTGAAACAGGGCTCCTGCAAGTCACTTTATCTACTGGACAGACCATACCCGCTTAGCCTGCTACTGCCTCCGTTCGTTGAATGCCGCCAGCGATAACTTTAGCGTCCCTCAGCGATGACCAACGTGAAACTATGCGTTCTGGAGTAATTCAGTATCCGAAGTGAAGGTAATGTCCCCAGATGAATACCCAGCACTATTAATCTCTCACTAAAACCTCAGGGTCAAAACCGACGATGTGAGCCCCCCAGAACTGACCATTAATGTAAATAGGCAGTGAGATATCACTCAAAACGGCACCGGTATCACGGATGTACGTCTGCAGAAGAAAGGTCTTTCGGTTGGTCGCGCGGCGCAGCTCGACATCATTGTCGGCATAGAGACGCTTCTGACGACTGTGCACCATGTCATAATCGTAGTCCCCGGTCAGAGGCTGGCTGGCATCAGTATGATGAGTCGGCACATAGCCGTTGACATCGGTGATCAGGCAGTAGATGGATCCGTCCAGCATGTTACGATTGTTATCGAACATCTCCTGAAATATCTGGTCGCACTCTTCATCGTAGCAGGTACTGTATTTCTGAGGATCGGTATTGGCGATGGGGAGGTAATTGCAATCAAGAACGTTGATGCCCCGATCCATCATGGCCTGTAATTGAGTTTGAGCCTCATCGCGGTAGCCCCGGAGCCTATTCAGCACTCTCTCGAAATTTCCATGTCCTATGACAAAGCGGGAGACCATGTCCTGCATTTCTTCAGTGATGCGACTCAAGTCTGCGGTTGCATGGTTGGCTGCCAGCATCTGGTTGGAAACGACCTCGGAGACCTGATCTATATTGCCGATCTGGCTGTGGATTTCAGTGTTGGTTGCCGAAAGCTGTTCCGTGGTAGATGCAATTTTCATCAGTTGGTCGCTATTATGATCAAAGTCGTCGACAATCTGTTGAAAACGGTCCGAAGCTTCACGTACCACCTTGCGTGTATCGCTGATATTATTGAGGAGACCCTCTGTCATCCGGTAAGTGTCCCGAACCAGGCTATTCACGGTATTGATCGATTCACTTACGTCAGCGGTCGCGGTCTTGGATCTGGTCGCAAGGGTTCGCACCTCTTGGGCAACAACCGCAAAGCCTCTGCCATGTTGGCCGACGCGAGCGGCTTCAATCGCCGCATTCAGAGCCAGCAGGTTAGTTTGGCTGGACATATTCTGTATCAGCTCGACCACTTGCTGTATTGATGCGGAATTAGCATTCAGCTCACTGACAGTCTGCTGGAAATCCTGCAACGCCGTATAAGCCATTTCGATCTCTTGCGCACCCGCCGACAACTCCATCATGAAATCTCGAGCCGCACCCAGGTGTTTTCCGGTGGATTCCGACACGGCTTGGCTGTGATTGGCCACTTGATCTATCGACTGAGTGGCCTGGCCGCTGGCACTGAAGATGTTTTTTGCCATCGTACGCTGTTGATAGCTATTCTCCGCCGTATCATTAATCGCTTTACTTGCGCGGGTCGCGTTGACGGCGATATTGACACCCATTTTACGAACATTACTGATCATGTTGCGCAGACGATCGATGAACTGGTTGTATTTTTCCGACAACTCCAAGTATTCATCATAGGTGGTCGTCGGTAAACGCGCTTCAAGGTTTACGTCTTCACTGTTGTTCTGATCGAAGAAATTGATCATCCGTCGCGTGGGCACCACCACCAGGTGACGCAGGAAGAAAAAGGTAAATAGTGCGGCAACCAGTATCGCAGCCGTCATCCCCCAGAGATAGAGATCAGCGGACGCCAGAACTGCGGAGATTTCGGCCGAGAGCTGTTCTGCATTACCGGTACTTGACAATACCGCTTCTATGCGTAGCTTCTGCATCCTGAAGAAGTAGATCGGCAATAGCAGAAACAGGGTCAGAAAGAGAATATTTCCAGAAATCTTGCGATTCAGAGTGCAGAACAGGGTTTTTTCCAGAAAGAGATAAAGTGTACGAAAAATATTCATTTGCCCTCGATAATGCCTGTGAGTGACAGGAATTTGCTCTTCGTGGTTTGCTCCGACATCATCAGATTCTCCCTACACGGACTGTTTATTTAACCGAATTCGATCCCATCTCCCTTCTACCCCATGGCCTAAACCTTGTCAAACCCAAACCCCAGCCGTAAAAACCGCTCAAGCCTATAAAACCACTCAAAAACAGTCGATTTTGCACACACGTAGCTCTTGTATTCAAAACCGCTACACGAAACAGACGATCAGTGCGACTCTCAACCTCAACCATAATCTTTAGCATGGGCATCATAACCTTCTGAAACCATAGAACAGATTAAAACAACTCAACTAACAGCTAGCGACCTGAGGAGAACAATCAAAAGCATCTTCTAATGTAATAAGGGCGCATTTGCACCGGACATTCAAAACGACGATATTCACGTGTCGGCTCTGGTCAAAACCATTAAATCAACCTATTATGTTACTTTCTAAGGCCTATTATGCATCCATTTCAAGGAGAGTTAATATGGACATCAAAATTCGCAAAGCATCCCCGCTGCAAATAAAAACGTCATGCCTGGTCATCGCAATTTGCGAGAAGGACTTTTCAGCACCTCTCATGAAAGAGCTTGACCAGAAACTCGGCGGTCTGCTTCTCAAGGCTAAGCGCAATGGCGAATTCTCCGCAAAAGAGGGAGAGCAGATTCTCTTTCAGCCGGCAGGGCACCTGCCGGCGGAACGGATCCTCCTCGTTGGCCTCGGCCAGCCAGAAAAAATCACCAATGAGCGGATTCGTCGTGCCGCCGGACAGGCCATACAGATGGTCACAGAGAAAAAATTCGGCCAGATGGCCTTTGCCTTGCCCTTCTGCATCACAGAGCATGAAGAGTCTGCGCAGATTCAGTCTTTGGCAGAGGGGCTGCTGCTCGCCAGCTACCGTTACGACCCGTTTCTAGGAGAAGAGGCAAAGAATTCTCGCAAACTGCCGTCAGCGGTCACCCTGGCAATTACGGAGAACCAAAACAAGAGAATCTGTACATCCGCCATTGAAAATGCACGAAAAATCTCACAGGCGGTCATGCTGGCACGAGATCTCGTCAACGCTCCCGGCAACATTAAATCACCCGCCTTTCTTGCTGAACAGGCACAGGCCGCAGCCAAAGGAAGTGCCTTGAAATGCAAGGTTCTCGGCCAGAAGGAACTGCTCAAAGAAGGTTGCGGCGCTCTCCTCGGGGTGGCCCAGGGCAGTGCACGCGAACCGCGCCTGATCATTCTCGAGCATAGTGGTGGCGGCAAAGGTGAAGCACCGGTTGCCCTGGTAGGCAAAGGCGTCACTTTCGATTCCGGAGGCATCTCTTTGAAGCCGGGCGAAAAAATGGATGAGATGAAGATGGATATGGCCGGCGGCGCGGCAGTCATCGGCACCATGTTGGCGGCCTCTCTTCTGGAGTTGCCGGTCAATCTGGTCGGCATCGTTCCCGCGGTTGAGAATATGCCTTCGGCAACCGCTTACAGGCCGGGAGATATCCTCACCAGCCTCTCCGGCCAAACCATCGAAGTCCTCAATACTGATGCCGAAGGCCGCCTGATACTCGCCGACGCATTGACCTACGCAAAACGCTATGAGCCAAAGCTGGTCGTCGACCTGGCAACCCTGACCGGCGCCTGTATCATCGCTCTGGGGCATCATGCAACGGCAGTCCTCGGTAATGATCAAAAACTGGTGGACGCCTTACTGAAGGCCGGCCAGGAAAGCGGCGAGAGGCTCTGGCAGCTGCCGCTCTGGGAGGATTATGACAAGCAGATCAAGAGCGAGGTTGCCGATGTGAAGAATACCGGCGGCAGACCTGCCGGAACCATTACGGCCGCGGCCTTTCTGAAAAAGTTTGCCAAGGGCTTCCACTGGGCCCACCTCGATATCGCGGGTACGGCCTGGCGCGACCAGGCAACCCCCTACACGGCCAAGGGCGGCACCGGCGTCGGAGTGCGCTTACTGGTCGCCTTTTTAAAGAATTTAGCAAAGTCAAACTGACCTCGATTCAGTCATTTAAAGGACCGGCCTTTCACCTTGACAGAGCAGAGGCCGGTTGCTAGTTTACTACGTTGCCTTACCACTTATTTGTCCACACTCTTGCAAACAGCTATGGGTCTGCGCCATGAAAGTACTCGTTTCTGACAAATTCCCCAGCGAAGGGCTGCAAGTTCTCGAAAATGCCGAGGGCATAGAACTTGATTACCAGCCTGGCCTGACGGCGGAACAACTGCTGCAAGCCGTGGTCGAAGCTGATGCGCTGATCGTACGTAGCGGCACGGTTGTCACTGAAGAGATATTTCAGGCGGCCAAGAAACTCCAGGTTATCGGCCGCGCCGGTGTTGGCACCAGCAACCTCGACCTGGAAGCGGCCAACCGCAAAGGGGTTGTGGTCATGCACACCCCGTTCGGCAGTACCACCACAACCGCCGAGCATACGATCGCCATGATTTTCGCCCTGGCCAGACAAATCCCGGCCGCCAGTCAATCAACCAAAAAAGGCGAATGGGCAGCCGATCGCTTCCTCGGCATCGAGGTGGCGGGAAAGACCCTGGGCGTTCTGGGTGCCGGCAAGATAGGCCGTCTGGTTATCGAGCGGGCCCTTGCCCTGAAAATGAAGCCGATCGTTTACGACCCCTATCTGACAAAAGACACCGTCCGTACCCTCGGTGCCGAACAGGTCGACTTTGAAGGCCTGCTGAGCCGATCCGACTTTTTGACCCTGCACACACCCTACAACGTGGAAACCGCCAACATTCTCAACAGTGAAACACTGACACGTATCAAGCCAGGCTGCCATATTATCAATTGTGCAACCGGAGGCCTGATCGACGAAGCCGCGCTGGCCGATGCAATCAAGGCAGGCCATGTCGCCGGAGCCGCGATCGATGTCTTCAGCAAAGAGCCGCCGGCAGCGGACAACCCCTTGCTGCAGCTTGAGAAGGTTATCTGCACACCGCACCTGCGCACCTCAACCCGTGACGCACAGGTGAATGTCACCGTGCAGGTCGCCAATCAGGTGGTCGACTTCCTGAGCAAAGGCATCATCGTCAACGCAGTCAATGTGCCGTCGATCAGCGCCGACCTGCTGGCGACATTGCGGCCCCATCTTGACCTGGCCGAGCGCCTCGGCTCGTTCCAGGCGCAACTCTATGGCAAGGGTCTTAAGGAAGTCAGCCTTGAATATGCAGGAACGGTTACCGAAAACCCGACCGAGCCTTTGACCATGGCTGCCCTGAAAGGCATCCTCAAGCCAATGGTCGGTCCCGAAGTCAACTATATAAACGCCACATTTCTTGCCAGGGAACGCTGCATTCGCGTCACTGAAACGCGCAGCCAGGCGAGCCGCGGCTTTTCCAGTATGATCCGCTTGAGCGTGGTCGGCACAGACGGCGAAAATTCTGTTTGCGGGGCCCTTTTCGGAGAAGACGACTACCGGATCGTGCGCGTCAACGGCTGCAACGTCGAAGCCATCCCCAATGGCCACATCCTGGTCCTGTTCAATGAGGATCATCCCGGCATCATCGGCTTTATCGGTCAACTGCTCGGTGAAGCCAAAATCAATATCGCGGGAATGAACCTGACCCGCCAGTCGATCGACAGCCAGGCCGTTTCCTTGATCAATGTTGACAGTTGCATTCCAGATGAAACTCTGGAAAAATTGCGCGCCCATAAGCACATCGTCGCCGCACACCAGATTGTTTTATAAATTTCCAAGAAGGACGTAAAAGTGCCTAATCTCATAGAGACACGACTGCCGACCGGCGTAAAAGACTTTCTGCCGGTCAAGGCGGCCAAACTGGACTACCTGCAAAACACCTTGCGCGGAATCTATAAGGCCTGGGGCTTTCGACCGGTAGCACCGGCAATCCTCGAAGACCTGGCCGTTCTCGAACTCGGGCTGGGAAGCGACCTGCGTGCCAACACCTTTCGTTTTGATGACCGCCAGACCGGTCGCCTGGTCGCCTTCCCGCCAGACATCACGCCACAGGTAGCAAGAATTGCGGCGACCCGCATGCGTGAGATGCCGCTACCTTTTCGGCTCTGCTACAACGGCCGCGTCCTGAGGCATACGGAGCAACGCCTCGGCAAGGATCGTGAAATTTTCCAGTCGGGAGTAGAGCTGATCGGACTCAGCGGGCCGGAAGCCGATGCCGAAATGATCGCCATGGCCGTAAAGTGCCTGCAGTCTGTCGGCGCCACAGAGTTCACCATCGATATTGGACAGGTAGAATTCCTGCGCGGCATCCTCAATGACCTGCCCCTTGACGCGGCTCAGACCCTGGTCCTGCGTACAGCGATCACGGCCAAGGACCTTTCCGGACTGCAGCAACTTCTCAAGACTCTGCCGCTAAACGAACAGCAGCGTACCGAACTTCTTGCCCTGCCCAGACTTTACGGTGGCCGTGAAACCCTTGGCCATGCTCGCAAGGCAATCACCAACCCCGCCTCGCAGAAGGCTCTGGATGAGCTGGAAAAGGTTCTTGAAGTGCTCACCGTTTACGGCGTTGAAGAGCATATCACTTTAGACCTTGGTGAAATGCGCGGTTTCGATTACCATAGCGGGCTGGTGTTTCAGGGCTTCCTGGCCGGCTTTGGCAGAGCGGTCTGTTCCGGTGGACGCTATGACGGATTGACGGCACGCTACGGCTTCTCATCGCCGGCCACAGGTTTTGCATTCAACTTGTACAACCTGCTCTTTGCCCTTGACAGGGAACTTGACGGACGTGCCGATGAAGGCACTGACTTCCTGCTCTTCTCCTCGGGTCAGGACAAGGCTCCGGCGCAGAGACTCGCCGCGACCTTGCGCAACCAGGGGTTCTCTGTCGCACGCGATATTATCGAACGCGATCAGGCGGCCAGCCTCGACTATGCCAAGCGCATGCATTACCGTTACCTGTTGGTGCTCGAAGCATCACAGCAAGAACTGACCCTGATACGAACCGCAGATGGTGAATCGAACAGCGTGAGTCAAAAAGCGCTCGAATCGGGACAATTTCAAATTTAAAAGAACTCGGAGAACAATATGGCAAACGTCGTCATTGTCGGCGCCCAGTGGGGCGACGAAGGTAAAGGTAAAGTTGTTGACATCTACACCGAATATGCCCAACAGGTTGTTCGTTACCAGGGCGGCAATAATGCAGGGCACACTCTCGTGGTCGGTGATGAAACCATCGTTCTGCACCTGATCCCTTCAGGCATTCTGCATCCTGGCAAACGCTGCATCATCGGCAATGGTGTCGTGCTCGACCCGAAGATCTTTCTCGGCGAGATCGAAGGCCTGAAAAAGAGGGGTTACATGCAGGATGACTCGCAGCTGGTGGTCGACAGCAACCTGCACGTCATCATGCCCTGGCACAAGGCGATTGACCTGGCCCGGGAGAAAAACGCAGATCGTAAGATCGGCACCACCGGACGCGGAATCGGCCCCACCTACGAAGACAAGGTTGGCCGCCGCGGCATCCGCATGAGCGACCTGGTCAAACCCCAGGTGTTCCGCCGTAAGCTGAAGGAAATTTTACCGGAGAAGAATTTCCTGTTGGAGAACTTTTTCGGAGAGGCGACTCTCGACGAAGAACAAATCTTTACCGAATACTCCGGTTACGCAGAGCAGATCGAAAAATACATCGGCTGCAGCTCGCGTTCACTGAACAAGGCAATCGATGCAGGGGAGAACCTGCTCTTCGAAGGAGCCCAGGGGACCCTGCTTGACATCGACCACGGCACCTACCCCTACGTGACCTCATCATCCACCTGCATCGGTGGGGTCTGTACCGGCTCAGGTGTTGCAGCGTGTCACATTACCGGTGTCATCGGTATCACCAAAGCCTATTGCACCAGGGTCGGCGAGGGGCCTTTCCCCTCGGAACTGAACGATGAGATGGGTGAGAATCTGCGTAAGGCGGGTCACGAGTTCGGTGCCACGACCGGACGCCCGCGCCGCTGTGGCTGGTTTGACGCTGTCGCCCTGCGCGAAGCAGTCCGCCTCAACGGCATGACAGGCCTGGCGATTACCAAGCTTGACGTGCTTAGTGACCTGGATAGCATCAAAATCTGCACGGCATATTCCTACAAGGGCGAGCTGATTGAAGACTTTCCCCGTGATGCTGACATCCTGCAGGAGTGCACTCCGGTTTATGAAGAGTTCCCAGGCTGGCGTAGCGACATCTGTAATGCCAAGAGCATGGCCGAGCTGCCTGTCGCGGCCAAAGACTACCTGGCCAAACTGGAAGAACTGGTCGGCTGTCCGGCGGTCCTGATCTCTGTCGGCCCTCGCCGCGACCAGACGATTCAGGTCAGCAACCCCTTTGCCTGAGTCGTAAAATATTTCATAATGAAACAAAAAGGGGCCGCAAATTGCGGCCCCTTTTTTATTCAAGGTCATGACCTTGCCCGTCTACTGAATAAAATAACCTGCGACTTTCCAATGCCCGTCATCGAGCATCACGGTGACATACTCGTCGACACTTTCAGCGTGCTGGAAACTGGACTCGAAGACCAGGGAGATATACTCACCCTCCGGACTGTCTACAGCAGTCGTGGAATAACTCGCGTCCTTTTCCCTGCGCTCCAGCAAGTCGCCCGAAAGGGCCCGGGCCTTGGTCAATTTCTCCACCCAATCCTTTTCGCTCACCTTGTCCTTCATCAGGCCGGCTGACATCTGCCAGCTTTCGGCGTATTTGTCAGCATCAATCAGCTGCAAAAACTCCGTAGCCACGGCCGTTGCTTTCTCAGCCTTTTCCTTATCCGGTGTCTCGTTAAGAAGCGGAAAAACGATCATAAAAATGCAGGCAAGGATGAGAACGATGTGAATGCGAAATTGCTTGGGGATCAAAACAAACCTCCACGGGGGTAAATTCTGGAATCGATATCTACTATGGAAAAAGGAGTCAGGTCTACAATTTTCACTTTTGGCCGCCCTTTCTTTGCAGAAAGAACGGCTTGCCTTGCCAGCTAAGTCTCCTGGCCGAGACGCCGGAAAGCCGCCAGGACATCGTTCTGGTTGAGAATACCGACCAGCTTTTGCGGATCTTCTGAATCAACAACCGGAAAATAGCTGATATTTTGATGCTGCTGCAGGATTTTCAAGGCTTCGCGCAGGGGTTGATCGGGCCGTAGACAATATTGAGCGGTTGCCGTCAAGTCTCCGGCGACAACCAGAGGCACCAGCGCCGGCTCAAAGAGCAGATTACGAATTTCCGTATAATCGATCATACCGATGAAACGATCGCTGTCATCAACGACCGGGAAGCGATCGTAGCGGCTGTGAGCAATATGTTTGAGCAGCTCATAATAGGGAGTACTGTGCAACACAGTTTCCACATTCTGCCGCATGATGTGTTTGACCAGGATATCGCCCGGATCCTTTAGGCGATGACCAATCGGTACTCCCAGTGAGCTGCGGAAATGGTGGACAACATTGTGCAACCCTTCGAAAGCTCCCACTGGCGCCCGCTTCTGCATCAGTGCCAGAATAGGCACCTCGCCGGAACGCACCAGACCATGCCGCACGGCAAGCGGCCCTATCAACTCGAACACCACCACGGAACCGAGCACGATGGTTTCAAGAAGTTTGCCGCCAACCGGCCAGTTATGTGCAAGCTGACTGGCAAGTCCAATAGCGACACCTGCCTGGGCCATCAGGGTTAAGCCGACATAAGCTTTTTCGTTCGGCCCAAAAGAACCAAGGCGGGCGCCAATAGCCGCCCCCAGCCACTTGCCGAGAGTACGGGCAATGACATAGGCCACGCCGAGAAGGCCGATATGGGTCAGGGTTTCGAGATGCAGGTTGGCACCGGCCAGAACGAAAAAAGCGACATAGAGCAGATAATCAACCTGCCGGATATCACTCTGCAGCCGATGCCAGCGAGGACAACTGTTGGCCAGGGTCATTCCCAGCAGCAGGCTCGCCAGCAAGGGGTCAATCTGCAGAGCGCGACAGATCGCCACATTCACGGCAATTCCACCGAGCATGAGGATCTTGTTCTCACTGGGCAGCTCAAGGCGTTGCGCCCAGACCGACAGGGCAAAGCCAATGAGCGAGCCCACCAGGATAGGCCCCCCCATACGCATCATGAGAACAGCGAGACCTTCTCCCGGAAAGATCAGGATGTGGGCCAGTATCGCAAAACCAAGCACCGAGACCAGGTTATTAAAACCAACCAGGGTCAGAACAATACCCGTTACCGGGCCCTCAGCCTCGTATTCACGAATGACCATCAAGGTCGCGGCAGGAGCAGTCGCCACAGCGATCACCCCCAGGAAGAGGGCGAAGGTCAGTGATGTCTGCCATAGAGTCAGTCCGGGCACGATCTTCTGCAGAAAAACCATATTGACGGTCAAGACTGCGCCGACGACCAGAAAAAATGTCAGCAAAATTTCGCTGCCGGAGAAGAGCAGAATGCGATGCCGCCAGCGATCGAGATGACTGATCTCGAAGAGCCCGCCGATATGCATCAGAATCAGCGCCAGCGCCATTTCGGAGAGAGGTCGCAGTTCCAGCAGGATGTCAGGAGGCAGCAGAACCGGCAGGTTGAGCAGGTGGGCGAAGGAAGGTCCAATCAGCAGACCGGTCATCAGGTAACCGGTCACCCGCGGGATGTGGCAAACCGATGCCAGACGGCCGCCAACCAAGGCTCCGAGAAAGACAAAAGACAGTGCAATCAACAATGGCAGAAGAGATTCACCCATGGATGCAAAATATCATAGATCAGATGACATAACCAAGTGTAACGATTGTCTAGAAAGCACAATGAATATCATCCAACGGTAGCGGTTTGACGATCCAGCGATCGGTACTGAATCGCTTCAGCCAGATGATTGACGGCAATATCTTCTGAACCGGCCAGATCGGCAATCGTTCGCGCCACCTTGAGCAGTCGAGTATAGGTTCGCGCCGATAAACCGAGCCTGTCCGTCACCTGCTTGAGTAATTCCTGCCCGGCGACGTCAGCACGACAAAAATCCTGCAGCTGCTTGGGTCCCATGCGCGCATTGCAATGAATCCGCAACCGGGCAAAACGCAACTGCTGAATCTCACGGGCCTGCTCCACTCTCTCACGAATATCAGCACTTGCTTCCGCCGGACGGTTGTCGGAGAGGTCACTGTGCGGAACTCGCGGCACCTCAACCTGCAGATCAATACGGTCGAGCAAGGGCCCGGAGAGCCGGGTCCGGTAACGCTGAATCATGGCCGGGGTGCAGGTACAGCTGTGCTGGGAGTCGCCCTGGTAACCACAGGGGCAGGGGTTCATCGCCGCCACCAGCATGAATGAGGCCGGGTAGGTCAGACTTTGCGCTGCACGGCTGATGCAGACCTGGCCATCCTCAAGGGGCTGCCGCAACATTTCAAGGATGTTTTTTTTGAACTCGGGCATTTCGTCAAGAAACAACACGCCGTTGTGTGCTAAAGAAACTTCACCGGGACGGGGATGGGTACCGCCGCCGATCAGACCGGCATCGGAAATCGTGTGGTGAGGAGATCGAAAGACTCGTTTGGCAACCAGCGCCTGACCGTCAGGAAGCAGGCCGAGAATCGAGTGGATCTTGGTGATTTCCAAAGCCTCTTCAAAGGTCTGTGCCGGCAGGATAGTGGAGATGCGCCGCGCCAGCATGGTTTTACCGCTGCCTGGAGGCCCGGTCATCAGAAGATTATGGCCTCCGGCCGCAGCAACCTCGAGAGCGCGTTTGACATGACCCTGGCCGCGGACCTCGGCAAAATCGACATCATCCTGAACCGCGTTGCCGATCATCGCAGCGAGATCGACCTGACACGCCTCCAGGACCCGGTTGCCGGTCAAGAAAATCAACAACTTCACCTAATGTCTTAGCAGGGTAAACCGGCAGGCCGTCAACCAGGGCCCCCTCCTCGGCATTGTCAACAGGCAGGATCAAACCATCAAGGGCCCAACGTCGTGCTGCGGCAGCCACAGGCAAGACACCACGCACAGGCTTGATGCCGCCATCGAGTGAAAGCTCACCCATAAACAAAAAGCGTTCGGCACGTTCGACGGAGACCAAACCGGTCGCCGTAAGCAGGCCAACCGCCATAGGCAGATCAAATGCGGTGCCGTCCTTACGAATATCAGCAGGGGCAAGATTGATGGTGATGCGGCGGGTGGGAAATTCGTAACCTGAATTCTTGATGGCGGATTTGACGCGATCCTTGCTTTCCTTGACCGCCCCCTCGGGAAGACCGACCGTAGCGAACTGCGGCAGACCCTGGGCGATATCGACCTCTACCTCAACCGGGTAGGCGTCGATCCCGAGCAGCGCCCCGGATAAAACCTTGGCGAGCATATATCCCTCCTGATTGTCGATTGCAATACCCCAAAGGGCAGAAAACATATAAGATGTAGCAGTTTACTCATAGCTTACTGCTTACAGCTTACAGATTCTGATTATACTATTCCAAATTATCCAGGTACTTCTCGGCAACAATCGCCGCAATCGCGCCGTCACCAACCGCAGTGGCAATCTGCTTGAGAATCTTTTTACGCACATCACCGGCCGCAAAGACACCCGGCATCGAGGTTTGGCAGTCCGAATCGGTCAGGACGTAACCTTCCGCATCAAGATCCAGGATGTCGGCGAGAAAATGTGCTTTCGGTGTGACCCCGACGGCAACGAACATGCCGACGACATCAAGAGAACGCGTCGAATTGTCCTGCCGGTTGCGTAAGCCCAGGCTCGTGACGCCAGTGTTGTCGCCCACGACCTGATCGACTGTGCTATTCCACACCAGTTCAATTTTATCGTTAGCGAAGATGCGCTCCTGCAAAAGCTTGGTGGCACGCAACTCGTCACGTCGATGGACCAGGTAGACCTTACTGGCAAAACGACAGAGGAAGAGAGCCTCTTCGGCGGCCGTATCGCCACCACCGATGATTGCAACGGGCACATTGCGGAAGAAAGCACCGTCGCAGGTGGCGCAGTAAGAAACCCCTCGCCCGGTAAATTCTGTTTCTCCGGGAATACCAAGCTTGCTCGGTTCGGCACCGGTCGTAATGATAACCGCCCGGGTCCGTATCTCCTCGCCATCCACGGTAACAATCTTCTCTTCACCCTTATCAACCAGACCGGTGACTTCCCCCGTCATGGTTTCCAGACCAAACTCCTGGCAGTGTTCCTGGAAACGCATCATCAGGTCAGGGCCATCGATGCCACCGGGAAAGCCCGGATAATTCTCCACCATGGTAGTGGTCATAACCTGGCCGCCGAGAATCATCCTTTCTACCAGCAGGGTTTTCAACTTTGCCCGTGAGGTATAAAGTCCGGCCGTTAACCCGGCCGGCCCGCCACCAATGATCAATACGTCATAGAGGGTGTCACTCATAGCATCAGTCCTGTTTTGTTTTGGTTGCCTTAAACTGCAGAAAATCGGCGCTTACCATAGCACAGCTGCCAAGAAAAGGGGAAGCCCCATCCGCACCTTGATGCTTGATTTATCATTCTTCGTCAGCCTAGTATATAAGACAAAGGAGATGCCCCCTGTAATGTCTCGCCCTATATCATCAGATCAGCAGAACCACCATCAGGACTGCCATGATCAGCACGATCACGGACTGCTGGACCGCGGCATCACCCGCGGCTTTATCATCGCCATTGGCCTGACGGCAGTCACCCTGATCGCTGAACTGGCCGGCGGCTTCTGGACCAACTCTCTGGCCCTGCTCTCCGATGCCGCCCACGTGTTCATGGATCTTTTCGCCCTGATCCTGTCGCTGGCGGCCATCCACCTGGCCAGGTTTCCGGCCAGTGATACCCGCACCTACGGCTGGCATCGTGCCGAAATTTTCGCCTCGTTGATTAACGGTAGCACCCTGTTACTGATCGCCTTCGGCATTCTCAGTGAAGCCTGGGGCAGGCTGCTGCAACCGGAAACAGTGAAGAGCAAAGAGATGTTCATCATCGCCGTTATCGGCCTGGTCATGAACCTGATCGCTGCCAGTCGCCTGCATGGCCATTCACATGACGATCTCAATGTCCGCAGCGCATTTCTGCATGTTCTCGGTGATGCCATCGCCTCTGTTGGCGTCATCATCGGCGGCATCATCATGCTCTACACCCAGTGGTTTGTCCTTGATGCTCTGATCTCCATGGTCATCGTGCTGATCATCAGCTGGGGGGCGATACGCATCCTTCGCGAAGCCGGGCACATCCTTCTTGAAGGCGTTCCCAGGCACATTGACATTACTGAGCTGGTCGAGAAGATGCGTACCGTTTCAGGTGTCAACGACATTCACCATCTGCACGTCTGGTCAATCTGCTCGCACATCACGGCGCTTTCCGCACATATCGATATCGAACCGGACTACCGCTTGCGTCAGGGTGAAATTATCGGTACTCTCGAACAGCTGCTGGACCACGATTTCCACATCACCCATACGACCTTGCAGGGGGAGTGCTCAAATTGCCTG
The DNA here is from genome assembly GCA_963769955.1 of uncultured delta proteobacterium. Classification (GTDB taxonomy): domain Bacteria; phylum Desulfobacterota; class Desulfuromonadia; order Desulfuromonadales; family BM103; genus M0040. Next base: position 261,865 of record CAVYNW010000017.1, read on the forward strand.
ACCGGGCCGGTTATTCAGCAACTCAAGCATCGCCCACGCAAAGCGACCGGCGGCCACAATCATCACTGCACACTGAGGACTCATGCATCGTCTCATCAAACCTGTTTTCTGGACCTTTCTGTTTCTGGTCATGATGCTCGTTATCGACCAGTTCCTGGTCCAGGTGCCCCCCGTTCACCCGGCCCATGCTGCAGTCAGCAACTTCTATCGGGACTTTCGCAGCCGTCTCATCGATCTTGTCTTCGGCGAGAAGAAGGCAGCTCCAAAATCGATAGAAGCGGTGATCGAACAACAACAGAAAGAAGCAGCCACCGAAAAAGACTGAGCAACAATCAGGAACAAGCAGCAAAAACCGCGACAGAACCGCAAACACAAAAAACCAGCGCTACATTTATTCCGATGGCAAAGGAGAGCTGCATTTTGCCGATTCACTGGATGAGGTTCCGGATGAATACCGTGGACAGGCGCAGCCGATGGGGAAATAAACTCGGGACGCGTGCAGAGGAACGCGGAACAGCTTTAGAGCTGTCCGCCGTGTCTATTGTCAGCGAGATAGAATTTCAATTAACTGCATTGAACTACAATCTAATCTCTGAACCATAAAACGGGGCTTCAGCTTTTAGCTTCCCCGTTCTGCTTGTTCCTCGTACCGCGTTCCAGTTTTTATGGAAGCGTCCCATAAATCTCCGGACGCCGGTCATCGTAACAACGGATCTGGGCACGATAATCGATCATCTCCTGGGCATCAAAGGTGGCGATCAACTCAGTATCGGTTTCACCACCTTCCGCAAGCACTTCACCGCGGGCAGATAACAACAGACTCATGCCAAAGAAATCCAGCTTACCCTGAATTCCGCAACAATTGGCTGCGATCACAAAAAGCTGGTTCTCCATGGCACGAGCCCGGAGTAAAGTCCGCCAGTGCTCCTGGCGCGGTTTGGGCCATTCGGCCGGCAAACAGATAATTTCAGCCCCTTCGAGAGCCATCTTGCGAAAAAGCTCCGGGAAGCGCAGATCGTAGCAGATCGCAATACCGAGGCGACCCACCGACGTCGGCACTACAAGGGAGCGATCTCCAGGCGAGAGGAATCGATCCTCGCCCATGGTCGAGAACATGTGCAGTTTACGATAACGATCGAGCACTTCTCCGTTATCTATGACGTAAGCCGTATTGTGGATTTTGACCATCAGCCTGTTCCGGCAAGCTGCCGACAACCACCATCTTATACTCTGCAGACAGCCTGCAAACGGCTTCAATAACCCCTGGCGTTTCGACCGCGTGCCTGGCCAACCGCTTGTAATCGTAGCCGGAACTCCACATCTCCGGGAGAACCGCCAACTGCGCCCCCCGGGTGGCCACCCGGCCCAGCGCCGCTTCAACCTTCTGCAGGTTAGCGGCAACATCGCCGAGGGTAATATTAAACTGAACAGCTGACGCCTTGACGGATTCATTCATGATTGACACCTTTTTAAAACAATGTTTATAAACTACAAAAGACATACAGGCTCATTGCAAAAGCATAAAAAATAGATTTTTATCGTACTCAATTAAAGATGCCAAGCCTATCCGAGAGACCTTGACAGTTGCAATCCCTGAGTGATAAAAACATGGCGTTTTATTTTGCTTAAGGGCAAAATAGCCACCGGGATATCGACAATGCTTGCCGTCGGGTAGCCTGTTCTATATCATGGCGCAACAAATATTTCAGTCAACCTAAAACATAGTCAGCCTTCAACACAAAAACATGAGGTCACACGTGAAAACTCTTGGACTATCCTTGATCATGCTGTTGCTAGGGGCGATGCCGACACTGGCCAGTTCCGGCGGTGGAGAACCTGCTGAATTTGTCAATCTCACCACAACCGCACTGGGAATTTTTGCTCTGGTTCTCTTTGTTGCCGCCTACACGCTGGTCATCTTCGAAGAACAGCTGCATCTGCGCAAAAGCAAACCGGTCATGCTCGCCGCAGGACTGATCTGGGTCCTGGTCTCTCTTGCCTATGCCGCCATGGGCGACACGCAGACACCGCACGAAGCGATCAAACATAACCTGATCGAGTACGCCGAGCTCTTCCTCTTCCTGCTCGCGGCAATGACCTACATCAACTCCATGGATGAGCGTAACGTCTTCCAGGCGCTGCGCTCCTGGCTGGTCAGTCGTGGCTTCACCCTGCGCACTGTCTTCTGGGTCACCGGCCTACTGGCGTTTCTGATCTCGCCACTGGCCGACAACCTGACCACCGCTCTGCTGATGGGAGCCGTCGTCATGGCCGTTGGTGGCAGCAACAAAAAGTTTGTCATCGTCGCCTGCATCAACGTGGTGGTCGGTGCCAACGCCGGTGGTGCCTTTTCACCCTTTGGCGACATCACCACCCTGATGGTCTGGCAGAAGGGCAAGGTTGATTTTATCGAATTCTTTGCCATCTTCCTGCCTTCCCTGGTTAACTGGATCATCCCGGCAGCCATCATGAGCATGGCCGTCAGCAAAGAACGCCCGGAAGCCATGGACGAGGCCATTGCCATGAAGCTTGGTGCCAAACGCATCATAGCCCTGTTCATGTTGACGATCACAACGGCCGTCTGCTTCCATAACTTCCTGCACCTGCCGCCGGCAGCCGGCATGATGCTCGGCCTTGGCTACCTCGGCTTCTTCTCCTATTATCTGAAGCGGGTTGAGGGGCGCCTGCTCGTCGGAGGCAGCCAACCCCTTGACATGATCGGCCACAATCCCGATGAACACCAGCACCAGGACGGCCATGGTCACGCACCGTCCGCCGGCTTCGACCTGTTCCGCAAGATCGCCCGGGCCGAGTGGGACACCCTGCTCTTTTTCTACGGCGTCATCCTCTGCGTCGGTGGCCTCGGTCAGTTCGGCTACCTGGCGGTGACCTCCCACTTCATGTACACTGGTCTCGGCGCAACCACCGCCAACGTGCTGGTCGGCATCCTCTCAGCCATCGTCGACAACATCCCGGTCATGTTCGCCGTTTTGACCATGGATCCGGTCATGTCCCATGGCCAATGGCTACTGGTCACCCTGACTGCAGGCGTTGGCGGCAGCCTGCTTTCCATCGGCTCGGCGGCCGGAGTCGCCCTGATGGGAACCGCCCGGGGCACCTACACCTTCGGCAATCATCTCAAGTGGAGTTGGGCAGTGGCACTCGGCTATGTCGCCAGTATCCTGGTCCACCTGTGGGTGAATGCTAGCCACTTCACCGACTTTCATTAAACTGCCAGCAACGGGAGTTCATCGAGGCGGGGATTATCCCCGCCTTTCATTTTATGTCTGGTCTTTATCTGCATATCCCTTTTTGCCGCCGCAAATGTCCTTACTGCGATTTTTTTTCCATACCCACAACGAATTCGCAACTCACGGCCTACCCTGAACTCCTGATCCGGCACCTTGCCTGGTCGGCAAATCAGGGATGGACAGGCCCTTTCGACTCCGTCTACTTCGGAGGCGGAACACCTTCCCTGCTGTCGCCGGCTGCGGTCAAGGATATCCTGCAATCGATCCGCCACCACTTTGGCTTGACCGACGATGCCGAGATCTCCATTGAAGCCAACCCCGGCACCGTGACACAACAAACTCTGGCAGGGCTATCGCGGGGCCGGAGTCAATCGTCTTTCTCTCGGCCTGCAATCCTGCAACGACCGCCAGCTTTCCGGCCTGGGTCGTCTACACAATCGCCAGCAAGGAATCGATGCCTGCCGGTGGGCACGCGAGGCCGGCTTTGACAACCTTTCCCTCGACCTGATGTTTGCCCTGCCAGAACAAACAACAGCAAGTCTCGATGACGATCTTCACGACTACATCGACCTGGCCCCCGAACATCTTTCCTGCTACGGCCTGACTGCAGAACCACACACCCCCCTGCATCAGCAAATAGCCTCAGGAGAGATCTCCCTGCCTGACGAAGATTTTTATGCCGACGCCTTCATGATGATCCATGAACGATTGGCCGCACGCAGGTTATAATCACTACGAGATTGCCAACTACGCCCGCCCGGGATCCGAATGTCGCCACAACCTCGCTTATTGGCAACGTCAATCCTTTCTCGGCATAGGGGCCGGTGCTCATTCTTTCTGTTCAAAGCACTGGGGCAGTCGCCGCGAAGTTCCCCCCGATTTGTCTGCCTACCAGCGAGCGCTGCAAAACGGCCATGAGCCTAGCCAACCGCTCGAAAGCTTTGACCACACATCGGCCTTACGCGAAACCGTTTACCTGGCCCTGCGTATGCAGCAAGGAATCAGCGATAGGGAACTGCAACAGCGCTTCGGCTGCACCTTGCAAGACGCTTTCGCCGAAGCGATCGCTAAAAGCACGCCGTGGCTGCGCAACAATAATGGCTGCTGGTCTTTTACACCCGCGGGATGGCTTCTGTTTGACCGCCTGATCCTCCCTTTTCTTTAACAACAAACACGCACCAAGATCGGCCTCAGATCCGCCTTGAGAAAATCACATTGCCTCCCTTGACAAAGGCAATTGCCGTTGTTATGTTGACCGTGCTTTGGCACTCAAAGAGAAGGAGTGCTAAGCCTTTGCCCGGCCGGTTTAACCGGCTTAAGTTTTTTGCACGGAGTTCATCATGGCAACAAAACTGACTGATCGTGGTCAGAAAATTCTCGAAGCCATCATCGAGGAATATATTGCAACCGCCCAACCGGTCGGCTCCAAAGCCCTGACTCAAAATCAGGGGATCAAGCTGTCTCCGGCATCGGTGCGCAATGTCATGGCAGAACTCGAAGAGCTCGGCTACCTGGCCTCGCCGCACACTTCGGCAGGCAGGATTCCAACCGAGAAGGGCTACCGGTTCTACGTTGACACTCTGTTGCAGGTCGGCGAAATGGATCGCCGGCAGCAAAACCGGATCGAGCTGCAATATCGCCAGCAGGGACTGCAGATGAGCCGACATGCTGCGCGAAGCCAGTAGAACCTTGTCATCAATTTCTCACTATACCGGCCTGGTTATGGTCCCTCGCCTCAAAGCGACTATTTTCAGGCACATTGAGTTCGTCAAACTTTCACCACGCCTGATTCTGGCTGTCTTCGTGACCCAATCGGGGCTGGTACAGAACAAGCTGGTCGAAGTTGAGGAGGATCTGACTCCCAGAGAACTGGAACAGATCACCAACTACCTGAACCAGACCATGACGGGGCTGAGCATCCAGGATGTCCGCACGCGCATCATTACCGAAATGGCCCAGGAAAAGGCGCTTTACGATCAGCTGTTACGAAGAGCATTTACTCTTTCCAATGCAGCTTTGATCGATGAATCGAGCGGTGACGTTATCATCGAAGGCACCAGCCGCTTCCTTGAGCAGCCCGAATTCTCGGATTTGGCATGCATGAAACGCATCGTTCAGACCTTTGAACAGAAAAGCGCCCTGGTCGACCTGCTCGACCGCGGCCTCGAAAGCAAAGGAGTCCAGGTCATCATCGGCAGCGAAACATCCTACAGCGAGCTTTCAGACTGCAGCCTGATCACTGCAGCCTATTCGGGCAAACGCGGCACTCTTGGCACCCTGGGCGTCATAGGGCCGAACCGCATGCCTTACTCAACCATTATTCCGATTGTCGATTACACGGCGAGTCTGATTAGCCGTCTGCTGGATACAGATAACGATTAGGAGACGAGAAACCTTGGCCAAGAAAAGTAAGAATCAAGACGCAACGGAGCAGGAAACAGCAGCCGAAACCCCGGAAGAAGTCACTGCGGGTGACGCAAGAAGAGATCGAGCCTGAAGCAGAATTGGACCCGCTGACGGTGCTGCAGAACGAAGTTGAAGCCATGCGCGAGGAAGCCGGCAAGAACTGGGATCTCTATTTACGCGAACGGGCAGACCTGGAGAATGTTCGCAAGCGTAACCAGCGCGACAAGGAAGACGCGATCCGGTATGCCAATGATCGGCTGCTCAAGGAGATGGTCCCTGTTCTCGACAACCTCGAGCGCGCCATTGAACACGCCGCCCAGGAAGAGGCTGACAACCAGGGCCTCATCGAAGGCGTCAACATGACGATAAACCAGTTCCGCAAAGCACTGGAAGACTTTGGCGTCAAAGCGATCAACGCCATTGGCGCGGACTTTGACCCGAACCTGCATCAGGCCATGGGTCAGCTCGAATCAGCAGATCAGGCACCGAACACCGTGGTCACTGAGTTCCAGAAAGGCTACCTGCTGCACGATCGACTGTTGCGCCCGTCGCTGGTCATGGTCGCCAAGGCTCCTGAAGCAGACACAAAAGAATAAAGCGACCGGGAGGAAAAGTCCCGACGCATTGAAGCAATTTACAAACCGAATCTTTAAGGAGGATTCTTATCATGAGTAAAGTTATTGGTATCGACCTGGGAACAACAAATTCCTGTGTCTCCGTTATGGAAGGTGGCGAGCCGGTGGTTATCGCCAACGCTGAAGGAACCCGTACCACTCCCTCGATGGTGGCTTTTTCCGAAAGCGGTGAGCGCCTGGTTGGGCAGCAGGCAAAACGTCAGGCTGTCACCAATCCGGAGAACACCCTGTTCGCCATCAAGCGCCTGATCGGCCGCAAGTTCGATTCGGATGCCGTCAAGAAAGACATCGAGATCAGCCCCTTCAAGATTATTAAAGCTGATAACGGCGATGCCTGGGTTGAGGTGCGCGGCAAGCAGTACAGCGCTCCGGAAATTTCAGCCATGATTCTGCAGAAGATGAAGCAGACCGCCGAAGACTACCTCGGCGAGACAGTCACCGATGCGGTCGTTACCGTACCGGCCTACTTCAACGACTCCCAGCGTCAGGCCACCAAAGATGCCGGCAAAATTTCCGGGCTGAACGTTTTGCGTATTATCAACGAGCCGACCGCTGCAGCTTTGGCTTATGGCCTCGACAAGAAGGAAGAAGAGAAAATCGCCGTATTTGACCTCGGTGGCGGTACCTTCGATATCTCCATCCTGGAGCTAGGTGACGGCGTCTTCGAAGTCAAGTCAACCAACGGCGACACCTTTCTCGGTGGCGAGGACTTCGACCAGCTGATCATCGACTACGTCGCGGATGAGTTCAAAAAAGACCAGGGCATCGACCTGCGCGGCGACAAGATGGCCCTGCAACGTCTCAAGGAAGGGGCTGAAAAGGCCAAGTGCGAGCTTTCCTCGTCCATGGAGACCGACATCAACCTGCCCTTCATAACAGCCGACGCCTCTGGTCCGAAGCACCTCAACATCAAGTTGACCCGTGCCAAACTCGAAAGCATCTGCAGCTCCCTGCTCAACAAGCTGACCGGCCCCTGTAAAATGGCCCTCAAGGACGCGGGCCTGTCTGCTTCCGATATTGACGACGTTATTCTGGTCGGCGGCATGACCCGCATGCCGGCTGTCCAGGCGAAGGTTAAGGAGATCTTCGGCAAGGAGCCCAACAAGGGCGTCAATCCTGACGAAGTCGTCGCCATCGGTGCCGCAATTCAGGGTGGTGTGCTCAAGGGCGATGTCAAAGACGTCCTGCTCCTCGACGTAACCCCGCTTTCGCTGGGCATCGAAACCCTCGGCAGCGTCATGACCAAGCTGATCGAGAAGAACACCACCATCCCCTGCAAAAAGAGCCAGGTCTTCTCCACCGCCGCCGACAATCAGCCGGCAGTCTCGGTACATGTCCTGCAGGGCGAGCGTGAAATGGCGAATGACAATAAGACCATCGGTCGCTTCGAACTGACCGACATCCCGCCGGCACCACGCGGCGTGCCCCAGATTGAAGTCACCTTCGACATTGATGCCAACGGCATCCTCAACGTTGGCGCCAAAGACCTCGGCACCGGCAAGGAGCAGTCGATTGTCATCACGGCCTCATCCGGCCTTTCCGATGATGAGATCGAAAAAATGGTCAAGGATGCCGAACTGCACGCCTCTGAGGACCAGAAAAAACGTGAGATGATCGAAGCCCGCAACCAGGCCGACAGTCTTGTCTACACCACCGAGAAAGCCCTTAAAGAACATGGTGACAAGGTTGACGATGAGACCAAAAAAGGCATCGAAACCGCCCTTGAGGAGCTCAAGACCGCCATGGAGGGGACAGATTCGGAAGTGATCAAGAGCAAGACCGAGGCCCTGGCAACGGCCTCGCAGAAACTGGGTGAGGTCATGTATCAACAGGCTCAGAGTGAAGCGCAAGCCGGCGCAGACGCTGCTGAAGGCGCTGAGCAGCAGGACGATGTGGTTGACGCGGAGTTCGAAGAAGTCGACGACCAGAAGAAAGACTAAACCAGCAACAGGGGAAAGTATCAGGCCAGGGCCTCGGGGGAGCAGTACAGCCTCTCCTTGAGACCCTGGCCTTTCCCCGTTTTACCAGTGAACTGGTCGGGTTCGCTTTTGCCGCAAGGATACTATTTTGGCTAAACGAGATTATTACGAAATACTTGAAGTGCATCAGAATGCCAGCGATACCGAGATCAAAAAGGCCTATCGCAAGCTGGCCCTGAAATGTCATCCTGACAAAAACCCCGGCGACAAAGCGGCAGAAGAACGCTTCAAGGAACTTTCCGAAGCCTATGCTGTTCTCTCTGATGGACAGAAGCGCGCCCTTTACGATCAATACGGCCACGCCGGAGTTGACCAGCAGGGTGGCGGCTTTTCCTCCGGCGGCTTCGGAGGAACGCCCTTTGAAGACATCTTCGGGGATATTTTCGGTGACATCTTTGGCGGCGGAGGAGGCGGTCGGCGAGGCGGCGGCAGGCGCGGGGATGACCTGCGATACAACCTGACGATCAATTTTGAAGAGGCCGCCTTCGGACTCGAAACAAAAATTCAGGTGCCACGTCATCAGCCCTGCGAAACCTGTGAAGGGTCTGGCGCCAAACCGGGGACCAGTGCCGAAACCTGCAAAACCTGCTCCGGCAACGGTCAGGTTCGTTTCCAACAGGGCTTCTTTTCTCTGACCAGAACCTGCCCCGACTGCAACGGCGAGGGCAAAACGATCTCCGACCCCTGCAAAGACTGTCGCGGAACCGGACTGACCCGCGGGCAAAAAAACCTCTCACTGAAAATACCTCCTGGTGTAGAATCGGGCATTCGTCTCAAAATGAGTGGTGAAGGTGAGCCCGGATCCAAAGGTGGCCCGGCCGGAGATCTTTATGTCGTGATTACGGTTAAGGATCACCCGATCTTCCAGCGTGAAGGCAACGACCTGATTTGCGAGATTCCAATCTCTTTCCCGCAGGCCGCTCTCGGCTGTGAGCTCGAGGCGCCAACCCTGGAGGGGAAGGTCAAACTCAAGGTTCCCGCCGGCACCCAGAGTGGCAAGATTTTCAAGTTATCGGGCAAAGGGATCCCTGTCCTGCAGGGCTACGGCCGCGGTGATGAACTGGTCATCGTGCGTGTCGAAACACCCACCAGCCTGACGCCCCGGCAGGAGGAACTGCTCAGCGAATTTGCCAAGGAGGCCGGCGAGGATATACATCCAATGGGTAAAAGCTTTTTCGACAAGGTCAAGGAGTTGTTCGGCTAATGCGTCTTCTGATCACCAGCCTCTTACTGTTTATGCTGTTGTGCTTCGGGGTGTCGAACACGCTGGCACAACAACCGGTTGCAGCAACAGCCAGGCAGGCTGAGATTGCCTTACAAAAGGCTGTTGATCAGTATCAATCAGGCCAACTCAATGAAGCCGCCGTGCTGCTGCGCGGATTCGTTATCAGCCATCCCGATTCTACGCTGGTTGATCAGGCCTATTACTATCTGGCCAGCATCAAAGATGAACAGGGTGACCCGGCCACGGCGAGCAGCTACCTGGACAAGGTATCGGTACAGGGTCAGGGCCCTGCCACCAGTCTCTTGCAGAGCAAACTGCTGCTGGAGATGGGCGATGCGACTCGCGCGGTGGACCAACTCCTGAAGTTGGAAACAGAAAGTTGGTCTTTACCTGAGCGTCAGGAGCGCTTCCTCTCACTGGGGGAAGGCCTGGCTCTTCTCGAAGAACCCCATAAGGCGCTTTACTTCTACCAGCAGGCTCTGGTGATTGAAGGTGCCGAAACGCCTCGAGAGGTTTTAGCCCGCATCTACACGCTGATGAGCGCTCACTTCAATGAAGCCGATCTTGCCGAAGCCTCCTTTATGTATCAGAACAAACCGGTTGCCTATCTGGCCATGCTGCAGCTTGGCTGGAGAGCTCTTGCAGCAGGCCAGAAAGATCTGGCTCAGGAGTGGGTTTCTGCAGCAATGATGGCCCCTGCCGGCTTTGCCTATCGCGAAGAAGCCATGGCCCTGCTGTCGCAACTCTCCGACCCGACTCAACTGCAACGGGCCATAGGTGTGCTGTTGCCTCTGAGCGGGCGCTACGCCGCATTCGGCAAACGTGTCCAACGCGGCATGGAATTGGCGCTGGAAGCTTTTCCCCCGCACATCCCGGTTCGCTTTATCTTCCGCGATACCACAGGTGACGAGACGGTTGCCTCTCAACAGGTTGCGGAGCTGGCGAACAGCGAACGTGTCATCGGGATTGCCGGCCCCCTGGTCGGCAACGCAGCCCAGGGAGCGGTCAGGCGCGCAAACCTTGAACGAATCCCTCTCTTGACCATGTCACAGAGGGAAGGGTTGGCGGCATCCAGCCTGTACACCTTTCGTAACTCGCTGACCCCACAACTGCAGATTCGTGCCTTGCTTGACTATGCCATGGAAGAACGTGGCTTTCATCAATTCGGCATTATGAATCCGCAAACCCGGCAGGGCGAACAGCTTGCCGAGCTTTTCCGGGCGGAGGTGCTGCGCCGCGGGGGAGAAGTCATCGCAGAAGAGAGCTATCTCACTGACCAGACTGACTTCCGCTATCAGGTCAGGTCTCTGCAGGGACTCGACCCGAATGCTCCGGATGAAGAAGAGCCACCAACGGATCCCAGCGACCCTGACTTTGTCAACAAGGAAGAAGAACCGCCACCCTTTGAAGCGCTCTTTATCCCTGACTACGCCGACCGCATCAGCCTGATCGCACCGCAATTGGCTTTTTATGGACTGGAAGGCGTTCAGTTGCTCGGCACCAATGGCTGGAACGACAACGAGTTACCCAAACTGGCCCGCCAGTTCGTTGAAGGGGCGGTCTTTACCGATGGTTTTTTCCGCCACAGCAGCTACCCTTTTATTCAGGAGTTTGTTGAGCTTTACTTCAATCGGTACCAGGAAGAACCAACCATTCTGGAGGCACAGGGTTACGACACCGCCGGGATTCTTCTGACCCTGCTCAACGATCCGCAGCTGCGCAGTCGTGAGGATCTGCGACGTGCTCTTGCGCAGATGCAGAATTACCCCGGAGTGACCGGAGCAACCGGCTTTGACTTTATTGGCGAAGCCGACAAGGTGCTCTTTTTGTTACAGGTACAAAACGGTACGATTGTGCAGATCAATTAATGCCCTCTCAACCACTTATGGTCTCCTCAACAGGAGAAGCTTACTCTTCCATTTCTCTCCCACTCCCGCTGCCTCTTGGCCTCGCTGGCAACCAATTGCCGGCGAACTCTACAGCAAGTTGGCAGGAAAAAATTTGGCGGACGAGAGGCAGTAGAGTGCAGAATTATTGACGTGGTCATGATTCGTCTGAGCCCCTGTAGACAGTGACTAATTCAGGTTTTTTTTGGCTCTGAGAAAAGCCTTTACAGAAAAGTATCCTTTAGTGTACTTTTCCTGTTCTGCGGAGAGGTGACCGAGTGGCCGAAGGTGCTCGCCTGGAAAGCGGGTGTACCGCAAGGTACCGAGGGTTCGAATCCCTCCCTCTCCGCCAGTTTAAAAGTAAAAACGCTCCCAAGGGATTCGAAGCGGAGCGAACGCTGACTAAATGTCAGAAGAGCGGACCGAGAGGTCTGCGGAAGTGAGCGTAGGGGAGCCTACGCAGGAGTCAGCGAGAGCTGACGAGGTAGTGGGCGAATCCCTCCCTCTCCGCCACATTTATCAATAGACACGAATCACACTACGTCATTTCTAGCTGCGACCTTGTCTTAATCGTATTTGCCGTCAGAAGTGACAGCCGGGTCCCGCGCAACGGACGGCCGTGAACTCCGTCAGGCCCGGAAGGGAGCAGCGGCAGCGGCCTCAGCCGTGTGCCGCGGGGGTGCCTGGCTGTCACTTGTGCCGGCAAGTCGCCGGTTACGGTGTTGCCCATCAGCCGAACTGAGAGACAATGGCCTATCTGGTTCTCGCCCGAAAGTGGCGTCCACAAAATTTTACCGACCTGATCGGCCAGGAGCACGTCAGCCAGACCCTGGCCAACGCCATCCGTTCTGGCCGCATTCATCATGCCTTTCTCTTTACCGGCGCTCGGGGTGTCGGCAAAACCTCCGCAGCACGCATTCTCGCCAAAGCACTGAACTGCGACCAGGGCCTCTCCGACCAGCCGTGCGGAACCTGCTCCTCCTGTACAGAGATCACCGCCGGCCAGGGCCTCGATGTCATTGAAATCGACGGAGCCTCGAATACCGGCGTCGACGATGTCCGGGAATTGCGTGAAAATATCCGTTACCTGCCGAATCGCTCCCGTTATAAAATCTTTATCATCGACGAAGTCCACATGCTCTCGACCAACGCCTTCAATGCATTGCTGAAGACTCTCGAAGAGCCTCCGGAGCATGCCAAGTTCATCTTTGCCACAACAGAGCCGCACAAGATCCCGATTACCATCCTGTCACGCTGCCAACGTTTCGACTTCCGCAAGATTCCCCTGGCCAGAGTGGCCAGCCGGCTGCGTGAGATTTCGGACGCTGAGACAGTTAAGCGATCTCCGACCGCAGCCTCAGCCTGGTTGCCAGGCAGGGCGAAGGCAGCATGCGCGATGCACTCTCAACCCTTGACCAGGTGATCGCTTTCTCCGGCGAAAAGGTCGATGATGAAGCTGTGCAAACCCTGCTCGGCATGGTTGATCGCCGGCTTGTTGCTCGACACAGTTGAGGCCGTACTGCAACGGGACAGCCGCCGCGCCCTCGATGCCGTACGCCGCGATCGATCAGCTTGGCCTTGCCCTGCGCCAATTCACCCAGGATCTGCTTGAGATGTTCCGCGGCATGGTCATCTGCAAGGTCGTTGAAGATCCCGCCGAGATGCTCGATCTGGTCGGAGAAGAGCTGAAAGAGCTGAAGGCACTTGGCAGAGGAGGCGTCTCTCGACGACCTGCAGCGTATCGTCACCCTGCTGATGAAAACCCAGGCCGAACTGGTCAACAGCAGCTTTCCCCTGCTGATCCTTGAAATGAGCCTCGTCCGGCTGGCCACTCTCGCACCGACCCAGGAACTGGCAAAGCTGATCAGCCACATCGAAAGCCTGGAGAAACGTCTGAGCACGACACCTCTGCCGAAAACCCAACATCCGACGCAGCGAGCGAGCTCAAGTCCAGCCCAGAATGTCAGCCCGGCTCCAGCCTCTGGTCCGACCAACCCAATCCCAAGCCCGGACCCGCCGCCAAAAAAGCCTGAAGCCCCCGTCGCCGAATCGATTGAGAGCAAGGGTTGGCAGGGGCTGGTTGAGCAAGTCAAACAAAACCGGCCGATGCTTGGTTCTGTACTTGAACATGGCCGCCTGCTCAAACTGGAACTGCCGGTTATCGAAATTGGTTACGCCAAGGGAGTCGTTCATGATCAGCCAACTTCAGGAGCAGGAGACCAGTCAGGACCTTGAAACCCTGACGACAGAATATTTCGGCCAACCGATAAAGCTGCGAGTCCTTGCCGTCGACATCGAGCAGCAGAGATGCGCCACCGTCTCTGGTAGAAGAGCGTCAGGCCAAAGAAACCGATCGCATGCGACGTTTGCGCGAGGATGCCATGGACCACCCGGCACTGAAATCCGTACAGGAAATTTTCGGTGGCGAAATCAAAAAAGTCATCCCCATCGACAAGGGGTTTGTTTAGGAATACGTGTATAACGCTTGTCTGAGGAACGCGCAATAGCGCTGCAGCGAAGCCTCATGCAATATATTTGATCGCAACAAACAGCGCAGCCCGATACGGCTGCCGAAGAATCGGAGGAAGCAAGATGGCAAAAGGTGGTATCGGCAACATTATGAAACAGGCCCAGCAGATGCAGCGCCGCATGGCCGAACTGCAGGAAGAACTGGAGAACAAGCAGGTCGAAGCCTCCTCCGGTGGTGGCATGGTCACTGCTGTGGTCAGCGGCAAGCAGCAACTTCTTGACTTGAGAATAGATCCGACAGCGGTTGACCCGGACGATGTGGAGATGCTTCAGGACCTGGTGACTGCTGCGGTCAACGAAGCGATCAAGCAAAGCCAGCAGATGGCTCAGGAAGAGATGGGCAAACTGACCGGCGGCATGAACATTCCCGGACTCTTCTGATCTCAATTGCGGCGGATATTCGCCACAATGTTGAGCAAAAACGGACAAACTGGAACGGCCTTCAACTTGCAAAGGGAGGCCGTTGAAGCAGCCAACTTAATCCTTGCATCCGCATTTTTTTTAAGCTAAAATAAATTTCTTTACCTTCATATTAAAATATATTAACGGAATTTTTTCAGTGATACGAAAAAAATTTGGCTCCCTTAAAATATCTCTGAAATCTCATAAACTGTTGAATTTCTGTGAGAAATTATGTTAGACTCCATCCCGTCTTTCGCAAGATTGGTGGCAGAATTGGCCAAATTTCCGGGCATCGGCAACAAAACGGCAACCCGACTGGCCTTTTTCTTGCTCCGCCAACCCAAGGCTCAAGCCGAGGCTCTGGCAGAAGCAATTTTGGACCTGCAACGCAACACCACGGTTCTGCTCCATCTGTTTTCATATCACGGAACAAGACCCTTGCCCCCTCTGTTGTGACCAGGGGCGGGACGAGAGTCTGATCTGTGTTGTTGAAGAACCGCAGGCACTCATGGCAATTGAACGCAGCCGTTCTTTCAAAGGCCACTATCACGTCCTGCATGGTGCCCTGTCTCCGCTGGACGGCATCGGCCCGGAAGATCTCAAGATCAGCCCCCTGATCAAGCGCCTGGAGCAAGGCGGGGTTCAGGAGATCCTCATAGCGACCAACTTTACAGTTGAGGGTGACGCCACGGCCCTTTATCTGGCAAAGCTTGATTCAGCCCCTCGGCATCAGAGTGACCCGTCTGGCATATGGCATCCCGATGGGCAGCGAACTCGAATACGTTGACGAAGCAACGGTGAACCGCGCCGTCGAAGGACGACGGGACATCTGAGCCGCATGGAAAATACTTTTCGCAAGACATATCGCATAGAACCGATTCATCGATACAACATTCCAGTCAAGGAGGAAGTCTGATGTCCAAGAAAATGGTCTGTATTGACGGCAATACCGCCGCGGCGCATGTAGCTCATGCGACCAACGAGGTGATCGCCATCTACCCCATCACACCCTCATCAGTGATGGGCGAGGTCTCCGATGCTAAGAGTGCTGCCGGTCAAAAAAACATCTGGGGAACCATTCCCAAAGTGGTCGAGATGCAGTCGGAGGGCGGCGCCGCAGGTGCCGTCCATGGTGCCCTGCAAGCCGGCGCCATGACGACGACCTTTACAGCATCCCAGGGTCTGCTACTGATGATCCCGAACATGTTCAAGATCGCTGGTGAGCTAACCCCCACGGTCTTCCATGTTTCGGCCCGCGCGATTGCCGCTCAGGCGCTGTCGATCTTCGGCGATCATTCCGACGTCATGGCCTGCGCTCTACCGGCTGGGCCTTCCTCTGCTCCAACAACGTCCAGGAAGTCATGGACTTCGCACTGATCGCCCAGGCGGCCACTCTCGAATCGCGCATTCCCTTCCTGCATTACTTCGACGGTTTCCGTACCTCGAGCGAAGTACAGAAGGTCCACGAACTCTCCGAGAACGACATGCGCTTCATGATCAACGACGAGCTGGTTCGCGCCCACCGCGCCCGCGCCTTGTCGCCTGACCATCCGGTCATGCGCGGCACCGCACAGAACCCGGACGTCTACTTCCAGGGTCGTGAAACGGTTAACAGCTACTACGACAAGCTTCCAGCCATCGTGCAGGACGCAGTTCGACAAATTTGCCAAGCAGACCGGCCGCCAGTACAACCTCTTCGACTATGTCGGCGCCCCCGATGCCGAACGCGTCGTCGTCATGATGGGCTCGGCCTGCGACACCATGCACGAGCTGGTTGAGCACCTGGTCGCCCAGGGCGAGAAAGTCGGCCTGATCAAGGTCCGTTTCTTCCTGCCTTTCGATGTCGCCGCCTTTGCCAAGGCCCTGCCGAAGACCGCCAAGAAGATCGCCGTCCTCGACCGCACCAAGGAGCCGGGCTCCATGGGCGAGCCGCTCTACCACAACGTCCGCACCGCCTTCGGTGAGGCCATGGCCGACGGCCTGATCTCTTTCGCCGGCTACCCGCAGATCGTTGGCGCCCGCTACGGCCTCGGCTCCTACGAGTTCAGCCCCGGCATGGCCAAGGCCGTCCTCGACAACCTGTCCAAAGACAAGCCGATGAACCACTGCGTGGTCGGCATCAAGGATGACGTCACCGGTCGCAGCCTCGAGTTCGATCCGAACTACAGGGTTCCCTTCGACGGCTACTCGGCAATGTTCTACGGCCTCGGTTCCGACGGCACGGTTGGCGCCAACAAGAACTCGATCAAGATTATCGGCGACAGCACCGACAACGAAGTTCAGGCCTACTTCGTTTACGACTCCAAGAAGGCCGGCAGCATGACCACCAGTCACATCTGCGCTTCGGCAAGCAGGAGATTCGCGCGCCGTACCTGATCACATCCTCCGACTTCGTCGCCTGTCACAACTTCTCTTTCCTCGAGAAGTACGACATGCTGAAGAACGCCAAGCAGGGCGCAACCTTCCTGCTCAACAGCCCGTACAACAAGGACGAGGTCTGGGCACAGCTGCCGAAGAAAGTCCAGCAGGCGATCATCGACAAAGGAGCTCAAGTTCTTCGTCATCGACGGCGTCAAGCTCGGCAACCAGATCGGCCTCGGACCCCGCATCAACGTCATCATGCAGACGGCCTTTCTTCAAGATCTCCAATATCATTCCGCTCGATCAGGCGGTCCGTGAGATCAAGGCTGCCATCGTCAAGTCTTACAGCAAGGCCGGCGAGAAGGTCGTCAACATGAACAACCAGGCCGTCGACGTCGCCCTGGAGAACATTCAGGAAGTGACCGTTCCGGCCAGCGCCGACAGCACCATCGAAATGACGATTGGCCAGTGGGCCGGAACTCCGGCAACCGTCAAGAACACCCTCGGCCCGATCATCGACGGCCTCGGTGATCATCTGCCGATCTCGGCAATGCCGGCCGACGGCACTTTCCCGACCGGTACGGCCATGTTCGAAAAGCGCAACATCGCCATCGAAACCCCGGTTTGGGACGAAGACCTCTGCATCCAGTGCGGCATCTGCTCTTTCGTCTGCCCGCACGCCACGATCCGCATGAAAATCTACGATGAGAAGGAACTCGCTGGCGCGCCGGAAACCTTCAAGTCCTGTGCTGCACGCGGCAAGGACATGGGTGACAGGAAGTTCACCCTGCAGGTTGCCGTCGAAGATTGCACCGGCTGTGGCGCCTGCGTCCACAACTGCCCGGCAAAGAGCAAGGACAGACGAGAACCACAAGGCGATCAACATGCGGCCCCAGCCGCCGCTGCGTGACACGGAGCGGAAAAACTTCGACTTCTTCCTCGGCCTGCCCGATACCGACCCGGCCCTGTTCAACAGCGCCACGCTCAAAGGCAGCCAGTTGCTGCCACCGATGTTCGAATTCTCCGGCGCCTGCGCCGGTTGCGGCGAGACCCCGTTCGTCAAACTCTGCTCCCAGCTGTTCGGCGATCGCATGGTCGTCGCCAACGCCACCGGCTGCTCCTCGATTTACGGTGGCAACCTGCCGACCACACCCTGGACCAAGCGCAAGGACGGCCTCGGACCGGCATGGAGCAACTCGCTGTTTGAGGACAACGCCGAATTCGGCTTCGGTTTCCGCCTCGCCATCGACAAGACAACTGAGTACGCCCGCGAGCTGCTGGTCAAAAACATGGCCTGCGGCTGCGCCGCCTGCAAGGGCAGCGAGGAACTGAAGCAGGCGATTCTCGATGCCGACCAGTCTACGCAGGCACTGATCGAAGAACAGCGCGGTCGAGTCGCGAAGCTCAAGGCGATCCTCGCCAAGTGTACTCACGAAACAGCGCCGCAACTGCTCGCCGATGCCGACTACCTGGTCAACAAATCGGTCTGGATCCACGGTGGTGACGGCTGGGCCTACGACATCGGTTACGGCGGTCTGGACCATGTCCTGGCATCCGGCGCCAACGTCAATGTCCTGGTCATGGACACCGAAGTCTACTCCAACACCGGTGGTCAGGCCTCCAAGGCGACGCCGATGGGTGCCGTGGCACAGTTCGCCGCAGGCGGCAAGCAAATGCCGAAGAAAGACCTCGCCATGATCAGCATGACCTACGGCAACATCTACGTCGCCAAGGTCTCGTTGGCCAACCCGGGCCAGGTCGTCAAGGCCATGCTCGAGGCGGATTCCTACGACGGTCCATCACTGATCATCGCCTACTCGCACTGCATCGCCCACGGCATCAACATGACCACCGCCGTGGACGGTTGCAAAGAAGCGGTCAACTCCGGCTACTGGCCGCTGTTCCGCTTCGATCCTCGCCTGGTTGCCGAGGGCAAAAACCCACTGCAGCTCGACAGCAAAGCACCATCGATCAGCTTCGAAGATTTTGCTGGCAAGCAGAACCGTTTCCGCATGCTCAAGAAGAGCAATCCCGAGCAGGCCGAGGAGCTGATGGAGGCTTCGGCGAAAGATTTCGCAGCCCGTTTCGATCTCTACCAGAAGCTGGCTGAGCTCTCAGCCGACTGCGGTAAGTAAGTAGCTACAGACAACAGCAGACAAAAAGCTCCCGGCCTAAACGCCGGGAGCTTTTTTTATCTGTAATCTACAAAGCAACAAGAGTTCTCTTTAACAAACAAAACTTCATCAGAGCTGGAAGCCTGCGGCATACCGTTGCAAGTCCGGAAAATCGGGCAAAAAACCTTGATAAAAGACAAGATGAAATGCTATAAGGTCTATTGGTGAAGAACCCCCAACAGGAGAACCAAGTATGCTCGAACCACAGAACAACTCCTTTGTCATGTACGACGAGGAATTCCAGCGGATTAGCGCAGTCATAGAAAAACTGTTGCGCGAATCCAACGCCAAAGTCATCTTCCTGGTCGATAAAAACGGGCAACTGATTGCTGGCTGTGGTGAAACAGAGAACCTCGACACGACCAGCCTTGCTTCGCTGACTGCCGGCAACATCGCCGCAACGGGCGGACTGGCCAAGCTGATTGGCGAGAAGGAGTTCTCCATCCTTTTCCACGAAGGGGAAAAAGATAATATTCACATCTCAATCATTGCTCAGCGGGTTATCCTGGTGGTTATTTTCGATCATCGCAGCTCTCTCGGGCTTGTCAGACTGCGCGTCAAAAAAGCAAGTGACGAATTGGCCGGTCATTTTTGAAGACCTTGCGATCAAGGCTGCGGAAGTTGAGAAGGCCGGCAATGCCGACAGTCCGTTTGCCGAAATCACTGACGACGACATAGACAACCTGTTCAGTTAAGGATATCGGACCATGTCTTTCATCAACTACGCATCCCGCGAAATCAATTGCAAAATCGTCTATTATGGCCCGGGACTATGCGGCAAGACGACCAATCTGCAGTTTGTCTACCAGAAGACCGCTCCCGACGCCAAAGGCAAGATGATCTCTCTGGCGACAGAAACTGAGCGGACCCTCTTTTTCGATTTTTTGCCACTGGCCCTCGGTGAAATTCGTGGTTTCAAAACCCGCTTTCACCTCTACACGGTTCCCGGTCAGGTCTTTTACGATGCCTCACGAAAGCTGATCCTCAAAGGCGTAGATGGCGTTGTCTTTGTTGCCGACTCCCAGGAAGAACGCCTCGATGCAAACATTGAGAGCATGGACAACCTCAGGGTCAACCTCGAAGAGCAGGGCTACGAATTGGAGAAGCTGCCTTTCGTCATCCAGTACAACAAGCAGGACCTGCCAAACTGTACGCCTCTCGAGGAATTGCGTGAACTGCTCAACCCCGATGGCGTCCCCGAATTCACCGCCTGCGCACAAACCGGAGAAGGGGTCTTCGAAACCCTCAAAGAGGTCGCCAAGCTGATCCTGCTTGAGCTCAAAAAAGGTGGCTCCGGCGGTTAAAACGATCTTAACGGCAACAGAAGAAAAGCCCGTATGCATTTTATGCATACGGGCTTTTTTATTGGTCGATTGCAAAGAGCTTTTAAGCAAGATTGTCCTTACCCTGAATGAACAGCAGCATCCTGGGCCAACCTTTCCAGCAAGACTTCGGCAAGATCCTTCGGCACAAGCCTTCCCTCAAGTTCTGCCCCCTTGACGCCATCCTCGAACATGGTCAAACAGAAAGGGCAATTGGAGACAAGGGTCGGCACACCGGCCTCGGCAGCCATGCGCACACGCTTGAGGTTGATTCTCTCCCCCAGGGTCTCTTCAGCCATGATGCGACCGCCACCGGCCCCGCAGCAGAAGGCTTCGTTACCGGATTTCTCCATTTCGGAGATTTTCGCTCCTGCAACCTCAAGCAGCCGGCGCGGGGCATCATAGATGCCATTATGTCGTCCCAGATAGCATGAATCGTGATAGGTGCAATGCAACTCCGCGGCCTTGATTTTCAACCGACCTTCACTAATGAGTCTTTCCAGAAAGATCGTATAACTTTCAACCGGGATATCAAAATCCAGGTCCTGGTAATCTTTTGCCAGGGTATTAAAGCAATGGGGACAACTCGTGACCACCTGCTTGACCCCGTAAGCCTTCATCAAGGCGACATTCTCGGCCGCCAGCGACTGGTACAGATACTCATTGCCCATCTTGCGCATCGGTTCGCCGCAACACTTCTCTTCCTTGCCCAGGACACCGACCTTGATACCGGCCGCCTGACAGAGCTGAACAAAAGCTCTGGCAATCTTGATGTTGCGCTTGTCAAAAGAAGCATAACAGCCAACAAAGTAGAGGATATCCACATCGGAATCTTCAGCCAGAGGGTTAATGCCCAGGCCTTCGGCCCAGTCACCCCGCGAAGCAAAGCCAATCCCCAGGGGATTACCATTGACTTCAGTCTGCTCCATCGCAGCCATCACTTCTTCCCCGGGGAACTCACCCTCCATCAACACCAGGTGACGGCGCATCTCAACAATCTTACCGACATGCTCAATCAATGCCGGGCAGGATTCCTGGCAGGCAAGGCACGTAGTACAGGACCAGATCGCGTCCTTATCACAAGCCTCTATAAGATCACCCTCTTCATCGGTAAAGGCAAGCTTGCCAACATCTTTGACAATCTCCATGGGAGAGAGGGGCTTTTGCGTGTTATGAGCCGGACACCGCTCTTGACAACGCTGACACAGGGTACAGGCATCGGCATCAAAAATGTCTTTCCAGGTTAAATCAGCGACCTTTGCCGCACCGAAGCTTTCTGCTTCATCATCTTCCATATCAAGGCTCGCCAGCTTGCCTGTTGGCCCTTTATCGGCAAACAGTGTGTTCAGGCTGGTGGTGAAGATATGACGCAGCTTGGTGAATGGGACCAGAACGATAAAGACCATCACCAGCAGCAGGTGAAACCACCAGCTATAAAGATGCACGGAGAGAAGGGTTGCTTCCGGCAAATCGGTCATCGCCCGGGCAAAGATCAGCCCGACAGGCGACCAGGAGGCCAGAGGCGTGCCAATCTCAGTGGCAGCCATCCGTGCAGCTTCGACAACAAAACCGCTCAGCAAGATAGCGAAGAGCAGACTATGCATTACAGCGTCGTCAGCCTTGCTGCTGAGTTCGCGTGATTTTACGATATAGCGTCGCACCAGCAAGCCGGCCAGCATCAACAGGCAGATCAATCCCGGCCAGGTCCAGGACCAGAGAAAACCACAGGTAGAAGGTTCCTTTAAGAAACTTGACCCCAAACAGAAGATCTGTGAAATCAGCTTGTAAAAAGATCAGGCAGGTTCCCACAAAGAGCAGGAAAAAGCCCCAGAAGAACAGACCGTGAGCGGTTCCTGGCCCTCGAACGCGGAGCACATCAGTCTGCAAAAAAACAGATCGAAGCATCTCAGAAATTCTGCTGGCGAGATTGTCAGTTCGCTCCAGAGGCTTGCCAAGCTTATAGACCTTGACCCGCCTCAGGAAGCCGGCAACCATTATCCCCATCGCAGCCAGGGTTAACAGGTACATCGGCACCAGGACACCTGCACCATGCCCGACATTCCAGTAAATTTCTCGCGTAAGTTCCATATCCCCTCACCTGTTACTCCTCCACGAAGAACGATCTGATGACAATCATTCTAACAGGAGCAAGCCTTTTGAGCCGTTTGACAATATACGCAATAAGGATATTACAGTGATCATCTAATCGGCACCAGACTAAACAACTGCAAGCCTTGCTCCCTGGTGCCAACAATCTTCTTCCGGAGCATAAAAACCATCGTCGTTCCAGCATCTCCACTTCACCTCGAAATAGACACACAAAAGTGTTGACACAAAAAATCTCAAGGTGTATAAAAACGTCCTTCGTGCCCGCTTTTATGGCGCGAATACAAATCTAAAATTTAAGTTTGGCTCTGTTTATTCCGCCTTAGCTCAGTTGGTAGAGCAGCGGACTGTTAATCCGCTTGTCGCTGGTTCGAGCCCAGCAGGCGGAGCCAAGCCGAAACAGGGACTTAGGGCATGACTTAGGTCCCCGTTTTCTTTTTTATTCTTATGGGTGCCAAGCTAGGTGCCAAGATTTTACATTCAACCTGAAAACTACCCTTCTCTTTTCCTGTTTGTTGGTATAGGCTAATGACACTTCAGGCGTGATACCGGTTCCCTCCGATTCGTTGAGGAGAACCCCGCATTGAGCTTAGGCTGATTGTGGGGTTTGTCTTTACTCCTACAGTGTTGCTTATGACGACAAAACAATGGCTAAATGGATCAATGCCAAGTGGCCTTTTTTATTTATTAGTTCAGCAACACTGTGCGCTTCAGCTAAAAACTCAGCAATGAAATTGGAGAGTAATTGTGAGAACATTGTGCGTGGTCATCTGATACGATAGACATAATGCATAGCACTTGCCTTGTATAGGGCGACAGACACTGTTTGTCAGTTTAAGCACACAACTACTAGTGCTGATATTCTTGCACAAACACCTAATGAAAGGCGGGGGGGGATATGCTAATACTTAAATCCAGATTATTTTTGGTTCTTCTATTTCCTGTATTGGTCTCCTGTGCAACCCACCAACAACCTGAGTCACTTTCGTACGACAAATATATTGATGGTTGGTTTAGAACTAAGAAACCCTCCGTTGAACAGTTTAACGAAGATGTTGAAGCTTGTTTAAATCTTGATCCACAATCAGTTCTTGTTAAAAAGATAGACGCTAAACTTTTTGAATGCATGAACGCAAAGGGCTATGACACCTCATCGGCTGGTCTAAATTATTTTGCTTCTAAACGACTTGTATCTTTCACAAATGAATGCAGAGAATTTCCACAGGATACACAGCAATTTAGTGAATGCTATGTGGAAAAATCCGTTAAGCTTTGCGCATGGTTTGTACCTCATGCCACCGCTCTTACCGAAGAACATAAAGTTTCAATAATAACTCAATGCACAAAGCGGCTTCTGGAAGTCTCCGCTGAAAATAGCGCCCATATTGAAAATGCATCGATTAATGACATCTCCTCCAATTATGCCTTAGCTAATCCTGTTCTCTTTGCTTCAGATTTGCAGCGCCAGCTTCAAGCATATGGGGGTTATCCATCAACAAACGACCATAAAACTTCAGAATCAAGCTCAAATGACCCTCTCACTAACTTTAGTGGGCAGGGAATATAGCGAGATAAAAGAGAACGCATATGGCTTAGGGGTACACAGCGATCAATATGGGCGTCCTGTTCGATATAATCCTGCCTTTCCAAAACAGAAGGGGTATTATGGCGACTCGTATATTAAACAAAAAGACGGTTATGGCTTAGGGACACACGTTGATCAGTATGGGAGACCAATTAAGGTGACACCATACTAACAACCTTTAACATTACAATTCTTAGATATTCAGGAATATTAAGTATGCGTGGGACGTAAGGTAAATTAGACATTGTCTGTCAGACAAGGCCCGATTACTAAACCTAATGTATCCCCTGGCAAAACTCAAGTTTCATCAAGTTTTCAATGACAGGCTTTGATAGGTTCTTAACCATTGTATGGTATTATTAGGACAGCGATTGGCGCATATAGCCAATATATGGTATTTTTGGATCGATTGCTAAATGTGAGGTTTTGTGAGGTCCTATTTCATAAATAAAGTTAAATTGAGAGATCACCTCTAAAACAATACCGGAACTCAGAGTTGCCCCTATCAACCGTCTGACAGTACCTAAATAGTGGCAACTGAAACTTGACCTGCTGGCAGAGCCTGACTTAGTTCTGCTCTCGCCGTGCCCCCCCCTTTTTTAGTGCCACCCGAATCAAATAGATTCGACTATTGATTAGCGGCTAAGTAATCGGAACATCCCTCATGCAATCTTCGACCATGCTTTCGTAGCGATAGTCGTCTACAAGCATATTTGTTAAAGGCCCCTGGAAGCGATAAGAAGATTGCGTGTGACTTTTTGCATCATATACACACCTTTTTACATCTTGCTGCGTTTGCACCTCGGTGTTGCCAGTTCTTTTCCAGTCTATTTTGTAGCTGAGGAACTTGCACATCCTGAAAGAAAAACAAGACAAACAAAGATGCAGATTATCTGTTTTTTCATAAAACCCCTGTCTTGAGTTTGTTTTTTTTAAAACGCGTTATTTGCAATCTGAACCATATCACATAACCACTCACAATCGTCTCAGAGTTATTGCGTATTGTATCAGGCCAGGTTTGAATCAAACCACCTTCCGACTGATATTGTTTCCAAGATGAACGCATTCCGTAGGGCCATTTTCTCAAGTGTTTAAATGTTTAAAATAGATAAAGCGCATTCGTTCAAAAGCAGTCTCATCAGACGGACAAAACTTAACAAGCCTTAACAGCGGACAACAAAAAACCGCCCCGTTAAGAGGCGGCTGAAAGTCTGGTTTTGCTAAGTCGGACGGCTTTATTATTTCTGTGGAACTGTAATGCTAAAGAAGCTGCTTCCTATGCAACGTGGTGAGCCCTAAAGGGCATTACAGCGAAGAACTTCCCCCGCCCATACCATCACCAGCCTTTGCTTTTAAAGTACTCGAAAAACTGAATTTTTGCAGGTTCCTGATGTTACGTTTTGTTGAGCTCGACACTAACTTTTACTAACAATCAGACCTAAGGTTTTATCAGGTAGCAAGGGCACACATGAGGCCGTTTCGTCAAACTGTATATGGTTGTCTCTTTAGGGACTGAAATAACTCTTTTTACGGTGTCAGAAAACTCCCCATTAAGGGACTTCAGAAACTCTGCGCATTTAACTTCACCATACCCTGTTGCGCATTAAATCCTTTGTCGCATGTCTCATGCAACTTGCAACTGAAGATATTGCAGCAACCTTCTTCAAAATCATCGTAGCACTCACATGACTTTGATAGTTTCCTTCGACGGACTGCGATAACATCATTTTTTCTCTCGTTGTTCATAGCCCTTCTCCTTTCTGCCTAACCTGTTCAATTCTTTAATAAGCTCCAAAATGGCTTTAACGCTGGCAACGCGTCTATCTTCATAGCGACCACAGCCTCGACACTCAAGGGCACCACCACCTTCTTTGAAATAAAGTGTCTTTAGTTTTTCACCGCACTTACAGACTGCCATTGTGCTTATCCTCTCTGGCTGTAGTTATTCTTCTCTGCTGAGTACTGGTAGTAGCTATAGAATGTTACACTTTTGGACACTTGAAACATTTTTGTCTCTCTTGTCGTAAAGTCAGTAAAAATGGCGCTTTAATAAATATCCATCTTCTTTCAAGTATCCTTTTGTGGACATGAAAGAGGCTTTCAAGTAGCTTTTTGTGTAACGGTTGAAGTAGCCTTTTGTGTACTTATGTTTTTTTGCGGCGGCCTGAATGTGCTGCAAATCCTCGTTTACATCGTGAGTCTTTTGGCCTTTCCTTCACTACAAATTCCGGCGTTCCATACTTCTTCCATCTGTCACTAATCCAGTACAAAGAAACATCACCCTTCTTGCCACCGTTTCCAGAGTGGTAAACATCAATAAAACCTTTGGTAATGAGTGCGTCTAAGCACTTCATAAAGTTTGAACGTGTAATGCCGTTTAGCTTGCCTTCATCGTATGTATAAACAATGTCGCGGTTCTTCACGATCTGCCAATTGCCATTACGTTTGGAGAGCTTTCGTTTCATCAGAAAGTCATTCAGCATGTTTTTTTGCGTACCACTTAAGCTTCTATAAACTTCGGATTTCAAAAGGTCCGTCTCCAGAGTGATTGTTTTTACTCCCATAGCGACCCCCGAAACATTGCCGACCGGAGAACACGCGGGGGAACATAACTCTCTTCCACTGATTCCTTACAGCACCAGCCAGTAAATTCTGGTAACCCCGCGCGTCCTATGCCTGCGCCGCATTAGTCGATTGTGTTCATCCAGTCATTATTCACGTGATTGTAAATGTGTCTCGATCTCTGCTTGTTGAGGCGATCCAGTGCGAAACGGCCACAGATAACATTCGTATGAAGTGCACAAGCTTGCGCTTCGGTTTCCATGATCTGGGCCTGAACATTCTTGCAGTGCTTCTTGACGGCATTAGCTCTTGATAAATTGTTTATTTGTCACCGTTTTCTACCGTGAGAGAGATAAGAAAGTGTTAAACGTTCAAGTGTATAGAAAGGTAAGGGTTGCGTTTTCATGATTCCCTCTTTTGGCGCTGCTTCATCCAGGAAACAAGTTTCCGGGTACTGTAACAAACACGATTACCAATCATGATCTTGCCTGGGCCTTCATTCAAGCTATCGAGATTTGCAAGCGTTCTGGGATGTAGCAGGCCACCGGAAAATGTACCTACTTCAGATCGGGCAACAAATCCGGCTGACAAACTGTCTGCGAGGGTGTCGAGGTTGAAATCTTCTGTATCTGTTTGAATCGTCAAGGAAGCCTCCTTTACCGTAGGGGTTTGTGTGATGCAACGGTATGAGAGGCTGAATTGTGATACAAAAGGTAAGTGATAACAGGTTGTTATATACCTAGGTATATTGCAAACTGCTACAAACTACCTATGAGCTTTAATTATATTTTCATTTTAAATATATCAACCAACACTTGCGCCCATCCATCCTTGTTCATATGGACATCATCAATATAAGGAAGGATCGCACGTAAAAAATCATCGTCATTGAAAATGATCGGCTCATTCAGAGTTGGATGTATTTTTAGAAACATGAATGGCAAAATCGGGCTCTTTTGCCCTCATCGGGCTTCTCGACCTGTTCTTTTCAACTTCGTTATATATCTTTTCGCATGCATCGTGACTCAAACGCGGTGTCCCTTCAAAAGCAATTTGAGCTTGTTTTGCCGCTACATAAAGAGTCTCCTTAAACAACTTAATTCTCCACCATATATAATGATGAACGAGCAATTTCTCTGCTCGCGCCCTTCCAGTAGCGGCACCCTTCGGTATAAATAAGCACAAAGTTTTGCTATAGCTGCGTTTCTTTTATCTGTATTTCCATCAGTGTGCCCGAATGAGACCACGGCATCCTGTAGCGTTGTTGCTATATAATTTGCTAACGATTCAGGCAGTGGCCACCTTTTTTCGATGAAGTGCGCAGCCAAGAGATTTGCAAGGCGGAGATAAAGTCTCCTTTACGCGCCATCTCAACGATCTCCTCCGCAACCCCCGCCATATTTTCGTTATATTCATTATTTAGGGATACAGAATGCGGCCCTTCCTGTTCATCTTGCCAAATTACTAACAGCAATTTTTCCTGCGTGAAAATCCTCGTAAGTAAAAATACTAGGCATAAAGCACTCCCTCCCTTGCCGTACCCAACCCCGCTCAGACCGTTGAGGTGTCCGGCTTTTGATAGCGAACCTAGGGCGAGGTTGATTAATTTGTGATTGTCTCGCTGTTGCGTTTTTCGTCTAGATCGACAATGTTTTCGCCGGCAGGCTTCATTGATTTGTTCAGGGCTTCCACTGCATTCTTTTGCGCTTCTGCTGAAACGTGGGTATATCGGTCTGTCATAATCAGGCATTATCCAGAACAGATTAGCAAACTATGGGTAAAGACGCACCATTATCAACCAGCCATGAAGCGTAAGTGTGCCTTAGACTATGAAATACGATCTTGTCACGTGGGTCTGTAATGCCCTTGTTAAGACCTAATTTTTTGACTGTCCTAGAATATGTTACCGGCACTTGTTCATAAGGCTTTTCTTTCGCGTCAATAAAAACAAAACGCTTATGCTTGCAATTTGTTGAACGCTGACGAAGCATCTCAAGTGTTTGATCAGTCAAGTAACAGGTTCGGCTTTCGCCATTCTTTGTGTCAACTAGGAGAAGCTCTCTTTTTGACAGCCTGACTTTATCCCATGTTAGGGCGAAGATTTCACCGGCCCTTAACCCACAATGCAGTGAAAGAAGAGCCATATCGTGCAGTCTTTAGACTTACCATTCTTGAGTGCTGCCAAGAGCATTGCTGCTTCATTTTTGGTTAAGAAACGATTGCGCCTATTTTCAACCTTCGGTTTCTTAAAAGACTTATTTGCCC
>CAVYNW010000018.1:0-57699 GCA_963769955.1 uncultured delta proteobacterium
GGACATCAGCGGCGTATGCAGGGTTGCAGGGACCTTCTGGATCAACTCGAAGCCGAGGAAGATGGATAAGATAAGAATGAATGTCAGATAAACCATGTCCATGGGAGCCTCCCTGTTTTCTAGCTGTAATGCCTGCGGATGGTTTCGTTGCAGACCTCACCGCCATGGGTGATCACGCAGCCGGAGAGGATGTCGTCTTGCAGGTCAATCTCAAAGAGCTTCCGGTCATCGTCCCAGTATTCTGTGAAGAGGTTTGTCAGATTGTTAGAGTACATGTTGCTGGCGTCACGACACACCTGCCCGGACCAGTTGCCGTTGCCGATGATGATGACAGCATCAATGTCAACCTCTTTACCAGGAATTGAACCTTCGACGTTGCCTCCGCTTGTCGCCGCCATATCCACGACAACACTGCCCGGCTGCATACGTTTTAGCGTCTCCAGGGTCACCAGGCGAGGGGGTTTTCTGCCGAAAACCTGTGCAGTCGTAATGACGATGTCCGATTTGGCGATCTCGTCACCCTGGATTTGCTGCTGTATACTTAACTGCTCCTCTGTCAACTGCTTCGCATAGCCATCCTCAGTCTGTTCGGTCTCGCCCAGATCGATATTAAGGAAAGTTGCTCCCAGGGACTCGACCTGCTCGGCAACAACTGACCGGGTGTCAAAGGCTGTAACCCTGGCACCCAGCCTCTTTGCCGTGGCGATTGCCTGCAAGCCGGCCACTCCTGCACCGATGACGAAGACTTTGGCAGGTTTGATGGTGCCCGAAGGGGTCATCATCATCGGCAGGATTCGGTTCAGGCGATTCGCCGCCTGAAGCACCATAACGTATCCGGCCAGGCTGGCCTGTGAGCTCAAGGCGTCCATCTTCTGGGCTCGTGTGGTACGAGGGATCATCTCCATGCTGATCGCGGTGACCTGTCGGTCTTTAAGGCTTGCGATCAGCTCCTGTTCGTTGAATGGGTCAAGATGGCTGATGTGAATCGAGCCGCTCTGGAGGAGTTTTACCTCATCCATAGTCGGCTTGTGGATGCGCAGAACGACATCGGCTCTGGAAAAGATCTGCTTGTGATCCTCTGTTGTTGTTGCACCGGCTTCACGGTATTGGTCGTCGCTGAAACCACAGCCGGTTCCGAGCCCTGCCTCGACCAGAACCTCGGCCCCTGAGCCAACCAGTCGGGCGATATTGGCTGGTGACATTGCGGTTCGTCTATCTGTCGAGCTTGTTTCGTTGGGGATTGCAACCAATGTCATTCGTCAGACTCCCGCTTGAATTTTGATTTTTTAAATCATACACCATAAATGAGCTAAAAACATGAGTGACATGGTTGTAATTAGATATGTCAGTCCTCTTAGAGGCGCAACCTGAATGGTTCGAAAGGTTTTCAACTGGACATGAATCGGTAAATGCCAGTATCTTGTGGCCTCGATAAACCCGACCCGAATCTTTACCCCTCCAGACAAAGGCACTAAAAATGACCGAACTCGACCAAGCCCTGGAAGCATTGCGCGCAGACTATAAAGACCCAAAAGCGCAGTCAGGCTTCTACGACCTGTTTCTCAATTCTTTGTTTTTTGTTCCGACTGTTGACGAGATGATTGAAAAGGAAGATCAGAGCGGCAAGGAAAAGATAGAAGTTCCTTTAGTTATTGTCGCTGATGAGACTGATTACCTGGTCTTTTTTGACAATCAGGAACGACTCTTTGCTTGGGCGGAAAAGGAAGTCCCCTTTCTGCAGTTGCCCGGTCATGTCCTGGCAGAGATGACCACGAATGAACTCCACTGGGCGATGAACATCGGCACGGATTACAACAAGCAGTTCGCACCGGACGAGATCGCCTGGCTCAAGGACGTTGTCGAGCGCTGCAAAGCGGAAGAGGACCAAACCCGGCAGTAGCTGATCTCCTTTGAGGCGTTCGGCAAGCCCTGCCTCTGATTACTGTGATAGAATAAAAGCAGTCATTCTCCGCGAATTGAAGGAGGCTGCAGATGAAACCATTCAGATCACTGGCTCTGGCCTTTTGCTGCTTATCAATCTTCGCATGCCAACCAGAAGAAACACCTGGTCCCGCAGCCCAGATGTCAGGTGTTGTCGTCGCCACCCAGGCCTACCTGGATAACTTTGGTGAGCCACCTCAAGGCAAGGCCGGTCAAGCTTTTGCTCGCGTCGGTTATCTGCCGGTTCGTAATGTCCCTGGCAAAGTACGGGCCTTCCCGCTGTTTTTATTCAACGAGGACGATGAGGTGCAACAAATACTCAACCGCTTGACCGGTGGTGAGTTGGAATTCCCTGAAAACTCGAGATTCTACAATCCTTTCCCTGGCGACCTGCAGGTGATGTCTGCCCCGTCTGAAAATTCCACGCTGACCTTGTCTTTAATGACGCAGCAACCCTGGCCTGAAGATGACATGGCCTCCGCAGGTCTTTCCCTGGCGGCGACGGCTCTCCAGTTTGAACAGACGAACAGGGTTGTCATCATGCTGAATGGCCAGCCTCTGCCACAGATGCCTGAAGGCGGGTATGTTCGCAATCCTGAGTCCCTGTTAGAGGTTGCGCCGCCTGCAATGGTCCTTATTACCGGGACCTGGGAGAAGGCTACCGATACTCTGAAGGAGCTGCTTATTGAGTTCGATCGTCCCGTCAAGGTCAACAGCTTCAAGTTATACGACAGCTCGAATACGCCCATTGAGGGAGAGTATTTCACTTCGATTTTCCAGATGGCAGTCGTAATTCTGCCTGAGCAGAAGTCGCTTTACAAAGAGGGTGATCTTTTGCGTGCAAAGTGGGATGTGATCGATGACAAGGGCAGAGCGAACAGCGGCACGGACACAATGGCTTTACGTCGTTACGAGCACTGAGGAAAGGCCGGGACACTCAGGGCTTTGTCGCGGTAAAAATGGCCCGGAGCGGGGCAGGGTGACCTTCGATTGTCCTGTTGTGGTCGTTCGGAGCTAAAAAATCTCTCAGAGACTCAAACCTCATCCATTCTGTACTGCGCTGCTCCTTGACGCTGGTCCGGTTGGTGTCAACGCAAGCGACTTCCTTGAAACCGCAACGGCGCAGCCACAAGAGCATGGTCTTGATCGATGGCAGGAACCAGACATTGCGCATCTTGGCATAACGCCCTTCGGGCATAAAAACAGTTCCTTCATCGCCTTCGATAATGAGGGTCTCCAATACCAGCTCTCCGCCGGGACGCAGGCAGCCGCGCAATTCAAACAGATGATCCAGCGGTGACCTTCGATGATAGAGCACGCCCATCGAGAAAACCGTATCAAAACAGGCCAGTTCGGCCGGTATATCCTCAATCCCCAAGGGCAGCACATAATGACTCCTGTCGTCCAGGTAGCGCTGTATGACATGATATTGCATGACCGAGAGCAGAGTCGGATCGACCCCAAGCACAAAGTCTGCCCCTTCACCTCGCATGCGCCAACCGTGATAGCCATTGCCGCAGCCGATATCAAGAACCTTGCGGCCTGTCAGCGGCTGGATATGTGGCAGCACGCGCTGCCACTTCCAGTCCGAACGCCATTCCGTATCAATATCGACACCAAACAGATGGTAAGGACCTTTCCTCCATGGGTGAAAGGCCTGAAGTTGTATCGCAAACGCTTCCGGGTTGCTGACAGCTAATTCTTCAGCATGACCTATCTCAACCTTCGTCCTCAACTCTACTTTTGACGGCTTTAAATCCGGCAGCTCATGCAGGGTTTTTTGCCACTTGGGCATACTGCCGTGGCCATCCAGGGCCATGCGCTCAGGAATCAGTCGCTGCAGCTCCTGGGACCATTGCTCCAGCCCCATAGCTTCGAGCTGTGGATGTAAGGATTGGTAAAAGGTCATTTGATGGCAGCTAGCGAGGCAAAGTTGAAACACTGAAACCAGACTTCACTCATGGCGAAACCGGCCTTCTGCAGCCGTTGTTTGTGAGAGGTGAGGCTCTCCGGGATCATGACACGCTCGAGGGCCGTGCGCTTCTGACTGATTTCCAGGTCGCTGTAGCCGTTGGCACGTTTGAAATCGTGGTGGGCTTCGTTATGAAAATCCTGCTTTGTTTGATCCTCGAAAGCAATTTTTTCCGACAATATCAACACACCGCCTGGATTCATACCCTGGTAGATACGGGTCAGCAGCGCCAGTCGCTCATCCGGTGGGATGAACTGCAGGGTGAAGTTGAGCACGACAACCGAGGCCTTCACGATGGCGACATCCTGAATGTCAGCACATACCATCTCGACCGGGACTTTCGAGGAAGCGTCAGAGGCCAGGAGCTGCAGGCCGCGCTCGACCATCGCCTCGGAATTGTCCACGGCAATAATCGTGCAGTCCGGTTGTTTGATCCGCTGACGCATGGCCAGGCTCACGGCACCCAGGGAGCAGCCGAGATCGTAGCAGCGGCTGTTCTCCTGGGCAAACTTCGCCGCCAGGATGCCGATCATTGAGATCATCGTGCCGTAGCCGGGAACCGAGCGCTGGATCATGTCCGGGAAGACCTCCGCCACCTTCTCATCGAAATCAAAATCGATGATTTCATTCAATGGCGAGGCATAAATATCGTCTTGTTTCTTAATCACTTGCTACCGATCCTTCCTGAATATTGGTCAATCGAGTGGCGATTGTCCTTTTAGATGCTGTGCTTGTCAATAGACTGTTTGCGATTCAAGCTTGAAAAGGTGAGGGTTACAAAGCCGATTGCTGTGTTAGAATCAAAAGAGTCCACACTTCAACAGGTTGCTGTTATGGTCGCTGACAAGTCATTTTCTGTGCGCATATACCTTCAGGACGGTCATGTTGACGGCGTTAAGATTGTCGCCAGGTCGAAATGGTCGGGGCGTGCCCTTGTGATTCCCCGAAGTTCTCTCCCGGAAGAGATCAATCGTGATGAGCTTAATGCTCCTGGAGTCTATATCCTGATCGGACCTGCCGATCAGCAGGGCAGGGAAACCATCTATATCGGCGCAGCGGACCCGATCTCTGCAGATCTGAAAACACATGCAGAGAATAAAAGTTTTTGGACCTGGACGATCGTTTGTTCGTCGAAACACGACAGCCTGACTCAGGCGCATATTGAGTACATCAAGTCACGTTTGATAAAATTGGCGCAAGAGACCGGCAGGGCAATCCTCGACAATCAAGTGAACCCTGAGCTTCCCCCACTTGACGATGTGGAAGCGGATTACGCCGATACCTTCCTTGGCCATGCACTGAGTATCTACCCGGTGCTCGGCTTGAGAGCTTTTGCAAACCCGCGATGCAGTTTCCTTCTTTCACTTAAATGGACACGAAGGAGATGAATGCAAAGACGCAAAGAGTGATTGTCAACATAGGCGATTTGCAAGGTTTTAAAAGCTTTTACTCAGGCCTGCTGATTACGACTCCGCGTTAAATTGTCTTATGGGTTGTAGGCCATAAGCTTAATAAAGCTTGTTTCAAGATCGGCGTTCATCATGAAAATCAGCGTCCAATAAATTTTTAAGCCTTTGCCTGTAAAAATCTCCTTCATCCCCTTTATCTCTGTTAATAAAAGCTTCGATTGTCGTCAGGGCAAAAAAAATGACCAGGAACAGACCAACCAATCAGCAGACCGACCACCACGAAGAGGGCGTAGAGGTCCCCTACGAGGACCTCAACCCAGAAACGCTGCGCAATATGATCGAGGAGTTCGTCTCCCGCGACGGTGCAGACTGGGGTGATGCCGGGGGCACAATGGAGGCCAAAATCGAGCAGGTGATACGTCAATTCAAAGCCGGTAAGATCAAAGTTGTTTTTGACCTGAGGTCGCAAACCGCAAATATTGTCAGCAAAGCCTAGTGTCCCGTGCGGCTAGTTCGCCGCACAATTTGCGCGTGATTTTGGTTCCTGGCAAGGCGCGGTGACGCAGGCCTAGCCAGGCTTAAGCCGAGGAACCGTAACGCAGGCAGGGGGCAAAAGCGCCGAAAATTGAAGGTATGAATTAACCGCACGGGGCACTAGTTTTATTCTCAGAAATCCGCTTCGCCTGTTGACGCCTCAAAGATTAAAGAAGACACAGCCGGGAAAACATTTCACGATTCTTAAAAGTCTTATTGACTCACCATTTTGGCCTTGCTATATTGCTTGAAATTCGACTGCAACACGTCTCCTTTTAAGCAGATCCAGAGAGATCGGCAAGGGTGGCCCAAGATGCCTCACATAGATCATAAAACAAGAGTATCGCCTTTCCGTAATTGACGGGAAGGTATTTTTTTGTCCTGAATTCGGGAGGAAACAATGGCCAAGGCGGAAACTGCAATACTGGATAAAGCCGGCATAGCACGAGCGATCACCAGGATTGCTCACGAGATTCTGGAACACAATAAGGGCGGTGAGAAGATCGCCCTGGTCGGTATTCGTACCGGCGGTGATCACCTGGCGACTCTGCTGCAAGCAAGCATCAAGGAAATAGAGGGCCTCAAAGTCCCGCTCGCGGCAGTCGACATCACCATGTATCGTGATGACCTGGCCTCTCGCGGCAGTTTGCCGATCGGCAAGACCGACATCCCATTCCATCTTGATGGCAAGCAGGTCATCCTGGTTGACGATGTCCTCTACACCGGACGCACCATTCGCTCTGCCATGGATGCGCTGATGGACTTTGGTCGTCCCAGCAGTATACAGCTCGCCGTGCTGATCGATCGTGGCCATCGCGAGCTGCCTATCCGCGCCGATTATGTTGGCCGTAACGTGCCGACAGCCCGGGAAGAAGATATCGCGGTTGTCTTTGATGATGCATTCAGCCCTGTCGAAGTTCGACTGGTTAAGCCTTAGGAGAAGAGTCATGTCATTCAAGCACAAGCATATTCTTGGCATTGAGCAAATGACCAAACAAGACATCCAGATGATCCTTGATACGGCTGACTCCTTCAAGGAGATCAACTCCCGCGAGATCAAGAAAGTCCCGACCTTGCGCGGCAAGACGATCATCAACGCCTTTTTTGAAGCCAGTACGCGGACCCGGCTTTCTTTCGAGATCGCCGGCAAACGTTTGTCCGCTGACACGGTCAACATTTCCGGTTCGACCTCCTCGGTGGTTAAGGGCGAAACGCTTGAAGATACCGCTAAAAATATCGAAGCCATGGCTCCGGATATCATCGTCATCCGGCATGGCCATTCCGGTGCGCCTCACTATCTGGCTGAACGGGTCGGCTGCTCAGTCGTCAACGCCGGTGACGGTGCCCATGAGCATCCCAGTCAGGCCCTGCTCGACCTGATGACCATGCGCGAGCACAAAGGCAGTATTGAAGGTCTTGAAGTTGCCATTGTCGGTGACATTACCCATAGCCGGGTCGCCCGTTCCGATATCTATGCCTTGTCCCGCATGGGGGCCAGGATCCGCTTGTGCGGTCCCGGCACCATGATGCCGGTCGGCATTGAACGCCTCGGCAACGTCGAGGTCTTTACCAACATGCTGGAGGCCATAGAAGGCGCTGATGTGGTTATGATGCTGCGTATCCAGATGGAGCGCCAGAGCAACATCCTGCTGCCGAGCCTGCGTGAATATGCCCGTTTCTACGGGCTCAACCCAACCAACCTGAAGCTGGCCAAACCGGATGCTATTGTCATGCACCCGGGGCCGATGAACCGCGGCGTGGAAATCTCCTCAGCTGTAGCCGACGGTGGGCAGAATGTGATCCTCGACCAGGTCGAGAACGGTGTCGCCACACGGATGGCGCTGCTTTATCTCGTCAGCGGTGTCGAATCAATGCAAACCAACGATTAAGTTTTCATAAAGGAACTAGGTGAGAGATATGGCTAAAATATTGATTAAAGGCGGACGGGTGATCAGCCCGGCACAAAAGCTTGATGAAACCTGCGATGTCCTGATCGACAAGGGCAAGATCGCTGCCGTCGGCAAAGGTCTTGATGATAAAGGTGCCAAGGTGATCGATGCCACCGGCAAGGTCGTCACTCCGGGTCTGGTTGACATTCATGTTCACTTGCGCGATCCGGGACTCGAATACAAGGAAGATATCGTCTCCGGTACGCTCTCGGCAGTCACCGGTGGTTTTACTGCGGTGGCCTGTATGCCGAACACCAACCGGTCAACGACAACCAGACTGTTACCAGCTACATTCTGAATAAAGCGGCCCGGGAAGGTTATTGCAGGGTATTCCCGATCGCCAGCATCACCAAGGGGCTCGACGGCGAGTCTCTGTCAGGCATGGGTGAACTGAAAGAGTTGGGTGTAACCGCAGTCTCCGATGACGGCAAGCCGGTCAGCAATCCCCAGTTGATGCGCCGCGCCATGGAGTATGCCAAACCCTTTGGCTTGACGATCGTCTCACATGCGGAAGACCTCGACCTGGTCGGCTCAGGTGTTATGAATGAAGGCCCGGTTTCAACAGAGCTCGGCCTGAAAGGGATCACCTGGGTCTCCGAGGACTCCGCGACGGCAAGAGAAGTTATGCTCGCTGAATGTACCGGTGCTCATCTGCATGTTGCTCACGTCTCCACCAAGGGTTCGATCGAGATCATCCGCCAGGCGAAAAAGCGCGGCGTTTCTGTGACCTGCGAGGCGGCTCCACACCATTTTACCTTGACCGATGAGGCCGTCCGCGGCTACAACACCAACGCCAAGATGAATCCGCCCTTGCGCGGCGCTGAAGACCGTGACGCCGTCCTCAAAGGGATTGCCGACGGTACCGTTGATGCTATTGCCACGGATCATGCTCCACATCACATTGACGAGAAAAACGTCGAGTTCAATATTGCCATGAACGGCATCGTTGGCCTTGAGACCGCATTGCCTCTCACCTTGAAGCTGGTCGAAGACGGCGTCATCGATCTGCCCAGGGCCATTGCGCTCTTGACCAACGGCCCTGCAGAAGCGCTGAGTCTGCCCTGTTGGCACCCTGGAAGAGGGCGGCGACGCAGATGTCACGATCATCGACACCGAGCTGGAATGGACCGTCGATGCGCAGAAGCTGGCCAGTAAGAGTAAAAACACCCCGTTTGACGGCTGGAAGATGAAAGGCGCCGCAGTCTGCACCATCGTCGCCGGCAAGATCGCTTACCAGAGATAAGTTAACAGAAGCATTTGTACCGCAGGCCGGGACGTCTTCCGCCTGCGGTTCAGCATGTTCAAAGCTAAGGAGTTGTTTATGAGAGCAGCATTGGCCCTGGCCGACGGCAGGGTTTTCTTCGGTCAAGCCTTCGGCGCCTCCGGCGAAATCTGCGGCGAGGTCGTTTTTAATACCAGTATGTCCGGTTACCAGGAGATCCTGACCGATCCATCCTATCGTGGTGAAATCGTCACCATGACTTACCCGCTGATCGGCAACTATGGATTCAACCGGGAAGACATTGAATCCTCAAAACCTCACCTGGCCGGTTTTATCGTCAAGGAAGCCTGCGAGATCCCAAGCAGTTGGCGTTCGGACCTGTCCCTTGATGCTTACCTCAAGGAGAGCAACATCATCGGCCTTTCCGGTATTGATACCCGCGCGCTGGTTCGCCATATCCGTGACAAAGGTGCCCAGACCGGCATTATTTCGACAATCGATCTGGACGCCGACAGCCTGGTGGAAAAAGCCAAGGCGGCCCCATCAATCGTCGGACAGGATCTGGTTCAGGAAGTCACCTGCAAGGAGCCCTACGACTGGAATGAGGGGACCTGGGATCTGGACCAACGGTTATGAAAAAGGCCAGGGTCCGGCCGACTACAAGGTCGTCGCCTATGACTTCGGCATCAAATACAACATTCTGCGCAACCTGGTCAGCAAGGGCTGCGCGGTGACCGTCGTGCCAGCCGACACGTCAGCCGAAGAAGTTCTGGCGATGCAGCCTGACGGTGTCTTCCTCAGCAATGGCCCCGGTGACCCGGAGCCGATCACCTACGCCCAGGAGAACATCCGTCAGCTGCTCGGCAAGGTCCCGCTTTTCGGCATCTGCCTCGGTCATCAGCTGCTGGCGATCGCCCTGGGCGGCAAGACCTACAAGCTGAAGTTCGGCCATCGCGGCGGCAACCAGCCGGTACGGCGCGGTGATGGGCACAGCGTAGAGATCACCGCGCAGAACCACGGTTTTGCCGTTGATGCCGGCAGCCTGCAGGATGATGCGATTGTCACGCACATCAACCTCAACGACAACACCGTGGAAGGGCTGCAGCATAAGACGTTGCCGGCCTTTTCAGTGCAGTATCATCCGGAAGCGTCACCCGGCCCGCACGACGCCAACTACCTGTTTGGTGAATTCATCAAGCTGATGGAAAACTATAAAAACCGTAAGGCTAAGGGAGCAGGGTTAAGAGGTATAAGGTTATGACTTTAGGGGTTTCACGCCTGAGCCATGAATCATGAACCCTGACACCTTAGCAATGGAAAAATATGCCAAAAAGAACTGATATCAAGAAAATTCTGATCGTCGGTGCCGGCCCGATCGTTATCGGCCAGGCCTGCGAGTTCGACTACTCCGGGACCCAGGCCTGCAAGGCCCTGAAAGAGGAGGGCTACGAAGTCGTTCTCCTCAACTCCAATCCGGCGACGATCATGACGGACCCGGACTTTGCCGACCGCACCTACATCGAACCGGTCAACCCGGAGACTCTGGCACGCATCATCGCCAAGGAACGACCGCAGGCTCTGCTGCCGACCCTCGGTGGGCAGACAGCTCTCAACTGCGCTGTGGCCGTCGCCAAAGACGGCACCCTCGAGAAGTACAACGTTGAACTGATCGGCGCGAAGCTGCCGGCGATTGAAAAAGCGGAAGATCGCACCCTCTTCAAGGCGGCCATGGAGAATATCGGTGTTGCTGTACCCGGAGTCCGGTCTTGCTCACAATCGTCGAGGAGGCTATTGAAATCATCGAAAGCATAGGCTTCCCGGTGATTATCCGCCCTTCCTTTACTCTCGGCGGCACCGGCGGTGGTATCGCCTACAACATGGAAGAGTACGTGCAGATCGCCATGGCCGGGATCGAAGCTTCACCAACCGATGAGGTCCTGGTTGAAGAATCGGTTATCGGCTGGAAAGAGTTCGAGCTTGAGGTGATGCGCGACACCGCTGACAACGTGGTGATTATCTGCTCGATCGAAAACCTCGACCCCATGGGGATTCATACCGGTGACTCGATCACCGTGGCTCCGGCTCAGACCCTGACTGACAAAGAGTATCAGCTTTTGCGTGATGCTTCGATCCGGATTATCCGCGAAATCGGTGTTGAGACCGGCGGTTCGAACATTCAGTTCGGCATCAACCCCGATGACGGCCGCATGGTTGTTATCGAAATGAACCCGCGGGTGTCGCGTTCTTCGGCCCTGGCCTCAAAAGCGACCGGCTTCCCGATTGCCAAGATCGCGGCCAAACTTTCGGTGGGTTACACTCTCGATGAGATCCCCAACGACATCACCCGTGAGACCTATGCCTCTTTTGAGCCGACCATCGATTACGTGGTCACCAAGATGCCGCGTTTCACCTTTGAAAAATTTCCCCAGGCCGACGCCACCTTGACGACCCAGATGAAATCGGTCGGTGAGGCGATGTCGATTGGCCGTACCTTCAAGGAGAGTCTGCAGAAAGCCCTGCGTTCTCTGGAGATCGGCTCCTGCGGCTTTGAGAGCCGCTTCTTTGACGATCGCTAGAACTGAATCGACGGACCCTCGACGACTCAGAGCTCCATGCCCTGCAGGAAAAGCTGCGGCGTCCCCAACTGGGAGCGCATCTGGTATGTCGCCGACGCCATGCGGGCGGGCTTGACGATCGACGAGATCTTCGCTCTGACCTATATTGATCGCTGGTTCCTGCACAACATCGCCCAGATCGTGGCGATGGAGGAGCGTCTGCTCAAGGCCGCCAGTCTGCTGGAGCAGCCGGAGGGAGAAGTCTTCCAGTCGCTGTTGCGCGAGGCCAAGCAGATGGGCTTCTCGGACATGCGTCTGGGCAAACTCTGGGACATGCACGAGGATAAGGTTCGCGGCCTGCGCCACAAGCTCAATATCCGGCCGGTCTACAAGCGGGTTGACACCTGTGGCGCCGAATTCGAAGCCTTTACCCCTTATCTCTACTCTTCCTACGAAGAAGAATGCGAAGCGGAACCGACGGATCGTCAGCAAGATCATGATCCTCGGCGGCGGGCCGAACCGTATCGGCCAGGGCATCGAGTTCGATTACTGCTGTGTTCACGGCGTATTTGCCCTGGCTGAAGATGACTACGAAACCATCATGG
The DNA here is from genome assembly GCA_963769955.1 of uncultured delta proteobacterium. GTDB lineage: Bacteria > Desulfobacterota > Desulfuromonadia > Desulfuromonadales > BM103 > M0040. The sequence goes on from CAVYNW010000018.1 coordinate 12,188, forward strand.
TCAACTGCAACCCGGAGACGGTTTCAACCGACTATGACACCTCTGACCGCCTCTATTTCGAGCCTTTGACCTTTGAGGATGTCCTCGAGATCGTTCACGTCGAGAAGCCGCAAGGGGTGATTGTCCAGTTTGGCGGCCAGACGCCGCTCAAGCTTGCCGTTGCCCTGGAAAAGGCCGGCGTGCCGATCATCGGCACCTCGCCGGATGCCATCGACCGTGCCGAAGACCGGGAACGTTTCCAGGCACTCCTGCTACAAGCTTGACTTGAAGCAACCGGCCAACGGCATCGCCCGCTCGGTGCCCGAATCGGAGAAGATCGCCGAACGTGTCGGTTACCCGGTCGTGGTCAGGCCCAGCTATGTCCTGGGCGGGCGGGCCATGGAGATCGTCTACGACCTGCAGCAGCTGCGTGACTACATGCAGTATGCGGTCGAAGCCTCTCCCGACCATCCGATCCTGGTCGACAAGTTCCTCAGCCAGGCGATCGAGGTCGACGTCGACGCACTCTGCGACCGCAAGCAGGTCGTCATCGGCGGAATCATGCAGCATATCGAGGAGGCCGGCATTCACTCCGGCGATTCAGCATGCGTGCTGCCTCCCTATTCACTGGATAAGTCGATCGTCGACGAGATTCGTCGCCAGACCATTGCCCTGGCCCTTGAGCTCGGGGTCTGCGGTTTGATGAATATCCAGTTTGCCGTCAAGGATGACGAGATTTTCCTGCTCGAGGTCAATCCCCGCGCCAGTCGAACCTCGCCTTTTGTCTCCAAGGCCACAGGACGGCCTCTGGCCAAGATCGCCGCGCGGATTATGGCGGGCAAGACCCTGGCGGAGCTCGGCATCGAAAAAGAAATTATCCCGGAGCACATCTCGATCAAGGAGTCGGTCTTCCCTTTCACCAAGTTCCCGGGCGTCGACAGCCTGCTCGGACCGGAGATGAAGTCGACCGGCGAGGTCATGGGCATCGATGCCGAGTTCGGCAAGGCTTTTGCCAAGGCCCAGCTTGGGAGCAAACGTTCGCCTGCCTATATCCGGCCAGGTCTTTGTCAGCGTCAAGGAAGAGGATAAGGGCGCGATCGTCGAACCGGTCCTCAAGCTGCGTGATGCCGGCTTCGAGATCGTCGCCACCAGCGGCACGGCAGCCTTCCTGCGGGCCTACGGAGTTCAGGCGATTCCGATCAACAAGGTCAAGGAAGGGCGACCCCACTGTGTTGATGCCATCAAGAACAACCAGATTTCCCTGGTCTTCAACACAACCTTCGGCACCCAGTCGATCATTGACTCGTTTTCCATTCGCCGTTCAGCGCTCATGCACAACGTTGCCTACTTTACAACGGTCGCCGGAATACAGGCTGCGGCGGACGGGATCCTGGCCATGAAGCGGGAAAGTCTTGACGTTACGCCGCTTCAGGAGTATTATCCACGAAACGGGTAGACATCTACCCGTTTTTAATTATTTAAGATTCTACTGTTCGGGCGGGTTATCCTGCCCGAACAATTTTATTAATACGCTAAGGAAGAAACTGTTATGTCAGAAACCGTACCGATGACACCCGAGGGACACCGGAGGCTTCAGGAAGAGTTGAAACACCTCATCCGTGTTGAACGTCCCAAAGTTATCCAGGACATTGCCGAAGCCCGCGATCACGGCGATCTTTCAGAGAATGCCGAATATGATGCTGCCAAAGAACGCCAGGGCTTTGTTGAGGGCCGCATTTCTGAAATCAACGGCAAGATGGCCCGCGCCCAGATTATTGACCCTACAGAGATGGATACCGATAAAATCGTTTTTGGCGCCACCGTCAAGCTCTTTGATGTCGAGTCAGAGAATGAAGTGACTTACCGCATCGTCGGCCAGGATGAAGCGGACATCAAGTCGGGACTGATCTCTATCAACAGCCCGGTCGCCAAAGCCCTGATCGGTCATCGTGTTGACGATGAAGTGAATATCAAGGTGCCTTCAGGCGTCAGATCTTACGAAATCATCGACATCAAATACGTCTAGATGGAGCAATCCAAATGTCTGTAATCACTAAAGATATGACCTTCCATGAAGTGATGCAGAAAAACCCTGAAGTTGTCAAGGTCCTCGGTTCCTTCAATCTTGGCTGCGTTGGCTGCATGGGCGCCATGAATGAAACCCTCGAGCAGGGTGCCACGGCTCACGGCCTTGATGTTGAAGAGCTGCTCACTGCATTGAACGCATCTTTTAACGCAAAATGACGCCTTACGAAGACGCAAAGAAATCAGACCATGACGAAAGGGTAGATCTGATCTTTTGCGGTCTACTTTGCGTCATGCTGTTACTTTGGGCCTTTGCGTTACTGCTTTAGGGCTCCGGTACTATCACTTGAGGGGGTGCGGAGATGACCAAGGCGTCCACAGACAAGTCTCGCCAACAACTCTCTACCCCTGTTGTTCATCTCAAGGGGGTCGGTCCCCGTGTCGCCGAAAAACTCGCCAAACTTGATATCCACACCGTAGAGGATCTCCTCTACGTCCTGCCCCATCGTTACGAAGACCGTAGACAATTCAGAAAGATAGCGCAGTTGCGTGACGGAGTGCATGAAGTCTTCTCCGGGGAGATCCTGGCCTGCGGGGAAGCCACGACTTCGCGTGCCCGCCGCAAGCTGTTTGAAGCGGTGGTCAGTGACGGAACCGGGCAGATCGTGCTCAAGTGGTTTCATTATCGCAAGGGCGGCATGGAAAAACGTTTTGCCGTCGGTAAAAGGGCGGTCTTTACCGGCGAGGTCAAGCGCTACGGGGCAACGCGCGAAATCCATCATCCCGATACCGAGTTTCTGGCCAAAGGACAGTCCCTTGCCGATTATCAAAGCTCTGATCCCTTGGCCTTTGGCCGTATCCTGCCGGTCTATCCGCTCACTGAAGGCTTGACCCAGTACGCTGCCCGCAAGATCTGGAAGCAGGCCGTTGACCTGTATGCACCTTATGTACCAATCCTCCCTGCCGGTATCGATCAGGTGCCAGGTATAAGTTTCAACCGCTTGCCGAGGCTTTGCAGCAGATCCATTGGCCTGCGAACGAGACCGATATCGATCAACTTGAGAGCAAACGCAGCCCGGCACTTCAGGCGCTGGTTTACGATGAGTTTTTCTTCCTGGAACTGGGCCTTGCTCTGAAACGGCGCGGGGTTATCCTTGAAGAAGGCATTGCTTTTACTGTCACCCATAAATACACCAAGCCTCTGGCGGCAGCCTTGCCGTATCGACTGACGGACAGCTCAACGCCGCGTGCTTGGAGAAATCAAGCAGGACCTGATGTCGCCGCACCCGATGAATCGCCTGATCCAGGGCGATGTGGGCTGCGGTAAAACGATCGTCGCCATGATGGCCGCTTTGGTCGCCATCGAGAATGAAACCCAGGTGGCGGTTGTGGCGCCGACGGAGATCCTCGCCGAGCAGCACTACCTGCAGTTTCATCAGCTGGTTTGAACTTCTCGGGCTTAAGGCAGCGCTTCTGCGCGGCAAGATGCCGGCAGCCGAAAAACGTGACATTGTTGCACGCCTTAAGAGCAGGAGAGGTCCACCTGGTGGTCGGAACCCACGCGGTTTTGCAGGAAGGGGTTGAATTCAGAAAACTCGGCCTGGGGATTATTGATGAGCAACATCGTTTCGGAGTCCGACAGCGCGCTGTGTTGAGAGGGAAGGGTGTTAACCCGCATATCCTGGTAATGACGGCCACGCCCATCCCGAGGACTTTATCGCTCACCGTTTACGGCGATCTCGCTCTTTCCGTAATCGACGAATGCCACCCGGCCGCACTCCTGTTGAGACCCTGGTCGCTTCAGAGGCTCAAAGGGGGCGTGTTTACAATCGACTACGTCAGGAAATCGAACAGGGCAACCAGGCATACATCGTTTATCCTCTCGTTGAGGAATCAGAGAAAAGTGACCTCCTGGCGGCGACAGAAGGCGCAGAGCAGCTCAAGAATGAGGTGTTTCCTCAGGCAAGGCTCGGTTTGCTGCATGGCCGCATGAAGCCGGCAGAAAAAGAAGAGATCATGGCTCGCTTTAAAAATCATCAGCTTGACATCCTGGTATCCACCACGGTTATTGAGGTCGGCATTGACGTTCCCAATGCAACGGTCATGTTGATTGAGCATGCCGAACGCTTCGGCCTTGCGCAACTGCACCAGTTACGCGGCAGAGTCGGCAGGGGTAAAGCAAACAGTGTCTGTATCTTATTGAAATCCTACAAATGTAGTGAAGAAGGTGAGAAACGACTTGAAGTGATGAAGTCGACCAATGACGGCTTTAAAATAGCTGAAGCAGACCTGGAAATCCGTGGCCCCGGTGAGTTCCTCGGCACTCGCCAGAGTGGTTTGCCCGATTTTCGCGTTGCCAACATCCTGCGTGATGGTCGTATCCTCGAAGAAGCCCGCCAGGACGCTTTTGCCTATGCTGAAAGCCCTGAATTCAGGGAGGCAAAACAACTACAACTTGTTCTCAAGGAGCGCTGGGGCGGTCGACTTGAGCTTGCCAGTATTGGTTGAATTGGAAGATCGCAGTAGATTTAATTCAGAAAAATTAGTATACACCTCGAGCAACTTCAGTTACTTTACGAAGCTAGTTCTCGGTTCAAGGGGTGCTGTTGTTGTGACGGTATTTTGACCCGGGAGTTGTACGAAAAAAAATATCTCGAAGGAGTCAACGACATGCGTAAACTTACGATTGATGGAAAAGTCATTCAAGATAGCAGCGATTGCTATGTGATTGCCGAAATCGGACATAACCATCAAGGCAAGATTGAAGTCGCCAAAGAAATGTTTAAAGCTGCAAAAGAATGCGGGGCAGATGCTGTAAAATTACAAAAACGTAATAATCGAGATTTGTTTACCGCCGCCGGATACAACAAACCCTACGACAATCCTCACAGCTTTGGAGACACTTACGGTGAACACCGGGAAGCTCTGGAGTTCGGCGAAACCGAATACAAGGAATTGAAGGCGTATGCTGCAGAGCTTGGTGTTACGATGTTTGCCACAGCCTTTGATTTCTCCAGTGCCGATTTTCTTGAGAAATTGGACATGCCAGCCTACAAGATGGCTTCTGGTGACCTGAAGAACATTCCTTTGCTTACGCATGTTGCTAAATTTGGAAAGCCTATGATCATCAGTACTGGCGGCGGTACTATGGAAGATGTCAATCGTGCCTATGATGCTATCATGCCGATTAACCAGCAATTATGCATACTCCAGTGCACAGCCGGTTATCCGGCCGAATTCGAGGAACTGAACTTGTCGGTGATCACCACCTTCCGCGAGCGATTTCCCAGTCTTACCGTAGGCTTGTCGTCTCACGACAACGGCATTGCCATGGCTTTGGCCGCGTATCTGTTGGGTGCACGGGTTGTCGAGAAACATTTTACCCTCAATCATACCTGGAAAGGCACTGATCAAGCTTTTTCCTTGGAACCGATCGGCTTCCGTAAACTGGTACGTGATCTGGAAAGAGTAAAAGTGGCTATCGGCAATGGTGTCAAGCAAGTTTATGAAAGTGAAAAAGCTCCCATCATTAAAATGGGCAAGAAACTTGTCGCGGCCCGTGATTTGCCGGCGGGTTATGCAATCCAGCGTGAAGATATCGCCATCAAATCTCCGGGTGACGGTCTGCAACCTTATGAAATTGATAAAATCATCGGCCGTGTAACCCGTCAAGCCTTGAATGAAGATGATGACTTCTCCTTCAAGGTCTTAAACGGTGTCGGGCATTGATCGTGAAAGACTTGTTCACATTAGAGACAGAGATTGCCGTTGTTACTGGAGCTCTGGGAAAATTAGGCTCGATCTGGATTGAAGCCCTGCTAGGAGCCGGTGCTTCGGTTTGCGCTCTTGACCTTGAGTCTGCTAGCATTTCAGGAGCTTTCAGCAAACTGCAGGAGCGCTTCGACGAAACCCGCTTGAAGCTGTATCGAACCGATGTCAAGGACCGCCAGTCGCTGGAAGACGTATGTAGCCGTTGTCTTGCTGATTTTGGGGTTCCCACCATCTTGGTGAACAATGCCGGGATCGACAGTCCACCCTCTGAGGCGGCCAAAGGGTATTGCCTCGTAGATATTCCTTTTGAAAAAACCGGGAGATCTTCGAGGTCAACACCTTGGGCCTTTTTTTGGTTTCCCAGGTCTTTGGCTCCCGCATGGTCGAAGCTGGGCGTGGATCAGTTATTAATATTGGCTCGCTGTATGCCGGTGTTTCCCCCGATCAAAGCTTTTACGATCACATTCCCGGGTTTATTAAGCCCCCGGCATACGGTGCCTCAAAGGCCGCCGTGATTAACCTGACACGGTACTTGGCTACACATTGGGCGCCTCATGGGGTGCGGGTCAACGCCCTGTCGCCGGGCGGCGTGCTGGGTGGGCAGGATGAGGAGTTCAAAAGCAAATTCTGCAATCGCGTACCCATGGGCAGAATGGCAACCTCTGAAGACCTGTATGGCCCGCTGCTGTTTCTGGCGTCGCCGGCCTCGGCCTATGTGACCGGCACCGAACTTCTGGTAGACGGAGGTTTCACAGCCTGGTAATTTAACGACCGGTTTCGAATGTCGAAAGCCGAATTAAGGAAGTCTGCTTGTTTCACATTAGCTTTCGGAGCGACCGGTTGCGTAGCGAGCTGCTCTGCACGAGTAACCTCATCATACGTCATCCCTTTTTGTGTCTGGAACCAAGCCGGCAATCGTTTGCAAATATCCAAAGACATTTCCACTGAGCAATTCGACACTCCCGCTGGAATTCGGACGATGTGTCAATCACCTTAGGCCAGAAATTTCGATTTGCCCTTATACTTGCTTATATCGGATGCTACCGCAGGAACAAGAGGAGCTGAAATGAATCCGAACGACATTCCCGGTACGATTCCCAACTGGATCAACGGCGTAGAATGCGCCGCTGTTTCGGGCCAGACCTTTGCCAAGCTGTCGCCGCACAGCGGTCAGCCGCTCTATCAGGTTGCCCGCTCTATGGAAGCCGATATCGCCACCGCCATCAGAGTCTGCGAAGAAAGTCCCAGGCCGCCTGGGCGGACACGACGCCTGTCCAGCGCGGCGACCTGCTGTATGAGATCACCCTGGCCATGCGCAAGAACCGCGAGGAACTCGCGTCCATTGTTGCGGCGGAGACCGGGATGTCCGTTAATGCCGCCCTCGGTGAAGTCGGCGGTGCCATCGCCCTGGGTGAATTCATGGCCGGTGAGGGGCGCAGGTTCTATGGACGCACCACCACCAGTGCGACGCCCAACAAGTATGCCATGACCATCCGGCAGCCTCTGGGTGTCGCTGGGTTGATTATCGCCGCCAACACACCGATCGCCAACGTCGCCTGGAAAGTCTTCCCGGCTCTGCTGTGTGGCAACGCTGCGGTGCTCAAGGCCGCCGAAGACACCCCGGCCACGGCCTGGTATTTCGGCAAACTTGCGCACGAAGCCGGCTTGCCTCCCGGAGTCCTGAATATTGTCCAGGGCTATGGCCACGAAGCCGGCGGTCCCCTGGTTGCTGACCCGGACGTCGACGTGGTCAGCTTCACCGGCTCCACCGCGGTTGGCCGCCAGATCGCCTCCGTCGCCGGGCAGAGGCTGGCGAAAGTATCTCTCGAGTTGGGTGGCAAGAATCCTCTTGTGGTATGCGATGATGCGGACCTGGAGAATGCCGCCAAATGGGTGCTGCTCTCGGCTTTCAGCAATGCCGGTCAGCGGTGCGCATCGGGCAGCCGCATCATCGTTTTCGACAGCGTTTACGACCAGTTTCCGCGATATGCTGGTGACTGCCACCCGTAGAGCTCAAGCTCGGTCCCGGCAAGGACGACGATCTCGGCCCGGTGATCAACGAACGGCAGCTTAACAACATGCTGGCCGCCATTGTCTCAGGCCCGTCAGGATGGTGCGAAGGTCCTGATTGGCGGCGAGCGCTTAGCGGATGAGTCCCATGCCAGCGGCTTCTATATGGCCCCAACTCTGATCGAGAATGCCGACCCTCACAGCCGGATCTCGACCACCGAGCTGTTCGGCCCAATCGCGTGCTTGTACAAGGTGGAGAATTTTGCCGAGGCACTGGCTATGGCCAATGATTCCCCGTACGGACTGACGGCCTGCATTCACACACGCAACATCAATCGCGCCATCGAGTTCTCGCACAAAGTTCAGGCCGGGGTGACGGTGGTGAACGCAGGTACTTATGGTAGCGAGCCGCACATGCCCTTCGGTGGGCTGAAACAGTCCGGTAACGGCACGCGGGAGCCAGGCACGGAGGCACTGGACGTATACTCCGACTTGAAAAACATTCTTATCAATGTCTCTCCGGAAGCCCTCTAGCATTTACCACGGGGCCGGTTATTATGAATACCCTCGTTTACGGACTTGAGGACGAGAATGCCTGACAAGCATAAAAACCGTGGTCGCGTTGATCCCGGCCCGCTCTGGCTCCAAACGCGTGCCGGACAAGAATATCCGTCTTCTGGCAGGTCACCCGCTGATCGCCTACAGCATCGCGGCCGCCCTGCAGAGCAAGGTTTTCGACAAGGTGCTGGTGTCGACGGACTCGGAGCGTTACGCCGATATAGCGCGGCATTACGGCGCCGACGTGCCTTTCATGCGTCCGCCGACCATTGCTGGCGACACCTCCCCGGATATCGAATGGGTCGCCTATACGCTCAATAGAGCTGCGTGAGAGTGGGCAGGGCTATGATTGCTTCAGCATCCTGCGGCCTACCAGCCCATTCCGACTGCCGGAGACCATTCAGCGGGCATGGCAGGAATTCCTCTCGCAGGAGGGTGTTGATTCACTGCGTGCGGTCGAAAAATGTCAACAGCATCCGGGCAAGATGTGGGTCATCCGCGGCAAGCGCATGCTGCCTCTTCTGCCCATAGGGCCGGCGGAACAGCCCTGGCACAGTAGTCAGTACCCGTCGCTGCCCGAAGTCTATGTCCAGAACGCCAGCCTGGAGATCGCCTGTAGCCGTGTCGCTCTGGAAGAGAAGACTATTGCCGGAAACGTGGTGATGCCCTTTATCACGCGGGATTCCGAAGGTTTTGATGTTAACAGTAACTACGATTGGGACCTCGCAGAGCATCTTGTCAGGAACGGCCAGGCGATATTGCCTTCCATACCCCAATCCCCATACAAGTTTTAGGAGTGAGCAAGTCATGTTGAAAATTGAACTGATAACCAAGGATGAATTCCAGCGCGTACTGAACGCCGATATCGACAAGTATGCCCGGCTGGCGCTGCTTTCTGACATGTGCAGCGCTAATACACTGGCCACGGTAAAACGCGCCGGTTCCGGTCACCTGGGATCAAGCTTCAGCTCCCTGGATATCGTCACCTACCTGTACCACCAGGAAATGAATATTGGCGAACTGGGTGTTGATCACCCTGATCGCGACATCTACTTCTCCTCGAAAGGTCATGATGCCCCCGGCCACTATGCTGTGCTGCATTCTATGGGGATCCTTGCCGAAGAGCGGTTCCAGCTGTTAAGGCGGCTCAAGGGCACACACGGCCACCCGGATGTCAGCATCCCCGGAATGGAGGCCAATACGGGCTCCCTGGGCATGGGTATCTCGAAAGCCAAGGGCATGGCCATGGCAAAAAAAATGCAAGGGGCCAAAGGCCGTGTCATGGTGATGACCGGCGATGGTGAGCTCCAGGAAGGCCAGATCTGGGAATCCTTGCAGACCGCTGCTTATCAAAAGGTCAACAACCTCATCGCCATCGTCGATTTCAATAAAATCCAGACCGATAAATACGTCAAAGAGATTATTGACCTGGGCGATCTGGCCAAAAAGTTCGCAGCCTTCGGTTGGCACGTGGAAACCTGCGACGGTCATGATTTCGCAGCGCTTGAGGCGGCCTTCGCTCGGCTCAAGCAGGTTGAAGATCGTCCTAAAGTCCTGATCGCCGATACCATCAAAGGCAAAGGCGTTTCATTCATGGAAGGGCCCCAATCGGTCAAGGACGGCAATGGGCTGTATTGCTGGCATTCCGGCGCTCCGGACAATGAGTCCTTTGAAGCCGGGTATGCAGAAATTGTTCAGCGCATCAATGCCCGGCTTGAAAAACTGAACCTGGCGCCTTTGAAAACCCAGGTTATGGCCACCCTGGAAAGAAACAAGGTGACCCTGAAGAGCACCGCTGAGAAGGTTGTTACCGCCTATGGCGAGGCCCTGCTGAAAATTGGCGGCGAAAGGAAAGACATCGTCGTTCTTGATGCCGACCTTTCGGCCGACTGCGGGTTGAGGCCCTTTGAAAAAGCCTATCCGGAACGGTTTGTCGAAAACGGCATCGCCGAGCAGGACATGGTCTCCGCGGCCGGCGGACTCGCCTTGCACGGCTTCCTGCCGATCGTCAACTCCTTCGGGGTGTTCCTGGCGTCCCGCGCCAATGAGCAGATTTACTGTAATGCCACCGAGAAAACCAAAATCATCTACGTCTGCCACTATGCGGGGCTCATCCCGGCCGGCCCGGGGAAATCCCACCAGAGCCTGCGCGACATCTCCCTGTTCGGCGCGTTGCCCAAATGCACGATCATTGAGCCCTGCAATGCCTTTGAAACCGAGCAGGCGCTACGCTGGTGCGTAAACCAGGCGGAGCACGTCTGCATGATCCGCCTGGCAATCTCTCCCTCGCCACGCACCATCGCTCTGCCGGAAAATTATGGCTTCTCATTGGGCAAGGGCACGGTCATCAATGAGGGCAAGGATGCGACATTGTTTGCTTACGGTCCGGTCATGATGAATGAAGCCTTGACGGCCGCAGAAATATTGAAAGAGCAGGGCGTCTCCCTGAAAGTCGTCAACCTGCCGTGGCTCAATAAAATCGATACCGGCTGGCTGGAAGATGTCTGCTCGGCCAGCAAGTTTATTTTTACCCTGGACAATCATTCCGGGTATGGCGGCATCGGCGATCTGCTATTGAATGGACTGATGTCGTCGCCGGCGCTAAAGTCGCAACTCCTGACCAAATTTGCAATCGATGAGATTCCGGCCTGTGGCACCCCCGAGGAAGCACTGTCATACCATCGAGTGGACGGCCGCAGCCTGGCAGAGCGCATCACCGGTGTGCTCAGTAAACGATAATGGTCGATTTGCAGAGGACAAGCAAAACCATGTCATCAGAGAAAAGGCTGCTTTTGATCCCAGTGGAAAATCAGGTGCGAGAGCTCGATCCCAAGCTATTGCTGGCGTGTATCGCGGCACAGCGAGGGTTCTCGTCGGTCATCGGCTCGCGGCGCGAACTGGAGTTTCGCATCGATTCGTATCCAAAAAGCATCTATCTCTCCAAAAGCATGACAAAACGCAGCCTGTTGTTTTTCCGCATGGCCAAAAAATTTGCTCATGAGATCGTCACCTGGGACGAAGAGGCCCTGGTGCATCTGCCTGCGGACACCTATTTTTCCCGCAGGTTGCACCCCGATGCGATCCGCGAGGTCTCCGAACTTTTCGCGTGGGGCCAGGATAATGTGGAACTCTGGCATCAGTACCCTCATTTGCCGGACGATTTGCCGATACATGCTGTCGGCAATCCCCGCATCGACATGCTGCGTCCCGAAATGCACTCTTTTTACGAAGCAGAAGTGCAGACGCTGCGCGACACCTACGGTGACTTCGTACTGGTCAATACAAATTTTAACCACGTCAACGCCTTCGGCGCCGACATGAACCTCTTTCAGCCGGTTAAAACCCCGGGGAAACAGCCAAGTTCGGCAGGGCCGCCAAGGGCATGAGCAGGGAATATGCCCAGGGACTATGGGACCACAAGCAGGCGGTATTCAAGGACATCCTGCAATTGGTGCCGAAGTTGCACGAGGCTTTCCCGCGGCTTAACTATCGTGATTCGCCCACACCCGACTGAGCGGCACGATGTCTACAACGAGCTTGCCGCCCGCTACGAGCGCGTGCATGTCACCAACCAGGGGAATGTCGTGCCGTGGATTCTGGCGTCAAAGGCCGTCATCCACAATGGATGCACCACCGGCATTGAAGCGTTCCTGATGAACGTGCCTGCGATCAGCTACCGGGCGTCGATCAACGAAAAATACGATGACGGCTTTTACCGCTTGCCCAATGCGGTCAGCCAGTCCTGTTTCAGCTTCGAACAGCTGCAGGAGATGCTGACGAAGGTCCTGGTCGGCAAGCAGCTGATGACCGAGACTGATGAGCGTCAGGCCTTGGTCGAGCATTACCTGGCGTCCTTATCCGGGCCGCTGGCGTGTACGCGTATGGTCGACGTCCTCGAATCTTTGTCCTGCGATGGGGAAGGCGGTTCCGGCCCTTCACTGACAGACCTGCTGCAGCGCAAGGCCATTGCCGCCGGCTATCATCTCTATAAACAGATTAAACCCATGCTGCCCGGTTCCCACAACCGGCCCAATTTCCAACGTCACCGCTATCCGCCCATACCTATGGATGCGGTTAATCTGAAAGTCGAACGAATACAGCACATCCTCAAGGATAACACCCGTCTGAACGTCACACAGATCAGCGCTGTGCTCTTTCAGATAAGTCCAGCGGGGTAGGGCTCGGTGGCATGATGGCGAACCCTGGCCCACAGGGTGATCTTGACGCGTGAAATTCTGCAGGAGAGCAAGGAGACTTCTGGTGAAGAGAAAAGACCAAAAAGCGTGCCTGATCATACCGGTAGAAAACCAGGTGCGGGAGCTTGACCCCAAATTACTGTTGGCCTGCATCGCAGTGAAGCGTGGTTTTTCGGTCATTATCGGTTCTCACCGCGAGATCGACTTCCGGATGGCCACTTTTCCGAGAAGCCTGTATCTCAACAAGAGCATGACGGAACGCAACCTTAAGATGTTCCGCATCATGCAGAAAATGGGGCACGAAATACTGACCTGGGATGAAGAGGCGCTGGTGCACCTGCCGGCAGAGACCTATTATTCACGCCGGCTGTCGCCGATCGCCATTCGCTACAACTCGGACCTGTTTGCCTGGGGCGAGGATAATGCTGAATTATGGCGCCAATACCCTCATGTCCCTGCCGACATGCCGATTCATGTCACCGGCAATCCGCGCAGCGATATGCTGCGACCCGAGCTACGGTCCTTCTACGAACCGGAAGCAGCTGAAATACGCAAGACCTATGGGCGCTTCATCCTGGTCAATACAAATTTTAATCATGTAAACGCGTTTTTCCCGGCACAAAATCTATTTCGGCCACCAAGTAATGAAGAAGAAGGGCCGCAATTCGGCAAGGCTGCAGTAGGCATGAGCCTTGAATTCGCCGAAGGGCTGCGGGATCACAAGCAGGCCATTTTCGAAGCTTTCAAGAAGTTGATTCCGATTCTTGACCAGACTTACCCGGAACACACAATCATAGTCAGACCGCACCCGACGGAAAACCAGCAGGTTTACATGGACATCGCCAAAGATTGCCAAAGAGTTAAAGTCACCAACGAAGGCAATGTGGTGCCCTGGCTCATGTCGACTGACGTGGTCGTCCATAATGGCTGCACCACGGGAGTCGAAGCCTACATGATGGGCGTCCCGGCGATCTCCTATCGTGCCCGGATCGATGAGACCTACGACATGGGATTTTACCGGCTGCCGAATTTGATTAGTCACCAGTGTTTCGATCTTGACCAGTTGCAGGTGACCCTGAAAAAGATATTCACGGGCAGCTTGGCGCAGCCAGATGGCGCTGAACCGAGGCCCTGGTCAACCAATACCTTGCCGCTCAAGACGGTCCGCTGGCATGTGAACGCATTGTCGATGTGGTGGAACAAAAAATGAAACGTCGACCGGTTTTGCCGAAACCACCGTTGCGTGACTGGCTTGCTGCCGGAAGCATTTTTGCCAACTATCGCCGCATTAATAAAAACATGTCAAAAATATTTTCCAGGCACCCATGCCCCACCGGTTTTTCATCGGCATCGATACCCTGGTATTTCACTTCAAGGATTTGACGAGTCGAATCGATAGAACTTCAACAGGCCCTGGGTGACGCCAGCAAAATAAACGCAGAACAAATTTCCGACCAGATATTTTTGATCAAACCATAGGAGAGGAAAATGAAAGTTTTGATTTTAGGAACAGGAAAAACAGGAACCACCGCCATGGTGTATAAAGTGTCCGGCGGTTTGCCAAACTGCCATGCCTTTTCCGGGGGGCTCCGGGCAAACATGTGCGCAAATTTGAAAATGCCGTTTACAAGCACACCTATGAAGAACGCAAAGGTAAAAGCATGGATGGTCTTCCAGGAGCATCTGGAAAAGGAACATTATAACCGGAAGATCTGGATGGCCCGCGATCCCCGGGACGCGGCCGTCAGCCGCATGCTGTATCGTTGGCACCGTGGCTATGATGGCTGCAAACAGCAATTTGAAAAGCACCTTGAGCTGGTTTTGAAAAAAGAGCAGGATCCAGCATCCGTTCCCTTCAGCGAAATCTGCCGTTACTGTGGGCATCAGGACGGCCCGCGGACTGTCGCAGAGGTCGTCGTTGAAGAAACTCACCGCTACCAGCAGATGAGCGAATTTGTCAAAGGCTTTGGGAAGGATTGGATCCTGTTCAGATTCGAAGATATGGTGGCCAATAAGTTCGATGCCCTCAATGAATACCTCGGCTTCGAGGTCCAGTCCGATGCAAATGTCCCCAGCACATCAGGGAAAGCCAAGGTGATCCGGAAAAAAGATCAGGGGAGATTGGCGACTCTGGTTCACCGCCAGAAGACGTGGAGCTTTTCAAGTCATCTTATCTGCCCTACATGGAACGGCATCGGTTATGATTGCAATGACTGGAAGCCGACCCCAATCCTGTTATTGATCCCCAATACTCGTCGGTTTACATGCAGAACTTGCCTCAGAAAGCAGCTAAAAACAAGATTCAGCGATATCTGGATTCCACCATGCAGCACCTGTTTAAACAATAGCTGATTCACGCGACAACAGCTGATTACGCGCAAGGATAATGGAGCCGGATGAAAATATTTTTTTTGCTGCGCCATTCTAGGTATCGCGTAACTATGAAACGATAGTCAAGCTGCTGGCCTGTTAAAGGCCATCAGGTCCATTTAGGGCTTTTTGAACTTCGACGATCTGTATAAACTGAGGCAGGTTGAGGACTTGTTATGCAGAGTCGCCTAACATCACCTATGACGTCTATTCAAGGCGCCCATGGCTCTGGGGTCCCTTGGCCGGTTTTGTCCGCGGTGTTGCAAACTTATCTGCGCTTTTTGAATAAGAATTACCTGAATGCGCATAAGCTCAAGCAAAGGGCGGCATCCATGTTGCCCGTTTTCATCTGTAAACTTATTCATTCAGGAGTTGGTGGTCAGGACGAAAACAAAATATGGTCTATGATCAGGGGCTTACGGGCTATTGAACGGGCCATACCATTAGACCCCAGGATATCTCAGGTTTCTTGCAGCGCACAATCCCGGACATTTTCCTCGTCACCCCCTTAATCGATCTACGTGCCACCCAGCTCGACTGGGTCAAGTGCGCGAAATCTGCAAAAATAAAAACCGTTCTCTGTGTAGCAAGCTGGGATAACCTGACAGAATAAAAGCTTGATTCAGGCAGAAACAGACATTGTCCTGGTCTCGAACGGATTTGAGAAATCCGAAGCGGTAAACCTGCACAAAATCCCATCTTCAAAAGTCATCGTAACCGGTGCTCAGTGCTATGATCGGGATGGTTCGATTACCGCCCATCAAGGTCAAAAGAGAAACCCCAGCGCCGTGTTGGACTGGAGGCCTGCAAAACCATTTATCCTGTATTTATGCTCTTCTCCGTTTCATTGCACCCGACGAAGTGACTTTTATAAAAGAATGGGTCACTAGCAATTAAGAAGTAGCGGGAAACCGTATCTGAAAGGTCTGGGGAGTTCTGGTGCGGCCGCATCCGCAAAATGCCTTCGCAGTGGGAAAACGTTGATTTTTGGGCTTTGAAAATGTCTTAATCTATCCGCGGAGGGGGAGCAAACCCTGTTGAGCAAGAGACTGTTAACGATTTTTATGAGTCCATGTCCTACTCTGAAGCTGCTATCGGTATCAATACAAGCACTATGATCGAAGCCGGTATTTTGGAAAAACCCGTATTCACCATTTTATTTCCGGAATTTAGTCACACGCAGGATGGGACGCTTCATTTTCAATATCTGGTCAAGGGTGGATTGCTTTTTATCTGCATCCAGTCTAGACGAACATTTTGATCAATTGAGTACCATGCTTGGTGGCCAGGCTCAGCACAAAGAAAAAATCCGCGCTTTTATTAAAAGTTTTATCAGGCCCCATGGCCTCACCAGGCCGTGTTCGGCAATCTTTGTTGAATCCCTGGAGAGCTTTCATGAACAGAGTACAGCAGCATCTGTCCGTATGTCGTCTGGCTCTCGTGCGCTAACGGTTCTTCTAACACCATTGGCTCTGGCATTCTATGGAGTCTCCAGGACAGCGAAAAATTTAAAAGGCAAAACATCGAAAAAGGTGCATCATGAATGATCCGCACACGATCATGGATACCCGGTTAATAGACGAGTGTGATAAGGATAAACAAGGTGATGTCAAACCACATATTTGCCTGAGCATGCCCCTGTACAACCAAACCAAGTTTCTGGAAGAGGCTTTGCAGTCGCTTCTTGCCCAGACCTACCGTGATTTCAGGTTGATTGTAGTCGACGACTCCACCGAGCTTGCACCAGGAGAAACGGTCAAACGATTTGCATGAAGAGATGACCGCATCCACTACATTAAGAACAAATCCCGCAAAGGTTTGGTTGGCAATTGGCGGGCCTGCTTCAGACATGCCGAAGGGGCCGATTATTTTGCCTGGGTCGGCGATCACGATCTCTGGCACCCGGAGTGGCTTGAAAACATGGTCCGCGCTTTGAACGAGAACCCCCGGATCGTGTTGGCGTATCCTTTTTTTGTCCGGATTACTCCAGAGGGGGAGGTCATCAAGAAACCGACGCGCTATTTTTCCACTGAAGATATGAGTGACTTCGGCAGGGTTAAAGCTGTCTGCTGTGAGGCCCGCGCATTTGGCAAGATGGTCTATGGATTATTCCGTGCCGATGCACTCCGCAGGGCGGGGGTGTTCCCAAGAATTCTTTTCCCGGACGTAGTGCTTTTGCAGGAGCTCGCCCTCCTGGGTGATTTCAAGCAAGTGGAAAAGCCCTTATGGTCTGTCCGTCGTGTTGCAGATTTTAGTATCGGTCGTCAGAAAGAATCCCTTTTTATCAAGAAAGTGTGGTACCTCTATCTGCCCTGGCCTCTGGTGAACTCCGTGACAATATTCCGCGATACGGTCTTGACTGGTGACCCCAGGAGCTTCAAACAGCGCTGCCTCGGTCTTTACATCGCTTTCACCTATTTCTGCCGGCACATTGGCAAGCTTGGGGCGGGCAGCTGGATCGGATCTTATTATGAGTGGACCCGTGGCAAAAAACCATGGATAAAGAGGTTGAAGCGGCGCATCCTGCGATCACGTCAAGACAGGGCCGGTTGAAGTTAAATCCCGCCAGCATAATCGGGCCCAGACACTTGTCAGAATGTCCCACTATTGCCAATTCTTCAGTCTCCTGAGGGCCTTTTCCCGCTCCTCGACTTCTTCAGGGAAGGTCACCGGCAGGAGGATGGCTTGTTGATATTGCTTCTTGACGTCTTCAGGCCGGTCCATGCGATCATAAATTTTGGCCAGGTTGTAACGATGGGCGATGCGGTCATGCAACCTGATAGCCTGCAATAAAAGCTTCTCCGACTCTTGCAGCGACGCTTCCGGCAGCCCGCCATAGACGGTATTCGCAACGGCCCGGACAAAAAACCCCAGTTCAGAGATTTTGTAATGCCAGCGGCTCAAGACGAGGTAGGCGATGTCGTCATCAGGGTTCAGGGCAATGGCTTTTTCAATGTTATTCTTGAGCTCCCGGGAATGACGGACCTGGGTTGCGGTGTCAGTATATTTCGCCTGTGCTCCCAGAATGATCGCCAGCCATTTATAGCCATCGCTCTTGTTGGGGGCCTCTTGCATGGCTTCTCTGGCATATTCTTCTGCTGCTTGAAAGAACACCATCGCCTGTTGGCCGGATTCAGCCAGGCGTCCCATCTCGTACTGCGTACGCGCCATCCTCCAGGCGATGTCCCCCCGGCTGGAGTCTTTGTCCGCCCCCTCGCGCAAGAGTTCCCAGGCTTGCTGGTTTTCACCTTGAGCCAGCAGCTCATCGACCCTTTGATACAGGGTTTCCTCAGCCGCCTGGCATGCCGGGCTGTTGAAGCTCAGGAGCGCGAAGAGCATGGCGGCGAGAACATTTCGGGAGAAAATCTGCATTGCAGTTGTCCGGTGAACGAGATTTTACCGCTCTCAGGAGACGGCGGGTGCGCTTGCAGCGGCTTGCGTGGGAATTTGCTTGATATCCCCATCGGAAATCTGAAACACCCGATCGGCAACTTCAACCATGGCCGCCTGATGACTGATGGCCAGGATGGTCAATTGACCGCGAAGTTCTTTAAACGTCTGGCAGATCGCCGCTTCCGTCTTAGGATCGAGTGCGCTGGTCGCTTCGTCGAGAATCAGCAGGTGCGGCCGATGGATCAGGGCCCGGGCAATGGCAATGCGTCTGTCGTTGCCCTCCTGAGAGCTTGGCCCCCCGCTCACCAACCGTCGTATAGACGCCATCGGCCATTTCACTGACAAAGCCCCATGCCCCGGCGGCTTTGAGGGCATATTCCACATCCTCGAAGGTCAGTGAAGGCTCGCCCAGGGTGACATTGATGAAAATGCTGTCGTGCAGCAGGATGGTGTCCTGGGGCACATAGCCGATCATGTGCCGCCAGCTGCGCAGGTCGAGTTCCGGAAGGGGCTTGCCGTCAATCATAACGGCCCCCTTTAAAGGGTGGAAGAGTCCTATGATCAAGTCGACCAGGGTTGTTTTCCCGGAGCCTGAGGGGCCAATGATGGACGTGAAGGTCCGACTCGGGATTTCCAGCGAGACATTTTTCAAAACCAGGTGGTCTCCGTAACCAAAATCTACGTGGTCGATCATGATGGCGTGTTCCAGGGTCGCTATGAGCTCCTCCTCCAGGCGGCTCCTTGAATTTCTGGGCCGTGGTGATCTTCTCCTGCAGTGACCAGTAGGCGCTTTCACAGATGGCGACATTCCTGGTATTTGCGCTGGACTTTGCCAGCCTCATTCAACATGCGAGACATGAGGAAGATCAGCATCATGACTTTTGGGAAGTTCCATCCCCAGGTGAACGAGCATGACATAGAGGCCGGTGATCACCAGGAGTGTCAATAACGGTTCCTGTATGCCACGCAGGGCTGCTTTGCTGAAAACCTGTTTGCGCAAAGCCTTTTTCAGTTGCATCGTGTTTGTCGAAAGCAACTCCTCGGCCAGGTTTTCCCGGCCCATGGCCTTGTACGCTTTCAGGGAATGCAGGCTATCGGAAAGCCTGGCAAGCAGGGACTGCAACTAGTCGGGTCTGTTTCTTGCCAGCACGCTTTGATTTGGCCACCATGCTGTAAAGCATAAACAAAATTACGGAGGCAACACTCATGAAGAGCAAGGTTGTTTGCCACGAGACCAGCATGGCGACGATGAAATAGGCAATGACCTGAATGACCATGGCGATGGCCGTCGCGGCATGCAGATAGCCTGTTGAGGCGCGCATGACCTCTGTACCGGCAGCGTTGGCCAGACTGCCAACCTGCTGGCCAGGAAGTACCCCCAGCGGGTTGAGAGCAGGGCACGCGCAGGGTCAGGCGCAGGTCAGTAGCAACATGGGCAACCGTGTAACCGATCTTACGGTCCGCAATAAGAATCAGGAGGCTCCTGAATATTGCTCCGACCAGAATGACCATCAACAGCCACCCGATGGTTGAAGGGATCCAAAAAAAGTCAGCACTGCATCGATAACTTTGTCAGAACCGGTAGGCGCTGTCACGGGAGATGCAGCATCACCCAAGGGGAGGTTGATGGCTTTTTTAAGCAGAGGTAAGAGTGCTGTCAGCCCGACCCCTTCAACGATGCCGGCCATGATCAATGACAACAGCATTATCAGGCTTTGCATAGGGTATGAGCGGGCAAACTTGAGCATCAACTGCATTTTGGCCAGTCTACTTTCATGGTTGGCGTAAAGAGGGTTTTGTTTGGCTTCTGATCAAGAAATCGATTGTGGCATAAGCCTGTTACCGAGGGCGAAGTCTCCAAAAGCGCGGCGCTCATAGCGATCATGACGCTTCTTAGGATATCTTGGCAAGCAGGGAAGGCAAATCCCTCAAATCCTCGACAACGAGAGGGTCTCCCGTAACCGTCGAATCGCTGTGATTTGCGGTCATGCCAACAAAGTGGCAGCCGAACTGCTCGGCTCCACGCCAGTCATCAATCTGGTCGCCGACATGGACAATCTCGTCCCGGACCGCCCCTGAGAACTGGGCAATACTCTTGAGGTTCTCTGCTTTCGAGCCCTCTGCACCATAAACTCCTTGAAAGAAATGCGCCCAATTGCGCAGCTCCAGTAGCCGCTGCAGTGGTCGTGTCGGCGTCCCGAGTTGACGAACAACTGCATGCCCATGCCTGATAGCTCCATCAGGGCCTGGCTCGCTCCGGGCCTCTCTGCACTGCCGGTGATGGCGCTTTCACAGTATGCCGTGTAATCGTTCGCCAAACGTTCCCCCCAGCTTTCAGCCGAAGCCCCTGCCGGAAGCAGTCCCCTGCGGATTAACTCTTCTGCAATCTTGCGGGTTTTTTCATAACGGTCGGCTGCTGGCCAACGTTCAAAAACTTCAGCAACGACATCACCGCAAGCATCCCAGGGTTGAGTGATCGTAAAAAAAGTTTCTCTTTTGATGTCGTTGGAATCTACCAGGGTTCCGTCGAAATCAAAGACAACGCATTTTATCATGAACTTTCTTTCTATATCAGGGGTGATTCTGCTTGGCCGTAAAATCGACTCAAAGAGTCCTCCAGAGGGTAACTATTGATGAAAGTTAAAAGAATCTGTTTGTCCGGTATGCCAGCAATCATCAGCGCCGGGCAGGTCATGAATTCGCACCGCTCTGCGGTCACTAAGGAGCGAGCCTGTCTCAGGGACCCTGGTCGATGCTTGTCTCTGTCGATGTAATCAGTGGATGGATCTCTGCAAATATCTGCAGGATACGGTCAATCTGCTCGGTCGTATGGGCTGCACTCATGCTGCAACGCAGCAAGCTCATCCCTGCAGGCGCAGCCGGGGGAAAACCAGGTTGACATAGATGCCTTGATCAAGCAGGGCCTTCCATGCGAGCAGGGTCTTTTCCTTGGTTGGGACACGAATTGCGACAATCGGGCTGAGATCTGGTCCAAGTTCAAAACCCAGCTGCTTTAAGCCATGATAGAGCTGCTCGGCATTTTCCCAGAGCCTGGTGCGTAGTTCCGGCTTGTCCTGAATGACGCGCAAGGCCTCGCGTACGGAGGCAATAATTGATGGTGACGGCGAAGCGGTAAACACATAAGAACGACTGACATAACGGACCAGATCCAGTTCCGGATGGTTGCTGACACAGTAACCGCCTATAGAACCCAGACTTTTACTGAATGTGCCAACAATAAAATCGACATCCTGCTCCACATCAGCTGCTTCGCCATGCCCCGGCCGTGATCGCCCATAACGCCCATGGAATGGGCTTCGTCAACCAACAGCCATGCACCATATTTGCGTTTCAGGGCGGCGATTTCTTTCAAAGGAGCACAGTCGCCCAACATGCTGTAGATGCCTTCGACAATGATCAGGGTGTTTTCGGTCCGAGAACCCAGCCGCCGCAGTTTCTTCTCCAGGTCCTCCACATTGTTATGGCGAAAACGGATCATTTCGGCACCACTCATCCTGCAGGCATCATAGATGCTCGCATGGGAGTCGGCATCAAGCACTATGACATCGCCGGGTCCGGCCAGAGTCGAGATCACGCCAAGGTTAGTGACAAATCCGGTTGAGAAGACAATCGCATTGCTGCATCCGTAAAAAAGCGCCAACTCTTTTTCAAGGTCACGATGTCCGGAGAAAGTTCCGTTTGCCATTCTGGAGCCGGTCGTCCCGGTCCCTTCCTTGAGCAAGGCTTCCTGGGCAGCCTCTACACACTGGCTGTCAAAGGTCAGACCGAGGTAATTGTTCGTTCCGGCCAGAAGAACCCGTTGCCCGCAGATAGACGCTTCGGTAGGGGAATAAATTTCATCGATGACCACGTTGAAAGGGTCAACCCCGGGAGGGAGGATTGCTTTCCGGGTCTCTGCTATAGCGTTTAATTTATCTAGAATTCCCATTAACTTGTCTCGATAATATGTTGAATTTGCGTGGTAAGATCTTTGACAGTTCGCAAATCAGATAAGCTGTTTAATGGATAGGTAATATCGAAAACATCTTCTACGTCATTCATCATTTCCATAACCTTGAGCGAATCAAATCCCAGATCATTGATTAACTCTGTATCTTCGTTTATGGGCCCGGGTTGTGGCGCATATTTCTGAAGAAGGACGGCGACCTGCTGAAAAATGGTTTCGTATTGAGTGGTTGGCATAACTGGCAAAGCTCCAATCGATAAATACTGACTCAAGGGAAAAGGCGTCTGCATCCCTTCGCTGAACAAGACCCGGGGATGCCAGTCGAAGCCTCTGGATATTGCCGTATTATCGCAAACCCAATCAGGGTGGAAGATCTCCCTGACCTTCCCCGGTGTCAGCATCGGCGGATAACCAAGCAGGCGGGCCAGGCAGAGGTTGCCGAAGGCGATCAGTTGCAACAATGACCTGGGGATTGCCAGGCTGAGCGGTTTCTTGCCGTTCAGATGGCTGGCAATCTCTGCAATTTGGAACCAAGTATAGCCATCAGGGTGCCCGTCATGCAACTCAAAACATCGGTCTTTCTGGGTACGCTCAGCCTTCAGCAGACAACTCACGGCCTCAGCCAGATCATCAACGTGAAGAAGAGAGAATCTGCCTTCTTTTGCTCCGATCACGGGAACGAGACCGCGCCTGATCAGTTGCAGCAAGGGCCGCATTTCACGGTCTCCTGGGCCATAGACAGCAGGGGGGCGCAGGATGTCGCAGGAGATTCTGTCCTGGTATTTCAGGAGGGCATCCTCACCCATTTTTTTACTTAAAGCATAGTCAGACAAGGATGGTTCGCGTGCAGCCAGAGAGGACATCAGCAGAAAACGAGGAACCTTGAGCTCAGTCAGCGACCTCTGCAAGGCGCGTGACACCGGCGATGTTGGCTTCCTTGAAATGTTCAAGTGTTGCTCCGCGCACGGTTCCGGCGCAATGGACAATCGCGTCAGCGCCGGCAACAAGCGCGCGCAGGCTGTCTATGTCTCCAAGGTCGCCAGCCTGCCATTGAACCGAATCTGTTTGTCCGGGGGAGGAATTGAGGCGGGACGGTACAGGGCCTGACCTGAAAGCCCTGGGCTGCCAGAAGTTTGAGCAAAACACTGCCGATAAAGCCCGTTGCTCCAGTGATTGCTACCGTAATCACAACAGAGATCGTTTTTCGGAGAGGTTCAATGTTTTACTTGCTTTACTTAGCGTGTACAATTCTGCCCGGAGGCTGCAACGTGCAAAGCAGGGGTAACATTATGGGTTGACTGCTCATCAGGTGCGGGCTCAATTCTCAGCAGAGTCTCGTTCTGCCTGTCGCTTCAGATAGTCGCGTCGTGTCCCGGCGCGGGACAATTTCCCTGATGAAGTCCTGGGAAGGGTGTGGGCGGAGACAAGTTCAATAGTGCAGTCAATGCCCAGCTGTTGACGAATTTCAGAAGCGATCCTGCCTGAGAGCTCACGGCGCTTATTTTCATCTGTCTCACGGTATTGCACGACCATGACAGCGGCTTCTGAGCCATCTTTTGCCGGGACCGAGATTGCTGAAGCATCGCCAGGCCTGACTTCAGGCTGCTGCTCTGCATAATACTCGAGATCCTGGGGCCAGATATTGCGGCCATTAATGATGATCAGGTCTTTTTCGCGGCCGGTGATAACAAGGGTTCCCTTGTCCAGATAGCCGATATCCCCCGTGTTCAACCACCCATCGGCGGAAAGAACCTCGGCCGTTGCCTCAGGATCTCCGAAATAGCCGGTCATAACACTTGGCCCGCGTACATGGATAACGCCGCACTGTCGGTCTGGAAGGTTTTCACCGGCTTCGTTCTGAACAACGATCTCGTGCCCGGGGAGCGGCAGCGCCGCAGTTCACAAGCTTTTTGACGCGCTGGTCATGAATGGGATCGCGAGATGGGCAAGGCTTCCTGATGTTCTGACAAGTGCTCAGCATCATCTCGTCGACAATGGCACCCTGGATCAAGCGGGGCAAAGCTGATGGCAAGAGAACACTCGGCCATGCCATAGCTGGCGACAAAGGCTTTGCGATTAAAACCGAAAGGAGCCAGCCTCTCTGCGAAGGTTTCCAGAACCTCGGCACAAATTGTTTCGGCACCCACGCCGGCAACTCGCCATGCACTGAGGTCAAACGACTCCGGTTCATTTTGGCGAATTCTTCGTGAGCACAGGTCATAGCCGAAAGGGGGGCCAAAAGAAATAGTGCCTTGATTACTGGTCATCAGGTTCAGCCACAAGCGTGGCCGCATGGCAAAATCACGGGTGGCGAGATAATCAACAGAAAGTTGCGAGGCCAGGGGGGCCAAAACAAACCCGACCAGGCCCATGTCGTGGTAATAGGGCAGCCAGGAAACGCACCTGTCACCAGGGCGAATTTTGAGTCCATCCCTGGTTATGCCTGAAAGATTGTGCATCACGGCCGCTCCGCTGACCATGACGCCTCTCGGGAAACGGGTACTGCCGGATGTGTACTGGAGGTAAGCCGTCTCGTCGGCTTGCAATGGGTGCAGGGCGATGTCTTGCTCGTCAAGCCGGTCAAAGTTTTCGGGCTGATCGACCAACTTCAGTCCTAAACCGCTGCTGGCTTCCAGAAGAAAGGGGAGGAAGTCTGCCTGCGCCACGGCGACGGCAGCCTGACTTTGAAGCAGCAACCCGCGCAATTGTTCAACGTAGGCCTTGTGACCACCCAGATGAATAGCGGCCGGCAACGGGACAGGGGTGTATCCCGCATATTGGCAGGCAAAAAAGAAACGCAGAAAGTCCGGGTGGGTTTCTGCGATAATGGCGATCCGCGCGCCTCTTTCAAGCTTGAGCCTGAGCAGGCGTCTGGCGAGAGACCGAGCATTTTTCCGAAGTTCGGTATAGGTGAGAACTGCACGAAGTTCCCCACGGCCGCTATAGAAATTGAACCCAGCTCATACCCTGGGCAGCATAATCCAAGGCCTCTGCCAGATTGGAGAAATCAGTAGTGCGCAGAGGAATCTGGCTTTCTGTTGGTGTCGGTTTGAGTGAGTCATTTGTTAGATTGATGAGCAATATTAGTGCCAATATATGAAAATCCCGTATATATTAGCGAATGAGTAGATGTTGTCAAACTACAAATGCGTAATTTGTTGCAATTGTTACAGTTTGTGTGGCTGAAATAGACTGACGGTCTCCTTGATGACAAAAACATGGTGCCGAAAGTGTCGTTGTAAAGTACCAAAGGCTTCAATCACAATTTCGCATTTGACGTTAATCTTTTGTTGACACGGATCTTAACCGAGAAGTCGAAATAAATGCTTTTTTCAAATGTTTTGTTCCCTGAATGCCTCACAGAAGTATTTTCTGAATCAACTGATTCAGCTCGTCCGGTTTTATTAGCATGGCTTAAATCCGGTGGGCCAGGCCAACCCGGGTCAGTAAATTCCTTTTGGTCTGAAAAAGCGGGCCTGAGCATAACGTGGCAACACGTGGAAATGTACATCCTTATCGACCATCATCAACATAAGATAATTGATTTTGTCGTAAGAGAAACAGTCTCGTCAGGTGGACTTCTATGTCGGTAGTTATCTCTTTGAGCTCAGAAAAGCTGCAAGGTTGATTTTTGACAACGCATCGGACTCATCCTTGCAGACAAGGACAAGTGCGCCCAGGGTCGCCTGCTGGGGGCGTAACAGCACCACCCAATGCGACATATTCTTTGATCAGGGTGTCGGGGTAGCCGAACTTCTTCATCGTCGCATTCATTGATTTTGAACCTCCCGGGCTCGCTTGTCTGTATACAACTTCATTGACCGCGTGACTAGTGACGTCAAGATAAAGATACAATAATATTCAATCCGACACAAATATGTTACATGCTAACCGAGAATTGGTACCTTCTTCAAATCATCAGAATTTTATGACCCTTCCGGGCTACCAGTGGAAAACAGCACGCTCAACGACAATCAGAGTCGAGAAGATTTGCGTATCGTTCCGGTTGCGGGCCGCCGTTGTTGAACGTTTATCAAGGTTCCCTGGTCGCTGTACAGGGATGACCCCTGCTGGGTCCCGCCGTTGCTTTTCGAAAGGAAATGGCACCTTTCAGCAAAAAACCCCTATTTTGATCATGCCGACTTTCAGGCCTGGATTGCCTTCCGCGGTGAACGGCTGTTGGCCGGATCAGCGCCCAGGTTGATCGTCTGCATTTACAGCAATACCACGATGCGACCGGTTTTTCGGGCTTCTGGAAGCAGAAGATGACGCTGACACCTTCCGGGCCTTGTTTGAGGCCGCTGAAAGTGGCTGCGGCAGAGGGCATGCAGCGAATTCGTGGCCCATTCAGCCTTTCAATCAATGACGAGTGTGGCCTACTGGTTGAGGGCTTTGACAGCCCGCCACCGATCATGCTGGGCCATGCTCTCCCTTATTATCAATTACGCGTAGAAGAACAAGGCTATTGTCAAAGAGCAGGACCTGCTGGCTTACCGTGCTCATCCTGACATCCCCCCTCCGCAACATCTCGAGGCACTTGCCAAGCGCGCTGGAGCAAAGGTCAAGGTACGCGCCATGCGTCGCGATCACTTTCGTGAAGACCTGGAAATCATCCGGGACATTTTTGAAGACGCGTGGTCTGAAAACTGGGGATTCATTCCGTTCACACCCGCCGAATTCATTGAACTTGGGAAAAACCTCAAGTTCCTTGTCAATTTTGAGTCGGTCAGGATTGCCGAGGTTGACGGCGAACCTGCTGCAATGATTGTCATGTTCCCTAACCTCAATGAGATTATTATGGACCTGAACGGGCGCCTCTTGCCGTTCGGTTGGCTAAAGCTTCTGTGGCGACTGAAAGTCGTCGGCGCCAAATCTGCGAGGATCCCGTTGATGGGTGTCAGGCGTCGCTACCAGGGGAGCAGAATGGGGGCGACTCTGGCGATGATGGTCATATCCCCGCTCCATGAAAGAGCCCGCAAGCAAGGGATCAAGGAAGTGGACATGTCTTGGATTCTTGAACAGAATCAGGGCATGCGTAATATCATCGAAACTGTAGGCTGCGATCTTTATAAACGTTACCGCATTTATCAAAAGGATTTAGAATAAAAATGACATCAACAAGCCCACCTTTTTCTGTGATCATTCTTGCCGGGGATCGCGAGCCAAACGATCCGGTGGCTCTGTACGCTGGGGTCAGTTGCAAAGCGCTGACGCCTGTCTCTGGCCGTGCGATGGTGCTTCGTGTGCTCGATGCGCTGGCCGAGGCCCAAGATGTGGGCACGCCGATACTGGTCGGCCCTTCAGTGTCTGCTATCGACGAGAATGCAGAACTCGCTGAACTAATTCGTTCCAATCGGGTCCGGTGGGTGGTACCGCAAGCGACTCCGAGCACAAGTGCCTTCACTGCCTTGCAGTCGTTACCTAAGGACGTGCCGGTTCTGTTGACCACAGCGGATCACGCTTTGTTAACCCCTGAAATGGTTGCTCACTTTTGTTCAATAGCGCGCAACAGCAACTGCGATGTGCTGGCCGGGGTGGCTCGTCATGAACTCGTTGCTGAGGCTTTCCCCGAGTCGAAGCGCACCGTCACGAAGCTCAAGGACGGTGGCTATTGCGGATGCAATCTGTTTGCATTTTTGACCCCGCAAGCTCGCATGGCCGCAGATTTCTGGCGTAAGGTGGAGAAGGAAAGAAAAAAACCACTGCGCATTGTCAAGATTATCGGCTGGACAACCGTACTGCGTTACCTTTTGGGGCAGCTTTCTATGGATCAGGCCTTAATTCAGTTGTCAAAAAAAATGCATCTGCGGGTGGGGGTCGTCCGTATGCCTTTTGCTGAAGCTGCAGTCGATGTTGATAAAATCGATGATTTACTCTTGGTAGAATCGATCCTGGCAAAAAAACATCAGATTACGGCCTCTCTCTGAAAAAAATCTCTGTTTAGTACAAGTGGAATGCTTTTCAAGGTTTATAATCAGGTCTTGTTTGATATATAAACGGGTCGACAAGGTGAAAGGCAAATCACTTTTTTGTTTTCGCCGGCTGTGGTAGATAGAGACGTTAAAAATGCAATCGTGACATTTGGCATGTAAATAACAAAATTTAAACAAAATTAAGAGGAAGTGTTAAATGAAAGATGAAATGGTTGGCTACACAACAGGTGTCTTTGACCTGTTTCATATCGGGCATCTCAGGCTGCTTCAAAGAGCAAAAAGTCGATGTGACAGACTGATTGTCGGAGTGAGTACCGATGAACTGGTCATGACCTATAAGAACAAAAAGCCTGTCATTCCTTTCGAGGAAAGGCTTGAGATTGTCTCAGCATTAAAATGTGTTGATGAGGTCGTTCCACAGAGACACAGAGACAAGATTGCGGCGTATCATGAGATAAAATTCGATGTCATGTTTGTCGGCAGCGATTGGAAGGGATCCGATTTATTCAATGAGGTGGAGTCTGAACTGGCGGGGTTTGGCGTGAATGTGGTTTATTTCGAATACACAAGCAATGTTTCTTCAACAGCATTGCAGTCAACACTTCAGGCCATCTATGACGAAGAAGCCCTGGCAAGATAAAACTCGTCTGGCTGTATTCTTGATTCAGAACAGTCGCTGTACAGCCACACTCTCTATATACTGGATTTAACTTGCTCATAAAACGTTATGTGAACCGTGAGATACTGACTCCGTTGTTGACCATTTGCTTTATCCTGGTCATCATCTTCTCCGGCTATTCTGCATCACACTACCTTCCTGCCGCTGCAAACGGCATGATGACCGGGGAAACCGTTCTGGCTCTGGTCTCTCTTAAAGTCTTGATCGCGCTCGAAGTGCTGATTCCCATAACGCTTTTTCTCTCGGTCATTACAGTTTTGGCTCGTATGCATTCCAATTCCGAGATAATTGCGATGCATGCCAGCGGGTTGGGTGAACGTACCCTTTTGACCTCAGTTTTACAGATTTCCGTCCTGGTGGCACTGTTCGTCTCTGTCCTTTCTCTCTATGTACGCCCATGGGCCTATGAAAAAAGTTATTGGCTGAAGGCTGACGCCGAAACAAATTTTGATTTATCCCGTCTCCGACCAGGGCGTTTCCATGAGATCGGCGAGAGTCATTATGTGGTTTTTCTGGAAAGTCTTGATGAGGATCAGAAGCACGCACAAGGCGTCTTCATAGAGCAGCGTGAGGAAAACTCCCGCAAGGTAACACGTGCAAGGGAAGCGTGGCAGGAAGTTGACCCGGTGACAGACGAGAAAAGCATTGTCCTGCGCGATGTTTATCACTATGAATTCAAAGATAATGAGACTAATGCAAAAATTTTTCACCTCCAGAATACCCGCTTGGCATTGATTCCCAGGCAGGTCGAATTGACTGACTATCGACGCAAGGCTGCGTCGGCAAAAAACCTGTCTGCTTCGACAGATCCCGGGGATATTGCAGAGTTTCAGTGGCGGATTTCCACCGGGTTTTCGACGGTTTTGCTTGGCTTGCTCGGTGTTCCCCTGAGCCGAACGCCTCCACGACGCGGAAAATCTGTGCATATTTTCCTGGGCGTCATCATCTTTGCTGCTTATTACAACCTCTCAGCCGTAGCTAAAATCTGGGTAGAACAGGGGGTGGTTGGCTCTTTCCCGGGGGTCTGGTGGCCGCAGGTCCTGCTGGTTTTTTTATTTGTTTTATTGCTCAAACCTTTTCGTTCAGACTATCAGTCATATTGACCAAGGATATCCACCGAGGATGCTTTCTGCACCATGAGAATACTCACTCGCTATATAAGCTTCCGGTTGGCGTTCGGCTGGCTGCTGGTTTTCCTCATCATGACAGCCTTGTTCTCATTTATAGAACTGGTCGGTCAATTCGATGATATCGGTGAGGGGAACTACCAGATGTGGGATGCCTTCATGTACGTGGCCTACACCCTGCCGGGTCGTGTTCTCAGTCTTGCCGCAGTGAGTTCTCTGCTTGGGGGTATCGTCGCTCTCGGAACGCTGGCCAATAGCGATGAACTCCTGGCGATGAGATCTTGCGGTTTTTCCGTTTTTCGCATTGCGCGTGTGGTGTTGGGCTGCGGAAGTGTAATTATGCTGGGTACGCTGATCCTGGCCCAGTATGTTGTGCCACCGCTCGAACAGCAAGCAAAGATCAATCGCGAGCTCGCACTGACCGGGGAAGGATTTCTTCTGTCGAAAGGTGGGTTCTGGACCCGGGACAATAACCGCTTCATCAACGTCCGAATTTCCAGCGCCGGTGTCGGATTGACCGATGTCAGTGTTTACGAATTCGACGAACAGGGTAAGCCGACCAGATGCGTATCTTCACCAGCGACGGATGTTAGTGAAAGCGGAGAGTGGTTCGGTCATAATGCCAGACAGCTCACATTTTCGGATACGCGTGTTTCCGACCGTACGTTGCCGCTTCTGGATTTGGGCTTTTTACTCAATCGCAGACAGGCTGAGATTCTGAGTATCACACCGGCAATGCTGTCTCTTGACAAACTGTACCGGTACATTCAGCTTTTGCGTGAAAAGGGTCAGGATGCAGGCCAATATGTTCTGGCTTTGTGGCAGAAGACAACCCTGCCTCTCAAGGTCGGTGCGATGATTTTTTTCTCATTGTCCTTTGCCTTCGGCCCGGCACGTGAAGCAAATCCCGGGCGCAGGGTCACCCTTGGCTCAATAGTCGGGATCTCTTACTATTATTTCGACCAGACTCTCGGATATACGGGACTGCTGCTTGGCTTGCATCCGGCGTTTACAACCTTGCTCCCTCTTGCGATTATCATTCTGCTGGCCAGTTGGCTTCTGCTCAGGGTTCCCTAGGCCGCTTCAACTCAAGACCCCATTTGCAGGCGTTTTCCTGGTTGGAAGTGAGGGAGGCTCAAGGCAATTTCCTGTTCCTCGACAAACTTACCCGTTTTTTCTGAATAACCGCGAACAAACAGGGTTAGGTCCCAATTTGGCCGTTTCGTCTTATCCGGTAAAGATTGTACCTGGCGCAACGTGCCGCGCGGGGATTCAGCTCCGAGCTGGATGGGGCCCCGACAACCGAGATCTTGCCGGCGGGAATGCTGAATCTCACGAAGGTTGGCAAGAATGAGTGTGGCCATGCAGCACCAATTCAGCTCCATAGCGGCTGACGACGTCAGAAAAGGCCTCGCTGTCAACCATCCGTTTGCGCCATTTAATGGTTCCGGAAACGGGTGGATGATGGACTCAGAATGACCCGGCGATAGCCTGCTTCGCCACGTTTCCTTGAGAAGCTTTGCCAATGCATCCAGTTGCGTTTTACCCAGGCTGCCAACCGCAAGAAAGGGCAAGCTGGGCCTTGCCGAACAAAGACCAATCAAGGCGATTTGCCCACGAAGACTCAGAGTGGGGAAAAGGATCCAGTCGGTGAACTCACCGGTTTACTGTCGGAGAGGAGGTAGGGCGTCCATAGAGGAGAGATTTTCGACCATTTGCGGCCGGCATAAGCATCATGATTGCCCGGGATAACGGTGACCTGTCCGGGAGGCCAAGGCAGGGCAGCCATTGTGCGGCTTCAGCAAATTCATCGGGCAGGCCGATATGGGTCAAGTCTCCGGTGACGACGATATGATCAGGACAGATCGCATGCAGGTCTTTCACCAGCGAGTCGACAATATCGCGGCGATGAACCAGTCGTCTTTTGCGCCTCCACGACAAATATCCCAATAAACGTTTATTGAACAATTGGCTGATTTGACATTCAGCAGCGAGGTCAGGTGAAGATCGGAGAGATGGGCCAGAAAGAAGCTGTCGAGGTTGGGCGATTGTGCCTGTTCCTCGCGGCCCCAAGATAGGCTGGATGGTTTCTCTTTCTTTACTTCTAGCATGCAGGGAGTATATAGTACCGACTTCGTTTTTTCTACCAATCTTTCTCCGGGCAGGACCCATGGCAAAGTTAAAATGTCCGTCCCGAAATCAAATTTACAGGTCTAGAAAATGGCAATAAAAGTACGGATTTTCAAGGAAAACGACACTTGTTTGTGGGGCTTGTCTTCACGTGAGCGGCTTGACGAGAATGCTCACGAAAGCTGGCGTTAAAACCCTCCTGTGGAGCAGGAGTCCTGTGGCGGAAGAGGATTCCGTTCTGCTCTTGCGCGGCGATTTCCTCTATGATCAGAGGATTATCCAGAACATGGTTGGTGCGTTGGCATCGTCATGGAAGCCGACACTCCCCAGGGCCCCAGACCTGTCGCTGCCCATGTCACAGAAGAACTTGCCGATCGCATGGAGGCAATTCTCACTGCAGGGGGCCATGGAGAGTATCCCGGACGGGTTGCGCCGTGAGTCTCCTGAAACCCTGGTCAACCCTTACCGGAAAGAATTGCTCAAATTCGATATGCCGCTATCTCTTGCCGATCACCGCAAGAACCGGCGGAGCCTTGAAAAGCGTCTCTTTTCCGGATCCTATAAAGGGGTGACAGACCTGGTGACCAAATGGCTCTGGCCGACGCCGGCACGATGGGCCACGCGGAATTTGTGCCCGTCACGGCATCTCGCCCAACCAGGTGACGAGCCTGAGCCTTGTCCTGTCGGTTCTGGCCGGATTGCTTTTTTACAAGGGCTACTATGTGACAGGTCTGGTCTTCGCCTGGCTCATGACTTTCCTCGACACAGTGGACGGTAAACTGGCCAGGGTCACACTGAACTACAGCACCTTCGGCAACATCTATCGATCATGCCATCGACCTGGTTTTCCCGCCTGTCTGGTACGTTGTATGGGCGCTGAGCCTGTCGAGCCTGCCCCTTATGTCAACGGAGTTAGCCATTCAGCTGGTCCTTGGCGGCTACGTCGCCGGCAGGTTGGTCGAGGTGCTTTTCAAGCAATTCCTCGAGTCGTCCGGGATTTTCTGCTGGCAACCGGTTGACTCCTGTTTTCGACTGATCACCGGACGGCGTAATCCCAACCTGATCCTTTTAACCGTCAGCCTGTTTTTCAACCGACCGGATATTGGTCTCCTGGCCGTCTGCCTGTGGACAGTCCTTTCCAGCATTATCCTGATCGCACGATTGGTCATGGGGATTCAGACCCGGATAAAATCCGGGCCTCTTCGTTCCTGGTTTCTCGATCTCGACCCCACTGATGAGAGTCTCTCTTTTTATCAGAGATGGTTTTGTCGTCGTCCCAAGGTGCTAAAAGGCCAGGAGTAACCCTTTTTATGCATGGCGACAGAGCAAGCCGCCGATTCTTACAGGGAGGGCCACAGCCAGCGGGTTGGCGTATTGACCAACCCTCGCAGCGGCGGCAACAAAAAAGGGGGCAGGGCTATTCGCGAGCTTCTGGCCCATTGGCCGGAAGTCTTGCATCGTCAGGCGACGAAGCCGGACGAGGTGCAGAAAGTTCTGTCCGATTTTGCACGGGACGGGGTTGAGCTGATCGTTGTTAACGGAGGTGATGGTACGGTTCAGGCCGTTCTGACCGTGCTCGGCAGAGAAAAACTGTTTACCAAGCCGCCGTTACTCGCGCTTTTGTGCGCTGGAACCACCAGTATGTTGCCCAGGGATGTCGGTGTTGCCGGCTCACCGGCGGTCGCACTACAGAGAATCCTCGAATGGTCAAGGGCGGCCAACCAGGAGCTTGTTGTCAGCTCACGCCCGATATTGCACATCCAACGACAGGATAAAGAGCCTCTTTTCGGCATGTTTTTCGGCGCCGGTGCTATCTGCGCAGGCATCAGGATCTTTCATAGCAAAGACAACCCCATGGGGTGGCGTGGACAGCTTATGCCTGCCTTGACCATGCTACGGCTGCTGCTGGCAATTCTCTTCAAAAACCATGACAAACTCCCACCTTTAACGTATAAAATCGGCTTCGATGGTCACCCGGCAGAGGAGAGGGCAGACCTTTTGCTGTTCGTTTCTTCTCTCGAACGCCTGTTTATGGGCATGCGCCCGTACTGGGGGGAAGAGGATGCTCCGCTGTATTTCACCGCCATAGCAGCAAAGCCCAGGTATCTGCTGAGAGTCCTGTGTTCTCTGTTCCGGTCGGTGACAGCCGTTATGCAACCTTGGCCAATGGTTATTCCAGTCATAATGTGCAAGAGGTGCAACTCACGATGAACGGGGATTTCACCCTTGATGGTGAGCTGTATGAGGCCGGAGAGGGGCCGGTTGCCATATCGACGTCAGGGCCGGCACATTTCCTTTGTTCACGCTGATTTGAAGCTCAAGGGCCATATTCGATGAATAAGACTGAACACACCAATGCCGCAGTCAGAACTTCTGCCGCTGATCAGGGCCGGAGCAGCGCAGGCGCTGCCGTCAGAAATCAACGTTCTGGCCGATGCCGCCCGTGAACTTCACGGCGAATCCGTCTGTGCTGTGCTCTTCTATGGTTCTTGCCTGCGCAGCGGAAGTGTTCACGAGGGGCTCGCTGATCTCTACCTGCTGGTCGATGACTATCGTTCGGCATTCAGTGGCACTGCCATGGCTCTTTTTAACAAGCTTTTACCACCCAACGTCTTCTACCTGGAGGTGCCGTTCGAGGGTCATGTCCTCAGGGCCAAATACGCCGTGCTCTCTCTCTCGGATTTTCGCAAAGGGACGGAGAGTTGGTTTCACTCCTATATCTGGGGCAGATTCTGCCAGAGATCCAGCATCGTCTATTCCCGCAACGAAGCTGTCGTCCATCAGGTTCAGGAAGCTTTAGCCTCAGCAGTCGTGAGGTTTGTCATGGCAACGCTTCCCCGGATGTCAAGTCCGTTTACGGCGCGTGACCTTTGGTCTCGCGGCCTTGCGCTCAGCTACCGCTCAGAGCTGCGCACAGAACAGGCCGATGATGCTGCGGCACGTTTGTTTGATACGGCACCGGACTATTACCAGGCATTGACCGACTCTCTGCTTGAGACTGTCTCTGTCGGTGCAAATATCAGCAGCGAAAGCCCTCATCACTACCAGTCACATGTTTCTGAACGGGATCAACGACTGAACTTGCTGACCTGGAAAATCAGAAGTCTGCAGGGTAAAGTCCTTTCGATTTTGAGGCTTTTGAAGGGTCTGTTTACGTTTCAAGGTGGCGTTGATTACATCCAGTGGAAAATAGAGCGTCATTCCGGTGTTCGCGTTGAGGTCAGCCAAAGTTTAAAGCGTCTGCCGCCACTGGCTCTTGTGGTGATTTTTTGGCGACTTTTTCGACAGGGCGCATTTCGTTAAAGCCCTCAGAATCGAAAAAAAACCGAACAGATTGCGTGATATTTACAGAAAATCCCCATCCTCCTTCCATGCATAACTGAACGATTCTAGAACCCCAAAGAAGATTTAACGCGGAGACGCAGAGGACGCAGAGTAACAAACATTTTGCAGGAAAAGGGCTGACACCTATGCCATCTTTCTCAGCGTCTCCGCGTCTCTGCGTTAATTATTGGACTGACCTTTGTTTGGGTTATAGAACCGTTACTGGTAGGCCTTCATTTCTTTACATATGAATAATTACAGATGCTTATGTATTAATATGTCTACCAGACATTGTAGACATCAGGCGATATAAAGGTCGATGTCCGCTGACAATCTCTGCTATGAAGCCATAAGATCGTCGTCAACAATAACGATCAGCAAGGAAAAGGGAGGATGTCATGATGAAATTTAAATGTTTGGGTGTTCTGGTTATCCTGTTTGCTGTTATCGCCTGTGCTCCGGTTCATTACCAAACAACTTACCGGCAGTCACCCGTGTATGAGATCACACAATAACAGACCATACCTGGGCAAGCCTTCACATGCCCATTACAATCCAATCCAGGTCACCTTGTATGCAACATCTGCTTATGCAAGATCCGGTTTTCAGCCGATCTACGTTGTTATCGCAGACGGTGAATACATCGAGATACCGGCCAGAGACAGGAAAGGGCGGTCCAGGAGGCTTTTTGCCCACTATGCGCAAGGCAACCTGCACTTTGATACCAACCACAATTGTCAAAGAATACAGGGTTCGTCGGGATATCAATATGACAGCAGGTGGGATAAGGGCTATGGCTATACACATATAAATGCAGGAAATGATTATGATTTCACGGGTCTACGTCTGCAGATTCGCAGCATGCCTGCGACAAAGCAACAAACTGTACAAAAAACGACAGAAAAACAGTTGCCAAGGTACGATAAAGCAGTAAAAAAGACCAATAAACAGGCTGTTAAGAAGCAACCTGTAAGATCTTACATCAAGCATACTGAATCACGTGATGTTACCAAAGTTGTCAAAACAAAGTCCGTAAAATCGATAGATTACAGAAAGCCTCCTCAAGAGATGAGCAGGTCGAAAGTGCAAGTGGTTAAAGGTTCTTCGGTGCAAACGGACCACGCCAAAATTATGAAAAAAACCACTCCACCAAGTATCGTTCAGGCGGTTGCCAGGCAAGACCATAGAGGTCTAGATGCCAAGGCGCCGGGTAAGCATGAATCAGAAGAGAGGTCGCATCAGGTTAGCAATAAAAACCCTCATGCCACAAAAAAGCCATCATTAGTTGAACATAAAACAAACACTGCGAAAAGCCAATCGACAGCAGCCTGCAAATTCAGACAAGTCTGACAAGGGCAAGGCGCATTCACATGATAAGCAAGTTAAGGGTGAAGAAGACAGCGAGCCTGTTTCTGTTTCAAAAAAAGCAAATGATACCCAGGCCAACAACAAGCTAAAGACATCTCGTTCCAGGAATGGCAAGTCAACAGCAAAACAAGATTCAGATGAGGCAGATGATCGGCATCAGAAGCAAGAAAAAGACAAGCGCTCCCATGATGAAAAAGAATACTGAGCTTTCGGTAAAATGTAAATCAACAGGCAAGTAACCATCGCATCCATGGCCGCACTTTCAGTTGACCGAAAGTGCGGCTTACAAATTCGCCCTGTAAGACGTTTTCTTTTTTATACAAAGGGCAAAGCATGGACTTTTTTAGCTTCGTTTTTCACTTACGCCATCCGGTCAATATTTCATCCTCTTGCTCGTTTTTTCTTAAATCATCCACCCTGCAAAACCTAACCATTTTATATGGCACAAAAGTTTACATAAAATATATATTATGCGACGTTACGTATAATGATGCCCAGATAAACCTGATCTAAAGCAGCCCTCACCTGGACAAAGAGTTTACAAAAAGTCAAAAGAGCGACTAGAAACTCTCCAGTTCTATATCGACTCTCTGGCCGGATACGAACAGTCCCACCTGGCGGCACGTTACCTCCGTAAAGTACCCGCTAAATTTATACCCGTTCTCCTCCGCGACCTCTCGATCACCGAGCTTGCCTTCAACGAGGTTTTCTCACGGGAGAACAACGGATGGTAGCCGGAGCAAGAGCATATTGCGGGTTGCAGCCCCGCAAAACGCTCGCTTCGGACACCTTTGGCGACCTGAGGACGAATAGTCATCAGGGAGTGAAGCCGTTAGGCAGAACATCGCCTTCTCTTGTTACTTGTCCCATATCTCAACAGGATGATTCCAGTTAGGCTTGTTTGGAAAAGGTTCTTGGATTTAATAAAAGAAGAATACCTCACACAGATGTTTCCACCCTTCCCGATCTCAACCCAAATATTGTTAACCGAAAAGACCTTGATCGCTGGCAAAGAGCCAATGTAAACCAATATGAGGAATCACAAGGCTTTAACGTTGGCGTGTCTTTCTCTCTCTATCCGAACGGAGAATTTACTGATGCCTGTACTGCCTTAGGTGCGAAATCCCAGAAAGAACGAAAGTCGCTAAGGTCGGTTGCTCTTGAGTTTTAGCGCCACATTTGCTAGATTTGCTACAAAAGCTAGCAAGGGGAGTTCAAGTTATGTCAAAACGCAATCAGATCAATATCACCCTGGACGATGCAGAATTGCACAATGTCAGCGAATATTGCCGAGTTCACAACATGACGCCCCAGGCCTTTTACAGGGCCGGTGGGCAAAAACTGATTACTGAAGACCTCTTGGAGCGGAAGGCCGATCTCATGACATTGCAATCGTTAGAGGAAATCAGGGATGGGCGTGCCACCCCAATTGACGATCTCCTTCAGATGATCGATGAGGATAGAAAAATCGGGGAGGAAATGGTTAGAGACAATCTACGTGCAGCTAAGAAGAATCAGTAATGTCCGGGAAATATCTCCGGATTCAGAAAACTCCAACCTTTCTAGCGGCCTATTCGGGTATTAGGGAATATTTGCGGCTTAAAAGCCCATCTGCCTACCGCGCCCTACCTTCGGCTATGATAACCATATTGGACGTCATGGACGAACATCCCCGCGCATGGCCGGTTAAACGAAAAATACTGAATGGCGTCGAGCAGGAGTTTCACCTTGCCGTAACAGATATCGCCTACAGGCGGCTTCATGTTCGATACATCGTTGATGAAGATGATATGTGTTATCTTTTGGCAGCCTGGGTTGACGGACAGGACGAACCCCGCTACATAGTTGATAACTAGTGTCCCGTGCGGCTAGATCGCCGCACAATTTGCGCGTGATTTTGGTTCCTGGCAAGGCACGGATAAAGCAACCATGACAAGGACACTTGTTTTCAAGTTCCCCGGATCTGCGTCTAAAATTTAGTGAGGTGTTCCCCGAACTCAAACGAGTGCCTATTACTGGACCTTGCGAGTTTCGTAGGTGTTACGAAAGTCGGCGGTGCCGACCTTGGCCAGGTCCTGTAACATCTTCTTGTATTTGTCTTCGCTATTGCTCATGCCGATCGACGGAAGACTGCCGGAGGCCAGATTGATCCCGGCCAGTTTCCACTTGCCATTGGCACCGTTTGACCAGAGGGTGGCCCCGGTATGGGTCTGGCGCAGGCGGGCGTTGAGATTGCCGCGCACATAGGTTGCCGCGCTCACCGAGGTCAGGGACTGGCCGAACGTGATATCGGGAACGGACTGCGTCACCTCCAACGTGCCGGTCAGCAGCGTGTCGACCCCGTACTTTTTGCCGATAGCCTTGACAGCCTCGGTATCGAGGCTGTCGAAGCCGACCTCCCGCAGCACATTTGCCTGGTTGCCGAGCTCGAGAACCGGCACGCCAGGCTGGGCTGCCTGCATATGTTGAATGACCTTCAGGGTAATATCGCCGGGCAGCGGTGCATCACTCTGGACATCAAAAGCGATGACCCCGATCGTTCCCATGGTGGACAAGTCGATATGCGGCGGTAATTCGATCGTGATCTTCTTGCCGCCGCAGGCACTCAAGGCTACGCCCAGCAGCAGAACCACCAGCCCTCTCAAGATGTTTCTTTGCATTGTCACTCCTGTCTGTTGTTAATGAAATATATGCGAGGAAGTCAGATTATGTTTATTTATACAAAAGTCAGGCCAAAAATGCCCCCTTGCACAAGCAAAGGTAGCGACTTAAAGCATTTCAGATTTTGCAGCCCGGCTGTCCCGCTCGGGACACGTGGAATTATGGTGCAAGGAGCACCTTTAAGGAAAAAATAAGCCAGTTGATGACCAATTGAATGATTTCATCGTTTGCTTGATTGAAACAGTCGACCACATCAAACATAGAAAAAAATGAACGTAAACGTAAGGCAGAGGAATGGCGCAGGTAAAGAGA
Organism: uncultured delta proteobacterium; assembly: GCA_963769955.1. Classification (GTDB taxonomy): domain Bacteria; phylum Desulfobacterota; class Desulfuromonadia; order Desulfuromonadales; family BM103; genus M0040. The sequence goes on from CAVYNW010000018.1 coordinate 51,991, forward strand.
GGGCCAGGCCGCAAGCCAGCGACAAGCAGACCAAGAGAAAGCAAATAAGTAAGATTATGAGAGGGATGAAAAAGTGTGAGTTGGAGCTGATTTGATCAGTGACTTGGGTCGTTTTGAAAAAAGAAAGTGGCTTACAGGGCAAATTTGGCGCTCATCGATTTTGAGCGAGGTGAATTTGCGCGGGTCACATGGGCACCGGCCCATAATTGGGAATTCGACTACGCGACCTATTGCTCCAGGGTGACGATAAAGGCATCCGCCTCAAGGATCGACTTTTCCATCTCGCGGATCAGGCTGGCAACATCCCCTTCCACGCGCCCGAGTTCGCTCTGCAGGGATGCGATCGCCTGGGCGTTAAGGTTGTGTTTCAGGTACAGGACCTGGTCACGCAGCGGCGTCAATACCGGTTCAATCTTCGATTCGGCACGGTGCATGGCTGTCATCAGGCCCTGGTAATGACTGCGCGTCTCCTTCAGTTTCCTGGCGCTGGAACGACGCAGGCTGTCGCTCGAATAGAGCTTGAGTTCGTCCTGCCATTCATCAAACAAAGCCTCGGCTACATCCTCGACCTTGTCAATCCGTTCCCGCACTGCTTCGGCGTGCTCCTCGCTGGTTTCAAGTTCCGCGTTCAACTGCTGGTACTTTTCTTCCAGGGTGCCGCCATTGAAGTTAAGAACCGCACTGAATTCCTCTAACGCGGAGGCAAACTGTTCCTTGGCCTCCTTCTGGCTGTCGCGGGCATCCTCGACCCGGTCGACCAGGATTTCGCGTTTGTGGATACCGAATTTCTCCATCACAGCATACTGCGCGCTACTGCAGGAGCTCAACACAAAAGTTGCACAGAGCAATACGATCAACGTCGACAGACGTAAGGGTTTTCAATCATGGAAAATTCCCTTAGGTAAAAATACGTTATATTAAGGATGGTTGCTGGAGTTATTTAAACAGACAACTTAAATATGAGAAGCTGCCCTACCCTTATTTGTACAGATTGACATTATACTCATTAAAACTTGTCAAGTCATTCAATAGGGACATCTTAATATTAAGTGCCCCTCTAGGGCTTTGTGTCGGGAAAGTTTACATCAAAATACTCTGTGAATTACTGGAATCACAACTATATGTTTTTGTTCATTTATTTTAAATGGTATATATTATGCAAAAATCAATACTGAGCTTCCAATAATTAATAAAAGAGTTTTGACTATAACTTTAAGGAGATGGAAATGAGGGGATTAATTAAAATACTATTCCTGTTTGGCTTGATGGCCGCTGTAACGCCATTTGCCGCAAACGCATTTACAATATACCTGGATCAAGTAAACGATAATAATACAGGAACGCAAGGCCCATGGGCCTCTGTTACACTCACCGACTCAACATTTAATGGAAAGGACTCTGTCCATTTCAATGTTGCTCCTATAGAAAGTGCGTTCACGTCTATTGGTACAAATTTTGGACTTCAAACATTTTACTTTAACGAAAATACTAGTTTCGGCAGTGATCTGTTGATTGGAAATTTTGATCCAGCAGGTTGGTTGTATGATTATGGCACATTTAACGATAGTGAATTTGGTGTGTTTGAATTCAAATCTAATTCAGATACTGGAAATAACCGCGCAAATCCATTGTCGTTTGACGTATATACTCAAGCTGGGACAGACTTATCAATTGCTAATTTCTCTAGCACTCTCTCTACAGGGGGATACCTTTTTTCTGCACACATAGCCGATTATACTGGTGGGAAATCAGCAAAGTTTGCAACTGATGGTTCACCTGCACCAGTTCCCGAGCCTTCAACGATTCTCCTCCTCGGTAGTGGTCTCGCTGGCCTTGCTTTTGTAGCTCGCCGTAGAAGGAAAGAATAAGCTACACTAGACCTTATATTATTTCGATCATCTTTAAGCCCGAGCCATCCAGGTCGGGCTTTCTCCGTTTCATCAAAACAGCCCTACCCTTCCCTAAAAAATCACACCAGGTTCGGACCTGGACTGGACATTTCTACTGATCTTTATATTTAAGAATCGATTGGAAGGTGCATTGAGTCACTATGTAAAAAGGAACAGCAACAAGTCGCGAAGATTTTTTTTGAGTATTTCCTTGATCACCCCAATCCAACCTTGGTGGTAACTTACGCACCAGAATCCTCTACAATAAAGTTGTGCTTTTTCATAAGGTCGTAAATTGTCGGACGGCTGACACCGAGAGCTTCCGAGGCCTTTAGGACATTTCCTTCAGCGGCACCGAGCGCTTCTTCGAGCAGCCTTTTCTCGACCATGCTGCGCGCCTCCTTGAGGGTCATGTTGCTCAGGTCGAATCCGACATTTGAAGCAACGACTTCATCCGTAAGCTGCGCTGTCGACTCTACCGCGAAACCAAGGTCCCAGGGTTCAATGGTCAAGGTTTCCGTCATGATAACCGCCCTCTTGACCCGGTTTTCCAGTTCACGAATATTCCCCGGCCACTCGTAGCTATTAATCTCTCTCAAGGCTGCGACGCTGAAACACTTGACCCGCCGCTTGAATTCGTTGGCGAAGCGCCGCATGAACAGGTTGGCCAGAAGGGCGATGTCGTCGCCCCTCTCCCGCAGCAGCGGCAGCTTGGCGGTTACGACGCCAATGCGATAATAGAGGTCTTCGCGGAAATTGCCACTCTTGAGGGCCTGTTCAATATCGAGATTGGTTGCTGCGACGATTCTGGCATCCACTTCAATGTCTTCCCGACCGCCGACCCGCTGGATGACCTTCTCCTGGAGGAAGCGCAGCAGCTTGACCTGGAGCAGCAACGGCATGTCGCCGATCTCGTCGAGGAAGAGTGTGCCGCCCTGGGCAAACTCGACCTTGCCCTGCACCCGGGCCTGGGCGCCGGTGAAAGAACCCTTCTCGTGGCCAAACAGTTCTGCTTCAAGTAGATTCTCAGGGATAGCACCGCAATTAATCGGAATAAATGGACCTTCCTTCCTGAGGCTGTTTTCATGTATGGCTCGCGCCACCAACTCCTTGCCGGTTCCGCTGTCACCGAGGATCAGGACCGGTACGTCGATCGAGCCGACCTTGCGAATGATGGAGAAAATCTCTTCCATCTGCGGGCATTGGCCGAAGATACCCTCCATGGAAGCCCGCTCGCCGGTCTTGCTGGCCTGCAGGCGGCGATTCTCTGCTTCAAGGTTGGCCAGGTGGAGTGCACGGCTGAGGATGACCTTCAGGGTGTCGAGATCGATCGGTTTGTGACAGAAATCGTAAGCACCGAGACTGACTGCAGCCAGGGCGTTCTTACGGTCTTCGTTGCCGGAGACGACCACCACCTTGGTACCCTTGCCCTGGGACAAAATCTCTTCAAGAACCCGCAGCCCTTCGCTTGCTCCATCGGCATCCGGCGGCAAGCCGAGGTCAAGGCTGACGACCTTCGGTTCATGCTGCTTGAACAGCTCCAGCGCCTTGCGGCCGTTTTCTGCGAAAAGGACCTTGTAGTGCTTGTCCAACCCCCATTTGAGCTGCTTTCTGATACCGCTGTCATCATCTACAATAAGAATAGATTCCATAAGTTAGCCCTCATATCATGACGCAATACATTAACTCTTAAAAACTCAAGCCATTTCTTTTGTGTCCTGTTTCACACTTTACGACATTAGCGTTAAACAAGTTGTTAACAGGTTCAATCCACAAAAGCCGGCAGATTCACTTTGAAGGAGGTCCCCTCACCCACCTTGCTGGTCACCTCGATATTGCCGCCGTGGGCTTCGACGATTTGCCGGCACTGGTACAAGCCGATGCCAAAGCCCTTCTGTTTGGTGGTCTGAAAAGGTTGAAAGAGTCGGTTCCGTATAAATTCTTCCGACATGCCGCAGCCCCGGTCGGCAACCTCGAAAAACGCCGAGTTGCCCATACCGACGCTGATCGTCACGGAACCTTTTGCAGAGCCAGCCTCGTAGGCGTTCAGTACCAGGTTGTGCACGATCTTTTCGATCTCGACAGCATCGACGCAGGCCAGAACGGGCTTATCATGGACTAGCTCATGACGCTTGCCGGAAGCTTTTGCCCCTTTTCGCACGATTTCCGCAAGGTCGCAAGGAACGATATTCAGCTCTTTCTTCTCCTTGATATTCTTGAGCCTTGAAATCAGGGTGTTTATCTTGCCGATGGTCTCATCGAGCGTTTCGATCATATCACGCTGAAATTCAGGATTGTCCATATGATCCCGGGCATTGTCGACCATCAGCGTGAGGTTGGAGACGTGGTTCTTGAGATCGTGGATGACAAAAGTCGACACTTTGCCGATGGCCGCCATTTCGTGGGCCGTGGAGAGCTGCGCGGAGAGCTTCAGGCTGAGTAGCACAGAAGTCGCCTGCCTGGCCAGAACCTTCATCAGGTCATAGTCTTCGTAGGTAAGCTTCTCACCGGGGCTAACAGCCTCACCGAGCATGATGAAGCCTTCCAGGTCCCCCTCGTATTGCAGGGGGACGCATAATTGCACGTTGAAGGGCTCGAACTGTCGCTTGATGCTGTCAAATTGATTCGGGTGCGGGTCAGCGGCATTGAAGACCCAGTTGGTTTCGTTGAAATAACTTATAAAAGGGTGATCTCTCAAAAAAACGGCAAGCGGGAAACTCAAGGTTGCGACTGGATTTCTGCTGATAGGCCCCGGTTTCGTTATCCCGCAGGTACAGGGCTGCACCTCTGCGGCTGAAGGTTTGGCAGTAAAACTCCAGGATGGCATTCTGAAGCTTGACCATGTTGTCTGCAGACGAGAGCTGAGCCGTGAACATCAGCCATTCGTTGCGATAATCATATTTGTGTCGGTAGAAATGTTTGTGCAGAGACACCCTGAGCTTGCGGCGGTTCTTTTCGGAGAGCAGCATCAGTGCCAGGATCAGGCCGCTGAGCACGGCAAAGCCGATGTACAGAAGCCGTTGGTTCTCGACGCCCAGATAGCGCAAACCCTCCCCTGCTCCGCCGAGCAGCAACAGGTAGCAGCCGACGGCCAACACGATCACGGAACGTGATGCGACATCCCGTGAAATAGCGAGTCCCAGGGTTGTCCCGCGCATGATGCGCGAATAGCCGCACAGACCAGTCCCGATCAACAACGCCAGCGAGCGGATCGGCACCAGGTTCATGTCGATCGTGCGGTACAGCAGTGCATGGCTGTAGTAGATCAGTGTGGCGACCAGAATAATGCCGATGCCAAGGATTTCGTGCAGTATGCGGTAACGCTCCATGGTGGAGAACGCCAGCAGGGTCCGTTCCAGATGATAAAGCGCCGCCACCGCAAAGAACATGAGGCCGAGGTAGAACCAATAGGCGTTTCGATCCAGAAACAGGATCTGCTCGTCATTGAAATCCGGGGAGAAATAAAAGACCGAGATATTGGACGTCAGGATGAACAGCGGTAAAGCAATGGCGCCGGCCAAAAACAGCATTGATATCGGGGACAGGCTGCGCAGGGGGGTCTTTCGGGCAAAAGTCAGAGCGTACAGCAGCAAGACCACACCGAGCAGCGACTCGAGCATCAGGGCCACAGACTTGACCGACATCCAGATTTCAGGGTTGTTCAGAGCAAGGCGGTCGGCACCCTCGATCCCTGCCATCAGGAACAGACCGGCGGCCAGGAAGCCGCTGGCCAGAGAGCGCTGCTCTTTCTGGAGCAAGACCCAAAGGCTCAGGCTGACGGCTGCAAGGATTGCAGCGATGGAAAGGAGTGTTGCCGACA
>CAVYNW010000019.1:0-25841 GCA_963769955.1 uncultured delta proteobacterium
AGGCTCGACAGGATGCTTTTGCCTATGCGGATAGCCCTGAGTTCAAGGATGCAAAACAAGTACAATTTATATTGAAGGAGCGCTGGGGGGGCCGGCTTGAGCTAGCCAGTATTGGTTGATTGAGGCCGGAAATGCATAGGGCTAAAGACTCTTTTTCTGCTGATATCAGGAAAAACCATAAAGCAGGATGGACAAATTATGGATTGTTTTCCAGTTTTTCCCTGGCCTTGGCCTGTTCCTCCGCCTCTTCGGGGAAGGTGACCGGAAGAAGCAGGGCTTTTTCTAATTGAAGCTTGGCTTCTTCGGCACGGTCCATGCGGTCGTAAACCTTGTATAGGTTGTAACGATGGGAAACCCGATCGTGAAGTCCGATGGCCTGCAATAAAAGTTTTTCGGCACTCTTTAAGTGAGGCTTTCGGTAGTTCACCATAAATCATATTCGCAAAGATTCTGGCAAAATAGCCCAGTCCTGACATTTTATAGTGCCAGCGACTCAATACGAGATAGGAAATGTCGTCATCAGGTGCGAGGGTGATCGCTTTTTCGATATTCTTCTTGATCTCCCTGGAATGTTTTACCTGGGTTTCCGTATCAATGTATTTCGACTGGGCCCCCAGGGCGATTGCCAACCACTTGTAGCCATCACTCCTGTCGGGGGCTTCTGCAATGGCCGCCCGGGCGTATTTTTCTGATTCCTGAAAAAACACGCAGGGCGTCTTTGTCTGATTCAGCCAAACGTCCCATCTCGTACTGTGTACGGGCCATTCTCCACAGAGCCTCCTCATAGTCGGTGTCCTCTGCAGAGAGTCTCTGCAAAGAGTCCCAGGCTTGCACGTTCTCTCCTTGAGCCAGTAATTCATCAACCTTTTGCAAGGCGTTTCTTCATACGCCTGGGAGCTACACTGCCAACGCTGAGAAGTGTCAGGAGGAATCGCGATCAGCAAGCCCGCCCGGTTGCGAATTTTCATTTCAAGGGTCCATATCAATGGTCAGGTACCTGACTGCATCGTTGGGCTTTGACTGGTTGGCGACGAGTTTGATCTCCCCGGAAGAAATCTGGAAAACCCGATCGGCAACGTCGACCAGGGCGGCTTGGTGACTGATTGCCAGAATGGTCAATTGTCCGCGCAGTTCCTTCAAGGTCTGACAAATTTCCGCTTCGGTTTCCGGATCGAGGGCGCTGGTTGCTTCGTCGAGAATCAGTAGCTGTGGCCGGTGAACCAGGGCTCTGGCGATGGCAATGCGTTGGCGTTGCCCGCCGGAGAGCTTGGAGCCGCGTTCGCCGACAACCGTGTGCACCCCTTCAGACATCTCGCTGACAAAGTCCCAGGCGCCTGCGCACTTTCAGGGCGTCTTCCACGTCTGCCGGGCTGAAGGCGGGCTCGCCCAGGGTTACGTTGGTGAAGATCTGTCATGCAGCAGGATGGTGTCCTGAGGGACATAGCCGATCATGCGCCTCCAACTGCGCAGGTCAGTTCCGGCAAAGGCGTGCCGTCGATCAAAACCCGTCCCTTGATGGGTGGAAAAGACCAGTGATCAAGTCAACCAGGGTGGTTTTCCCGGAGCCGGAAGGCCCGACAATAGAGGTGAATGTCCGGCACGGAATCTCGAGGGAAACATTTTTCAGAATCATCCGCTCGCCATAGCCGAAATCGACCTGATCTATGGCTGATCCCGTGTTCCAAGCTCGCCGTCAGTCTCCACCCACAGGCTCTTCGTGTTCCTGTGCCTTGTTGATCTTTTCCTGAAGCGACCAGTAGGCGCTTTCACAGATTGCCATTTCCTGGTATTTGCGTTGGACCTTGCCCGCCTCGTTCAACATGCGGGCCATGAGGAAAATCAGCACCATGACCTTGGGCAGATCCATCTTCAAGTGAACCAGCATCAGGTAGAGCCCGACGATCACCAGCAGGGTCAACAAGGGTTCCTGGATGCCGCGCAGGGCTGCTTTGCTGAAGACCTGTTTGCGCAAGGCCTTGTTCAGTTTCATAGGTGTTGGTCGAAAGCAATTCATCGGCCAGGTTCTCCCGTCCCATGGCCTTGAACGCTTTCAGCGATTGCAGGCTGTCGGACAGTCGCGCCAGCAGAGACTGCAGCAGTTGGGTCTGTTTCGTGCCGGCCCGTTTCGCTTTGGCAACCAGTCTTGTAGAGCAGAAGCAGAACCAGGATGCGGCACGCTCATAAAGAGCAGGGTGGTCTTCCAGGAAACCAGCAGGGCCACGATGAAATAGGCAAAGACCTGAATCGCCATGGCCAGGGCGGTTGCGGCATGCAGGTAGGCTGTCGAAGCGCGCATCACTTCGGTTCCGGCGGCATTGGCCATGCTGCCAACCTGCTGACCGAGGAAATATCCCCAGCGGGTCGAAAGCAGGGCCCGCAACAGGGCCAGGCGCAGGTCGGTGGCTACGTGGGCCACCGTGTAGCCAACCTTGCGGTCGGCAATCAGGATCAGGATGCTCCTTAAAATTGCCCCGACCATGATGACCGTCAGAGCGAACCGACGGTCGCGGGTATCCCCAGGTGTGATAAGGCCGAAGTGATGAAGCTGTCTGCGCCAGAGCTGGAGACCGTCTCGGCAGAAGGCCCTTTGGGGAGATCGATGGCTTTCTGCAGTAAGGGCAAAAGGGCTGTCAGACCGACACCTTCGACCACTCCAGCCATGATCAGGGCAAGTAGCATCATGAGGCTGTGCCTGGGGTAAGATCTGGCGAATTTAAGCATCAAACGCATCTTTTATTATCTACTTTCTTTGGTCTGCAAGTGTTGCTGGTCAATCCATTTCCAATGGTTATAAACGAGAAGACAATAACATTTTTAAAAGTTTTTGTGAAAGCCCAAGTCCAATTCATGAGCTTCTTTAGTCAGGCGGTTATGGAAATCTCGTATAAGGCAAGAAACTGTTTGAATAATTGATCATTTTCGATTTAGTGTAATAGATATTCCGTGATTCACATTTACTAGGATTTCAGAAGGTGTGTCCATTTTGCCAACTTTCCAGGAAAACTCACAAAGCCAATCTCCAGAAGAGTCTTTTAAAGTTTTCTGGGGAGGTCCGGATCGTCCTGCCCGGTTCTTGCGGGATCTTCTGGAGGAGCGAATTCATGCGGTCCAATCCGGCGGGGAAATTCTATGGATTACCTACTACTTCAGGGATGAAGCTCTGGCAATAGCGCTCTTGCAAGCATCGCAACGTGGTGTCAAGGTACGTATTGTCATGGAGGGAAATCCACGTACCGGAGCCATCAACCACAGGGTAAGACAACGCCTGGAAGGTGATGACGCGTTAGGGAAAAACCTGCGTGTCATCAGCCATCGACTGATCGACAACCGGTTTTTAAGGTGTTGTCGCTTACATGAGAAGCTCTATTATTTCAGCCATCCTGTACCGACTACGCTTGTGGGAACTTTCAACCCTTCCGGGAATCTTCCGGAAGACCCTGCCGTTCTGCGCAAGGTTGGTGATCAGGATCGGGGGCATAACCTTCTGGTCGACATCAGTGACCCGATCCTTGTTGAGGGGCTGCGCGCACATGCACTTCGCATGTTCCAAATGAATCATGGACCCTGGGAACGCTTTCTGCCTGAGAGTAACCGCGTCCTCTCTTCCGGGAAAACCAGTATCCTGTTTTTCCCAAGATCGCAAAGGAAAGCTTTCGATGCAATCTTTAAAGGGGTAGGAGCCAATTGTCGCCTGCGTATGGCTGTGTCTCACCTCAATGACAAGGACATCTGTAAACGCCTGTTTGCTCTGGCCCGTCAGGGAGCACATATCGAAATACTGGCTCACGATACGCAGCGGCGGGTTCCTTCGTGGGTGGAAAAAGAGATGCTCAAGAACGGGATAATCTTTAATCGGTATGTCCACCCGGAAGGGCTGCCCATGCATAACAAATTTATGCTGATCGATATGCCGGATCGCCAGTTGGTTACTTTCGGCAGCATGAACCTTTCGGTGCGATCGCTCCACGCCAACCATGAACTGTTTGTGGTTTCTGAGGAAGCCTTTTTGTATCGGACTTTTCAGAAGCGTTGGCAAGAGCAGTTGTATGAAGTGAGTGGAGGATATCATGCCTCCAGTTTTGCTGACTGTCCCTGAATACTAGTTGCTCACAGCCTCTGATGCCGGTTGCATGTGTGGTAAACTGCGAATACAGTTTTAAATCCTTTTTTGTCTGTGTGACGATAGATCCTGAGCTTGAAGTGTGTTCGATTGAAATCCGACAGGACGTGTTCCGGTGTTTTTCTCTGCAGCTCCAAGGCATGAATCTCTGGCTGGTCCTACCCTGGAGTTATTAATGAAGTCATCAAACCAGACTATCAAGGCTGTATTGGTCAACGATACCGACGGAAGGGTAAATATCGGCTGTCGTCTGACAAGTGTGCCTTTGAAACAAAGTTTAGTCAGTGCATTTAGAAATCATGGATGTCATCTAAGCGTTGCTTCTGTTCCATATCTCTTTAGAAAAAGGCAACGGAGGAGAACGAGATTATGGCAGAAAATACAGCAACATAAGACTGGCCAAGTTTCATACTTTTCATCGCCTTTCAATGATTCATTTACGGCCTGGCTAAAGTGTTTGGCCTATGCCGAATACGGCAAAGGCCCGACAAAAATGTCATTAGCGGCCGATTATGTGTTCTTTCAACCGGAAGGGACCTTGTCTGACGATTCGGACTTTATTACCGTTGCCGGATTTTTATCGTTACCGATCCTTGCCATTCTGGCGGGGAAAAAAGTTATATGTCTGAACGGAACGATCCCGGAATACACTGGCGTTATTCATGGCCTGGTCAGCTATCTGCTTGAAAACAGTTTCTATGTGTCTGCAAGAGACAGGGTCACAGCCCGGCTCTATGGCTGTGACTTTACTCCCGATGCTGCCTTTGCATACCAGGCCATTTCCAGGCGAGACCATGACAGGAAAAAATTGCTGATTACCACAGGGGCCAGGAATACGCCAGATGAAGACCTGTTTATTATTGATCACGCGTTGAAGTACGCAGAAACAAGCGGTTTGCAGCCGTTCGTCTTAACCAAAGGTATCAAACGCTTTGCCTCCAGAAAAGAGTTAATAAAAGGCGCTGGTGGGGACTTTCTTGAAACGTCAACACTGGAATTTGCCGAGAGGAAATTGCAGGATTGTGCTCTCCATATTGGTGGGCGATATCACATGGCGATTTTTGCTCTTAAATTCGGAGTTCCGAGTTTGCTTTATGATATCAAAACACATAAGAACATCTGGTTGTCTCAAGAGTTTCACGAAATAGACATATTTGACAGATCTTCAGATCTGTTTGTATCAGCGGAAAAATTATTCAATGAAGCGCAGCTTAATCAATGGGAGGTTAGTGACAGGGTCAAAGCGCTTGATGAGCAGTACCATTCCAACATCGATGAGTTGACTTGCAAAATAATCAAGTCGAGTTTTCTCCAGGTCAAGAAGTTGTATGGTGGATAAAACAACCAATTGATACAGCGTTTGCGGTAATGCATGAAATAGATCGGAAAGTTTCAGCTAGAGGAACGGGTGAAAGGGTTAAGGTGAAGTGAAAATTTTATTGCAGAGGCCGTGATCCGCTCAGGAGTATTACTGTTTATTGACTTGTCCGGTCATTAGTTTGAGAATTTTCTGACCCCGGGGTCGCCGGTTGCAGAACCCGCTCAAGAAATCGCTCCCCATCAAGTTTCAAATTGTTGTATTCGGATTTTTCCATGAGGCAGTCTAAAAACCGCTGCCAGTTCTCAATGTTGTCGAGCAGGCACAGAGGTGAGTAGTAGGTAAGGTCCAGCCCATATCTAGTGACCGCCACCGGAACCTTGGCCAAAGCCCCATCGAGGGCAATAGTCGAGGGGGTGGTAATGACCCCCAGTGCATGAGACAGAAGCCAGGGTGTCGTCACGTCGGCCATTTCTTTGCCCAGCAGGTCAATTACATCTAAATTACCCATGCTGCAGAGTCTCGTTATCAGTTCCTTGCTTCGGTTGCGGATTGAATCGGGATGGGATTTTAAGATAAAACGAAATTCTCTGTGCTGTTCGGTAATTTCTTCCAGGTGAGCCAAAAAGGTTGAGACATAAGCTCCGTCATAACGGTGCCAGTGCAGGTTGTCAAAGATTCCGATAATCGGCCGTTCAGCGACCCCGGTTGAAGGGTTGTTTTCTGCCACGACAAGTTGCTTTGGACAACCTACGGCGATGGCCTTGTCTCGCGTTTCTTTTTCAACCCAGTCGGGGAGTTTCCACCGGACCCCAGGTGAGCACGGTTTTTGCGGCAAATTTCACATCGGGTCCGTGAATCTCATCATAGTAGCTCAGACCGACATTTTCGAAGCCGTGTTGCATGGTATAGGTTGAGGTGCCGACTGCATTGGCCAGCCTGGTGAGGATATAAGGCAGCTTATGCATGGCGGTGGTCGACTCTACTGTCGACAGGAATGCATCGATCCACATGAATTTGCTCAGGGCCTTGCACAATCGAGGGAAACTGACAACCATCCCGACTTGAAAGTTTTTCTCAGCCAACTCCGTCAGGATGTTCGGGGTTCGTTTGACGCACTTGTCAACAACCCAGACAGTGAGTTCTGTCTCTTTGCAGCTTTGGGCTTTTTTATTCAGCCCGCTAAGCAATTCAACATCAATAACTCTACTGATAAGCAGAACAATACGTTGCGGTCGGTTCTGGTTTGGAGTTAGGCAAAAAGTTTTGCAGGCGAGCTTGTAAAATGGGGCGATTCTCGTTAAGAATGCGGCGTAAAGTCGAATTAAGTATTTTTTGTGATCTAAAAACATTGACTATCATTCCGGCAGGAGAGAGGAATGTCAGCCTCCATTTGAGAGGCAGTCCATCAGTTATAAGGACTGGCAGATCAGTATTCTGGATTTTGTTGCTTCGAATAAATAAATTCGACCAGTTCCAAATCCCAGTAAGTATCAATACTGACCAACTCCCCCTCCAGCACGAATGCTCCCGTGCGTCCCCCTTGATACTCTTTTGGTCCAAAAGGCAGCTGCGCTTGATAGCATAAGCGACGCCGTTGCGATGATAGACGGGGACAAGCTGTTGGCGGGCGATGATCTGCTTGCCCGCCTGATCGTAATAGTCGAGCCGTCCATGAGTTAACGGTAAGCTGTTTCAGAGGGTGATTTTTAGAGTCTGTTTCGGAAACGGTGCCAGCTGCATCCCAGTCACCTTCGATGAGCATACTGAATAGTGTACCTGGACATGCGCTACTTTTCTCGAGAGGTGAAGTCGGTTGCAACATGACGACGATATCGTAAGTGACGTTCCGTCCTGACGTTCCATCTCGATCAGTGCGTGAGTAAGACCTCAAGGTCGGAGGATCCGATCACCGGACAGATTCTCCGGGCGGAAGAAAGGAACGTCCAGCCCGGATTCTTTGGCAACCCGGGCAATCTCTTCTGAATCGGTTGAAACAATGGCGAGCCGGTCGAATTTCCCGGGATTTCGGCGACCAGATGGCCGACACGCGCAACCAGGGGGACGCCAAGAAAAGGCTGGATGTTCTTCGCGGGATGCCCTTTGCTGCCGCCACGCGCCGGGCAGACAACAAGGAATACGTTGGTCCTTTGATCATGACTCTTACACCTCCTGGGTGATCCTGGCGAGCAGGTCAGGCAATTCCCGCAGGTCCCTGACCACAAGTGAGCTCAATTCAGCTACCGGTCCGGAATTCTGGGCTGCCATGGCTACGAAATGACAGCCGAACTGTTCTGCTCCATGGAGATCATCATACTGGTCACCGACGTGGATCATCTCCTGCGGTTTGATGCCGGCTCTCGCGGCAATTTTCTTCAGATTGTCGGCCTTCGATGACTCTGCGCCGTAAATGGCCTGGAAATAACCCTCCCAGCCTCGCAATTTCAACAATCGTTGCAGGGGGTCGAGTGGAGTAGCAGAGTTTATATACAAACGCAAGCCCTTGCCGGATAAATCGTCAAGGGCTTGCGTTGCTCCGGGCATTTCGGTACAGCGGGCGATTGCAGCCTCGCACCGGCTCGTATACTCGTTCGCCAGGCGTGCCGCCCACTCCTTTACAGTGGAATGGGCTGGCAGCAGATTGCCCTTGCCGCTCAGCCCTTCGGCGATCCTGTAGGTTTTTTCGTAGCGATGGCTGACGGCCAGCGCTGAAAACCTCACTGACAATCTCGCCGTCCGGGTCCCATTGCCTGGCAATGGCAAAAAAAGTTTCTCTTTTGATGTCGTTGGAATCAACCAGTGTCCCGTCGAAATCGAAAAGCTACACAGCGTATCATACCAGCAAACCCGACTCAGGCCTCGTCTGCACCGATTTGTGCCTTGATCTGGAAACGTCCCCAGTGATCGACAACGGTTTTTCTTTCGGCCCTGGCCAGCTTGTTAATGCTTTTATCTTCGTAAAACGAATCGTTGTCGTAGTCTCGGCTGGAAATCTCCTCAAAGATGACCCCGCTCTCGGTTCCGAACGAGTGCCAGACCCCCGGCATGACCACCACGCTCTCACCCGGGACGAGCTCGTCGATGACCATCGACCGTACAGTCCAGCTCCCCATAAGCACCTGGAAGGTCTCTTCCTTGCGTGCGTGGTAGTGGGAAGGGTGTTGTTGCCCGGGCAGCTGAACAACCAGCTTCTTGCAATAATCACGGCTGATGCACTCAATAAGTACCGCTCCGGTTTCAAGGAAGCTCGGTATGCCGTAATGATGTGAGTATTCAACTTTGAACTCGGGCCCGAGGTGGATTTTAGCCTCATTAAGAAGAGCTTTGACTTCGTGAACAGCGTGCTTGATGACCAGCTCATTCTCCGAAACGGGGAGGGTGACCTTGTCTTCCGAGATCGGTGCGTTGACGGTAAAATCCTTCTGGGTTTTGATGCCCGCTTTGAAATGTCCGCTATCAAGCTGTCCTTCGACATAGGGGATTGCGAAGTAAACCTGGTCACTTTCGATCACGGCACCTTTGCGGATTTTGCGCTTTGCATAGACCCCACGTTTCAGCCCATCGATTGCGCTCTGTTCCGCCTCCGACGCCGGCTGGCGCTCTTTGGGTCCGCAGAGAAGCTGGGCTCTTTGCTTGGTCTTGATCCATTGAGCCACCTGCTCTGGCGTTGAAGAATAGGCATTGAGCGGCGCTTTTTCCATGGCAATGCCGATATGTCGCTCGTAAAGCTCGGCGCCCAGAGCGACCGCCAGTTGCACCGGCACCATGTCCTCGGGGGACTCGTGGGTCGACCAGCCGATGTGAACGCCAGGATACCTGTTGCGCAGCAAGGCAATCTGGTTAAGATTCATATTCTGATCGGGAGTAGGGTAGATGGCGACGCAATGCATGATGGCAAAGTGGACACCACGATGCTGGAAGAAACTGACCAGGTTGTCGATATCGCGGATCGTTAGCCCTCCGGTTGAGAAAATCACCGGCTTGTCGGCATCGGCAACTTTTTCTAGTAGCGGCCAATCTTTTCCTGAACAACTTGCCACCTTGATAACGTCAAAGCCCATGTCACAGATGATGTCGACAGAGGCTTCGTCAAAAGGTGTGCACATGGAAACCAGCCCCTGTGCCCGGACTTCATCAAGCAATTTCTGATACTTGTCCCAGGGCAGGCGCGTCGACATAAAGCGCTGAACCTGTTTATGATCACTGTTTTTCTGGTGATCCGGATGGATAAACGTGTCGAGCTGCCTGAATTGAAATTTCAGTGCAGCTTTTGCCCCGCCGTCTTTAACGACCTTGGCAAAAGAACGAACAATCTTGAGCCCGTGCTCCACATCACCCTGATGGTTGTTTGCCATATCCAGAATAAAGAGATCTCTAAAATCGAATTTCTTGTTCACTTTGCCCTCCGTTATTGAATCGGCTGTACTGTTAATGCGTCCTGGGAATAACCTTTACTATAGTCAATGCAGACACGCTGGCCCTGTCGATTTGAAAGGTGTGCGGCGGCAACCACCAACATGGTGTCCAGGCCGCATTCCAGTGAGATGCCACTGTCGGCCTGCTCACCTTTGAGAATCGCATCAACATGTTTGAGTTCAGCGACAAAGTCATCAGGACGCGTTTTCTTGATGAGCAGCTCCTCTTTGGGATTTCCATCGTAGGCCCATTGAACAAGGTCTTCGCTGCCAATCGTAATATCGACGAAACCGGTTTTCCCCTGAATGCGGCCCCACTTACGCGAAGGTTGCGTGATGACGTCCTGCACAACGCGTCCGACAAGGCCGTTTTCCGTGCGCAGGTTCAACAGACACAGCTTGTCATAGTCGACCGTATCCGTTTTGATGTAGTCGAGGCTTGCCATAACTTCGGTAATGCGACCTGCACCCAACCGCCGGGAAAAGTGCTGCCAGAGATTAATGGCATGGGAATGCTCACCGCTGGCACCGCCACCTTTCTGCCAGAAGCCAAGGTAGCTGTCCTGGGGGCCGTCAAGCCAGGGATGGGCGGTAAAAATGCCGCCCCAGTGCTCACGGAACTCGACATCAAGGGTTTCAATTGACCCGATATGCGGCATCAGCTCAACAGCTTTGTCGGCTGCCGTGCTGACGACATGATTGTAGCCGACAAAAACCTCAACGCCGGCTTCCCGGGCCAGTCGGTAGAGTTCGTCAGCATTTTCCAGGGCCGGCGTACAGAGAGGTTTTTCAACCAGGATTGCTTTGGGTTTCTCCTTGATTGCCTGAAGGGCGAGGGCCATGTGCGAATCAGGAGGTGTGCCGATAAAGATCAGGTCAAATCCCCCCTGAGGCGCCTCCGCAGCGTTAAAGAGCTGGATGGTCTCATCCCACTGGCCATAACGCGTGGGGTAGATCTCATTCCTGGTGCGCTGCAGTGCCGCAGGATCCAGGTCACATAAGGTGACACTCCAGCCCATACGGCGAGAAGCGTTGGCCAGGTGGTTGCCGATGGAACCGGCGCCGAGAATTTTGACGTTGTACATAAGGGTTTCTCCCCAATATGATTGAAGGTTTGTGATTACTTGTAAATCCAGTACAGATGTTTGGAATGTTTTTTGACTTTGAGCCCATCAAAGCGGTTGAGCAACTCGCTGAAGCGACCGATGACCCCGAGCATCTCCTCCGCTGAAATGCCGGGATAGCGGTGGTCGTGCAAGCTAATATTGTTGCGGTGGCCAGGGCGTCTCATGTTGATGAGTTTTTCTGCGGTGCGTAGTTGCGTGTGGAGCCATCCGCTGAGCTGATCCTGTAAAGGTGGAGCCGCAGGCTGCTTCTCCCGGTAGCCGGCTTCGTCCAGGGCATCAACGATGCGATCAGCAGCCAAACTCCCTTCAAGGGCGGCAATATGTGGTGCCATGGCCGCCTTTCGCGTTGCATCGTCGAGAGGACCCATTTGACCATCGACAATCGCCCGCACTGTCGTCAGAAGCTCTTCCAGAGTAAAAACCCGCCGACTGACATCACGGGTAATCGGAAAGTCGTATTCATCGACGGTTACAGGTTCATAATTAACCCCGGCCGTGCCAAGGATTGCAGATTCAACCAGAGTCGTGCAGCCATTTGCGACCACAACTTTTGCGGCCATCAGCCAGGGGTGAACATTGCCTTCGTTGGTGATAATCAGATTGGGATGCTTTTGGGCAATGTCCAGCCAGGTCTGGTGGCTTTCAGAGGGGTGGGGCCGCAATATCACGGTGTGGTCTGCGAAAGCCTCACAGAAGGCTGGCAACATCTTCAGGAAAGACTCAAAGATAGCGAGCTTGTGGCGACCTTTACCGGCGTCATAGGGATCTGTCTTGGCAGATTTTTTCCCCTCTGCCGCCTGCTTCAGTTCACCGAGCTCCTCGTAGTAGTGATTGACCTTGCTGAAGTTGGTGTTGATAAGGATGAAATCGCCGTAGCGCTCACCGATAGCATCAGCTTGCGGACGATAGAAGTCACGAAGCTCGGGGCGCAGAAGGTCGATCCTGGGGTTGCCTGTGACCTTGATCGGGGTATTGCTGTAGCCACTGAAAGAACGAAAAGCGCGGGCATTGTCTTCGCCCCAGGTTGTCAGGCAGGCGATTCGCCTCATGGCAACGGCAGACAAACGCCAGCGATGATAAATAGGGTCAGGTTCCCGCAAGAGACCTTCTTCGTCCCAGGCAAGTATTTCGTGGCCGGTCTGGTTGAGCAGTTTGAACATGCGGTCACTGCGGGTTTTCATGCTTTTTGCCATATAAACACCGCGCGGAACAGAGGCTGTTTTAAAGTGGATATAAGCCCGGGAACCGATCAGCACCGGGTAGCCGCGCTCTGCCGCCACAGCCGAAAGCAGGATCTTTGCGTCCATCTCGCGAACCTGGTTTTCGACCGGCATGATTATTGTTGAAGGCGTTGCTGCCATTAAAGCTTTTCCTCTTACGATTTAAATCATCAGATGTTTGATCTTGGAAAAAGATTCCAGGATGAAGTCGATTTGCTCGGGGGAATGTGCCGCATTGATACTGCAACGCAGTAAACTCATCCCTGCAGGCGCAGCCGGCGGAAACACCAGGTTGACATAGATGCCAAGGTCCAGCAGGGCCTTCCATGCGAACAGGGTCTTCTCCTTGGTCGGAACACGTATTGCGACAATCGGGCTGAGGTCTGGCCCAAGCTCAAAGTCCAACTCCTTGAGGCCTTGATATAACTTCTCAGCATTTTCCCAGAGCCGGGTACGTAGTTCTGGTTTGGCCTGGATGACGCGCAAAGCCTCGCGTACTGAGGCAATGATTGCTGGTGATGGTGAGGCGGTAAACACGTAGGAACGGCTGAGATATCTTACCAGATCCAGCTCCGAATGGTTGCTGACACAGTAACCGCCTATAGAGCCCAGGCTCTTACTGAATGTGCCGACAATAAAATCGACATCCTGCTCAACGCCGGCGGCTTCAGCCATACCCCGGCCATGATCACCCAGAACGCCCATGGAATGGGCTTCGTCAACCATCAGCCAGGCACCGTATTTACGTTTCAGGGCAGCGATCTCTTGCAGTGGGGCGCAGTCGCCCAGCATACTGTATATGCCTTCGACAATGATCAAGGTGTTTTCTGTCCGTGAACCCAGGCGACGCAGTTTCTTGTCCAGGTCTTCCATATTGTTGTGGCGAAAACGGATCATCTCGGCACCGCTCATCCTGCAGGCATCATAGATGCTTGCATGGGAGTCGGCGTCCAGGACAATGGCATCACCAGGGCCAGCCAGGGTAGAAATTACACCAAGGTTAGTGACGAAACCGGTTGAAAAGACAATCGCATTGCTGCAACCGTAGAAGAGCGCAAGCTCTTCCTCAAGGTTACGATGCCCGGCAAAAGTGCCATTGGCCATACGAGAACCGGTCGTCCCTGTACCTTCCTTTTCCAGACTGGTCTGTGCTGCCAGGATACACTGTCGATCAAAGGTCAGCCCCAGGTAATTGTTGGACCCGGCCAGCAGAACCCGTTGTCCGCCGATAGCAGCTTCAGTCGGTGAATAAATTTCTTCAATGACAACGTTGAAAGGGTCAATTCCGGGAGGAAGGATTGCTTGCCGAGTTTCTGCGATAGCGTCTAATTTATCAAGAATGCTCATTAACTATTCTCTATTATGTTCTGAATTTGCATGGTGAAATCTTTAACGGTCCGTAAATTGGACAAACTGTTCAGTGGGTAGGTAATGTCAAAAGCATCTTCGACATCATTAAGCATTTCCATAACCTTGAGCGAATCGAATCCCAGGTCATTGATCAACTCGGTATCTTCGTCTATTGACCCAGGTTGTGGCGCATGCTGGTTAAGGAGAACGACGACCTGCTGAAAAATGACTTCGTATCGGGTGGTTGTCATATGTAATAAAACTCCAGTCGATAAGTTCATCGACTCATGGGAAAAGGTTCTGCATGCCGTCCTCGAACAAAACCCGGGGCTGCCAGCCTAGTTCTCGGGTGATTTTCGTGTTATCGCAAACCCAGTTCGGATGGAAGATTTCTCTGACTTTCCCCGGGGTCAACATCGGCGGATAACCAAGCAGGCGGGACAGATAGAGATTGCTTAAAGCGACCAGTTGCAACAATGATCTGGGTATTGTCAGGCTGTATGGTGTCTTACCGTTCAGGTGGCTGGCAATCGTTGCGATTTGTTGCCAAGTATAGCCGTCAGGGTGACCGTCATGCAACTCAAAACAGCGGTTTTTATGGGAACTCTCAGACCTCAGAAGACAGCTTACGGCATCTGCCAGATCATCGACGTAAAGAAGTGAAAATCTGCCTTCTTTTGCGCCAATAATGGGAATCAGCCCTCGCTTGATCATTTGCAGCAGCGGCCGCATTTCTCGGTCTCCAGGGCCATAGACGGCAGGGGGTCGAAGGATGGCACAGGAAATCCTGTCCTGATATTTCAGGAGCGCATCCTCACCCAGTTTTTTACTCATAGCGTAGTCTGACAGGGAGGCTTCTCGAGCAGCGAGGGAGGATATCAGGAGAAAACGAGGGGTTTTAAGCTGAGTCGCGACCTCTGCAAGACGCGTGACTCCTGCGACGTTGGCTGCATTAAAATGTTCAGGTGTCGATCCGCGTACCGTCCCGGCACAGTGGATAATTACATCAACACCGGCGACCAGTGTGCGCAGACTGTCGGTATCGCCAAGGTCGCCAGCCTGCCATTGAATCGATTCTGCTTGTTTGGGTCGGGGAGTTGATGCGGGACGATACAATGCTCTGATCTGAAAGCCCTGGGTTGCCAGATGCTTGAGCAACACGTTGCCGATAAAGCCCGTTGCGCCAGTGATTGCTAATCTAATCACGACAGAGATCGTTTTTCGGAGAAATTCAATGGTCTACTTGCTTTGCTTAGCGTGTACGATTCTGCCCGGTTGCTGCAACTTTCAGAGAAGGCAAACTTTTATGGTTTGACTGCTCATCAGGTGCGGGTGCAATCCTCAGCAGAGACTCTTCTGCCTGTCGTTTCAGATAGTCGCGGCGGGTTCCGGCGCGGGACAGTTTCCCGGATGAAGTCCGGGGAAGGGTGTGGGCGGCGACGAGTTCAATGGTACAGTCAATGCCCAGCTGTTGACGAATCTCTGCAGAGATCCTGCCTGAAAGCTCACAACGCTTGCTTTCATCCACCTCACGGTATTGTACGACCATGACGGCTGTGTCTGAGCCATCTTTTGCCGGGACCGAGATCGCCGAAGCATCGCCAGGCCTGACTTCGGGCTGCTGCTCGGCATGATACTCGAGATCCTGAGGCCAGATATTTCGGCCGTTAATGATAATCAGATCCTTTTCGCGGCCTGTGATGACAAGGGTCCCCTTGTCCAGATAACCGATATCCCCAGTGTTTAACCAGCCCTCTGCGGAAAGAGCTTCGGCCGTTGCTTCAGGATCACCGAAATAACCGGTCATGACACTGGGCCCACGCACATGGATCACGCCGCACTTCCGGTCAGGAAGGTTTACACCTTCTTCATTTTGGACAACGATCTCATGTCCGGGCAACGGCGCGCCGCAGTTCACCAGTCTTTTGACATGCTGGTTCGGAATGAGATTGTCCGTGATGGGAAGGGCTTCCTGTTGTTCGGACAAGTGCTCCGCATCAATCGTGTCGACAATAGCACCCTGGTTCAGTGGGGCAAAGCTGATGGCAAGAGAGCACTCGGCCATGCCATAACTGGCGACAAAGGCTTTTCGATCAAAGCCGAAAGGAGCAAGCTTCTCTGCGAAGGTTTCCAGAACCTCAGCGCGAATTGTTTCGGCACCTACGCCGGCAACCCGCCATGAGCTGAGATCAAACGACTCTGGTTCGTTTTGGCGAATCCTCCGTGAACACAGGTCATAACCGAAAGGGGGGCCAAAAGAAATAGTGCCTTTATTGCTGGTCATCAGGTTCAGCCACAAACGTGGCCGCATGGCAAAATCCCGGGTGGCGAGATAATCAACAGAAAGTTGCGAAGCCAGAGGGGCTAAAACAAACCCGACCAGACCCATGTCATGGTAATAGGGTAGCCAGGAGACACATCTGTCACCAGGGCGAATCTTGAGGCCATCCCTGGTTATGCCTGAAAGATTGTGCATCACTGCCGCTCCGCTGACCATGACGCCTCTCGGGAAGCGGGTACTGCCTGAGGTGTATTGGAGATAGGCCGTCTCGTCGGCTTGCAGTGGATGCAGGGCGATGTCTTGCTCGTCAAGCAGGTCAAAACTTTCGGGCTGATCAACCAGGTCCAGGCCCAAACCGTTGCTGGCTTCAAGCAGAAAGGGCAGAAAATCTGCCTGCGCCACAGCAACAGCGGCCTGACTTTTAAGCAGCAGGCCGCGCAACTGTTCAACGTAGGCTTTGTGGCCACCCAGGTGAATAGCGGCCGGAAGCGGAACAGGAGTATAGCCTGCGTATTGGCAGGCAAAAAAGAAACGCAGAAAGTCCGGATGGGTCTCTGCGATAATGGCGA
This sequence comes from uncultured delta proteobacterium, assembly GCA_963769955.1. Classification (GTDB taxonomy): domain Bacteria; phylum Desulfobacterota; class Desulfuromonadia; order Desulfuromonadales; family BM103; genus M0040. Next base: position 16,401 of record CAVYNW010000019.1, read on the forward strand.
TCCTTGATCCTCTTTGCAGCTTTAGCCCGAGCAGGCGTCTGGCGAGAGCCCGGGCCTCTCTCCGCAGATCTGCATAGGTGAGAATATTGCGAAGTTCACCGCGACCGCTATAGAAATTGAACCCTGTTGTACCCTGGGCAGCATAATCCAAGGCTTCCGCCAGATTAGAGAAATGCGTAGTTCTGAGAGGAAGGTTGCTCTCTGTAGGTGTCGGTTTAAGAGGAGTCATTTGTTATATTTTATGAGCAAGGTTAATGCCAACATAGATAATCCCAGATATATTAGGCGAATGATTCGTTTGTTGTCAAACTACAAATGCGTAATTTGTTGCATTTTTACATGTTTGTGTGGCTGAAATAGGACAGACGGTCTCCTTAACGATGAAAACATGGTGCACCAAGTGGTATGAAAGAGTGACCAAAGACGTCAGTCCGGTTTCGGATTTGCACCGTATAATGCTTTCGTTGCCACGGAGCAACTCTACCGGAGGAGCCGGTATATAACGCTTCAAATGCTTTGTTCCCTGAATGCCTCTAGAAGTGTTTTCTGAATCAACTGGTTCAGTTCCTCTCCGGTTTTGTTGCCATTCGATAAATCAGGAGGCCCTGGCCAACCCGGGTCAGTGAATTCCTTTTGGCTGAAAAATCGGGCCTGGCCGTAACGGGGCAATACGTGAAAATGTACATCTTTATCGATCATCATCAACATAAGGTAATTGATTTTGTCATACGAAAAGCAGCTCTGCCAGAGAACCTTCTATCGCCGCCGTTATCTCTTTCAATTCTGAAAATGCTGCAAGACTGATTTTCGACAACGCATCAGCCTCATCTTTGCAGACAAGGACAAGCGCTCCCAGGGTTGCCTGTTGGGGACGTAACAGCACCGCCCAATGCGAATATTCCTTGATCAGTGTATCGGGATAGCCGAACTTCTTCATCGTAGCATTCATTTGTCTTGTACCTCCCGGACCAGGTTGTCTGTTACAAGTCATTACCGCTGATCTGTTGCGTAAAATAAAGATACCAATAATATTTGAACCGACACAAATATGTTATATGCTAACCGACGATTGGATATTCTTCAAATCAACAGAATTTTCTGTCCTGTAACGGGGCAAACGTGGGAAAAAACATGCTTAACGACAATCAGAGTCGTGATGACTTGCGTATCGTGCCGGTTGCAGGTCGCCGGTTGGTTGAACAGTTTATCAAAGTTCCGTGGGCGCTATACAGAGATGATCCCTGCTGGGTGCCGCCACTGATCTTTGAGAGGAAATGGCATCTTTCAGAAAAAAACCCCTATTTTGAACATGCTGACTTCCAGGCCTGGATCGCCTGCCGCGGTGAACGTGTTGTCGGCCGGATCAGCTGCTCAGATTGATCATCTCCATTTAGAGCAGTACCATGATGCGACCGGTTTTTTCGGGCTTCTTGAAGCAGAAGACAATGCTGAAACCTTCCGGGCTTTGTTCATGGTCGCCGAAGACTGGTTGCGCCAGAAGGGTATGCAGCGTATTCGTGGGCCGTTCAACCTGTCAATCAATGATGAGTGCGGCCTGTTGGTTGATGGTTTTGACAGCCCTCCACCGATCATGCTGGGGCATGCTTTGCCTTATTATCAATCACGCATAGAAGAGCAGGGCTATGACAAAGAGCAGGACCTGTTGGCTTATCGTGCTGACCCTGCCATTCCGCCGCCGAAACATCTCAATGCTCTTGCCAGACGTGCCGGAGAGAAGGTCAAGGTCCGCGCGATGCGTCGTGATCATTTCAGCGAGGACCTGGAAATCATCCGGGAGATTTTTGAAGATGCGTGGGCTGAAAACTGGGGGTTTATACCCTTTACGACCGCCGAATTCACCGAGCTTGGCAAAAACCTTAAATTTCTGGTCGATTTGGAATCGGTCAGGATCGCCGAGGTTGACGGTGAGCCTGCGGCAATTATTGTCATGTTCCCCAATATCAATGAACTTATTAAGGACTTGAACGGGCGTCTTTTGCCATTTGGCTGGCTGAAGCTTTTGTGGCGGTTGAAAGTCGTCGGTGCCAAATCGGCGAGGATTCCGTTGATGGGTGTCAGGCGCTCGCTACCAGGGCAGCCGGTTGGGAGCAACGCTGGCGATGATGGTTATATCGCCACTCCATGAAAGAGCCCGCCAGCAGGGCATCAGGGAAGTGGATATGTCGTGGATTCTTGAACAGAACCAGGGGATGCGGAATATCATTGAAACGGTAGGCTGCGAGCTTTATAAACGTTACCGTATTTATCAGAAGGATTTAAGCGAAGCATGACATCAGCAAACCCACTGTTTTCTGTGCTCGTCCTGGCCGGCGATCGCCAGCCAGATGATCCGGTGGCCATGCAGGCGGGGGTCAGTTGCAAGGCCCTGACTCCTGTCTCAGGCCGTGCAATGGTACTTCGTGTGCTGGATGCCCTGGAAGGGTCCCATGAGGTGAGCATGCCGATTCTGGTCGGTCCTGCAATGACCGCCGTCGAGGAAAATGCAGAGCTCTCTGCACGGTTTCGTTCCAGGCGGGTCCAATGGATGGCCCCGCAAGCGACCCCCAGCACCAGTGCCTTCAATGCTTTGCAGTCCTTGCCGGAGGAGTTGCCGGTTCTGCTGACTACGGCGGATCATGCCTTGTTAACCCCTGAGATGATTGACCACTTTTGTTCAAAAGCGCGCGAGAGCGGCTGTGACGTCGTGGCCGGGGTGGCGCGCCATGAGCTTGTTGCCGAGGCGTTCCCCGGAATCAAAGCGTACCGTCACAAAGCTCAATGACGGCGGCTATTGCGGTTGTAATCTCTTTGCCTTTCTGACTCCGCAAGGCCGCAATGCTGCAGATTTCTGGCGCAAGGTGGAGAAGGAGAGAAAGAAGCCTCTGCGCATCATCAAGATGATTGGCTGGACAACTGTGCTGCGTTACCTCCTTGGACAACTCTCACTGGAGCAGGCCATGGCGCGGTTGTCAAAAAAGATGCATCTGCGGGTGGGTGTCGTCCGCATGCCTTTCGCCGAAGCTGCGGTCGATGTCGACAAAATTGAGGATTTGCTCTTGGTCGAATCGATTCTGGCAGAAAAGCAGTAGAATGTGGCCTCCCGGAAAAAATCTCTGTGCAGCACAGGAGCGAATGATATCCGAGGATGAGAATCAGGTCTTGTTCCCTTGTGCCTGGGCCGATAGGGTTAATAGCAGAATCGCTTTTTTGTCTCCGACGACTATGGTAGATAGAGTCGTCATGCATGCCAGCGTCGCATTTGGCAGTAAATAACAAGATTTCAACAAGATTAAAGGACGAGCTTAAATGAAAGATGAAATAGTTGGCTACACAACCGGTGTTTTTGATCTGTTTCATGTTGGGCACCTCAGACTGCTGCAAAGGGCGAAAAGCCAATGTGACAGGCTGATTGTTGGTGTGAGTACTGATGAACTGGTCCTGAAATATAAACGCAAGAAACCGGTTATTCCTTTTAGGAGAGGGTTGAGATCGTGTCTGCATTAAAATGTGTTGACAAGGTCGTTACTCAGAAACACAGAGATAAGGTCGCGGCTTATCATGAAATAAAATTCGATGTCATGTTCGTCGGCAGCGACTGGAAGGGCTCCGATTTATTCAATGAGGTGGAGGCTGAGTTGGCGGGGCATGGTGTGGATGTGGTTTATTTTGAGTACACCAGCAATGTTTCTTCAACAGCCTTGCAGTCAACGCTTCAGGCCATATATGACGAGGAGTCTCTGCTAAGATAAAACCGTCTTGCCTCTTGCAATTCAAAACAGTCTCATATATGGACGCACTCTCAACCTACTGGACTTGACTTGCTCATCAAACGTTATCTGAACCGTGAGATACTGACGCCGCTGTTGACCATCTGCTCTGTTCTGGTCGTCATCTTCTCCGGCTATTCTGCCGCACGCTACCTTCCTGATGCTGCAAACGGTCTGATGACGGGCAAGACCGTCCTGGCCCTGGTCTCTCTGAAAATCTTGATTGCCCTGGAAGTTCTGATTCCGATAACCCTGTTCCTCTCGGTCATAAGCGTTTTGGCCAGGCTGCATGCCAGCTCCGAAATCATAGCGATGCAGGCTTGCGGGCTTGGCGAGCGCACACTCTTTGGCTCGGTTTTCTGGTCTCTTTCGTCGCTGTGTCGTTGCCGTGCTCTCTCTTTATGTCCGTCCCTGGGCTTATGAGAAAAGTTATTGGCTTAAAGCTGACGCTGAAGCAAATTTCGACCTCTCCCGCCTCCGCCCCGGTCGCTTCCATGAGATTGGCGAGGACCATTATGTCGTTTTTATCGAAAACTTGATAAATTCCAGCGCCGTGCAAAAGGCGTCTTCATAGAACAACGCAGTGAGACCTCCCGCAAAATAACCCGGGCCAACGAGGCATGGCAGGAGATAAATCCTGTAACCGCAGAAAAAAGCATTGTTCTGCGTGATGGTTATCACTATGAATTCATGGATAATGACAACAACACAAAGCTTATTCATTTTCAGAATACCCGAATGGCGCTGATTCCCAAGCAGGTCGAATCGTCCACCTATCGCCGTAAGGCTGCACCGACAATCAGCCTGTCCGGGTCGGCAGACCCCGGTGATATTGCTGAGCTGCAGTGGCGGATTTCTACCGGGTTTTCCACGATTTTGCTTGGTTTGCTCGGTGTTCCTCTGGGTCGCACGGCGCCGCGGCGTGGAAAATCCGTGCATGTTTTCCAGGGTGTTATTATTTTTGCAGTCTATTACAACTTGACAGCCGTGGCTAAAATCTGGATGGAGCAAGGAGTGGTTGGCTCTTTCCCGGGGATTTGGTGGCCACAGGGCCTGCTTGTTATATTATTCGTCTTGTTGCTAAAGCCTTTTCGTTCAGGCGACCGGTTATAAATGAGTCAGTGGATCCTTTTTTGAGGACGGCTTTTTGCTCCTATGAAAATACTCACTCGCTACATCAGTCTCCGCTTGGCATTCGGTTGGCTCCTGGTTTTCCTCATCATGACAAGCCTTGTTCTCTTTTCTTGAACTGGTCGGTCAGCTCGATGATGTCGGTGAGGGCAGCTACCAGATGAAGGATGCCTTCATGTACGTGGCTTACACCTTGCCGGGTCGAGTTATCAGCCTGGCGGCGGTGAGCTCTCTGCTGGGAGCGATCGTTGCTCTCGGTACGCTGGCCAACAGCGATGAACTCCTGGCGATGAGGTCTTGCGGGTTTTCCGTATTTCGTATTGCGCGCGTGGTATTGAGTGCCGGCAGCGTGATTATGCTGGGCGTGCTTTTGTTAGCCCAGTTTGTTGTGCCATCGCTGGAACAGCAGGCAAAGATCAATCGAGAAATCGCAATTTCCGGAGAAGGGGTGTTGTTGTCGAAAGGCGGTTTCTGGACCCGGGACAACAACCGTTTCATCAATGTCCGTCCGTCATCTGCCAGTGCCGGTCTTGCCGATGTCAGTGTTTATGAATTTGATAAACAGGGGAAACCGATCAGATGTATTATCTTCGGAAGAGACTGAAATCCTCGGAAACGGAGAGTGGCTCGGTCATGATGTCAGGCAGATCACTTTTCCCGGTACAGAATTTCTGACCAGCTGCGGCCGTCTGGATCTGGGTGTTTTGCTGAACAGGAGACAGGCGGACATCCTGAGTATCACACCCGACATGCTCTCTCTTGATAAACTTTATCAGTACATTCAGCTCCTGCAGAAAAGGGGTCAGAATGCAGATCAGTACATTCTGGCTTTATGGCAGAAGGCAACCCTTCCGCTCAAGGTGGCAGCAATGATTTTTTTCTCCTTGCCCTTTGCTTTCGGTCATGCTCGAGAAGCCAATCCCGGTCGCAGGGTAACACTTGGCGCCATCGTCGGCATCTCCTACTACTATTTCGACCAGGCCCTGGGATATACAGGGCTGCTGATAGGATTACATCCGGCTTTTACAACCCTGCTGCCCCTTGCGATTATTGTCCTGATGACCAACTGGTTGCTGTTCAGAGTGCCCTAGACTGCCCTGCAAAAAGAACCAACCTGATGGCACTTTTGGTCACAAGCGTGGTTTGCCCAGGGTAACTTGCCGCTCCTCGATAAACCCGGCCGTTTTTGTCCGAATAACGTCTGACAGTCATACTCAGATCCCAGTTCGAACCGTTTCGTTTTATCTGATAGAGATTGTACCCGGCGCAACGTGCGCTCCGCGGATTCAGTTCCGAGGCTGATGGGACGCCAACCACCGGGATTTGTTCCGGCCGGGCCCTGCAGTTCTCGCAAGGTTGAGGTATGGGTGTGGCCATGCAGCACCAATTCTGCTCCATGATGGCGGACAACGTCTGAGAAGGCTTTGTCGTCAACCAACCGTTTACGCCAGTCTGTGGTCCCCGGAACGGGTGGATGATGAACCAGAACGACCCGCATCAGTCCTGCTTCACCGGTTTCCTTGAGCAGCTTTGCCAATAGCTGCAATTGTTTTTTACCCAGGCTGCCAATCGCAAAAAAGGGTAAACTGGGCCTTGCCGAGCAGAGACCGATCAATGCGATTTGGCCGCGAATTCGCAGAGCTGGGGAAAAAGTCTTCAGCTTGGTGTTTTCCGGTTTGCTGTCGGAAAGCAGGTATGGCGCCCATGAGATGAGATTTTTCGACCAGTCATGACCCGCGTAGGCCTCATGGTTGCCAGGAATAACGGTGACCTGTTCGGCAGGCCCGAGGCATGGCAACCATTGTGCCGCTTCAGCAAATTCATCGGGCAGGCCGATATGGGTCAGGTCTCCGGTGACCACTGATATGCTGAGGACAAATCGCGTTGAGGTCTTTGACCAGCGCCTCGACAATCTCGCGGCGATGGACCAGTCGTCTTTTGCGTTTCCACGACAGGTAGCCCAATAAGCGTTTATTGCACAGTTGGCTCCATTTTACCATTGATAGCGAGGTCAGGTGAAGATCGGAGATATGGGCCAGACAGAAGCTGTCGAGTTGTGGCGATTGCGCTTTTTCCTCGACGGTCCGGAGAGGATCGATGGTTTCTCTTTCTTTACTTCTGCCATGCAGGGAGTATATAGTACCGACTTCGTTTTTTCTACCAATCTTTCTCGGGCAGGGCTCATGGCAAGCATTGAAATGTCCCGGCCGAAAACAAATTTACAGGTCTAAGCAGATGGCAATAAAAGTACGGATTTTCAAGGAAAATAACACTCGTTTGTGGGGCTTGTCTTCACGTGAGCGGCTGAGAGGATGCTCACCAAAGCTGGTGTTAAAAGCCTCCCATGGAGGAGCTGGCCCTGTGGCGGAAGATGATTCCGTTCTGCTTCTGCGCGGCGATTTTCTCTATGACCAGAGGATTATCCAGAACATGGTTGGTGCGTTGGTATCGTCATGGAGGCTGATACCCCCCAGGGGCCACGACCTGTCGCGGCACATGTTACCGGAGAACTTGCCGATCAGCATGGAGGCTGATTCTCACTGAGGGTGCTGAGGGTGACTATCCGGACGGGTTGCGCCGCGAGTCTCCGGAAACACTGGTCAACGCTTACCAGAAAGACTTGCGCAAGTTCGATATGCCTTATCTCTTGCCGATCTCCGCACAGAATCGCCGGAGCCTGGAAAAACGACTCTTCGATGGTTCCTATAAAGGTGTGACTGACCTGGTGACCAAATGGCTCTGGCCGACACCGGCACGCTGGGCAACGGGAATATGCGCACGACATGGCATCTCGCCCAACCAGGTAACAACCCTGAGCCTTGTCCTGTCGGCTCTGGCTGTGCTTATGTTTTACAAGGGCTTTTATGCAACCGGTCTGGTTATGGCCTGGTTGATGACCTTTCTCGATACGGTGGACGGTAAACTTGCCAGGGTCACTCTGAACTACAGCACCTTCGGCAACACCTATGATCATGCCATCGACTTGGTTTTCCCTCCTATCTGGTATGTCGTGTGGGCGCTGAGCCTGCGAGCCTGCCTCTTATGTCAACAGAGTTTGCCATCCAGGCTGTGCTTGCCGGCTACGTTGCCGGAAGGTTGGTCGAGGTGGTTTTCAAACAATTCCTGGAGTCGTCCGGGATCTTCTGCTGGCAACCGATTGACTCCTGTTTTCGGCTGATCACCGGACGGCGTAATCCTAACCTGATCCTTTTAACCGTCAGTCTGTTTTTCAATCGACCGGATATTGGCCTCTTGGCCGTCTGCCTATGGACAGTCCTGTCCAGCATTTTCCTGATTGCACGATTGTTCATTGGGGTTCAGGCCCGGATAAAATCAGGACCTCTACGTTCCTGGTTTCTCGATCTTGACCCCACTGATGAGAGCCTCTCCATTTACCAGAGATGGTTTTGTCGTCGTCCCAAGGTTGTAAAAGGTCAGGAGTAACCCTTTTATGCAGACGACAGGGCGACGCCGCCGATTATTACAGAGAGGGCCACAGCTAGCGGGTTGGCGTACTGACCAATCCTCTCAGCGGCGGCAACAAAAAGGGGGGCAGGGCTATTCGCAAGCTTCTGGCCCGTTGGCCGGAAGTCTTGCATCGTCAGGCGACAAAGCCGGACGAGGTGCTGAAAGTTCTGTCCGAATTTGCCCAGGAAGGGGTTGAGTTGATCGTTGTTAACGGAGGTGATGGTACGGTTCAGGCTGTCTTGACCGTGCTCGGTAGACAGACTCTGTTTCCAGACCGCCGTTACTCGCGCTTTTGTGCGCTGGAACCACCAGTATGTTGCCCAGGGATGTCGGTGTTGCCGGCTCACCGGTGGTCGCACTGCAGAGAATCCTCGAATGGTCAAGGGCGGCCAACCAGGAGCTTGTTGTCAGTTCACGCCCGATATTGCACATTCAACGGCAGGACAAAGAGCCTCTTTTCGGCATGTTTTTCGGCGCCGGTGCTATCTGCGCAGGCATCAGGATCTTTCATAGCAAAGACAACCCCATGGGGTGGCGGGACAGCTTATGCCCGCCTTGACCATGCTGCGACTGCTGCTGGCGATTCTCTTCAAAAACCATGACAAACTCCCTCCCTTAACATATAAAATTGGCCTCAATGGCTACCGGGCAGAGGAGAGGACAGACCTTTTATTTTTCGTTACTTCTCTCGAACGATCTGTTTATGGGGATGCGACCATTACTGGGGGGAAGAGGGGGGTCCGCTGTACTTCACTGCCATAGCAGCAAGGCCCAAACGTCTACTGAGGGTCGTGACTCTCTTTTTCGTTCGGGCGGAAGCCGTCATGCGACAAGTTAAACGGATATTCCAGCCATAAGGTGCAAGAAGTGCAATTTCGCTATGAAGGGGAATTCACTCTTGATGGTGAGCTGTACGAAGCAGGGGAGGGGCCGGTTGCCATATCATCGTCAGCACCTGCGCAGTTTCTTTGCTGCCGTTCATTGTGCTGAAGGGCCAGATCAAATGAATAAGACTGAGCATAGCAGTGCAGCAGCAGCGCTTCTGCCACTGATCAAAGCCGGAGCAGCTCAGAAT
>CAVYNW010000020.1:0-6802 GCA_963769955.1 uncultured delta proteobacterium
CCGTTCGACACAAGAAGAGATTGTGCATATCGGCGACCAGGCTGATGACTGGCGTGGAGCTGAGCAGTTCGGCTGCCACTTTGTTGCGATGATCGCCAATCAAGATGATTCGACGATCAGGGGAAACCCTCTCATTATAGAGGATTTGAGGGCTTTGCCTTCCCTGGTTTCCAAAATAGCATAACAAGCGTCATGCTCGCTATCAGCGCCGCGCCTTTGGACGCTCGCAGCCGCGGTTGCAGGCTTATGTACCACAATCGATTAATGAATCAGAAGCCAAACAAAACCCTCTTTACGCCGACAATGAAAGTAGACTGACAAAAATGCACTTGATGCTCAAGTTTGCTCGGGCCTACCCTATGCAAAGCCTGATGATGCTGTTGTCCCTGATCCTGGCCAGAGTGTCGTTGAAGGCGTCGGGCTGACCGCGCTGTTACCTCTGCTGCAAAAAGCCATCAACCTGCCGGTGGGTGATGCGTGCATCTCTCCGGCAGCGCCGACCGGTTCTGACAAAGTTACGATGCGGTACTGACTTTTTTCGGTATCCCTTCAACCATCGGGTGGTTGCTGATGGTCATCCTGGTCGGGGCAATATTACAGGAGCTCCTGATTCTTCTGGCCGACCGCAAGATCGGTTACACGGTTGCCCATGTCGCCACCGACCTGCGCCTGACCCTGTTGCGCGCCCTGCTCTCAACCCGCTGGGGGTATTCCTCGGCCAGCAGGTAGGCAGCATGGCCAATGCCGCCGGAACAGAGGTCATGCGCGCCTCAACGGCTATCTCCATGCCGCGACGGCCATGGCCATGGCGATCCAGGCCTTTGCCTATTTCGTCGTCGCCCTGCTCGTCTCCTGGAAAACAACCTTGCTCTTCATGTCAGCGCCTACTTGATTCTGTTCATGCTCTTCAATCTGGTAACCAAGATCGAAGCGGGCCGGACAGAAACAGACCCGTCTGTTGCAATCGCTGCTCGCCCGGTTTTCCGACAGCCTGCATTCCCTCAAAGCGTTCAAGGCCATCGGCCGTGAAAACCTGGCCGATGAGTTGCTCTCGGCCAACACCTTGAAGTTGAACAAGGCCTTGCGCAAACAGGTTTTCAGCAAAGCCGCCCTACGCGGTGTCCAGGAGCCGCTGATGACCCTGCTGGTGATCGCCGGCCTCTACGTCATGCTGATTCACCTGCATATGGACCTTCCGAAAGTCATGATGCTGATATTCCTCCTGGCACGCATGTTGAACGAGGCCGGAAAGGTACAGCGCAAATACCAGGAAATGGCCATCTGCGAAAGTGCCTACTGGTCGCTCCAGGAGAAGATCAGCAAGGCCCAGGAACACAAGGAACCGCCTGGGCGGCGACCTCAGGGCGACCCTGGAACACGCGATCATGATCGATCAGCGTTGATTTTGGTTACGGCGATCAGCTGATCTTGAAAAATGTTTCGCTCGAGATCCCGTGTCGGACCTCACGTCGATCGTTGGCCCCTCGGCGTCCGGGAAAACGACCCTGGTCGATTTGATCACCGGCCTCTTCCACCCTGTACAAGGGAGGCCGTTATGATTGACGGCACACCGCTTCCGGAGTTGAACCTGCGCAGCTGGCGGCACATGATCGGCTATGTGCCCCAGGACACCATCCTGTTGCACGACAGCATTTTCATCAATGTCACCCTGGGCGAGCCTTCCCTGACGCTTCGAGGATGTGGAATATGCCCTCAAAGCCGCTGGAGCATGGGACTTTGTCAGTGAAATGTCCGAAGGGGTCCACACGACCGTTGGCGAACGGGGGGCGAAGCTCTCGGGAGGGCAACGGCAGACGGATTGCGATTGCCCGGGCCCTGATCCATCGGCCGCAGCTGCTGATTCTCGACGAAGCGACCAGCGCGCTCGATCCTAAAACGGAAGCGGCGATCTGCCAGACATTAAAGGGCTGCGCGGTCAATTGACCATCCTGGCAATCAGCCATCAGGCAGCCTTGGTCGATGTAGCCGATCGGGTTTTTCAGATTTCCGATGGGGATATCAAGCAAATTCCCACGCAAATCGCTTGAAGCGCACCCACAGTCTCTGAGAGCGGTAAATTCTCGTTCACCGCACATTGCGATGAAGAATCGTTACCCGAAAAGTACTCATCGCGATGCTCTTGGTACTCTTGAGCTTCACCAGTCCGCCATGCCTGGCCGCTGCGGAAACCCCCTATCAAAGGGTCGATGAGCTGTTGGCTCAAGGTGAGAACCAGCAAGCCTAGGAACTCTTGCCGAGAAGACGGACAAAGACTCCAGCCGGGGAGATATCGCCTGGAGAAAGGCGCGTACGCAGTACAGATGGGGCGCCTGTCCGAAACCGACCAAAAGTCGATGTCCTACTTTCAAGAAGCTGAAAAATATGCCCGTCAAGCCATGCAGAAGCCACAGACAAGAGCGATGGTTACAAATGGCTGGCGATAGCCCTGGGAGCTCAAGCGAAATATACTGACCGGAAATGCGGCCGGCAGTCAAGGGAGATCAAGGAAAACATCGAGAAAGCCATCACTCTTGAGCCTGACGACGACATTTCCTATCTGGTCCTGAGCCGCTGGCATTACAAGGTTTCTTCACTGGGATTTTTTCCCCGGGCCTTTTTGAATATCGTCTATGGTGGCCTGCCTGAAGCTTCGCTTAAAGAAGCGGAAAAGCTCTTGTTGAAAGCCATCGGTTTGCACGATCGGATTTCCCATCGTTACAACCTGGCCAAGGTTTACGACAAGCTGGACAGCCGTGAAGACGTCAAGAAGCAGTACCAGCGGGCCTTGCTCCTGCCGGTGACCTTTCCTGAAGAAGCTGAAGAGCTGGAAAAAGCCAGCACAGACTGCAGAATTGGAATAACGGGGAATACCGTGACGAGTGTCTAGGCCGGATTATGCAGGCAAGATTTAAGTTAAGCCTGATTGATTGTTCGCAGGATACGCTTCTTCAGTCTCTTCATCCATGGTTTTTTGCCTCGGCTCCACTCGTAGTAAGAACCGACCCAACTCCCTGACCCCAGCTTCCCTATATGCCGGCAGAAATACATAAACGCAAGATAAAGACCGAGACAACGTTGCTTAAAATCGGGTATCCGAACTGGCGGTATGCAGGAGAACGCACGGCATTTACAAGGGGCCATGGCAGATAGATGTACCAGGGTTTATTGACGAAAAGTGTGTGTTTCTGACGTTCGATACTAAATTTAGCAACACGTCTGATAAACCATAATTTCTCATCCACTTGTTTAAAATCACCATACAGGGCGAGTTCATGCAAAAGGACCACATCCGGGAACAGCACGCGACGGAAAACACCCGCCCGGCAAAGGGCCTCCGGCGGAAAAGCCCATAAACCATTTTACCAAAAGCACGGGCATCGCAGCATACGGCTTTAACTCTGTCGAAGTCACTCAAATTACAAGTCGAAAAACATCGTAACGGCTTATCGATGACATCCCCTTCAGGCGTAATCCGCTCAAACAACGGGTAAGCTAAAACGACCTGGATTCGACGTTCAAGGCACACACCATTTTTTCCAACCACTCCGGATGCCAGAGATCATGGTCGGCGACCCAGGCGAAATAATCTGCACCCTCTGCATGTTGGAAGCAGGCCTGCCAATTCCCGACCATCCCTTTGCGCGTTGCGTTCTTGATGTAGTGAATGCGGCTATCGCTTGCAGCATAACCGTTTAACGATGTCGCCCGGGGCAAGTTCGGTGGAGTCATCGACGATAACCAGCTTGAAATCATGGTAGGTTTGAGCAAGCAGAGACGTTATCGCTTCGTCGATGAATTTGGTCTGATTGTAGAGTGGCATGGCCAGGCAAATTTTTGGCCTGGCGTCCCCTCTCCCGGAATCATCCACCGTCTGTTGGCCGGTTCGCAAACAGAGGCAGGCGTGTCCGCAGAAGCCGTCAATGGGGTATCAAAAACAGCACGCCGGTTATTCACGATTCACCTTTTTCGATGCCTTTGCCTTGAAATGCTTCGCTGTCGCGGTCACGCCATAGAATGCCAGGGCCAAAGGCGTCAGAAGAGCCGTGAGGGCATGAGAGCCAAAGGTCTTGTGGCCCGACGTCGCTGCGGGCTGTTTATGCAATTCCTCCAGGGCCTCGACAAAAATGGGGGTACTTGGCTTGGCGAGGCCCTGAGGCCTGATAAAATTTTCAACAAAGGTGCGGATTCTTCCCTTGTGATGCGACTGGCCGTCCAGCACGGTGCTTAATTGGTCAAAGTGTTCGCTGAGACTGGTGCCGATATAAAGCAATCCCCCATTGACCAAATAGTGAAAATGCAGGGTCCCCTCCTGCGTGTGGCTAAATTCTGAGGATAAAATGGTGAAGACCGGTTTTTCCAGAATACCGGCTTCGATCATCGTGCTCGTGTTGATACCGACGGCGGCCTCGCAGTAATACATGGAGTCGTAGAAGTCGTTTACAGAGCTTTTGCCAACGGGGTTGGCTCCTCCCCGTGGGTATATCGCGGCATTTTCAACCCCTGAGAAATCAACGGTTTCCCATTGCGAAGCATTTTGCGGATGCGGCCTCACCAGCACCCCGAGGCCTTTCACGTGGGGATTCTCGATATTCCTCAGCGCCTGTGATCCATGCCTTGACAAAATCAACCTCATTGGGCGCAATAAACCGTGAAGAGCACAAATACAGGACAAAGGATTTTGCGTCCTCCAGCCCGACATGACGCAGGAATTCTTGTTTTGACTTTGAAGGCCGGCAATCAAACCACCTGTCATAACACTGGGCGCCGGTCACGATAATTTTGGAAGCGGGTATTTTGTGCAGATTAACGGCTTCGGCTTTCTGGAATTCGTTCCAGACCAGGATGATGTTCGTTTCTGCCTGGATTAAACTTTTATTCGTCAGGTTATCCCAACTGGCCACACAAAGCCCGGTTTTTATCTTTGCAGAGTTCGCGCATTTTACCCAGTCAAGCTGGGTGGCCCGCAGGTCAATCAGGGGTGTGACGAGGAAGATATCCGGGTTATATGCGGCAAGAGCCCTGGAAATGCCGGGGTCGAAGGGGATGGCCATCTCGACAGCCTGGAGCCCTTTGATCACAGACCAGATTTTCTTTTCGCTGCTGCCCACGAAGCGGCGTAACAGACCACAAATGAACGCTGGCAGCAAGGCTGCGGCTCTCTGCCTGAGCTTATGCGCATCCTGGTAGCTCTTGCCCAAGAACCTGGTGTAGGTTTGCAAAATCCGGACGAAATCGGCCAGAGGACCCCATAGCCACAGACGCCTGGGATAGACGTCATAGGTGATGTCAGGGGACTCGCGCAACAGGGCCTCAAGCTGTTTTAACCTGTAGAGATCGTCGATCTTGAAAAAGCCTAAATGGACATGATGCCCTTTCTCGGCCAGCAGCTTGACCACGGTTTCATAATTGCGCAGATACCCAGAGTGGCGCAGTAAAAAGAATATCTTCATCCAGGCTTATTGTCCCTGTCCTCAATGGCTAGCGTTTAAACAGACGCTGGAAGGTGGAATCCAGGTAGCGCTGGATCTTGTTTTTGGTTGCCTTCTGCGGCAGGTTCTGCATGTAAACCGAGGAATATTTCGGATCGATGACCGGATTGGGGTCGAGCTTCCAGTCATTGCAGTCATAGCCGATAACCTCCATGTAAGGCAGATAGGCCGGCTTGAAAAGCTCCGTGTCCTCTTCAGTGAACCAGAGGCGCCAGTCGCCGCTGTCCTTTTTCCGGATGACCTTGGCTTTCCCGGAAGCGCTGGGGACATTGGCGTCGGCCTGGACCTCAAATCCGAGGTATTCATTGAGGACATCGAATTTGTTGGCCACCATATCCTCGAACGTAAACAGGATCCAATCGTTGCCCAGGCCTTTGACGAATTCGCTCATCTGTTGGTAGCGACGGCTTTCTTCATCGACGACCTCTGCGACAGACCGCGGGCTGCCCTGGTGCCCGGTGTAACGGCAGATTTCGCTGAAAGAAATGGATGCCGGGTCCTGCTCTTTTTTCAAAACCAGCTCGAGGTGCTTTTCAAATTGCTGTTTACACCCATCGTAACCGCGGTGCCATCGATACAGCATGCGGCTGACGGCAGCATCGCGTGGATCGCGGGCCATCCAGATCTTCCGATCATAATGTTCTTTGCTCAAGTGCTCCTGGAAAGCATCGAAGCCTTTGCCTTTACGCTCGTCGTAGGTATGTTTATAGACCGCATTCTCATAATCTCCGACATGCTTGCCCGGATGCCCCCCGGAAAACGCATGGCAGTTTGGCAACCCTCCGGAGACTTTATACACCATGGCGGTGGTCCCTGTTTTCCCTGTGCCCAATATCAAAACTTTCATTTCTCATCTCCTGATGGCTGGATCAAAAAAATCTGATCAGAAACTTGTTCAGCTTTCACCTTGCTGGTGTCGCCGAGAACCTGTTTAATTCTCTGGGTTCGATTTATTAATTCTTCAAGCGAAATACCTGGATAGCGATGACGATGAAACTCCGGCGGCGCGTGCGTGCCCGGCAAATGCTTGCGAGCATACCTGACCAGTCGCCGCCAGCTGGCAGCCCCCCTGGCTGCAAGCCGGTCGCGCAAATGAGGTTGAGGCAGCACCGGCTGGCGCGTCATTTTTTCCTCAATGACATTGACAATACGCTCACAGGCCAGCGGGCCATCTTGTGCAGCCAGGTATTGCTTGACCAGCGCCTGACGTTCGGCACCACTGGCCGCGCCTAGCTCGCCCTTGAATATCATCGCCAGGGTTTCATGCAACCGCCCGACATCAAAACACTCGTGACTGGTCATATTCGGCAGTC
>CAVYNW010000021.1:0-159552 GCA_963769955.1 uncultured delta proteobacterium
TCGTGATATGGGAAAAGTGGAATGATCTTCGGTGGATTTGGCAAAGAACGTTTTTTACGTTGTCAGCTTCAATTCTCGCAATAAAGAATTGTTCAGGAGGGGATTTTCAAAACCGGATTTTACCCCCTGTGTCACCCATTTAAAGGCACCGGGTCAAGGGGCATAAATATCCCCTGGAAGAGAAAGACATTCTTCTCTCGGTTTCGGTTTAAGCGTAATCACCCACATCTATACTATTGCCGAAGTTTTCGAATGTTGAAGCGTCAGTCTTGCTGCGCCAGTCACCCATCAGGATTGAGGTCTTTTCCGATTATCTTTTTGGATTGACCTTTTCCGTCATCAGACGGACCAGAAAACCTTCGGTTCCATGCCGTGTCCAAATGGTTGTTTCAGCACTAATGGTTGTTAACCAGCCACTTGTGGCTCACGACATGGGCAGCAAAAATGTTGATGACAAAATCAAGCGGGATGGAACGGGTTCCAATCAGCATAAGTGGTTGAACCAACACAGGGGCAGGTTCACCGTCCCATCCCATTCGTTATCGAAATAGCTTTTCTGGCATAAAAGGAACTTGATCCTTCATGATGTAATACGCCGCTCTGGCTAGTTTGTGTGCAAGAGCAGCGTGAGCAACCATTAAGTTTGTTTTCTGCCGCTTTCGATTGTAATATGCCCTTGCATTCTCGTCAGTTCGTCGGGAAAGTTCTGAAGCTTCAGAAAATGCCCATGCCAGATATCGATTGCCGTTCTTTTGATTCCCCTTGCCCTTTTTCTTTCCATTGCTCGTCCAGAGACTGGGCACCTTTCTGCAATAAGACACGTAATCACCGACTTTCGAGAATCGACTGATTGGTCCCGTTTCCAGCATGATGGTGAGGCTAAGAATGTTACCTACTCCAGGCATCGTCCGAAGCAACGTGTATGGCTCTTTCAATCGACTGCGGTTTCTAACCTCAGTCTCGATGTACCGAATCTTACCTCCTAAAAAATCAATTGCGTCTTTGCTGACAGCGCCAGCCAAAAACAATTCTTCTTGATCGCTCAGAAAAGGAGCAACTCGATCTTCTTGAACGACCTTAATATCATTGGCACTCAGTTTGACACCGCAATTTCTGGAAATGATATTCTGCAAGCTTATAATTAGCGAGGTCCTGAGTTTTACGAGGTGCCCCCGTTTCCGGAGCAAGTCACGTACGGGCCTCTCTGCCTTTGGATAAATATAACCCTCCGGCAAGATCCCTAGTCGCCGCATTTCGGCTAGCCAGAACGCATCATCGGTATCATCGGAATGTTTGAGTCCTGAATATTTTTGTATCGCGGATGGGTTGGCAAGGTGAACCTTGTATTTTTCATCCATAAGTAGATCCACCAGCCAATACCAATTGTACGTCGACTCGACAACGATGCTCGCAAGGTCCTCTTTGTACGGATCGAGGAAATGGAGAATATTCTCCGGTATGTTTTTAAGCTTCGTTCGTACAACCCTTTTTCCGTTCTGATCGATAATGCCGACGTACGTGTTGTTTGAGTGAAGATCCAATCCACAATGTAGTTTCATGCCGCACCTCCTCTATGAAGTTTTTCACTTCGTCTCAGCATAGCAACAACGTTGTTGGTTGCTGCTGTGCTGGAGGTGCCTCTTATATGATTATCAGCATAGTTGTCGCCTCAAATAAATAAGAGAGGAGACAACCAGTCATGCCAACAAGATACTCCCCCGCCTTTCGTACCCTGATGGTTACATAATTTTCTTCTGACACAACTTATAAGAATCCTGTTTTTTGAAGATCTGCTCAAATCAAAAGAGTGTGTCAGGAGCTTGGTGAGTAAGAAATTTTGAGGAAATGGACGCCATCTGCAAGACTGCGGATGGCATTTTTTTGTGACAAGCAAGCCCGCTAAATATCCTGATATGGCTGACTGTTGTCAATAGACGATAACATTCCTGCCCAACTGTGCTTCAGCGGTTTTCTTTCCGTATAGTTCCCGGTCACTGTCAGAGACGGAACCTTTCTGCGGCGATTGATCACTCTGATATACGCGGGTTGGATACCGCCTGACTTAGTTTCGTCGCGGAGCTGCCTCTCTCTTAGGTCGTGAGTTCGGTCTTTAAGACCTTATCAGATAGGATATTCCGAGGGTTCTCCTGATCGTGGTTGCGTCTCTGGCACTGTCCGGGAATAATCTTCAACAATCCATACAATCTCCACGCTGTTATGTGCTTCTGACTTCTGGCTTATCCTTCAGTTTGGATTTCAACTTCACGTGTAATAGCCCAAATGAATGCACACAGTTCTCGTGCAATCGCTGCAATGATCAGTTTCTGCGACTTGCCTTTTGCCATCAAGCGCTTGTAGCGTGCACATAAACGAAGTTGTGCTTTCCAACCTATCGCACAAATGTTCTGCGGTAGATCCTTCTGCCTGAAATGCAATGTCTCACTAACCCGTGCAGGAAGGCGATAAGCCCAAGCTGCTTCGATTAAGACCCGCCTGACATGTCCGTTTCCGGTTTTTGTAATGCCTCCTCGCCTTGTGGTTTGACCACTGGAGTGTTCGGAGGGAACAAGACCAAGATATGACATGAGTTCTTTTGGATGTTCAAAGCGGCCAAGATTGCCAATTTCTGCGATAGTGGTGGTTGCAACGATCGTTGAGAGTCCACGCAAGGCCTGGATCGACTGCACAACGGGATACCTATGCCAGTTAGGCAGAAATTCCTGAATCTGTCGGGTGAGCCGTTCAACACGTTGGCTACATTCCCTCAGTGAATCGATTAGCTCCTGGTAAACAATCTGTTGCGCTGGATGCGGCATTGCAAGGTTAGACATCCAGCGGAAGTGTGCCTTGCTCCAATTCGATCGTCCGGTGAAACGATGACCATGACGAAGCAAGAATGCCAGAAGTCGTTGCTTGGCCCGCAATTCCAAGGATTTCGCATCTTCACGTGCACGAGTCAGATCCCGCATCGCCTCATCTTCCGCAAGAGGAACTGAGACCGCTGTTAACTCGCCAGCCCGGTGCAAGCGTGCCAACATCTGAGCATCCCTACGGTCATTTTTGATACGGTTACCTGCCTGCCTCGGTATCTTTGAAGGTGCAGCAACGATGCAATCAAACCCCTTCGCAGTCAGATGTCGATAAATGTCGTAACCGCAAGGACCTGCTTCGTAGACAAAACTGAGGTTGCAGTTTTTAGAAACGAGCTTACGTATGACCTTATCGAGGGCGTCCAGGCTACCATCGATTTTACCGTAACTTCGAACCTCGCTGTCGCGACCAAAATCAGCGAATGCAACTTCAATAGAGTTTTTGTGGACGTCCAGACCAACATAAATGATAGACTTTTTCATGACCTGCCTCCTTGGTTTTGGCTCTGTGTTGGAAGATGAATATCTTTCCAACATAACCCACGTTTGCAAGGGGCAGGTCAATTTTTGGCCAAACTGTCAGCCATTATGTCTTAGGTAATTCAAGAATCACTTGCAACAGGATTTATAGTAAGCCTACGTGCTAGCCAATCAAGATTTTTGCAAATCGTGATATATCAGGGAATTAAAAGCTTGGGATCGAGGTGAAAACGGCATTTGAGAAAAATATCACCATTCGTGTTTATCCACTTTTTTGTACAGTCATCCCAGTCTATTCCAATCCGAAGATGAGTCTGAAGGGTGGGTCTGAATCAACCGGCGAGTAAACGTTCATCGATCGATACAAAGAGTTGATGCCTTGCCTCTTGCAGGCGTTTTGCTGCTTCATTATCGCTGATCGCAAAGGCGATGTCATCCAGAGATTGAAACGACAGTCCGGGCCTGAGGAACTGGTCAGCGTCCGGGAGAGATTTGAGCTTTTCATAGGGTGTCATCATGTGTTCATAGCGGTAGCGTTTACGCTGTCTTCCCTTGTCATCGATGATAGTCTCGGGGAAGAAGCAGGGTCGATGATAATTGACATACGGGACCAGATGGTCCTGATTGAAGCGGTTGACCTGAGGGGCAAACTTTTGCGGGATATGACAATAGCCGAGGATTTTTCGCACGACGGCGGCATTTTTGGATTCGGCCAGAGCGTTGTCGTTACAGTGCCGCGACCGTGATTTGGTCAGTTCGATGCGAAGCTTTTCCAGCAATTCGGCAACCCGGCGATTGATATACTCCGAGCCGTTGTCGGCATGGAAGCCGAGGATCTGAAATGGGAACATATCGAGCAGAGCGATCAGTGCCGGGATCAGGAATTGCTCGGAGATGCGTTCGACGGTGAAGACCACCTCGAACTGGGTGACTTCATCTACGGCATTGATGTGATAGAGGCCCTTGACGCCATCGAGATCGCCCTGGTGAACCGTGTCGATACGGATAAAGCCAGGGCGCCCTTGCGGGTCGGGTTTGCGCCGCACACCGATGGGATTCTTGACGGGTCGGGTTTTCTCGTGGACGACCCGTCGCTTGCGATACTCCGAACGTTTGCGCAGATTATACAGATGGGCGACGGAGATCCCAGCCAGACGTTCAAAGCGCTGATCACCGAAGCACAACCAGGCGCGCTCACAGAGCTTTTTGACCGCCGGGCCAGACGGGGTGTCATGCAGGGTATCAATCTCAGCCAGCAGGCGGATATCCTCAGCCGTGTAGCGGGAGACAAAGCCCTTGGCGGGAGAGACGTCCCAGGACAGTTTCCCCTGCACACGGTAACGTCGAATCAGGCGCGTGATTTGCTGCCGGGAATAACCGCTGATACGACACAGATAAGCGATCAGCACTCCTTTGTCGGCCTTTGATCGGCTGGCATAGCGGAAATGGCGCAAGGTCTGATCAATCCATTGGTAGCGTTCCGCCTGGGGTGCTGGAGCCGGTTCAAAGGTCCACTCCCGTGAAGAAAGTCGGTGACCTGTTGCAGGGTCTGAAGGTGTTTGACATTCATGATGATTTTCATCCTTTCATCATGAACGTTTTCAAGTCTGTTGTTCAGACTCATCTCATGTTAGAAACACGAGGGTCTCCTTCAGACTCATTTCGTATTGGAAGAGGCTATCCCTTTTACTGGTTTAATATCACTATTGCAATGGATTCACCAATTTCCGCAATCGCGGCATTGCGAGCATCAAACGAAGCTTCAGTCTCGGTTATGTAGACAGTTGCTATAATTGGTTTGCGTTTCGGGGGCCACATAATCGCGGCAATCGAACGCGAACCGTGGCCACCTGCTCCCGTTCTATCTCGCAACGATCCAGTCACTTGGTACCCCGGCACGAAACAGATCATCGCCAACTTTGTTACCCTTGAGCCATTCGGCAAGTTGTTCACGTGATTTCTGTGATAATGCGTCACCAAGCACCAAGGTTTTAAGTGTTAGCGCCATGGCATTTGGTGTCGTGGTATCGCGTTCATCGCCAGGCATTGCTTCGTTCAGATCAGGCTCCCTACGGTCTAGCCGAGTAAATTCATCTCCGACAGAACGAGCGAATGCCGTTAGTGCGTCAGGCCCTCCGATTGCATCTAAAATAAGGTTTGCAGCAGCATTATCGCTCATGAACATGGTTGCTTCACAAAGTTCGGAAAGCGACATGCCCTTTGAGCCAACACGTGTTTTTGTGATAGGCGAATATGTTACAAGATTGCTCTCATCAAACGTCACAACTCGGTCAAGTTGCTCCTGTCCAGCATCAACACGTGAAAGCAGTGTCGCACATGCCAGGGTTTTAAAAGTGCTTGTTATTGGAAACCGATCGTCAGCGTGGTATTGCCAGTTTCGACCAGTCTGCTCATCGTAAACGGCAATTCCAATTCGTGCTCCAAGCTTTTTTTCAAGCTGTTTTACCGTTTCGATCAATTCATCATTTTTTTGTGACTGCACTGTGGATGACAACACAAGAATGAAAAACGCAATCAAAATGCCAAAAATAAATGAATAGTGCTTATGTCGCTTCTTCAACATGTTTTCCTCCTGCGTGAAAAATATCTA
The DNA here is from genome assembly GCA_963769955.1 of uncultured delta proteobacterium. GTDB lineage: Bacteria > Desulfobacterota > Desulfuromonadia > Desulfuromonadales > BM103 > M0040. Next base: position 5,962 of record CAVYNW010000021.1, read on the forward strand.
ACATGTCTACACCAATCTATTTTAAAGCTAACCGTGGGGTAAAGACTGCCTTCTCATTTATCCTGATAAATAATAAACATCCAAAGGTTTGGTTTCAGCCAATTCTTGCAGAAAGTGCTAGGTCGTGTTTGAATTGCCACAACAAAAAGGTGTGTCAGTTGCACACCCCTGAATCACGAAAACGGGTGTGTCAGCGACGAGGTGATGAAACTCGTAACCCAAGGCTCCTAATCAATTTTTTGGGAGCGATTTTATTAGAAATCTCCTTGTCCTTATCCAGTGCTGCTGATATGATGTATTGCAAATGCAACGCAAGGAGTCCGTTATGAAAACAGCAAGTATACCGTCACTTCGAGTCGATCCTGAACTGCGCCATGATGTAGAAAGTGTATTACGCGAGGACGAAACACTATCGAGTTTCATGGAGCACGCACTTCGTGCAAGTATTCGGTCACGTCGAGCGCAAAAAGAATTTATCGCTCGGGGCCTCGCTTCTCGTGATGAAGCAAAGCACTCGGGGGAATACTTTGCCGCAAGTGATGTTTTGGCTGAAATGGAAGAGATGTTGTCACAAGCAGATGCCAAGGCTCGCAAGTGAAGTACCAGGTACAATACACGAAAGCGGCCAAAGATGATCTGTTGCGGCTCTACGAATTTCTGGTTGAGAACGATCTTGAGGCCGCTCGAAGGGCACTTGATGCCATACGAAAGAGCATGGATCTGCTTCAGGACTTTCCATTCACATGTCGAAAGGCCTCTCCTGATAATCCTTTTCTGAGAGAGATGGTGATAGGTTTTGGGGCTGGCGGGTATGTTGCCCTGTTTGAGATCGAGTCAGAAAACATTGTCACTATTCTAGCTTTTCGGCACCAGAGAGAAGAGGATTACCATTAGCAGCCTGTGTCAACACCACGATCCTGACGCACTCATTTCAAGTTATTTGATTTCCTTACCAGTGCGATTCGCAATCCTGCAAGATTCTTATAACCCCCGCTCTTGACACACCTCGTAGAATAATTCTTACCAGTTATACCAGCAACAATTCCTAGATTACCTTAAGGATTTACAAGGCAGATTAATTATCAACACAGAGCGCGAATAGAGCCTAAATTTCATACTCGGCTGTTCGCTGAAAGACGGTTGTGGTAGTCTTTTCAAACTGTGATCCGTTATATTGATACTCATATTCATCTTGACCGGTTGATAGAGCCTGATCGGTTACTGCAGGAGGCTGAACAGGTCGGTGTTGTCGCCTGGGTTGTCCCGGGTGTCACGCCGGAAGAATGGCCGCAGGTGATGGCGACCGGTTTGCTGCATGAGCAGGTCTACCTCGCCCCGGGGATTCACCCACAGGCGGCAGGGTGTTTTAAAAAAGCTCATCTCGATGAATTACGCCAGCTCCTGAGCCATGACAAAGCCGTCGCAATTGGTGAGGTCGGCCTGGATCGCCAGGTTGATGCATCCTGGCAGAAGCAGGAAGAACTTTTTATCGAGATGATCCGTTTGGCCCGGGAGACGGAGAAACCACTGCTGATTCATGCGCGGCGCAGCACGGAACGGATTCTTGAGCTGCTGCAGAGGGAGGGCGGCGATCAGGTCGGGGGGATTTTCCACGCTTTTTCCGGCAGCCTCGAGACCGCTCGAAAAATTATCAGCATGGGCTTTCTTCTCGGTGTCGGCGGGGTGGTGACCTTGCAGACGGCACGCCGTCTGCCTGAGGTGGTCCGCGAAGTTCCTGCCGAAGCCCTGGTGCTTGAGACCGATGCCCCGGATATGACGCCTGAACCGCACCGAGGCCAACCGAATCGACCGGCATATCTTGAGCTGGTGGCCAGGCGGGTCGCAGAGCTGCGTGACTGGAGTCTCGCAGAAACAGCTCAACAGACCACGCTCAATGCCTGCCGTGTCCTCGGCCTGCCCTGGCCGGAGGCCCAGCAAAAAGACAAGGAAACTTTTGATAATGAGTCATGCTAATCGCTTTGACCGATTGGCTCTGCTGCTTGGTGAAGAGGGGCTAAAGTGCCTGCAGGAAGCTTCTGTCGCGGTTTTCGGCCTTGGTGGCGTCGGCAGTTACGCCGTCGAAGCCCTGGTTCGCGGCGGCATCGGTCGCCTGACCCTGATCGATTTCGACCAGGTTGATATCACCAACAGCAATCGCCAGATCCATGCCCAGCAAGACACCATCGGCCAACCCAAGGCTCTGGTCATGGCGGAGCGCTGTCGGGCGATCAATCCCGATGTTGAGGTGGAGCCGTTGCAGGCCTTTTACAGCCAGGAGAATTCAGCCGAGCTGCTGGACCGCGGCTACGATTACGTGCTCGACTGCATCGACCATATCACGGCCAAGATTCACCTGATCGAGACCTGCGTCAAGCCATGCAGCTGCCGATTATCTCCTCCATGGGAGCAGCCAACAAGCTTGATCCGACCTGCATCGGCGTCGCCGACCTGGCCAAGACCAACAAATGCCGTCTGGCGCGGATTCTCCGTAGGGAGCTGCGTCGGCGCAATATCTTTAGTGGCGTCAAGACGGTTTACTCCACCGAGGAATTCAGGCCCTTGACCGATGGCCGTCGCGAGCTGAACACGGACGACCCCGCAAGCTATCAAGGCCAGCGTGCGCCGCTCGGCAGCTCTTCGGTGATTCCTCCTCTCTTCGGACTGACCATGGCCGGCGAAGTTATCCGCGAGCTATTGGCAAAGAAAGGACTCATAAATGGATCCCTATTTCTGGCAAATCCCTGTTTTGGTGCTGGTCGGTGCTGTCGCCGGTGTCCTCAATGTTCTGGCCGGGGGCGGTTCTCTGTTGACCCTGCCGCTGCTGATTTTTTTCGGCCTGCCTGCGGCAACCGCCAACGGCACCAACCGGGTCGCCATCTTCTGTCAGAACATCTTTGCCATTAGCGGTTTCAAGCGCCAGGGGATTTTCCCCATTCGCCTCGCGCTGCTCTGCACTCCTCCCGCTCTGATCGGCAGCTATATCGGTGCCAACCTGGCTGTCACTGTCGACGAAATGGTTTTTCGCCGCCTGCTCGCCCTGGTCATGGTCGGCGTCCTGGTCTTCATGATCGCCGACCCGTTGAAACATCTGCAGCAGGCGGAGAAGCCAATGACTCCGCTGCGACTGGCGTTACTGGCGATCAGCTTTTTCGGCATCGGCGTCTACGGCGGTTTCGTCCAGGCCGGCGTCGGCTTTCTGATCATTACCGGTCTGCTGGTTCACGGTCTCGATCTGGTCCGCATCAATGCCGTCAAGGTTCTGGTCATCTTCGCCTTCACCGTCGTCGCTCTGGGGGTTTTTATTCTACACGGCCAGGTCGATTATGTCCTCGGTCTGGCTCTGGCGGCAGGCAATTCCGCGGGCGGCTGGTTTGCCTCGCACCTGGCCGTGAAAAAAGGCCATGAATGGATCAAGCGCTTTGTCATTGCCACTGTTTTGATCTTCGCTCTGAGATTGCTTCTGCCCTAACAACTGGTTGCAGATCCCGGGCTCGAATACAGCCGCTGTTTTTTGCACAGGGAAAGATCTATGGTACGCTTAAGCGACTGATTTTTTTCTTTAATGCAATGGACTGATGCTATGCCCGAAGTCAACAAGCCTGCCTCGAAACAAAAGCCACAGAACCTCCCTGTAAACCAGCCGTCGGCCATGGCCCAAGGCGACGACACCATCGCACGCCTGTTGGTTGAGCAAGGGCTGATCACTCCTGCCAAGCTGACCTATGCCAAGCGCATCAAGGCCAAGCTGGTCTCTGATCGTTCCCTGGTTGAAATCTTCAAAGAGCTGGGCCTGCTGACCAACTCGCAGCTCAACGAGGTTCTCAAGCAGCAACGTCTGAATATTCGCATCGGTGACCTGCTGGTTGAGTTGGGCTATATCCGCCAGGGTGAACTTGACGCAGCACTGGCGATCCAGAAGGAAAACAGGCAGCAGAAAATCGGTGACATTCTGGTTGAATACGGCTTCATCGATGAACACCGCCTGATGGAGATTCTGGCTTCCAAGCTCGGTTTTCCTTTTGTTGAACCGGTCTTTACCGAAATCGATCGTGAGCTGCTGGCCCAGGTGCCGGCCAAGATGTTTACCCAGCACGCCTTTGTCCCCGTGGCGAGGATTGACGGCCGCGTCATCATCGCTTTTGTCGACCCCCTGGATCTCGAAGACCACGAGGCCGTCGACCGGATCTTCGGCCGGCAAATTCTTCCGGCCATCGCCACCCGCCAGGCGATCCGTGAAGTCATAGAACTCTACCGCCGCGGGGCCCAGCGCATGGCTGCAGAGGAAGCCGATGACTCGACCATCATCGGCATCGTCAACAGCCTCCTTGATGACGCCATGCAGCAGGGTGTCAGCGACATTCACGTCGAACCCATGAAAGACCGGCTGCGTGTTCGTTTCCGCCGCGACGGCGTGCTCGGCGTACACAAGGAGATGAACCTGGATCTGGCCGCGCCGGTGGCCACCCGTCTGAAGGTTATGGCCGAGGCCGACATCGCCGAGCGCAGGCGTCATCAGGACGGTCGTATCTTCTACGAGAGCGCAGCCACCGGCATGACCCTGGATCTGCGGGTCTCCTTCTACATCACCGTGCATGGCGAAAAGATCGTGTTGCGCCTGATGAACAAGAAAGGGGAGCTGCTTGACATTGACGATATCGGCATGGCGCCGCGCATGCTGCGTCAGTTCCGGGATGACGCGCTTGCGACTCCGAGCGGCATCATCGTGGTCACCGGCCCTACCGGTGCCGGGAAAACCACCACTCTCTACAGCTGCGTCAATCACCTCAATGACCTCGAATCCTGCATTATCACCGCGGAGGAGCCGGTTGAATACGTCCTCGACGGCATCTCCCAATGCTCGATCAATCCGAAGATCGGCGTCACCTTCACGGAAACCCTGCGCCATATCGTCCGTCAGGACCCCGATATCATCGTCATGGGAGAGATTCGCGATACCTTCTCGGCAGAGACAGCCATTCAGGCTTCACTGACCGGGCACAAGGTGTTGACCACCTTTCACACCGAGGATGCCGTCGGCGGACTGCTGAGGCTTCTGAATATGGGCATTGAAGCCTTTCTGATTGCGTCAACCATCAACTGCATCCTCGCCCAGCGGCTGCTGCGCAGAGTTTGTCCCAGCTGTGCCGTTGCCTTATACGCCAACACCCGATGAATACCGCCGGCTCGGCTACACCCATGGCGATCTGGCCGGAGCGGATTTGCAGATTGGCAGAGGCTGTACGGCCTGTCGCTTTACCGGTTATAAGGGCAGGGTCGGCATTTTTGAACTGCTGGTGCTCAACGATGAAGTCAAGGAGGCCGTCCTGGCCCGTAAAACGGTCCAGGAGATTCGCCGGGTCAGCATCGAAACCTCCGGTTTGATCACCCTGATGGAGGACGGTATTGCCAAGGCCGCCCGCGGCAAGGTCTCTCTTCCTGAAGTCATGCGCCGATCTGCCGCGCATTTTAAAACCACGACCCTTGCACGAATTGCGTCGCCTGTTGGGAGAATAGCTTTGGCCAATAAACCACTGACAGAAATCATCAAGGAGATGGCCGAAGCCGACCGGGTGCATCTGCCGGTCCATCCCGAATCGGTCTGCATGTCAGCAAACTTCTCAGCGCCGAAAGGTTCGACATCAAGGAGTTGCAAGGGTTGATCGGCTAGCGACCCGGGTCTGCTCTGCAATCTCTTCCGGGCCGCCAACTCCTCTTTCTTTTCCGGCCTGCACAAGACCCTTTCCATAGAAGAGGCGATGACCCGCCTGGGGCAGGACAAGACCCGCCAGGTTCTTGAGCAAGCCTGCAAGGAGAGTGTCAGTACCAGCAAAGGAGAGTTGCTGCCGCGCTACATGCCCGGATCTCTGGCTGCATTCCCAGGCGTGCGCCTCTGGTTCCCGCTGGCTGGCCAATCGCTGCGGCTACCAGAATCTGGCCGACCAGGCCTATCTGGCCGGTCTTCTGCACGATGTCGGCAAGCAGTTCCTCCTGGCGGCACTGGAGGAAATTGCCGTCAGTGGTCAATTCAGGATGACACTTTCGAGCCAATTGATTAACGAGGTGATTGCCACCATGCATGTAGAGCAGGGGGTGCGCCTTTTCAGAGAATGGAATCTGCCTGAACTCTATATAGAGGTCGTCACCAGTCACCATGATCTCGAACTCGACACCCACAATATTCCGGTCGCCCTGGTTCGACTGGCAAATCTAGGTTGCCGCAAGCTGGGGCTTGGCCAGGAGAAACATCCGGAGCTGGTCTTGCCGACGACGGCGGAGGCGCAATTTTTGGGCATTGACGAAATCTCGCTGGCCGAATTCGAGATTGCCCTGGAGGACCAGTTCCTGGCGGGGAAAACTGTACAGCCGCCTCGGTAAGCGACAGTGAGAGCGAAGATGACTCGCCGCACTTTTGCTCAGGTCATTTTTTTGTTAGAATAAGCTTGTCAGTCATTACTGCTTAACGGGGATCGGGTATGTCAAAATCTATTGCTCAGATCTTGAAGATTAAAGGGAGTGACGTCTGGAGTATCCGACCGGATGCCAAGGTTTACGATGCCTTGGAGCTGATGGCGGAAAAAGGTGTTGGTGCGCTGGTCGTCATGGAAGAGGGACAGGTGGTCGGCATCTTTACCGAGCGCGACCATGCCCGCAAAGTTGATCTCGAAGGCCGCTGTTCGCAGAAGGTCGCCGTCCGTCAGGTCATGTCAGAAGACATCTGTTACATCACCCCCGAGACCTCGGTCGATGAAGCCATGTCTATCGTCACGGAAAGCCGCCGCCGGCACCTGCCGGTTATGGAGAATGATCAGCTGGTCGGCCTGGCATCCATCGGCGACCTGGTCAAGGCCTCGCTCGACGAGAAGGATTTCGTCATCAAACAACTCAAGAAGTACATCAAAGGTGATCCTTGATCGTCAGCGTCCGCATCGCACAGAGCATCGCCTGTGCTTCTTTAGACACAACTTGACCCAATGTTGACAGACTTCAGCATGGGCCCTTATAGAACTACCGGCCTCTAAGCTTGGTGCTCTTAACCACTCAAGCTGAAGGATCGGACATGATCCAGATTAAAAAAGGGCTCGATCTGCCCATTAGCGGTGCACCCGAGATGCAGGTCGAGGCTGCCGCCAGTTTCGCACGTTGCCCTGATTGGCAGTGATTACCAGGACATGAAACCGACCCTGCTGGTTGCCGAAGGGGAGCAGGTTGGCCTTGGTCAGCCGCTCTTCTCGGACAAAAAGAACCCCAAGGTCCTCTACACTGCTCCGGCGGCCGGCAAGGTCGTCGCCATCAACCGGGGCGAACGACGCGGCTTTCCTTTCTCTGGTTATCGAGATTTCAGGGACAGCAGAAAAAACCTTTCCGACCACAGCGCAGATCAACTGGATCAGCTTATCTGCTGCTGAGGTTGAACAGCGGTTGATCAACTCCGGCTTGTGGACCTCGTTCCGCACCCGTCCTTACAGCAAGATCCCGGCGCCCGGAACCCGCCCCGCAGCACTCTTTGTGACCGCTATCGACACCAATCCGCTGGCGGCGGATCCGCAGGTTGTGATTGCCGAGAAAGACGCGCAGAGTTTCACCGCCGGCTTGAAAGTCATTCGCCACCTGACGGGAGGCAAGGTTTACCTGTGCAAACAGGCCGGAGGCACAGATTCCGGCTCCCGAGGGGGTCACAGTCAGTGAATTTTCCGGTTGTCATCCGGCCGGCCTGGTCGGCACCCATATCCATTTTCTCGAACGGGTCGATCAAGCAGCGCTCGGTCTGGCATATCGGCTACCAGGACGTGATTGCCATCGGGCACCTGTTCCTCACCGGCAGAATCCTCACCGAAAGGATTGTTGCACTCTGCGGTCCCGGCCGTCAAAACCGCGGCTGATCCGCACCCGCCTTGGCGCCTGTCTTTCTGAGCTGGTCTGCCGGCCAGCTGCAAGCGGCAGCGACAACCGGATCATTTCAGGCTCGGTGCTGAATGGCCACAGCGCGCAGCGAGAGCAGCGATTTCCTCGGCCGTTACCACAACCAGGTTTCCGTCCTCGAGGAAAATCGGCAACGTGAATTTCTGGGCTGGGCCATGCCTGGCTTGAACAAAGTTCTCGGTCAAGAATGTTTTTGCCTGCGTCACTGCTGCCGCGCACGCCTCTGCCAATGACCACCAGCACCCACGGCAGCATGCGAGCCATGGTGCCGACCGGCGCTTTTGAAAAGGTCATGCCCCTTAATATCAAGGCGACCTGGCTGCTGCGCTCCCTGCTGACTCTGGATACGGACCTGGCACAGCAGCTTGGTTGCCTGGAACTGGATGAAGAGGATTTGGCCCTGTGCAGTTTTGTCTGTTCTGGGAAAATGGATTATGGACATCATTTGCGGCAAACACTGCGGAAGATAGAAAAAGAGGGCTGATGAAAGCACTGCGTAATTTTCTCGACAAGCTTCACCCCCACTTTGCAGCAAGGGTGGAAAACTCGAGAGACTCTATCCCCTGTACGAAGCCGCCGACAGCTTTCATGTACACCCCCGGCGAGGTGACCGACGGCGCTCCGCACGTCAGGGACGCGATGGATCTGAAGCGGGTGATGATCACCGTGGTTTTCGCCCTGCTCCCCTGTTTTTTCATGGCCATGTGGAATACCGGCTACCAGGCCAACAGCGCCATGCTGCTCACCGGTGGCAGCGTCGAGGGTTGGCGTGGGGCCTGCTCGATAGTCCTCGGTTACAGCGGCAGACCCGAACAGCTTGCTCGACAACCTGCTGCTCGGAGCGGCCTGGTTCGTCCCCATCTACCTGGTCACCAACATTGTCGGCGGCTTATGGGAAGCGCTCTTCTGCATCGTGCGCCGCCACGAGTTGAACGAAGGCTTCCTGGTTACCGGCTCACTTTTCCCGCTGATCTGCCCGCCGACCCTGCCGCTCTGGCAGGTGGCGCTGGGGATCAGCTTCGGTGTTGTGATCGGCAAGGAGATTTTCGGCGGCACCGGCAAAAACTTTCTCAACCCGGCGCTTGACCGGGCGTGCGTTCCTGTTCTTCGCTTACCCGGCACAGATCTCCGGCAACATGGTCTGGACTGCCGTCGATGGGGTGAGCTGGCGCGACGGCACTGAGCCGCGCTGCCGAAGGTGGAGTGCAGGCGGTTACGGCGGTGACCAGCTGGTTCGATGCTTTTATCGGCACCATCCCGGGTTCTATGGGCGAGACCTCGACCCTCGCCTGTCTGTTTGGTGCCGCGGTTCTGGTCCTTTCCGGCATCGGCTCCTGGCGCATCATGCTCTCCGGCCTGATCGGCGCGGTCGGTCTTGTCCACGCTGTTTGTGCTGATCGGCAGCAGCACCAACCCGATGTTCGAACTCGGTCCCCACTGGCACCTGGTTCTCGGCGGCTTTGCCTTCGGCCTGGTGTTCATGGCGACCGATCCGGTTTCCGGGGCCATGACCGAAGAGGGGCAGTGGCTCTACGGATTTCTGATCGGCAGCGATGTGCATCCTGATCCGGGTCATCAACCCGGCATTCCCGGAAGGGATGATGCTCGCCATCCTGTTCGGCAACGTGTTTGCACCGCTGATCGATCAGCTGGTTCTCAAGGCTCATATCAAGCGGAGGCTGCGGCATGTCCAGGGATAGCACCGCAAAAGTCCTGAGCGTCGCTTTTCTCCTCTGCGTGATCTGCTCAATCCTGGTTTCGGCGGCTGCCGTGGGACTGAGCGAGCCGCCAGGAGCGGAACAAGGTCGAGGAGAAAAGGAAGAACATCCTGCAGGCCGCAGGGCTCTACCAGGAAGGGCGAGCCGGTCGAGGAACAGTTCAGCAAAATTCAGACCCGCATCGTCGATCTGCAGACCGGCGAGTTCACACACGATTTCGATGTCGCCGACCTTCAACAGCCGTGCCAGGCAGCGCGTGATCCGGAGACCCGCTACCAGATTCCGCCGGAGCGGGATCTGGCGGGCATCAAGACCCGTTCCCGCTACAAGGATGTCTACCTGGTGATGGCATGGCAATCAGCTGCAGCAGCTGATCCTGCCGGTGCATGGCAAAGGGCTGTGGTCGACGATGTACGGCTTTATCTCCCTGGCCAAGGATTTGTCCACGGTCAACGGCTTCGCCTTTTACGAACATGGCGAAACCCCCGGTCTCGGCGGCGAGGTCGACAACCCGACCTGGAAAAAACAGTGGCCCGGCAAGAAAATCTACGATGACGACGGCAACACCCGCATCGAAGTCCTCAAGGGGACGGTTGATCAGGAATTCGCCGAAAACGCCGTCTACCAGGTGGACGGGCTGGCCGGAGCGACCCTGACCGGCGCGCGGCGTCAGCAATCTGCTCCACTACTGGATGGGCGAAGATGGTTATAAGCCTTTTCTTGAAAAGTTGCAAAAGGAAGGGGTCAAACCATGAGCAAGGCCAAAGATGTTTTGCTGGACCCTTTGTTCAACAAGAACCCGATCGGCCTGCAGATCCTCGGTATCTGTTCTGCTCTGGCGGTCACGTCCAAGCTGGAGACCGTGATCGTCATGTCGCTGGCCGTCACCTTCGTGATTGCCGGTTCCAATGTTTCCGTCAGCCTGATCCGCAGGCAGATCCCTGGCAGTATCCGGATTATCGTCGAGATCACCATCATCGCCACCCTGGTCATCATCGTCGACCAGTTTCTCAAGGCCTATGCCTTCGGCATCAGCAAGCAGCTTTCGGTGTTCGTCGGCCTGATCATCACCAACTGCATCGTGCTTGGCCGCGCCGAGGCCTTTGCCATGAAGAACCCGCCGGGCTTGAGTTTTCTCGATGGCATCGGCAACGGGCTGGGCTACAGCCTGGTGCTGCTGCTGGTGGCCTTTTTCCGTGAGCTGCTCGGTGCCGGCAAGTTGCTCGGCTTCACCATCCTGCCGACCACCAACGAAGGCGGCTGGTATCTGCCCAACGGCCTGATGCTGCTGCCGCCAAGCGCATTTTTTATCATCGGTCTGCTGATCTGGGCGCTTGCGCACCTGGAAGACCGAGCAGATCGAAGAGGAAAATTGAGATGCTCGAGCATTATCTAAGCTTCCTGATCAAGTCGATATTTATCGAGAACATGGCCTTGGCCTTTTTTCTCGGCATGTGCACATTTCTTGCCGTTTCGAAAAAGGTCGACACCGCCATCGGCCTCGGCATTGCCGTTGTCGTCGTGCAGACCATCACCGTCCCGGCCAACAACCTGATCTACCAATACTCCTCAAAGAAGGGAGCTCTGTCCTGGCTCGGCCTGGCAGAGACCGACCTGACTTTTATCGGCCTGATCTGCTACATCGGCGTGATTGCCGCCATCGTGCAGATTCTTGAAATGGTGCTCGATCGTTATGTCCCGTCACTGTACAACGCGCTGGGGATTTTTCTGCCTTTGATCACCGTCAACTGCGCTATCCTCGGCGGGTCCCTGTTCATGGTTGAGCGCGATTACAATTTTGCCGAAAGTGTTGTTTTCGGTTTTGGCAGCGGCGCCGGCTGGGCCCTGGCCCTGGTTGCCCTGGCAGGTATCCGTGAAAAAATGAAATATGCCGATGTCCCCGCCTGGCCTGCGCGGCCTGGGCATCACTTTCATGATTGCCGGCCTGATGGCCATGGCCTTCATGGCTTTCTCCGGAATTCAGCTGTAACGGAATGAACTGATGATTGAAATTGGCTTAGGGTACTAATCTTCACCGGCGATCGTCATGGTCCTGGTCACCCTGATTCTGATCGCCAGGTCCTGGCTGATCCCGTCCGGTGATGTCACCATCAATATCAATAATGATGAGAGACAAAGAGCTGAAGGTTGAGCCGGGCGGCAAGCTGCTCGGTGTTCTTGGCGAGCACGACATTTTCATCCCTTCCGCCTGCGGTGGTGGCGGAACCTGCGCCCAGTGCCGGGTCAAGATCAAATCCGGCGGCGGCGACATCCTGCCGACCGAAACCGCGCACATCAACAAGCGGGATGCGAACGAAGGCTATCGTCTCTCCTGCCAGGTCAACGTCAAGCAGGATATGGACCTGGAACTGCCGCCGAAATTTTCTCCATCAGCAAATGGCAATGCCGGGTGCGTTCCAACGAGAGCTGCGCAACCTTTATCAAGGAGCTGGTCCTGGAACTGCCGGAAGGCGAAGACCTGGATTTCCGTGCCGGCGGTTATATCCAGATCGAAGCACCGCCGCATGTGGCTGAATACAAGACCATGGAGATCGCCGAGCGCTTCAAGGAGGACTGGGACAAGTACAACCTCTGGCAGTACCGCTCCGAGGTCGAGGAACCGATCATGCGTGCCTACTCGATGGCCAACTACCCCGAGGAAAAAGGCATCATCATGCTCAATGTGCGGGTTTGCCCGCCGCCGCCGCGGTCCCCGATGCCCCTCCCGGGCAGATGTCTTCGTTTATCTTCAACCTGAAGCCGGGCGACAAGGTGAGGTCTCCGGCCCTTACGGCGAATTCTTCGCCAAGGACACCGATGCCGAAATGGTCTTTATCGGCGGCGGCGCCGGCATGGCCCCGATGCGCTCGCACATTTTCGACCAGCTCAAGCGACTCCACTCGAAGCGGAAAATCTCTTTCTGGTACGGCGCCCGCAGCCTGCGCGAAGCCTTCTACGTCGAGGAGTTTGACGAACTGGCGGAAAAATATGACAATTTCGACTGGCACCTGGTGCTGTCCGATCCGCTGCCTGAAGACAACTGGACCGGCGCCAACAGGGTTTGTCCATCAGTACCTCTACGACAACTATCTTGTCAATCATCCGGCACCGGAAGACTGCGAATATTACATGTGCGGTCCGCCGATGATGAACAAGGCGGCCAGCGAAATGATCTATAACCTGGGCGTGGAACACGAGAATATCCTGTTCGATGATTTCGGGATTTAACCGAGCCTGCAGGAGCCAATCATGCGCTATGAACAGACGCGAAACATATTGCAGCATCTGGCTCCCGGATATCACCGCAAGGTCAGTCGATTACTTTCAGGCAGATGGCTGCGATGGTGAGGTCTCGCCACGGGTCCGGTTGATGCTCGATTACCTGATCGATCATGAGCAGCACCGGGCGCTGGCCCTGGGGGAATTCTGCCAGGATGCACCGCACCAGGTCCTTGAGCACTGGTTCAAAGGGCTGGAGATCAATTTTCCGGAAGCTCGGGCGGATCTTCTCGAAGACTCGCCGCAACGGACCTCGATCAACTGGTCAAGGCCGCAGTCAACTACAAAAAAGCCCTGATTGACTATTTTACCCACCTGCCTCGAGCACTGCAGCGAGCAAGGAAACCAGCAATCTTTTCCAGACCCTGAAAACCCAGGAAGAAAAAGCCATGAAACGGATGATCCGCCACGCCCAGGGGCTGGCAGATCTTTAGCATGCTGCGCCTGTTCTGCCTCTTCTACTCGGTTTTCTCCTGTTGACCCTGCCCACCGGCTGCCAGCAGGAGACAACCCCTGAAACGATCCAACTCTGCCGGCCAGACCATGGGCACGACCTGGTCGGTCGTCCTGCTCTCCGGGTCTGACGAGATGGATGGCGTCGTCCTGAACAACGCCTGCAGAAGCGCCTCGACCAGATCAATCGCCTGATGTCGACCTACGATCCGGCATCAGAGCTGTCGCGATTCAACGACCTGGCCAGCACCGACTGGTTTCCCATTTCTGACGGACACGGCTCGTGTCATAGAGGTTTCGCAGGAGATCAGTGCGCCTCAGTGGCGGAGCTTTCGATATCAGCGTCGGTCCGCTGGTGGAGCTTTGGGGCTTCGGTGCCGCGCAGCGAGGGGAGAAGATCCCTACCGCAAGAGCAGATCAGTCGCAACCTTGCCCGGGTCGGCTACAAGAACATCGAGCTTGCGCCAAGAGCCCGCAGCCATCAGCGAAGCAAATCCCGGAATTGCATATCGACCTGTCTGCGGTTGCCAAGGGCTATGCGGTCGATGCCCTTGCCGAGATTCTCGAGCAGCAGGGCATCAGCAACTATCTCCTGGAAATTGGTGGTGAGCTGCGGATTTCCGGTCAGCGTGGCGACGGCAACCCCTGGCAGATCGCGATCGAAAAACCGCTGGAAGGGCGTGAGGGAAGTTGCTGCAATTTTTCCTCTCACCAACACTGCTCTGGCTACATCGGGCAATTATCGCAACTTTTACCTGGAAAACGGTCAACGCTACTCCCACACCCTGGATCCGGTCAGCGGTAGGCCGGTTCGTCACAAGCTGGCATCGGTTACTGTTCTCGACGAGACCTGCGCGCGTGCCGATGCCCTGGCCACGGCATTGATGGTGATGGGGGAGGAGAAAGGCCGCCAGTTTTGTGAAGAGTACCACATTGCCGCCTATTTTCTGATTCATGAAAAAACCTCGACAACCGTGTATGCCAGCCCGGCTTTCGAACTATTTCTGAAAGAGGTTAAAAAATGAAAGTTTATTTGCCGACGCTGATGGTTTTTCTGCTCGCCTTTGGTGGCCTGGCCGCCGGCTTGCTTCTCAAGCGCAGAGGACTGCGCGGAGGCTGAACGCCGACAGCCGGCAGCGGCCGTGATTGCCGTTGTAAATCAGAGACCGATTCAAGTGTGCAAGATAAAACGGCCTTGCCCGGTGAGGAAGAAGAAAGCCACTCCGATTAATTTCTGGAGACTGGGTTTGACGTCCCCCTCTAATCTATGTATGCTTATTAAATAAAGGTGACACCCTGCCAGGGTGTTCCATCCTTATCCCGCAAGGCAATCGTCAAGAACATCGCCCCGTGTGATGTTTCGCAGATTGCTTTTCCTTACAGAGTTGCGCTTGATTCTGCTTCCCCGGTAGAACGAGTCGCGGGTTGCTCTGGCCATTTAAAACAAAAAAACACTTTGGGACACCGCTGCAAGCGACCCGACTATCAAGCCTTAACTGAGCCTTTCCTTTCAGTTGTGTCCTGCCATTATTCTGGTGCTAAAGCTCATGCTGTTTTGCACGAGCTACCTATGGTTATTCAGCAGATGAAACAGGAGACACAATGCACAAAGAGATCAAAGCTCGAAGTTAAAAATTTATATAAAATTTTCGGGCCTCATCCGAAAAAAGCGATGAAGCTTCTCGAAGAAGGTCTGGATAAAGAGGCCATTTTCGAGAAGACAGAAACGACCGTTGGCGTGCAGGACGCAAACTTTGAAATTTATCAAGGTGAAATCTTTGTCATCATGGGGTTGTCCGGTTCAGGCAAGTCCACCATGGTGCGGATGCTCAACCGATTGATTGAACCGACGGCCGGTCACGTCCTTATCGACGATGAAGATATTGTCGCCATGGATGATGACGCTCTGGTCAAACTGCGCCGGGCTAAGCTGAGCATGGTTTTTCAATCGTTTGCCCTCATGCCGCATATGACCGTTTTACAGAATGCTGCTTTTGGCCTGGAGATGGATGGCGTCGATAAGGCAACACGGGAAAAGAGGGCCCTGGAGGCCCTGGCGCAGGTTGGACTGGAAGCCTGGGCGGAAAGCTTGCCCAACGAGCTATCCGGTGGCATGCAGCAGCGGGTCGGCCTGGCACGCGGTCTTGCGGTCGATCCCGACATCCTGCTGATGGATGAAGCGTTTTCCGCACTCGATCCCTTGATCCGTACCGAAATGCAGGATGAACTTCTCAAGCTGCAACGCAAATCAAAGCGCACCATTGTTTTTATTTCCCATGACCTCGATGAGGCCATGCGCATTGGCGATCGTATCGCCATCATGGAAGGTGGTCGGGTCGTGCAGGTCGGCACTCCCGAAGAAATTCTCCAGAATCCTGCTGACGATTACGTCAGAGCCTTTTTCCGTGGTGTTGATCCGACCAATATCCTTTCGGCCGGGGACATTGCCAGTAATACCCATATCACGATCCCGATTACCGACGGCAAGAACCCTCGTGCGGCCCTGCAGCGCCTGATCAAGAACGATCGTGATTACGGCTACGTGGTCGACAGCGATCATATCTTCAAGGGGATTGTCTCGACGGACTCGTTGCGTGAATTGCTCGATCTCGATCAGCAGGTGCAGTTGATCAGCGCGGCTTATATTGACGACGCGGTCACTGCCAAGGCCTCTGACTCGATGCAGGACATCCTGCCTGAAGTGGCCAGACACCCCTGGCCTCTGCCCATACTCAACGACGAAGGAGAATACCTGGGGGCCGTTTCCAAGAATGTTTTCCTGCGAACACTGCATCGAAGCCAGGCCGAAGAAGATCAGGAGCTGGCGTCACCATTGGCAGAGCAGGCAAAAACTGAAGCAACAAATGATGGAGCGCAAGCATAATGAACTTCTTAAGCTTTGAAAAAAAACTGATCCCGCTCGACGAGTGGGTACAGGACTTTGTCGACTGGCTGGTCTTCAATTATCGTGATATTTTTCAGGCAATCAAGGCCCCGATAGAACTTTGTCTGAAAGGTTTCGAATGGTTCTTCACCTTCCTTCATCCGGCCGTAATCATCGCACTGTTCGCATTTGCAGCATGGCGGTTCGTCGGCAAGAAAACCACTGTCTTTACCGTGCTGACATTACTACTGATCGGCTATCTTGGCCTCTGGGAAGAGACCATGATCACTCTGGCGATGGTCATCAGCTCAGTCTTTTTCTGTGCCCTGGTCGGAATTCCGCTGGGCATCATGTCTGGTCGCAGCGACCGTTTTGAACTTTACCTGCGTCCGGCACTGGATGCCATGCAGACCATCCCGCCGTTCGTCTACCTGGTCCCCGTGGTTATGCTGTTCAGCATCGGTACGGTTTCGGGGATTCTGGCGACGATCGTCTTTGCCCTGCCGCCGATCGTTCGTCTAACCAGCCTGGGTATCCGCCAGGTTCATCCTGAACTCATCGAGGCGGCGCTGGCGTTTGGCGCAACCCCGTGGCAGGTCTTGCGCAAAGTACAGTTTCCCCTGGCCCTGCCTTCGATCATGGCCGGACTCAACCAGACCCTGATGATGGCATTGTCAATGGTCGTCATCGCCGCGCTGATCGGTGCCGGTGGCCTCGGTAATCCTGTTGTCCAGGGCTTGAATACCCTTGAGATTGGCCTGGCAACCATCGGTGGACTGGCAATTGTCCTGTTGGCCATGATGCTTGACCGGATTACCCAGGGGTTTGCCCAAAAATAGTCTGTTCACCAATCATCAATAAAGAAAGAGGAGGAAAGAATGAAACGTATCTTGCTTATCATTGCCATGTTGTCTCTCGTCACCCCGGCCTTTGCAGCCCATCACTTACCTGGCGAAGGGGTTGTGGCCAAACCGGGCCGCGCAACCTGGAACACCGGTTATTTCCAGGAGGTCCTGGTTCGGACTGGTCTGAAAGAACTTGGCTATGAGGTCGAAGATGTGAAAGAACTGACGAATCCGCTTTTTTACCAAAGCCTTGCTCTGGGGGATCTCGATTACTGGACCAATGGCTGGTTCCCGACTCATTACGCGCAGCAACCAAAGAATTTCGACCAAAGAGCCGAGGAGATCGGCTATGTTGTCAAGGCCGGTGGTCTTCAGGGATATCTGGTCTCAAAGAAAGACGCAGAAAAGTTCAATATCAAGTCTCTCGATGACTTTAAACGCCCCGAAGTTAAAGCAGCGTTCGATGCTAATGGCGACGGCAAAGCTGACTTGACTGCCTGTCCAGCTGGCTGGGGTTGTGAAAAAACCATCAGCCATCACATGGAAGTCTATGACCTGGAGGATGACATCAACCCGATCAAGGCGGGCTATTCCGCCAGCATGGCCGATGCCTTGGGGCGCTACCAATCAGGCAAGCCGATCTTTTTCTACACCTGGGCTCCAAACTGGACCATCTTCAAGCTCAAGCCCGGCAAGGATGTCGTCTGGATCAACGTCCCTGAAATCAAGCCAACCGAGGCGCAAAAGGCTCAAGCTGACCGCCTGACGGTCAGCGGCATCGAAGGGGCGGTCACTGATCCGATCAAGCTGGGATTCATCGTCGCCGACATCAGAATTGTTGCCAACAAGCAGTTCCTCGAGAAGAACCCGGCCGCCAAGAAGTTCTTTGAAGTTTTTACCCTCCCTCTTGCCGATATCAATGCGCAAAATACCAGGATGGAGAATGGTGAGAAATCCGCTGAGGACATCCAGCGTCACGTCAATGAGTGGATCGCCGCTAACCAGGAAAAGTGGGATGGCTGGCTGGAGGCCGCGCGCCAGGCAGCCATGTAGCTGTTCTGTAGTCGCTTGAACATGAATGGCCGGAGGAGGATATATTCCTCCGGCCATTTTTCGTTCGTGCAGATTCCTTTGCGCCTGAATACAAGAATAATGCTATGTTCAGTCAACAGATCCAACCATCAGCTTCGCAAAGGATAGTCATGGACCCATTCATAAAATCATTTCTGCTCCTGTTCATACTGTTGAACCCGTTCCTGTTGATCATTTACCTGGTCGATCTTGTCCAGGAGATGGATTTGCGCTCTTTTTTCAAGGTCCTTAACCGTGCGGCGTGGATAAGCTCTGCAGTGTTTATCACATTTGCTCTGCTCGGGGATCTGATCTTCGAGAAGCTTTTGCAGGCCAACTTTGCATCTTTTCAAATCTTTGGCGGTATCGTCTTCCTGATGATCGGTCTGCAATTTGTGTTTAATGGCCCCGACGCTATCAAGAGCTTACGTGGCAAACCTGAACATATTGCCGGCGCTATTGCCATGCCAATCATGATTGGCCCGGGCACCGTCAGCGCTTCGATTCTGGCCGGCAGAGAGCTGCAACCGCTGTGGGCCATTGCTGCGATTCTGCTCGCCATCGGCCTGGTTGTCACCATTATGGCTGGCCTTAAAAAGCTGCACGATATTGTCAGAACTCGAAATGAACCATTGATCGAACGTTACGTTGAAGTGGCGGGCCGTATTGTCGCTCTGGTCGTCGGCACCTATGCTATCGAGATGATCATGCAGGGAGTATCGGTCTGGGCACAGCAGTTATTCTAGAGTCGTAAGGTCGGCCTACAGAAAAAACTTACCACTCGACACTGAAAGCATCTGCACTTCTCAAGTCATCAGTCCGCTTGTTCATTCCTCGCTTTCCAGCATGTGCTGCCCCAGCCAGTGTCGCGCGAACTGCAATGCGGTTCGTCCACAGCGCTTGCTCTTTTCGTGTGACCACTTGATTGCTGCCCGGGCCATTTCATCATTCCATTGCGGTTCGACGCCGTTTTCAATACAGAGCCGGGCGATGGTTTTCTGTACAATCTCCAGGTAAAGCTCCTGCTTGAAAACGTAGAAAGAGAGCCAGAGGCCAAAGCGATCGGAAAGGGAAATTTTTTCTTCGACTGCTTCACCGTGGTGAATTTCGTTATGCACCATCTTGGCACCGAGATTATCGGTATGAAACTCGGGGAGAAGATGGCGACGGTTGGAGGTCACGTAGATCAGTACATTTTTAGGTGAAGCGTAGACCGATCCATCGAGAACACTTTTGAGAATCTTGTAGCCCGGATCGTCGGGCTCGAAGGAGAGATCGTCGCAGAGGATGATGTAATGGTATGGCTGTTTGCCGATCTGCGCGAAGATGTCCGGCAGGTGATCAAGATCGTGCTTGTCAACCTGAACAATCCGTAAGCCCGACGCCGCATACTTGTTGAGCAGGGCCCGTACAACCGAAGATTTGCCGGTGCCGCGGGAGCCCCAGAGCAAGACGTTGTTGGCAGGATAACCTCTGAGAAATTGGCGGGTGTTTTTCTCCAGCACCTCTTTCTGCTTGTCGATGCCGACCAGGTCGTCAAGAGTTGGTTTCGTCTATGCTTTCGATCGGTTCCAGGTAGCCGGCAAAAGAGTGTCTGCGCCAGTTCGCTGCAGGGGTTTCACGCCAGTTTACCGGCTCAACAGCTTTCGGCAGGAGTTGTTCCACCGAAGAAAGAACGCGTTGCAATTGTTCAACAACTTCCGGTTTCAGGTTCATTACTGGCCCTCTTCAGGATATTATTAGTAATAGCAGTGGCTTAGGGTTATTCTCCGTTTAAAGCATTATTGCTGCGCCCGGTCGGTAGCAACCTACGCAAACGGTGCAACTGGCCCTGTTCGTCATCCTCCTCGCGCAACAGATTGCGTACCCGTGTCGCAGTGGCAATCTCCTTGCTGGCGGCATAAGCCTCGATGTTTTTTTCGATTTCCTTGAGCTGATAGAGATAATTGACCATCAGGCCGCAGGATTCTCGCATACCCTTGGCTGAGGTGTCACCCAGCCAGTTGATTCGTTCGATCCTGGCCCCGTTGCCGAGGTGGAAGCGGGCAACCGGATCAATCGGGGACTGGTCCTTTTCCCGGGGCTCATGCAGGTAACGGGCGCACAGAGGGAAAGCAACGGTTCTTTCAGAAGGTCTGCAGACCTCCTGGTTCTTCCACCAGTGAGGAGTATTGAAAACAGCCTCCGGTTCAGCCGCAACCTTGAGTAATCGTGCTGCCTCGACCAGCGCCTGCAGCGCAGGGTCCCGCTCTGCTAGGCTCTTGGCTTGTTCGAAATAAGAGATCAACCAGCGACGGAAGCCGGGGATGGGTGACAGGGTTGAGAAAGTTTTCAGGTTCGGTAACTGCTGGCGCAGACTGGTAACGACCTGTTTAATCAGAAACGGGCCAAAGCTGATCCCCTGAAGGCCCTTCTGGGTGTTGGAGATCGAATAGAAGATAGCAGTATTGGTTTTTTCCGCAGCTGGCCGCGGAGCACTTTCATCAAGCAGCTCCTGCACACTGGTGGCCAGACCATCAACCAGTGCGACTTCAATAAAGATCAGTGGTTCGTCGGACATGCCGGGGTGAAAGAAAGCGTAGCATCGTCGATCAGACTCCAACCGGTTGTTCAGGTCGCTCCATGAATTGATCGCGTGGACCGCCTCGTAAACCATGAGCTTTTCCAGCAGGGCGGCCGGACTCTGCCAGGTGATGCGTTCAACTCTGAGGAATCCGACATCAAACCAGCTGGCCAACAGGTGTTTTAACTCGTGGTCAAGGTCTGCCAGCTGCGGTTGAGAAGTACGAAATGCCAGGATATCAGCCCGTAAATCGACCAGGAATTTGATGCCTTCGGGGAGGGCGTTAAACTGTGTCAGTAGCTGCTGCTGCGGTGAGATGAGTGCTTCGCGCATATGGGCGGCAACTTTTTGAAAGCTTTTGACATCGGCAGTTTCGAGAAGTCTTCGAGCCGTGGTCTTGACCAACTCGCGGTCGACAGAAAAGTTTTCCACCAGCGTCAACAGAAAATTCCTGCGTCCCGTCTCACTTAAAGTCAGGTAGAGTTCACCGAGTACTGCGGCACGCTGACGTGCCGAAACCTCGCCACCGCGGGCCACCAGGCACTCCTCCATGAGGCGCTTGACCCGTTCGGTGTCTACAGGGAGTAGGTCCTGATCAACCTTGGGCAGACGGTTGAGATCGTCCGCACCGAGAATACCGCTCCAGGCACGGCGAAGATGTTCCCAACCAAAGGAAAAACGGGAATTCATCAGAAATCTCCTTCTAGTAACTGAACGGCTTCATCGCTTGCCGCGAAGTCGCAATAAATAACAAAGGAATCAAAGATACAGAGTAACTTCAGGACATTTTACTCTCTCTGTTCTCTGTGGCTCAAGTGAGAGAAGCGAACGGGTGGTGCAATAGTTTTTAGCCCTGACTATCGTCACGGCAACAGAATTCAAGTCACCCACAGCACGGCGAGGTTGATCAAGCCGATCAGAAAACCGAGCACGGCTCCAAACAGGTTGATGTATTTGAACTGCTCCTTCATAACCCCCATCAGTAAATCCTCAACCTGAAGTATATCGAGTTGATTGACTTTTTCCTCGACCATTCGTGTCACGTTGAGTGTTTCGATCAGCGGTGGCACCTCTTTCTGCAGGACCTCACCAACCTGGCGGTAGAGGCCTTCTTCAAGTTCCTCCAAAACATCGGCAGGCAAGCGCTCGGCCAGACGTCCCAAGGGTTTTGCAAAGACCCAGTTCTCGAGCTTCTCTTTGATGACGGTATCAATCGCTCCGGTTGCTTCAGCGGACCTGGCCAGCGTTAGGAGACGTTCAATCAGCGCACTCTGAATTTCTACTCTGCCGCCATCGGGCAGGTTCTCATCGAGCAGGCTGCGAAATGAACGATCCTTGATTCGTTGCAGGCCCTTGTCGGCAAAGCCGAGGAACAGTTCTGTTGTGCGCCGACTTTGCACGGCTGCGACCGAGCGTTCACTGAGGTAGCGCCTGGCGCCGGCAACTTTTTCGTAGGGAGCTTTTTCCAGGAAGCGGCTTATGGGTTTGTCGAGAAGCCCTTCAAGACGCTCGCGAAGCATACCGGCAACCTGCTGCTGGGTTTTTTCTTCGCGCAGCCAGTGCGAGAGCTCCTCACCGGCCTTGTCGATGAACTCGGGAATGCGATTGTAGATCTTGTTAAGGTCGACAAACCCGCTCAAGAGTCCGGCAAGGCCACCGAGAGATTCGAGAAAAGTGTCGATCCCCTGGCGGGCACGTTCCACCAGGCGTTGGCGAAAATCAGGATCGTAGAGCATGCCGCCGAAACGCTCAAGCAGCGGTGGAACTTCCTTTTCAAGCTGCTGGAGGAGGACCTCTACCAGGTCCTTTGGCAAGAGATTACGCAGCGGTGTCTCGCTCTGCAGCAGGCGTTCGAGGCGGTCTTCAACGAAGCGCTCGACCGCATCGGCGGTTGTGTCCGAGTGCAGGATGGTGGTCAGGCGCGTATCGAGATGGTTCTGCAGTTTCTGGTAACGTTCCGGAGTGAGGAAGCTTTCCAGGTCGCGGGCCAGCAGGGCATCGCCTTTTTCCTCTATGAAACTGTGCATTTGCGATTCGAAAGCAGAACTTGCCAGGTAGTCGGTAATCGCTCCAACCAATTTGACCCGCAGGGTTGAAATCAGCTCACGGAAACGGCGTTGGTAACTTTCCGGAACCAGGGTGTCGAGGGAGCCAAGCTCGCGCGCGAGAAAGGCCTGGAGCTTGTCGTTGACAGCACTCTTCAGTTCGCGCCGAAAGGCGGGTTTTTCCAGAGTCCGGCGAACATCCTCGGCCGTGAGCAGATGGGAGCCGACCATTTCACCCATGCGTTGCGCCAGTTCACCACGCTTGGCAGGAATAATCCCCGGGGTCAGCGGTAGACGCAGGCCGAACAGGTGCCAAGGGCGCAAGGGGCGAAAGAGCATGCGAATGGCGATGTAGTTGGTCACGTAGCCGATCAGCGCGCCAAGCAGGGGCGGCACCAGCCAGGGCAGCCAGGAGATGGTTTCTAGCATATGTTTCTCTCTATCGATGTCATCACAAGCTTTACCACTGCTTGGCTTTCAGCTAAAATTCCGGTCTTCACTATTAAGGAGTCGTTGCCATGTCCGATCATATGATTCGTGTCCTGACCCTCGATGGCGCCATCCGTGTCAGTGTTGCAGCAACCACCAACCTGGTCGAAGAAATTCGTCATCGCCAGCAGACGGACCCGACCGCCAGCGTTGCCATAGGTCGACTGGCTACGGCTGCGGCCCTGATGGGCAGCTTGCTCAAGGGCCGGCAACGGATTGGCCTGACGATCGAGGGCAACGGCCCTCTGCAAAGGCTGCAGGCGGAGAGCGATGCCCATGGCCGGGTGCGGGCAACCCTCAAGGTGGCTTCGGCAGGTTTGCCGCCCCGCGACGGGCGCTTCGATGTCGCCGGAGCCGTTGGCCACGCCGGGTTCTTGCAGGTCATCAAGGATCTTGATCTGAAAGAGCCTTACCGTGGCATGGTGCAACTGGTCAGCAGTGAGATCGCAGAGGATCTGGCCTACTATTTCACCACCTCCGAGCAGACACCGTCAAGCGTCGCTTTGGGCGTCGAACTGGGGCAGCATGCCGAAGTGGTCGCGGCCGGAGGCTTTCTGATCCAGTTGATGCCAGGAGCCGACGAGGTTCTGGCCGATCGCCTGGCCGACCGGCTCGGCGCTTTGCCGCCGACCACCAGCATGCTGCGTCAGGGATTGTCTCCCGCGGCAATTGTCGATCGGCTTCTGCAAGATTTCCCTTACCAGACCCTTGCAACCACGCCCCTGTCATTTGCCTGCAGCTGCAGCCAGCAACAGACGCTCCTTCTGCTGCGCTCCCTCGGTGTGGAAGAACTCGACCAGATCATCGAAGAAGTCGGCGAGGCTCATGTGACTTGTGAATATTGCAAAGAGAGCTACCTGGTCGATGGCGCAACCTTGCAGGAGATCAGGACCAGCCTGGAAAAAAACTAACGCATCGAACCCTCATACCCTCTCCTGGCAATCAGCTTCGGCTCTAGCTATCTGCTCCCCAGCGTTATCTCTGAAGGCCGGGTGTTGTCGCAGAGACTCAAGCAGACTGGCGGCAAACCATCCGGTCAGAATCCCGGCAACAAGTGTAAACAGCAGAAAGAATGGCAAAATCTGCCAGACCGCCGCATGCTGAACGACCAGTAGCCGGGCGGCCAGGATTTGGCCCAGAGCATGGCCAGTCGCGCCGATTGCCGAGATTCCGATCGGGCTCAAGCGCCGTCCGGCGACACGGTACATGATAATCATAGCAGATGTTGCGAAGATGGTACCGACTAATGCCAACCAGAAGCCCGGACTGAAAAGTCTGCCAAGCAGGAGTGCGCCAATGCCGACTCGCGCCAGGCTGACGCACCATGCGGCGCGGCCATCATAGAGATAAAGCGCCACCAGGGTCATGACATTGGCCAGCCCGAGACGCAGCCAGGGAACGGGTGTTGGCAGCAGACTCTCGAAAGCGTGCAAGGAGACGGCGATGGCAATAAACAGGCCCAGAAAGACCTGGCGACGGCAACGGCTCAAGGCCTTGACGTCAACGACTGAGCAGGTCATAAGACTTCTCCTCGCCGGAAGAACCGTCAATACGCACCAGGATACGATTTGGCACGCAGGCCAGCAGGTCCGCAGTGTGTTTTGCCGGTCCCATGTTGATACAGATTTTATGTGGGCAGGGGGAGTCGATAATCCGAACGCCCTGTTCATCAATAACAAGCAGTGTTTGCCCCAGGGGACCGTCTATTGCGACAGTACGAGGCTGATCGAGAGGAGCAGTAAAGCAGAGCTCGTCACCACTGGTGACCAGGACGCGAGAGCCCTCGGGCATAGCCGCTATCCAGGCCACTCCGGCCAGGGAGAGTGTCAGCAGGAAGAGCACGACCAGCCAGTCACCCCCGGTCATGAAGTGCCAGGGTGCTTTCATGGCACAACCTTATAGCTTGCCCAGCCGGGGCTGACATGCCGGCTGCTATCAGCGGCAACTATCAAGCCTTCGGCTTGCGGGAATTGTTCCAGAAAATTCAGGCCTGCCGCCGGGCCGAGCACAAACACGGCTGTTGCCAAAGCATCGCCGAGGGCGACACTGTCCGTGACAATGGTGACACTCTGGCATTTTCTTGCGGGCATACCGGTTTGCGGATCGAAGATATGGTGATAACGCACGCCATCCTGTTCAAAAAAGCGCTCATAATCTCCCGAAGTGACCACAGCACGATTGCTGACCTGGACCGTTTCGAGCACGCCTTGTTGTTTGCGGGGATCTTGGATGCCGATGCGCCAGGCACGCTCCGGGCGTCGACCGAGCAGGTACATATCGCCACCGGCATTGACCGCTGCACTGGTTACGCCATGCTGCTTGAGGACCGCTACCGCTCGATCGACAGCATAGCCTTTGGCAATGCCGCCGAGGTCAAGTTGCAGCTGTGGACTTCGCTTTGCGGAGCTGTTGTCCTTGCAAGGTAAGTGCCTGTGGTCCGATTCCTGAGAGGGCTGTGGCAATATCTGCAGGGGAGGGAACGCTTGGCGTCTCCTCGTCAATGGCCCAGAGAGACTTGAGCTTGCCAAGCGTCATATCGAAGGCTCCGCCGCTCTTGCGTGAGATCTCCATCCCCAGAGACAGCACCTCTGCAGTTTCCGGGGAGACTTCACCGCCGTTTTGGCTTTGTGACAGGCGTGAAATCTCGCTATTCGGGTTATACCTGCTGAACAGTTTGTCGAGACGCTCCATTTCGATAAAGGCGGCCTCAACAGCGGTCTCCAGGGCGCGGTTATCTTCCCCTGCGGCCATGATTTCGACCACAGTACCCATGATCAATCGGCTACGGCGGAGCTCTTCGCCGTCAGGCTGCAGGCGCCACCAGGAGAGTGCCAGCATGACCAGGAGCAAACCGATTATCAGGGGGCGGTTCCAGGGCAAGGTCAGTCCTCGCAGATCTCGCCGATCAGGTCATACTCGGATGAATCGGTGATTTTCAGATTGACGATGTCACCGACATCAGCCTGTCCGGAGGTAATGTAGACCTGGCCGTCAACGTCGGGAGCCTGGCGAACACTGCGTCCACGCAGCAGCAGTTCAGTTTCTTCGCTGTAGCCCTCAACCAGCACCTGGTCAATGCGACCCTTGAGGGCGAGGTTCTTCTGCAGAGCAACCCGTGATTGGGCTTTCATCAACTTCTTGTAACGTGACAGCTTGGTCCGGGCCGGGACCTGGCCGACGAGCTTTGCCGCCGAGGTGCCCGCCTCTCGGGAATATTGAAAGACGCCGAGACGCTCAAAGTGGCCTTCTTCGACAAAGGCGAGAAGCTTACGGAACTGATTGTCGGTTTCTCCCGGGAAGCCAACGATCAGTGAAGTACGTAAGGTGATGTCGGGGATACGACTACGGATGCGTTCAAGCAGTTGGCGGATGCCAGCCTCGTCAATGCGGCGGTTCATGGCAGCGAGGATCTGGTCATCGATATGCTGGATCGGCAGATCGAGGTAGTTGCAGATCTTCTCTTCGGCGGCCATCATGTCGAGTAGCTCATTGGTGATGCCGTCGGGATAAGCATAGAGCAGGCGTAACCAGACCAGTCCATCGATCTTTACCAGCTCACGGAGCAGGTCGGCGAGTTCTGTGCCGTTGCCGCGCTCTGCGCCAAAAGCTGTTACGTCCTGGGCGATCAGATTGATTTCCTTGACGCCACTTGTAACCAGTTGCTTGACTTCAGTGACTACTGACGGGATGGTTCGAGAACGTAGAGTGCCGCGAAGAGTCGGGATAACACAATAGGAGCAATGGTTGGCGCAGCCCTCGGCGATCTTGACGTACGCTGAGTAGAAAGGTGACGAGCTCACCCTTGGCGTGGTGTGGTCGTAGAGATAATCGGGCAAGCCGATTTCCTGCTGCTGCTCACCCTGCAGGTGACTGTCGAGCAGTTCAAGGATGCGTGGCGCATCAGCCGTGCCCATGAAGAAATCAACCTCGGGCAGCTCCTTGGCGAGATCGTCCCGGTGGCGCTGCGGCAGACAGCCGCTGACGATCAGCAGCTTGCAGCGACCGGTTTTCTTCTGATCGGCCACTTCAAGAATGGTCTCAACTGATTCTTCCTGGGCGTCCCGGATAAAGGCACAGGTGTTGACGACGATGATGTCTGCCTGTCTTTCATCGGTGACGATGCTGAAACGTTCGGCAGGAAGGTGGCCGAGCATGACTTCGGCATCGACCAGGTTTTTCGGGCAGCCAAGACTGACCAGGCTGACGTTGTATTTATTCAAGAGACGTTCTCCGTAGAGTTGTGCCGAAGCAGGCAATCTTAAAAATTCTTCCAATATTCGGGGAGTTATAACACAAAACCGCCCCGGGGCAAAAGATTTACTCCGGGGCGGTTTTGTCTCGAAAGTCCTTTTGAGAAGGGCTCAGAAGCCCATCTCCTGCCCGGTCGGACGAACGATCTGTACGCCTGTCGGCATTTTGAACTTGAAGGTCATCTCGGAAACGCCGAAATTAACCCGCAGATTGCTGAATTCAATCGTGGTGCTGTTGCTGCTTGGGTCATAAACAGTGGTTGACAGGATCGGGAACCATAGCCCGTCGAGGCCTCTGTCGTTCTCCAAGGAGTCCATGCTACGGCGAGCTGACCGTTGTGAGGAACCTTGTGTTGATGACATTGGATTTGATGTCTTGGCGGTGTCGGCACCGGTTGCTGCATGCCGGGAGCCTCATTCTGGCCACGATTCAGGTAGGCCTCAACAGCATTACGGTCAACCATGATGATCAGCTTGTTGATCAGAGAAGAGACTCGCCTTGGGATCAGTTCGAGGACGTAATTGCCATCAACATCCTGCTTCGGTTCAGCCCAATGGATCGAAAAATCCCGGGACAGGTTGCCCAGTCCGGTGAGAAATGTCATCGGATCGTTCTGCCGAGACTTTTTCATATCCTCGATGTCTGATTGAATCACCTGGTTGTTCTCCGGCAGGTAGACCCACAGAGTCTTGGCATCGGAAACGATCTCCTGGGTCGTGGGTTGCTCATACTGCCAGTGAAATTTGACCCGTGGCACGGTTTCCGTGCGTTGGTAATCAAAAGCCACTTCAACTTCTCCGCTGGCACGCTGCAGGCGGTCCAGCGAAGCAATCTTCGACTCCTGGGAAAAGTCCGCGGAGTAGTCATATATCCTCAGCTTTTCGTCGGTACCGGTCTGAAACGGTGTCTCCAGGGCATTTATCACATCGTCAAGCGATGCGGGCCAGACAGGAGCCGCCAAGGTGACCAGAAATGCACCAAGACACAAGATGGAGAATAAACTCCGGGTTATCATTGCAAACTCCTCAAAGTAAAGGACTTTCAAAGGGTTACTCGATTATCATCACGGGCACAGTAAACCATCATATTGCCAGTGGCAAGATCAAACTCAACGCTACGCCCCCGGTTGCCGCCGACCTCTTCACCCAGGATAGGGATGCCGAGAGAAGCAAGAGTCTCCCTCGCGCTCTTGGCGTTCCGGGCACCAATGCTGTTGATCAGAGTTTGATACGAGGTCTCGAACATATTGGCGCCACCGGCGACTTTGGCGACCAGTCCCTGCTGATTCGCACCAGCGCATACCAGAGCATCTACGATCAGGATGATCCCGGCATCGACATATTTACTTTCCGAGCCTAGAGGCCCTTTCTCAGGGCACTTTGGCAGAAGCATATGACCCAGGCCGCCGATTCTGGCTTCCGGATCGTAGAGGGCAACCGCAACACAGGAGCCAAGGCCATAAGCCTTGAGAATCTCCGGTGACCGGTCGATTCGAGACTGGGCAATAGTGACCCGGTTGCTCATGCGGCCCCTCCGACAGCATTGAGAAAAATATTCAGAGTGGCCGGGTCGGGGAGCAGAAAGAAATGACCTTTAATGGCCGGCTCCTGGCCAGAGTTTCCGGAAAAATCTGTTTCGACCATCATGGCGAGGTCCCCTGATTGGCTCAAATCGATCAGCACATGGTCAACCACGGCACCGGCCATATCGTAGGCAAGCTGAGGCACCGAGGGGATCAGGGTTTTCTTGAGCAGGTTGCCGAGGGCGCTGAGATATGCCGAGGCCAGGATGTTGCCGACCTCTTTCAGCGCCGAGACGGAGACCTCGTTCATGATCAAGCCCTTTTCCTTGTGACCGAGCAGGCTGCAGAGCAGACGATGGGCACTCTCCTGTGGGAACAGCAGCATGATGCTGCCGCGGGCGTCGCCAAGAATCTGCAGTGTGATGCCGACCATCAGGTTTTCTGCACCACCAAGATGCTCAGGGACCTGGCTGATCTCAGTGATCGTGACGTTCGGCACCGTCAGGTAGACAGTCTGTCCAATCATCTGCGAAAGAGCCGTGGCCGCATGGCCCATGCCGATGTTGCTGACTTCTTTCAAGGTGTCCAGTTGTACAGTGTCTAATGTGCGAAAGGGCATGCATGCCTCCCCGATCAAGCGGTGGTGAAAAGTTGACGATCCTCCAGCAGGGTGGACGGATCAACAATAAAAACAATCTGTCCATCACCTTCCATGGTTGCGCCACTCAGCCCGGTCAGAAGATTAAGCGGAAAGCCGAGGCCTTTGACAAAGGCGTCACGCTGACCGAGGAAATGATCCACCTGCAAGCCGATAGGTCGCCCCTGGACTTCAGTAAGAACCACCCAGGTGGTTTCACCGGCAGCAACCTCGGGCAGGCCAAGAGCAGCGTTCAGAGTATAGAGGCTGATGACCTCTTCCTCGAGACTGAATACCCGTTTCTGGCTGGAGCTCTGAATATCGCTGGTTGCTAGAGCCAGAGTCCTCTGCACCCGGGTGATGGGGATTGCCATTGACTGCCCGGCACAACTGACCAGCAGGATCTTGATGATGGAGATGGAGAGAGGCAGCCGCATCTGGAAGCGGGTTCCCTCGCCTGGTGCGGAGAGAATTTCCAGCGTGCCGCCAAGGTTGCCGACCGCTGCCTTGACAACATCCATCCCCACGCCCCGACCGGAGGTTTCGGTAATCGCTTCTGCTGTCGAGAAACCTGGCTGGCAGACCAGCATCAGGGCCTCCCGGTCACTTAAATTGTTCGCCTGAACAGTGGTTATCAAGCCTCGATCTACTGCTTTTTCACGCAACTGGTCGGCGTCCATGCCTTGACCGTCGTCGGCAACTTCAACCAGGACGAGGTCTTTTTCGCGGCGCGCCGAAACAGTCACAACGCCTTCCTGCTCAATGCCGTGGTCAACAGCGTTGCGCACAAGATGAATCAGCGGGTCGGTCAGCTCTTCGAGGATCGCACGGTCGATGCCGACATCTGCTCCGGTCAGCCGGAGGGTGACTTTCTTGTCGGTATTGCGACTCAGATCACGTACGATCCGTGGCAGTCGACCGGTAATGCTTTCCAGTGGCATCAGGCGGGCCTGGAGGGCATGGTGTTGCAGGTCGTCGAGCAGTCGACCGGTCTGGCTGAGAGTCCGGGTCAGGTCGTTCCAGTCGCGGCTGTTGGTTGCCGTTTTGAGCATATGCCGATGGGTAATCAGTTCACCGGTGAGGTTGACAAACTGGTCGAGCAGGTCGGTCCGAATCCTGATGGTGCGCGCTCCTTCAGCACGATCACGACGTTTTTCTTTGCGGCGATCATCGCTGAAACGAACCTTGACCACGCCGCTGATCAACAGCAAGGCTTCCTCGATATGGCCTTTAGCCAGGCTGGAGCGCAGCCAGGCATGAATCTGCTGGCAGGGAGCTCCGCTTCGTAACGCCGCCATGTCGGGTTGGCTCGATATCAGCTCCCCGAATTTTTCCAGTTCGCGCAGAATCAGAATACCCCTGGCCGCGGCAGCCGGAGTGTCTTCTGCCAGAGTGATCAACACCTGATAGGCCTCTGGCCCTTCAGGGCCAGGGTCTTCTTCGGAGGCTTCCAGGACTCTTTCCTGGACCGCAGGGTCGTTGTGCTCATAAGCGTCTTCTGCACCAGAAGAGTCTTGTTGCTCCTCAAGCGCAACAGTCACCACAGGCTCATGCGTTGTTTCTCTCAGGCCCTCGGCAACCATGGCTGGCTGCTGTTCAGGTGTTGCCGTCAGAAAGTCTTCAATCTCTCTCTCCGGCTGGTTGGATTGCAGATCATCAAGCAGACCGTCGAGAAGATCGATGCCGGCCAGCAGGTAGTCGACCGTAGAAGAGGGGATTTGGCCGGAAGAGCGAAAATCGTCCAGGAGATCCTCGAGATGATGGGAGAGCCTGGCCATGCGATCATAGCCCATGGTCGCAGCCATGCCCTTGATCGAGTGCGCCTCGCGAAAGAGGGCGTCAATCGTCTCCCGATTGTCCGGCTCCTGTTCCAGGGTGACGACCAGCTTGTTCAGATTATTGATGTGCTCCCGGGTTTCCGTTAAGAAAAGATCCCGGTACTGGGACATGTCCATAGTTTGTCCGGAATTCCTGAGACAGGATTATTCAGTAACCCGACTGATGATCTCGAGAACCTTCTCTTCCTTGAAGGGCTTAACGATAAAATCCTTTGCTCCGGCTTCCACCGCTTCAATCACCAGGGAATCCTGGCCCAGGGCGCTGACCATGACCACACAGGCGCTTGCATCCGAGGCCATGATCTCCTGTAAAGCCTCTATGCCGCTCTTCTTGGGCATGACAATATCCATGGTCACCAGATCCGGCTTGAGTTCCCTGTAGAGGTCAAGGGCTATCTCTCCATTCTCCGCTTCGGCGATCACCTCGTGTCCCGCTCTAACGAATATGTCCTTCAACATGTTGCGCATGAACAATGCGTCATCAACAACCATCACACGTAAGGCCATAAGTGCCTCCTATTCTGTATATATATTCCCCAGCTGATGAATGATTTTATCGGTATCGAGCAGCTTGACCATCTTGTCCTCAAGATAGGTTACGCCGCGAATTGCTCTGTCGTCGGTCTCTTCGGATGGCGGTTGTAAAAAAGCAAGATCGAGTCGGGCGATGCGGACAATACCGCTGACCGCAAGCACCAAGGATTTGGCTTGCGGAGTCAGAACGACATAGCGGTGATCTCGCATCTCTGACGCGAGGCCGAGCAGTTCCGGAAGATCGATTACGGCCAGGATCTGGCCATGAAAATTGATCGCACCCTTTAGCGAACCCTCGGCGAGCGGAACATGATGAAGAACAGGGTCTTCGATAATCTCCTGGACCGCATCGATTTCGAGTCCGTAGAGCTCCTCGCCAAGGGTGAAAATCAAGGTCAGTTCCATGCTTTCAGTCCTGATCAGCCTCGACCAGCTTGAACCTCTTGACGATCTGCAGCATCGTTTCGGACATGGTGGAGAGCTTCTTGGCTGATTGGGCCAGCTCCTCCATCGAGGCGGACTGTTGCTGGGTCGCGGCCGAAACCTGTTCCGTTGCTGCAGCGTTGTCTGAGACTACCTTGTCAATCTCTTCAATGGCCCGGGTAATACGCTCGGCACTGGCAATCTGCTGATCGGCAAGCTCGAAGATGCTGTTTGCCTTGGTGCGTGTTCCCTCGGCATTCTCAGTAATTGCGGCAAAGGCCTCATTAGTCCGGTCAACAGCCTCGCGGCCACTCTCCATTTCATCAACGACCTGGCCCATGGAGGATTGAACCAGCTGCCCTTCTGCGCAAATTCCTTCGACCAGACTGCTGATTTCTTCTGCAGAGATGGTGGTTGAATCCGCCAGTTTGCGGATTTCTTCTGCGACGACGGCAAACCCCCGCCCGTATTCTCCGGCCCGGGCGGCCTCGATCGTCGCGTTTAGCGCCAGCAGATTGGTCTTCTGGGCCACCCCGTTGATCACTTCAACAAACTTGTTGATGCGCTGCAGTTGACCGATAAAGTTGAACATCTGCTGACTGCTGCCTTCGACCTCGGCCATAACCTGGCGGATGCTGGCAAGGCTGGCTCCGGCCAGGGCTCTGCCGTCCTTAGCGGTTTCTACCGTTTTGTTGGCTGCTTCAGTGACGTTCTTCGCCGCCGAGGCGACCAGGTTGATCGACATGGCCACCTCCTTGAACAGGCGGGTCGATTCCTCAACCATCTCCGCCTGGGTCTCGGCGCCTTTGCTGATCTGGTCAACCGTGCCGGCGACTTCATGGGAAGACGCTGATACCTCTTGCGAGGTCCCGGAAAGGGCTTGCGCCGAATCCGCCACCTTGAAGGCGATACTGCGGATGTCGCCGACCAGACTGCGCAGACTCTCCTGAATCTGGTTCATGGCGCTGGCGAGATCGCTGGTCTCGTCAGGAAAGTTACTGCCGTTCAAGGTGATATCCGCAGACAGGTCGCCCTGGCTGATCCGGTCACCCGCCGAAGTCAAAAGACGAATATTTGCGGTAAACACGCGAGAGAAGATGGCACCGATGATCAGTCCAACAACCAGAGCACAGGCGATGGTGAAAAATTGCTGAAACTCCGGAGCAATTTTCAGGTAGGGGACCGCCAGGTTGACGACGACCCCCGAAACAACAACAACCAGGAAGCCGATGATGAATTTATAACTGATTTCGATGCGCATGATTCCACTCCTTGCCGGGCAGTGATCAGTGAAGACCGGGAGTTTGTTCCGATCTTCTAAATGTCAGCAACTTTGACAGGCTCTGCCGTTCGGCGATAGACCCGTTCCACAGGAAATTCCGTTTTATAATAGCGGCGGATATCGCCGGTCATGGTCTCCGAGCGGCCCAGCACCAGGGCCCCATGCTCTGGCAGGCTTGCGGCAAAACGAGACAGAATGCGTTCCTGCTCTTCTCGCGTAAAGTAGATCATCACGTTGCGGCAAAGAATCAGGTCTGCCGGAGGGTAGTCGCTGGCGGTCATGATGTTGTGATGGTGAAACTCGACCCGGTTGCGGACACGTTCTATAAGCTGGTAATGATCATTCTCAAAATGAAAATACTTGTCGAGGACCTCTGCCGGCACCTCTTTCAGACGCAGAGCCTCAAAAGTCCCACAACGCGCCGTATCCAGGACCGGTTCGCTAACGTCGGTCGCCAGGATATGGATCTTCAGGTCCCTGACGGCCAGATCATCGACCAGCAGGGCCAGGGAATAGGGCTCTTCTCCGGAGGCGCATCCGGCGCTCCAGAGGGTCAGTTCACTTCGTCCTGCTGCTCGTGCCCGGCGGCAGAGATCGGGAAGAATTTTCTGCTCCAGTATCCGGTAGGTGTCCGGGTTACGAAAAAACTGGGAGACGTGAATGGAGATGGTTGCCAGCAAGGTGTCGAGTTCATCGCGATCCATCTCCAGGCGCTTCAGGTATGAGGCAAAGTCCGTGACCTTGCAAGAGCGCAGTCGCTTGGCGATGCGCCGGCGAATACAGCGATCCTTGTATTGGTTGAGGTCAAACTGGCGTCGCTGCCAAAGAAGTTGCGTAATCGCCGCGAATTCCTCGTCGCTGAGGTCGTCTCCAGTCCATATGTGAGCCGTTGATTCGATCATATGAGCTTAAATATCTTCATGTCCGACAAAAATGGTCATATCCCCTGACAAGGATGGGCCGTACCACCCCTGCTCTCTCCGTAAGAGAAAGAATCCCGGACCCCTTGCTGATACTGCCGATTGTGGTTACCTGCAACTGCCTGGTCGCACAGAGTTTTCTCACAGCAAACGCCTTGTCCGGGGCGACAGTGAAGAGTAGTTCGTAATCTTCGCCACCGTAGAGCGCGAGATCCACCAGGGCAGGGTCGCATTCAAGGTGAGCTTGAAAGGTCTCCGAGAGGGGGAGCTCGGCTTCTTCAATCATCCCATCGACTTGAGATGCTTGCAGGATATGCTCCAAGTCACCCGCCAGGCCATCGGAAACATCGATCATGGCGCTGGCAAAACAATTTTCGCCGAGCAGACGGCCCAGTTCAACCTGGGCAACAGGTTGATGGTGTCGCTGCAATAGGGTTGCGTGCACCCCTTTGCCTTCCTGGAGCAACTGCAGTGCCAGGGCGCTGTCACCAAGCGTGCCGGAAACCATGATCAGGTCTCCGGGCTGTGCGCCATCACGTCCGACGGCCTGATCTCTCGGCACGCTCCCTTCAACGGTCACTGAGATCATCCAGGGCCCGGGGCTTCTGCAGGTGTCGCCGCCAACCAGGAAGACTCCGTATTTCGAAGTTTCGTCGAGGACGCCGCGCAAAAAAGCCTCAATGTCACTGCTCTCTGCCTCATCGGGGCATGCCAGACCCAGGTAGAGATAGTGGGGAGTTCCGCCCATGGCGGCAATATCGCTGAGGTTAACCGCCACCGCCTTGTGGCCAAGAGTTTCACAATCAGTCCAGGCGTGACGAAAGTGAACATCTTCGATTAACAGATCCGTTGAGGTCAGGAGTTGATGCCCCTCCGGCAGGTTGAGTACCGCAGCATCGTCGCCGATACCACAGTGCACTCCTTCACCCTTGCTGGCTTGCTCACGGATGCGGTCAATCAGTTTGAATTCACCCAGTTCTTTCAGTTTCAAAGGCTTTGGTCCCTGCTCCCTGAGCTTGACAGTAAAAAGTCATTCTCCATGCGAGAAGTTTTGTCTGTCAAGCAAACTTACCCGGTGTTTTCCAGCTGAATTCACTTTGCTGCCATTTCTGCGGTGTTCTGTTGTAGCGGCGTTCGATAAACTTCTGCCGACCGTCTGCTGCGGACAGCAAAAGTGTCGAGCAGCGTGTGCCATAGCTGGGCATGGCTATAAAAATCGCCGAGAGAGCACGTTCCCACTCAAGCGGGATGCCGGTATCGGGAAGCTCGGAGTCTGGTGCCAGGGTGGTGTCGGCAAGTAAAGCAAGGGCGTCTTCATCGTCGAAAGACGGCCTCTTGAGCAGTTGCGCAAGAGCTTCTTTACCCCGCACTACCTTTGGCCAGGGCGTGTCGAGCAGATGGTTGCTCAAGCCATAGATGCCAGGCTCGAGTTGCTTGCTGCCGGTGCCCCTGTTGGTTGTGTACCAGAGTTCTTTGCCATTTCCGAGCAGCAGGTTGAAGCCGGCAAATTGCTTTTTTGCCGCCTGAATGCTGGTTAGATAATCTGCAGGCGAGAGGTCTCCCAACAGGTAATCCCGTACCAGCCAACCCCTTGACCTATGGTGAGAATCTTGATCACTGATGCCTTCACGGATATTGGTCACTGCACGCCCAGCGCTGATTGTTAACTCCGAACCAGGTGCCACCGGAAACGAGATCGCGCCCGGCGATCATGGCCGGGGATTCCTGCCAGTAGTCGGCAGCCTCGGAGGGTCGATCATAGAATTCATCTCGATTGGCGAGAACCAGCAGGGGGATCGGTTCTTCCGGACGATGGGCAACGAGAATCAGGCACATGGTGAAGGTTTCTTTCCTCTGAGGTTCGGATGCAATTGATTCTGGCAGAATTAGCCGTTTATGACAATCCAGACTCATCAATTACTAAGATGATACTTAGCATGAGGCATTGCAAAACACCAGCACATTTTCAGTAAAGAGTAAGGATTTCCGATAAATATGACGTATAGGTATTTGACAGACTGGGTGCCACAACGTATATTTAAAAGGCTATTTAATGAGTATTATGAGGTGCTTTGTCTGAATTACACTTTACCAACCCTACAATCGATGAGGAGGTTCACAGATGAAACTGAGCAGACTGACAGTAGTGGTAATGATTCTTTCCTTGCTGGCCGCAGGCGTTGCTTTCGCCGGTAAGGATCTGGATGCAGTCAAGAAAAAAGGTTTTATTCAGGCGGGAGTCAATGGTGGTGTTTTCGGCTTTGGCATGCCTGACTCAAAAGGTGTCTGGAAAGGTCTGGATGTCGATACCGCGCGTGCCGTTGCCGCAGCAATCTTCGGTGATGCCAGCAAAGTCAAGTACACCCCCCTGACCGCCCAGCAGCGTTTCACCGCTCTGCAATCCGGCGAAATCGACGTACTGACCCGTAACGCGACCCGTACCCTGAGTCGTGAAACCCAGCTCGGCCTGAACTTTGTCACTGTCAATTACTATGATGGCCAGGGCTTCATGGTGCCAAAAAAACTTGGCGTCAAGAGTGCCAAAGAGCTGGATGGTGCGACAGTCTGCGTCCTGCCGGGAACGACCACCGAGCAGAATGCCGCCGACTATCTTCCGTACCAACAACTTGAAGTGGAATCCGGTTGTTATCGAATCCACCTCGGAGCTGGCCAAGACCTTCTTCGCCGGTCGTTGTGACGTCCTGACTTCCGACGCTTCTCAGTTGGCCGGAACCCGCGCCAGTTGCTCCAAACCCAAAAGACTATGCTATCCTTCCTGAGATCATTTCCAAGGAGCCTCTGGCTCCTGCCGTTCGTCATGGCGATGACCAGTTCCGCGACATCGTTGATTTCTCCGTGATGGCCATGATCAATGCTGAAGAGTTGGGCATCACTTCGCAGAACGTCGACGAAATGCTGAAGAGCAACGATCCGATGGTCCAGCGTTTCCTCGGTGTTATCGAAGGTAACGGCAAGTCCCTCGGTGTCGACGAGAAATGGGCTTACAACATCGTCAAGCAAGTTGGCAACTACGGTGAAGTTTTTGAGCGCAACGTCGGCGTCAACACCACCCTCGGTATCGAGCGTGGTCTGAACGCTCTCTGGACCAATGGTGGGTTGATGTACTCGATTCCATTCAAGTAAGTCTTTACAGTAAAACCGGGGGAGGAGCCGCATGTGGCTCCTCCCCGGATCTTTAATACAATCCAGGTCGATTCGAAATTTGCTCATCACTTAAATGATACAGGAACACCTGTGAAGAAAGATCCAGCCATTACAACAGACGCAGAGTTGATGCCGAGTGAGGTTGCTTTCTGGCGAAATCCGGAGAAGAGGGCGATCATCTTCCAGGTTGTTGCCCTGCTTGATGGTCGCGGTTGTCAGCTACTACCTCTATTCCAATACCCAGGCCAACCTCGAACGCCAATCGATAGCCACCGGCTTCGGTTTCCTCGACAAGGAAGCTGGCTTCGAAATCGGTGAATCGATCATCGACATATTCGGCAGCAGACAGCTATGCCGATGCCCTCCTGGTTGGTGCACTAAATACACTGAAGGTCTCCTTCATTGGTGTTGTCCTAACGATTATTCTCGGTACCTTGATTGGTATCTTCCGGCTCTCCACCAACTGGCTGGTGTCTAAAATAGCCGCAGGCTACATCGAAGTGATGCAGAATATTCCGGTACTGCTGCAACTCTTTTTCTGGTATGCAATTTTTTACGAGTCCTTCCCCTCTCCACGGCAGGCACTGAACCCCATTAAGGGAGTCTTCCTCTGCAACCGCGGGCTCATCTTCGGTGTCCCCGAAGCACATGCCGTGCACGCAACCATGGCTTGGGCTTTCGTTGCCGCACTGGCGATTGGCTGGTTTCTAAACCGCTGGGGGAAACGCAGGCAGGCAAAAACCGGTCAGATTTTCCCAATAATGAGCGTCACTATTGCCCTCAGTTATCGGCTTGCCTCTGCTGGCATGGCTTTTAGCCGGAGCACCAACCGCGATGGACTTGCCCGAGTTGCGCGGATTCAATTTCAAAGGTGGGGTGACAGTGAGCCCTGAATTCAGTGCCCTGTTGCTCGGTCTGGTCTTTTACACCGCAGCATTCGTCGCTGAGATCGTTCGGGCCGGAATCCAGTCGGTTGGCCATGGACAGGTAGAAGCTGCCAAGGCGGTTGGCTTGCGTTCCGGACAGGTTCTGCGACTGGTCGTGCTGCCCCAGGCCCTGCGCGTGATCATTCCGCCTCTGACCAGCCAGATGCTCAACCTGACCAAGAACAGCTCCCTGGCTATCGCCATTGGCTATGCCGATTTCGTGGCAGTAACCAACACTACGATCAACCAGACGGGACAGGCGATTGAAGGCGTGGCTCTGATCATGCTCATCTTCCTGTTCTTCAGTCTGTCGACATCTTTATTTATGAACTGGTACAACAAAAAAATGGCCCTGGTGGAGAGGTGAGCCTATGAGTGCATCAAGCAAAGCCCCCACCCGCGAATATCTCAAGCCGCCCGTCACAGAAGTCGGTGTGATCGGCTGGTTGCACGGCAACCTGTTCAACACCTGGTACAACTCACTATTGACCATCGTGTTTGCCTTGTTCCTCTGGCAGGTTGTGCCGCCGTTTTTCAGCTGGGCGTTCATCAACAGTGTCTGGAACGGTCCCGCAGAAGCCTGCCGCGATATAGACGGCGCCTGTTGGTCGGTCATTCCCCAGAATATCAGCTTCATTATTTTCGGTTTTTTCCCGGATGGTGAGCAGTGGCGGCCCGGTAGCGCCATGCTGCTTCTGCTCGGACTGGTCTTCTTCTCCAAAAACAGTAAGCGCTGGAAAAAATCTCTTGGTGCATACTGGTTAATTGGCCTGATTGTCATGGGGACGCTGATGCATGGTGGTGTCTTCGGCATGCCTGTCGTCGAAACCGCCCAGTGGAGCGGATTGCCACTGACCTTTATGCTCTCCTTCTTTGGCATGGTCGTAGCTTATCCCCTTGGCGTCATGCTGGCGCTTGGCCGTCAATCGAAAATGCCGGCAATCAAGACACTCTGCGTCGTCTACATCGAAATGATTCGTGGCGTGCCGTTGATCAGCCTGCTCTTCATGTCCTCGATCATGTTCCCGCTCTTCCTGCCCGAGGGTGTAACGATTGACAAGGTGCTGCGCGCTCAGGTTGCGATCATCCTGTTTACGGCCGCCTATATAG
The DNA here is from genome assembly GCA_963769955.1 of uncultured delta proteobacterium. Taxonomy (GTDB): domain Bacteria; phylum Desulfobacterota; class Desulfuromonadia; order Desulfuromonadales; family BM103; genus M0040. The sequence goes on from CAVYNW010000021.1 coordinate 45,837, forward strand.
CCGAGGTTGTTCGTGGTGGTCTTCAGGCGATGCCGCGCGGGCAGTTCGAAGCCGCCGACTCCCTCGGGCTGAACTATAACCAGACCATGCGATTGATCATCCTGCCCCAGGCGCTGAAGATCGTCATTCCGCCAACTGTGGGAATCCTTTTGTCAGCCTTTAAGGATACTTCTCTGGTTGTTATCATCGCCCTCTACGACGTCTTGAAGACGACCAAGGTCGACTCTTGTCAAACCCGAAGTGGACGGGCTATTCGACTGAAGCTTACCTCTTCCTGGCGGTTCTTTATTTCGTCTGTTGCTATGCCATGTCGAGCTACAGCCGAAAATTGGAAAAAGTATTGCACACGGGCCGCTGATTCTTCAGCAGGCCGGAACTTGCGAGAGATTTATGAACGAGACTGAAAAACAAACGGCTGCCAAACCGGACCAGGCTCCGATCATTGAAGTCAACAGCATGCACAAGTGGTATGGGGACTTCCATGTCCTCAGCGACATCAACCTGAAAGTGAAACTGGGTGAACGGATTGTTATCTGCGGGCCTTCAGGTTCGGGCAAATCAACCTTGATTCGCTGCATCAACCGGCTGGAAGAACATCAGCGCGGGCAGATCATCGTCAACGGCACGGAACTGACCAATGATATCAAGAACATTGAGAAGGTCCGGGCAGAGGTCGGCATGGTCTTTCAGCACTTTAATCTCTTTCCGCATCTGACGATTCTCGAGAATCTGACCCTTGGCCCGATCTGGGTGCGCAAGACACCGAAGAAAGAAGCCGAAGAGATCGCGATGATGTACCTGGAGAAGGTCCATATTGCCGAGCAGGCCGTGAAATTCCCCGGTCAGCTTTCCGGTGGGCAACAGCAACGAGTCGCTATTGCCCGCAGTCTCTGCATGAAGCCCGAAGTGATGCTGTTTGACGAGCCGACATCGGCCCTGGACCCGGAAATGATCAAGGAGGTCCTCGACGTCATGATCGATCTGGCCGAAGAAGGCATGACCATGCTCGTGGTCACTCACGAGATGGGTTTTGCCAAGAGCGTTGCCGACCGGGTGATGTTTATGGACGAGGGTCAGGTTGTCGAAGAGAACAACCCACACGACTTCTTCGACAATCCGCAAAATGAGAGGACCCAGCTGTTCTTAAGCCAGATCCTTTAGTCGCTGTCGCTAACAGAAGCAAAAGGCGCAAAGGGAATATCTCTTTGCGCCTTTTTTGTTGATAATCGGCAACAAGAGATGCACATCGCAGCCCTCTTGTTGTAATTCAGATTTCCTCGAAGCGGTTCATCTCGACGTTCTTACGCGTTGTGGCCGGATCAAAGACTTTGCCATTCATGGCAATATAAACACCTTCGGGAAGGATCTGTGCAGCCATCATGGCGCTAGGCAATATTGAACACGGCATCTGTGAAACGAAACCGTGCAGGCTGCATGGCCCCGGTCAGAACAATCGATTTGCCAGCGATGCCGGCAAGGGCCTTGGCCGTCTCTGTCATGGTGTCTGTGCCGTGCGTAATGACGATCTGCCTGGCTGTTGAGCTGCAACGGCCTGACGTATCTGCGCCCTGTCGCCGATCGGTCAATTCAAGGCTGTCTTTGCGCATCAGGGGAGTCACCTGATAATCGATGCTCAGGTTGGCCTCCCGCAAGACCTCAAGGATCTGTGGTTCACCGACCTCAAACTTGCTTTTGGCATCGAAATAAATCTTGTCAATCGTGCCGCCGGTCGTGAATATTTCAAGTTGCATAAGAGTTGTTCCTCAGTGTTAATTCGTAATGTCTAAATTTAAACGGTAGTATGGCTTGTCAATACCTCAAGTCAGATGAGAGAACAAACCTTTTTCGAACACAGATAAAACGATAATGCTGATAAGTCAAACCCTTATACTTGAGACTTTACTCTGCGCTGCGATTGTTTTTAACAATGGTTATAAGCACTCTTAAGCACAAAAGCATAAAGGGCGCCCAGTATGGGCGCCCTTTATCTGTTTCTTGTTAAAGCTTGATATCAGACTTTCGGACCAGCCTGAGTGAAATCGAAGTCGTCGTTTGTCGATGATGTACTTTTTGAAGTTCTCGAATGAACATCCCGGCCAGCTTGTTTGCAGTGTTGTCGAATGACTCCTTGTTTTCCCAGGAGTTGCGCGGGTTGAGCAGATTTGTTTCAACGCCGGGTAGCGTCTTGGGAATATTGAGACGGAACCAGCGGGTTTCGTCAAATTCGACATTGTTGATGCTGCCGTCAAGGATCGCGTTGATGCAGGCACGGGTCGCCTTGATGCTCATGCGTTTGCCGACGCCGTAGCCGCCACCGACCCAACCGGTGTTAACCAGGTAGGCGTTAACGTCGTGTTTTTCCATCTTCTCGCCGAGCAGCTTTGCGTAAGCCGTTGGATGCAATGGCAGGAAAGCTTCGCCGAAGCAGGCGGAGAAAGTCGCCTGAGGCTCGGTAACTCCACGCTCGGTTCCGGCAACCTTTGCAGTATAGCCGGAGAGGAAGTAGTACATCGCCTGCTCTTTGGTCAGCTTGGAGACCGGAGGCAGAACACCGAAGGCATCACAGGTGAGGAAGATGATGTTCTTCGGATGACCACCCTTAAGGCTCGGGTCATGGTTTTCGATATGCTCGATCGGGTAGGAGACCCGGGTGTTCTCTGTTTTTGCCGCGCTGTCGAAGTCAATAATGCCATTGTCGTTGGCGACGACATTCTCCAACAGAGCATTGCGTTGGATGGCCTTGTAGATCTCCGGCTCGTTCTCGGCACTTAGGTTGATGGTCTTGGCGTAACAGCCGCCTTCGAAGTTGAATATGCCATCCTCATCCCAACCGTGCTCATCGTCGCCGATCAGTTTGCGCTCGGGGTCAGTGGAGAGAGTGGTCTTGCCGGTGCCGGAGAGGCCGAAGAAAAGAGCGACGTCGCCTTCTTTGCCAACATTGGCTGAACAATGCATGGAGAGAATCCCCTGCAGCGGCAGCCAGTAGTTCATCATGGTGAAGATGCCTTTTTTCATCTCGCCGCCGTACCAGGTGCCGCCGATGATCGCAATATTTTTTTCGATATTGAAGACAACGAAAACTTCGGAGTTGAGACCGTGCTTTCCCAGTTCTTGTTGGTCAGGCTGCAGGCATTGTAGACGGTAAACTGAGGAGCGAAACCCGCGAGCTCACTCTCTGTCGGGCGGATGAACATGTTCTTGACAAAATGTGACTGCCAGGCAAATTCAGTGACAAAACGAGCCGAAGTGCGGGTTTTTTGGTTGGCACCACAGAAGCCGTCAGTGACATAGATAGTCTTTGCCGTCGAGATGGTCGATGACTTCGCTATAAAGTTCGTCGAAGACTTCAGGAGGCCATGGCCTGATTGATTTTCCCCCAGGCAATGTTTTCGAAAGATGGCTTCTGATGCACAAAGTACTTGTCCTTCGGTGAGCGGCCGGTGAACTTGCCTGTATCCACCATCATGGTGCCATTTCGGAAACAGCGCCTTCTGCATTGCTGTTTTCCAGAGCGAACAACTCGTCATAGCTGAGATTGTGACGGACTGTGCCGATGTTTTTCAGTCCGAGTTCCTGGGCGGTAAGATTTTGCCATGGTGAGACTCCCCTGGTTTGCGGAAAAGATCCTCTCCCACAGGTTTGAACGTGACTCTGTATCAGCGTAAAAAGAAGTGGCCTGTTACCGTAAGTATCTTCAGTAACAAGCCAGAACAATATGACCATTTTCAGGTTATGAGTTCATGATCATTGTGTTCAACTCTAAGACATCTTTGTCTAAAAATAAACGGGTTCATTGTAATGAATACCGAATCTGCAGAGACAATGTTTTATCCTTCATTAAAAGGCTGCGAATGCGGCACTTTATCAAATTTAGTCAGATTAAAAAAGTGAATTTTTGACTAAAAAGAGCAGTGGCTCTATCTATGCTGTTTTATTTGGATTAATTTGCCTGGTCAGTGAGCTCTGGTCTGGAGGTAGGCGACAATTTGCCAGATTTGCTGCTTCGCTGAAATGACATGCCCCAGGCCGGCATGACAGAACCTTGCGAGCGGTAAGGGTTCCACCGTTTTGCCAACCTCTATGCGCCAGTAGAGAAAAGCCGGATCCACCTGCCGATAATGTGCATCGGTGAAATCCGGTGCGGGAGGTTGAAAGAAGGCGGCGCGATCGGAACGCCCCTCACTCGGCTTACCATGGCAAGAGGCGCATTTGTCCATGAACAGAGCGATTCGCCGGCGATTCAGCTGCTGCTGCATCCTTGAGCAGCCCTTCGGGCATCTTGCGAGCAGGATAGTCAGGTCTCTCTTCACTGCAGCCGCAAAGGATGAAAACAGGCAGTGGAATACAGCATAGTGAAGAATCGTTGTAATGTTATGATGTCTTTTTCACGGCTTACTCCTGTGCCTTTGCTTCGTACTGAATCCCCCAGCCCTGCAGCTCTTCAAGTACTTTGTTCAATCACCGGTTCGACTGTCTGCGCAACAGTTGTTGTCAACTCCGTGCCCATTTCAATGCACTCCGGCTGTACGCCCCAAACCACCAGGTTGCTCGGTGCATGACCCTGGAATTCAGCGACGGCGAGCAGGTCCTGCAGCCCCATCTGGTGTACTGAGAGTTTGCTGGCAAAGGCCCGCGGAACCTCTTCACCTTCGAGACGGAAGATGGTGCCTGGATCTGCACGCATATCGAGGGCATCAATAATCAGAAGAGAGTCAACTTCTTCAAGCTCGGGCAGCAGATCAAGACCCAGGGTGCCGCCGTCAATCAGCTTCACCTCACCCTGGAAATGGTAACGGGATGAAAGTGTTGTGACCACTTTCACCCCGAAACCGTCATCAGTCATGATCGTATTGCCCAGTCCAAGGACCAGGATCGACATTAAAGATCCTCCGGTTCGATGAAACGGTAGCCGCTGAAGATTCCGCTCATGGTGCCGTTACGTTCTTTGACGTCCATCAGCCAGCCGCTGTAGATGTGGTTGATGATAAAGCCGGCCAGCAGCCACATGACACCATGGTGGAGCAGGCGAAGCCACTGATTGCCGACCAGAACATTAATCCCGCCGAGCATGCTGTTCCAGAAACCGTCGGGTGCAAACTGACCATACATGGCAAAACCCGAAATAATCTGAAAGACAAACAGGGCGAAGATGCCGAGATAGGCTGTTGCCGCCACCGGGTTGTGACCAACTTCGTAGGTGATCTTCTTGCCGGTGAAGGTGTAGTAACGGAACATCTTGATAAAGTTATGCCGCCCCTCGCGCGGTTATCCAGGGGATAAATGCTTTCCACGAGGCATGGTGATTGCCGATGAACATCCAGATGATGCGTGTCGCCACCGAAACCGTGAAGAGATAGGCGAAAGCAAAGTGTAAAAACCGCACCCAGCCCATGACGAACATTGATGTCTCCGGCGCCGTGATGAATGGACTGCCGATATAAAAGCCGGTGATGGACAGCATGATCATGGAGATCACATTGATCCAGTGACAGATGCGAACCGGCCATTCCCATACGTAATAAATTTTTAGCATGGTTTGCGCCTCCTTCCTTTAGAGGGCCCGAACCTTGACGATCTCTGTACCTTTGCCATCCATAACGTGCACGGCACAGGCCAGACAGGGATCGAAGGAGTGGATAGTCCGTAAGATTTCCAGCGGTTTCTCCGCGTCGGCGATCGGAGTGCCAATCAGGGCCGACTCATAAGGGCCCATCTGACCGGCGGCATCACTGGGGCCAGCGTTCCAGGTCGAGGGAACCACCGCCTGGATAGTTGGCGATCTTCTGGTTCTCGATGCGGATGAAGTGACCAAGGGCTCCGCGCGGGGCTTCATGGTAACCGAAGCCTTGTGCTTCTTTCGGCCAGGTCGCCGGATCCCACTTCTCCTTGTTGAAGACATCGAGGATGCCGCGGCCCATGTTGTCGACCAGTTGATCGAGCCAGAGCTCGTTTTTCTGCGCGAGGAGCAGGCAATCGACGCCGCGGGCTGCAGTTCGGCCGAGGGTCGAAAAGAGAGCTGAAGCGGGTGCGCCGAGAGTTTTCAAGACAAAGTTTACGGTGTCAACAACCTCCGGGACACCGGAGGCATAAGCGACCAGAATACGGGCCAGAGGACCGACTTCCATCGGTTGATCCATGTAGCGCGGCGATTTGACCCAGGAGTATTTGCCGTCGGTATCGAGGAACTCGTAAGGCGGTTTAGGCCCGGTGTAGTTTTGGCTGGTCTCGCCCTTGTAGGGGTGCAGTCCCTTATCGTCGCCCGAAGAGTAGTTGTACCAGGAGTGGGTGACGTATTCGGTGATCTTCTTCTCGTCCATCTCCATGACGTTGGCCAGATCTTTGCCCATGATGACGCCGCGAGGAAAGAACAGGCTGCCGGTGCCGGGACTGTTGTCCATCGGGAAGTCGCCGTAAGAGAGGTAGTTGCCGACCCCTCCGCCGATACCGGCCCAGTCGAGATAGGCCGGGGCAACCGCCAGCAGATCGGGAATGTAGACCTGCTCGACAAACACACGCGCTTTGCGCAGCAGTTTGCGGATGTAGGCGATCTTGTCGGCGTTGATGGCATTCTGGCTGTCCAGATCGACCGGTATCGACATGCCGCCGACCAGGAAGGTTTGCGGGTGTGGATTCTTTGAGCCAAGGATGGCGTGAATTTTGATGACGTCCTTCTGCCACTCGAGTGCTTCAAGGTAATGGGCAACAGCCATCAGGTTCGCTTCGGGTGGCAGCTTGTAGGCGCTGTGGCCCCAGTAAGCGTTCTGGAAGGGACCGAGGCGACCGGTGCCGGCAAAGGCGGCCAGCTTTTCCTTAACGCCCTTGAAATAGGTGACACTCGAGTTCGGCCAGTTGGAGATCGACTGGGCGAACTTGGCCGTGGCCGCGGGATCGGCGGCCAGAGCGCTGGTAATATCAACCCAGTCGAGCGCGTGCAGGTGATAGAAGTGAATCACGTGGTCCTGCACGTTCTGGATCCCCATGATCAGGTTGCGGATCAGGCGGGCATTATCCGGAATCTGGATATTCAGGGCATCTTCCACGGCGCGGATGCTGGCCATGGAGTGCACCGTAGTGCAGACACCGCAGAAGCGCTGGGTAAAATGATGCGCGTCGCGGGGGTCGCGGCCCTTGAGAATCGTCTCAATGCCACGGAAGGCCGTAGACGAACTCCAGGCATCAACAATCTTGCCACCATCGATCTGTGCTTCGATACGCAGGTGGCCCTCTATGCGGGTAATTGGATCAACGGCAATTCTTTGAGCCATCGTTTAGTCCTCCTTTACGACCTTGTCTTCTTCCATGGCATCACCCTTGCGGAAGCAACTTGCAACCCCATGGATGCCGAAGGCCACAGCTGTGGCCGCCGCCAGACCGATACCGATCTTGTCGGCCGTATCTTCAATACCAAAACCGGGCACCTTGGGCAGGCGCCGGTAGAAGGGACTCATGGTGTCCCAGAAACCCGGTTCCGAACAACCGATGCAGCCATGACCGGCCATGACCGGCCAGGAGGTGCCTTCGTTGTAACGAACGGTGGGGCAGTTATGAAAAGTTTCCGGGCCTTTGCAGCCGAGCTTGTAAAGGCAGTGCCCCTGTCGATGGCCAGGGTCGCCGAAGAACTCGGCATATTGGCCGGCGTCAAAATGGCTGCGCCGCTCACAGTTGTCATGGATACGCTTGCCGTAGGCGAACTTCGGTCGGCCGAGTCGGTCAACCGCAGGTAGTTTGCCAAAAGTCAAAAAGTACACGATGGTTGCCGTCAGGTTCTCGGCGTTGACCGGGCAACCGGGAAGGTTGACGATGGCCGCACCTGGAACCAGACTGCTGACCGAAACAGCGTTGGTTGGATTTGGCGCTGCTGCGGGGATACCGCCGTAGGTCGCACAAGTGCCGACGCAGATGGTGGCCGCCGCATTCTGGACCAGCTCTTTGCAGTCGGCCATGGCACTCTTGCCACCGATGGTGCAGTAGGCGCCGTCGGCTCCGGTGGGGATCGAACCTTCTACAACCAGAATGTACTGCCCCTTGTACTTCTCCATGGCCTGATGCTTGGCTTCTTCAGCCTGGTGGCCGGCGGCCGCCATGATGACGTCGGCGTATTCGAGAGAAATCAGGTCGAGAATCAACTCTCCGGCCGTCGGCTGGTTGGCACGCAGAAAAGCTTCTGAATCACCGGAACAGCTCTGGTATTCTACCCAGATCACCGGTGGGCGAGTGTCCTCAACAGCTCGTGCCACGGTTGGGATAAAGCTTACCGGCAGAGCCAGGGCAGCAGTGGTCGCCGTGCAGAACTTGATAAAGTCACGACGGTTGATCCCCCGAGCTTCCACACGCTGGAGGAGCTCCTCAGGGATCGGAGAGGCGTTGACATCCAAGTCAGTTTTCATTGTCCGACCTCCTTTCAATGGTTTTAATCAATCGGGCAAATGTAATATTTTCAATATATTAATAAAGACAGTTTGAGAAGTTCCGTTAGACAAACACCTCGTCCTTGATAGTATTTAAAACAGTGTTCTGTCAAGTAAAAATCTTATTGCCCGCAATCCATTCAGCGTCCTCAAGAGAGAGCGTTCTCTTCTGTGCCATTAAATATATCTCATGTAGCGCAGAAAGCCAGAAAAGTGCTGCAATATTTGCCTCCCGGTGAAAAGCTCTCTGAGTTGGTATAATAACGGTGGTGCAAACAGTTCACGCGAAAGTAAACTGAAGCGATGGGACCAATTGATGAGAAAAGGCTATCGACTGATCGAACATACTGCAGACATGGGTATAGAAGCCCGTGCAGAATCATGTTCAAAAGTGTTGGAGGAGATGGCCCGGGGGTTGACGATAATGTTGTTTGGTGACAGCCCTGTTTCGACCAGCGAGGTCAATCATCTCCTCCTGAAGGGTGAAGACCGAGTGGAACTTATGGTGGAGTGGCTCAACGAGATTCTCTATTGGTGTGAACAGGACAACCTGGTTCCGGCTGGATTTCACATCGATGCACTGAAAAATGGCGAGTTGCTGGCCACCCTGTCGGGAGAGCCTTTTAACCCGCAGCGTCATCATGTTGAGCGGCAAGTCAAGGCGATTACTTACCATCAGGCTCGCCTTGAAGAAGTTTCAGGGGGCTGGTACGCGAGAGTATACGTTGATCTTTAGGACATCTCATGGCGATCAAAGTTAAACAGTTAGACCAATATCGTTGGCGAATCCCCCGTGAAGGTCCCATGCGTACAGACGGTCTGATCTTCGCCTCTACTGCAATGATGCAGGATCTGCGTCGGGAGCAGGCTCTCGAGCAGGTCTGTAATGTCGCAACTCTGCCAGGCATCGTCGGTCCTTCCATGGCAATGCCCGACATTCACTGGGGTTATGGTTTCCCGATCGGAGGAGTTGCCGCCTTTGATGCAGAGGAAGGGATCGTCTCTCCCGGCGGGGTCGGCTATGATATCAACTGCGGAGTACGCCTCCTGCGCAGCAGCCTCAAGGCGGGAGAAATCCGTCCCCAGCTTGAGCGCCTGGCCGATGCACTCTACCGTAATATCCCCTCAGGAGTCGGTTCTCATCACAGTGATTTCAAACTTTCTCCTGATGAGGAGAAACGCGTGTTGGCCCAGGGGGCGGCGTGGGCGATAGAGCGAGGTTTCGGCTGCGCGGCAGACCTCGACTATCTTGAAGATCGTGGCATGATCGCCGGGGCCGATGTGGACAAAGTTTCGGAAAGAGCCCTTGAGCGAGGTCGCGGCCAGCTCGGTACATTGGGTAGTGGTAACCACTTTCTGGAGGTCCAGCAAGTTGAAGCGATTTACGATGAGGAGGCCGCCGCCGTTCTCGGCCTTTTCCCGGGGCAGGTCACCGTCAGTATTCATACAGGTAGTCGAGGCTTTGGTTACCAGGTCTGCGACGACTACCTCAAGATCATGCTCAAAGCTGCACGTAAGTACGATATCACCCTCCCCGATAGACAGCTCTGTTGTGCGCCTTTGCAGAGCGACGAAGCACAAGACTACATGGCGGCCATGGCTTGCGCCGCCAACTTTGCCTTTGTCAATCGCCAAATGATTGCATCAGGGGTGCGAAAAACTTTCGAAGAGGTTTTAACTATTGGACCGTCCGAACTGCGCATGGCAACCATCTACGATGTCTGCCATAATATTGCCAAATGGGAAAAGCACACCATCGGCGGCAAAGAGCGTAAACTCTGTGTCCACCGCAAGGGAGCAACACGGGCTTTTCCGCCCGGCCACCAAGAGATCCCTGCAGCTTACCAGTCGATCGGACAACCGGTATTGATCCCCGGTGACATGGGTCGTTATTCTTACGTCCTGACCGGAACCACGGGGGCTTATGAGGAAACTTTCGGCTCCTCTTGCCATGGTGCCGGTCGACTGCTCTCGCGTCACGCGGCAAAAAAAGCCGCTCGGGGACGAGACCTCATCGGCGATCTGGCGAAACAGGGCATCGTGGTGCGGGTAGCTGGACGGGCAACCCTGGCAGAAGAGATGCCCGAGGCCTACAAGGATGTTGCAGAGGTTGTCAGGGTGGTGGAGCAGGCGGGGTTGGGCCGTGTCGTGGCAAGACTGAAACCGATGGCAGTGGTAAAAGGGTAAGAACCGGAACGCGGCACGTGGGACGAGGGCCGGGAGAATCCAAAACAAAGGATTATGGCTATGAAGGTTTTTCTGACCGGTGGGACAGGATTTGTCGGCAGCGAGGTTTTACGACAGCTGGTGTCGGCAGGATATGAGGTTCGTGCCTTGGTGCGCGAAGGCTCTGAAGATAAATTAGCTGTGTCTGACGGGGTGGAGATCCATCCCGGAGATATTACTGATGCCGCCAGCCTGGTCGGTGGATTGGACGGGTGTGATGCGGTGATTCACCTGGTCGGTATTATTCGAGAGTTTCCGAGCCGTGGCGTTACCTTCAAGAAAATGCACGTATTGGCCACTGAAAATATACTGGCGGCCGCCGAGGAACAAGGTGTTAAGCGCTATCTGCACATGAGCTCAAACGGTACCCGTGAGCGCAGTAATACCGGTTATCACCGCACCAAGTGGCAGGCGGAGGAGAGGGTTCGCAAGAGCAGTCTTGACTGGACGATCTTTCGCCCGTCTTTGATCTTTGCCCCGGGCAGTGAGTTTGTCCACATGCTCTCGGAGGTCATCCGCAGACTGCCTATTGTGCCGGTGATTGGCGATGGCCGATACCGGATGCAGCCGGTCGCTCTGAACGAGGTCGCTTGCAGCTTTGTCAAAGCCCTGGAAATGCCGGAAACGACAGGCCAGATCTATCATCTTGGCGGCTCTGAAAGTTACAGCTACGATGAGATCCTCGACCTGACTTCTCAGGCCATGGGGAAAGGGCATGTTACTAAAATTCACCAGCCGCTTTTTATGATCAAACCGATGATCAGGGTAATGCAGAGCAGTGAGTATTTTCCGATTACCAGCGATCAGCTAACCATGCTTGTCGAAGGAAATGTCTGTGATCCGACGGAATGGCAGGAGACTTTTGGACTGAAAGCGACGAGTTACGCTAAGGGGATTGGCGGATGTTTTCAGGGCGTTTCCTGAGACATTTAACTAAAAGGTGACATCTTTTGACCTTGCTGTTCGCCTGATGTAAAATTGTCATATTCTTATAATGCCAACTTGGGGGCTCGATGGAGACGAAATCAGCAACACCGACGACTGAAGACCTGAGAAAAAACTTGCAAGCGGAGTTGCGTGTCTACTATGGGCCGTCGCAGACAATGGTCCTCTATGGCTTTACTGTCGACATGAGCAGCGGTGGACTTTTCCTGAAAACAGAAACCCGCTTTACCGTCGGCGACAAAGTTCTGCTCAGCTTCACTTTGCCGGATGCAAACAAGGTGATTAACTGCAACGCACAGGTCGCCTGGGTCAATTTGCCAGAGGAGCCTAAGAAGCCCGAACTTCCGGCAGGAGTTGGCCTCCAGTTTTTAGATCTTTCTACAGAATACCTGATGTCAATCCAGAGTCTTTTGCAGCATGGCGGGGTAGCATCCGTCAGCGAACCGTAAAAGTAGAGATAAGTTATGTTTTAAAAATATGGAAGACTCTGGATTTTAGCAGGGGATTTTCAAGATACCTAGGGCTGATCACAGGAGGTCAGCCCTGGTGCCCTGTGCGGATTAGTTCATGAGCCGTTCAATTTTCGGCGCTTTTGGCCCCTGCCTGCGTTACGGTTCCTCGGTTTAAGCCTGATGCTACGAGCCTGCGTACATCGAAGCCTGGCCAGGAACCAAAATCACGCGCAAATTGCGCGGCGAACTAACCGCACGGGACACTAGGTTGTTGAAGAGTGCTGTCTCAACGAAAAATCATCTTAACCACAACCTCTGCCATATCAACTCTCTGCTGCCACCCGCAAACCCAACGCGATCATCACCGTACCGGTAACACCATCAAATATCTGGTTGACCCCCGGTCGCTGCAGCCAACTCTTCAGTTGTTTGACCATCAGTGCAAGCAGGCACTGCCAGATCATGGCGATGATGAAGTGCAGAGCGGCGAGAAAGAGTGACTGCACCAGTGCTGATTGGGCAGGATTGATAAACTGCGGTAGAAAAGCCATGTAGAAGATGGCCGTCTTTGGGTTGAGGATATTGGAAAGGAAACCTTCTCTCAAAGACCTCTGCACCAGAAAGGCACCCCCCGACGTTTTCCCATTTACAATCTGGAAAGTCTCCTGTTTGACAACCTTTCTCCAGCTGCTGAGACCCAACCAGACCAGGTAGGCGGCTCCGGCGAGCTTGAGAAGGCTGAAGGCCCAGGCCGCCTGTAAGAGAATTACGGAGATCCCCACCGCAGAGATGGTGGCGTGAAGAAAGAGCCCTGAGCAGATGCCGAAGCTGCTCACGGCACCGTCGCGCCAGCCTCCGCGCGCAGTATTGCGAATCACCAGCATGGTATCGACTCCCGGCGTAATAGTCAGCAGGGTGATTGCGATCAGGTAGGTTGTCAGTGAGGAGATTTCCACAATAATCCTGATTAGAGATTTCCGTCCTCGGGCACCGAGGAGCTGAAGCTGTAAGATTTGACCAGATTCTGGTCATCGAAACGAATCACCAGGTCACGCGAGATATTAACTCCATACTCGCCATAGGTCCAGGTGCGTTGGCCATTTTCAAGCCCGGTTCGCCAGGGTTCACCGAACATCTGCCGTATCTCCGCCTGAGTGGTTTTTTCTACCTCAATGTCGCGGACTTTATAGTAGGGAAAAGTTTTCCCCACTGTTGGCATACAGCCGGTAAACGGCAGGGCCACGGCAACGAGTAACATCAGGGTTGTGAGAGGGCGTAAAATGCGCATATTTGAGCTCCTTAAAATGGTCCTATTGCCAGATAAATGTGCTGACGAATAGAGAAAACCTTAAAAGCCAAGCACTTAAGTTGAACGCAGATAAAATCTGCTAAGAGCGGATTATGGTCAAAAGCACAAAACTTGTTTCTTAAAATAAGGCCAAGTTGCTTTTTGGTCTTTTATCCGCCTTGTTCCGCTTTTATCTGCGTTCTATATTATGCTTTTTTTCGATAGCTTAAACTTAAAACTGTTTGCGTTGTCGATAAGCCTCGGCAATACCTCCCCCCGAAGTCTCCCGGTAGATCGATGGTAAAGCCTTGCCGGTCTCTTTCATGACAAGGGTTATCTCGTCAAAAGTTATCTTGTGCTCCCCACCTGAAAGCAGGGCGAAATGACAGCAACTCAAGGCCCGACTCGCAGCGTGGGCATTGCGTTCTATACACGGAATCTGCACCAGGCCATTAACCGGGTCACAGGTCAGGCCGAGGTGATGCTCCAGGCCCATCTCGGCAGCATATTCGATCTGACTCACCGTCCCGCCGTGCAGCTGGGTCGCTGCCGCTGCTGCCATGGAACATGCCGTGCCGACTTCTCCCTGGCAACCGACCTCTGCCCCTGAGATCGAGGCGTTATGTTTGACCAGATTGCCGACCAATCCGGCCGTTGCCAACGCGCGCAGAATATCTTGCCGAGAGCAACCGAGGCTCTCGCTCAAGTATCGCAAAACCGCGGGCAAAACGCCACTGCCACCGCAGGTCGGCGCAGTGACGATAACGCCACCGGCAGCATTCTCTTCGGAAACAGCCAGGGCATAGGCCCACAGCAAGCCGTTGCGTTTAAAGTCCGGGCCGTAGAGCGAGGCTTTGCGATAAAACGCCTGGGCCTTGCGAGCCACACCCAGTCCACCGGGAAGGACACCAGCATGATTCAGACCTCGTTCGATCGACTCTGACATGACCTCCCAGATTTCGTCAAGGAACGGGTAAATCTCCTCCCCTTCGCAACTGATCACATATTCCCAGCACGATTCTCCCGTTTCGGTCGCGCGCTTCAGAATGTCTTGCATGCTGTTCAGGGCATAAACGTCCTGGTTCGCTACCTCTTGTCCTATCTCCTGTAGCGCACCGCCGCCGACACTGTAAACTTCCCATATTCTCAAGAATGCGACCATCTCCTGACAGAGCCTCAAAGTACATTCCGTTGGGATGAAAAGGCAGTTCAGTCTCCGGCCTCCAGAGGATCTCACAGGCACGGGGAGCAAAAACATCCTGCAGGGTTTTGTCAGTCAGGTGTCCTCTGCCGGTTGCCGCCAGGCTGCCGAAGAGCGTGACCCGGAATGAGACCGCATCGGCATGCCGCGCAAGAAATTGTTCAGCGGCTTTACCTGGGGCCATGCTGTGGCTGCTGGATGGACCGGTACCGATTCGATAGAGCTCTTTGAGTGATTTCACGGTGGCAACCTCCCTTGTCAGGATTGACTCAACCAGCCTTCATGCGGTTCGGCAACAAAGCACATTTCCTCTTGCAGGGTCGGATGGCGGATGATCATCTCGCGGGCATGCAGGGCAATGGCATCCTTAGCAAAGGACCGCTTGGAGCCGTAGCGCCGATCACCGAGGATCGGGAAGCCGCGATGACTGAACTGAACCCGGATCTGGTGATGGCGTCCCGTTTCCAGGGCGATTTCAACGAGGCTGATTCCGTCAGCATAGTTGAGGCGCGTATAGCTTAATCGTGCTTCTTTGCCGGCTGGCGCAGCGATCACCCGTGAGCTGAACTCATCCCGCTCGAGTTGATCGATAAACTGCCCTTGTGGCGGGATCTCACCGGCCAGCTGTGCCCAATAGATCTTGCGCGGACGACGGCTGCGAATCTCTTCGGAAAGTCGTGACGCTGCCTTGCTGGTGCGGGCCAGCACCAGCACGCCCGAAGCCGGGCGATCAAGACGATGCACCAGGCCGAGAAAGACGTTGCCCGGCTTATTGTATGTCTCTTTCAACCAGGCCCTGGCTTCTTCAAGCAGGGAGGTGCGTCCGGTCTGGTCGCCCTGCACCAGCTGGCCGGCAGGCTTGTTGACCACCAGCAGGTGATTGTCTTCGTAGATAATATTCATTCAGGTGCTATATCCTGAGTTGTGTAAATAATAATCGATGGCGAGAGCCCTTTACCTGCTATGTCAGGTCATAATCCGAAGCGCCAGATAAGGCACAAGAAAAAAAGTGAAAATGCAAATTTTGTAGAAAGCCATGCCGGCATAATGGATGGCATCAAATTGCTCCCTTTGAATATGGTAAAACTTGCTGTGCCATTTGTAGACCCAATCGTGGGCCAGGGTGAGGAAAAGAAACCACCAGAGTAGAATGCCCATGTTCAGTAACGCGCTCCATGCCAGCGTTCCCCTGATCAGTGCTACGGTCATAACAACCTCCTTTGCTGCAAACGTTTGGCCAACTCTTCAATGTGGGCGGGGCCAACCTCACAACAGCCGCCGACAATTGTGGCCCCCTGTTTGATCCAACCATCCACGAAGTCTGCATATGCCTTAGGTCCCAGATTCGTGCGTTTCTCCAATATCTCCACCGTTGCTCCGTGGTGCAGGAAGTCTTTGGCGATTTCCACAAAGCCGTTGGCGTAAGCGCCTATGGGCAGGTCAAGATTTGCCAGCAAGGGGATGGCCTGATCCACGGCTTCCGGCGCAGAACAATTGATCAGCAGCGCCGACAGCTTGAATTCTGTGATCAGAGGGATTATCTCTGTGAGCGGTTCACCCGAACGGAGCTTTGTTCCATCCTTGTCATCAACAGTAACCGCCAGCCAAACAGGCTTGTTGGTGACCAATGCACCCATGACCGCTCCACGCGCCTGCTCAACTGAGGACATGGTTTCACAAAGGATCAAATCCACATAAGGAGCCTGCAAGACGGGCGATCTCGGCATAAAGTTCCGCAGCTTCATCTGCCGGAGGCGCAAGGTCCGGGCGATAGGAGCGTCCCGTTGGTCCCATTGATCCGGCCACCAGCCCGGAGCCATGTTGCTCCCTTGCCGTGAGCGCAAGCTGGCATGCGCGCTGGTGCAACTCTACGAAACGATCTTCGACATCAAATGGTGCCAGGCGGTCACGATGGATCGCATAGCTGTTTGTGGTGGCAATCTCAGCACCTGCCAAGAAGTAATCACGATGTAACTCTTGAACCAGTTCCGGGTTGTCGATTAAGAACCGGGTTGCCCAGAGCCCGGTCGGTTGCGTCTCTGAGCGAGACAGAAGTTCTTGACCCAGGCCGCCAGGTAATAGCGTGATACGCATGTTGCTAACCAATCAGACTCACTAAATGGTCGTGCTCACCTTGCTTGATGGCAAAACTCTTGGGATACTTCTTGAGCAGTTCGGCGAAGGTTTTACACTCATAATTCGACTCATCAAAGGTCGGATCGAGGCGTTTTACAACCGGTCTGATGGCCGCCTTAACGACCCACTCGTCGCCGGTTTTCTTGGCGATCTGCTTGATCGCCTTGGAGAGCAGTTCGACAGGATCCTTGACCTTGATGACATCCGATTCCGCCTCTTCAACACTTTCCTCGTTCCGGCTATCGACAACGAAGGTTTCATAATATTTAAAGTCGGAGCAGCTGTTGGCCCAGTGTTGATTGGTTGAAGATTTACAGCCGATACCGATCAAATCTTTGCCGGCGGCCTTAATCTTTTGCGCCAGGGGGATAAAGTCGCTGTCGCCGCCGATCACGATGATCGCGTCGATATGCGGGAACCTGAGCACGTCTTCGATGGCATCCAGAGACAACTTGATATCGGCACCGTTCTTGGCGGACGCGCCCGGAGGGAAAATCTGCACCAGTTCGACTGCACACTTAAGCAGCGAATGGCGATATTTCGCGAACCATTGCCAATTGCAATAAGCCTTGTTGATCGCCACGTTGCCGTAGGTGGTGGCAAAATCATAGAGCGCCTGCACATCCAGCAGAGCCTCCTGCTGCTTGCTCCGGTTTTGCGTGCGGCCATAGCTGCCGCTGCCATTCGCCGAGTCGTACAGGCTGGCGTGAATATTTTCAAAATCCCAGTAGACCGCGACTGTTTCTTTTGCCATTTTTCCCTCCTGTTTCTATCGTTAACTGCTTCAGAGTCAGGTTGTAAATCTATCGTGATTCGTTTGAAAGAAGATCCTCCAAAGGAATCTTGATTAATTCGTTGCCATTACCATCATAGCAGATACAACTGCGATCACTCTGAATCTCCTGGCGGCATTCCGCTTGTCGAATAGCCTTTTTCAGCACAAAAATCACCGCACAGGACGCTGTCCGATTTCGGGCCGATATTGCCGATTCGATATTGGTATAAAAGAACCAACAGGAGAGGCACAATCGTTAAGGCAATCGAGATGAGAAAGTGGTTTTTCTCCAGCTCCGGATCGGCCTCAAGCCTTTTTCCCGTTATAAAACCTGCGATAACAAATGCGATCCACAGCCCCAGAAATGTAAGCGCAAAGAGGAGGGTCAGGCCCCTTTCAGCAAGCGCTGGCCAGCTGTTGTCACCAAAGACAAAGATCCATAGAAAACCTGC
Organism: uncultured delta proteobacterium; assembly: GCA_963769955.1. GTDB lineage: Bacteria > Desulfobacterota > Desulfuromonadia > Desulfuromonadales > BM103 > M0040. Next base: position 63,720 of record CAVYNW010000021.1, read on the forward strand.
CGTTGCCCCTAAAATGGCCGTCAGCAGCAATCAGCGAGAGAAGTGCGCCGGGAGCAAGGAAGAGCAAGCAATAGATGTATCTCTTTTTCATTAGCAAACCAGATTCCGTCAATCTTTTACAGCTAGCTAATGTCCTGATTTCAGTATATTATCTGCACTTAATCTCCTTGGCAATTTGTAATTATTCAGAAGGGTTCCACCTTCGGCATTAATGCCTGCTCTCTGATAAAATCTGAGCACAGGGGAAAGACCTTCTACCACTCCGTTACCAGCAGTCAAGGGACAGTCAGAAGAAGGCGCAATCAAGCGAGAATACTATAAATGGCCATAGACCCTGTGCCCTTTGTGCCTCTGTGGTGAAGGGTTTGTTATGATCTTTTTATTCATTTGCACGCTAAAAAGGTCTAGACTGATAGCTCAACTTCTCTAGCCGCAAGGACTTTTAATGCGCCGCTTCGCCAATGTTTATATTGTTCTCTTCCTGATCGACGCAGGTCTCTCGTTGATTGACGAACTCCTGCAGGTGGCTTCAGCTCCTCTGCCGGTTTTAACGGAGATACGTTTTTTTGTCGCTTCTGTCGTCATCATCCTCTCCGTGATCTTCTATGCCTGTCTCGGCATCGACCGCCGGCTGCCGAAACGGGTCTTCCTGCCGTTAACCCTGTTTGCTTGCATGGAGCGCTCTGGCCATGTGGCCGCTTTCGGGCTTTTTCGGCCGCGAGGTCTTCGGCCTGGCTGCGGCTGTCAGCCAGATCGTAATCGGTGTGATTGCCATCCTCCTGCTGCGTGGCCTCGGCGGTCGCAAGCTGCTGACAGAAGAGCAGTTCCAGGTTCCGCTGTTCAGCCTGCGCAACACTCTCGGTTTTACCGCCATCAACCTGCTGCTCGCTCCTTTTGTCCTGATTTATACCGGCCTGGCTGTTACCGGTTACTACCTCGAAGAGCAGACCGCTGGATTTTTACGCCTCAGCCCGGTCGGTATCCACATGTCCGAGCGCAGCTATCATCTTGCCGATAAGGAGATCCGCCTGGCGGGGATGATGCACATCGGCAAAGAGGATTACTACCAGGATCTGGCGAAATCGATACCAACGGAAGGGGCCATCATTCTCGCCGAGGGGGTGACCGATCAGGATCATCTGCTGGAGAGCCAGTTCAATTACGGCAAACTGGCCGGGATTATCGGCCTGACCTCTCAAGACAAGATGAGGCTCAATGGCAACCTGGTGGAGCTCGACACCATTGACGTGGCCGGTCAGGTGATCCACGAACCGGGCAAGCCGGATATCGCCAACGCGGATATCGACCTTAATCGCTTTGAACCGAAAACTATCGATTTCCTCAATGCTCTCGGCCGTAGCCTGTTTGGTGATAAACCCCTCATAGAAGGGCTTGCCGAATATAATCTCTGGGTTAAGGAGAATATGTCTGAAGAGGGGATCGCCGGGGTGATGGCCGACATCCTCGACAAGCGCAACGATGCGGTTATCGCCGGCATGGTCAAGACCTTGAAGCACTACGAAACAGTCATCATCCCCTGGGGGGCGATGCACATGCCGGCGATCGAAGCGGCGGTGCTGGAGCAGGGCTTTTCTCCCGGTCAGGTGCAGGAACGCTTGAGCCTCGATTTCCGGACGATTCCCTACGGGGAGTTGTGGCAGAAGTGGTCGCAGAGAACAGAACAAGGATTGTAAGCGGAGACCATGGTACCCAGAGAATCTCATTATCAGACAATTTTCCAGGTTGCTCCTGACGGCATGAGTCATCAGTCGCCTGGAGGATGGCCTGTTCATTGATGCCAACCAGAGTTTTAGCGAAATGTTCGGCTACAAACATGAAGAGCTTATCGGTAAAACCTCTTATGAACTGAACTTCTGGCACAACTTTTCAGACAGAGCACAAATCATAGAGAAACTCGCGAAGAGAGAAGCCATAGACAACTTTGAAACAAGCATTATCAGCAGTGAAGGCCAACGGGTTGATGTCATGTTGTCGGCGAGGGACATCGAGCTTGATTCTGAACAGTGCCTTCTCCTTACTTACAAGAACGTCACATTACACACCCAAACCGTGGATGCCTTACGGGAGAGCGAAAAGAAGTTTAAAGATATTTTTGATACTTCGCCGGACGGCATCATCGTCTCAGACAGCAGTGGTCTCATTTATGATGTCAATGCGGTCTTCGAAACATTGTCAGGTTACAACCGTAAGGAGATAATCGGCAAGTTGTCAACGCTTGACATTGGTTTATGGGAGGATCCGGAGCAGCGCGATGAATTTCTCACAAAGATGCAACAGGACGGTAAAGTACAGAACTTTGAAATGACCGCTCGGGCCCGGGATGGGCAACTCAAAATATTTCTGCTGTCCGCAAAGCAGATCGTCATTAAAGGTAAGCCAAGAATCCTTTCCATTGCCCGAGATATCACGTTTATTAAAGCTGCCGAACAGAACTTGCGTGAAGAGGAACAGAGGTATCGGGAGCTTTCTCTGGAGCGACAGACGATCCTCGAGGCGATACCGGATGCCCTGATCATTTGGTCCGATCAAAGTGAGGTCTTATGGGCCAATCAAAATGCTGAAAAATACCTGAGAACAAATCCTGACAAGGTCATTGGCAAAACCTGCCAGGAGCTTTGTCGGGTCGCTCACGTGGAAGAGAAATGCCCTGTTCACCAGGGGCTATTGCGCGCAGAGCAGGTTGAAACAATCGAGAAGACCAGCGAAGGTGAAACCTGGGTTGTCAAGGCGTACCCGATTTTGGCTGAAGACGGGCAGGTTGCCAAAGTGATGACTCTGTCATTCAACATTACCGAGCGTTTGCGTCTCCGCGAGGAAGCGAGCCGTTCTGCGCGCCTGGCCGCTCTCGGTGAACTGGCCGCCGGTGTTGCCCATGAAATCAACAATCCGACCGGCCTGATCCTGATGAATGCGTCTCTGGTAAAAGATGTTATGCTTCGATCTCAAGCCCTTCTGGATGAACAATCCAGGAACCCGGGGACGGTGCGCCTGGGCGGGCTTGCTTACCAAAGGGCCATCGAAGTCTTGCCGGAGATTCTTGCTGAAACCATTGAGAGTGGGCATCGTATCAAGCAGATTGTTGAAGACCTGAAAGATTTCTCCCGGCCAGCTCCGCAGGATACTTTCGAGCCGGTCGATCTGAATGAGGTGGTGCGCAATACTCTGCGCATCATGCGCGTGGCAATCAGTCGGGCCACGGATAGCTTTGTTGTGGAATATCAAGACGAACTGCCAAAAGTAGTGGGCAATGTCCGGCAGCTGGAGCAGGTTCTGGTCAACTTGCTGTCGAACGCCTGCCAGGCCCTGCAAGAACGCTCAGAAAGCCTGGTTGTTGCCGTTTATTACCGATGCAGAGAAACAGCAGGTCTGCGTGAAGGTCTGGGATGAAGGTTGCGGCATTGAGACAAAAACACTCAATCAGATCACGGACCCGTTCTTTACGACCAAGCGTGAAAGCGGCGGCACCGGCCTTGGACTGTCGATCTCCACGCGGATTATTGAAGAGCACAGGGACACATTCATTTTGAATCCACACCAGGCTACGGTACGACCGTGACGGTGCATTTACCTGCGATGACGGCAGCCTTGATAAGGTGGGAGTTGTCATGGACCAGGTTTATCCGGAACAACCGGTTTTGATTGTCGATGATGAAGCTTCCTGGCTGAAAAGCTTAAGCCTCCTTTTGGAGCGATCCCTTGATTTGACCAACATCAAAACCTGCCAGGACAGTCGACAGGTCATGGCGCTGCTGGAGCAGAATCCCGCCAGGCTTGTTCTTCTCGATATGACCATGCCCCACCTCTCCGGGGAGGATTTGCTGCAAGCAGGTCAAAGCGAAGTATCCGGAGACTCCTGTGTTGATGCTCAGCGGGCGTAATGAGATTGATATCGCCGTGCGCTGCATCAGGCATGGCGCCTTTGATTATTTTGTGAAAACAGTGGATGAGGAGCGTCTGTTGAGTGGCGTTCGTCATGCCCTGGAAATGTATCGTTGCATCTTGAGAACCTGAACCTTAAACAGAGCCTGTTTTCAGACGACTGCGCCATCCGGAACTGTTTGCCGACATGGTGACCCAGAGTCCGAAAATGTTGACGGTTTTTCGCTACATAGAAGCAATCGGCCAAAGCACTGAACCGGTTTTGATCTCAGGTGAAAGTGGTGTCGGCAAGGAGCTGGTTGCTCAAGCAGTCCATCAGCTTTCTGCGCCGCAGGGGCCATGGGTTGCCGTCAATGTTGCAGGCTTGGATGACCAGGTTTTTTCCGATACCTTGTTTGGCCATGTTCGAGGGGCCTTCACCGATGCACGGGAAAACCGCACCGGCATGATCGAACAGGCTCGCCACGGCGTGCTTTTCCTGGATGAAATCGGTGACCTGGGCCACGAATCCCAGGTCAAACTGCTGCGCCTGCTCCAGGAAAACGAATACCTGCCTTTAGGCAGTGACCTGCCGAAAAAGGCCCAGACGCGATTTGTCTTTGCAACCAACCAGAATCTGGCGGCCAGGGTGGAAGACGGACGATTCCGCAGAGATCTCTACTATCGACTGAAAACCCACCAGGTCAACATCCCCCCTCTGCGTGAACGACGTGAAGATATTGGCCCTCTGTTGAATCATTTTCTTGTTGCAGCGGCTGAAGCAGCTTGGCAAAAAGCCACCGACTGTTCCTGGGCAGCTCTTGAGCCTGCTGCAAAACTATCCCTTCCCGGGCAATGTGCGTGAATTTCGCGCCATGGTTTACGATGCGGTGAGCTCGTCATCAACACGGGGTTCTTTCTCTGGCGAGTTTCCATGCTGAAATCGATGTCTTCCGCAAGGAGGTTTCTCAACAGGGCAACACGCTAGCCTCCGAAGTTAATGATATGCAACCGGTTTTCCCGGAGATCCTGCCGACCCTCAAAGAGATGGCCAACCTGCTTGTCGACGAAGCTCTGCGCAGAACTAACGGCAATCAGACCCAGGCTGCCCGCTTGCTGGGCGTGACGCGAGCGGCATTGGGCAAGCGTCTTAAAGGGCGAAGCAGCGATCGATAGATTGAACCAAAAAAACGCGACCTCTCCTGGTGGTTTGCGAGAGTCCTGCAACGGGCACCCGGATTTCCGATAGACGTGGCATACGTAAAAGCGGACAATTCTGCTTTTCAGCGTTCCTATCCATGGACCCCCGCAACTATTGTTTCACCGGTAAAAAAGTTTCTTTTCTGCGCAACCATTCAAATTTGCAGGGTTTACTGTTCATACGGGGTTTGTCGGCGTGAAAAAAGTTACACCCCTCATTTGTCTTTTTTCTTGTCAATAATTACAGCAATAACAGCTACTTGAGAAAAGTTTCAAGCTTGGCATGCTATTTGTAGTATGGATAAGTCACTATTGTGATTCTGTCAGCAGGCTTCAGCCCTGGCATGTCTCTGGCTGTCATCAACAGTTCAACCTGAAGGAAAGAAAAATGCAAAGCGAACACAACCTGCAATATGTCACCTTTCACCCTGAACCATGATTTGTATGGTCTCGCCGTTACTCAAACACGGGAAATCCTGGACCATGTCACTGTGACAAAAGTCCCCCAGTCCTCAGCAGACCTGCTGGGCGTGATTAACCTGCGGGGCCAGGTTGTACCGGTTGTTGACATGCACCTCAAGCTCAGGCTGCCAGCCAAACAGGCAAAAAATAACAGCTGCACGATCGTTGCAGAAGTCGAGATCGACGATGAAGTACATATCGTCGGTATTCAGGTCGATGAAGTGCGTGAAGTCCTGGAGTTGGCAAGGAGATGATCGAACCTGCACCCAGGCTTGGCACCTGTATAAACACGAACTTCATCAAGGGGATGGGCAAGGTTGACGAACAGTTCATGGTTCTACTGGACATCAACCGCCTTTTCAATGAAGCCGAAATAACGGGATTCCAGGCTGTACCCGAAAATCCCGTCGAAAAGTTGCTCGAGGCTTAAGAGTATAGTTTGAACTCTTAATTTGGCTGTATGAACTTTTGAATATCTTTGGAGACCAGGCAAATGTTGAAAAAAATTATGACTGTTGATGATTCATCAACCGTACGCAGCGTTCTCAATGTGGCCCTGTCGGGGGCCGGATACCAGGTCATCGAGGCCCATGATGGCCAGGATGCCGTCGAAAAACTTGCCCAGGCGGACATCGATCTGTTGGTCACCGATCTCAACATGCCCAACATGGGCGGGGTCGAACTTATCAAGCTCGTACGCCAACAGCCAGGCAAACGCTTCATGCCGATCATTATGCTGACCTCCGAGGCACAGAAGGAGATGAAGGCTGCCGGCAAAAAAGCCGGTGCCTCGGGATGGGTCACCAAACCATTTCGGCCGGAGCAGTTACTCTCTGTTATTCAAATGGTGTGCCCGGCCTGATCCGATTAAGCAGTTCTCAAGGTTTCGACGATAAACAAGAAAACCGTATCAATTATCAAGGAGTAGAAAATGTCCATCACAGATTTCAAAATCCAACACAAACTGACGGTCCTTGTCATGACATGCCTCATGACCATAATCGTGTTGGCCGTGTTTACGCTTATGCAGAACAAGGCCAATATGATGGCGGACCGCAAAGCAAAAACACAGGATCTCGTTGAAAGCGCCTACTCAATCGTCAGCAATTACTATGAAGCCTACCAGGCAGGCGAACTGACCGAGCAGGAGGCCAAAACAGCGGCGTTGAAAACCCTGGAAGGGATGCGTTACGCTGGCAAGAATTACTTCTGGGTCAACGACATGGAGCCACGCATGGTCATGCACCCCTTCAACAAGGACCTGAACGGCAAATCCCTGGTTGACTATGCTGACCCCAACGGGGTTCGTCTCTTTGTGGAAATGGCGAAAGTGGTCAAGGCGCAGGAGAAGGGTTTTGTTGCCTATTCCTGGCAAAAAGCTGATGAAGCCAAGCTGTCTCCTAAAATTTCTTTTGTCAAAGGCTTCGCACCCTGGGGCTGGATTGTCGGTTCCGGTATCTATATCGATGATGTTGACGCTGAGTTCTATGCGAGTGCCGTGAAATTCCTGATTGCTATTGTCCTGGTCATCCTTTTTCTCGGTGCTCTGGCCTACTGGATTTCTAAAACGATTACCAAACCATTGGCACTGGCCGTGAATGCTGCAGAGCAACTGGCGGTCGGTGATATGAATGTGGCTATTGAGACCCGTTCCAAGGACGAGACCGGGATGCTGCTTCAGGCCATGCAAAAAATGGTTGCTTCCATGAAGACTGTCTCGAACGCGGCGATGAATATCGCCGATGGCGATTTGACCGTTAATGTTGAACAACGCTCTGACAATGATGAGCTGCTGATCGCATTGAACAGCATGACAGCTAAACTGCGCGATGTGGTTGATAATGTCCAGCAGGCGGTGACCAATGTCTCTTCCGGGAGTCAAGCCATGAGCGTCTCCTCGGAGGAAATGTCGCAAGGAGCATCCGAACAGGCCGCCGCCGCAGAAGAGGCGTCCAGCAGCATCGAGCAAATGACCGCCAACATTCGTCAAAATGCCGACAATGCCCAGCAGACCGAAAAGATCGCTATCCAGTCGGCCATCGATGCCGAGGAAGGCGGCCGGGCCGTCTCGGCGACGGTTCTGGCGATGCAGGATATTGCCGGCAAGATCACCATCATTGAAGAAATTGCCCGGCAGACCAACCTTCTGGCCCTGAACGCAGCAATCGAGGCTGCCCGTGCAGGCGAGCAAGGTAAAGGCTTTGCCGTGGTTGCCGCAGAAGTGCGTAAGTTGGCAGAACGCAGCCAGGTCGCCGCCGGTGAAATCAATGAGCTTTCCTCAACGACGGTTGCGGTAACTCAGAACGCTGGCAAATTGCTCGATAAGATGGTGCCGAATATTCGAAAAACCGCCGAATTGGTGCAGGAGATCAGTGCTGCCAGTCGTGAGCAGGATGCCGGCGCCGACCAGATCAACAAAAGTATTCAGCAACTCGATACCGTTATTCAGCAGAATGCTGCCAGTTCGGAAGAGATGGCCTCAACGGCCGAGGAATTAAGCAGCCAGTCGGAGCAGTTGCAAGCGATGATCGGCTTCTTCGATGTTGGCAACGGACGTCAAGGCAGAGGACGTCTCGGGAAAGCCTCTTTGCCCGGGCCTGTCGCCGGTAGACAGCTCTTTCTTCACCACATAAGCACAACCTGTCACAGGCTTTGACTGTTGCTAAAGATAAAGGCAGGGAGCAGGCTCTGCGCTATGGCAGCAGTGATGACCTGGACCAGGAATTTGAAACTTACTGACCCCGGCAAGGGTGAAGTATTAGTGATTAATTGAGTGATTAACCATGCAAGTATGCAAAGAATCTTCTCGTTGCGCCTTTTTTCTTAACTATGCTCAGCAGGAGACCTTCAGAAAAGAACATTTCAACTATTTCTGTTTCGGTCCGCTGGCAGAAAATTGTGCAAGGCGTATTTTTCAAAAGGAAAAGGGCGAGCCTCCGCATGATGACTATTCGCCGGTCGGCTTGTCCTTTAGCCCTTAACCAGCATTTTTAGACAACCTTCAGGTGCTCCGGGTTATCGATGTCTTAATAGCCCGGAGTTTTTTCTCTGGCCGCAGAACTCTTGAAACCATTCAATCGAAAATAAGTCTCTCGCTCACGTTCTGCAAGTAATTGCCTCATGGCATGAATATCAATCCTCAGTCTTGGCGTGACCTGCTTTTTGAAGTAGCGCCTCTCAAATTCATTAATATTGTGCAGAAAGGCATCGGTCACAACTTAATTAAGTTGTTTTGCTGTACTTCACAGTATGTCAGAATGCCTCTGTATTCCTGTAAAAGGGGTTAGGTAAATACGTGACCTTTGTTGACGAATATGTTAATTTGCGTGTATTGCCGTTAATTTTGAGTTTATGCTTTTTAATTGTTAAGTGGGGATCACCTTGTCAACTGACGCCCATCTGCTTAAAATCTTGGAACGACGCAACCGCGAACTCGAAGTTCTCATTGAGATCGGCAAGGCCTTAACCTCTACGGTTGATCTTGAGAACGTGCTGACACTGATCATGGACCAGGTCGGGCGTCTGCTGAAAACCCAATCCTGGTCGTTGCTCCTGCGCGATGAGGAAACCGGCGATTTGACTTTTGAAATCGCTGTGTCTCCGGCTTCGGAGAAGCTAAAGGGGATGAAGGTCTCTGCCGGTGAAGGCCTCGTGGGCTGGGTTGCAGAGCACGGCGAAGCGCTGGTCATTCCTGACGTCAGTGCCGATCAACGGTTTTCCGACCAGTTTGACAAAGTCTCCTCTTTTATCACCCAATCTGCCCTCTGTGTGCCGGTCTGCAGTAAAGATCATGTCCTGGGCGTTATCGAACTGGTGAACGGCCCTAACGAAAAGATTTTCAAAGACGCAGACCTGCAGATACTTCTGACCATCGCCGACTATGCCGCGATTGCCATTGAAAACGCTCGCAACTTCATGCGCATCAGCGAACTGGTTATCACCGATGACCTCACCGGTCTCTACAACGGCCGCTACCTGCACACCCTGATTGATGAAGAAATCGAGCGGGTCCGCCGGTTTGGCGGCAAGCTGTCGCTGATCTTCATCGACCTCGATTTCTTCAAAAAGGTCAACGACAACTGCGGTCACCTGGTGGGCAGTCGCACGCTCACCGAGGTCGGCAAACTGATCAAGGACAACATCCGCAAAATCTGCAAGTCGGCCCGCTACGGTGGAGACGAATTCGTCATTGTTCTGCCGAACACCGGCAAGAGCGGTGCCATGACCCTGGCGACCAAGCTCTGCGAAATTTTCCGCGCTTATGATTTTCTTGATGACAACGGCAACTCATTTAATATGACAGCAAGCTTCGGTATCGCCACTTTCCCCGATGATGCTGATTCCAAGGATCATTTGATTCGCTTGGCTGATCAGGCGATGTACCGTGTCAAAGAAACCACCCGCGACGCGGTACTCTCTGCCTGAATCTTCCCGGAAGCCGTTGCGATGATCGAGTGGATCATCCGACAGGCTTCTAAGCGGAGGCAGCAGTGGGCCATCACACTTCCCGCGCTTCTTATCAGAAGCTGTCCAATCGTTTGAACCTTGCGCCTCAGGGTGCTCCCCCCAGCGAACTGCTTTATCATATTCTCGACCTGCTCTTCAGTAGTGAGGAGGCGGAACTGGTTTCTGCGCTACCGCTCAAACCCTTTACCGCTTTACAGGCTGCAAAAAACTGGAAGGTTTCCGAAGCTGCCGCCGAGAAAACCCTGCAGCGTCTGGCTGGCAGGGCTTTGCTGGTTGATTTTCAACTCGACGACAGGACGGAGTATGTCCTGCCGCCGCCTATGGCCGGTTTTTTCGAGTTCGCCCTGATGCGGACCCGCGACGATATCGACCAGAAGCTATTGAGTGAACTCTATGAGCAGTACATCAGCGTTGAGGAGGATTTCGTCAGGCAGCTTTTCCTGACCGGCAAAACCCAGCTCGGCCGGGTGTTTGTCCAGGAAGCAATCCTCGGCAGTAAAAATGCCTTACATGTCCTGGATTATGAGAGGGCGACGGAGGTTATAGAGAGCGCAACAGAGATCGGGGTTGGTCTCTGCTACTGCCGGCACAAGCGTCAACATCAGAACCGGGCCTGCGCTGCGGAGATGGATATCTGCATGACCTTTAATGCCGTGGCCTCCTCGTTGATTCGCAGCGAATATGCCCGTCGCATTGAGCCTGTTGAATGTAAAGAGCTGTTGCACAAAGCCTGGGAGCAGAACCTGGTCCAATTCGGCGAGAATGTCCAGAACAGGGTCAGCTTCATCTGCAATTGCTGTTCCTGCTGCTGTGAGGCCTTGCTTGCCGCACAGCGCTTCGGTTATGAACATCCTGTGCACACCAGCAACTTCATCGCCGGGGTGGCGGAGAACTGCAGCGGCTGCGGACGCTGTCTCTCTTCCTGCCCGGTCAAAGTCATCACCCTTCAGGCCGAACAGCCTGACGGGTCCGGGCGCAAGCGCGCCGTCATTGATGAGGAGCTTTGCCTGGGCTGCGGAGTCTGCGTACGCAACTGCCGGCTCTCCGCCCTGAGCATGCGCTCCCGGGCCAGCCGCGTGATCACACCGGTCAATTCAACCCACAAGGCGGTTTTAATGGCGATTGAGCGTGGCAAACTGCAGAACCTGATCTTCGATAATCAGGTGCTTTGGAGTCATCGAGCCCTGGCTGCGTTGCTCGGCGTCATCTTGAAACTGCCCCCGGTAAAAAGGGCTCTGGCTTCTGAACAGGTTGGTTCACGATACCTCGGCACCCTCTGCGAACATTACGACGCCAGACAGACTCCTTAAAAGAATGGCTGCGTATTTTATTGATTGTCCTCGCTCCGCTATCAGGCAAGATCTTACTTCCTGAACAAGAAGGAGCAGAAACTCTCCAAGAATCCTGTTGAGAAGATGGAGAACAGTAAGACTAAGATGAGGATATTCTTATTCTCTGCCGGGTCTGTTGCTGTTGCTGAGCTTGGCCTGGGCCGGTGGCGTAGCGCCTGGAGATGAAGTCTCTCAACAACCGGAAGTGTGCCCTGCACCTGTTTAGGCAAGCAAAAAGAAAGGGGCGAACCATGTGGTTCGCCCCTTCCCGGTTAACGACCGGGCCGAAGACCCGGATTATCTGTTGATTACCAGTTTTCCGAACCATGACAGGACGGGTTGCAGCTTCGGCCGGTGAAATTCAGCGAGTTGTTGATCGTGTCTGCAGGGTCCTGCTCGAAAGCGGTGGTGCTCAGGTTGCTGAAATGACCATTCCTCAGTTTAGCAACATCATGGCATTCGATGCAGGCGATGTTTCTTCTTTCGGCATGGCGATTGTGCTGGCCGGAGGAGAAGCTGTTGTACTGTGCCGTGTTGTACTCATGGCAGGACCGGCACTGGCTGTCAACATCGATGCTCCCTGTGGTCCAGTCCGGAGTCTTTTGGCCACCATGGCAGATGATGCTCGAGCAAGTGCCGTCCAGATTGTCAGTAGCTGCACCTGACTGGGCGTTCCATTTGGTCGGGAAGCCGAGGTCGACCCAGTCGTTATGCGTGGCACCGGTGTGGCAGTTGTCGCAGGTCGTGCCGACGTCGATCAGAGCCCTATGGGTGCCGTGGGCACCTGCGGTGTTCGGGAAGCTGCTGCCGGATGGCGGCTGGCCGTGACAGGAATCACATGCGCCGGTTGTCGGAGGCGTCGTTGTGCCGCCACCGGTGCCGGTCGTCGGAGGTGTCGTGGTGCTCCCTTGGCTGTCAAAATAGGCGGCCATAGCGGTGATCTCGCCAGCCGTCAGGTTGTTGCCGTTATGGGTGCTGCCGTTGCCGAATTTGCCGGTTACCTTGGTGCCATCACCGGCAAGATCCATGATGCCTGTCCCAGTTCCGAGCGTATGACAGCCCGCACAGTTTGAAGTAAAGATTGCTTGTGCGTCAGGCGTACCGGTCGCCGGAGGTGTCGTGGTGCCGCCACCGGTGCCGGTTGTCGGAGGAGTCGTGGTGCTCCCTTGGCTGTCAAAGTAGGCCGCCATGGCGGTGATCTCGCCAGCCGTCAGGTTGTTGCCGTTATGGGTGCTGCCGTTGCCGAATTTGCCGGTTACCTTGGTGCCATCACCGGCAAGATCCATGATGCCGGTCCCTGTTCCAACGTATGACAGCCCGCACAGTTTGAAGAAAAGATTGCTTGTGCATCAGGCGTACCGGTCGCCGGAGGTGTCGTGGTGCCGCCACCCGTGCCGGTCGTCGGAGGCGTCGTGGTGCCGCTCTGGCTGTCAAAATAGGCCGCCATGGCGGTGATCTCGTCAGCCGTCAGACTGTTGCCGTTATGGGTGCTGCCGTTGCCGAATTTACCCGTTACCTTGGCGCCGTCACCGGCCAGGTTGATGCCTGCCCCTGTTCCAACCGTATGACAACCTGCGCAATTCGCAGTGAAGATCGCCTGTGCGGCGCTCGTGTCGGTTGTCGGAGGTGTCGTGGTGCCGCCACCAGTAATTTGCTGGGGGATCTGATTGGCTGCCGCGTTGGCCATTTCGCCGACAGTAAAGCTGGCGCCGTGTGTGGCGATCATTTGTTGAAAAAGGACCGGATTCAGGCTGTCCTGGACCACGGCCACTATGTCGTTAAAGTTCACCGGAGCTCCGGTCACCGCTGTTGGGCTGTTGAAATCGAAATTTTGGTTGGCCACCATGAAGGTATTGACAGCCATGTTGGCCTGGAGGGGGATCAGTTCGGCGGCGGTGACGCTGCCGGTCTTGTTGGCCAGGTTGGCCATTGGGTCACTATAGAGGGTCTCCTCAGTCAGTCCGGGCAGGCCGGCGCTGGTCATCATCTGGATAACCTCAGTCGGCGACATGCCGTTGGCCAGCAGAGTGGTCAGCGGAGAGACCACAACCGGTCCGACGTCGCCATTGACAACCGCGCGCTTGATTACGCCCGGGAAATCAGCGTTGCCATGTTGACCCTTGACGGCGTCACGAATCCGAATCGTCGATCCTTCGGCAATCTCTTGCGCGAAAGCGAACCGACCTGTTGCCGACGATTTCAATGCTCTGCTGGATGGTGTGACCATCAGCCGCAATTTCTTCGAACTCGGCACCGACGATATAAGGGTCAACTGCAATACCGGTTGTGATACCAGTTGCCGTGTCGCTTGTCGCTGTCGTGTCAACTGAGGTTCCGGTGCTGGCAGAATCGCTGCCACCGCCACCGCCACCACAAGCCGCCATAAAAAACGTCATCAGGATCATTGTTAACCATGTGCAAACATTCATAACTCTCACTCCTGTCTTTCGTCAGACAAAGTTGAAGGCAAAGCGATGCTTTTGGTTTTTATTTTCGCTTTGTTGTGTTGCGAGCCTCACGGGTGTGGCAGTTCCCCGGTCATGCTTCGCAGGTGCGTTGATGATGGATTCAAGTAAGTCCGCCTGTTCTTCCGACGCTTCCTAAATCCTCCTGAGAAATGAAATGTGCAAAGGATTAAATTACAGATTCAATACTGGACTTATGAGCAATAAGCTTGCCAAATGTGGCACACTTTTTTTGTTTAATGGGAATTATGCTTTAAGATTAGAGCTTTACCTTGTTTGTTAAAAATGTTTCAGGTGGCGTTTGCGAAACCAGAGTATGCGTGAGGTGTGGTGTTTTGCCGACAGCGTGTTGCTGTAGCAACATATTTGTCAGCACCATGAGCAGAGGCTTCATAACGCCATAAAAGATTGTACCTGTTGCCAAGAGCAACACACAAAAACAAGCAGATCTCGTTAATCCTGAGATTAACAAAAAAAGCCCCACAGACCAGGAGGGTGTCTGTGGGGCAATGTTTCTGTGGGTTTTGCTTTAGGAGGTAGAAAATGAAGAATCATGTTCTGGTGCTAAAATAATACTGTTTTGGTCATATATGTCAAGCAAGAAAATAAGCTTACCCGTCTCCGTTCATGAAAAAGCTATTTGAACAGACGATCAATCAATTCCTGATACTTTCGTTCAATCACATGCCGCCGTTTTTTGAAAGTATTGGTCAACTCCTCACCGACCGTGAACTCATGCTTGAGGAAATCGATCTTCTGCAGTTTTTCGTAAGGTTTGAAGCCGTTCTTGGCCTGCAGCAGCCGGTTGATTTCATTTTTTATCCGATCGCGCATGGCCAGGTCGTCATGCAGATCTTCGGAGGTCTCAGCTGGTGTGGCCAAAATGCTCGGTCATGAAATCTTTAAGCTTGTCCCAGTCCGGTACGATCAGAGCGGCCAATCCCTTGCGATCCTGGCCGACCAGCATCGCGTCGTTGACGAAAGGCAGCTGGCCTATAGCGCCTTCGATACGTGACGGGTCGATGTTCTCGCCGCTGGCAAGGACAATGATTTCCTTGGAGCGTCCTGTCAGAACCAGCTCTCCGGTCATCGTCAGTTTCCCAAGGTCTCCTGTGCGGAAAAAGCCGTCGGCAGTAAACGCCTTGCGATTTTCTTCATCGTTATCATCATAACCATCAAAGACCTGCGGGCCCCTGACTTCAATGTTGCCTTCGATGCCGGGACCCACCGTCTGATCCTCGCTGTCAACAATGCGCAGCTCCGTGATGCCGACCGGGGGGCCCAGAGTGCCGAAGATTTTACTGTTGTAGCCGCGACCGGCTATGGCCGGAGCACATTCGGTCATGCCGTAAGCGTTGGCAATGCGAATGCCGATGGCATCGAGCCAGCTTTCCAGGTAGGCCGGCAGGGTTCCGCCGCCGCTCACAGCGATCCGCAATCTGACCGCCGAATTTATCCTGCAGCGGTGTGAGTTTCCTCTTTGCCAGCCAGTAGGGCAGCGGCAAGCAGCAGCATCTCAACAAGCGCGAGCAGGTTTCGCCAGCAACGAACCGGCAGACTTGCGCGAGTGAACTGCGGCAGATGACCCGTCAGCTGGCGACGGGCGCGACGAAACCGGATCGAGATCTTGACCAGAAGGTTGAAAATCGCAAGTGCACGAGGGCCCTTCTCCAACACCGCGGCGGTCACTTTGGTATACAGAGACTCCCAGAGCCGCGGCACCGTCGCCACCAGGGTCGGCCGATAAGTCTCCAGATCATTGGCAAAGGTTTTCAGGGTTGAGTAGACGATGCAGCTGCCGCAGCTCAGGGCGAGCAACTCGAGGGCCCGCTCGAAAATATGCCAGCTCGGCAGGATGGAAACCCATAAATCGTTTTCGGTGATGTCGATCAGCGGCGGCAGGGTTTCGATGTTAAACAGGATGTTGCGGTGATTCAGCATCACCCCCTTGGGGTTGCCGGTGGTGCCCGAGGTGTAGATGATCGTCACCAGGTCCTTCTGGGTGATGGCTGCCACCATGCGATCAAAGCGTTTGAAGTCGGCGTCGCTTAGGGTGCGGTCCTTGAGAATGTCGTTGTAGGCGTAGATGCGGCTGAACAGGGTGTGCTTGTCAGCTGCCCTCGATAATGAAGAGGGTTTTAACTTCCTTGTGAGCGCTGAGCATCTCCTGATGACGGGCCAGCAGGGCGTCTGTTTCGACGACCATGAAGGTGCAGCGGGCATGATTGAGGATGAACTCCAGCTCCTGGGAGGGTGTTTCACTGCCGCGCGGCACGCTGACAGCACCGAGAGCCATGAGCGCCAGGTCGGTGACAATCCAGGCGTAACGATTATCGGACGAGGAGCAGAACCCGGCTGCCGCGTCTGATCTTGCGCTCTTCGAAAGCCCTGGCCAGGAGGATGACATCTTCACGCAGCTTGGCGTAGTCGACGGTAAATTCCTGCTTGGCGACCCGATAGATAAAAGCCGGGCGGTCGGGCGAAGTTCTCGCAGGTCGCCATGATCGCGGCGATCACCGAAGTTGAACGTGGTTGCCAACTGGAGGAGTACTTGCCATTCAGAGCGGTCCTGTTGTAAATGCGTGTGTCCGCTGCCGTCAGCTGCGCTTTCTGAGCCTGAGCAGCCAGCTCGCCAGGGCCGGCAGACAGGAACAGGGCGCCGAGCATGTTCAGCAGGAACATGAAGGTCAGCAGGATGCCCATGTCCGCCTGGAACTGCAGGGGGGAAAAGATCCAGGTTGCCGTACCGATGGCCAGGGTAATGCCGGTGATCAGCACGCCGCTGCCGGTGACCTTGAGAGTTTCGTGGTAGGCCTGGTAGATGGTCATGCCTTCGTTGAGATGCGACTGGAACCGGCTGTAGATGTAGATGCCATAATCGACGCCGACGCCGACGCCGAGAGCGACGACCGGCAAGGTCGAAACCTTCAGGCCGATCTGCAATTGCGTCATCAGTGCGTAGGCCAGGAGTGAAACCAGGCCCAGCGGCAGGGTGATCGCCAGGGTCGCCCTGAAAGAACGGAAGGTCAGCAGGCAGAGGATGATGATCGCAGAAAACACGTAAATCAGAATCGGGAATTGTGCCGCCGAGACTTCCTCGTTGGTCGCCGCCATGACCCCGACATTGCCGGTTGCGAGGCGAAACCTGACCTTGTCCGTGCCATTCTCCGCCTGGTAAGCTCTTGATCGTGTCGACCACGTGGGTGATGGTTTCCGCTTTATGGTCGGCGGTAAAGATCATGACCGGCATCACCGAACAGTCGGCATTGAGCAGGCCGCTGCTGGTCGGAATGTACTGCACCGCTTCAACCAGGACCTGGCGGTTGCGCGGCAGAACCCGCCACTTGAGAGCGCCTTCGTTCCAGCCGGCGTTAATGATCTTGGCAATCCCCGGCAGAGCTGATCACCGACTGCACCCCTTTGGTATTGGGCATCTGCCAGGCAAAGTGGTCGATATTCTCCATGACATCATAGTCAATGCAGCCATCAGGCACTGTTTCGACGATGACGTTGAGCATGTCGACGCCGATGGAGAAATGCTCGGTAATGGCTTTGCTGTCGAGGTTGTAGCGAGAGGTCGGCCGCAGCTCCGGAACCCCCTGGTGCAGGTCGCCGATCTTGATCTCGCTGCCGCGCATGGCGCCGAAGATCAGCAACGCCGCAGGAAAGCAGGATCAGCAGCGGCGGCAGGCCAGGGCTTGGCCGTCCGTGACACCCGCATCCAGAAGCGGTCCATGCGTTCAATACTGTCGCGCAGACGCTGCTGGTAATCGTTTGGAAAACCGATGTAGGAGAGCAGGATCGGCAAAAGGATCAGGTTGGTGAAAATGATCGTCGCCACGCCCAGGCTGGCGGTGATCGCCATCTGCTGGATGACCTCGATGTCGATCAGCATGATGGTGATGAAGCCGATCGTATCGGAGATCAGGGCAACCCCGCCCGGCACCAGCAGGCTGCGGAAGCTGCTGCGGGCTGCAGTCAGGCTATCGGCACCGTCGAACACCGCGGCCCGGTTGGCCGTGATCATCTGCACGCCGTGACTGATAGCGATGGCGAAGATCAGGAAGGGCACCAGGATGCCCATCGGATCGATGCCGAAGCCGAGGTAGGTGAGTATGCCGAGCTGCCAGACCACCGCAATCAGGGAGCAGGTCAGAGCCATCGCGGTGACCCGGTGCGAACGGGTGAAGAGGTAGACCAGCAGACCGGTGATCAAAGAAGGCGACCAGGAAGAAGAAGCACCACCCGTTTGGCGCCATCGGCGATATCGGAGATCACCTTGGCGTAGCCGATGATATTGCACTTCGATCTGCTCGTTTTCAATCTTTGCGCGCAGCGTCTTCCAGCTGATGGCCGACCTCAATGACATCGAGTTTCTTGCCGGTTTGCGGGTCGAACGTCGATCAGTTCGGCGCTGATGATGGCCGCCGAGAAATCATTGGCGACCAGGCGACCGACAATGCCGGACTTGAGGATGTTCTTGCGGACCTGCTCAAGACCTTCTGCCGTGGGCTGGAAATCGGCCGGGACCACGTTGCCGCCTGCGATGCCGTCTTCGACCACTTCGGTGAAACGGACATTCGGGGTAAAGAGTGAACTGACCCGGCTGCGATCAACACCGGCGAGGAAGAAGACCTCGTCGGTCGCCTCTTGCAGGGCGTTGAAAAATTCGGCGGTGAACATGTTGCCGTCACGGGCACGCAGGGCAACCAGCACCCGGTTGGCACCACCGAATTCGTTGCGGTACTCCATGAAGGTCTGCATGTATTCGTGTTGCAGCGGCAGCTGCTTGGCAAAGCTGGCATCAACATGCAGGTTGGTCAGGCCGTAGCCCATAATCAGGGTGATGATGACAAAAACAGCAATGATCAGAGGACGGGCTGCCGAAGATGAGATTTTCCAGGCGGTCAAGGAGTTTGGCAATCATTGTCCTGCCTCCCTGTCGATGTCCTGGCAGGTGCCAGGCGTCTGACGCCCTGTTCGCCAATCAGAATCAGGCATGTCGTCGTTGGCCTGCAGGACTTTTTCGATGCCGGCCCGGTCTGCCTGGGTGTGCAGGCTGAAGCTTTGGCCGTCATCGCTGCTGACCAGAAGGGTCCCGGCGAGGCCGACCAGGACGATCCGGCCATCGTGCAAACGAATGCCATCGTTGAGCGTGGCCTGGGTGCCCGAGATCGAATTCCCGCCAGGAGTTGCCGGCGTCCTCCGAGGAGAACAGGTTGCCGCGCAGACCGAAAGCCAGAGACTCTGGTGTTCGTCAGGGGCAGGGTCCCATAAAAGGAGCCTTCATAGGGTGAAGGCAGGCTGAGCCAGGATGCGGCAGCCGTCATCGGAACGGTAGAGGTTGCCTGCTTCTGCAGCAATAAAAACTCGGCCATTGGGGGTTGCCGCAATCTGGTTGAGGTGAAAATCAATTCCCCAGGCTTCTTCTTCACAGACTTCAGTCCGGCCTTCAACGGCCTGCATCATTGTTGGCCACAAGGGTTGCCGGATTGAAATCAAGAAATTGCCAGCTCTTGCCGGCATCCTTGGTTTCCAGGAAAAGCCCGTAGGCGCCCACAGCGTAACCGTGGTTCATATCTCGGAACCAGAGGTCGAGGATCGGGCGCTCATCCTCGGGGTCAGCATAAACTTGCTGCCAGTGCTGGCCGGCGTCGCTGGTTTGCAGAATGACGCTGTCGTGCCCTGCCGCCCATCCGTTGTCGCGATCAACAAAGAAAACACTGGTCAGGGTCGCCCGCGTCGGCACCTCCTGCTGCTGCCAGGAGGCCCCCTGATCTTCGGAAATCAGGATGTGACCACGCTCACCGACAACAACGATGCGGTCACCGACAACCTGGCCGTCGAGCAGCAAGGATTTCTCCGCCAAAGGCAGAATTTGACTGTTTGCGGCGCTAGCAGGATTTGCCAGCAGTGAGAACGCGAGGAGAAAGAAAACCAATCCGGTTGTGAGGGTTGATTTGAACTGCAAATGCAACAATGCTGAAAAAAAGGTTTTCACGCACATTCCATTCTTGTTAAGACAAAACGGCCGGGCCTAGGCCCGGCCATTTTCATCTAATACCAGGTGGTTTAACGCTTTCCGGAACGACGCAGCGCCGATGGAGTGAATTCCGTATCATCGAACTTCACATCAAAATTATACGGGGCCTGCTCGTTGGTGAGGTTGATGGCAATATAACGGCCCGATTGCAGGTCGTAGTGAGCTTCAACGGTCGACCAGAAGGTCGGCACCTCGTAGTAGTTGATGCAGTGCCCTTCGGAGACGCGCCAGAGTTGGTCGCGGCTGTCGTACTGGTCCATGGCCAGAATCTGCCAGGAGTCTTCATCAATATAGAAGGTGCGCTTCTTGTAGATATGGCGCATGCCTTCCTTGAGGTTCGCTTCAACCACCCAGACCCGGTGCAGTTCGTAGCGCAGGTAGTCGGGGTTCAGATGCAGTGGCGTGAGGATGTCCTTGTACTTGAGCTTGTCGCTGGCCAGCAGGTAGCTGTTGTAGGGAACATAAAGTCTCTTTTTTGCCGACCAGCGTCCAGTCATAGCGCTCGGGGCTGCCGTTGTACATGTCGACCGTGTCGCTGGTGGTCAGGCCGTCGCCGCCTTCCTTGGGATTGTCGAAGGCAACGTTCGGCGCGCGACGCACGCGGCGTTGGCCGGGGTTGTAGAGCCAGGCGCGGCGGTTTTCCTTGTTCTGGTCAAGGGTCTCGTGGACCAGCAGGATGCGTCCGGCAAGGCGGGCCGGAGCGAAGATCTCCTGCTTGAACATGGCGATGATATTGTCGAGTTTCTCTTCGGTCATGCCTTCCTTGTTGTAGCGGAAGTCGCCTTTTTCGTTGAATTCGACCATGGTGTAGTCGCCGCCACGGGTCATCGGTGCCAGGCCGAAGTTGCGCTCGAAGGCGTTGCCGCGCCAGCGCAGGATGTGATTCCAGATCGCTTCGATGCCGCTTGTCGGAATCGGGAAGGGAATCCGCCGCTGCACCCGTTGCACGCCGTTGCCGCCCGCGGCCAGCTTGGCTGTTAACCGCAGCGGCCTTGGTCGCATCGTAGATGCGCTGCGGTGCCGAGGCGCTGCGATGGGTCGGGTAGACATTCATTTTGTACGACGGGTAAGCTTTGAGCATGGCCTGCTGACCGGCCGTCAGCTTGTCGGCGTACTGGGCCATGTTGTCGGCGGTCACGGTAAACAGCACCTTGTCGTCAGCATAGGGGTCGGGATGGTGCATGCCCTTCTGGTAGCTTGCCGGTGGTGTGGTGATGCCGCCGTCCCAGGCCGGGATGGTGCCGTCAGCGTTGCCGGCTTTTTCACCGCCCATGGGGGTGAGATCCTTGCCGAGGCGATCGGCCTGCTCGGCCGTAATGGCCGCAAAGCCCTGAGCCGCCAGGAGCAGGCCGGCGATGAGAAGTATCGATGGTCTTGAAAATTGTTTTTTCATAATTCTCCCCCTTCGGATTAGAAGGAATACTTGATATTGAGGGCAACGAAATCCCGGTCGTTGATCAGATTGTAGCGACCGGCGCCGAAGTAATCGGTATAGCTCAGATCGGCCGACCAGGTGCTCTGGTAGCTGGCGCCGATGCCATAGGTGATTGCTTTGCGCCCTTCGATGAAGTTGCCGCCCGGCGCCGGCGAGTTGCCATCGACATCATGCGCCCAGGCGATGCGGGGCGACAGGGTGACCGCACCGATGGCATCGTTGAAATCGAGCTTGGCGACCATCGCGGTAGCCCCAGGAGGTGGCGTTGGCAAAGGCATCGTCGTTTCGGCTGGTTTGCCTGCATGCACTCCCCCGGGCTCGGCCTGGGCGGAGTTGCCCGTCACGTAGGTGCCGGGTGATTCCAGGCGCATTTTAGACTTGCTCGGCATGCCGTGAACATAGGTAATGCCGGCTTCGCCAACCATGGTGAACTGGTTCGCGCCAAAAGTCGGGCCGAACAGCTTGGTCATGGTCATCTGCAGCTGAGAGACATCTTTTTCAACGTAACCGGGGATGTAGGTGGAAAGAGGAGCGGCCGAACCGTTGGTGATCTGGTTGTCCAGAAAGGCCGGGTTAAGGACATCCCAGAGGGCTCAGCGCGGCCACCAGAAGCTCAACATCATCGATTTGCATAGGGTGTATCCTTATGATAGGAGTATTCGCCTTGCAGAGAGGCGCCGAGCTGTCCAGAGCCGTATTGAAGCTGACGCCGAAAACTTTGATATCTTCAGGGTATTCAACCTTGTATTCGCTGTCTGGGCATACTCGTTGACGACATAGGCGCTTGGCCAGGGCAGCGTTGCCGGTGGTCGCTGCATTAACAGCACCTGTTGCAACCGTCTGAGCGTCTGACAGGGTCGAGGCCGTAGTGCTACTCCTGCTTGTGTTCCGGCTGTGATACCAGCCTGAACCGCGGCGGGAAAGCTGGCAGGGTTGCCCGTGTCAACGAGAGCGGCGAAGGTCCCGATTCCGGTCGGCTGAACCTATAGCACTGGCAAAACCGGTTTGCGTTCCGGTGATACCACTCAAGACCGGTAAACGGCTGTGATAATTGATGAAATAGAAGCCGAATTCGGTGTCATTCAGGCCTGGCGCATAAACGCGCATGGCCAAACCGTACTGGCCATCGTCTGAGGGCTTGTTGTCGCCGTCACGAGGGACCATCATGAAGCGATCATCTGTGACTTCATAGGGCAGGACCGCTCCCTGCCAGCTGGTGCCGAGATCCGACCAGTCGCCGAAGCCGAGCACGACCTTGTCGCCACTTTTACCGGCGAAATCGTTGGTGCTCCAGTAGAAACCGGTGGGGTCGAGTCTCGACTTTTTCCCAGTCGTACTGGTAAAAGCCTTCAAAGGTCAGGTTTTCTGTCGGGCTGATCGATGCCGAGACCATGCCGACCGGCACTAAGGCCTTCTTTAAGCTCTGCACCCGGGACACGCAGCTTGCTGACATCAAAGGGGTTGATGATGTTGATGCCGTTCTGAATAAAGGTGCTTTCTCCCCAGCTCAGGACCTGGTCACCGAGACGAACCTGGGCGGGCATATCGCCAATCTCGAAATTTCCCCAGATGTAGGCATCGAGAAGCTCGGCGTTTTTGCCGACCAGATCTTTAGCATCATTGCTCAGTTGGGTTCGTTCTCGTTCTCCATCATTGTTTTCAGAATCGTAGAAAGCCGAACCGCGCAGGAAGAGGCCGAAGTTGTCATGCCTGAGGTCCAGATCACTGGTAATTTTAGCGAGGCTGCTGAATAGCGTCGTTCTTGTCGTAATTCAGGTCGCCGTCGTCGCCATTAACGGAATAAGCCTTGCCGCCGTTAGCCAGGCCGATGATGTCTTTGTCCTGATCCGACACGCGCCAGCTCATGCCATAGGAGATGGTGCTGTCGAGACTACCCTCCACCTCACCAAAATCGAACTGGAACGCCGCTGCCGGAGTTCCGCAAAACATTGCCAGCAGAACAGGCAGGACAACGCCCAGCCGACTGTGACCCTTCAATCCTTGCAAGTTCATCATGTCACCTCCTGATTATGTGCTAAAACAGCTGACCCAAAGAAGCAAACCATAGAAATTTAAACAAGGTGCCTGCCAATGCAGAGGCAAGGTTCTTTATACAACAATATCCACATAAATAAAACGCTATTATGACAAAGGTTCAGCAACCTGTAAGCAGCATAAAGCAATAAATTTATTGAAGTTGTCGGTTGCTGAAAGTGTCTTCTGTAAGGAGCTTTCCCTCGGCTGAATAGGTACGATAGATGCCATCGACCTTACCGCTGCTACAGGAGAATTCATGATCGACCTGGTCGGTGGCGAAAAACGTCGTCGCAGGCCCATTGAGGATTCCTTGGCGGCAGGTGAGATTCTGCTGTTCCGGCAAGCTGAATTTCGCGGGGAAGCATTTGTCCGCGGGCAGCAAGTCGGCCCTGTTTCTCAAAAGTGACCGCTAGTGTCCCGTGCGGCTAGTTCGCCGCACAAATTGCGCGTGATTTTGGTTACTGACAAGGCACGATGACGCAGGTCTAGCCTGGCTTAAACCGAGGAACCGTAACGCAGGCAGGGGGCAAAAGCGCCGAAAATTAGAAGGTATGAACTAACCGCGCGGGGCTCTAGGGCACGAACAGGCGGCCAGCTGTTGTGCTTGAAGTAAAAATTCCAGCCGGGCATGGCCAGACGAACAGAGGTCGAAGCAGACCAGCCCGGCGTTTTCGAAAACGATGTCCCCTCCTTGTAGAAACTGAGCACTTAAAGTGCCCAGATGAGGCATGTGACCGACCACCAGGACACTGCTTTCTGGCGCTTCTTTTTGCAGCAGCTCGAGAAATTCCTGCGGCTGCCGGTCAGGCAGGACTGTTTCGCTGGTCAGGATGTCGCTGTGTGGAAAACGCACCCCCTCTGCAACCAAGGCCGCCGTCTGGTGCGCACGTCGCTTGGGACTGGATACGATCAGGTCAAAGCTCAGGCCGAGGCGCTTGATCCCCTTTGCAGCCGCTTTCGCCTGATCAATACCCGCCGGGCTGAGGGGCCTCTCCGAATCTTCTGCAGAGGAGTAGGCAAGTGCGTGCTGCATCAGATATACTTTCATGACAAGGGCCCTTTCATAATCTTGAAACGTGCAGAGTGATGTCATGTCACAGCTTAACCTGTTTGACAGGACGGTTCAATCGTGCATCATAGCAACCGGCCAAATATAACAGGAGAGATGCTAAAATATGGTCAGAAATTTTTTCAAAGCCATTCCCTGGACTTTTCTGCTTCCTGCTGCAATTCTTCTTGCCCTGGCGCCTTTCAAGCCTGAGCCGCACCTGGCTGAGAAATTACACATGCTTGCCAATGGTCAGCTGACTCGCCCCGTGGATATCTTTGATCTGTTCATGCACGGCACGCCCTTGTTGCTGGTCGCCGGTAAATTTCTGTTTGAACAGAAAAAGTCGCCGGGAAGCGAAGGTTAAAGGATAGATAGTGATTGAATTTCTTCAACAACTGTTGATGGAAACCTGGAGCATCTTCTGCGATGCGGCGCCCTATGTCCTGTTCGGCTTTCTTGCCGCCGGGTTAATCAAGGCCATCATCCCGGAGGATGCAGTTGCCAGGCATCTCGGTGGCCGTTCAACAGCCGCAGTCATCAAGGCCTCACTCTTTGGTATCCCTCTGCCGCTCTGTTCCTGCGGTGTGATCCCCGCCGCGATTGGCCTGCGCAAGCAGGGAGCGGGGCGAGGCCCGTCGGCGGCATTTCTGGTCTCAACTCCGGAGTCCGGAGTCGATTCGATCGCCATCACCTGGGCGCTGCTCGATCCGGTGATGACTGTCATACGCCCCATTGCGGCTTTTGTGACCGGGACCCTGACCGGTATCATGATCAATCTTTTGCCGGAAGAGACAACTGAACTTGAGATTGAGCAGAGCGCCTGTGGTTGTCAGAGCGACTGCTGTGAATCAGAGCTCCCTGCTGATGCGCCTTTGACCCGGCGCATGACCGCAGGTGTTCACTACGCCTTTGGTGAACTCCTGAAAGATATCGGTGGCTGGCTGCTGCTGGGGGTCCTGATTGCCGGGCTGGTGGCGACGCTTGTGCCGGACAACTTCTTCATCCGGCTTTTTGAAAACCAGGCGGCATCACTTTTGCTGATGCTGCTGGTGGGCATTCCCCTTTACATGTGCGCCAGCGCTTCGACACCGATTGCCGCGGCGCTGGTTCTCAAAGGGCTGTCGCCGGGAGCGGCGCTGGTTTTCCTGCTGGCCGGGCCGGCGACCAACGCAGCAACGCTGACGGTTGTTGCTCGTTTCTGGGGGAGAAAGGCGACCATCGTCTATCTGGCTGTGATCTCCGTCTGCTCCCTGCTGTTCGGTTGGCTGACCAACGCATTCTATGCCTGGGCCGGGCTCGATATCAGCCGATGGGTCACACCGGCAGAGGGTCATACTGCCGGCGGCTGGCATACCCTGGCGGCCGTTGTTCTGCTGCTCCTGATTCTACGGGCATTCTATTTCTCCCGAAGAGAGACTATTTAAAGGTCTCTTCATACAGGTCCGGGTTGAAACCGACCACAAACTGATCCTTGATCCGGTAGGTTGGTGCCCGCAGGTTGCCACTTGGCCCCATCACCTTTTGCAGCAAGGCGTCTTTCTCTTCAGTGCCGGTTGTGAAAGTCTGCACCTTCTTGCCCTTGGCAACAGCCACAGAACTGGCGCTTTTTAACAGCTCCCAGGCGGCCTTCTCATCAAACCTGGTTTTTTTCGCATCGACAACTTCAGTGATCTTGACCTGTTTTTTCTCAAGAAACTCTTGAGCATTATTGCAGGACGTTCAACCTTTGCGCAGGTAGGCCCATTCAATCGTCATTTCGATCTCCTTTTGCTCTGTCATTATTGGCTGATGGTGCATGAGTCTACGGCTGATACTTGTAGCCGACCCCGTGCACCGTGAGCAGAAACTGTGGCGAAGAAGGGTTGGTTTCGATTTTCTTGCGTAACTGGGCAACATGTTGATCCAGGGTTCTGGTCGTACCGAAATAGTCGATGCCCCAGGCTGCATTGAGCAATTCATCGCGAGAAATGACCTCCCCCGGCCGCTCCTGGAAAATCTCCAGCAGCTTGATCTCCCGTGAGGTCAGACCATGTGATTGATCACCGATTGTGACCTGATAGGTTTTGCGGTCAACCTGTGCCTGGCCGATCAGGAACTGATCCGGTACCTTGCTTGGCGAAGCCTGTTTGTGATGCTGCGCACGACGCAGAACTGCGCTGATTCTTGCCCTGAGTTCATGCAGACCAAAAGGCTTGGTCACATAATCATCGGCGCCGAGTTCGAGACCAACCACCTTGTCGATCTCCTCGCCCTTGGCGGTCAACATGATGATCGGCGTATGACTGTCGTTTTTACGGATTTCGCGACAGACATCGTAGCCGCTCATTTCCGGCATCATGACGTCGAGCAGAACCAGATCGAGGGGCTCATGCTGGAAATATGCCAGAGCCTGCCGGCCATCTCCAACTGCGTAAACAGTATAACCCTCACCTTCGAGCAGATCGATCAAGCCTTGTCTAAGGTTGGCGTCATCTTCTGCGAGCAGAACGCGGATATTCATAACTTCGTCCTTGCAGGCAGGGTCACTTCAAAACAAGCGCCACCACCCTGGTTTGGGCAGAACGTGAGTGAGCCACCGAGGCCTTCACCAGTTGTCGGGCGATACTTAAGCCAAGGCCGCTGCCCTGCTGCCGAGCCGTGAGTGATGAGTCTACACGATGGAACTTGGCAAAGATCTGATGGCGATGGGCGATCGGGATGCCAGGGCCCTGATCTTTGATCTGTATGACCCATTGGCTCTTGAGCTGTTGCAGTTCTACTGTCAGGAGCTTGCCGTCGGAGGCATACTTGATGGCGTTGTCAATCAGATTGAGAACAATCTGTTCCAAAGCGTCACGATCACTTTCAATCAGAGCCTTGCCCCACCCCATTTTGCGAATCAGCTGCATACCGGCAGCCTCAATGCGCATCAATTGACTGTCGAGCTGTTGGTGCAACAGGGCAGCGAGGTCGACTTGCTCGCTTGAGAATTCCTTGCGGCCTTGTTCGAGACGACTGAAATCGAGGACGTTATTCACCAGCCGGGTCAGGCGCTGGCTTTCGCGAATGATGGTTTGCAAATAGCTCTGCTGTTTCTCGGGATCAACAATACGTTTTTCGCCGAGTAATTCAGCATACATGCGGATGGTTGTCAGTGGAGTCTTCAACTCATGCGAGACGTTGGCAACAAAAGAGGTTTTCTGCGTCGCATCGACCTGGTTGCGATGGGCCTGCCAGAGCAATAGCGAGCCACCGAGCAGGATGGCGGCGACAAAGGTTCCGACCAGCAACGAAGAGATGAGCAGGAAGCTGGATCCAGCGAGCCCGCTGTCGATCGTCGGGTAGGCTGCAACCTGCCAGTGCGGCAGACTGGCGATCGAAGTCACGGCCAGAGGCCGACTCTCTGCCTTAATCTCAAGCGGTCCGACCTGGTGAAAAATGGCACCATTACCATCGAGCAGGGCATAGCCTTCGCCGTAGGGAGGAGCCGCTGGCAGGTTGCCGAGCAGGCGACTCAGCAGGGCCATCATCTCAACTTCGATGCCGATCCTCTGGGGACTGCCAGACCTTTCATACCAACCAAGCAGATGCAATCGGTTGTCGGCGAACCAGGGTCGCCAGCCGCTTGAGCCGACTACCGCTTTATCCAGGGACTGTCCCTCAGCGCTAGCCGTAGGAGTCGGGGCTTGTTTGGCAAGCTGGCGCAATTCCTTGCGCTCCTGGAGGATGCTGCTGACCTGCTCCCCAGCCTGGGACGGCTGCTCGCGAGGAGGTTCCTGCCAGCCCGACGGGTTGGTGAACAAAGAGAGGTAGCGCCGGATAAACGCAGCCTCCTCGTCACTCGACGGCAATTCCGGATCGGGATAGCGCAGGCCGCGCCCCTGTTCCCAGATGAAGACATTGCGGACCAGAGGGTTGCTGCGTTTCCACTCTTCAAGCAGATCTGTCTGGCTGACAAAGTCGTAGTGCGGCAGGGTGCTCAGGATCTCCACCAGGCCGTCCTTGACCTCGGCAACCGCCAGGTCAATATTACCGGCAATCGCCGAGACCCGGTCGAGTGCCGTTGCCCGGGCACTGCCGGCCAGGCGCGCGTCCTCACCCCGGAGCAGATAGAGAGCGCCGAGGCCCAACAGGAGTGTCGGCACCAGCAGCAGCAGCCAGATTGTGATCAGGCGGAATCGGGTCATTTGTTACAATCCCAGCGACAACTAGAAGCGTTTAACATCAGGGGGCAAAGCCGGTTAAGTCGAAAGCATTCATTGGACGCTGATCAAATCTGATAAAAGCCGATTTAAAAACAACCGTTAAGGCTATTTTTTTGTTGAAGCCTTTAACCTCTGAAGTTTTGGTCTTAGCGTTGATCCGACTTGATCAGCGTCCAATACAAAGTTTGTCTCCCAGGACCTCTTTGCGTCATTCATGTTTTGCCTGGCGTCTTTAGCGTTACGCTTTTAAGACCATGGCGGGGCAGGAAACCCACCCCGGTCATCATAACAGATCAATAATCCTTTTGCTGTTTCCGCACCTTGTAGCTTTCTGAGCGAAGCAGTTTTTTCTCGGCCGGGGTCATCGGCTCCGGAGCGGCGAACGTATTAGCATCTTGTTGTAAGGCACCTTGTGCTTCCGCGGCGATGTCACTGAAACCGAGCGCCTGGCTGCGCGAAGAAATTTCGCTGCTCTTCTCTTTCAGTTGCTGCACCGCTTCATCTTTACGTCCGGCATTGTAGAGGTCGAGGGCTTTATCGCGCGCTTCGGCCACCTCATTGTCTACCAGAGCCTTCTGCACCGTCTTGCTGGCCGAGCGACGCACCTCTTCCTGACGCTTGGAAAAACGCACCTTGGCGACAGCGGTGGCCTTTTCCTGTTCATTGGTCAGAGCATTTTCATAGGAGCAGCGGGCATCGGCAACTTTTTGCAGCTGGTCTTCGCGGCCTGGCTCAACCATGACTTCAACCAGCACATATTTTTCCTGGCCAGCATAAAGTTGATTAAGGTGGATCACAACACGATTGTCACGAATACGCCCTTCACGACCGATGATCCGCAGTGGACGGACACCTTTTGGACAGTCGATTTCAATCATCACTTTGCGGGCCGCAACCGAGAGCACGTCACCAAGCTCTGCGGCAAAGATCCGTGGCAGGTCCCGGCTTGATTCGACGAAGTAGTGGTTGCCATCACTGCGGTCGGCCAACTGCGTCATCAAATCTTCGTTAAAATCCGTGCCGATGCCGATGGTTGTCACAGAAATGCCCTCTTTGATCAATGCGGCACCCAGACGTGCCAAATCGCCTGGCGAGCTTGGTCCGACATTGGCAAGGCCGTCAGAAAGCAAGACAATGCGATGGACGTACTGATCGTAGAGGTTCTTACGAACTTCCGCCGCGCCCTGGCTGACCGCTCCATACAGGGCCGTATTGCCGCCGGTGCCGATGCCGCGTATGCGTGATTCGATCCACTCGGTGTTGGCTGCACTCTGCGGCGGAACCAGGGTTTGCACGGTGTGATCGTAAATCACCATGGAAAAGAGGTCCTGCGGGCTGAGACTGCGCAGCGCGACGATCGCTGCTTCACGAGCTTTGGCAATCTTGTCGCCTGACATCGAACCAGAACGATCCAGAACCAGGGTCAGGTTAACTGGTGGTCGCGTGCTTTCAATGGGGATCACCGGAACATCGAGATTAACTCTGATGATGGTTTTTTGCGACAAGCCGGCCGGCAGAATGGTGCGATCAAGGGAGAGGTCGCAGCCGACCAGCGGTTTCGCCAGTGCAGGTGTTGCCATCAGGATTGCACTAAGGATCAGTAAAGGGGCTAAAATCTGTTGTCTTGTTTTCATGGTCTTTCCTCCTTGGTGACGACATAAGTTGTGAATCAACCGGGTTCATTTTGTTGCGGCCAGTAGATCACTCGTGAACTTTTATGTCGTCATGGGGAGGTCAATAGATTGTAAAAAAAATGTCATGGCTCAAGGTTAGCCCGAAGTTGAGATGGTATCAATGTCTTCTCCTGGGTTCAAGCTTCGCTCGGGACGTCAGTCTAGACTCGACCACGAAATAATTCTTTCTTATCAATCAGGGTCGTGTCAGGGTATGTGATGAATTGCACGTTTCAGCAGATTTTGCCTCCCATTAGCGGCTGGCACAACTTTCGAGAATCCTCAGAATTGACTGTTTTCAATAATTCCGATACATTGCCGAGGATGTCAATTGCTTTGTATGTGAGAATGTAGGAGTAAATAATGTATAAGCATTACAAATTAGCCTTTCTACTATTTTTCATTTTCTATGCTAATGCGTTTGCAGCGGACCACCGATGTTTACAAATTCAAAACAACTTTTCAAAGTGCCTCAGGAGCTGTCGTTTTTGATCATGAAGCCCATGCTATGGGCAGAGTAAAGGACTGTTCTTTTTGTCATAGTGCATTGAAAACATTCGGTGGCGAAGTTAATGAATTATTTGCTCACAAATACTGCAAGCTTTGCCATGAGTCGCAAGGGGGGCCTACTGAGTGTAACGGCTGTCATAGTGGAAAGCAGGCTCCCATTGAATAATTTGTCCAGACTATAGATTTAATTTAGCCTTTTACATCCTCTCAAAGATGTTCCTCAAGCCCCGGCTTTTGCAGAGGAAATGGGCTTATTATTGACAGACAGGTCAGAAAGACAAAATTCTGACCACCAGAGTTCATTCCTTGCTGACTTTTTTATTTTCATATACCTGTTGACATTCCTGACGAAATAGGTAATATATTAACCACAGAGCATGCTTCTTCATGTTCTACCTCCTAAGCAAAACCCATAAAACCCGTTTGCCCCACAGTCCCTCCTGGCTGTGGGGCTTTTTTTTGATGCGGAGAATCTAAAAACGTAAATTTATCCCCCCATAAGGTAGTTAAGAGGACATATAGATTGCTGAGCTGTTTTGACCTGCTCCCATAGATTGCGTTAGATTGGTGTTGAGTCGTTTAGTGTCCTTTATAGGAGTTACAACAAGAATATTGCCATGAATAGAGCGTTGACTGGAAAAAATATACAAGACCGCAGTCAGGGAGCAATTCTCGGCGCCTTGATTGGCGACGCCCTGGCTCTCGGGCCTCACTGGTATTACGACTTGGAAGAGATGAGGCGCGACTATGGTGAATGGGTCAGCGACTATACGGAGCCCAAACCCGATCGGTACCATGCAGGGCTTAAGGCTGGGCAACTATCGCAAGCGGGTTACCTGCTGGTGATGATGTTGCAATCGCTGTCTGACTGTGGAGAATACGTTGAAGAGGACTTTTGTCGACGGCTGGATACAGAGCTTTTCCCTCGTCTTGACGGCACTCCAATGGCTGGGCCAGGGGGTTACACCAGCCAATCGATTCGTGAAGCCTGGCGCCGTCGGGTCCAGCAAGAATTGCCATGGGCTGAAACCGGTGGCCATGCTGACACGACCGAAGCCATAGAGCGCACCCTGGCTATTGCCGTGCGATATGCTCAGCAGCCACAACAGATGGCGGCAGCAATTACCAGTAATACTTTTTTAACTCAAGCGGATGAAACGGTGGTCTCTATGACCGTCGCTTTTGGCGCAGTACTGAGTCTAATGGTACAAGGACACAGACTTGACTCTAAACTTTCCGACAAACTGATGAAGCTTGTGAAAACAGGACAACTTCCGTTTCATGCCGTCACAAGTGACAACCTTCAGCCGCCTAAACCTGGTGGCCCGGATCCGCCGAGAGCCGGTCGCTTTGCTTCACCCGATGCCTTGCTCTCTCCGTCCTACATGGCCGCCGCCGCAATTGACCCGGACATCCAGATTGAACCTGCCTGGAAAGTATCCATCGTCTATGGTATGCCCTGCGCTATCTACCATCAACTGCCAGCGGCTTATTATCTGGCTGCTCGTTTTTCAGACGATTTTGAATCTGCGGTACTACATGCGGTTAATGGTGGCGGCCAGAATCAGGCCCGGGCCATTTTGACTGGTGCTCTGGTGGGAGCGCAAACGGGGCTTTCAAGAATCCCCCAGCGCTTCCTGGATGGTTTGGCCGATGCCGAAAAGCTGTTAGCCCTCGCAGATCAGATTGCAAAACAGTCTCTTAATTCGTCCGGCTAGCCATAAAAACATAAGGCGTGATCCATCAGGATCACGCCTTTAAATTTTTCGGGAGTTCTTGTTTGACCGGGAAATTCAGAGGCCGATGTCTCTAAGAAGCTTAAGCCGGTATCCAATAACACCGCTTGGGCGAAACGATCTTTGCTTGTTTCTTTAATTGAGCCATGGCCTTGTCGACATCCTTGCGATCAAGGCCGCCCAGTTCGGCAATTTTACCGGCGTTCAGTGGCTGACCTTCAGCGCGCATAACATTCAGAACCTTTTCTGTCATGTCCATAATGTTGCTCCTTGCAATGAAAAACTAGCTAAGTGATGGTTCTTGGTAGAGCAACACGTTACCAAGTCTGGGTTGCAGAATCAATGGTGACGGCGAGTGTTGCCCTCAACCAGCTGAATTTTGATTCCAATGCCTCGTAATCTGGTCCGGATGTCACAAATTCAGCTTTACCCTTGATCAAAAACCCGGCACCGGCGCCGTGTAATCCCTGAACCTTGCTGCTGCCGAGAGTGATTAAAACCTCCGGGTTGTGCTTTATGTTCTCTTCGGTTTTGTGCATATAACCTGCAGGGATCAATAAACGCTCTTCCGGTGACACGCGGAGGTAGCTATTCCAGGTGTTAACCATATGCGGGCCGTCCTTGCCCAAGGTGGCGATGGCAACAACACCATCCTTCTTGAGAATTTCCAGCAATTTTTCTGCAATCATACCGAGTCTCCTCTGCCGAAGGGTCTATGTGCTCAAAGATAATAGAAGGATAATTGCTTTTTGACCCTATCAAAAGGTACAATTTTTAAAATAATTATGGGGACAGATTGCCGGACTCAATGATGTTTACCTTAAACAATAATGATACCACACCACTCTATAGACAACTTTTTCAGCAAGTTCGCGAGAGCATACTGTCGGGGAAGCTGCCCGCTCACTTTAAACTTCCGTCAATTCGTGATTTGGCAGAAGAGCTGGCTACCAGTCGCAATACCGTTGAAGGGGCCTTTCAGGAGCTGTGTGCAGAGGGATACATATACAGCAAGCCTCGCAGTGGTTACTTCGTTTCTGCTCTTGATCAGGATGTTTCGACATCGGCACAAGACTTGCGGCCGAAACAGGACCTTCATCCCAGGCTTGCTGAGAGCTATCGGTATGATTTCCATCCAGCACGACTCGATCCGGAAATTTTTCCGACAGCGACATGGCGCAAATGCCTGATTGACAGCCTTCGTTGCAAAGCCGGAGATTATTCTCACTATAGTGAACCGCAAGGTGAATGGGGCTTGCGCTGCAATATCCAAGATTATCTGGAACGCTCACGTGGCGTGCACTGTAGTCCTGATCAAATTGTCATCAATCCGGGCCTGCAGCAGAATTTGGAAACAGTCGCACAGCTTATCAAGAATAGACATGAATCGGTTGCAGTTGAAAACCCCGGCTACCATCTGCCCCGTGATGTATTCCGTAATCTTGGTTTCAATATCAACCCCATCGATATTGGTTCTGACGGACTCAATCTGAAGGCACTCAGATCAAGTTCCAGCACGGTCGCTTACATAACGCCTTCACACCAGATGCCGTGTGGATATGTGATGCCTGTCGCCAATCGATTGGAGCTGATCTCCTGGGCAGAGAAGGGTGGCCGTCTGATCATTGAAGACGATTATGACAGTGAACTTCGCTATATTGGCCGGCCTATCTCATCGTTGCAGGGCTTATGCTCAGAAGGAAACATCATTTATCAGGGGACTTTTTCCAAGGTCTTTTCGCCTGCATTGCGATTAAGCTATATGGTTCTTCCCAAGGCTCTTGTGGATTCTTACAAGCAAAAGTTCCGGAATTATCTTTCTCCCGTTCCGCTTCTTTTGCAACGTGCCATGATAGCCTTCATGGAACGGGGCTACTGGGAACAACACATAAGGCGCGCGCGAATCTTTTATAAGCAGAAGCATGGACTCATGCTGCAAGAGATCGAGCGGTATTTCGGAAATAAGGCAAAAGCGATAGGCCAGGGGGCGGGCCTTCATATTGTTTTGGAGTTGACCGACAGTTTAAAAGGCGAAACAGAGTTTATTGAACGTGCAGAGCAGCATGGATGCCGGTTGTTGCCATTTTCAGATTTTTACGCGGAGGGCAAAGTTGTCAATAACAGGTTGCTGCTCGGTTTTGGGGGGATCAAGTTGGAAAGTATACCGCAGGGAATTGAATTACTCTCTACGCTTATCAGGTGATATCGTCTCTACTCAGTAGTGCCTGACACCTTCCGTGCTTGAGCCAGAAAAAAGGCTTGCAGATATGCTAACATCATCACCCGCATCGCTTTGCTATGGGCCATGAAATATGGGCCTATGCTGATTCCTGCACAGACAGCGTTCATTTACCCCGTGACTGTAGAGCTGCGAAACTTGGCTTCTTGTCCCTGGGACGCCGTTTCATCCGGACTGAGAAGCTATACAGCACTGAGCGTCAGCAGGAAGCTGGTTGCTTTTTTATTTGCATGGTCCAAGGCTGGCCAGCCAGGCAAGATCAACTTCGGGCTTCCGCTCTTCGCCATAAGCCACAGAAACCGTACAAACTATTTCAGACCCCCAAGCTTGTCTATACCACCCCTTGCTTTTGCATGGGTTTTTGTCAGAATGTAGGGGCATCAAAATCAAACAGCCAAGTCTTTCAAGGAGAAGCATTTATGTATTCAATGGACAATGTGGGGAAAAATACGATTGCCATGGTTTTGGCTGGCGGTAAAGGAGAACGACTCAGCCCGCTGACTCTGCGTCGGGCCAAGCCGAGTGTTGCCTTTGGCGGAAAGTACAAGATCATCGACTTCGTGCTCTCCAACCTGTTCAACTCGGGGATCAAAAAGGTCTACATCCTGACCCAGTACCGGGCCTATTCTCTGAACAAGCACATTCGCGAATCCTGGGGCAAATGGACCGGGTTGGGAGAATTCTACGTGGATATTTCTCCTGAAACCAGCAGCGAAAGCGAGGAGTGGTTCAAGGGAACAGCCGATGCCATCCTGCAGTACCTGCGCTTTGTTGAATCGACCGATGCAGATTACATTGCTGTCTTTGGTGGTGACCACATCTACAAGATGGATGTAACCCAGATGATCAACTACCACCGCATGAACAAAGCCGACATTACCATTGCCTCTCTCGAGGTGCCGGTGGAAGAAGCCAACCGTTTCGGAATTTTTTCCGTGGACGAAGAGTCCAGGGTTACCGGCTTTAACGAAAAGCCCGAGGCACCGGAAACGATTCCGGGGCGCCAGACCTGCTTCGCTTCGATGGGCAACTATATTTTCCCGACCCGGAAGTTGATCGAAGTTTTGCAGGAGGGGAAAAAACTCCATGCCGATCTCGATTTTGGCAAACACGTGATTCCGATGATGCTGGCCAATGGCGATCGGGTCTTTGCCTACAATTTCAACGATAACGTGATCCCGGGCATGAAGACAGAGGAGCGGGGCTACTGGCGGGATGTGGGGACCCTCGATTCTTACTATGAAGCCAACATGGATCTCGTCAAGGTGTCGCCACAGCTGAATCTCTACAACTACAAGTGGCCTGTTCTCACCAACCAGGGCAACCTGCCGCCGGCCAAAACCGTTTTCGACGATGATCAGCGCCGCGGGCAGAATATCGACTCCTATGTTTGCGCCGGCTGTATCACCAGCGGCAGCACCGTCCGTCGCTCCATTCTCGGACCTCGCTGCAAGGTCAACAGCTATAGCCTGATCGAAGACTCTATCCTGTTCGAAAATGTCACCGTCGGTCGGCACGTCAAGATTCGCAAGACAATCATTGACAAGAACGTAGTCATTCCAGACGGGTCAACCATCGGCTATGATTTGGACGAAGATCGGAAGAAAGGCTACACGGTAACGAATTCGGGAATTGTCGTCGTTCCACGCAATGACAAATAATTCTCAACCTGACCTTATTGATTGACTGAGGTTCTCCCCTCTGGCCAGGGGGTCGATGGCTTCCTGTAATACCAGGCCACTTTTCTGCCCTCTCCTCCACTCGTTTCCTGAACTCTGGTAGAATTCCTTCAGGAGCATTATCTTGTCATCATGATCCTGTCGAGTGCCGTTCAATCGTGAGCACAAGCAAGGGCTGGCTGAAAAAACCGCCGGTTTACTTTCCAGAAAGGGATGAAATATGAAGATCACCTTCCATGGCGCCGCCCATACAGTCACCGGGTCCCAACACCTGATCGCGGTGAACGACAAGAAGATCATGCTCGATTGCGGCTTGTTCCAAGGGAAACGGAAAGAATCATTCGAACGGAACCGCAGCGAGTTCTGTCACGGGGAAAGCGTTGACTGTCTGGTGCTTTCCCACGCCCATATTGACCACTCGGGCCGTATCCCCTGCTTGACGAAAAGCGGCTTTGACGGCAACATCTTCTGCACGGCTGCAACCCGTGACCTGTGTGCGGTTATGCTCATGGACAGTGCCTTTATCCAGGAAAAGGACGTGGAGTTCGTCAACCGCCGTCGCCAGAGGAAGGGCCAGAAGCCCTTCGAACCCCTCTATACCAAGGCCGATGTGGCCAATGCGATGCAGCAATTTGTGGGGTTGAACTACAACCGCCGCCAGCAACTCTTCCCCGGTATCCATCTTACCCTGGTGGATGCCGGGCACATGCTGGGCAGCGCTCATGTCATCCTCGATATCGATGACCGTAATTCCGGTCGGCAGCAACGGCTGGTGTTCAGTGGCGATATCGGCAGGCCCGATATCCCGATCATTCGCGATCCTGTTCCGCTCACCGACGGTGCCGATATTCTGATCATGGAGAGCACCTACGGCAACCGCTCGCATCCAGCCTATCCCGAGTCGGAAAAGGAGCTGGAGAGAATTGTCAATGAGACCGTCGGCCGTGGCGGATCGCTGCTGATCCCTGCCTTTGCCGTTGGCCGTACCCAGCAGATCGTCTACGCACTCCACAAATTGCACAGCGACAGGCGCATCCCTGATCTTCCGATCTTCGTCGATAGCCCGCTAGCTACCCGAGCCACTGACATCTTCCGACTTCACCCAGAGGTCTATGATGCCGAAATTCGCGAGTTTTTGCTGACCGATGACGACAACAACCCTTTCGGCTTTGGTCGACTTAAATATACCCAGACCGTGGAGCAATCCAAGGCGCTCAACAGCCTGAGAGTCCCGGCCGTGATCATCAGTTCCAGTGGTATGCTGGAGGGAGGACGCATCCTCCACCACTTGCGAAACCGTATTGAAGATCCGCGCAACACCATTCTCATCACCAGTTGGCAGGCACCCAACACACTCGGTCGCCGCCTTGTAGAAGGAGAGAAGACGGTCCATATCTACGGCGAAGATTATCAGGTGAGGGCCAAGCTGGAGATTTTGACCGGCTTCTCCGGTCATGCCGACCGGGACGGGCTGATTAATTTCGTGCGTGTCATGAAGAAGCAGCCACAGCAGACTTTCATCGTTCATGGTGAGGAGCAATCCTCTGCAAGCCTCGCCAATGCGCTGCGCGATGAACTGGGTATGAAAAATGTGGTCATCCCTGAACCGCAGCAATCTTTTCATGCCTGAGTAGGGTTATCCTTTGCTGTGCCCTGGCCTGTCTTCGAGCTCTCGTGAGCTCAACAGCTTTTAGGCAGGTCCTTACTAAACCATAACGAGCACCATCGGAAAGCAACTAACATGCGCCGTTTGAAAATCACGCACCTGACCGAATATCAGTTTTTCAACACGGTTACCCTGCTGCCGCACCGTCTCCTGCTCCGCCCCCGGGAAGGCCCTGAGGTGCACATTGAGAGCTCTTTATTGACGATCTCACCGGCGCATAAAGTAAAGTGGCACCGGGATGTGCTCGATAATGCTGCAGCGGTGGTTGATTTTCTCGAACCCACACAGCTCCTCACCATTACCAGTGAAGTGGTTATTCAGCACTACGTGGAAAACCCTTTCGATTTTCTCTTTGAAGACTACGCTGTTAACTATCCCTTCGACTATGTGCCGATGGACAAGGTCGACCTGATTCCGTTTCTGCAACAGGTCTATCCAAATGATGAAGAGGCTATTGGTCATTGGCTTAAGCTGTTGGGTCTGGAACAGCCTGCCATGCAGACTTATGCGTTGCTCGACGTGATTAATCAGGCTATCGCCAGTCGGTTTACTTACTTTGCCCGTGAAGAGCCGGGAGTCCAGACACCCGGGACAGACATTGGCTTGGGGTCAAGGCTCCTGTCGCGATTTTGCCGCCCTGTTTGTTGAAACTTGCCGCTACCTGGGGTTGGCGAGTCGTTTTGTCAGCGGCTATGCTCACGCACCTGCAACTGAACACTGGTCGACAACGACCCATGCCTGGGCCGAGGTTTATCTTCCCGGAGCCGGCTGGAAAGGCTTTGACCCGACCAACGGAGAGGTCGCGGGGAGTCGTCATATTGCTGTGGCAGTGGCCCGGCACCCGGAAGCCGTGCCACCGGTTGCGGGGAGCTTTGTCGGTATCACCGGGTCATCTCCTAAACTGATCGTCGATGTTCATGTCGTTGCCCTCCCGGACACCTGAATTGGTGCTGCACTTATCCTCGGCAGTTCCGGGATTGAGACACATCCAGACATGAGTTGCTTGACATCGTGAGCAGCTCAACAGGAGCCGACCCACTCAATAGAGATGGGAACAGGAGGATCTTCATGCCGAAAGCATATACGTTCACGACCAAATACTACCCGGTGAATGATCTGTTGGAACTTGATCTCGAAGAGCATTTGAAGCAAATGGCCGCAGATGGCTGGGAGCTGGTCAGCACCCAGCAGCTGATTCGTCAACATAGACCCACGTCACCGCATATAATATTCTTCCGGGGCAGGGAAAAATGACAGGGACAGACCCTTAAATGGCAATCAGTCCTGCATGACAAACCAAACCAGGTTGTGCATGTAAAATGAAAGATCAGGTGCTCTTATGATCGATTCTGAACAAGGTGATCAAATTGTTGCAAAATTGCGTAGAGAAGAACAGCTGCGGCAGGCCGGATATCGCGAGCAGGCGCTGAAGCTCTTTCCCCATGTGTGCGGCCGCTGTACTCGCGAGTTCGAAGGTAAAAAGCTGCGTGAGTTAACCGTGCACCACAAGGATCACGACCACGACAACAATCCACCGGACGGCAGTAATTGGGAACTCTTGTGCCTCTACTGTCATGATCATGAACACACCCGCGGAATCCAGGAGACACGCAGCAAAGACGATCCATCGGACCGACAACGCGGTCCCTCCCTCGCCCACTCCCCCTTCGCGGCCCTGGAGGAACGCCTCAAAT
This sequence comes from uncultured delta proteobacterium, assembly GCA_963769955.1. Classification (GTDB taxonomy): domain Bacteria; phylum Desulfobacterota; class Desulfuromonadia; order Desulfuromonadales; family BM103; genus M0040. The sequence continues at coordinate 103,471 of CAVYNW010000021.1, forward strand.
CTCAGAAATAAGTTACTTAAGGAGTCTCGTTGAGTCGATGCCGCATTGCGCCGATTTAATCAATTGCCGTTTGTCCTGCGGTGACAGCTTTTTGATTTCTGCTTCGCGACAACTGGCGCTGCTGCGATCGTGTCCCGACTCCAGGTAAACCAGCTGACTGACGTTGCGTCCACGAAAATACTTGGCTCCCGTACCACTGCGGTGCTGACCGATACGACGCTCAATGTCGGTTGTAATTCCGGTATAAAGGGAGCTATCCGTACAAAGGACAATGTACACCTGCCAGTTCATCTTCACTCTCCTCTCAGGGGCAACCCCCGCTGAACAAGCGGCTATTGTGGTCGTTCTGACTTTACCATATCTCCTTGCTTCGATAATCTTTCAAAAGTACACTTCCCCGTCTCGCCGAAATAAAGCATGAACCAAAGCAAAGCGCCGCAGGAGACGGGAAAGCCTTGGCGCAGTACCGTCAAGATTGCGACTCTGAACGCTGTGGCTGACCTGTCTGTTATTATGTTGTTCGCCAACAGCACCAAGGCAACAGATTGCCAAGAGGCTCTCTCTTGCTTATAATCATCTCCTTTACGCCAAGCTAAAAAGAAAAGGATTTCACCATGAGTGATAAACCGATGGTCCAGATTGAAACCACACACGGGGAAATTATTCTGGAACTTGACCGTGTTAAGGCTCCGATCAGTGTCGAGAACTTCATCAACTATGCCAATGCCGGACACTACGATGGCACCATCTTCCATCGTGTCATCAAAGGTTTCATGATCCAGGGGGGCGGACTGACTCCGGATATGCAGGAGAAGCCCACTGGCGAACCGATCAGCAATGAAGCGACCAATAAGCTGAAGAACAAAACCGGAACCGTCGCCATGGGGCGAACCGGCGAGATTGACAGTGCGACGGCCCAGTTTTTCATCAATACCGAGGACAATAAGGATCTCGACCATGGCGGACTCAAGCCGGAGATGTATGGCTACGCCGTATTCGGCCAGGTCGTCGATGGCATGGACGTGGTCTATACTATTGAGCAGCAGGCAACCACCAGTCATGGTGACTACGACGATGTTCCCGTGGAACCGGTTGTCATCGAAGCCGTAACAGTGCTGGATTAATCCTTGCGGAAAAAAGCGGGCAGGTCTGACCATGATGTACAAGCAGTCGGGATATAATGCCGAAGGTGGTGACTGGTTCCGGCTCAAGTCTGCCCGGATGGCTCAACTCAGAAAGAGGCTAAGGTCGGAGGTTGTATTGGCTGCCATGCTGCAGTAAAAAGTCTTTACCGGGCCGGTAAACTAACGGCCAACTAAAGCAAGAAAGGCCGCGACATCTTTTGCCTGTAGCGGCCTTTTTCTCTTCCAGCAAAGCGATTTCTTTTCATTCTTTATTAATATTGATGGTTTTCTCCTGGTCCTTGTCGCGCCCAAAAATGTTGGGCAAGTCGATGCCGAAATACTGCAGACACAGCAGCAGAAGCGTGACTGCCGCGGCTTCATCAAGGTTGCCGACCAGCGGCAGGTTGTCCGGAATGATTTCAAACAGGCCGGCGGTCGGATTGAGAATGTAAAGCGTTGCCAGGATGCCAACGCAAAAGACAACGATTCTTTTCATAACAAGCCCTCGGTTGATTTCTTTCCCCGTGATTTCTCTGTGTTACCGTGGCAGGAAGGACCTGGTTGAGGTCATACCCTGCAATATTTACCTTCGATCTTGCCTCTCTGCCTGGTCCATTCTGAGCCGCTGAAATCCTTGTCATCGCGGCGAGGATTATCATCACTTCGTCAGCATTCAGGATATTCTTGTAGAACTCTATCACATCTCTTTGAGCAGGGCCATGTCCAGCGACTTGGCAATCATGCCTTAATCAGAATCGCTTTGTAAATCTCGACACATGACTCCATCTGTCCGGGCAGGTCAGAAAACCAAAAGGTTTGCATCTGTCAGAAATCAACGGCGAGGGCTGAATTGTTGATAAACAAGGTTTGACAGCGGACGAGCAATGAAAAAACAATTTTTTTTACAAGTGGTGGAATTTTCCGCAAGCTCTTTATCTGGCGAACAGAAAAAATAACGGTTGCGCTATTAAAACCTGAAAATAACAGGGCTTAACCAGATTTACAGGGTTAAGTGACACAGGTGTTCTACGTAAAGCTAAATTTTGATCGCCAATTTAAACCGACAGTCTACTCAGTAAAACACCCTGTTATCGTAACATGCTGTTTTATAAGTTCTTTGTAAGAAAAACGACTTGATTTAAGCTATCCTTTTAACCTATCTTCTTAATGACTTTTACAATATCGATTATTTTTAACCACAAGTAGGAGATAAGACATGAAGTGCCCAATCTGTAAAAACACCCATAATAAAGAAACCGATCTCCACGCCGAAGGGTTTTATGAAGACCTCTTTGAATGCGAAGTTTGCGGCAGCAGCTGGGCCGTCAACCATGGTCTGATGGAAGTCGTTCGTGACACCCAGAAATATTCTTTCCTTGAAGCTCTTACCGAGAGTGTTGAAGGCGACGATTACTGCTACGCGGCATAGCAAAACGTCTCTATAAGATATAAGCCCTCTTGCTGATCCGTTGTAAGGCGTGATCAGGAAGAGGGTTGCCTCTGCCTCGACAAGCCCTGCATCGGTGAGGGTGCTGGCCACTTCTTCACTCTTCCTCCTCTTGACACCAGCGAAATCTTTCCAGAATTTATCTCCGCTCCAGCAAACCCCTGCTAATGCTCATGGTAGCCCAGAACCACGAGGACACAGCTGCCGTCAGCGATCACGTTGACTCCTGCGGCTTCACAGGCCTCTACAGCCTGAGTGCTTTCTGCCCCGGGCTGCATCCAGATATTTCTGATGCCCTTTGCAATCGCCGCGTCGACGATTTTTTCCGTGACTTGTGGCGGGGTGATGACTGAAATGCTGTCGACATGGCTCGGCAGTTCATCGACCGAGGCGACACAGTTAAGACCTTCAATAGTCTTTGCGACGGGGTTGACTGGTATTACGGCATACTGGTTCTGCTGGTAGCAGCGTAACACCTTGTTGCCATATTTCTGAGGCTTGGAGGAGGCTCCGACAACGCCGAAAGCTTCAGCGTCGAGAAAAGTCTCGATTCGTTCGGCAATAGTCATAAGAAAAGCTCCTTGATAATAGCTCTTTTAACCATCTTAACCCAAAAAGGAAGGTCAGGGTAAGAGACGAGCGATCAGATCAAGGAGAATGCCCGGGAAGAGCCCGAACAACAGAACTGCAGAGGTGGCATACGGCGAGCACCGCGTGCTCGAGGGGCGAGCCGACATGCCAGCGTTGCCGCAGACTCATCCGACTGGAAGAGCAGCATCGATACACGCAGGTAAAAGGCAAAGGAGACGACCGAGGCCAAAACACCGAGCATGACCAGCCCGACATAGCCGGCCTGCAATGCGGCATGGAAAATCGTGAACTTGGCCATGAACCCGGCCGTAGCCGGCAATCCGGCCAGTGACAGCAGCAGCAGGACCAAGCACGGCACTACGCGCCGGATGGCGGTATCCCAGTCCGCGTAAATCATCAAAGGTCCATCGGCTCGCCGCGCTTGTCCGCCAGGGAGGCGATAACGGCAAAAGCACCGAAGCTGGCGACAACATAAACCACCAGGTAAAAGGTTGTCGCAGCCAGCCCTGCGGAGGTTTGGCAGAGCAGGCCAATCAGAAGCGTTCCCATGTGTGTTACAGAAGAGTAAGCGAGCAGGCGCTTGAGGTTCTTTTGCGTAAGCGCGCTGAAGGCGCCGGCCAACATCGTCAATGCCGCCAGTAAGCCAGATCAGACCGACAAGGTCATGCCATATCGGGCCGGATATCGCCAGCAGGCCAACCAGCGCCGCAACCACCGCTCCTTTTGAGCCGGTGGCCAGCAGAGCAGCGACCGGAGCAGGAGCACCCTGGTAAACATCAGGCGTCCAGAGATGGAAAGGTGCCAGGGAAATCTTGAAGCCCACCGCGATCAGGATCATCCCCCAGCCCAGAAGACCCCAGGCGTGCAGTTCACCGCTCGCGGTGGTGAGCTGCGTCACAGCGTCAGGCAAGGCGAGAGAGCCGGTCGAAGCATAGATCAGGGCAATGCCGAAGGCCATGAAGCCGGTGGCAACGGCGCCCATCAGGAGATATTTCAGTCCGGCTTCGGCAGCCAGTTCACACTGTCGATTGCAGGCAATCAGAATGTAGAAGACCAGGGTGAAAGTCTCGAGTGCCAGGAAGATTCCAAGCAGATGGGTGGCTGACGACAGCAGCGCCATGCCAGCTGCACCGTAGAGGACCAGAGAAACATATTCACCGGCACCGAGGTTCTTTTCTGCGACAAATCGATCGGCAAGCATCAACCCGGCCGCCGCCAGCAAAGACCAGAAGATGGTGAAAAAGCGTGCGTAACCGCCGGCACTGAAGAGTCCGGCGATCTCAGAGGTCGGCGGCGCCACCATGCCGGCGGCGAGCGCGGCCAACAACGCGGTTAAAATGCCACCGGCGATCAGCGGACGGGGTTCCCCGTACCAGGCTCCGGCCATGAGAATGGTTGTGCCGCCAAAAGCCAGGATCAGGATCGGCAATAAAGCGAGCAGGTCAAGCAGACTCATGGCAGACCTCCCGCCAGCAGGGTTGCTACGGCACCGTGCATCGGCGCCAGAAATGGTTCAGGATAAACACCCATCCAGACGACGAGGATTGCCATCGGCAAGAGGATCAACCATTCCCTCAGGGTCAGATCCGGCAAGCTGCGCTCCTTGTAGGCTGGACCCCAGAGGACACCCTGAACCAGGCGCAGCATGTAAGCGGCCGCAAAGACCACACCGAGCAGGGCAACCACTGCCCAGAGCGGATGCTGCTGGAAGGTGCCGAGCAACACCAGGATCTCACCGGCGAAGTTGGCCAGACCAGGCAAGCCCAGCGAAGCCAGAGAAAAGAGCAGGAAGAGGAAGCCGAGACAGGGTGCCTGCCCCCAGAGACCACCCAGTTCTTTGATGCTGCGCGTGTCGGTGCGTTCTCTGAATCAAGGCAACCAGCACGAAGAGAGCACCGGTGGTGATGCCGTGGGTGACCATCAGCAGAATGCTCCCCTCCCAGGCGGTCAGCTGCCAGGCTGCCAGGCCAAGCACCACCAGGCCGAGGTGGGAAATCGACGAATAGGCGAGCAGGCGCTTGATGTCATCCTGGTGATAAGCGCTCCAGGCGGCATGAAAGAGACCGACCAGGGCCAAGCACGGCAAGGATCGGTAAAAAATTCGCGGTGGCATTCGGGAAGAGCGGGAAGGCCACTCGAATCAAGCCATAGATTCCGGTTTTCAAAAGCAGGCCGGTCAGATCGAGGGAGCCTGCCGCCGGTGCCTCGGTCAGGGCGTCGGTCAGCCAGGTATGAAAGGGCACCAACGGCGACTTGACGATGAAGGCCGCCATGAAGCCGGCAAACAGCCAGCCTTCCTGGGCGGCGGTCAGCCGGGTCTGTACGAGGTCACCGATGACAAAGCTGTAAACACCACTCTGTGCGCCGTGGATCTGGTAGAGCGCGATGATGGCGATCAGCATGAAGAAGCTGCCGACCAGGGTGTAGAGGAAGAACTTGAGCGCTGCTGGTCGGCGGTTGGTGCCACCCCAGATACTGATCAGGAAGAACATCGGGATCAGCGCTACTTCCCAGAAGAGGTAGAAAAGCACCAGGTCGTAGGCGAGGAAAATCCCCATCAGGCCTGTTTCCAGCAGCAGCAGCAGGGCAAAGAAGCTGGAGACATGACGCTCGACACGCCAGGCGAGCAGAACCGCAGAGACCTGCATGAACGAGGTCAGCAGCACCATCAACAGGGCGATGCCGTCCATGGCCAGGACATAGCGGGCGCCGAAACGTTCAATCCAGCGACATCTTCATAGAGCAGCCAGCGCCCATCACCCTGCCCATGGCAGACAAACAGGTAGAGGGCCACGCCGAAGACTGCCAGTGCAGTCGCCAGCGCCAGGGCCCGGCAGTCGGCAGGACGTTTGCTGTGCATCAGGCAGAGCAGCGCACCGACCAGGGGCAAAACAATCAGCAGGCTCAACCAGGGGAACTGGGGAAGGTTCGTCAGCGTAGTCATCCGTGACCTCCCCCGCTAACCAGCTTCAAGAGGAACCAACCGAGCAGGACCAGGAACCCCCAGGCAAAGGCCGAAAGGTAGGTTGTCAATCTTCCGGTGGTCATTTGCACGATCAGAGAGCTCCAGCCGGTGGCCATTTTCGCCAGGCCGTTGAGGGTGCCGTCGAACAGGGTTCGATCAAAGCCGGAAGAACAGAAACGGCCCATGGCGGCGAAGGGGCGTACAAAGAGGCGGTCGACCAGGCTATCGGCATACCAGCCGTTTAGGAGGAAGCGGCTGAGCGCGTTCTCCTGCGGCGGCCGATAGATTCGATAACGCCAATGGGCTGCAAACCAGCCAACGGCGGCGATCGCCACGGCCAGACCGATCAGCATCCATTCCACCTCATGACTGGCGGTCACTGTGCGTCCTGCCAGATCGTCATACCAGTGATGCAGTGCTTCGCTGCCGCCGACAAACGCAGGCAGGTTGAGCAAACCACCGAGCAAGCCGATCAAGGCCAGCGGCCAGAGCGGCCAGCGCATCAGCAGCGGCAATGCATGGGGTTCTCCAACACCGCGATACTCCCCGGCAAAGACCAGGTAGATCAGGCGGAAGGTGTAGAAGGCGGTTAACAGGGCGGTCACGACGCCGATCAGCCAGAAGACCCGGTAGAAGGGGTCCGGATGGGTGAAGAGGGCCAGCAGTATAGCCGTCCTTGGAGAAGAAGCCTCCGGTCAGGGGCAAGCCCGCCAGGCAGACGGCTCCGGCCAGAAAGACCCAGAAGAGTTCAACCGGACCGCGACGGGTCAAGCCGCCCATTTTGAAGATATCGTTTTCCTCACCGGCCAGATGAATCACGCACCCGGCGGCCATAAAGAGTACGGCCTTGAAGAACGCATGGGTCAGAAGGTGGAACATGGCCCCGGCCACGCTGCCGGCGCCGACCGCCATGAACATGTAGCCGACCTGGCTCATGGTTGAATAGGCCAACACCCGCTTTATCTCGCGCTGGGCCATGGCGCAGGTTGCGGCGTAAATCGCCGTTAAAGCGCCGATAGCCGTAATCGCGGTCATGGCGATGGGCGAAAGGGAGACCAGCGGGAAGAGACGGCAGAGCAGGTAAACACCGGCCGTTACCATGGTGGCCGCATGAATCAATGCCGAAACCGGTGTCGGACCGGCCATGGCGTCAGCCAGCCAGGTCATCAGCGGTAGTTGGGCCGACTTGCCACAGGCTCCGAGCAGGAGCAGCAGGCTCACTATGCTGACGACACCCGGAGATATCGTGGACGCCTGGGCATTGATCTCGGTGATCGACAGGGTCCCGGAGAGAGCAAACAGCCAGAGCAGGGCGATGGCGAGGAAGACATCGCCGACGCGGGTGACCAAAAAAGCCTTGGTGCCGGCCTTGGCATTCTCCAGCTTGCGATACCAGAAACCGATCAGGCCGTAAGAGCATAAACCGACGCCTTCCCAGCCGAGGAAGAGGACCAGCAGGTTGTCGGCGAGGACAATCGCCAGCATGGCGAAGACAAACAGGTTGAGCAGGCTGAAGAAGCGGGCGTAATCGTCTTCTTCGTGCATGTAGCCGACCGCGTAGAGGTGGATCAGGGACGCAACCCCGGTCACCATCAAGGTCATCGGCGCCGCGAGGCGATCGAAGTTGAGGGCGAACGCTGATATCGACGCTGCCGCTGTTGAGCCAGGTAAAGAGGACCGCGCGGGTGCCTTCCCCTTCAGCGTAACTCCAGAAGACGACAGTCAGCAAAAAGGCTCCGACCACGCCGGTCACCGCCAGGACCTCGGCAAAGAGGCGTGGCAGGCGCATGCCGAAGAGCATGTTGATCACTGCACAACAGAGTGGCAAAAGAGGTATGAGGAAGAGCAGGCTCTCGTTCATCCACGCATCCCGTTGAAAACATCGGCGACCATGCTGCGTTTGCGCCGCCACAGATAAACCACCATGGCAAGGGCCACTGCAACCTCTGCAGCGGTGATCGCCATGAGCAATATTACGAAAATCTGGCCATCGGCTTGCTGCCAGTAGGCCGAGGCGGCGACAAAGACCAGAGAGGCCGCGTTAAGCATGATCTCCACACCGATCAGGATCATGATGACCTGGCGTCTCAGCAACACGCAGGTCAGGCCGAGCACAAAGAGCGCCGCGGCAAAAGCCAGAGCATGCCCAAAGGGAATCATCATTGATCATCCCCTTTCGGTAATGGCTTGCCGAGCATATAGGCGCCGATGGTTGCGAAAAGCAGCTGGAAGGAGATCACTTCAACGGCCAGGGCATAGCGGCCGAAGAGGGCCTCGCCAACAGCCTGTGGTGCCAGGTAAAACTCAGCAATTTCCTTGCTTGCTGCCGGGTCCTGGAGAATCAGCATCAGGGTGCAGATCATCAGGCTGGAGGAGAGCAGTACCAGAGGCCCCCAGCGCTGCCAGCCCGGTCCTTCCGGGGTCTCTTGCGGTGCCAGCCCGAGCATCATGATGATAAAGAGAAAAAGCACCATGATTGCACCGGCATAGATGATCACCTCGAAGGCCGCCACCAGAGGCGCACCGAGCAGGTAGAACATCATCGCCAGGGCAAAGAAACTCACCACCAGGTAGATCACGGCATGCACCGGGTTGCGCCGCGTGATGCAGAGCAGGGCTGCTGCGAGCATGATAAAGCCGAGTATGTAGAATAGAAATGATGCCATTTAATACCCTGGTTGAGACAACCCTTAAATGGGACGCTGATAAGAGCTGATAAACGCAGATTTAAAACTATGCTTATCATGATTTTTCTGCGTTTATCAGCGTCCAACTTGCCTTTGCTTTTTCTATCGTTTAGCCTTTGATCAAGGCAACAAAGCCTTGGGATCAACAGGGCCATATTCATCTTCGTTGCCGCCACGCTCGTTGACCACACCGATCCCTGCATGTTCGTAATAGTTGTATTCCGTGTCTTTGCCACAACCGTCGATCAGCAAGTCCTCTTTTTCCTGTACCAGTTTGAGCAGGTCGCGATTACAGATCTCGTAATCCGGGGTACTCTGGATCGCCATGGTCGGACAGGCTTCGGCACAGAGGCCGCAGAAAATGCAGCGGGCGAAGTTAATCCGGAACCAGGCCGCGTAACGGCGACCGTCACCATCTTCGGCAGCCTGCATGGAAATACAGTCGACTGGGCAGGCGGCGCTGCACAGCTGGCAGGCGACGCAGCGCTCGGTGCCGTCGGGGTTGCGGGTCAGGACGAGGCGCGCCCGATAACGCGGCGGCGGCGTGCGTTTCTCTTCCGGATACTGGATGGTCACCGGCTTCTTGAAGAGATAACCGAGGGTGATCCAGAATGGCTGCAGGGTGCCTTTTATGTCGCGCCAAAGATTCATGATAATTTCGGGTACAGGGTCAAAGGTTCAGGGTACAGGGCCCAATGATCAGGGTACAGGGAACAGGGTTCAGGGTGAAAGGTTTAACCTTTATCCCTTAACCCTTCTCCAAATTTAAGTTATCCATTCATCGCCAATCGTATCGCCCCGGTGATCACCACGTTGAGCAGCGCCAACGGAATCAACACTTTCCAGCCGAAACGCAGCAATTGATCGTAACGTGGCCGCGGCATGCTGCCGCGTGCCCAGATAAAGAGGAAGGCCACAAACAGCACCTTGCCTATAAACCAGACCACCGGCGGAAGGAACGGGCCGTTCCAGCCACCAAGGAAAAACACCGTGGTCATGGCGCCGATGACGATCAGGTTGATATATTCACCGACGAAGAAGAGACCGAAGCGCATACCGGAATACTCGGTATGGTAGCCGGCAACGATCTCGTTTTCCGCCTCCGGCATATCGAAGGGGGTCCGCTTCGATTCTGCGGCGATGCTGATCATAAAGATAATGAAGGCCAGCGGATGCTGCAGCATGTTGGGCCAGGTGGACTGCGCCATGACGATCTCGGTCAGGGAGAAGGATCTGGCACTCATCACCACCGGCACCAGGGACAGACCGAGCGCGAGCTCGTAAGAGAGCATTTGCGACAGGCCACGCATGGCTCCGAGCAATGAATATTTTGAGTTAGAGGCCCAACCCCCCAGAACGACGCCATAGACGGCCAGAGAGGAGAGGCCGAAGAGGTAGAGCAGGCCGATGTTCAGATCGCAAACCACCATCGGGATCTTTCGACCAAGCAGGGTCAGCGGCGGTGAAAACGGCACCACCGCGAAGCTGAGCAGTGCGGTCAGGGCGGTCAGACCGGGGGCGAAGAGGAAAATCCACTTGTCCGATCGGGCGGGGACAAAATCTTCCTTGGTGATCAGCTTGATGACGTCGCACAAGGGTTGGATCATGCCGCCGGGACCGACCCGATTCGGGCCGTAACGCATCTGCATGCGGCCCAGGATCTTGCGCTCAGCCAAAACCAGGTAGGCCGCCATGGTCAGGACCACGCCTAAGATCAGGCCGATCTTGATCAGGATGAGAACCAGGCTGATCAGCAGATCATTCATGCCTTCGCCTCCTTCTCAAGTCGACAGTCAATCTTTGCGCCCGGCAACATTCCTTCAAGAGCGGTATCCCAGAGCTGCGGTGCCAGCACCAGCCCCTTCAGGATCTTGGCGTCCGTGCGGATGACGACGTGACAATGGCCAAAATGAGTGGTCAAACGTGCCCGGTCACCTGCTATCAGGCTCAGCTCCGCCGCCAGTTCAGGATGCAGGAGGACATAAGCTTGCGGCTCAGTCGCGGCCAGAGGTGAAGACAGGTGCGCCAGCCAATGGGAGCCGACCTGTGCGGTAATCGCCAGGAGGGTCAAGCCTTCAGCTGCAGTCATACGAGATGGCTTCTGCTCTTCACCCGGAGGTAAGGTGCCACGGGTGGTCAGACACACCCCCGGGGATTCCGCAGCAAGTGACGAGAGGCCGGTAAACTGCGGGTACTTTTGCTCGATCGATTCACGCAACGCTATGAGGTTCATTTCACGCTCGAGGAGAGCGGCCAACAACAGCCAGTCTGGCTCGGGAGCAGGAACCGGGTGTTGTCTGGGAGAACTCGCGCGGGGGGTGGTTGCCGGCACCGGTTTCACGAATCGGCACGCCCGGATCAATGACCGGCAGAAAGGCCTGCAGGCGGCCTTCGTTGTTGACATAGCTGCCGGCCATTTCCGCGTTGGCGCGCGTCGGCAGAAAGATATCGGCACGCTGCGCCGCCAGGTTCGGTGTCGAATCAAAGCTCACCAGCAGTTCCAGATGACCAAGGGCAGCCTGGGCTCGAGCCGGATCCATGGCTTCCCGGAAGGGGTCGCTCTCCAGGCAGACCAGGGCCCGCACCGTACCTTCCTGGAGGGCATCGAGAATGCGTGTCAAAGTCAGGGCCGTCACCCGCCAGCAGGGCGCCACCGAAACTGTTGGGTCCGGCCAGCAGGGTGAAGACACCAACAGAACGCTCTTCTGATGGTCAACTGCTGCCGCTGCAGAACAGAGGGCATCAACGCCCTTGCCGCCAAGCAGGTCGGCACCACCGACCAGAACCGGTCGTTGGGCTGCTTCGAGTTGCTCAGCAAGGTCCTCAAACTGGCTCGCGCTCGTCTGAGTCAAAGGTCCTCAGGTCATTCTTGCCGAGAGCCATGATGACTTCTGTCAGCTTTTCTGGAGAAAGCAGCAAATGGCTTGCCGCGCAGGGCAAGTTCCACGGGCCGAGGATCGATGATAATGACTTTGCCGCCGTTGCGTACCGCCTGGCGGATGGCCAGGGCCAGCATCGGGGCCTTCTGCCAGAGGGTCGGCACCAAACAGGATGATCAGGTCGCTCTGACGAAGCTCTTCCTGGCTACGGGCGTGTTCACCCAGCTTTGCTGTCAAGAGTCCGGGCGGCACGATCACGCCCCTGGTGCGCTTCGTATACAAGCTGCTGCGAACCGGTTGCCTCTGCCCAGTCTCGTAACAGGACGCTGGCTTCAAAGCTTGAGCGAGATGAACCGAGGAAAGCGACGCTGTCCGGCCCATGTTTGCTCGCGATTGCTGCAACCTGATCACGGGCGGCTAGCAACGCCGCGTCAAGGGTGACAGGTTGGCCATCGAGGCGTGCCTGGCGCGGGCGCTCCGGATGGTTGACATGATCATAACCAAAGCGGCCGCGGTCGCAGATGAAGAAACCGTTGGTCTCGCGATTGATGCCGGCCCTGACCCGTTGAATTTCGCGATATCGGCCGCCGGGAACAGTGGCGCAACCGAGGCTGCAGTGCGGACAGATCGATGGCGCCTCCTGCAGATCCCAGAGCCGGGTCTTGAAACGGAACGGCTTGCTGGTCAGCACTCCGGTCGGACAGGCATCGATGATATTGCCGGAGAAAGGACTCTCCAGGGCACCTTCCTGAAAACGGCCATACTGAATCCGGTTGCGTGAACCAAAGACGCCGTAGTCGGTGCCGCCGCAATAGTCGCGATAGGTGCGCACGCAACGGTAACAGGTAATGCAGCGGTTCATCTCCTGCTGGACGAAAGGGCCAAGGTCCTGATTAGTGACAGTACGTTTTTTGCCACGTATAGCGGCGGATACCATGGCCACCGGCTACGGTCATCTCCTGTAGCTGGCATTCGCCGCCTTCATCACAGACCGGGCAATCGTGAGGATGATCGATCATAGCCCATTCAATGACATGCTTGCGTAAATCCATGGCGTCGGGGTCGCTTGACGAAACCACCATGCCATCCTGGGCCTTGATCATGCAGGCCATCTGCAAGCCCTTGACCGGGCCATCGACAAACATCATGGCGCACAAGCGACAGGAACCGACCGCCCCCAGGGCTTCATGGTAACAGAAGTGGGGGATGACGATGCCAAGCTCACGTGCGGCTTCGAGGACGTTGGTCCCTTCAGGCACGGTCACTTCAAGGTTGTCGATAGTCAGTTTAGGCATAGCTCATTCAGTTGTGAGGGCTGAGCAGATTGCGCAGTTGTCAGTGTATCAACTTGTCACTTGCTCAATCGCTCAGTACTCATTGTCACTCGTTGCTATTGCAAAAGGACAGCACCCTTTGCTTGATATGATCGATAATCTCATGTTCAAATAGTCGTAGCAGGGCTTCCACCGGGCCCATGGCGCCTTCGGCAAGGGCGCAAAAAGAACGCCCCTTGATATTTTTCACCTGGTCCTTGAGCATTGCCAGGTCGTCGTTGCTGGCCTGACCGAACTCGATACGGTCGAGCAGCCAGGAGATGGTCGCCAGGCCGTCGCGACAGGGCGTACACCAACCGCAGCTTTCGCGGGCGAAGAACTGGTTGAGGTTGCGGGTGACCGCCACCATGCAGGTGTCTTCGTCAAAGGCCGTCACTCCCGCTGTGCCGAGACGGCTCTGGACTTCTTCAAGAGGGTTGAAATCCATCATCATGTCAAGGTGTTCGGCCGTCAGGTAAGGGGTTGACGCGCCGCCCGGCAGGCAGGCCTTGAACTTTTTGCCCCCGCGCACACCGCCGCCGAAATCTTCCACGACTTCACGCAGGGTGATGCCGAGGGGCAGTTCAAAACATTCGGTCCGGTTCAGGTGCCCGGAAAGACCGAAAAGCTTGGTCCCGGCGCTCTCGGGGTTAAGCGCAAGGGTATGGAACCAGGCCGCGCCGTGAGTCAGAATGTGCGGTACCGTGGCCAGGGTCTCGACGTTGTTGACGTTGGTCGGTCGACCGAACAGACCCCGTTGAGCCGGGAAAGGCGGCTTGGAGCGCGGGTTGGGTCGACGGCCCTCGAGACCGTTGAGCTGGGAGGTCTCCTCGCCGAGGATGTAACGCCCGGCGCTGCCGTGCACGTGCAGTTCAACGTCAAACCCGGAGCCGAGGATGTTCTTGCCCAGATAGCCCGCAGCAATCGCTTCTTCAATTGCCCGCTCAACCCGTTGCACGCAATCTTCATAAGCATAGCGCAGAAAGATGTAACCGATCCCGGTCTGCAGGGCGTAGGAGGCGATTGCCATCCCCTCCACCAATTGATGCGGATCTGCCAACAGCAGCTGGCGATCCTTGTAGGTGCCCGGTTCCATCTCGTCACCGTTGCAGACCAGGTATTTATCCCCCGGCTGATCGGCCGGAAAGAAAGACCACTTGATGCCGGTTGGAAAGCCTGCGCCGCCGCGACCACGCAGTCCGGAGCCCTTGACCAGTTCACAGACCTCAGCCGGCGTCATTTTCAGGGCAGCACGCAGGCCCTGGTAACCACCGCTTTTCTCATACTCGGGCAAGAGGACCGTTTCGTTCGGCCGGCGATTTTTGAATAGAACCTGTGTGTAGGCGTTCATATCCTTAACCCTCGGCCGCTACCGCGGCACGCTCCTTTTGCAGGATGTTATCGATCTTCTCGGCTGTCAGCAGGCCGTGCGTGGTCAAACCGATCATCATGGCCGGGGCATCGCCGCAGGCGCCGAGACAGCAGGTTGGCAGCAGGGTAAAGATGCCGTCGGCGGTTGTCTCGCCCAAGCCGATACCAAGAGTCTGTTTCAGATGTTCGGTGATCATCTCCGCGCCGGTTGACCAGCAGCAGATGGAATCGCAGACATGGATGACCCGTTTGCCGACTTGCCGTCGGTAGATCTTGTCGTAGAAGGTGGCGACCTCTTCCACTTCGATCGGCAGTACCCCGAGAGTCTCGGCCGTCAGGAGCACGCCGTCATCAGGCACCCAGCCATGATGCGCTTGAATCGCCCGCAGCAAGTCGATGATCATCTCATGGGGATGAGAAATCGCCGCGGCCCTGGCTTTGAAGCTTTCGATCTGATTTTGTGGAAGAAGTTCTTCATAGCATCCTGAAAATTCAACGCGGAGACGCAGGGTCGCTGAAAAGCAACAACAGGCCTCATTGGTCTTTCTAAACGTTCAAAGCATCTAAGTTTAAGCTTTCTCCGCGGCTCCGTGTCTCCGCGTTGAAAGATTATCTATCCAAGTCCGCCAGAATAAAATCAATCGCCCCCAAAACCATGATCAGGTCCGAAATCATCCAGCCCTTGGTGATTTTCGGGAAAACCTGCATATGGGCAAAGCTCGGGGTGCGGATACGCAACCGGTAAGGAGTGTTGCCGCCATCGCTGACCACGTAGTAACCGTTCTCGCCCTTGCTCGATTCGATGCCACGATAGCATTCACCGCGGGGCGGTGTCAGGCCACGGGCCACGTTCATAAAATGATGAATCAGTGTCTCGATATCATTTTTGCCGGCATTGCGCTCCGGATAGACATAGCGTAAATCGTTGCTCACATAGGGACCGCCCGGCATATTGGCCGCGGCCTGCTTGACGATGCGCAGGCTCTGGCGCATTTCGTCGAGCCTCACCAGGTAACGGGCGTAGCTGCAGCCGCCGGTTGCAGTGGGGATCTCAAAATCAAAACGCTCGTAGCCGGAGTAGGGCATCTTCTTGCGCAGGTCCCACTCCAGGCCGCAGGCGCGCAGATTGGGGCCGGACATCCCCCAGTCGATCGCTTCGTCGAGAGTCGTGGCGCCAATGCCTTCGGTGCGTGCCCGGAAAATCGGGCCATTGGTGAGCATGCGGTCGAGCTCATCGATGCGCTTGTCGAAATCGCGGGTGAAGATATCGACGGTCTGCTTCCAGCCATCCGGCAGGTCCATGGGCAGGCCGCCAACGCGCAGCCAGGCCGGGTGCATCCGGCCGCCGGTGATCTGCTCGATGATGTCAAAGATTTTTTCCCGCGACTCGAAGGTATAGAAGACCGGGGTCATGGCGCCGATATCATGGGCGAAAGTGCCGAGCCAGACCAGGTGGCTGGATAAACGGAAAAGTTCGCAGAGCATCACCCGGATCACCTGGGCCCGTTCCGGAACCTCGACGCCGAGCATGGTCTCAAGCGGCAGCAGGTAAGCCAGATTGTTCTGCACCCCGGAGAGGTAGTCGATGCGGTCGGTGTAGGGGATGTACTGGTTCCAGTGCTGGCGCTCGGCGATCTTCTCCGCACCGCGATGGTGGTAGCCGAGGTCGACATCGACGTCCTCGACCTCTTCGCCATTGAGCTTGGCGACCAGGCGCAGAACGCCGTGAGTGCCGGGATGGTGAGGGCCAAGATTGAGAATCATGGTCTCATCGTCGATGCGCTCCATCTCCTTGCCGCCGAAGAAGCTCTCGGCATCGCGCGGCACCATCTTCATTGCCGCTTCCGGTGTGAAGGGCTCCATCTCGGTCGCACGGCAGACATGGTCTTTGCGCAAGGGGTGCCCTTGCCAGTCGTGAGGCATGAGGATGCGGCGCAGGTCGGGATGCCCCTTGAAGTCGATGCCGAACATGTCGATAGGCTTCGCGCTCGTACCAGTTGGCTGTGGTCCAGACATCGGTAATCGTCGGTGCGGTCGGTGTTTCTCCCTGCAAGCGGCACCTTGACCCGCAGATAGCCGGGGTCATCGTAGGACAAGAGGTGGTAGACGAGAGTGAAATCGTGATCGGGACGTTTTTTACGGGCCCGCTCATCGATTGCCGTCAGATCCTCGAGACGCCGGTACTTGGTCGGGGCCTGTTCCTTGAGGAAGCGCAGCAGTTCAGGGGCGGTCTCCGTATCGGTCCAGAAGGTCGGCATGTCGGCGCCCTTGGCGTCTTCGCGCACCCGCTCGCCAAAATGTTCATGCAGGGTTTTGCGCAGGTCGGGCGTTGAAGGGACAAAATCAACGCGCGGTTGGTCCGGACGCCATATCTCTTCGGCACGGCTGCCCCAGAAGTTTGGGGACTGACTGGAGGTGCCGCGGTTCGGGCTGTTGCCGAAGCCGGGGCCCCGGGTGTCGCGGCTCTTGCTGACGCCGTCTACCAGCAGCGGTCCGTCTGTTCCCTCACTGCCGCCCTGCATGCCGAGCACCTTGCGGGCGGGCTGCTCGTCCGCGGCGATCTTTTCCTGCAGCATGATCAAACCCTGCAGAAAAGCTTCCGGCCGCGGCGGGCAGCCGGGCACGTAAACATCGACCGGCAGCACCTGGTTGACGCCCTGCATGACGCTGTAGACGTCGTACATGCCGCCGGAGTTGGCACAGCTGCCCATGGCCATGACCCACTTGGGGTTGGCCATCTGCTCGTAGACGCGCAGCATGCTGGCGCCCATCTTTTTAAAAGGTGTCCCGGAAATGATCATCAGGTCGGCTTCACGCGGGGTGCTGCGCAAGACCTCGGCGCCGAAGCGGGCAATGTCGAAACGCGGCGTCATGCTGGTCATCATCTCGACGAAACAGCACGACAGGCCGAAGAACATCGGCCAGAGGCTGTTTTTCCGTCCCCAGTTGATGGCGTCGTCCAGGGTGGTCAGAATGACATTGGGCGGCAACTGATCGCTCATGTTGCACTCCCCTGCGCTCTGCGCTGATCCTTTTGTCTTTTGCGCTGTTCTCGCTGCGCCCGTGGTTCCCAGTCGAGGGCGCCGGTTTTCCAGATGTGGACCAGACCGAGAAAGAGAATGAAGATAAAGAAGCAGACGTGGGCGAAGCCGGGCCAGCCGAGACGATCAGAAGCGACCGCCCAGGAGGAGACAAAGATCACCTCAACATCGAAAATAACGAAGAAGATTGCGACCAGGTAGAAAGGGACCGGACCCTTGATGCGGGCATTGTCGAGGGGCAGAGATGCCCGATTCGTAAGGTTCCTGCTTCTGCCGCGAACGGGTTTTTTGACCAAGCCCCCAGGAGAGCAGCAAAAGCACGCAAATCAGGAAAAGAGCTATGCCGACTATAGATTGCCAGAGCCAGATAAGACTCGAAGGCCGGTGGCGTCACCATCAGTTGTGAAGGGATTGGCAGGAGACATATGCTGAGTAAGAAACCTTCCCAAAGAATAATCGGAACAAACGTATTAAAGTGTCAAATCAGCCTAGCATAAAAATGGGTCAAGTCTACTGCCGGGAATAAGCTCAAATACCGATGCGGGCCGTTTCGATTGCAGCTCTTGCAAGGGCTGTCGCAACGCTCGTTTTCGGCATGGCCGTCGTGACCGCGCACCCAGCACCATTCAACTTCGTGCTGTGCAGTCAAGGCCAGCAGGCGTTCCCAGAGGTCCCGGTTAGCCACCGGTTTCTTCTGGGAATTCTTCCAGCCACGCTTGACCCAGCCTCGATCCACTCAGTCATGCCCTTTTTTACATATTGTGAATCCGTGGTCATCCTGACCCGACACGGGCGTTTCAAGGCTTCCAGGCCCGCAATCGCACCGAGCAGCTCCATGCGATTGTTGGTGGTCTCCGGATCGTAACCGGAGAACTCCTTCTCATGCCCGCCGCAGCGCAGGATGGTCCCCCAGCCCCCCGGGCCCGGGTTGCCGGAGCAGGCGCCGTCGGAGAAGATTTCCACCAGTGTCTCTGCAGTGTTAGTCATGCCAGGGGCATTCCGATCTTGAGAAGAGGATCATAAATAAACACCAGTGCATCCTAACACAGCTTTTTTTGCAATTCAGCCCTGTTAAATCAGTATACAAATTAAAATTCCAAAAGAACGGTGAGGCTAAGTCTACGGAGGTTCTTTTGCATCAATTTTGCAGCGGGAAAATGCTGCTGAAAAAGCAAAAACCCCTCTACAAAAAAGCAGAAGGGCCAACATCTTTGGGGCCGCTGACTTTCGGCATCTTTACCAACATCAGCAGGTTTTCACTCTACAGAAGTCTCAGTTGGGTGTCAATTAAATTGTATACTGTATACAAGAGGTAGAGAATGAATATCTTTTGCTGGTCAGAAACAGCTCATTGGCAGAACAGTCAAAAAGCCTCCAGTTATTAACGGCGAGATTAATCAATTTAGTGGAGAGTGCCACTGAGAAGCAGAAACAGAATCGTTATGCCGACAACAACCCAGAGTATGACACCGAGAAGCAGTGGTTTTAATCCGACTTGTCTGAGGACTTCTTTAGTCAAGCCTGCTCCGACCAGGAACAGGGTCATCACCAACGCCTGACGTGCCAGCAGGTAGAGACCGCCCCAAATCGTCTCGAGGGATGGTAGCCAGGTGTTGATGAAGGCTGCGACGATGAAGCCGATAATAAAGAGAGGAACAGCGGTTCTTTCATCGGACTTCTTCAGTAGACCCGCAACCAGAGTGCAGGGTGCGATCCAGAGCGCCCGGGTCAGCTTGGCGGTAGTGCCGACGCTTAATGCAATGGCTCCGTATGCGGCTGAGGCTCCGACCACGCTGCTGGTGTCATGGATGGCCAGGGCCGCCCAGAGACCAAATTGATGCTGGCTGAGACCAAAGAGATGGCCGAGGGGAGGAAAGAGAACCAGTGCCAGGGCGTTCAAAGAAAAAACCGTGGCCAGGGAAACCGCGATCTCCTCATCCCTGGCCTTGATCACCGGTGCCATTGCGGCAATCGCGCTGCCGCCACAGATGGCCGTCCCGAAAGATAGCAGGGTCCGGGTGTTCGGCGGCAGTTTCATGGCCCTTCCCAACAACTCACCCAGGATAATCGTCGCGGTGATAGCTGACGAAAGTGAGCCATAGAGAGCTTTTGCCAACCTCTATAACCTCTGCGAAGTTGACGCCAAAGCCGAGCCCGACAACGGAAAGTTTGAGCAAGGTTTTACTCAGCCTGGTGGTCTTCCCGGGAAGGGGTTGCCGAACAGAAAACTGAAAGCGAACCCCGTGACCAGGGCTACCGGTGAAGTCACCAGGGGCAACGCCGTCAACAGAAACAGGCCGATAAAAGTTGTCTTTAAGTGTTTTTTGCTGATTATTCATGAATGATTGGCAGATGCTGTGGGATTCCAGCCTGTTAGCGTTTGTCAGGTTGTTTGCCAAGAATAATGGAAGGAATCTCTGACAGCTATCAAAAAGTAAGAACGCTGAATTTTATCACTCGATTCTTTAAAAAGTTTAAGAGCAAAACAGCAAGAATCGGGTTGGCGATGAAAGGTACCGATGCTACTCTTTTGTCAAATATGGAAAGGGCTTTTAGATGGCTGATGATTACCAGCGGATTGCCAAGGCGATTCGTTACCTCCGCTTAAACACTCTCGAACAACCACGTCTTGAACTGGTCGCCGCCCAGCTTGGCTTGAGTCCCCACCACTTTCAGCGCATCTTTCGACGTTGGGTCGGGGTCAGCCCGAAACGCTTTTTACAATTTTTAACAGCAGCCCATGCAAAGCAGTTGCTGCGGCAATCTCAGCCGGTTTTGGAAACCAGTTTTGCTGTTGGTCTAAGCAGTCCCGGGAGGCTACATGACCTGCTGATTAATGTCGATGCGGTCACCCCGGGAGAGTACAAGAATCGGGGAGAGGGTCTGCTTATTGAATACGGCCAGCATCCAACGCCTTTCGGTCCCTGCCTGATAGCAGCCACAGCGCGTGGCATCTGCCGCCTGGAGTTCCTGGACGCCAGCAATGCCGACGCCTCTCTCGATTCATTGCAAAAATATTGGCCCATGGCAACAATCCAGGAAAACCGTCAAGCGACGGCTCTTGCTGTAGAACAGGTCTTCAAGCGAGAGGAACGAAAGGGCCCGTTGCCCCTGTTTCTTAATGGAACAAACTTTCAACTCAAGGTCTGGCAGGCTCTTTTGCAAATCCCGCAAGGTTCAGTTGCAAGTTACGGCTACCTCGCTAATAAGTTGCAGTGTCCGAAAGCGTCTCGGGCGGTCGGTACGGCTGTAGGCCAGAACCCGGTAGGTTTCCTGATCCCCTGTCACCGTGTCCTGCGCGAGGACGGCGGCTTTGGCGGTTATCGTTGGGGTGTGGAACGAAAGCTTTCAATCTTGAGCAGGGAGCTTCTGCGACATGATTAACGGGTTCCTGCAGATAAATTGATTGTCATAAATAAGAAAACGGGGCAGGTGGTATAAACCACCTGCCCCGATTATGACAAACTGTGATGATGCAGTTCAGTTGGTGAAGTTGGTTATCACCAGCTTTCTCTGCCATGGCAACTCGCTGTCGAACATCGGCCGCCGGAATAACTCAGCGAACTCTTGATGGTTGCCGAAGGCGCCTGCTCAAAGGTCCTGGTCTCCAGGTTGGTGAAATGACCATTTCTGAGCTTGTTGACATCGTGGCATGTCGAGCAGGAGTATCCTTTGCCACGGACATGCTTGCTGTGCTTGCCCGAATAGTAGCCGTTGTATTGGCTCGTACCGTAGCTGTGGCAGGAGCTGCACTGGGTGTCGACATTGATTGAGCCACCATCCCAGACCGGTGTGGTTTTCGCCGCCATGACAGCTGATGTTCGAGCAGGTGTTGTTGCTGTTGCCGTGTTGCGGTGCCGCTCTTGGCGCTCCAGACGGTCGCGATGCCACGATCAATCTGATCGTTGTGCGCAGCATCGGAGTGGCAGGCCGCACAGTTGCTAGTTAAGCCATTCAACGCCGTGTGCACGTCGTGGGCGCCGACCGTATTCGGGAAAGTGTTGCCGGATGGAGGCTGACCATGACAGCTGTCGCAAGCCCCGGCGTAGGGGTCGCTGGCTTGGAAGGTGTTCAGCCAGTTGACCAGGTTGGTCTGCTCATCCGCTGTCACTGTCCCACCATGGCCGGTGGCCAGCTTGTTGGGGACGAGGTTGCCCTGACCCGCCAGGTCGATGTTGCCGTTGGCATCATAGCTGTTGACCTTGTGGCAACCTGAGCAATTGTCGTTGTAAACGGTTTCGCCATTGCGTGTTACCACCGGCGGTGGGGCCGGAGCCCAGCTGTCGAGCCAGTTGGCGATGTTGGTGACTTCGCCGGCGGAGACAGTGCCGCCGTGGCCGGTGCCTAGCTTGGTGATGGCGGTGTTGCCCATGCTGGCGAGGTCGATGTTGCCGGCGGTGTCGTAGCCGTAGAGCTTATGGCAGCCAGCACAGTTGTCGTCGTAGACCACCTGGCCGGTGCGATCGACGACCGGCGGCGGGGCCGGGGCCCAGCTGTCGAGCCAGTTGGCGACGTTGGTGACTTCGCCGGTGGAGACCGTGCCACCATGTCCGGAGCCAAGCTTGCTGACGGCGGTGTTGCCCATGCTGGCGAGGTCGATGTTGCCGGCGGTGTCATAGCCGTAGAGCTTATGGCAGCCAGCACAGTTGTCGTCGTAGACAACCTGGCCGGTGCGATCGACGACCGGCGGCGGGGCCGGAGCCCAGCTGTCGAGCCAGTTGGCGATGTTGGTGACTTCGCCGGCTGGAGACCGTGCCGCCGTGGCCGGTGCCGAGCTTGGTGATGGCGGTGCTGCCCATGCTGGCGAGGTCGATGTTGCCGGCGGTGTCATAGCCGTAGAGCTTATGGCAGCCGGCACAGTTGTCGTCGTAGACAACCTGGCCGGTGCGATCGACGACCGGAGGCGGGGCCGGAGCCCAGCTGTCGAGCCAGTCGGTCAGGTTGACGATCTCTTCGTTTGAGACTGCGCCGCCGTGACCTGCTGGCCAGCTTGCCAATCGCGGTGCTGCCCATACTGGCGAGGTCGATGTTGCCGTTGGCGTCGTAGCCATAGAGCTTGTGACAGGTGGCACAGTTCTCGGTGTAGATAGTTTCACCGTTACGGGCGACTACTGGTGGTGGTTCAGGGGCCCAGGTGTTCAGCCAGTTGGCGATATTGCTGACTTCGCCGGGGGTCGTTGTGCCGCCATGGCCTGTGCCCAGTTTGGCAGGAACAATGTCGCCCTTGCTGGCGAGGTCGATGCTTGCCGGCCGCATCATAGCCGTAGAGCTTATGACAGCCGGCGCAATTTTCGTTGTAGAGTGTCTCGCCACTGCGATCGACCACCGGTGGCGGTGCCGGAGCCCAGGTGTCGAGCCAGTTGGCGACGTTGGTGACTTCGTCAGCGGAGACTGTGCCGCCGTGGCCGGTGCCGAGCTTGGTGACAGCGGTGCTGCCCATGCTGGCGAGGTCAATGTTGCCGGCCGTATCATAGCCATAGAGCTTGTGGCAACCGGCACAGTTGTTGTCATAGACGGTCTTGCCGTCACGTGCGATTACTGGAGGAGGAACCGGCGCCCAGCTGTCGAGCCATGCCGCCAGGTTGGTCAGTTCTTCAGTCGATACGCTGCCGCCATGGCCATGTCGGTATCTTGGTTGCGGCAGTGCTGCCCATGCCGGCGAGATCAATGTTGCCGGCGGCGTCGTAGCCATTGAGCTTGTGACAGCCTGAGCAGTTTTCATCGTAAACGGTCTGGCTGTTGCGCGGTACCACCGGCGGTGCCGGCGGGGTAAAGGTGTCGGCAAAGTCAGCCAGGGCGCTGAGCTCCTGGGTCGGCAAATTCTTGCCCATGTGCCCGCCCTCGATCTTGGTGACAAGGGGTCCGCCCAGACCGGACAGGTCAATGTTTCCGTCAGGATCATGAGTTCCCAGCTTATGACATCCAGAGCATTCCTGGTCATAAACAGCCTGGCCGTTACGGTACTGGGGCGGCTGGACTGGAGGTGGTTGTGGGGCTGGCATCGCATCGGCAATCAGCTGGATTTCTTCAGGGCTCAGGAGAATGCCACCCATTCCGCCGACATCGCCAGCAATTGCTGCCTCAATCCCGGCCGCGGTGCGGTTGCTGATTCTCGTGGTTTGCAGGCTGCCGTGACAGCCCTGGCACTCAGCCAGATAAAGCTCTTCACCGGTTTGCGGAATAACAGGATCGGTGACCGGTGGAGTAACAGGATCAGTGACCGGTGGAGTGAAGGTATCGGCAAAGTTGGCCAGTGCACTCAACTCCTGATCCGTCAGGCTCTTGCCCATATGTCCCCCATTGATCTTGGAGGTAATGGTCGTGCCCAGGCCGAACAGATCAATATTCCCGGCGGGATCGTGGGTTGCCAGCTTGTGACATCCGGCACACTCCCGGTCATAAACGACTTGTCCGGAGTTGTCCTGGGGAGGTTGCACCACGGGCGGTACCGGGTTAGTTCCTGGGTCAGTCGTCGGAGGCGTGACCGGGTCGGTCGTTGGAGGAGTGACCGGGTCGGGCGTCGTTACGACGCCGTCGTCACCCTTGCGAACTTCGTAGATGTCTCGAGCGATCGTCATGGTATCAGCCATGGCGCCGGACACGATCTGGCCGATCCGGTTGGCCGGAAGCTGTTGTCCGCCATTGGGCATCTCCTTTTGGACCTGGTTGACGATGGTGCGATTGAGTTGGGCCGCGGTATTAATCAGGTCGCCGAGAACAAAGCCATTGCCGACCTCGCTTGCCAGTTGCTCGAACAGGCTGGCGTTCAGGGTCTCTTGTACCGCTTCGACCATGTCACTCATCTGCAGGTTGGTGGCAGATGAGCCCGAGCCATTGTAATTGAAATTGCCGGTCGCTTCCATGTAGGCATTAGCCGCCATGTTGGCGCGCAGGTTACGCAGCATCGCATCATCTACGCCACTGGTCCGGTTTTCAAGACCGGCGATCGGGTCCGAGTAGATATCATCCACAGTCAGGTCGGATAAGCCGGAATCTGACATCAGTCTTATCACTTCGTCTTCAGACATGCCGTTCGCCACCAATGTCGTCAGTGGTGAGATGACCACCCTGCTGTCATCGACAATTGACGCCTTATGCTTGATCATGCCGGTATAGGGTGCGTTGCCGTGCATGCCCTTGGTAGAAGATTTTAAGCGAATAATCGAACCTTCTCTGACGGGGTTTTTGAATGTGAAGCGTCCTTGTGAATCCGTCGGTGCAAGACTGCTTTGTATCTGCTCTGTCCCGTCTGCCGAAATTTCTTCGAGATAGGCGCCAACGATGTAAGGGTCGACGGCAACCCCCGAAGTGACGCTGGTCAGGGCAGTAGTTGAAGTCATCACTGCCACCACCGCCTCCGCAGGCGCTGAGAAAGCTCGTCAGTACAAATATCGCCAGCCAGTAAAAGGGTTTTGCTTTGTCCATGTCCATGTCTCCTTAAGTTCCCAGGAATGTTGAGCCCCTATCTGAAAAGGGAATAGACTCGATCGACACCTGGAGTTCTGCCATGTCGAACGAATCAGATTGATTTTTCTTGGCCCCATATGGCCGCCCGATCAGTAATGGGATGTTGCGCAATGCGACGTCCCAACACCTCCTGTGAAATATCAGCAAGATAAAATGAGATGTGATGGCTATGAGCAATTTGTTTGCCAAATTTGGCACACAAAGAATTGATGCGGATCAAAGTTGTATAAATACAGGACGTTAAAAGGGTATTAAAAAGGGCTTAAATGGAAAAACTGTTGATTAGCACAGTTGTCCTGTGTTCAGAACAACTGGCGGATTAACTAGGGTCGTGCAATTTTGGGCACAGCAGGTGTGTGAAAAAACGGTGAGTTAAAACTCATGGTCTTTGCTTAAGATTGTGGACGCGGAAGACTTCAGGATTTGTTGCTGGAGATTTAAGGAGCACGTTTGCAGATTTGAAGCTGATGGCTAATAAAGCTGCCCTGCCATACCTCGCCGGGGAGATTCGATTGTTGCTCAATACGAATTTGCAGGTAAACGGATTGATTGAGTGATAATTGTCCTATATTGGGCGATTTCGTTGCCGAAAAGTTGCTGGAACAACTTCCAGGGTTCCTGTTATATTGGACACAGGATGCGGTATTCCAAAGTCTCATCTCACTAAAATTTACCACCCCTTCTTTACGATCAAAGAAGCTGGGGTGAGCACAGGTTCTGGCTTAAGTGCTTCCAGCGAGAGGCTTGTGCATTATGGTGCAAAGCGAACAAGGACGGAGATCTCTACTCGGTTAGACGTGACCTTGGTGGAGAAAAGGATCTCGTCAGAAAAACTCATTGCTGGGTAACACAAGTTGGTGAGATTATCGTAGCAACTATCTTTATCTTTACAGGACCAATGTAACAATAATAGAAGAGATGTTTAATCGTAGAAGACGGTCTTCTGGTGTATCAACACCACACACCTGGGACTCGAAAAAGGCTGTGACATAACCTGGGTAATTAGGGCGCGAGGAAAGCAAGGTCATGGGTGATTTGTATCGACAGTTTCAGGAGCGGCCCTTGGCGGCCCGGCTTCAGCTTGTGGTCGCTTTGGCAGGGAGTCTTCTCACCTTGATTCAGATCATCCTGCTGGAGAGCGGTCTGGATGGTATCTGCTTCAGCGGAGGGTGCGAGATTGTCGACAGTCGGACGACGATTCCGCCACTCTTTTTTAACCTTTTCGGGCTGGTCTTCTTTCAAGCCGTTTTCTGGGGTGCTTGGGTCGGGCGAAGGCGTGAAGATTTGCAATTCTACGTTCGTATGCTTCTGCTCGCCGGTTTGGCCGCAGAGGGGGTTCTGGTCTCCTTTCAATATGTTGTCGTAGAAAGCTTTTGTACCTACTGTTTGATCATTTTTTCACTGGTGGCCCTGCTTAATCTCCTCGGCGGTTTACGCCAGACCGTGACCGGTGCCGCCATCTTTGCCGCGGTTGTGATTACATTTTCAACTCTGCAGTTTACGGCGGCAACCTCTGAATCCACCGCCATCGGGATCAAGGATCTCGAAAAAGGGACTTACGCAGTTTTTAAGGGAGAGGAGAAAAAGCCGAAGCTCGTCCTGTTTTTCTCGTCTACCTGTCCGCACTGTGAAAAAGTGATCAAATCGATGCAGCAGGGGACAACCTGCACGGTCAGCTTCAATCCGGTGAGAAAGGTCACGAAATTTCCTTTAACGGGGGTGATGACCAACGAGCACTACGATGTCGGCGTCAACAGGGCTTTCATGGCATCTCTTGAACGAACATATATTCCAGTTCTCCTGGTTGACCAGCAAATGAGCCTTGAACTCATCGGCGGTGGGGATGCGATTATAAACTATTTGGACAAAACATGTCGTCCATCATCCGTGATTGCAACTCCAAAGTAATCTCTGAACATCTTCTAGAGGAATTTGTCTTACGGGTCCTCGCCGTGGGAAAGATATCACGTGTGTCAGCGGCGAGGTCTTTAGGACTGACGGATTTGTGAGGGAAAATGTTTGGTGCAGATGTCTCGGCCTTCTTGGTTCTTTCGTTATCGGACT
The DNA here is from genome assembly GCA_963769955.1 of uncultured delta proteobacterium. GTDB lineage: Bacteria > Desulfobacterota > Desulfuromonadia > Desulfuromonadales > BM103 > M0040. The sequence continues at coordinate 130,420 of CAVYNW010000021.1, forward strand.
CGATGGCAAGAAGAAAACCATCGTCCACTGCTGATGGGGTTGGAAGGGCGGCGGGGACAGCCCCGCCTTCTACCCGATTTTCGTCTAGTTAAAGTCTTTCGAAGATCGCCGCCACCGCTTCGCCACCACCGATGCAGAGTGTGGCCAGGCCATAGCGCCCGCCGGTATCCTCGAGTCCATTGAGCAGCGTGGCCACCAGACGACCGCCGCTGGCACCGACCGGATGGCCGATAGAGATAGCGCCACCATTAATGTTGACCTTGTCTCGACTGATATTCAGTTTGTTAATCGACATGAGGGCAACGGCCGAGAAAGCGGTATTGATTTCGAACAGGTCAATCTGCTCGAGCGTCATGCCGGCCTTGATGCAGACCCGCTCAATGGCTCCGATCGGGGCCACCGGAAACTGCGTGGGATGTAGACTGTTGGTTGCATAGGCGATCATTCTGGCTTTTGCTTTTAGTCCATGCTTTTCACAAGCGGCCCCGCTGGCAAGCAGCGCAAAGGCCGCGCCATCATTGATGGTCGAGGCGTTGCCGGCAGTCACAGTGCCATCTTTTTTAAAGGCCGGACGCAACGAAGTGAATTTATCGAAATCAACCCGGGAAGGTTCTTCGTCACAGTCAATGATGACCTCTCCCTTGCGGGAGGACTTCACCACCGGAACGATTTCCCTGGCGTGAAAGCCTCTCTTGAACGCAGCCTGGGCGCGCTGATAGGAGCTGATGGCATACTCATCCTGGGCTTCCCGACTGATCCCATGCTCGGCCAGCGCTTGCTCGGTAATATCACCCATATGACGTCCGCTTTCGGGGTCGAGCAGGGCATCGTGAAGCAACAGGTCAACGACCTGATCATGGCCCATACGCATGCCAAAACGTGCGTTCAGCAGGGCGTAGGGATAGAGGGACATGTTCTCCATGCCACCTGCAATGCCCACATGGTCATCTCCCAAACGAATCGTGTCGGCGACCAGCATCATGGCCTTTAGGCCGCTGCCACAGGCTTTGTTGATGGTCATGGCCGGAACTGTATCCGGAATACCGGCCGTGCGCATGGCGATACGTGCCGGGGCTTGACCGCAACCGGTCGAGACAACCTGTCCGGCAATGTACTGGTCTATAATCGACGGATCGATCTTATTTCTTTCGATCAGTGCCCTGGTGACCGTAGCAGCTAACTGGGTGGCGGGGACATCGGCCAGGACGCCGCCGAAACTGCCGAAGGGAGTGCGTAATGCATCGATAACGTAGACCTGGTTCATATGGTTACACCTCGTGAAATTGGTTATTGTTCTGGTTCCGCCCGGTAAATTCTCCGAGAATGTAAGCTGTGGCCATTTGCTTCTCCCCCAGCTCCTCTCTACGGATCCTGTTTAGACCTGCATGCCGCCACCGATCGCGATGGTGCGAGTGGTGAAATACTCATTCTCGATAACATAGCGCACGGTGTGTGCAATCTCCTCGGGTTCAGCGAGTCGATGCAATGGGATCAACCCTTTCAGCTTGTCCAGAACCGATTCCGGAATCGTCTTCACCATTTCGGTATTGACGAAGCCCGGCGCGACGGCACCAACCCGGATCCCAAACCGCGAGAGTTCCTTGCCCCAGGTCGCAGTCAGCGCTGAAACCCCGGCCTTGGCAGCCGAGTAGTTGCTCTGGCCGATATTCCCGTCGCGGCATACGCTGCTGATATTGACGATAACTCCGGGTCTTTCGGCCTCGACCATCTTGGCCGCAGCCTCACGACCGCAAAGAAAAACCCCTGTCAGGTTGACATCAATGACTTGCTGCCAGGCCTGTAGGGACATCTTGGTCGTTTTGCCATTTTTCCTCTTGACCAGCAAGGCATCGCGGGTGATGCCGGCATTATTGACCAGGCCATCGATCTGGCCGAAATCTTTTTGAATACTGTCAAAAAGAGCGATCACTTCCTCTTCTACGGCGACGTTGGCGACGTAGCAGCGGATCTCAACGTTGTACTCCTGCAGAGCTGCGGCAGCTTGATCCAGTCCCTCTTTATTCATGTCGACCAGGGCCAGTTTCCCGCCAGTTGAGGCCAGGTCTCTGGCAATCGCGAAGCCAAGGCCACGGGCGCCGCCCGTGACAACAAATACATTGTTTTCAATGTTCATAATTAATCCATTCTAGAGTGAAATTTAAGTCCACATCAGTTGTGGACGGTATGATTTGTGAGGCTCATCAAATCCGCTGATTGAGCCACTCGGAAATTCTCGGGGCCAGGGTTGCCTGGGTTTTTCCGGAGACGAACATGCCGACGTGGCCAACGGGGTAGGACAATTCCTGTTTATCCTTGGTGCCGACATACTCGAGCAGCTTCTTCGATGAAACCGGCGGGACCAAAGTATCGTAATCAGCATAGATGCAGAGAACCGGCATGCTGATCTGCTTTAAATCAACCCGCTGACCACCGATTTCAAATTCGCCTTTGACCAGCTTGTTTTCCTGAAAAAGATCCTTGGCATTCTGCCGCAAGACTTCGCCCGGCTGATCAGGGCTATCGAAAATCCAGCTCTCCATGCGCAAAAAGGCCGCTAATTTTTCGCTGTCGGCCATGGTGTCGACCATGTTGAGGTACTTTTGAAACGTCAAAGTGAAGGGTTGTAACATCTGATATGACTGGTTCATCAGGTCGCCCGGCACGATGCCGTAGGCATCGATCAGCAGATCGACATCCATCGCCTTGCTCCAGACATACAGCAGGCTGTCGTTGGTTTCAAAATCGATCGGTGCCACCATGGTGATCAGGTTTTTGACCTTCTCCGGATGCAGCGCGGAGTAGATCGCAGAAAAGGTTCCGCCCTGGCAAACGCCCAGCAGGTTGATGGCTTCGAGCTGGTGCTGTTGGCGAATGTGATCAATGCAGTCGTCCATAAACGCCGTTGATGAGATCATCCATGGTCAGATGCCGATCCATGCGGTCAGCATAACCCCAGTCGATCAGGTAGACATCCTGTCCCTGGTCGAGCAGGTTGCGGATCATTGAGCGATCGGGCTGCAAGTCCAGCATCGTGTAGCGGTTGACCATGGCATAGACAATCAGGGTCGGTACCGGACAAATCTTTTTGCTGCGCGCCTGGTAGCGGTAAAGTTTGCGCTTGCCATCCTCGTAAACCAGCTCTTTTTCAGTCTGTGCAAGTTTGATCTCTCCGCTGGAAGCCAGGTTTTCAACACCTTTTTTCAGATTCTCGGCGAAGGTTTTAAACTCGTCCATTGATTCCTGGAACTGCTGTGTATAGTTCATTGTGTCGTCCTCACTTATTTAGTCGGGGAGTCGGAAGGCTTTTTGGTTCCGCTGGTCTTTTTAGCTGTCGCCGTGGTCGCCTTTTTGGCTGCAGCGGCAGAAGCCTTCTTGGTTGCTACCGCAGCCTTCTTCTTGGCAGCGGCGGCAACAGGTTTACCAGGCTGAGTGACTGCTGTCTTGGCAGTTTTCTCGGCATTTTCTGACTGAGCCTGGACCTTGGCCAATGTGGTCTCCAGCTGCTTGAAGCGTTTTTCACCAGCGGCAACACCCTCAACCGATTTACTGAGCTGAGTGACTGTTGACTTGGCAGTTTTCTCGGCATTGTCTGCCAGGGCCTGGACCTTGGCCAATGTGGCCTCTATCTGCTTGAAGCGTTCTTCGCCGGCGGCAACTGCATCCCGGGCGATCTTGCACTCAGCAGCCAGAACAGCCTGTTGTTTGCGTGACTGGCGCAAATCGCGCTTGAGTTGCATTATTTCGCCGGCAGCCAGGTCGACATCGCGTTTCAGAGCGATTGGTGTCTGGTCAATCATCTTCTCAACCAGTTTGTCGATCTGCATTTTCAGTCGCAGCCCTGCTGAGGCAAGGTCCGCCTGGGTTTTGGCAAACTCTTCACTGCCGAACACCTCGAGAAATACCGCCTCATTTTCTTTGGTCCAAAGACTGCAGAAGTCGGTGAACTTGATCGGTGGTTCATTGTTGAGTGAACGCTCAACTAATTTGGCCTGGAAGCGGTTGCCCGATTTTCGAGCGGTTTCCTCAATCAGCTTGCCCATCTTGGCGAACGACTCAATATAGGCCAGAGAAAGGCTGATGATTTTGGAAAATTCCTGTGTGGTCTCGCGGTTGATGCCGACTTGCGGTGCGAGCAGGTATTTGTCCGCCTGGTCCTTCCAGCTGTTGAAAGTTTCGAGCAGCTTGTCGAAGCCCTTGCCGGTTCCGGTGTTGGCCAGCTGGTTGAAAAAGCCCTGATAGGTCGTAAAGAGCTGGCTGAACATGTCACCACCGGGTATTTTTGCGCCCTGCAACATGCTGAACATGCCAAATACTTTCTGCACTTCATCGGCCATGTTGAAATTGCTGAAAGTTGAAAAGAACGGATGTTCGTTCTTCATAAAGTTGTTCAGGAAGCTGGCCGGATCAGACCAGTTCTGTCCCGGCATGAACGGATTGGACAGATTGCCCGGGAATTTCATATTGCCGAGCCAGTTTTTGTAGAATTCCTGGAGCAGGTTGAAATTGAATTGGCGAAGCAACTCGGGTGGCAGCTTGTCGCCCCAAAGCTGCTGAAGGTTTTGCTGCAGTTGTTGGCCAAAACCGGTAAATTGCTCAAACAGCTCCTGCTGTGCTTTTACCAGTTCCTCAAAATTGCCTGGCACCTGTTGACTGAAATCTCCAGGCGTTCCCTGGCCCAGCCCTTCGCCCCAGGCAGCATACTGTTTGGTCAAGTTCTGTTGTTGCTCTTGCCAGGTCTTCAGCCACTCGGCTTGTTGTTTAAAAAAATCTTGCATGGTTTGTCCCCTTTATGGCGGTTAAATTTCCTATTGCGCAATTTTCATTACTTTATGACTTTAAGGCGACGGCGAGTACACCATGACCTTTGCTCTGTAATCCCAGAACTCTGCATAAGAAACACTGGCCAAATATTAAACAAAGTATAAACAGCTTATAAACGTAAAACTGTTTTTAAACAAGAACAAAAACAAAAGATTTACTTAATACTGACGGATCTGTCGGGGCGGGATAATTTGTGATCCAGGTTTCGCAGGCAAGACAAAAGGGCAGAGCATCCCGCTGAGGCGGGGAATGTGCCAATCAAAGTGAGCCCCTCCTGCTGGGGCTGTCGATAAAAGGGCCGTGCGATCAAGCCCTTTGCCGACAGGACTATGGTCTTTTGCCGCCGTTCCCCTTCAACTGATCCATCAGATGGCTCTCAATCGCTTGATACGCATCTTGTGGGTCGATATTCAAGGTGCCAAGCATTTCCGTCAGGCGCTCCTCATCCCCTTCGCTCAAACTGTCAAGGAGATCCAGCTTTTCGATAAGACTGAGTTGGCTCTTTTGTTTCTGGACCCGATAGAGCCTCAGGATTCGCAAAAGATCCTGGTACAGGTCGCCCTGTGCCTCTGCCGATGAGTTCTCATCATCCTCATCGTCGGAAAGGGATTGGGTCACAAAGTTGACTTCGGTGTTTTCCAGAAAGCTGACCATAGCATCGCTCCATGGAGCCATGGTCGAACCGAGGAATCCGCTGGCAGAGATAAAATGCTTCAATGATTTTGAACCACTCAGTCCGAAATCCTCATTCCTGATGTCAAGAATCTTCAGCAGTTGGGAGATCCTTGCCTTGGGAACACCGGCCCGTCCTGACTCAAACCGCGCCACAACTTGAATTGCGCTATTCCCTTCATAGCCCAGCGCTTCTCCCAGATCTTTTCGGCTCATAGCTTTTTCCAGGCGCCGCTGTTCCAAAAGCTTGCCAACCTTCCTGCGGAAAAGTTCTTTCTGTTCTTTGGTAATCATGATAGTCGCTTGCTTTCTTAAGGGCTCATGGCATGGAGGCCTGCTTGCAACGATCCAGGTCGAATGCCTGATTAAGGTGCATTATAGCCATTATTCAGAGGGAAAGACAATTATTAAACAGAAAGTGAATTATTTTCTTGACAGTTTGTTTAATACTTGTTTAAGGTGTGTCACGAAACGAATTAAACGGTTCCGAGCGTCCCTCGAACCATAACTTAGACAAGGAGAACAACCATGCAAAACGAAAAAATCATTCAGGACATTGTCGACTTCAACAAAAACACCGTCAAAATGAGCTTCGAAGCTCTCGGTACCTTCTATGATCAAACTGCCAAAGCAGCCGACCAGCTTCTGGGCGCAACCCCGTATGTTCCGGAAGAAGGCAAGAAAGCCTTCAATCTTTTCATCAAGGAGAACCAGAAGGTTCAGGCTGACGTGAAGAAATTTGTCGAAACCAGCATCGAGATCGACTGGACTGCCAAGGATGCCCCGGCAAAGGGCCTTGACGCCATGGAAACCCTCTACAACAGCGCCTTCAGCCAGTCAAGCGCCATCCAGAAAGAGACCAAGGACCTGCTTAAGAAAACCACTGAGCAGCTCCCCAAGGAAGCCAAGCCGGTTGTTGACTTCTGGAACGAGGCACTCAACAGCAACTTCCAGATCTTTCAAAGCTTCATGACCAAAAACTTTGACTTTGCCAAAGCAGGTCTGAAAAATGTGGCAGCCGAAGCACCTAAGGCCGCCAGCACCAAGTAATTTCGCAATATTCGCCGTCTGCTCTGACGGTTCTGAAACAAAAAAACCCTGCTTTATTGGCAGGGTTTTTTTGTTGTAAACATTTTATGCTGTGCGTGCCGCTCAAGGTCTAGTGTCCCGTGCGGCTGGTTCGCCGCACAGATTGCGCGTGATTTTGGTTCCTGGCAAGGCGCGGTGACGCAGGCCTGGGCAGGCTTAAGCCGAGGAACCGGAACGCAGGCAGGGGGCAAAAGCGCCGAAAATTGAAGGTACGAATTAACCGTACGGGGCACTAGCACGATGTTCTCACAGAGATCGTCGGGCCAGGTTCCTACATATAAAGCCCACCATTGAGGTTGAGGCACTGACCCGTCATATACTCGCTATCACAGATAAAAAGAACCCCTTTGGCAATTTCATCAGGCTCACCCAGTTTCTGCATGGGAACCTGAGCAGTAATTGCCTCGAGAACATTTTCGGGCATAGCGGCCACCATCTCCGTGGCAATATACCCCGGGCAGATGCAGTTGACTGTGATGCCAGATCTGGCCGTTTCCAGGGCGAGAGACTTGCTGAAGCCGATCAGTCCAGCTTTCGCCGCCGCATAATTGGATTGACCGAAGCCGCCGGACTGACCGATCACCGAACTGATATTGATAATACGGCCATATTTCTGTTCCAGCATAGCGGGGAGTGCTCCTTTGCAGGTATTGAAGGCCGAAGACAGGTTGGTATCGATGACCTTGTGCCATTCCTCATAAGCCATTTTTTTGAAGGTTTTGTCTCTGGTGATCCCGGCGTTGTTCACCAGGATGTCGATCCTGCCAAAATCAGCCAAGACCTTCTCGATGAAGACCTTGGTCTCTTCGACTGCCGAGATGTCGGCTTGCAGCGCAATGGCGTCACTTCCCATGGCCTTGATTTCTTCAACAACAGTTTCAGCTTCGTCGCAGCTGTGGTTGTAATTGATCACTACCGTGGCACCTGAGCTGCCCAGTCCCTTGGCAATAGCAGCACCGATCCCCCTGGAGCCACCTGTGACGACTGCGATTTTTCCGGTTAATCTGGCCATGATATTTCCTTCCTCTCCTTTGAGGCAATGAGGTCTAGAGTTGCACTTCTGCCCGAGCCTTTAGAATCAGGCCTGGTCAAGGTTCGTTGTTTGGATCTCTCTGGCAAAACGATTTCCGGCTCCTTATTCCTGCCATACACGAAAAACAACCGCGTCCTCTGACATCGGTTACATATCCAGACCACCATTGACGCCCCAGACCTGGCCGGTAATATACGAGGAGGCGTCGGCAGCAAGAAAGTGCACGACGCGAGCGATCTCTTCGGGTTTACCGAGCCGCCCCTGAGGGATCATGGCCAGGATCTTCTCCATTACCTTCTCCGGGATATGCTCCAGCATTTCCGTAGCAATAAAACCGGGAGTGATGGTGTTTATGGTGAGGCCGACACCATTGGGTTCGGTTAACTTTCCCGACCGGGCCAGCAACAGCGAAGCCTCCCTGGCCATCGTTTTGGTCAGGCCGAACAGACCCGATTTCGAGGCAGCATAGTTCGCCTGGCCGATATTCCCCATTTCGCCAATGACGCTCGAAACATTGACGATGCGGCCACTGCCTCGTTCGGCCATGTGTCGCAGCGCGGCCTGCGAGAGATAAAAAGCCCCGGAAAGGTTGACATTGAGCACGTTTTGCCAATCCTCGTCGGTCATTTTGAGCACCGTCTTGTCGATGGAGATACCGGCGTTATTGACCAGAATGTCGAGGCGCCCGTGTGTTGAGAGCACATCCTCGACGGTTCGGCGGCAATCTTCAGGATCACCGACATTGCCCTTATGAGTAGTGACCGCGGTAGAATATTTCTTGGTGAACGTATCGCGGAAATCCCCCGCTGCCTTGTCGTTGCCGGAATAGCCCGCGGCAATAGCAGCTCCCTGGCTGGCAAGACTACGACAGATGGCGGCACCGATGCCCCGGGTCCCTCCCGTGACTAAGGCCACCCGGCCCTTGAGCTTGTTACCGGTCCGAATCGCGACATTGTCGTCGCACGTCATTTCAAGAACGCCCATTATCTCCACCTCTTTTCAGTAATTTTGTCTGTTGATCATACCCGGCAAAGAAAACTCAGGTCTTTTTTCAGAACTGTCAACCAGAGTCTGACTGTCCCAGAGTCTTGGCCATACGTCTCTCAAGCGCGGCGATAAGCTCAGGGCGCAGACGATCTGCCGGAACGATGGCATCGACCGAACCCTTCTCCTGCGCGCGCTGGATGGTGTGGACCGCATCATATTCGACGGCCTTTTGCCCCAACTTTTCGGCGCGAACCACGGGGCGAAGTTCGGCGAGTTCGGCTTGCAAGGCAACGCGCTCTGGTCCGGTTGTCGCAGCGATCCGGTTACGCAGGTCGACAATACGCTCATCAGCATCGGTGCGCTGATCGACTTCCCGCGTGAAGACCACCGCCGCCGCCGGTGCGCCACCGAGCACCGAGGCGTAGGTCCCCTCGACGGCCAAGGCTTCCATATTGTCGTGGAGCACCTTCGAGAAAACCACGAAGGCGCCGCCGTGATAACGTGAGACGACACAGAACACGATCGGACCGTCGAAATTGGTCACGGCACGGCCGATCTCGGCACCATACTCAAGTTGACATTTGATCAGCGATTCCGGTGAACCGTCGAAGCCTGACAGGTTGGCCAACACGACCAGAGGGCGGCTGCCGCTGGCACTGTTGATGGCGCGTGCCAGCTTCTTCGACGACATGGGAAAGAGCGTTCCTGAAGTCCAGACATCAGGACCGTCAGCCGGAAGCAGCCCTTTGCGCGGAATCGCCCGGGAAGCGATGCCGAGCATCATTACGGGGTAGCCACCGAGCTGAGTCTCGAAGACCACAGCGGTGTCGGCATCGCGCATGTCCTTCCAGCGTTCCATTGGCAGATGGTCCTGATCAGAGACCGCACGCATGATGGCGCGGATGTCGAAAGGCTTTTTGCGACCGGGGTTGGTTTCGTCGGAGAAGACCTCACCGACCGTTTCGAATTCCGGCCCGTCGTGCGGCGCCGACCTGATGTCGCGGTTGGGATCATCGGAAGTCTCGGCGCGACGCGGGAAACGCTCTCCTTTGGCCCGATAGGCATGTTCGTTGTGCTGACGCATGATCTCGCACGCCGCTTCGAGATCCGGAGCCCAGTATTGGGCCTGACCGTTGGGCCCCATGATGCGGTCGTAGCCGCCGAGGCCGAAGTTGTCCTCCGCTGAAACACCGCCGGAAAAGTCGAGCGACTGTTTTCCGGTGAGCACCATGGAGCTGTCAGGGGTCATGATCAGGATGCCTTTGGTGTGCATGAGCATGGTGGCTTCGGCGTTCCAGTAGGGTTGACCGCCGACGGTGATTCCGGTGATGACGATGTTGATCTCACCGCCATCCTGGGTGAACTCAATGAGGCGCCGTAACACGATCGAGATCCAGTCCATGTTTTCGGTGCCGCTGGTCATGGAGATCCTGGCCCCAGCCGACACGGCGTACCATTCGAGAGAGGTTTCCAGTTTCCTGGCCAGTTCGAGGGCACCGATGGTCATCCGGCATTCAGGCTCGGCCAGCGATGCCAGCTCCTTGGTCGGGTCGCCGAGCAGCACCACCCGCCTGATCCCTTCCGGGTAGCGATCTGAAGGGGTGACCAGCACCCCGCCGACGAAGCCGTTGTCATTATTCCCTTTGGGACGATCGACCGGCTCAAAGGCCCCCTCTGCAGTGATCGCATACTCGGTAAACGAGCCCCCATTCTTGATCAGGCGATCAATCAGTTCATAGGGATAGATCGAACCGCGTTGCTGCGACATGATGACATTCTGTCGATAACGATCGAGCACGGCAACCGGTGCATCGACCTGATCCGTAATATCAAAAGCAGTGTTGTCAGTCGTGTCGAAGCCGAAGCGCAATATGGCCTCGCGGGTTTTGCCGTTTTCTACCAGCGAACCAATCACCTCAACGCCCTCGAGTCCGAGAGGTGCCATGAGTGATGCAAAGCGTTCGGTCACCAGGTCCAGCCCTTCGAGAGGCAGGGAAAAGGAGGGCCAGAGATAGAGGATGATCCTGTTCATGGCCAGTCGCCGTCGCGGGTCGTGTTCGGTCTGTGCTGTCCGGATGGCATTCGCACAGGCGGACAGGAGTCTTTCAATGGTTGGTAATCCGACAACCTGTCCAGCCTTGTTGCGGCTCGGGGTCAGGTCGCGAACCTCTGCAACCGCTGTCAGCCGGGTGTCGCGCGGGTTATCGATGCCGACAACCTTGTAGCAGTAGATGCCCGGCTCCGAATCAAGCCGCTCTGCCTTGAAATTTCTGAAGCGATGGTACTTCAGGCGTGCAACGATCATCGGGTGACAATTGCGGACGGTCAGGTCTTCGGCCAGAGCGCCATCAACGGGGCGATAGGTGTGGTGGAAGACCCGGCCTTCGGGGTCGGCGCCGGAGAAGGTGATGCGGCGGATGTTCCCCGGCGGATCGGCCGCGGCAATAATGTTTTGCGTCCAGGCCTCGACAGTGTCTGCAGCGACGGTGTCGTCCCAGCGACTGTAGATATCGATCAACAGCGGCTGAGCATCAGACAGGGTTCTGCCGTGCTGCAGTGCTGCCCGGAGCGCATCTCCGGCCTTGCCCTGGGGGGTGATGGCCGCAACTACAAAGCGTAGTTCTCCGTTGGTGAGGTAGCAAGCGGAACGGATGCCGGCCAGCTCCTGGACTTTCTGCAGCTCCTTGACGCGGTAGAAGCGCCGGAACATAACATCGAGCATCGGATCGCCGTTATCGCCAGAGTCATCAGGGTCGGCGAGAAGTTCGATCACCGCCTCGGGGCAATTAATCACCGCCTCGAGATGGGAGGCACTGGCACCAGCAGTGCGCAGGGCAGCAATATGGCCGCGCATCTCCTCGAGGACTGCCGTTTTGCGCGTGGCCACCGCTGGCTGCTCAAAGTTCTGGTAACGGATATTACGTGCTTTATTGCCGAGGTTGGGGAAGCGCAGTTCCGTCGCGACTACAAACTCATCGAGGGAGATCCGCAACTGCAGGGCGGTGACAGAATCAAGACGCTCCGGATCAAGGCGCAGGCCGGTCAAGACTGCTGCGACCAGCGGTTCATGCGCGGTCGCCACCTGCTGGGCGTTAAAGGCCCTGAACGCGGCACGCTCGAGGTTGTCGCATGGTTTCAGACTATCGACACCGTAATGAGCAAAAGCTCGCTCGAGTTTGGGGCGGAACGACTCCGGCAGCCCTTCGGCAGCCAGGTCCAGGGAACGCAGATAATGATGGAAGTGCTCCTTGGGATTGCGCGTCTCTTCATCGAGCATGTCGCCAAGGGGGCGGTTGCGTGCCAGAGAGTTGACGTCACTGAAGGCGGCAAGGACATTGAGCCTTGCGGCGATGACCTGCGGATCATGCTGGTCGATTTCGCTCTGCGCTGTGAGCAGGCGTCCGGCCAGCTCCCTGACTACGCCGGCCTTGGTGTCATAGCCCAGAACCGTCCAGCGAATGGCATCGAGGTGTTCGATGCAGCGGCTGCGGGCGCTTGGATCGGAGGTCAGTTCGGCAGCGATGCCGTCGAAGACGACGTGTTTCCCCGATCCTTTCGTATCATCTCGTTCGGTGACGGCTTCGAGCCTGATGAGCCCGGCGCCGGCATCGACCTGGATGCTCGGCCCGGTGAGCACATCGACCACGGTTCCGGCAAATGGCGCGGTGATGGCGGTCTCCATCTTCATGGCTTCAAGCACTACCAGCGAGTCGCCTTTGGCCACCGTATCGCCTGGTTTGACGTTGACGGCGACGACGAGTGACGGCGACGGCGAGCGGATCATACCAATATCCCCTCGGTTGATGCGGTGAATAATGTTGTCGACCTCGATGAGGTGGTCCTTCCCCTGCGTGATCGACACCACGTGATGACTGCGATCCCCGACGGTAACGCGAAACTCGAACTCGTTGACGGGATCCATGGACATGACGATCGTTTTATCTTCGACCTCCAGGCGGTAGCGGTTGGGGGAGATGCGCTGAACGACCAGGCGGTATTTCTCACCGCGTAAGCGGCAGTCCACGGTAACCGGCGATTCGTGGCTCGATTTCGGCCGGCCGCGGGCCGCTGCGGCGAAAAACGCCGTGCGTGCATAAAGCGCCGACGAGAGATAGGCCTCGGCAGCAGCCACAAGCAAGGCGATGTCTGCATGATCCTCACCGGCAGACGCACCCTCCGCGTTCAATCGCTCGAGCAAGGCCTGGTCAGCGAGCAATTCGGGCAGATTCAACAGGCGCTTAAGAAACGACTCGTTGGTTCGCTTGACCGAGAGCTTACCCATGGAAAGCCTCCTTGACATCATCCAGAGAGGAGTGGGGATGCTCGGTTTCGGCCCCATGTTGAGGTCGGTCTTGACCTCAGGGGCCACCATCGCCGGGTCCAGGTGCATCACCACATAGCCGCCGACGGCGCCGGCGCCGAAGCCCGGAGCAAAGACCAGTGACCGTTTGGTGACCGCCCCGTCGTAGACGGAATCAGCCAGAGCGATCGGAATACTGGCCGCAGAGGCGTTACCGACCTCGGAAATATTGAAGTAGATGTCCTCGGCAGCGATGCCTTGGGGAACGGCGATATCGATGATCATGGTCTTGTTGGCCTGGTGGGGTACGATGACATCGATATCCTCGATGAGTGCCTTGCCCCCTTTCAGGCTCTTGAGCTCGGAAAGCTCGCCGATCATCTGGTTGAGATAGCGCTTGACCAGCGCCTTGACCTCGGGTCCGTAGACTGTGATGTCGTTGTCGAAATCGTGGTTCGGCCAGATGATGGAATTCACCTGGCTGAAGGGACCGCTTGCATAGGTCTGGACCACTTCCACATCACGTTCGCCGTCGGTCGGCGCGATCACCATGGCGGCGGCGCCGTCGCCAAAAATCATCCGTGACGGTCGGGCGTTGCCAATCTTGTCCGAGAACTTCTCCGCCATGACCAGCAGAACCGGGCGTTCGACCTCGCGCAGCAGACGCACCGTTTCGGCCATGCCGTAGGGGAAACCGGCGCAGGCGGCAACAATGTCTGCCGAGCAGTGGGTCTGCATGATGCCCAGTTGTCCCGAGAGCCAGGTGGCCGTTGAAGGAATCAGCCGGTTCGATGTGCAGGAACAGAACAACACAGCACCGATCTCTTCAGGTTTGCGTCCGGCATGCTCCATCGCTGCCCGTGCGGCCTCCAAAGCGATGTTCTCCAGCGGTTGCGTCGTGTAGCGGCGGCGCTCGATGCCGGTCTTGTCGACGATCTCCTCAGCGCTCATCGGTGACCAGGAGGGCGGAGCATTGCGGACCACATCGACGTTGGAGCAGATGACCTCGCCCTTGCGAATTGCCAGTGCCTCGATCTTCGGTTTGATCGGTGTGTCCTTGCCAACCACCATTGGCCGCAGCGGTCTCACCGGTTCGACGGCAGGAGTCGCTGTTGGCGACAGCGGCGCATTGGCGACCCCGCTCTTGACCCGATTGATAAAGTCCAGGACGTAGCGGTTTTTCGGATAGAAAAGCACGACAACGTCATCATCCTTCATTTCGGAAAATGACTTCAGCCGGGCACGGCTACGATCCCAGGGGTGTTGATTATGAAGCAACATGGCCCAGCGCCTAAGAGACTCGAGTTCGGGCTGGGTCTCTGTAACATCAAGAATTTCGTTGACGCTGTAGTGGCGGTGATCGGGATTATAGTCTGTAAGAACTGTGGTCTTGGCATCGGTCGTGGTGAGTGCCTCGGCGATCGTCGCCTTGATCGGTGGCAGCGATGAGGCCTTGTAAAGTTTGTTGGAGAAACAATCGAACAGCATGCCAAACAAATCCTTTTCAGACGCCGAATCCCACTTGGCCGGCAATTCCCCAAAAGCTTTGAGAACACTGGCAGATTTCGCCTCGCGACTTTCCCTTGGCTGCAGGAGAGGGACGAAGACGTCGTTGCGGGTTCGCGGGACGTCGCGCCAGCGAGTCGGCCGCTTGTCATACATCGCCAGCGCAAAACGATTGGCCCAAAAGAGATGCAGACCGATGTCCCGCAGCAGGTCATAACGCGTTGCATAGCTGCCAGAGCTAGCCCGCTCCGCGATTTCGATCCCCGTCGGTGCCTTTACTTCGAAGTCCCGTCGGATGATCGCTTTCAACTGGTCAAGATCGGCGATGATCGAAAAATCAAGTTCGATAAAAATGCTTGAGGGGAATACCAGCTTGTTGTGTTTGTTCAATCGAAACGGCTTCATAGGCCCTCCTCTTTGAGGTTAATTTAGGCAGGAATTATATGGTTTGGGGATTTGAAACTTCTACACTGCCCCAGGGAGTGCATTTCGCGGGTCAGCTCTTCCCATCGATCCCGCAATCGATTCAATAGATAACCGCATCGTTGAGGCAGAAAAACCATCCAGCCTCTTTGTCTGCAGTGAGGGAACCCAGACGACTTACTTGCTTGGTAAATGATTTATATTTCAATTATTTAAAGCATCATGTTGTGCATCACTACATTTAAACAGGGTTACTGCAACGACCTTTTCACTTGGGTCAGAATATCCGCATTTAACTTTTAAAAACCGTGTTTTAAATTCTACTAAACAGTATCGTATTGGTCAACAATCCCAACGATAGAAAATTCATAAGAATTAGCCATAATAGCTGATATCGACCTCGGAAATATGCAACTGTCTGGGAATCAGAAACTTGCATGGTTTACGGCAGCTTTATTGGGGTTCATATTTCTATCCCCAAAACCGGTGTTTCAGTTTTTGTCTGGATCTGCTAGAAAATGCAAAAGAGAGAGGAGTGGCTTCAGCGAAAGGGGTTAAAAACGGCTTCTTGTTTACAACCTGGGTCGTTGCTTGGATTTACTCCTCAGAAGAGCACTGACCTCACAAATTGTGTCAGAACCACGAGCTTCCAAGAAGGAAATAGACATTTTTGAATGCTCTATTTGGCACAGCTTTGAGGTCGTCGCTTCCCCTGCTAATCGACCTTGAGAATCAGCAACGGCCCATCCGGTACAATCGCCCAACGGGCATCCGGTCCGAATCTGTCAAGTAATTCCGCGATTGCTTCACTGATTTGTTCGACCGGCTTGAAATGAAACCGCTTCAGTGTGTCGGCGTCGATTCCCTGGGTGTGGACCCAGATTTCATTCTTTAGCATCACCTGGTAAGTTTCCTGGGCACACCATTGGTCCGGGAGAAAAAATTCCTTTTTCATCAGCTTTTCAATGAATGCCTGTGGTGTGGTGGCATGCTCGAATACCGCCCTGTACTCTTCGCTGCCAAACCCTTCCAGGCACTCAGTGGCAATCAGAATCACCCCTCCTTCGCGGGTTGCTCCTGCCACTCCAGAGATCCCTTTTGCGGTCTGGTACAGGTTGCAGTCAAGCGGAGCCCCGGCATTGGTGGTTACTACAAAATCAAGAGGTTCATCCAGTGTCCGAACACAATGGCGGGAGAGAAACTCTACCCCTGCCAAGTGTGCCTTGACCGGGTGGCCAGCAAAGACTCCGGTGATCTTTTTGCTGGTGTCGAGAGTGACGTTGACGATGAAATCGGCTCCGGCCTGCGCCATGATATCCAGACCGGCTTCGTGGAAGGGATTACCCTCCAGGATGCCGTAACGGGTCTGCGGATGGGCCACCATCTCCGGACCATGCATGAACTCCAATGTTTTCACCGACGAGATCCCGGGCAGAATCGATTTGCGCCCACCGGAGAATCCGGCCCACATATGCGGCTCGATGAAACCGGTTAGAATTTTCAGGTCAGCTGCAAGGTAATGCTTGTTGACCAGAGCTGGCACCCCGTTGCCGATATGTCCGACCAGAACCATGTCGTCCTGGTTCTTTGAAAAGTGGTTAATGATTCGGTAGGACGCGGCGATCTCTTTACCGACAAGACGCTCCAGTTCCAACCCCTCGTTGGGACGATGGATTCCGGTGGCAATAAGGATGGTGATCTTCTCAGACGGGATTCCTGCCGACTCCAGGTGCTCAATGATAATCGGCAGCAACAGGGCGTTCGGTACCGGCCGCGTTATATCGCTGATGACAATGACTGCATCAGTCTTCCCTCGGCCCAATTCTTTGAGCGGTGCGGACTCAATCGGCTGGAGAAGAGCCTCTTGAACAGCCTCTTCCGGCATCGCTAGAACATCGGCCTCTTGCGGATATAGGACACCGACAAAGTTAGACGTTTCAGGAAAATTCAGATCAAGACCATCTTCACCATACTTGAGACGGATGTGCATAATATGCTCTCTCCTTCTTTGTCTTAAGTATACCGGAAATTCTCTGTCTCTTTTGCCGGGTCGACATTTTATATCTGGAGGGTAGGGTAATATTGATCCTGTGATTTTATAACTCACGACTGATGAAAAATGGCTTTGTCTGTGACAATGACCGCTAGCCGGGTAACGCCAACAAAGAGGTGGCCAACTTTTCCAGTGCATCAAGAGATATGTCTGGTCAAAGCTTCGCGAATCGAGCGGAGCATGTTTATCGCCAACAGGAGAATATGAACCTTGTTTGTGAATGTGTCTCAGGTCAAATCAGCTTACCTGTAAATTCTGGCTTTCTTTTCTCCAGGAATGCACTCATCCCTTCCTTGCCGTCCGGTGTTGCCGCGCAATAACCGAATGCATCAGATTCTATAAGGCAGGCTGTACGCAAATCTACATCGAAGCCCCTATCGACACAGCTCTTAACTGCTCTAGTTGCCACCCTTCCCATAGAAGCCATCTTCTTTGCCGTTTTCATTGTTTCATTCTGAAGATCTTTTGCAGCAAAAACCTTGTTGACAATGCCCAACTCTTTTGCTCTTTGAGCATCGATCATTTCGCCCGTCAAACACATCTCCTTGGCTAACGCTTTACCTACAAGCCGAGATAAACGCTGCGTGCCTCCCCATCCAGGAATCAGACCGAGTGTGATTTCGGGTTGCCCTATTTTTGCAGCATCAGAGGCATAGATGAAATCACAGGCTAAAGCGATTTCTGATCCACCGCCTAAAGCATAGCCATTGACACAGGCAATGACCGGGATCGGGAGTTTTTCAAGGCGGAACAGAAGTTCATGTGCGTTAGCTGAAAAAGCCCGCAGTTCAAGAGGTGTTAAGTTGACCATCACCGAAATATCTGCTCCTGCAACAAATGCTTTGTCGCCTTCTCCAGTGATAATTAAAGCCCTTACCGAGTCGTCTTTCTCGATCGTGGCCAAAGCGTCAGAAAATTCAGCAAGAGTAGTTGGGTCAATAGCGTTCAATGCTTTTGGTCTATTGAATTTGATCGTTGCTACAGCGTCGGCTTTTTCAAAAATGATGTTCTCGTAAGCCATTTTTCTCTCCTTTATAATTGTGTATACCCTAGTGCCCCGTGCGGTTAATTCATACCTTCAATTTTCCGCGCTTTTGCCCCCTGCCTGCGTTACGGTTCCTCGGTTTAAGCCTGGCTAGACCTGCGTCACCGCGCCTTGCCAGGAACCAAAATCACGCGCAAATTGGGCGGCGAATTAGCCGCACGGGACACTAGACCCGCTTTCATCGTTTGTTCCCGAGGTGACATTGCCATATAAATATCTGGAAGGCCGATCTATGACTGCCTCAGCCTCATATCAGTGTACATACACCTATACTCCTGTTGTCAAAATTTATTACGGGTTTGGCAGGTATGTTCTTTTTTGGGCTATTTGGAATCTACTGTTGAAATGATCGAATGATCGAATTTTACCCCTCCTGGAAATTCCGGCTCAGTGTTGAAAAAAGTGGTTTAAAAGTCCTGATATGGCTGACATTGTCAAAGAGGATAACATTCCTGCCCTACTGATCTTCAGCGGGTATCTGTTGTATTCAAATCCAGGACACTGTCAGAGGCGGAACCTGTGTTGCGACGGTTGATCACTCTGATATTCGCGGGTTGGTTACCGCCTGACTTGGTTTCGTCGCGGAGCTGCCTCGTTCTCTCCATGCACGTGAGTTCGATCTTAAAGACCTTATCAATGAATATAATCGAGGGTTCTCCTGACCGCGGTTGCGCCCCTGAAACTATCCTGGAACGATGACCCTATCTTTCATTCTCCTCCCTGTTTTTTGATTCTGATTTGTTGTGTTGATGCTCAAGCCTCAGCCGATACAGTCACTTCACAAGCGATTGCCCACATAAAAGCACACAGTTCTCGAGCGATCGCTGTAATGATCAATTGATTGGCTTTTCCCTTTGCCTGCAAACGTTTGTAACGGGCACATAAACGAAGCTGGGCTTTCCAGGAGATGGCACAAACATTTTGAGGCAGACCCCTCTTGTCGTTTATGAAGTTTCAAGCTGATTCTGGCAGGCAGTCGGTATGCCCATGCGGCCTCGACCAGAACACGACGGACATGACCGTTGCCTGTCTTGGTAATTGATCCGCGCTTTGTCGACTCGCCACTGGAATGTTCCGACGGAACCAGACCGAGATATGACATGAGTTCTACAGGGCTTTCAAAACGAGTTAGATCACCAATCTCAGCAATGGTGGTGGTTGCGACGATCGTAAAGAAACACCACGAAGACCTTGTCGACTGCTTGAGCAACAGGGAACATACGCCATTGAGGCAACAGTGCTTGAACCTGCTCGGTCAAACGCTCAACCCGATGTGTACACTCAGAAAGCGAGTCAAGAGACTCTTGAAGCACGATCTGTTGAGCCGGATGAGGCCTCTTGAGGGTTGCAATCCATCGAGAATGGACACCGCTCCAGGGCGTTTTCCCAGAATAGCGAAAACCTTGGCGAAGCAGAAACGCCAAAATGCGTTGTTTGGCTTTTCTCTCTAAAGATATGGCGTCTTCTCTGGCACGAGTCAAATCACGCATGGCCTCGTCTTCCAGGCAAGGGACATAAACTCCTGTCAACTCACCGGCACGATGCAGACGCGCCAGCATCTGCGCATCCCGACGGTCATTCTTTATGCGGTTGCCGCTCTGCCTGTGGAATTCTTGATGGAGCAACCACCGCACAATCGAAACCTTTTGAGGTAAGGTGTCGGTAAATTTCATAACAGCACGGTCCGGCCTCATAGACAAAGTGCAACTCATAGCTCTTTGACACCAGCTTCCGGATGACTTTGTCGAGAGCAACCAGGCTCCCGTCAATCTTGCCATAATCTCTGACTTCACCACCACGACCAGATTCGGCAAAGGCAATTTCGATAGAGTTTTTGTGGACGTCAAGACCGACAAACATGCTAGACTTTTTCATGACCTGCCTCCTTGGTTTTGGCTCTGTGTTGGGGGTTCTAACGACATCCCAACATAACCCACGTTTGCAAGGGGCAGGTCTCTTTTTGTCCTCAACTGTCAGCCATTATGTCTTAGGTAATTCAAGAATCACTTGCAACAGGATATATAGTAAGTCTACGTGCTAGCCAATCAAGATTTTTGCAAATCGTGATTTATAAGAAGATAGCGCAGTTTGATAGTGCACTTACTTCGGGAACATAAACTGGATTTGGGCGCGAATCTGCCAGTCTGGCCCATAGTCGGGCGTGATGACGTTGTAGTAGGCGGCCAACGACGTGTTCACAGGCAACTTGCCGAGATGGAATATTTTGCCAACGCCGCCACCGAGTGGCACTGTCCACTTGTCGCCGCTGTCAGCATCCCAGTTGACGGTGGCGACAGGGGAACTGGTAAGATAGAGACCCTTGGGGAGGTTGTAATTAAGAAAGGGTTGAATCAGGCCTTTGTTGTAGGAACCTCCCTGTTTATCACTGGAGACGGACCAGACATTATTGAACAGAGCTCCATAGACCCATGGGTTGCCCTTTTCGAGGCGCAGCACAACCCCCGAGGCGCCGAGGCCCCAGTTATCGTTGCCGAGGACCTTGTCGTTATTGGTCGGAATTTGTACAACCGGGCCGGCCCCCCAGATAAGTTTTCCGGGATTGGCGGGAGAAAGAAAGCCTGTGAAGATCGTATCCCCGATGCCGTTGGTCCGATCATCGCCCGGATAAAGCGAAGGCATCGAGATCACCGGCAGGATGGTACGGGTGATAATATTCCATTCACTGTTGACCGAGATCGGAATCACGGGTTGGATATTGAGCACATTCTGCGTTTTCTCTTCCGGCCCAAAGTTGAGGTTGGTGTTGTTCTGGAAAGGCACACTGATCAGGTTGCCGACCGGGTTCTGGGCCAGCTTGGCCAGTTCCGTAGCGCTCATTTCAGCGTAAACAGGCGCAGTAAAGAGAAGTGTGGCAATCAACATCGCTGCGGCACGTATGCATGGCTTCATGGTTATTCTCATTGCACTCTCCGTGATAGAAAAGGATTTCCGTTCGTCCTAAAACCCGGAATCTGAAGATACCTGGACTCGCCCCAGCTCAATATCTCCCAGCTTTAATTCTTGTTCCAAAGTGACCGCATTCGATGTTCTTGCAGAAATTGACCTGGATGCCGCAGATCGGCGGCGGAACCCGCAAAGTGTTAAAAGATTTCTTTGTCGGCAAGAAAAAATCCCCCACGGTCAGCAACCGTGGGGGCTTATATCGAAGGATTTCAATTTTTCAACAGATTAGGATCTATCCACGAAAAAAAGGTGATTGGGCTGTAACACTACGAAATCTAAGCGAAGGTCATCATTTAACCGAAAATGTCGATCAACAAAATTCGCTAGCAGGGAATGCGCATGAAATGGCGCTTTGCTGAGAAATCTTTTGTTGCAACCTTTGTTTTGGTGGATAGATCCGAACAGATTAAGCTATGGCCTTGGGGTTGAATACCACTATGGCCTTGGGGTTGAATACCAGGGGCTTGCTTGCAGACCATTCGTTACTTGGTCTTGATGATCTGCGGCGGTTTCCAAGTGCCGTCAAGGACCGAAGGTTTCTTTTCCTGCGGCCAGTACATGCGCAACATCGGCAGGAAGTCGCCTTTTGGCGCTGGCAGCCAGTTGGATTCTTTGTCCTTGCCGGGAGACTCGTTCTGGAAGTACAGGGTTATTGAACCGTCGTCGTTGCGCTTCAGGTTGTCCCGCGGACTGACGGTGAACTTGTTCAGCACGTTCGGCACAAACCACCAGCCATTGTCAATCTCATACATGGTGATCGACCAAAAGCCCTTCACCGGAGGTTCTTCCCCTTTGGGAAAGGTC
Organism: uncultured delta proteobacterium; assembly: GCA_963769955.1. Taxonomy (GTDB): domain Bacteria; phylum Desulfobacterota; class Desulfuromonadia; order Desulfuromonadales; family BM103; genus M0040. The sequence continues at coordinate 152,117 of CAVYNW010000021.1, forward strand.
AGCGTGTACTGGTTTGCACCATTGAGCCTGGCACCGGTGCTGTCCACTTGTGCGTAGGGGTAGACGGCATCCTCCTGCCTATTGGCGGGCCAGCCGAACGCGGCCACCGTGGCCCGCTTCAGATAGTTTGTGCCGTATTCGCCCAAGCCCTTGCTGATGATCCAGCCGTTCACAATTTCACCCATCGCATGGACATTGCCCTCGATTGTCTTGAGTGCTTGCTGGGGCACCCCCTTCAACGCCTCCTGGGTGGCACTGTCGAGAGCGTTCGGATCAAACGCCTTGCCCGGCTCGATACCGATGCGTGCCATGCGGGCGAGAATCGGGGCATCTGCGGCGGCCGGCGGTGCAGCTTTAGCCAGCAGTTTTGCCATCATGTCGAAATAGCCTTTGACCCCCAGGTCGATAATACCTGCTGCGGTTTGTCGGTCATCGAGAATGCCGGGTTTTTGTCCATGGCGCAGCCGTAGGGGTGTAATTCTTTCCCCAAGCCGACAGCGGAGTGATCTTCAGTTGCGCCTGCAAGGCATTGACCGCCTTGTAATCCTGCTCGGTGCCGTCGGCGAAAATGCGGCCAGCGATGACCATGTACTGCGTGGCCACTGGAATGTGCTTCATGCCGGCCGGCACCTTGCCTTTCCAGCCCGGGCCGGTGAACAGATAGTTTGCGGCCTTGCCATCGCCGGTCCGCGAACCCGGCGAGTTCGCCAGGTCACTCATCCAGAGATCAACGACCTCGAACAAATGGTACCGCGAGCCAAAATCCGGATGGCTGAACACCTGCGGTTCGGAGAGATCGAGCCAGGCAAACGAATACAGCGTGTCGGCGTTCGGTGCCGACACGCCACGATAGTTGGCTGCGGGATAGCGAGGGACATTGCTGAACATCCCTGTCGGCGCCTTTAATTCCTCTGTCGGTTTGGGAACATTGGTCATCTGCACCCGCGTGATTTCGGTGGTCATCAGCGAGTAGCCGTAGATGTACGCCTCCGTGGCGATCGCGCGGGCTTCGGCTGGCGTGACAGCGGATGCAGCAGTAGCATTGGTAGTCCCCGCCGGCAACATGGCCAGCGCAAACACGCTGGCCATGGCCAGTTTGAAGCTGGTGTGAAGGAATGTTTTCATAATGATGACTCCTTATTCATGACTTAGTTTGTGCCGTCTCAGACGGCAGTTGACCTGACCTTCATTGTCTTCAGACATGCAAGGCCAGACTGCAAAAGATGCTGCAACCGCAAGTTATCTGACCATTTCGATCTCGCCAGGTCTCCAGTTCTTGTTGATCCAGGGCTCCAGCGGGCCATAGTAAATCGCCTTTTGCAGGCCGTACAGCTAGCAACGCTCCGCGATTGCTTCCAGTTTTGGTGCGGCTGCGGAGGTATTCATGCAGAGAACGGCAAGCAGTGCCGCCATTCCGGTCGTTATTATTTTGTGTCGTTTCATCAGATTTATTTTTTGGGAACATGATTTGATTGTCCGGCAGTATACAAGTAAGGTAAACAATACAATATGATGTCCAATGGTCAAGTCAGTGGATGCTATACAGTCGGTCCAGGAGCTTTTGCAAATTCAGGTTGGCTGATTCTGGTTGTATACTGGATATCTTGATATCAGAAGCAGGGAAATCCCACTATTCCATGGATAGTAAGAATTGATTTGTTGCTGGTGAGGAGGGCAGTCGATGGAGAGTCAGATGTTCAGATTAATCCTCCTACATCGTTAGAAGTGGTCTGAGTGGCTGGAATGTGGAATTCTTACTACTCCTGACAATCTGACCCTGACAAATAGTAAATGGCCACCCGGGCAGATCCAGGTGGTCATAAATTTGTGACTTCTAAGACGCTGTCAAAGCTCTGGCTCAGCGGCGAGGTGTCAACCACGTCGTTGCAATCGTTTGTTAACGTAGCTGCCTATTTGATCAACTCGAACTTACCCGGCTTCCAGATCTTGTCGAACCAGCTCTTCTCGGGCCCATACAGACTCAGCAACACACTTCAGCCCCTGTCGGGAATGGTCTGGGCCTTTTTTTTCGTGTCCCTTGGGGGCTGTCGGTTCGAACCAGACATCCACCGAACCACCGGTATTGATGACGATGTCTTTGTTTTTGCTGCCTATGCTTGGGAACTGCTGGTCGGTCTGCAGTCCGAGCGACTCTGGTTGTCATACGCGAAGAAGGACAGAAGTCCTTGGCCGGGATGTTCGGTGGCAGATGGATCTTGTAGATCTTGGCACCTTCCAGCGGCCCGCCCTTGGAGTCGGTGGCTGGTTTCTACCAGTACAAACGGAATATCAGATAAGAATTTTACTACACAAAAGTTGAGAAAATACGCTCAAGGGTCCAGTACGCCGCGACGATTCCGATGCTATAGGCCGCAGTAACAATAGTCCTTTGTGGTACTTTTATAAACCTTCGAAACAGCACCATGATTGCAAGTATCAGCGCAATAAACAGCAACTGGCCGATTTCGACGCCTACGTTGAAAAAAAGTAGTGCTAACGGGATATCGCTCTGTGGCAGACCCAAGTTCTTCAACGCGCTCGCAAATCCAAATCCGTGCAGCAAACCGAATGCAAAGGCCACGACCCACGGATAAGCGATCGTCAGGCTGGTTTTTCCGCGCTCCTTCGCGACAATCTCGGCGGCAACCAGGACGATGCTGAACGCGATCATGATTTCAACCGGTCCAGATGGCAGCAATACCCACCCGAGTGTGGCGAACGTGAGCGTAATCGAGTGGGCAACCGTGAAAGCGGTAATGGTGAGAAGTAGCATGCGCGTGCTTCTTACGATCAGCAACAAGGCCAGCACGAACAGCAGATGGTCGAAACCGAACAGGATATGCTCGACTCCCTCCACCACGAAGACTTTGACGACCTGAAAGATACTCTGTTGAGGCTGGACTTCAATCCACGGCTGGGAGGGTCGCACCAGCGTCGTGGTAACCGTCCCGTCTTTCAGTTTCACCCGCACCATAATGTCGGTGATGGAGACCTGAAGTCCGACAAAGGTGATTCGCTGTCCAACCAAGCCAGCGGGGGCTTCGATGATGCTTCGTTCAACCACCGAGTCAAGCAGTTCCCGTTCATTGGGTCCCGTCACCACCCGAATGCCATCGGAATATCGCAGAATCACCGGTAATTTCATGCCCGACAGCACCGGCGTGCGCCAGAGCACGCTGTAGCGTGTTGGTCCGATCTGATCGATCTGCAGGTAGGCGGGCCTGACCTCGTGCGCCGAAGCGCTGTTGGGCATTGCGAACATCGAGGCCGACAGGGCCAACAACAAGCCCATAGCCACAAGCCAAGGACGCCACATCGCAGTGCGGAAACTCATTTTGGATAAGCTCCCGGCGAAATGGCGTTTGCTGGGGCAGAGCCCAACAGGTTGCTCATATCGATCGTATCCAGGAGAGGAGCGACGACCGTGTAGCGGGCGCGCATCTCTTCCAGTGCGGCTTGCTTGATTTCCAGGTAGCGCTGATCACGCCACGCAGTCTTCACGTCTGTTTCGACCTCGTCGAAGCTCGGTACGCGACCCGGCTCAATCGAGTCTATCCAGACAAGGTGCCAGCCGTATCCGGACTGGATTGGGCCGCGCCAACCGCCAGGCTTAAGCGTGAACAATTCAGCAGCAAAGCCGGGACCGAATTCCTTGAGCATCAGTTCGGGCGTCGCGTTGCTGTAGTTGTTGCGCAGGGAGAAGGGGTCGGCGATGGCGGGAACTTCGACAGAATCATCAGTCTTGTCCGCGATCGCATTGAGTGCCGCTTCTGCATCGCCATGTGCGTTGCTGCCGCGCTTGTCGGGCGAAAAGTACAGGTGGCGAAAACTCATGCGCGGTGGCACTGCAAAGCGGTCGCTGTGTGTTGAATACCACGCAACCAGCTCGGCTTTCTCCGGCTCCTGCAATGCAGCCACATCGGCGGCCAGAAAATCCATCTTCTGTGACACACGGCGTTTGATAATTTCGTCATTGCGGTCGAGACCCAAGGCTAGTCCTTCGCGGAACAGGACTTCTTCCGAAACCTTCTGGTCGATCAGGATTTGCAACTGCTCTTGGGTCAGCGGTGGTCGACCTTGCGCAAGCCAGGTGACAACCAACTGGCGAATATCGTCTGCGCTGATTTTGATTTGTTGTGCATCCGCCGCCGTCGACTCGGTGCCGTGCGACCACCAATACACGCCAAACACCAGCGCGCCGACGACAAAGAAATGAACAAGTGGCTCACTCAGAAACTTGCGCCATCGTCCCCCATATTTGCTTTGCAAGGTCGAGCGCCGTCTGGTTGACGGCGCGTCGACTTCTGGCTGCGTGCTTGCATACGCTGCCTTTGTATCCGGCTTCATTTACTCAACCACTCTCGTAAGTTCGTAGTTGGCATGACCAAACTCATTGTTGCGGGCCGCAATGTACTTGTCACCAGATTGATAAACCGTCAATTCAAAGGGGGTACCTTCGATGGTGGTCACGATGTGGCCATCCTTGATCTCATAGGCCGCTGAGGTGCTTGAAACACTGTTCGCGTCGCTGGCCAGTTCGGTATCGATGCGCTTGCCGTTCGCGCCGAACAACACGTTTGATGTGCGACCGGTCACGTTATTGCGCACGCTCAGATTCTTGCCGAAGACAAGCTTCTTGAGATCATCATCGCCGAGTGCGGTCGCATGGCTCTTGAGCAGGTCGGCAACCATCAGACCGGGCTTGGATTTGGCGGCGTCAGCCTCGGTCGGCGTGTACCAGATCGGCGTGCTCCAGGCGCGCTCCTGGATCGTCGCTGGCGCGTTGCCGGGCGGCAGTATGCCGAGCTTGACCGCGTCAAAGGTACTCCAGCGCGGGGTCGGAATCTGGATGGCGCGGGCATAGTAGAACGCATTCTGGGTGACATCGAAATCCGGATCGGTCCAGAACGCTTTGAGCTCCACCGAGCCAATATCGTTGGTGTAGGTCGCCTTGCTGATGTTGACCGTGTTGCCGACCGCTGGGAGCTTGCCGGTGACCGGATCCGGCTTGCGATCACCGGACCAGACGACGTCGTAGATCTTTTCGAATATCTGGCCGTCCTTGGTCCATCCCTTGACGATTTGGATGCGATCGAGATTGCCATCGACCGGATCCTTCATGGCCCAGACGAGGAATCCCGGTGCCTTGCCGTTGGTCTTGGGAAGGTCGCCCCCCATCGGTACACCACCGGCATAGGCTTTCTTCACCCAATCCGATTTCGAAAGCATGTCCTTGTCGTATCCCCAGCCACCGAACATGCGAACTTTGAGTCGCACGCCGCTGGTGGCGAACACTTCGCGGCGCTGCATCGCGTCAAAGATCGATTCACGCGTATTTTCCTCCGCCCAAACGCCGCCCAGACCGGACGTTCCGGTTTCCAAAACAGTCATGCCGGATGCGACTTTCCCGGATAGCCGAACCTCGGGTGTGGGATCGATCATGCCGTGGTCACCAAAATAGTCGGATTGGGAGTAGTTGGTCGCGGTGTTGTGTGAGTCGCCGGCCCCGACGACGCCCATCTTGTACGGGTTATAGCCGCGCGCAGCCTGCATGGCCACGCCATTCTGGTATGCCTCGCGGATGTAACTTCCATGCGGCTTCGAGAAGCTGTTGTCGAGGCCGATCAGGTAGTTCATTAGCTCGAAACTGGCGAACTCGTCGTTGGGCGACAGTGCCGGCGTGGTTTCCGAGGTGCCCTTTACCTGTTTCATCTCGGTCAATGGCTCATTCTTCATGCGCTCCTGTGCCCACGCTGCGTCAATCGGCTTGCTCTTGCTGTCGAGTTCCATGGGAAACATGAGGCCATTCGATAGATTGGCGTTATGCGATATCGCCAGCAGCTCAGAGCCTTTCTTACGCTGCTGATCCATCCAGTTCCACAGATCCTCGGGATGGTCCGAGTCGATCGCGCTGAATGGCGCTACGGGCAGGTCTTTGCAGCTTCTGAAGAACACGTTTCGATGCATGTTCTGGTTGCCCGGCATTGAGGTCCACTCATATGCGCAGAACGTTGTGAATTTGCCTGGTTTATAGTATTTGTCTGCTAGTTCCGTATTGTTCTGCCAGACCGATTCAACGATCTTTGGGTCGAGCAAGGCCTCGATCGGCTTGCCATCGGCAAGGCTGCCCGCCAGCCGCTGGAAAATCTTGACCATCGAGTTGTCTTTTGACGGCCTGAGCGTGGCGGCTATCGGCAACTTGTAAATGGGAGAGCTCGGGTCATTCACCAGGCGCATGACGCCCACGTATTCTGAGTGATCCGTGACTCCCTGGAAGTCAAGGGGCGTTTTGATCTTCACGTCATATCCGGCGGGATGCTTGATCGTCTGGCCCATTGAATATTCGTAGGCCTCTGCTGGGCCTGTCAACCTGTTACCAATGAGGTAGGCATCCAGCGACCAACTGGTGTGCTGGTGGGTCTGCCCGAAGTAGGCGTTCCGATCCTCAGCAAATGTCGAAATAGATGTTAGGGTTATGACAGTGGAAAGCGCAGCGATAAAAAGTGAGTATCTCGAATTGAGCTTGTGAATGTTCATCTGTCTTTTCTCCAGTATTTGCAAGGGTTCAGTTATTTAACCAACTCACTTAGACCATGACTGCGGGGCGAAGAGTTTCTGCTTTTTCTCAGGAGGAAGAACATCAAGAATTATATCCTGTGGATAATACCTTACCGTAATTGTTAGGTATGTCAAAAAGTCAAAAGAGAAATACAGAAGAATACAGACAAAAGCCCACTAAGGAACAAATCCCTGATGGCCATAGCTTTGTCTTCCTGATGTCGAGGTTGGCATCAACCGGATCAAACGGCTGCGGCAGGAGCTGAAGATTCGCTGCAAGCAGGTTAAAAAGTACAAGGCGACAACCGACTCAAATCAAAAGCTACCCGTTGCTCCTAACCTGCTGAATCAAGACTTTGCAGTACCAGAACCGAACCGGTTGTGGGTGGACGACATCACCTATGCGCCACGAATGAGGGTTGGCTCTATCTGGCAGCCATCAAGGATCTGTGGAACCGGGAGATTGTCAGCTACGCCATGAGCAACCTTATGACTCAGGATCTGGTGGGGCGAGCTCTGTTCCAGGCTGTTGCCGCCAGGCGGTCACCGGAAGGGATGATCCATCACTCGGATCGTGGCAGCGAGGGTTGTTCACACAGCCATCAGAAACTAATGAAGAAATTCATCAGGCGGCAAGGGGTTGCCTGACCATAACATGGTGTCCACTATTGCGGACCGAGCTCAAACCCCCAATACGGCGATTTGCAACTAGCTAGTGGTGAGGCTATTGAATGAATGCTTTTATTTCTTATTGATATTTAAGAATGAAATTGAAGGAGAAGTGATTGGCAAATGATGGTGAGGCAAATTTACTATAATTCCTACGGCATTGATTTCAATCTCCCGGATTGGCCGAAACAAGAAATTACTGTTGACCC
>CAVYNW010000022.1:0-62398 GCA_963769955.1 uncultured delta proteobacterium
TCTGTTGCGCTCTCTGCATTTCCCTCCATGGTGCGAAAATAAAATCTGCCAGCAGACCGGAGCAACCCCTTATGGATTGTCCTTTTGCAGTTTACGCTGAACCGATACAGAAGCAGGTTCCAGGTCGGTTCAGGAGATAGGTACAGATACGCAGCAACAGATGATATTATTTTGCCAGCATGACAGTGCCATGCTATTGTTGCGCGCAAAAAGCCCCTGAAAGATCTTGCATGATGCGCTACTGGCTTGAATACATCCCCTTCATAATAACCGCAACTATTGTCCGCCTGTTGCCCCGCGATGCGGCCCTTGCTCTTGGCCGCAAGCTGGGCAAACTGGGCATGCTCCTGCAGCCCAAGCGCGTCAGAATTGCCGACAAAAACCTGCGTCATGCCTTCCCGGAGAAAACCAGGGAAGAGCTTGACGCGCTGGTGAAACAAGTCTTCAGCGACATGGGTGTCGGCCTGATCGAGATGGTCCGCCTTGATCTGTTTGATGGCAAGAAAGACCTGAAAAAGCTCTTCACCATAGAGGGAGAGGAGTATGTCAGAGAGGCTCTGAAGTTGGAAAAAGGTTGCATCCTGCTCACCGGACACATCGGTTTCTGGGAAGCGGGCAACTACGTATATCCGACGCTCGGCTTTCCAATTGGCATTGTCGCCAAACCGATGAGAAACCCCCTTGTCGACAGCTACTTTCGACGTATGCGCGAACATTACGGTGGCTATGTCATCGATAGTTTCAAGGGGGCCCGACGGATTTTCAAAGCCTTGCAGCAGAACCACCTGGTCGGGATCCTGATGGATCAGCATATGCCCCGAAGCCAGTCGGCGGTCCGTGTGCCATTTTTTGGTCGACCGGCTTACACCACACCGATCATTGCACAAATCGCCATGAAGTATCAGGTACCCATCATCGCGGCATTCTCTTATCGCAAAGACGACAATACTTACCTCGTCAAGATGTCGCCACACTTTTTCCTCGACCCCGAGATGACTGAAGAGGGCATTGTCGCCAGCACAGCGCTCCTGACGAAAAAGATCGAAGACGCCATCAGGCACGACGTCAGCCAGTGGTTCTGGGTCCACCGTCGCTGGAAGCATATGCAACAAGATGAAAAATAACCTCACCCCTTTCCATATCGTCCTGGTAGAGCCCGAGATTCCACCCAACACGGGCAACATTGCCAGGCTTTGCGGTGCAACAGGCACCGTCTTGCACCTGGTCGGCAAACTCGGCTTTTCCATCGACGACAAGCACCTCAAACGTGCCGGCCTGGATTACTGGGATGCTGTCGATGTGCGTAGATGGCAGTCTCTGCAGGAGTTGCAGGAGCATTTCCCTGAGGGTCGATTCTGGTATACCTCGAAAAAGGCGGCCAAAAGTCATGTTCAGGCAGACTTTCAGCCGGGAGATTTTCTGGTCTTTGGCAAGGAGACACTTGGCCTGTCCGAAGAGCTTTTGCAAAGCAATCCCGATCAGTCACTCCGTATCCCGATTCATAACGCTGTCGTCCGCAGCTTGAATCTTTCGACGGCGGCCGGAATCGTGCTCTACGAAGCCTTGAGGCAAACCGGCCAGTTGGACTAACCTCTAAAGCAAGCGGTTTCCGAGCTACGGCACAGCATTAAAAAAGGGACCGTCTTCAGCAGACGGCCCCTTTTCCATTCCTGAGCTATAGCCTTTATAAGAAGTACCGGCTACTCGAGATGATTTTCGACACGAATCAGCAGGGTTTCGTCGTAAATCACATCCATCTTATTGATTTCGGCAAGGGCGGCATTGACGTTATGTTCTTCAGCTGCGTGGGTCATAAAAACGATCGGCACAGCTTCAGCGGCATGACGATGAGGCTGCACCATCGATTCTATGCTGATCTCGTGCTGGCCCAACACGCCGGCTATCTTGGCCAGGACTCCGGGCTCATCCTTAACATTGAACCTTAAATAATAGTGCGTAACAACCTGGTCCATGGGCTTTATTGAAAGAGTAGGTCAGCTCTGACTGAGGGCACCCCAGGGCCGGCATCCGCGAGCCGCAATCAGCCTGCAGATCACGTGAGACAGCCAGCACATCGCCCATAACGGCACTGGCGGTAGCGTTCATGCCGGCACCATAGCCGGAGAGCATAACCGGACCGGAGAAATCACCGACCAGGCGCACGGTATTAAAGACGCCATTGATCGCCGCGAGCGGATAATCTTCCGGAATCATGGTTGGATGAACGCGGGCTTCGATCTTGTCACCATCACGTTTGCCGATGGCCAGCAGTTTCAGTTTGTAGCCAAAGTCCCGGGCATACTCGATATCGAGCGCAGTAATCCTGCTGATCCCCTCGGTATAAATCTGATCAAAATCGACCCTGGTGCCAAAGCAGAGGCTCAGCAGTAAAGCCAGCTTATGCGCGGTGTCTATACCCTCGACATCAAAGGTCGGGTCCGCTTCAGCGTAGCCCTTTTTCTGTGCCTCAGCGAGGACATCAGAGAAATCTTCTCCCTCCTCGTCCATCTCGGTCAGGATATAATTACAGGTGCCGTTCAGAATACCGTAAAAAGCGTAAAAATTGTTTGCGCCAAGGTTCTCCTTGATTGCCGAGATCACCGGGATGCCGCCGCCAACCGCAGCTTCAAACATGACGTTAACACCGGCCTCTTCGGCAGCAGCAAATATTTCATCGCCATGCTTGGCCAGAAGAGCCTTGTTTGCGGTAACAATATGCTTGCCATTGCGAATTGCTTGCAGGACGAAGGTGCGGGCCGGCTCATAGCCACCAATCAATTCAATGATGATCTGGATTTCCGGATCATTTAAAAGCCCTTTGGCGTCATCAGTCAACAACCCGGGCGCAAGTTCGACGCCACGGTCACTGGTCGTATCAAGATCTGCAATCCGGGCCAATTCAATCGTCGCACCGAGGCGACTGGCCATGATATCACTATTCTTCTGAATAACCTTTACCACTCCGGTACCAATGGTACCGAAGCCGAGCAACCCGACCTTGATGTTCTTCATAAGCTAAGTCCTTTTACCAAAAACAGAATGAACCTTTTGCGACAGGCTCATCTACACTGTAACGGTCGCCAGAGACGAATAGCGACATTCGGAAATACTGGAGCCTTCGAGAATCAAAGCCTCGTTGATCTGTTGAAACAGAGCTTCTTCGGAAACATCCTCGTGGGGCATGAATGCCAGAGAGATCTTTTTAAAACCGGCCTGGCTGGCAACGCTGAGCATATGGCGAACCAAAGCAGCATGCGTCTTCTCACAGAGACCGGCCCATTTGCCGCCGCCGACAAACAGGGCCCAGTCAGCTTTGAGTTTGCCGTTGTTCTGCAACATAACGTGTTCACCGGCTTTGCCCTGGACTTGCCATTCAGCAGCATCCGGGTCAGCTGACCATCAAGGCGCCAGTCAAGAAGAGCGCTCGGGCCTTCCAGAAGCCTTTTATCGGTAAAGTAGAGGACCACCACAACCTCCGCCTGAAGGGCATCTGCAGGGAGGTCGACACGTTCCAATGAGGTCATGATGATGCTGTTCGGTGTTGTTTCGCGAGATGATCCAGAACGCCATTGATGAAGGACGGAGATTCTTCCGTACCGAAGCGCTTGCTCAACTCAATGGCCTCGTTGATGACAACGTTATGAGGAACATCATGGCAATAAATCAACTCATAAGCCGCAAGCCTGAGGATGGCGAGGTCAACCCTGGCCATGCGATCAAGGGCCCAGTTGGTTGAATAAGAGTGGATCTCCCGATCGATGGCCTTCCAGGTGTTCAGCGACACCGCACACCAGCAGTTCGGCAAAATGGCGAACTTCGGGACGCTGCGGTGAGGAATTGTCTTCGACGGCATCACCGAGCACATCGTTGCGAAACTGGAAATTTTTCCAGAAATCTCCCAGGACGTGCTCCAGAGAGCCCCCCTCATGATCGGCAAGGCTGAAAAGCACCTTCATGGCCATTTCACGGCCCTGACGTCTGATCCCACGCGACATTATGCTTATAGCGCCTTATAGAGGTTGGCCATCTCGACCGCTGCCATGGCTGCATCAAAGCCTTTGTTGCCCGCCTTGCTGCCGGCCCGTTCGATGGCCTGCTCAATGGTATCCGTCGTCAGGACACCAAAAGCAACCGGGATACCGGAATCAAGGGAGACGCTGGCGATGCCTTTGGAGACTTCGGCGCTGACATAATCAAAATGGGGGGTTGCGCCGCGGATCACCGCGCCGAGACAGACGATGGCATCATAACGACCAGACCCGGCCATCTGCTTGGCGGCAGGAGGGATTTCGTAGGCACCGGGGACCCGTACGATATGGATATTGTCCTTTTCAGCATCGTGCCGCAGCAGGGCATCTATGGCCCCTTCAACCAGGCGGTCACTGATAAAGCTGTTGAAGCGGCTGACCAGCAGGCCAATCCGCAAGCCCTTGGCATCAAGTTTTCCTTCGATAATTTTGGGCATCACTGATCTCCCGTAAATAGGGTCCGGAGTCTCTTGCCCCGGAGCTTTGGATTCTTGATCCAGAGTTATAAATTCTCCAGCAAGTGGCCAAGTTTTTCCTGCTTCGCCTTAAGATATTTCAAATTTGTTTTATTGGCGGGCATCTCAATCGGAACCCTTTCAACGATTTCCAGTCCATAGCCCTCGAGACCAATGATCTTGCGCGGGTTATTGGTCAACAGACGTATTTTACGAACACCGAGATCACTGAGAATTTGCGCACCCAGACCATAATCACGGAGGTCGGCCTGAAAGCCAAGGGCTTCATTCGCCTCAACCGTATCGTGGCCCTGATCCTGGAGGTTATAAGCTTTGAGCTTGTTGACCAGGCCAATGCCGCGCCCTTCCTGGCGCATGTAGAGGACAACACCGGCACCGGCTTCATCGATCATGCCCATGGAGGCATGCAACTGATCACCGCAATCACAACGTTCGGAGCTGAAAACATCGCCGGTCAGACATTCAGAGTGCACCCGGACCAGAACCGGCTTATCCGGGTCAATGTTCTCCCTTGTAAAGGGCCAGGTGCTGACAATTATCAACTTCATTGTCATAGACAACGGCGCGGAATTCTCCACCGAAACGGGTCGGAAGCAGGGTTTCTGCGGCACGCGTAACCAGCAGCTCCTTGCGCATGCGGTAGGCGACCATATCGGCGATCGTGACGATCTTCAGCTGATGTTTTTCGGCAAACTTGCGCAGCTCGGGCATCCGGGCCATGGTGCCGTCATCATTCATGATTTCACAGATCACGCCAGCAGGCTTCAGACCGGCCATTCGGGCCAGATCAACAGAGCCTTCGGTCTGACCGGCACGCACCATGACGCCGCCCTTCTTGGCCCGCAAGGGAAAGACATGACCCGGCCTTGCCAGGTCATGGGCGTGGTCTCATCATCGAGTGCAACCTGGATGGTATGGGCAGCGATCCGCAGCCGAGATGCCGGTTGTGACACCGCGCCGGGCTTCGATGGAGATGGTAAAAGCAGTGCCGAAAGAGGAGGAGTTGTCCTGGACCATCAGCGGCAGACCGAGATGATCGGCACGTTCTTCGGTCAAAGTCAGGCAGATCAGGCCGCGCCCTTCCTTGGCCATAAAATTGACGGCTTCAGGGGTGACCATTTCTGCAGCCATGCAGAGATCGCCTTCATTTTCACGATCTTCATCATCGACCAGAATGACCATTTTCCCCTGGCGAATATCTTCCAGGGCTTCTGCAACACGAGCTAAAGGCATATAATTTCCTAAGAGTCTAATAGTTCAGCAAGACTTTAAAATATCTCACAAAAAACCATGCTTGGCAAGGAGATCCATGGTCACGCCCTGAGGTTTTTCAGTGGCGCCATGACGCAGAAAACGCGCGACATATTTACCGATCAGGTCGGTTTCAACATTAACCTCATCGCCGACCTTGCGCTCCTGCAGGGTCGTCAGAGACAAAGTGATGCGGGATGATCGCCAGAGAGAAGATATCCTCGGAGACCTCGTTGACGGTTAGGCTGATGCCATCGATGGCAACGCTGCCTTTTGCCACCAGGAAATCCATCACGGCAGCGTCGGCTTTAAAGGTGAAACGCCATGCATTGCCGTCCCGATAGAGGTCGGTAATCTTTGCCAGGCCGTCGACATGACCGCTCACCAGGTGGCCACCAAGACGATCGGAGAGGCGCAGAGCGCGCTCAAGGTTGACACGGCTGCCTCGTGACAAGCGGCCCAGAGAGGTGCAATCGAGCGTTTCCGGAGAGACATCGGCGGTAAAAGCACCCTCCCCGAAAGAGGTGACCGTCAGGCAGACGCCATTGACGGCAATGCTTTCACCGAGAGTCAACTCTGCCATCGGCAAGTTGGTCGCAACAATCAAATGTGCCTGGGAGCTGCCGAGACGAAGCTCACGGAGCGTACCAAGATCTTCAATCAGGCCGGTGAACATTGAGCACCTCCCCTTCCAGCAAGATATCCGTATCAACCTTGCGGGCATCCAGATGTTTGAGTGTTAAAGCTTCCGCCATCCGGTCGACACCTTCCCCCGCCAGCAAGCCACGCCCCCGGCCGCCGAGCAGTTTCGGCGCGATGAACAACATGACCCGATCGACCAGGCCGGCGCGCAACATGGCGCCCCCCAGAATGCTGCCGCCTTCGAGCAGGAGGTAATGCAGGTTGTGGCGATCGGCGAGCAACTTCAAAGCCGCAGGCAGGTCGAATTTACCCGCAGACTCAGCGACGGTCAGGATCTCGACACCAGGCTCGACGATAAGGCCGCAAAGCATCTTCAGCATGGATTGTGAGGTGACGAGCAGTGGTCCGTGCCTGCGACGACTGTGTATAGACCAGCGGCGTCGGGAGACGTGCTCAGGCTGCCGTCCATGACGATCCGTACCGGATCGCGTCCTCCTTCTGCAAGCCGGGTCGTCAATCTCGGATCATCAGCTATGACAGTGCCCGATCCGACCATGATTGCATCGACCTGGTTCCGCAACTGATGAACCAGGTTACGGCTGGCTTCAGACGAGATCCACTTCGAATCACCGGAAAGCGGTCGCCGTTTGTCCATCCAGAGTCATCGCTGACTTCAAGACAACATAAGGCAAGCCAGTGGTGACATGTTTGGCAAAAGGGGCGATCAGCTGGTGGCATTCATGCTTGAGGATGTCGATCACGACATCAATGCCGGCTCCGCGCAAGCACTCAATGCCCCTTGCCGGCGACCAGAGGATTAGGGTCCTGTGCACCGACAAAGACCCTTGCAACTCCGGCCTCAATAATCGCTTCGGTACAGGGTCCGGTGCGGCCCTGATGACAGCAGGGTTCCAGGGTGACATAAAGGTCGGCACCCTGGGCCCTGGCGCCGGCAGCACGAAGCGCAAAAACTTCAGCATGAGGTTGACCGGCAGCGGGGTGAAAGCCCTCGCCGACAATTTGGCCGTCACGCACCAGAACAGCTCCAACCGGAGGGTTGGGTGCAGTGCGACCAAGGCCCTGGCGGGCAAGCTCGATCGCTCTTTGCATCAATTTTTCGGCTTGGGTTGTCATGTCGGCTCGCAATGCGTCACCGCTAGACGGGAGACATAGACAACGTCTTTCCTGGCAGGAAAGCAACGTTATAATTGATTTATCTGTGAATACTACTTGTTGACCGGTCCTTTGGCCAGGATATCCGTCAGCTCGGACATGAATTCATTGATATCACGGAATTGCCGATAAACAGAAGCAAAACGTACATAAGCGACTTCGTCAAGTGACTGCAGAGCTTCCATGATCGCTTCACCAATACGGCTGGCGGCGATTTCTTTCTCGCCGCTTTCCTGCAAAGAGACTTCCATCTGATCGACGACCTTCTCTATCGTTGCGATCGAAACCGGACGCTTTTCGCAAGCACGCTGAATACCGGAAATGATCTTCTGCCGATCAAAAACTTCCCTGCGACCATCTTTTTTTATGACCAGAGGCAAGGTCTCTTCAACTCGTTCATAAGTGGTAAACCGTCTTTCACATTCAATGCACTCTCTTCGCCTGCGAATATTGTTGCCCTCTTTGCCGAGGCGTGAATCAACGACACGCGTATCATCATGGGTACAGAATGGACATTTCATCAACTGCCTCCAGAGTCATTATCGACGAGCTCATCAAAGAGAAAGGTTTTCACACCGGCCTCAGACAGCATCTCCATGGAGAGTTTATCTGCATAACCTTGCAGATAAACGACTTTCTGAATACCGGCATTGATCAACATTTTCGTACAGATGATACAGGGTGAATCGGTACAGTACAGGACCGAGTTCTCAATATTCACGCCGTGGCGCGCCGCCTGGATAATAGCATTCTGCTCAGCATGCAGACCACGGCAGAGCTCATGCCGTTCACCGGAAGGGACCTTGAGTTGTTCACGCAGACAGCCGGTTACATCGCAGTGGGTGATGCCGGTCGGCGTGCCATTGTATCCGGTCGCCAGGATATTCTTGTCTTTGACCATCACGGCACCGACCTGGCGGCGCATGCAGGTTGAGCGGCGCGCCACCAGGCGGGTAATGTCCATGAAGTATTCGTCCCAGGACGGCCTTTCCATTTAGACGAGCCGGTGGGCGTAAAGAGGAAATTGTTGACAGAGTTCACGAATTTCGCCGCGAATTCTGGCCAGAACCGCCTCATTCTCGATGTTCTGCAAGGCTTCGTCAATCCAGGCACCGATCTGGCGCATTTCCTTCTCTTTCAGTCCACGGGTCGTGCTTGCCGGGGTGCCGATGCGGACACCGCTGGTGACAAACGGCGAGCGGGTGTCAAAAGGCACGGCGTTCTTGTTGACCGTGATACCGGCTTGCTCGAGGGTTGCTTCGGCAACCTTGCCGGTCAACTCGGTGCCGGTAAAATCGAGCAGCATCAGGTGGTTGTCGGTACCGCCCGAGACCAGGTTGTAGCCGCGGGAGACCAGCTCTCCTGCGAGGGCCTGGGCATTTTTGACAACCTGCTCAGCGTAGGTCTTGAATTCGGGGGCCAAGGCCTCCTTGAAGGCAACAGCCTTGGCTGCAATCACATGCATCAGCGGACCGCCCTGAATACCCGGGAAAGATATTGCTGTTCACTTTCTTGGCGAACTCTTCGCGGCAGAGGATCATGCCACCGCGCGGCCCACGCAAGGTTTTATGGGTGGTGGTGGTTACATATTCAGCATGAGGGACCGGTGTAGGATGAACACCGGCAGCAACCAGACCGGCGATGTGAGCCATATCGACCATAACCGGAGCACCGACCTGATCGGCAATCCGTCTGAAAGCTTCAAAATCAATAGTGCGCGGATAAGCACTGGCGCCAACGACAATCAGTTTTGGCTTGTGCTCTTTGGCCAATTTTTCCACTTCATCATAATCAATCCGCCCGGTTTCCTTATCCAGACCGTAGGGAACGATATTGAACAGTTTTCCGGAAAAATTAACCGGGGAGCCGTGAGTCAGGTGCCCACCGTGGGCGAGGTTCATACCAAGGACCGTATCGCCGGGCTGACAGGCGGCAAAGTAAACCGCCATATTGGCCTGGGAACCGGAGTGAGCCTGAACGTTGGCGTGTTCCGCACCGAAAAGTTGCTTTCGCACGGTTTATCGCCAAATCTTCAGCGACATCGACAAACTCACAGCCGCCGTAGTATCTCTTGGAGGGATAGCCCTCGGCGTATTTGTTGGTGAGGACTGAACCTTGGGCAGCAAGGACTTCTTCACTGACAAAGTTTTCCGAAGCGATGAACTCCAGGCTGTATTCCTGTCGCTCGGTCTCTTTACGAATAGCCGCAGTAATTTCAGGGTCAAATTGAGCAAGCTTATCAAACATGGCGATTGAAACCTCCAAAAGGATAACTGGTTGAGAAATAAAACGGGCAGGCGATTGGCCTGCCCGAAGCTAAGTTGAGTTATAACTCACCGGAACGAACGGCTGCTTCCAGCCGGGCAATCTTATCGAGGCGGTGTTGATGACGACCGCCTTCATAGGCTGTATCCAGCCAGACATTCACCATTTTGGTCGCTAACTCCACAGTCAGGACACGCCCACCCAGAACAAGGATATTGGCATTGTTATGCTCCTTGGCCATCTGCGCCATAAACTCATCAGTGACCAGAGCAGCACGGACACCAGGAAACTTGTTGGCGACAATCGACATGCCAATCCCCGTTCCGCAGACCAGGATACCGAGCTCAGCCTCACCGCGAGACACAGCCCCGGCAACTTTTTCGGCAAAATCAGGGTAATCAACCGAGTCACCGTTGTCCGTGCCGCAATCCTTGACCGGTATATTGCGGGCAGCAAGAGACCTTTACAAGGGCTTCCTTCATTTCCAGGCCACCATGATCACTACCGATAAAAAGCATCTTGATCAAACCTTACGGAAAAGCAAGGTGGCGTTGGTGCCGCCAAAACCGAGCGAGTTGGAAAGAACGATGTTCACGTCCGCCTTGCGGGCCTCGTTGGGAACGTAATCAAGGTCGCATTCAGGATCAGGCTCGACATAGTTAATCGTCGGTGGGACAACACCATTATTCATGGCCAGCAGCGAGTAGATCGCTTCAACCCCCCCTGCTGCACCGAGCAGATGACCAGTCATGCTTTTGGTTGAACTGACCATCAATTGCTTGGCATGGTCACCGAAACACCGACTTGATCGCCAGGGTTTCATAAAGATCGTTGAAAGGCGTCGAAGTGCCGTGGGCATTGATGTAATCCACCTCTTCAGGATTCACACCGGCCGTATCCAGAGCCATCTTCATACAACGTGCTGCACCTTCTCCGCCAGGTGCAGGTGCGGTCAGATGATAAGCATCACCCGTCAGACCGTAACCGGCAACTTCGCCATAAATCTTGGCGCCACGTTTTTTGGCCGCTTCATACTCTTCCAGAATCACGATACCGGCACCCTCACCCATGACGAAGCCGTCGCGATTTTTCTCGAAGGGGCGACTCGCCGCCTGCGGATCGTCATTGCGCGTTGAGAGAGCCTTCATAACCGCGAAGCCGCCTATAGCCAGAGGACAGATCGTTGCTTCGGTACCGCCGGCAATCACCGCATCTGCATCACCACGCTGAATCATGCGATAGGCATCACCGATTGAATGCGTACCGGTGGCACAGGCTGAAACCGGGGCAATATTCGGCCCTTTGGCTCCGCACTTTATAGAAATCTGGCCAGCGGCCAGATTAATAATCGTCATCGGGATGAAAAAGGGGCTGACTTTACGGTAGCCACCCTTGGACATCGCTTCCTGGTACCTTTCGATAGCAGGCAATCCGCCCATTCCGGAACCAACCACGACACCAACACGTTCAGCGTTATCGTCGTTGATTTCCAGGCCGGAATCTGCGAGCGCCATATCTGCGGCACCAAGAGCGTAATGAATAAAGAGGTCCATCTTCTTGGCCTCTTTCCTGTCAAAAAACTCTTCGGCGGGAAAATCGGTGACTTCACCGGCTATATTTACCGGCAGATCACTTGCATCAAAACGGGTAATAGGCCCGATACCGGAGCGTCCGGTCATCAGGGCATCCCAGTTCTTTTCTATGCCTGTACCCAGAGGGGAAGTGATTCCCAGGCCAGTTACAACAACTCTGCGCATGAGACTATTGTCCTCCCAAAACAAAATCTGTCCCGGTAGCAGTAGGCTACCGGGGCAGGTGTTGTTATAAGCGACAACCGCAACTTAAGCTGCGATAATCAAAGTTTAGGAATTTGCTTCGACGTAGTCGATGGCATTCTGAACAGTCTGGATTTTCTCAGCGTCTTCGTCGGAGATTTCGATGTCGAATTCTTCCTCGAGAGCCATAACCAATTCAACGGTATCCAGAGAGTCAGCACCCAGGTCGTCCATGAAAGAAGCTTCCGCGGTTACCTGATCCTCATCAACACCCAACTGCTCTGCAACAATTTGCTTAATACGCTCTGCATTACTTGCCATTTTATGTTCCTCCTTCTTGGTTTAGATCCGATCTGTGACCGTCTCATTATTATTATACGAAAACCCTCTATGGGTCACATATACATTCCGCCATTAACGCCGAGGACCTGGCCTGTGATATAAGCCGACTGATCAGAGGCCAGGAAGATGACGGCGTTAGCTATATCTTCTGCAGCACCGAGACGTCCTAACGGAATCTGCTCCGTCAAGGTTTCCCGTGCTTTGTCAGTCATCTCTTCAGTCATGTCTGTCACGATAAAGCCGGGAGTAATGGCATTCACAGTGACATTGCGACGAGCCAGCTCTCTGGCGACAGACTTGGTCAAGCCAAGCAAACCGGCTTTACTGGCACAGTAATTTGCCTGCCCTGCGTTGCCCATTTCACCGACAACTGAAGAGATATTGATGATACGGCCTGACCTCTGCTTGCTCATGACCTTTGCCACTGCGCGAGTACAGAGAAAAGCACCTTTCAGGTTCGTGTCGAGGACCGCATCCCAGTCCTCATTCTTCATGCGCAGCAACAGACCATCACGGGTAATTCCAGCATTGTTGATAAGGACATCAACCTGGCCATAAACCTCAACAGCCTGCTTCACCAGATTGTTCGCATCATCTTCAACAGCGACATCACCAACAACGGCCAAAGCATCACCACCCTGCCCTTTGATCTCAGCTGTCAAGTCAGCGAGCGCTTCGGCATTGCGTGCAGACGCAACAACTTTAGCGCCTTGTGCTGCAAGTGCAAGAGCGATTGAACGACCAATGCCCCGTGAGGCTCCAGTAACAATAGCAACTTTATCAGACAACATAGTCAATATCTCCTGAATTATCCAGCGAGAGCACTGATATCAGCAACATTCTGTACATTCTGGATAGTGCTGTCTTTGGCTATGCGCTTGACCAGCCCGGAGAGAACCTTGCCAGGGCCGATTTCGATGTAACGATCGACGCCAAGATCTACGCATGCGGCGATGGTCTCCTGCCAGCGAACCGGGGCACTGACCTGTTTTACCAGCAACTCACGAACCCGTGAGGCATCCTGATTAGGTGCGGCCTCAACATTGCTGACAACCGGCAGGGTCATTTCTCCGATCTCAATAGCTTGCAAGACAGTGGCAAGACGATCACCGGCAGGCAGCATCAAACTGCAATGGAAAGGCGCACTGACCGGTAAAAGCATGGCTCTTTTCGCGCCTTTGCCCTTGGCAAGCTCAATAGCTCTGTCGACAGCTTCAGTATGACCGGCAATGACCACCTGACCGTCACTGTTGTAATTGGCTGGGGAAACAATCTGGCCCTGGGCCGCGTCACGGCAGACCACATCCAGATCATCGAGGCCCAGACCGAGAATTGCAGCCATTGAACCGGTACCGACAGGAACGGCCTCCTGCATAAAGCGGCCACGCTGGCGCACAACACGGACAGCATCAGCAAAAGCCAGAGCACCGGCACAGACAAGAGCACTGTACTCACCAAGTGAGTGACCGGCTGCAAAGGAAGGAACCAGGCCGGTTTCAGTCGAGAGCACCCTCAACGCAGCAACGCTGGTCGTGAGTATTGCCGGCTGGGTATTAGCGGTCAGCTTCAGATCTTCCTCAGGGCCATTATAGCAAAGGGAGGCGAGATCAAAGCCAAGGGCATCGTTCGCTTCTTCGAAGACTTGACGGGCGACCGCAAAGTTATCGGCAAGGTCCTTGCCCATTCCTGCATGTTGCGAGCCCTGTCCGGGGAAAAGAAATGCAATCATCAATAAGACGCCTTAATTATTCGTAGTATCAGTTACCAGCGCAACAAGGTTGCTGCCCAGGTAAAACCGCCGCCAAAAGCATCAAGTAAAATAACATCACCTTCTTTAAGACGACCGGCACGGTTCGCTTCATCCAAAGCCAGGGGGATCGTTGCACCGGAAGTGTTGCCAAAGCGGTCCACGTTGATATAAACCTGCTCGTCTTTAAGACCGATTTTCTTGGCCGTCGCTTTGAGGATGCGAATATTCGCCTGATGAGGGATAAAAAGGTCCACATCCTCGGCAGTCATACCGTTTGCCTGTAAAGCAGTATTGGCGACCTCGGACATGGAACGCACGGCAACCTTGAAAACTTCGTTGCCCTGCATCTGCAAAAAGTAGTTCTTTTCCTTCAGCGCTTCCACGCTCGGCAGAAACTTGGTACCAAAACCGGGTTGATAAAGAAGCTCAAGCTGGGTCCCATCTGCGTGCAGGTGGGTTGAAAGAAAACCGCGATCACCTTCGCCGGCTTCGACGATCACTGCCCCGGCAGCATCACCGAAGAGAATGCAGGTATTGCGGTCTTCCCAGTTTACGATCCGGCTCAGGACCTCGGCACCAATGACCAAGGCTTTTTTGCAGCGCCCCGCTTCGACGCGATCTATGGCACAGGACAGAGCATAGAGAAAACCGCTACAGGCCGCAGACACATCAAAAGCTCCGGCATTCATGGCGCCGAGATTTCCCTGGACAATACATGCCGTAGCCGGCCATGGATAATCACCGGTGATGGTACCGACAACGATCAGGTCAAGCTCCTCTGCGGTAATGCCCGCCATCTCCATGGCGCGTTCCGCAGCACGTGTCGCCAGATCTGAAGTGTTTTCGCCATCAGCAGCAATATGACGTTCACAAATTCCTGTGCGGGCTCTGATCCACTCATCATTGGTATCGATAAATTTCTCGATATCAAGGTTGGTCAGAACTTTTTCAGGAACATAAGATCCGGTACCGGTAATGCGTGCTCTGATCACGATTCAACTCCTTAAATTTAAGTAATGAGTCAGCCTGGGCCAGCATGAGAATGCTGTTCAATTCTCTATCTGGAGTTCCTCGAGACGCTTACTCATTTCGCTGATCACCTGATGGGTCTCGCTGTCATGAGCCATCTTAATGGCATTCATGATGGCTGTGGGGTTGGAACTGCCATGACAGATCATCGCTGTTCCCTGCACGCCCAGCAACGGAGCGCCACCATATTCAGCATAATCGACTTTCTTCTTGAAGGCTTTCAGTGCCGGTCGAGCCAGAAGATAACCCAGCTTGGATAAAAGTCTCGAACCGAACTCTTCCCGCAGAATAGCACCTATTGCCTCTGCAAGCCCTTCTGAGACCTTAAGGACGACGTTGCCAACAAAGCCGTCACAAACGACAACGTCAACATTGGCATTGTAGATGTCACGGCCTTCGGTATAGCCAACATAGTTCAGCGCAGTTCTTTTCAGGATCTGGTTGGCCTCACGGGTCAATTCATTACCCTTCGACTCCTCTGCGCCATTGGACAAAAGGCCGATACGGGGCGAAGGTTTACCCAGCATCTGGGATGCGTAAACGCTACCCATCAGGGCAAACTGAACAAGATGCGGCGGTTTGCAATCGACATTGCCGCCGACATCCAGAACCAGGGTCTGATCCTTGAGATTAGGAACAACGGTCGCTATAGCCGGGCGATCAATACCTGGAATGCGCTTCAGCACGAACATTCCGGCCGCCATGGTGGCACCCGAGTTACCGGTGCTGACTACGGCATTGACATGGCCATCTTTGAGCAGATTAAACGCAACCCGAATTGACGAGTCTTTCTTTTTGCGGACCGCATCTGATGCCGAATCATGCATGCCGACAACTTCGCTGGCCTGTTCGACTCGAATGTCCAGACCCTGAGTATCGTGTTTGGCCAGCTCCTGCGCAAGAAGCTCAGGCTGACCGACCAGGACAATAGGGATCTGCCATCGTCTGGCAGCCATAACGGCACCATCGACCTCATGTGCAGGAGAATGGTCGCCGCCCATGGCGTCAACAGCAACTATGGGGCGATTGCTCAAGAGTAAGGTCCCTTATTCTGTTACGCCAAGGACGTCCTTACCCTTGTAATTGCCACATGAAGGACAAGCCCGATGAGACTGCTTAGGCTCCTGACATTGTGGGCAAAGGGAAATACCCGGGGTTTTCAAAGCATCATGGGAACGGCGCATGTCGCGCTTGGATTTCGAAGTCTTTTTCTTTGGTACTGCCATTGTCTGTGTGTCTCCTTAAAGTGCCGGCTAATCCGGCTTTTATATTGTCAGGGATTTCACCCCGCGTTGCTCTCAAATCGTTAAATTTTAAAATTTTTCAGAGCTGCAAGTCCGGGGTGAAGAATCGGTGCCTCACAGTTGCAGCTGGTTTGATTCAAATCACAACCACAAGCAGGACAAAGCCCACGGCAGGACTCACTGCATAACGGCTGTTGTGGTATAGCCATCACGATTTCCTGCTCCAGGTCCGACTGCAAATCCAGCTCAGTGCCCGGAGAAAGCTTATCAAACCCAGGTCGTCAGCCTGAAGTTCCAGTTCCTCATCCGGGCTCGCTTCATCCTCTTCGCGATTGACATAGGTCAGCAGTACCGAAACATCAAGGCGTGTACTCACCGGTGCCAGACAGCGACAGCAAGGAGAAGTCACCAAAGTCTCTAAATTTCCGGTGACTTTGATAAAATCACCAACCCATGCCGCTTGCAGAGAGCCCTTGATTGACTCGTTGAAAGTGACACTTTCTGCGGCCATCAGCTCCGAGAGGACCGGGAAGCTGATCGCCTGTTCAGCAACATCAATCTGGCGGGGTCTTCTTTTAAGTTTGTCGATCTGTATCAGCACGACAATCTACCTCATGGTATATTTGAGCAAGGCGCCAGTATAGGAACCTCCATGAATCAGTCAAGAAGTTTTCACCTGCAGCCGAAATTAAGTCCCTTCTATTAACGTATTAAAGATAAATTTGCAAGAGTTTAGTGCCCTGTAATCAGGGGCTCTTGCAATCTCGACAAGGCTGCGGTAGAACGGGTCAACACATATGGGAAAAGATCAAAGATGAGACATAATGACCTCGCTCAAAAACTAGAATCCTTACTGCAGATCATGCGGGCCTTGAGAGCCCCGGATGGCTGCCCCTGGGATAGCAGAACAGACCTCCGAGAGCCTTACCCCCTACATCCTTGAAGAAGCCTGCGAGCTCATCGACGCAATCGAAGGGGGGGAACCGGAGGTTATCCTTGATGAACTCGGCGACTTGCTCCTGCAAGTTGTTTTTCAGGCACAGATTTACGATGAGCAGGGGCTGTTCAATTTCGATGATGTTGCAGGCGGTATCGCGGAGAAGCTGACACGTCGTCACCCACATGTTTTTGCCCGCGGGGAGACTGTCCACGCCGGACGATGAACTCGACCAGCAGTGGGACAGGATCAAACGTTCTGAAAAAACCCACAACAAAAGCTGCCTGGCGGATCATCTGCCGGGCAATCTGCCGGCACTGCAAAAAGCCCAGAAACTTTTAAGCAGAGTAAAACGTGACCAGAGAGAAGCAGAGCTGCCCCGATCATCAAAGAGCTTGATAGCAGCGGAAAATCGAACAGCGGGTCAAA
The DNA here is from genome assembly GCA_963769955.1 of uncultured delta proteobacterium. Taxonomy (GTDB): domain Bacteria; phylum Desulfobacterota; class Desulfuromonadia; order Desulfuromonadales; family BM103; genus M0040. The sequence continues at coordinate 17,342 of CAVYNW010000022.1, forward strand.
GTGTCAAGACGCAAATAGATGAAGACGTCTTGGGACAGACCCTGTTCGAGATTGTCAGATTGGCCCATGAAGCCGGCCTTGATGCTGAGTCGGCACTGCGCAGAACCATCAAAAAAATCACGGCTGATCTCGACCAATGATTGACCGTCAAAAAGTGCATTCAAAGTCATCACAACTGTCAAGCATTTTCTTAAAAAAATGACAGAAAATAAAAAAATCAATGTGTTTCAAGCACCTACCAACCTTGTCCACAAATTATGTGGACAAGTCGTTGATAACCATGTGAATAAGCGAAAGCCTAAACCGAACAATAACAACTTGCACCTTATGCCTATTTTATAGGCATATTATTTTTCATCGTAAAATCAAGTACTTACCATAAGGTGGCAATAACAATGCAGATATGGTGGCTGCCTGCACCAGACTCATTAGCGACAATTCATTAAGTGAGGAAGTGTGTTTATAAAACTACTGTTATTCTTTATTTTTGTACCACTTATGGAACTCTACATACTGATTGAAGCGGGACGGATTATCGGACTTGTCCCCACCCTGGGCCTGATCATGACGACGGGGGTCGCCGGGGCATGGTTGGCACAAAGCCAGGGAGTAGAAATTCTCAAAAGAATTCAGGAGGAAACGTCGCGGGGACAGATGCCAGCGATAACCCTGATAGACGGTGCCCTGATCCTGGTTGGCGGCCTGCTCCTGTTGACACCGGGCTTCTTCACCGATGCACTCGGCTTCAGTTTCCTAGTCCCCTTGACCCGGGACCTCTGGAGACAGGGATTAAGTGCCTGGCTGCAGAAACAGATCAGGCAAGGCTCCGTTACGATTCATCGCCGCTAATTTGTTTGGTACACAACACCACCTGAAAAAATAAAGCAGGAGCCCGGTTGGGCCCCTGCTTTTGCCCAAAAAAAAATCCAACAGGGAGTTAGTCAATACTGGAGGTTGCAAGGGATTGAGACGAAAGATCAGGCGCCGTAAACGACTTCATGGCTTTCAGAAGATGGTTCGGACTTCAGAAGCAATCTTAAGTCGCGGTAAGACTCCACGTTCAATTGCGGCAAGGAATCAAGATCGCGCGAAGCAAGCTGAGGGTCGTACTGTCGAACCCCCCAGCCAAGGCAGACAACACAAAGCACGAGGGGCAAAGCGACATTGGCGAGGAAATAAAATGCATGGCCAAGCGTACGGCCCCAGACACGCCTGAGCATCCCCAGAAGAGCATCCTGTCGGCCGGCAAGGACCAGGTAGAGAGATATGGATGCGACATAAAGCGCGAACAGCCCAAAAACTATGGGTGCATTCATGACGCTGCCCTCCATTAACAAGCTACGATAAAGTTACCTTAATTATATGCAATGCCACAACAAATACAAGAAGACAAAACACTGTTCTAGGTAGCTGGCGGGTAAAAATGTTAAAAGTTATTCTCCGATAATTTTCACCAGGACACGTTTTCTCCTGCGCCCGTCAAACTCACCGTAAAAAATCTGCTCCCAGGGTCCGAAATCGAGCTGCCCCGCAGTCACGGCAATGACCACCTCACGGCCCATAATGGTGCGCTTCAAATGCCCATCGCCGTTATCTTCACCCGTTCTGTTGTGGCGGTAAAGGTTCAAGGGTTCATGGGGAGCGAGTTGCTCCAGCCATCGCTCAAAATCATCATGAAGACCTCTTTCATCATCGTTAATAAATACAGAAGCAGTAATGTGCATGGCATTACAGAGGACAAGCCCTTCACGTATACCACTCTCGGCCAGGCAAGCGGCAACATCCGGGGTAATGTTGATAAAACCTCTACGTGCCTTGATCTCAAACCAGAGTTCTTTGCGATATGATTTCACAGGACCTGTTTCCTCTTGTTTCTTGTCCACATAAAAATAAGCGTGATATAATTTATCCGCTGAAAACACGAGAGTCGTCAGAACATAACCAGAACCCTGGACAGCAGATGCCTACTAAACAACAATCATACCACGCTCATCCGGGCTGCTTACGCTATATTTGCTGGTCGCCTTCGCCTGCTTCCCTCAGGTGGAGGCTGTTGCTGCACAGGAGATCAACGCTGAAACGGTAAAGTCCATCAGAGCTGAGACAACTTCGGGGTTGCATGCTTTTTTCCAGGCACTCGACTATAAATGGATGACCTTTAAAGATGGCGTACCGCCGATCATCCTCGAGAAGATCCCGGAAGACATCAATTATTCAGTCAACACAAGAACCAAGAAACAAACTTTTTTCATGGCCCTCTTGCCGATGATCCTGCTTGCCAACCAGGAGATCAGCCAGGAACGGTTCGAAATACAGCAGATACTGAAAAGACACGATGCCAGGGCCAGCTCAACCGACGACCATAAACGCATCAGCGAAATAGCCAAACGTTACGGACTTAGAGGCCGGCCGCTTACTGACCAAAGAGCCAGCCGACAACTTCTGAAGAGAGTTGATACGATCCCGCCTGCTCTTGTTCTGGCTCAAGCCGCTAACGAATCAGCCTGGGGCACCTCCAGATTTGCACAGCTAGGCAACAACCTGTTTGGTGAATGGACCTTCAAACCGGGCACAGGAATTGTTCCTGCAGGACGGCCAGACGGCGAAATTTACGAGGTTCGCGTCTTCAACAGCATTTACCAGTCAATTCGCAGCTACATGAACAATCTCAACACCCATAGCGCTTACAGGCAGCTCCGGGAGATCAGGGCTGAACTCCGCAAAGCGAAAAAACCGGTGACAGGATTAGCCCTCTCTGCAGGGCTGGCCAATTATTCACAACGAGGGGATGAATATATCAAAGAGATCAATGCGATGATCCGCCATAACAATCTGGGAAAAACCAACCTGGCAAAACTACGTCAAGCACAACAGGAAGCCCTCAGCCATATCAGTTCAAGCGGCAGCGGTCTCTTTTCAACGCGAAACAGGCTGATTGGTCACACCCGCGACTTCCGGTATGACCCATAAATGACTATACCAGTACCAGACCTTTCCTTGCGCATCGGATGCCGTAACAGTGTACTTGCTGCGGCGCCCGGCCAATGGCTGCAGTGCCTTTACGGAATAAACCCCGCCTTCCGCAGTTCCACCCTTTAACAGACACTCTGCTTGCCCCGGGACATAGCATTTCAAGGTTCTTTCATCAACCAGCCCCTTGTTAAGGTGAAACTTTAACAGAGGCGGGTTTTTATCTTTTATAACAGTATCTTGTGGACCTGATATCTTAACGGGCAAGTTCATCATAAACATTCGGCTGCGAAACTCGCTCAGCGTGGAATAGGCTCCGCCAACCGGGAAGCGCGGCAGCATATAGAGATCCTGTCCGGCGGCGATCACACCGGATTGTTGCCCGAAAGCAGCGGCAAAACCGGCAGCACGGACCTGGCTTGACAGCTCTGTAGAAAATTCTCCGTAGGGATAAGCAAAAAGCCGGGGAGTTGATCCGAGAGACTTCTCAAACATGGCCTGCGCGCGCTCCAGGTCCTCCGTAACCCTGGCACGCCATGCGCTCTCTGTTTCTGCAGGGAGACGATCCAGCAGGTAAGCATGACTGGCTGAATGGTTGCCAATTTCAACCCCCTCCTGCTGTAACAGGCGAAGTTCCTGCCAACTCATGATAATCGTCACCACCAACAGTATCGGTACTGACAAAAAGTGTCGCGGGATAGCCGTACTGTTTCAGCAGAGGCCAGCCATCGGTAAAGAAGGAAAGATAACCATCATCCACCGAAATCACTGCGCAACGCTGCGGGAAGGCTCTCCCCTGCCTTCAATCGAACAACAACCTCACCGAGAGTCAGAACGGTAAACTGTTCATCCTTGAGAGCTTCGAGATGGGCTTTGAAATTATCCGTGGTGATGTTGGTAGAAGGGTATCGGGAGTCGTTAAAACGATGGTAAACAAACACATGCGCTTCGCCGGCAAACACCACCCCGACGGGCACCAGAGGCAACACAAGCAACACAAAGAAGAACAAGAGGAAGAACTGGTTACGACTTAATCTTGCCACTCTGCGGTTGCTTAACTTTTGAGCGCAGATAACGGCGAATGCTGTTGCGAGCACGCGGCGTAACTGCCCACTCCAACCATTTCGGCAAGACAGTCGGTCGATCTGAGGTTTCGACATCGATCTGGTCTCCATCCATCAAGCGGGCCTTGAGCTGGCGGATCTTGCCATTAATCCGCACGCGAACAGCATGCAAGCCAAGCTGTTCATGGATATTGAAGGCAAAGTCCAGGGCACTGCTCCCCTCGGGGAGGGAACGCACCTCTCCCAGGGGCGTGTAAACCTGGATTGATGCAGAAGCCAGACGCAGACTTTCCATGTCAAAAGCCGACTCACCTTCGATCAGGGACTGCATCAAATCCTCAAAGCTGGAACTGCGGAATTCAAAGCCGGGAGCTAAAACACCTGACTCATTGAAACGCGACAGTTTGCGCGTCGTAATCTCTACGCGCAGTCGAACCTCGCCGGCCTGGACAGTGGTTTTAAGTGCCTGGTATCCATACTGAGACGGCATATTTAAATGATCACGCAGCTTGCCGGGGATAGGAGGATAGAGGCGGTGCAATAAACCGAGCGTGTGGTAAGCATCAAGAAACCGATCGACCAGGATATCCAGGGTATAGAGAGCCGGCAGGCCGCGACCGGTCGAGCGGGCAGCAGCAATGGAAAAATGCCGCCAACGGTCTTTGAGCAAGGCATCAATCTTGTGATGTTCTAGAATATTATGGACTTCAGAGCGGATACGGCGAAAAGAGGGCTCGTAAAGATCTCGAATGTCGTGAACGAGTGTATCGTATCGATCGGCTCTGGTCGGATAAAGAATCCTCAGGGACAGGGCATCAAGCTCCGTGGCAACACGACCCATACCGAGGTGCCTGGCCAGAGGCACATAGATCGTCCGGGTCTCTTCGGCGATCAAGCGTTGCTTGTCCGGATTCAACGCCTGAATGGTCTGCAGATTGTCAATGCGATCCCAGAATTTCAGGCAGAGGACCCGGATATCCCTGACAGCAAGCAGAATTTGTTTGCGATAGGTCTGCTCCTTCAAAACACTACGACTGAGGAGCTCATCATCGACCTTGGTCAGGCCATCAACCAGCAAGCCGATTTCCATGCCAAACACTTCACTGACATCTTCAAGTGTTGTGGGGGTGTCTTCTACGACATCATGCAGGAGAGCAGCTATGACCGAGGCAAAATCCATCCAGTGCCTGGCGGCCAGGTGGGCAACCCGCAAAGGATGAAAGAAATAAGGTTCGCCCGATTTACGAACTTGTTTACGGTGCGCATCCTGTGCCAGCTGAAGAGCTTTTTGCAGAGCATCAATCGAGTCGTCGAGGACCTGTTCGCTCAGGCTGCCGCCATGATGCGTCACCAGCAGCTCCATGATCTCGTTGATCAGTTTCTGTTGCCGTTTATCATCATGCTTCTCCGCCGCTACCGGCAGAGCTATCGGTTGATGAATTCTATCCATGTACACTTACACCCGTTCACGAGCTGGAAACAAGTAACCATCCTTGAAGATAGAGAGGATAACAGGCCCTCTTCAGCTTCAGAACTCCGGCTGATATTAATCCAGAATCAGTCAACCCGCAAGCATGTTCAGTGTCTTGAGGCAAAGATATCTTTTCGACGAGAAGTCTGCCGGACGATCCACGAACCGGCGGCTAACCCGGTGGCCAGGTCATGTCTCTTCCGCCCAGCAAATGGAAGTGGATATGCCAGACAGTCTGTCCGCCAGCTTCGTTGCAATTGTTCACCACCCGGAAGCCATCATCGGAGAACCCCCGGTCATGGGCAACCTTGCCGGCCACCTGAAAGACATGGCCAATCAGTTCATTGTCTGCGGTCGTCAAGTCCAGAGTTGTGCGAATATGCTTGCGCGGTACGATCAGGACATGATCAGGAGCCTGAGGGTTGAGATCCTCAAGGACGACGACCTGATCGTCTTGATAAACGGTCTTGCCCGGGATTTCACCGGCGATAATTTTACAGAAGATGCAGTTGTCCGGCATGCGCTCCTCCTTCATCGGGGGTAGTATCAACAACGTCCCCGTCAAGGGGGACGACATGCCACCTTTCACGGGCAGCACGTTTGCCTAATTCAAGATTATGACTGAAGAGTATCAATTGTCCATCAGCAGAAGCCAAGTCAACCAGATTGAGCGTTTTCGCAAGACGCTTCTGGTCCAGATGGACAAAGGGATCATCCAGCATCAGGGGCAGAGAGCGGCCGTCATCACGAACCTTGGCCAGGGCCATCCGCAGGGCAAGGTAAATGGCATCAACAGTGCCGCGGCTGAAATGGTCGACGGGCATCCAGCGACGACCGTCAACCTGTACGGAGGGTGTCATGTTTTCATCAAGCCTGATTGCCGTGTAGCGACCTCCGGTAATCTTGCCAAACATCTTGCCGGCCTCGGAATTCAGCTTCACCAGGTGAGAGCGGCTGAACTCGTCAACGGCTTCGGCGAGCAGGTTAATCGACTTGCGAAGGACAGAGATGCGGCTTTCGAGCTTATTCTTACGCCTCAGAAGAGGCGATGTGGGGTTCTTCACGGAGAGTTCCTGGACCAGAGGATCTCGCTGTGAGACACCACTGCCAACAAGCTCATCGGCGACAGCCTGATCTGTCTGCAGGCTTGACTTCAGCTTCATCTGTAGCTCCTGCAGACGAGCCTCTTTCTCCTTCATGCTGGCAGCAAACTCACTCAAGCGGGTTTCCAGCTGGCGAAGTTCCTCCCCGCTCCCATCATCCTCCCGACCCTTTTCTAGAGCGGCTGACTCCGTTGCTGCCGGGCGTTGCCGAGTCGCAATTGACAGCTTCAATAGCTTCTTCGATCTCAGCATCATCGGCACCAGCGGCAGATGAAGACCAGTAGCGGTCGAGCAATGCTTGGTGAGTCGTCACAAGTTTTTGCAGTCGAACCATGTCGACCGCAGAAGTCGGCAGCCCAAGAGACTCACAACGCTCACTCAGTTCGGCCTGGCGCTGTTGCGCGGCGCCCTTCTTCTGCTCTAGATGCCCGCGCTCCTTGCGACACTGCTGTAAAGATTTTTTCCGGAGACACCTGCCGCCAGGCGGCCCAGGCCAGCAGAGCCACAGAGCCAACACCGGCCACCGACAGGAGCGGAGTCTTGAAAAAGGGTTGCCACCAGGCGACAGCGGCGAGGACTGTAAAAAACACCAGCAGGCAGCCAATCACCAGCCAGGGGACCTGGGGGATTTTCTTTTCACGACTATGAAGAATAGAGAAGGGTTGCTGCAAGGCCGCCAGCACCTGCCGTATTTCAGAGGCCTCGGCCAGCAACTCCGGCAATTGCCGTGGTGGGCTGGGCGGCAAGCCGACAGCGGTCAGTTTTTCGGCAAGCGCCTCTTTTGCGTCCGGTGTTTTGACCTTTGTCGGCTCAGCTGCCTTTGCCACCGCCAGCGTTTCACTGGTGCTGGTCGCCCGTTGCCGAAAACGCTCGATATAGCGCTGCCCCTTTTGATACTCTCCGCGATCAAACTCAAGCTCCTCCGCCAGTGTTTTTATCTCCACTTTAAGGTCTGCCAAAGGGTCATTGCCTGCAGGATTGTCGATCTCTACAAAAATCGGCACGGCGTCTTCATCACCCTGCTCTGCCAACTGCTGGCAGACAATTTCATACTCACGGTCGCGTTGTTTGTCACGACCCCAGGGGTTGCTTCGGGTCAGCTCAAAGTGTTCTTCCAGTAATTTATCGAGAATCTCTGCATAATCAGCTTCTGCCGTGCCGCTCACCAAGGTTCTCAGCTTGAGAGCGAGCTCGTCACCGTTCCAGCTCTGCGGATGATGCCCGAAAAAGTAAGTCGCGCGGAACAACTTCTCATCGGCAACTCCGATCAATTTTTCAAGCAGCTCACGGTATTCGCGACAAGAGGCGCTACGCCCCCTAAACGGTGCCTTGCCGGAAAACTGCGACCTGACATGGTAAAGGTCATCTTTTTCGACCAACTCGACCTCATCGGTGAGCAGGTTGCGTTTGACCTCGACAGTATGTCCCCGGCCTTCAAAAAAGAGCGCTGCAGAACAATGGTTACGACCCCAGGGTTTAAAGCGTTCCAGACGGTTTGTGCCAAACAGGACGGCAGGAACTGCCTCGGCAATCGTTGATTTGCCGGCCTCATTGGGCCCGATGACGAGATTCAGGCCCCGTCGGAACTCAACGGTCTGGCCCCGGAACCTGCCAAAGCTCTCCAGTTCAATGCTACGCAGTATCATCAGGCCCCACCATCCATAGACTGAAACCTCGTCAACAACAGCTGCAGAGCATCTTCCAGCAGCTGCAGTTCATGCTCATCGGCAAGTTCAGCCTGCTTGAGCACCGTGCGAACGAGGACGCCCCGAACACTCTCTTCGCGAGCCAGTGTTTCTATCTGCGCGCTACCCAGCAAAGCTGTCATACCTCTCCCCCATGAAAAAACTCTGGATAGTAACAAACATTCTGGCGGCAAGCCGCGCCGAATCTTTCCTTGTGGACAGTCATCGCCTCGCGGCGAGAATAGATCTGATGGCTCATAAGCTTTTCTCCAACCGCAGGTGAATCAGAAACTCCTTATTGCCCTTCGGCCCCAGAAGCGGACTGTCGCAGACCTCAAGCACCTGGCAGCCGAGCTGTTCCGAGTAAAGCTTGATCCTGGCAACGACCTCAAGATGTTGGTCGGCATCACGCACAACGCCACCTTTACCGACTTGACCTTTACCCACCTCAAACTGCGGTTTGATCAGTGCAATGATGTCACTGCAGGGTTTTAAAAGGGCAAGGGTTGACGGCAGCACTTTTTCCAGAGAGATAAACGAGGCATCAATAACGGCCAGGTCCGGAAGCTCATCAAGCTGGTCCGCGGTAAGATGCCTGATATTGGTCCGCTCAAGGTTCTGGACCCTGTCGTCATCTCTTAACTTCCATGCCAACTGCCCGTAACCAACATCGACAGCGATGACCCTTGCGGCACCATTCTGCAACAGACAATCGGTAAAGCCGCCGGTGGAGGCGCCGACGTCTATAGCGACTCTCCCGTTAATTGTGATAGCGAAACGTTGCAACGCCTCGGCGAGCTTCAAACCTCCGCGTGATACGTAAGGGATGTCCTCTCCTCTGAGGCGGATAGCCGATGCTGTGTCAACCTGGGAGCCGACCTTGTCAACCGTTCGGTCGTTCACAAGCACACGCCCGGCGAGTATCAGAGCCCTGGCCCGCTCACGTGAGCCGGCCAGTTGCCGCTGCACCATCAACTTGTCAATTCGTTCCTTACCAGCCATGAATAATCAAAAAATCCAGGTCTTGCATGCGTTATGAGAAGGGAGCAACAGATCAGAGTGCCGCCAGGAAGCGACCTCGAACCGTGCCCTGCTCTTGTTGCAGGCAACGTTGCAGAAACAAGGTAAAAATCTGCTCCAACCAGTCAAGCTGTTCGAGGAGCGCGTGCCCCGCCGGAACCAGGTGCAGCATCGCCTCTTGTCTGCGGGCAAACTCAAGGACGGCTGCAGCCGGGACAAGCTCATCGCCCCAACCATGTACGACAGTCAATTCCCTGGCAATGGCCTGAGGTGACTGGTGCTCGTAGCCCGGCAAGCCGAAGGCTGGCGCCATCAGGAACAGGCCGGTCGGACGAACGACTTGAGAAGCCACGGTTGTCACATAACCGCCCATACTGGAACCAACCAGTACAACCGGACCGTCAATTGACTTGACCTCGTCAATCAATCTGGCGACCCGCAATTCAGGATCACGGTTATCACTGTCATCGCGACTGATGACACCGCAGCCGAAGCGTTCAGCGACTTTTGCCAGAATTCTGATTTTGCTTCCCCATGGACCGCTTTCTCGTCCATGAGCGAAAATTACAGTGACCTTCGGCATTGATTAATCCCTCGGAAATGATTGCAGACTATAACATATTCCACCTTGGAATTACACACTAGTATGCAGGATAAAATAGATTAGAATTCTGTCAAAACCAGGCAGTGGCAAAAGACTTTTCAGAGCTGCAGAGGCTGATGAAGCCAGAGAAAAGTTTCAATATACACAGCTTACTGATGCCGTGAAGAGAAAAGGTCCAGAGCAAGACGTTCCGACCAGTATGCCTGATGTTTACCGGCAACAGCAAAACCGCAATGGCCGCCATGTTGAGGTGATATGAGCGACACCATCGCATTATCGTGAATTTTATGCTCCGGGTAACATGACAGTGGCAGAAAAGGATCATTTCGGGCATTGACAATCCAGGCAGGCACACGGATTTTGTCAAGATAACCTGTGCAGCTGCAACTCTGCCAATAGTGCTGCGCATCACGAAAACCGTGCAGCGGAGCCGTATAACGACCATCAAAATCAGCAAAGGTCTTCAGCGTATGATAATCATGGCAGGGAAATTCGGCCGGAAAGTTTGCGGAGAGGAGACGGACTTTTTGCCCCATAAGCCGCATAAAGCGTTTCATGTAAATCAGATTGGAGCTCTCGGCCAGGCGAGAGGAAGCAGCGGCCAGATCGTTTCCATATGCTCATCGAGAAGATACCAGGGCCGCCGGTAGTCAGGCAGGTTCATCAGCATTCCTGTTGCTCCGGTAGATTGCTGAGCAGCTGACGTAGAACTTCACTATCAGCCACCGGCTCATGACACGTAAAGTTCTGACAGACATAAGCACAGGCTTGCCCATCCCCGGACGTCATAGACGCAGTAAAGGGCGCCAGAGAGGTGATGACTTCGCTGTCGTCGACAGCCTTGAACAGGACAACGGTTCGAGCAAGGTTGGCACTGCGAACAACTGACAGCATCAACTCAGTGGCAGGGTCGTCCGCTGCACCGACGATGACAACCTCCCGGGTTGACTCCAACAGCCAGCTTGCGGATTGCAGGGCCCGGGTAAAACCGGCGGGATACCTGGAGATTTCAAGGGACAGAGAGGTTAACAGGCTTTCTGCCGCAGACTTCCAGGAAAGATCACCGGTCATCAGGAACAGCCGAGTAAACACCTCCACAGTGATCGAACTGGCAGACGGCATGGCACCATCAAAGGAACTCGACGGCCTGATCAACAAGGGTTCTCCATCAGAGGGCGTGTCATAGAGCTTGCCGGTCGCCGGATCCTGAAAATGACCTTTCAGCTGACCGGCGGTTTGAATCGCCTGCTGCAGATCCTCCGGGCGAAAGGTCGCGGCATAGAGATCAAGAAGACCGCGGGCAAAAAACGCATAATCTTCCGAGAAAGCGCTGATTGCGGTCTCACCCTGACGGTATCTGCGGAAAAGTCGCTGGCCGTCACGCATCCGGGAGAGGATAAAATCTGCCGCACGTCGGGCGACGGCCACATAAGCAGGTAGGTTCAGCACCCTCCCCGCTTGCGCAAAAGCCGAAATGGCCATGCCGTTCCATGCAGTGAGGACTTTGTCATCCAGGTGCGGTCGGACGCGTTTTATGCGCTCGGCCAGAAGCAACTGCCGCAACGGGGAAAAAGCTTCGTGAGAATCTTCCGAAGCAGGCACTACTGGATTTTGTCCACGGTGAAGAATATTGTTGCCGGTTAATTGGCCGGTCATTTCATCGGGGTAGTTGCCTGCCTCGACAACCTGGTAGGCAGCACAGAAATCCCGCGCCTGATCACCGAGGAGCGTCAACGATTTCGGCAAGGGTCCAGAGATAGAATTTTCCCTCAACACCTTCCGAATCAGCATCTTCAGCAGAGTAAAAAGCTCCTTCATGGCTCAGCATGTCACGCTGCAGGTAGCTGAGGATTTCTCCAGCGGTTGTGGCGTAACTTGTCTTGCCGGTGACCTGCCAGGCTTCAAGGTAGGCAAGGGTCAACCCCGCCTGGTCATAAAGCATCTTCTCAAAATGAGGGACCAGCCACTTTTCATCCGTCGAATAGCGATGAAAGCCAAAACCGATCTGATCGAAGATGCCGCCATTACGCATCGACTGCAGCGTCTGTTCAGCCATCTCCAGGCACTCTGCATTGCCTGTCGTTTGATATCGTTGCAGAAGAAACGTCAGGTCGTGAGGCCTGGGGAATTTCGGCTTTTTACCGAAACCGCCAAATTCAGGATCATAGCTTTTTTTAAGCGACCGCTCCGCTTCTGTATGCAGGTCTAGATTGATGGCCGCAAAGCTGGCGGAGGGGCTGGTATGCTGCAACGCCTTGACAAGTTCGCTGGCAGCGCTAATGAGCAGGTCCGGTTCATCAGACCACTTCTCAGTTATCCATGGCAGAAGGTCCATCAATCCCGGACGCCCGTGCTGTCCATGTTTGGGAATATAGGTCGCCGCGTAGAAAGGTCGCTTATCAGGCGTCATAATGATGGTCAGGGGCCAGCCCCCGCTGCCCGTCATTCTCTGACAGACGTCCATGTAAACCTGGTCAATATCAGGACGTTCTTCTCGATCGACTTTTATGGAGACGTAATCATGGTTAAGAAGTGCAGCAACCTCATCGTCCTCGAAACATTCATGGGCCATAACGTGGCACCAGTGACAGGTCGAGTAGCCAATTGAAAGAAAAATCAGCTGGTTATTGGCAACGGCAAGCTGAAAAGCTTTATCCGCCCAGGGGTACCAATCGACCGGGTTGTCCACATGCTGTTCGAGATAGGGGCTTTTTTCCGCATGCAGGTGATTCATCGGCTAAGCCATTCAGATAAGTCCACGGAGGGACAGATTGATGCCTGGTCACTGATCGAGAAACCCGGCAGGAAGCAGTTCAGGCTTTTGCAGAGGGCAGCACATGGGACAGCTTCATACACGCCATCATGGAAGCACCTCTCTACTGGTATGTCGCCTCATCGATCTTGTCGCGTTTTTTCGAGCTTTTTACCTGGAGACAACCCATCTCAAGCAGCTTATTCCATCGGACGATTCGAGCCCCGCCACTGAGACATGTGTCCATCGAGCAATTCAACCGATTTGTAGCCTCTGAACTTGAGGTACATTGCAGCCACCTGTGCTCGGGGTCCGTGTTCACAGATAAGCACCAGCGAGTCTGATTTCTGCTCAACGGCAGCAGCTGCGCTCTTCAACAGGTTGGGCAGAGGAGCATGAATGGCACCCTTGATATGACCGGACTTGAATTCAAGACTGCTGCGAACATCAAGTACTGCAGGTGCCTGCCCACTCTCGAGCAATGCTTCCAGCATATCGGCAGTCATGACTCATCCCCTGACTCTGCAAAATCGTCATCGCCTGGTTTTTCCAGGCTGACCGGACCAATCAGACCTGCACGTAATTCACGCAGCAGCAACTCTGCAGCTCTCAATCGGTCGACATGCCCGCCGGAGATCAGGCAACCACGTTTACGGCCAATCTCCTCGAGTAATTGAGAGGCATTATCAGGCAAGGCTTCAAACTTGTAGCGTTTTGCAAGAGGACCGGGATAGAAGTTCATCAGGAACTCCGCGGCAAAGATAGCCACGCCTTCATAATCCATACCGCCTTCACCTATGGCGCCACTGGCGGCCAGACGGTATGCGCTCTTCTGGTTGCGAATGTCCGGCCAGAGCAGACCAGGGGTGTCAGACAGGTGGATACCATTACGCAGGTCGATCTGTTGCGGACAGGTCGTTATTGCCGGTTTGTCACCGACCCGGGCCATCTTTTTGCCGGCAAGAGTGTTGATCAGCGTCGATTTGCCGACGTTAGGAATGCCAACGACCATGGCCCGCAAGGTTTTGCCGGGGACCCCTCGATGAGGAGCCAGGACACGACAAAGCTTTGGGATCTGGCCTGCAACCGAACGCTTGTTGGCTTCTATGGGAATTGCTTTCACTCCCGCCATCTGGTCAAAATATCGAACCCAGGCTTCTGTCACCCCGGGGTCGGCGAGATCAGACTTGTTGAGAACCTTGATGCATGGTTTTTGACCACGGAGCTTTTCCAGCATCGGATTCGCACTGGACATCGGTAAACGTGCATCAAGAACTTCAATAACCACGTCAATCTTCGGCATCACTTCGGCGATTTGTCGTTTGGCTTTCGCCATGTGCCCCGGGTACCACTCAATCTTCATCAAAACAATCCTTAAGCAGCTTCTTAAAGCGCATTTACATCATGGGGCACTATCAAACCCGGAGCTATTCAACAGACCGACGCGAAGTCTAGAGAAGACAACTGCGTGGCGGCAGCTGCGACAGGCAAAAATCAATAAGACTTGCGAAAAACCGTTTTGTGACACTTGGGGCACGGAGGAATACGGGTCGTCTTGGTCATGTGCATTTCAGCTTCGCAGCCTTTGCAGGTCATGGTCCCTGGGCTGGTAATCTCGCCAGTCTTATACTCCAGCACCTTTTCCGAACGTTCAGCAAGCTCGGTGAGGGTTTCAGCAGTACTGGTCAAAATCCTCGAGAAGGCGCTTTGCACACCTGCGGCAAGGCGTTGCGGCTCAACAGCCTTCATCACCGCATTCCTGGCCTTGTCAGCATTTTCCTTTAAATCACGGCGGACATATTCTCCAAACTTGTCTGTCTGTTCACGGGAAAAATCACCGGCAGAGGAAAGTTCTTCTTTCGCTTTCTTGAGAGCTTCATCAAAAGTCTTTTTGCCCTCTTCAAGGAGATCAGCAGTCCTGGACGCCAGCTTTTCGTACAGACCTATTTCTTCCTGTTCTATTTCGCCCTGTCCTACTTTTTCATGTTCTACTTTTTTATCCTTCTGTTCACTCATAAAAAATCTCCCCTGAAAATGGTAGTGATGAATCATTAATTGTAAGGATATCATAAAGATCAAACTTTTCGGTGTATTGAAATAACGATTGCCATATTTTAAGGCCCATGCTCCATTTAGCGCAGTTGTCAACATGGCTTCGCCCTGACCAAGCGATTGAAGAAAAAACCAGAAAGTGCGAGAATGAATCAACTTTGACTATTTAACCGGAATTTGAAACGGAGGGACAGATGCAAAACCGTTATATCATGACCGCTTTTGGCAAAGACCGCCCTGGCATTGTTGCCGATGTAACCAGCTTGCTCTATGAAACCGGCTGCAACCTTGAAGACACCAGCATGTCGATGTTGTCCGATGAGTTCACGATCAACCTGCTCTTCTCTTCAAGCGACGAGAAGATTGAAGAAAAACTGCTCGAAGGTTGCGAAAAGCTTGAGAAAGACAAAAGCATTTCAGCCTTGATCCGGCCATTAAGAGAACGCAGTGTCATCAGTCAGCCCAATACGGCCATCGCGACCATTCACGTCGAGGGTTTGGACCAGGCCGGTATCGTTTACAAGATCAGCCAATACCTCGCTGACAAGGCCTTGAACATTCTTGATCTGAAATCCGTCGTCAAGACGACTCCGGAGAGCGGCACATCCCTTTACCTGATGGATATCCATATTCAACTCTCAGGGTCGGCGACGGCACAGACTATCGAAGAAGGCCTTAACGATGTGGCCGAAGAACTGAACGTCGAGATTACGGTAACAAGATAAGCAGTCTCACTAATCTTTTATGGGGGCACAATGTCAGTCGAATTGTGTCCCCATAAAAAATCACCACTCCCCCCGCATGAACAGATTTCTCTGTTAGAATATCCTAAAAATCGGTTCAGGCATCCAGACAGGACGAGTGAGGTGACTCATGCACAAAGATAACGTGCTGAATGTGCTGCAGCAGTCGGAGCAAAAACGTGCGCGCTTTCTCAAGGCATGGAAACATGGCGTCGAATTTTTGGGCCCGGAGTTTTTTGGCCCTGGAGCACCGGACACGGCACTGGCTAAAGAGGAATTAAAGCCCCTGAAAGAAACCATAGAAGCTCTATTCGAAAAGGAGAGCGAGGGCGAGGAGCAATTCCTGGCCGCGATGGTCAGTTTCTATGATCCGGCATGGGGAGAAGAATTGGCCAATCGCATAGAATGTCACAAATCTTTGAGTGGACTTACTTTAGACCTGGACCACGAATGCACAGAAACCCTTTGTGAGTTGTTGCTGAATTATGAAGGCTGGCAGGAAGACTGCCCGTGAACAACCCTGCCAGACGACTTGATAAGCTCATCATCGTACAAAATCTGACGTTATATTTTTAGAAAATTGCCCGAAAAGGATGCAAGATTCTCAAAAAAGGGTTATAGTTACTTAGAAGCAACGTTGCTTGGACCTTCAACCCCTGACAAGGAGGTTCTGCCTATCGATTCTAAGCCTGATCATTGCAATAGTTTCAAACGAACCGGCGGGTTTCGACGCCGGAATAGCCCGTGATTAGGGACATAAGGATAGGTAAAAATAAAGGCCTGCGCATCAAGCGGCAGGCCTTTCACTATTGATAGTGTGTAAACTTGCGACAGGCAGGACGCGCCCGGCATCAGGCTCCCCGTTGTTCAACCAGCTCATCACAGAGGGCATGATAAAGTTCCTCGCCGGCCAGAAAGGAGAGAATCTTCACTCCCATCCCGCCTTTGAGTTTTTGCAGAACATTGGCAGGGACTTTTTTCGACCAACGGACCTCACCCAACAGGGCTATCAAACCGGACTCGTGCCTGATCTCTACCTTAATGGTTACGCCGGGCTTGGCGCAGACAGCAGAGCGGATAAAAAGCCCATCGTGGTTGATATCATCGGTAAAACCGAACTTCTCAACCTCGCTGATGCCAAAGTTGAGTGAAATCCGTTTACGGTGGCGCTTCTTATAACGACTTTCCGCCATATCATCCCCCGAAGATTAAAACAGCACGGACCATTCCACTTAAAGAAAAAACTTACTCTCCGGCAAATTTAGCACGACGTTCTTTTAAGATTTTTGCGTGCCTGACTTCCTCACCAGCCAACCAGCCAAAGGCTTCTTTACCATCATCAGCTAAAGCCAGGCTGCTGGCTTTGAGAAAATATTCAGCGAATTTCTCTTCAGCTTCTATAGCAAGATCCAGCGCCTGAATGTCTGCTGTGTCCGTTTTCAGAACCGCTTCAAGCTGCTCTGCATCGGGGAATATTTTCGTGTCGGAGAACTGACTCAAGTACGGCAGGAACTCCTCTTCGTATTCAACAATCGCACCGTCCTGATACTTTGTCTCCAATTGGTTCAAACGTCTGAGATGCTCGACTTCATCCTGGGCCAGCCATGAGAAGAGCTCCTTTAAAGTCGGGTCTGAAGCTCTCTCCGCCATGGTCGAATAAAAGCGATGACCATTCTTTTCAACTTCCTTTGCTGCGCGAATAACTTCAAAGCCACTGAAGTACTTGATACCACTCATAAATAGTGCCTTCCTATTGTTTGCCTTTGTTTGTAACTCAGGCAGGGATAACTGTCAATTACCAAAGAGTTTCTGTAGAGAATCCTGCAGTTTACGACCCGGGTCGTCCTTAGGCTCAGCATCACTACCGGGTTGAGGCTCGCTACCGCTCTTTGAATCCTTCGACTTGAAGAGCTTATCGAGCTGACGATTCAGCTCATTGCCCAGAGCTTTCCCAGCCTGACGGTTGAGACCTTTTGGGTCAATACCAAACCGTGGGGATGAAAAGTCTCCGGTCAATAACAACGGCATCTGGGTCCAGCCATCTTCATCTGTTAAATAGCGGGTGACGCTAGCGCTTTTATCGAGCTTGGCAGAAAGTTCCGGACTGAGGCGTGTATCAAGGCCCATGTCCAGAGACCCATCCAGACCGAGAGAACCTTTCGGAAAAAGCTTGAGGCGATCGCTGATAATCTGGCTGTCCAATTTAACCTTTCCGTCAACAACCTTGAATTGAGCCGTGAAATTTTTAAACTGGATATCTTTAAGTTCTGAAAGTTGCAGAATAGAACTGAGGCCCTTGACAAGTTCCGGATTGATCAGGCGCCCATCAGCAACCAGCAGGTTTCCGTCAGCCGAAAGATTACGGCGGAGAGTCTGCCACTGAGAGCCACGACCATTCAGGCTAAGGGACATATCCATGGCACCGAGCAGGCTCCCGGCGGCTTTCGGCACGAAGGCAGTCAGCACCGGATCGGCTTGAACGGAGGTCAAGCCCAACTTGGCGCTGTACACCAGACCCTTTTTACCAAGGTCAACCCTGGCGCTGGTGTCGAAAGAGCCTCCGGCCACCTTGCCATCCATGC
The DNA here is from genome assembly GCA_963769955.1 of uncultured delta proteobacterium. GTDB lineage: Bacteria > Desulfobacterota > Desulfuromonadia > Desulfuromonadales > BM103 > M0040. The sequence continues at coordinate 35,388 of CAVYNW010000022.1, forward strand.
GTGAAAGATTGAAAATGTTGTCCTTAAGCTCATAACGGGCGTTGAAATCATTGATCGACAAGTTTTTCCAAAGAGCCTCTGCAACAGTAATTGTCCCGGTGGCATGGACCGGGATATCAAAGGGTCCCAGTTCCACTTTGGCACCCTCAGCAAGACCGGGGTCGGCGGCACCCTCTTCAGTGGCCGCAACAGGTGCCGCACTGCCCATAAGAAGAGGCTCAAGCAGGAACTTCTTGGAGGTGATATCAGCGGTGACAACCACCGGCGGGGTAAAAAGGCGACTGGCGGCAAGTTTAATGTCAGCATTATTGTCACCGAGGCGAACCTGCAAGCCTTCAGAACTGAGGTGGTCGCCGTTCAACAACAAACGACCGGAAAAAGCGGGACGTTGCCCGCCTGCTGTGGCCTGAACATCAGAGAGATCGAGCTGTGCCGATTTCAACAAGGACTGAGGGTCTCCAGGTGAGCCTGACAAAGCAGCCTCTGCCGACAGGGAGCCTGCAGGGTCAAGAGAGTGAACATCGCCAATGAGGCTCTGCGGCACGGCATTAAGCGCCTCGCGTATTTTCAAATCAGGGACCGAAAGTTTAAGATCAATGTTTGGCGCAGTCAGTACAGAATCAATCTTGCCGATCGCAGCAACTTTAATGCCGTTGAAATCAAGAGCAAAACTGTTGACCTGCAGCAGATCTCTCTTGTGCGCCAGCAGCATGTCGAAGTCGACATTGACAACAGCGTTCTCCAGAGGGGCATCAGGCATGGCATCAAGGAGCAGGGCCAGGTCCGCCACCGAGAGGGAGCCTTTCAGACCCAGATCTTCAAAGGTCCCGAGCAGTTTTGAGTTAAGGGAAAGCTTTGCTCCGCCCAGTTTACCGGGCAGGGCGTCCTTGAAATAGGGGCTGAATGCGACAACATCCAAATCCTTCATTGCGATGTCGAAAGTCACATTAAAGGGCTGCAGGTTGATATGCCCATCAAGATTCAAAGGGCTTTCATTGAGAAGACACTTCACCTTGAGAGGAATCTTCCCGGTCAGCGAAACACCACTTGCAGCGATCTGCAGATCTGAGATTTCATAGCGATAAGGGGCTTCGTTATTCAGGACATGATCAAGGAAGACCAAATGTCCATTCTGCAGGAGCAGGTTTGAGATCAGCAGACTGAGCGGAGCGCCGCTGTCCGCCGGACTACTGGCCTCTGCAGGTTGAGGTTTTTCAGACATGGGTTCAGAGTCCGTGCCATCAATAAGATCACTGAAATTGAACTGCCCATCCTGTAGCCGAACGACCTTGATATTCGGCGTTTCCAGGCGAACCTCATCAACGACGACCTTCATAGCCAACAAGGGCAGCAATTGGTATTTCAGTCTGACCATCTCTGTAGAAACAAACAGATCCTGGCCATTCTTTTCATAAAGTTTCAAGCCGTGAATTTCGATGCCCGAGAACAGGCTGACCTGTATATCGCCAAGCTCTATCTTGCGATGGATATTCTCTTCAGCGAGCGGCAGAAGCGCTTCTTTTACCCGCTCAGGGGTAATCAATACGGTCGCCAGTACCAGCAATGCAACAACAAGAAGAACCAGCACAGCAGCGATTCCGGATAATATTTTCAACCACTTATTCATCGATAGACTCCAGGCTCAAAACGAATACTCCACACAGATACAAACTTTCTCTCCTGACCTCTTAGCTTGCCAATGGATCTTCTATACCGTTCAGGGCAAGGACAGCCTGCCATTCTTCAGACGTTACAGGCTGAACAGACAGGCGATTGCCCTTTCGCAAGACGCCCATCCCGCTGAGGAGTGGATGTTGGCGCAGCAGATCTCGACTTAAGGGGTTTGGCAGATGGCGGAGGTACTGAATATCAACCATGCACCAGATGGGCTTTTCGTCTGTAGACTTGGCATCAAAGTGCTTCTCACGCGGGTCAAGGGCCGTATGGTCAGGATAACCTTCACGCACCACTTTTGCCAATCCGACAATCGACGGTTCCTTGCAGTTGCTATGATAGAAAAGCACGCCGTCGCCAACCTTAATGGTGTCGCGCATAAAGTTCCGGGCCTGGTAGTTGCGTACTCCGTCCCAGTGGTCGGTCATGTTCGGCATCTGCTTCAGGTCGTCGAGAGAAAAACAATCAGGTTCAGACTTCATCAACCAGTATTTCGGCATGCTACCTCTTTATGCTGCAGCGGTTGGCGGGTGGCGCGAAAAATCAAATTCACGAGCAAAAATCATTCACTATCAGGATTAATCTGCAGCTATATGTCTTGTTGGGCTTTGCACTTGCCGCCACACGCAACTCGTCACGCGCAATTTTTTTAATTTTCTTGACCTCTGTCAAATTCATCCAGCACACAGTGGGTTATTGTCACAACACCTTGTGCGAATTGGTTCAAAGTATAGCAAATCATAGCACTAATTCATAAAGACATTCGCCAAAAGGCTGTTAAAGTCGTTCAGTCTTGTCAAAATGAGCAACGAGTAACTCAAACAACCCAACGGAGGTTAAACCATGTCCATGTTCTGTTACCAGTGTGAGCAAGCGTCTAAAGGAACCGGCTGCACAGCGATCGGTGTTTGCGGCAAGCAGCCTGAGGTCGCCGCCCTGCAAGATCTTTTGGTCTATACCATGAAAGGCATTGCTTTCTGGGCCGACAAGGCCCGTGCAAAAGGTGCCAAGGATCAGGAAATCGATCGTTTCATGATCGACGGCCTGTTCACCACCGTCACCAACGTCGACTTCGATCCTGAGGCCGTCTCTAAATTCATCACTGAAGCTGTCCGCCTGCGCGGCAAGGCCAAACAACTGGCTGGCGTTTATGATGGAGACGTGCCTGCCGCTGCCCAGGATTGGGCACTGCCTGCAGCAATTGAAGAGCAGGTCAAACTGGGCCAGCTGCATGGCGTCAAAGACTACACCGTCGACGCCGACATCCACTCGGTTCGTGAAATCACCATGTACGGCATCAAAGGCTATGCGGCTTATGCTGACCATGCCAAAATCCTCGGCAAAGAATCCGACGAGATCTATGCCTACACCCACAAGGCCCTGGCGGCAATGCTCGACGACAGCCTTGACCTGATGGCCAACGTCGGCCTGGCCATGGAGGCCGGCAAGATCAACTATCTGACCATGGAGCTGCTCAACCAGGCCCATGTCGAAGCTTACGGTCACCCTGTCCCGACCCCGGTACAGCTCGGCACCAAGGCTGGCAAGGCGATCCTGGTTTCCGGTCATGATCTGAAGTTCCTCGAAGAGCTGCTCAAGCAGACCGAAGGCACAGGTATCAACATTTACACCCACGGCGAGATGCTGCCGGCTCACGGCTATCCGGGATTAAAGAAGTACGCACACCTGGCCGGCAACTTCGGCGGCGCCTGGCAGGACCAGCACAAAGAGTTTGCCGAGTTCCCCGGTGCCATCATCTTCAACACCAACTGTATCCAGAAGCCGGCCGACAGTTACAAAGATCGTTTGTTCACCTGGGGGCTGGTGCAATGGCCCGGCGTCAAGCATGTGGATGGCTGGGATTTCTCAGAAGTGATTGCCACGGCTAAAGAATGCGCAGGCTTCGAGGAGAATCCGGGCCAGGAGATTTTGACCGGCTTCGGTCACAACGCCATCCTCGGCGTCGCCGACAAGGTCATCGAGGGCGTCAAAACCGGGGCTATCAAGCATTTCTTCCTGGTCGGCGGCTGTGACGGCGCCAAATCCGGCCGTAACTACTACACCGACTTTGCCGAACAGGCCCCGGACGACACGATCATCATGACCCTGGCCTGCGGCAAGTTCCGCTTCAACAAACTCGATCTCGGCGACATCGGCGGCATCCCTCGCCTGCTCGACGTCGGCCAATGCAACGATGCCTACAGCGCCATCCAGGTCGCCCTGGCCCTGGCCGATGCCTTCGAGTGTGGCGTGAATGAATTGCCACTCTCGCTGGTGCTCTCCTGGTACGAGCAGAAAGCGGTTGCCATCCTGCTGACCCTGCTGCATCTTGGCATCAAGAACATCAAGCTGGGACCGAGCCTGCCGGCGTTCATTACTCCCAACGTATTGAATTTCCTGGTTGAGAACTTCAATATCGGTCCGATCACGACTGCAGAAGAGGACCTCAAACAAATCCTCGGCTAAGTAACATTAAGCCAGACAACCACAAAGGGGCGTCTCATATGAGGCGTCCCTTTTTTCTTGCTTCTTGACATCTACAGACACTACATTCTTGCATCAATCGCACAATTCATATATATTGCTTAGAACTGAATTTATGAGGTGGATTATGCCGTTGTACGAATATCATTGCGAGTCCTGCGACAAAACTTTTGAGAAGATCTGTAAACAGCAAAAAGACACGGCAGCCTGTCCTGATTGTGGACAGGAAGCCTTTAAAACCGTTTCCGTTTTCGCGTCCGGTTCCAGCTGTGCAGCACCAAACGGTTCCGGCTTTGGCTGACGAGCCTGATCTCTGAGCGCGTGACGCTCAGGCACGAAAACGATATTGGCCAAGATATGAAAACAACGCAAAGAGCCTACATTTAGACAATCAACTTACTCTTATAGTAAATTTCAAGGCTTACAGATTTAAGGGAGTGACTGTTATTGGACGAGACCGCTGAGGAAAAGCGGTACGGGGCTTGCCTCTAATATTCCTGAGTGCAGAAGTTCTCTAATAACTATTTTTGAATAGTTTCCATACATCAATCTTTACTTAACCAGATCAGATTCTCAAAGTCATGGTCACCCGGATCAATTCCGAGTGGCCATTTATTGTATGTGAGGGGTTGTTAGAATTTTCATCGACTGAAAGTTCTGATGTAAAACCATCCGGCCCTTGGAATACCGAACAAACAGTATTTCTGGGACATTACAGGAATTCCAATGAGCCCCTGATGAAAATTAGTGCCCCCCTATTCGAGTGGTTGTTCTTGATTTATAATGGAGAAAATTAACATTTGAATATGGAGAGTTATCTCCATGGTAGAGATTTTTACTTCAGTAGAAGACAAAATCAGGGCCCAATTGTACCGCCTGGTTAAGGTGAAACCGGAAGAGGTTCGGGTACTGTTGTGGGCCTTCAGCTACTTTTTTGTCCTGCTCTGTTCATATTACATCGTGCGTCCCTTAAGGGATGAAATGGGCATTGCAGGAGGTGTCAAACACCTGCAATGGCTTTTCACCGGTACTTTTTTGGCCATGCTCGTAGCAGTACCGATGTTCGGTTGGATTTCTTCACGTTACCCACGCAAAAGATTCCTGCCCCTGGTTTATCTATTCTTTATTGCCAATCTGCTGATTTTTTATTTTCTGTTCCATTCCGGACTCACCCATGCCTGGATAGCCCGGGCCTTTTTTATCTGGTCCAGCGTATTTAATCTGTTTATCGTTTCGGTTTTCTGGAGCTTTATGACCGACTTGTTTAATGATGATGAGGCCAAGCGATTGTTCGGCTTTGTTGCCGCCGGTGGTTCTGCCGGGGCTCTTGCGGGTCCAATCATCACCGCCACCTTGGCCGTCCCTTTAGGGACAACAAACCTGCTGCTTATTTCTGTGGCAGGGCTGCTTTGGGCGATTCTGTGTATATATCGACTAAATGCCTGGAGTGAGAAAAGAGCCGTTCCTTTGGCGATTCAAGCGACTCCTGGCCCTGCAAAAACCGGCAATAAATGTGGGATCATAGGGGGCGGGGCTCTGGACGGTTTGCGGATGATCATCAGATCGCCCTACCTGCTTGGCATCTGTCTGCTGATCCTGCTTTACACGACTCTTTCCACTTTTCTCTACTTTCAACAGGCCCAGATCATTCGCGACAGCTTTAATGATGCCACACAGCGCACCACGGTTTTTGCCACCATGGACCTGGCGACCAATGCCCTGACGCTTATTATTCAGGTTTTTTTTACTAGTCGGGTGGTCAAACTGTTCGGTCTGGGCTGGTCACTGGCGCTGATCCCTCTTTTACTTTGCGCGGGCTTTCTCTCTCTGGCATTGGCTCCCACGCTGGCGGTGATTGTTTGTGTCCAGGTTGCACGGCGCGCCGGGAACTATGCTCTCATGAAACCTTCTCGGGAGATGCTCTTTGTCGTCCTCGCCAAAGAAGAAAAATACAAAGCAAAAAACATGATCGACACAGTAATTTACCGTAGCGGCGATGTCGTCAGCGCCTGGGCCTATGCCGGCCTGCAGACCATCGGCTTGGGTCTGTCGGCGATCGCCCTGTTCGCCGTGCCGCTCTGTGGTGGATGGGCCTGGATCAGCTATAGACTCGGTAAACAGCAGGAATTCCGGGTAAATAAAAAGGAGATTAGAAGATGAAAACGAACGAACTTTGCTTGTCCCGGAGAGGATTTGTTTCTTCCGCCAGCATCGCCATAGCATCTTTATGGCTGACACCCTGGCCGCTTAAAGCCGCCGAAACATTAATATTAAGAAAAACCATCCCCGGAACGGTCGAAAGCCTGCCAGTCATTGGCCTGGGAAGCTCGCGAACTTTTGATATAGACGCCACCGCTCCAATCATTACTGATTTTTTGACATTGACACAGGAATTTTTTGTTTTGGGTGGTGAGCTTATCGATTCGTCTCCAATGTACGGTAACGCCGAACAGATCATCGGACTGTTGTTGAACCAGGCCGGCAATCGTGACCGGCTGTTTTCTGCAACCAAGGTCTGGACCGATGGGGAACAAGATGGAATTCGTCAAATGGAAAGTTCAGCGCGGAAATGGGGCATTGATGGCTTTGATCTGATGCAAATCCATAATCTTCGGGATTGGAAAACCCACCTCAAGACCCTCAAATCATGGAAAGCTGAAGGAAAAATTCGTTATATTGGAATTACCACGTCACATGGACGAAATCATAGTGAGTTGGAAAGCATCCTACAGCAGGAACCATTTGATTTTGTCCAGCTCAGTTACAATATCGAAGATCGATCCGTTGAGAACAGGTTACTGCCGCTGGCTGCCGATCAGGGCATCGCAGTATTGGTGAATCGTCCCTATCAACGTGGATCTCTGTTCAGTGCGGTCAAAGGGAGGGCCCTGCCAGACTGGACGACCGAATTCGATTGTCACAGCTGGGGCCAGTTTTTCCTGAAATACATTGTCTCTCACCCAGCAGTGACCTGCGTAATTCCTGCGACAACAAAACTACGACACCTTCAAGACAACATGGGGGCAGGTTCAGGCAGATTACCGGACACCGCGATGCGCAAAAAGATGGAACTTTATTTCGCCTCACTATAACTGGGACCGCTCTTCAGAACGGATGCCAATATAGCGTTGAAGTATGAGTTACAAACCTCTTTCGGCAATCCAGATGGCATGAAGATCACCCTTATTATCCTGTTCGGGCACCCGGGACTGCCTCACCTTGAAGCCGATCTTGCGCAATCGCTCCATAAAGTTACGACTCGTCGCAGCGGACCAGACGGCCAGGACCCCTTCCGGACGCAGGGCATTATAGGCTTCGGTCAAACCATCCGTAGAATAGAGCCAATCATTTTTCTTGCGGGTCAAGCCATTCGGGCCATTATCGACATCGAGCATGATGACATCAAAGGCCTGCCTCTGTGCTCTCAGACGTTTGGCAACATCACCTTCAAGAATGGTGGCTCTTTTGTCCTGCAGTGGATGACCTGCGTATTTACCAAGGACGCCTCTATTCCAGGCAACCACACCGGGAACCAGTTCCGCGACAACCACCTCGGCATCTTCCCCAAGATTGCGCAAAGCAGCAGCAAGCGTAAAACCCATGCCAAGGCCACCAATCAGGACACGGGGATTTTTATGTCCCGAGATCTTGTGGCAGGCGAGATCGGCCAGAGCATCCTCGGATTGATGCGCCCAGGTACTCATCAGGACACCTGCGCCCTTGATGCTGATGGAGTATTCCTCATCGCATTTAAAGAGCTGGAGTTCACCACCACTGCCGGGGATCTCTGCCGTATCGACTAATTCCGCCGCATCCATTGATTCATCGCTATCGATTAAAAGCATAAGAGTGGTCTACTTGAAAAAAGAAAAAGGTGCAGGAGCATAGTGACTAAGGAGCTCCATGGCAGAGGTTGACATAAGAGAGACTGTTTCGATTTCGATCGCCTCAAAGAATGTTATAATCTAGCTGTTAAAGTTAATTCTTACCACATGGAGGCCTTATGTCAGAAGAAGTAAAAGACCAATGCAAAGATCCGATGAGACATCATCTGCATCTCTGTGAATTGAGGAAGCAGGGTCGTAAAGAAGAGGTCGCTGCTCTCATGGTCGACGCGGGTCACACCTGTCACAATTGCAATGGCGTCGCCAAAAACGCACTGGATCTCTGTAACCCGAGTCCTTTTGCCAAGATATGAGTTCAAACTGTAAACAGAGCATCCGGTAAAAGCAAAACAACAAACGGATCACAGGAAAAGGGCCCCTTATTTCACGGGCTCTTTTTTGTCATCTACCGAAAGACTTAATCACGTCCCGCGATGTACCGTTTAACCGGTAGCGCTGGATAGTCCCGTAGCCACTCCAGAGCTCCTGGATTATCTCGACGAGTTCAATATTGCTGGCACCGGTTGCCTGTTTGATTATGCCGGAAAAATCTGTGTACATACTCTTGAATGCGATCCATGGGGAGACTGGATTTAGAGTGGTCACCGATTACTCAGATAAAGCGTTTCATCATTTCGGCGCAAAACTCATCGACATTGTCTAATGTGACCTGATGGGCGACACGCGCTTTTTCGGCATGCGTGCGTAACTCTGGATCATGCAGATCTGCCAACTTTGCAAAGATACCCGTTCGTCTGCCGACCATATAAAGCAGCTGTTCATTCGGCGGCATCGTCAGAAAATTCCTGATCGGGGCTGTCATTAACTCTCTGTCTTCCGGCAAGCGCCCTTCCACCTCCTGGAACAGATTCAGGATATGATCGCTTTTGACCCTACTGGTTACGCCTGCCAGGTTGTCGATTAACAACAGCAGTTCTTCGGCCATCTGCACATCGCCAAGTTTAGCGAAGGACCCGGACTGGTAATCTTTGTAGAGCTCAATGTTGTCGGGCAGGCCCAAGGTTCTGATGCGGATAAAATCCGGATTGATCTGATTCAGGGCGTCGGCTGTCTGCAGGGCATTAGCCTTTGAGAAGGCCTTACCTCCCAGGCCGGGCATAAAGTATTCGGAGAGCTCAATACCGGCACGTTTAACCTTTTTACCGGCGGAAATATGGGTGTTTTTATCGACACCTTTTTTAACAAAATCGAGAACCTCGTCACAAGCGGACTCCATGCCGATATGAATCCTGTTCAAACCGGCCGCTGCGAGACGAGCCATATCTTCGTCACTGATACGGTCAAGGGTCTGAGAACGTGCGTAGGAGGTAATCCGCTCAACCTGAGGCAAGGTTTTTCGTACATAATTCAGAATAGCGACCAGATCATCGGGCTTTGATAATCATCGTGTTGGCGTCCTGAAGAAAGATCGACTTCATGCCCCCTCTCACCCAGGTCAGAGCCGTATGAAAAGCCATCTGATTGTTTTCTGACTGTCCGGCCATGAGATCCATGAACGGCCGTTGAGCTCCGATTCCTGACTGCTCCGTGATTTTTTGGATTTCATCAACATAAAATCTGATCGTATCAATATCTCTGAGGACATGGCGAACAGGGCGAATGCTGAATTTTTCACCTTTATAGAGGCCGCAGAAGGTGCACTTATTCCATGGGCAATTTCTGGTTATTCTAAGCATCAAGCTCCGGGCCTCACTTGGTGGCCTGATCGGCCCAAGTTCAAACCCTGCATATTCTTCACAGTCTTTCATAGGATTTGTGCCTTTTTCGTCCCGCTCAAGCAGCCCACGCTTAAAACCTCGGCTGAAATCTGACATAAGATTTTTTCAGAGACTTCAGAGAATGCCGAGAGTTTGCCTTGGGAATGACCTTTGTGCTTGATCAGGAGATCGTTCATTGCTTCGGCCTGACAGCCCCCTGCAGGGAGATCTCCCCTTCCTTGACAACATGAATCCTCGGGCGGAAGCTGCCGATATCGAGTTTTGCGTCAAGCTCGTAAGCAAAAGTCTCCTGCTGTGACTGCAACAAGGTCGCGAAGAGGCCGATACTGTTAAGCAGATCCGCAGTCGCAACCAGCAGCACATCCCCTTCACCATAGGCCTCTATCTGGGGCAGATTGTTTGAAACCCCGGTCAGTATTTTGTGCCCTTCGAGGGATACTGAGTAAACGAGACCTTCGAGCTTGAGAGAAGAGCGGTTCGGGTTGACGATATGCAGACCAATCTCAAATTTTGGCACAGCCCCTTCTGAAGGAAGAACACGAAAAGAGCTGACTCCTACGGTCGGTGTTTCAAAGCCCGGTTCCAGGCTGGCACAACCGGCGAATGCAGCGAAGAAGGTCAAACAGACGACAAGTTTGGTAATTCTGGTCATGAATTATCTCCTTAATACCGACCTGAGTTAGGTGTTCATGAAACATCATAGCAATTGTAACGGGTCTATAACCCAAACAAAGGGAATACATCTTTATACCAAAACCAGGTAAGAGCTGAAATCAAAAGCCCAACGCAAAGACGCTAAGAAATACTAAGAAAGACGCAAAGGGTGATCTTCTCGCTTTTTGAAGTGATTTTCTTTGCGAACTTTTTCTACCCCTTCGCGCCTTTGCGTTAAATCCTTACAACCTTTGTTTGGGTTATAAGTCCGAATTGTAATGCACTGAAACCACCCATGCCCGCAATGAAGTGATTTATTGATGCGGACAATACAACCAGGAAAGAGAAGTGACATTTATGAGAGAAAAATTGGCATGCTTGTCGTAAATAGTGGTCGGAAGAGCTGCCGCTTTAAACGAAGGAGTATCGACACTGAACGCAAAGGCAATCTAAAATCAATTCAGCTTGGAAGCAATAAATGCAGTTGTCCAGGCCGCTTGGAAATTATACCCGCCGGTGATGCCGTCAATGTCCATAACCTCTCCGGCAAAATAGAGATTGCTGCACACCTTGCTCTGCATGGTTTTAAAGTCGATGCTCTCCAGGCTCACCCCACCGCAGGTGACAAACTCTTCCCTGAAACGGGTCCGCCCGTTAACTTCATAGACATCATTACACAAGAGACTGGTCAAGCGGTTCACTCCGCTCTTGCCCAATTCGTCCCACTTCTTTCCGGAAGGCAGGCCACTCTTCTTGAGCAAGTGTTGCCATAGCCTTTCTGGCAAAGCATAGGGCCTGAAGTTAGAAAGAAGTTTTCTGCCATGCTCTGTGACGATCCGTTGCAGTTGCGCAACGACCTCATCCTGATTGCGCTCATTGGTCCAGTTGATCTGGATCTTGAACAGGTAACCGGCCTCACTCAGCATCCTCGCGCCGAGCGACGAGAGTTTCAAGATCGCCGGACCGCTCATCCCCCAATGGGTGAAGAGGAGAGGACCATCGGCTTTAAGCCTGGTCCCCTGGAGGCCGACGAGGGTCTTTTCAACAACGACGCCCATCAAACCTTCCACGGGCTCATCGGGCATTTTGAAGGTAAACAGGGAGGGAACCGGATTTGCGATTTTATGATTTAACTTCTCCAGCCACGCCAGGCCGTCTCTTCGTGGTGAACCGCCGCTGGCCACGATAACCTTGTCAAAGGTTTTCTCCGAACAAGACTTCCCGGAAAAGACCAGCTTCAGCTGACTGCCTGACTTGAACAATAGCCTTTACAGCCACACTCCAGCTTAACCTGGATATTCAGCGCCCGGGTTTGCTCTAAAAAACAATCTATGATGCTTTGAGAATTCTGCGAACGCGGAAAGACACAGCCATCTGCCTCTACAACCAGGGCGACGCCGCGCGACTCAAACCACTGCATCGCGGCCTTGTTATCGAAGCTGCGGAAAGCCCTTTTCAAAGCCTTTCCACCACGGGGATAGGCCCCGGCGAGTTCTGTGATGCTCGTGCAGGCATTGCTCAGGTTGCAGCGGCCGCCACCGGAGATTTTAACCTTGGAGAGGACCTCTTTCGATTTCTCAAAGATGACAACTTCAGCGTCAGGATAATTTTCCTTAACGTTGATTGCCGCAAAAAAACCGGCTGCACCACCACCTACTACAGCAACATGCACCAGACTCACCTCTTGGTCTATCAAATGTCTCACTTTGTTGCGGCGGCTTTGGATATTCCAGACAAGGCCTTTTCAATTTTGCTTATTACCTCATTGCAACTAACAATGTCATGCCTTTTTTCCAGGTATCTTGGATCGTTATACGATATCCACACTCTGGATTGATCATCTTCCCAGATAATCGCTTTTTGCGGCAAATCGATGGCAACACTTTGCTGACATTGCATAAGGGGGCTGCCCACTTTAGGGTTGCCGAATATTATGAGTCGGGTTTCTCTGAGCTCGACGCCCACTTTTCGAGCGGCATCGGAATGGTTTATTTGATTGAAGATCGTCATGCCTTTTTCATTCAATATCGTTCTCAAGTCTTTCTGTTGTTTCCTCTACACTGTACGAGCTTTGCACATTTATCAGGCCATCTACAGCCATTGCGGGTAATATCGTAAGCAAAACGAATAGAACAGTGATAGATAATTTTTTCATCTTTTTCTCCTTCCTGGGGCGCTGTAACGTGATCATCAGATTGAAATAGCTTGATTTCGGTCACATTTTTTCATCGTCAGGTAATACGAATTGTAACTGGCAATATCCCTCGGTCAAACCCTTTAACTTTTTTAGTATTAAGGGGATCATAGCTCTGAGAAGATGTGAACAGACGCTTGAACGCGCCGGAGCCCTTTTTAATTGATTCTACGTACTCAATTCACTGGTCACGCAGCTGGATTGTCTGCAATGAGTCCACTACCAATGAGCATTTTTGCGCCTGAAAATAATCTTGCGTACACGCCCATAAACAAACAAAGCACCCCGAATTATACGAGGTGCTTTGCTATCCTTTGCTTTCTATATGATTCCCGTTGCAGGAATCTGTATCAGAACACCCGACTGCTGTGAGCCAGGCTGTATTGATTTTACACCGATAAGACTTTGCCTAACTGGTCGGGCGGCTCAGAGACTGACATAACATCTTCCTCCCTTAACTTTTGTGAAACCTCATCTATTGAGGTGATTTCACTATAGCACAAAATCAATTTTGAAGTTCAACAGGGCGGAGCAGAAATAATCCAGTCACAAAATGCTTGTCGCTCGGCAACCAAAACCGGAAGATAAATTCTGTCCCTTGAAGGGCGCTCCTTCTATGATTTTCAGTAGATCTCCTGATTTTTTTACGAGGTACAGGTTTCAGACCCCTGAAAAGTCTCCGTGCTGATGCACAGGTCAACGTTCGGCCAACGGCTGCTTACGCTCAGCATGCCACCATTTCAGACATTCCTTTAGAGTATTGAGATGGGCCTCGTCTTCACTGGCCCAACGTCCTGAAAAGTTCGTCCAGCTTGCTTATTGTGAAAATGCAAAGCATTATTTACATGGACTTTTAAGAATTGGTTTTCCAGGGCAATTGCTAACCTTAAGGCCTCCTCCTCTTTCAAGCTTTCCTTCTCAACCTTTTCCAGTAAAGACTCGGCCAGGGCCACACCATGGCCGATTTTTTCCCCGGAGATCATTGGAGTGGCATCAACTTCTTCAGAGCCCTGGAGGACCAAATCGATCTGAAGTGCATGTGCACGCTCATCATCACTCATTTGCTGAAACACCTCACTGACCTCATTGGCAAAGTTCGTGTCGTTGGCTAAGTGCTGATAGATTTTGCTGGTAAGCGTTTCGATTCTGATACAATCAACCAGGAAACTTCGCATTGCCCAACCTCCTCTTAAAGCTTGAAGAAAACTCGTTGACTGTTTAATTGACCTTATAAGAAGCAATTCAAACAGTCATCATAATAACATCCGACTTCTCACCTGTTCTTTTGAAGTAATCATATACTGAAGACTCAGACCTTTACCACCCCAAGATTCTCAAGTAGATTGTTAATGTAACCTCTTACATAATGGTTTCACGGAAGAGGCTCCCAAGACTTCATTGAAACCGACTCTTTAATTGCAGACTAACGATTCGAGGTTAAAAAATGAGACTCAAGCTGTCATTACTCTCTCTGGCTATCATCTTTTTATCAACGAACATTTTCGCTGAGCCCATCACTGGATTTGATGGCTTCCAATGGGGGACTACGAAAAGCGATATTATCCATGCCAGGGGCGATGAACCTATAATCTGGGGGGATTATGAGGTTTGGCAGGCTAAGGATGATGAAGCCGTGGGTGGTTTTCAAATAAAATTGATCGGCTATGAATTTGAGGACGGGTGTAATGAACTCGAGGAAAAGCTCTCGGAGCCCTGCCTTCTTTGGGGAGGCGCCTACCTCCTGGAGACGACTTCAGCAGCGGACATTGAGATCCTCATCCGGCTATTGAGTACCAAATATGGCGACGACAGGATGACACAAGAAGTCGAACAGAAGAAAGACCTCCGCACGGGTTTCCTCTATACCAATATAAACATCACCCGCCATATCTGGGAACAGTCCGACAAATCCGCAATTGAGCTATTTTATAAAAGTTATGACAGAGATTATGTTGAAAAACTGAATGAGGTAAAGAAGGGGATTTTCAGAATCGGGGTCAGATATTATAGCCCCGATTATATGAGGCAGACAGAAAATAAGGTGACCCGCAAAAAATCATTTTGAGGGCAGACAGCTCTCGGGGGGATGCGCTGAGCAGTCAATAAGGTTTATAATGAATCGGAGCATGATCTTATTAGCCTGAGGAGGATCACAATGAAGCGATTCAGTCTGACCTTGTTGCTGTTTATATTGATTATCCCAACCACGACCTTTGCAGACGTATTTACCTATACACCAATCAAACACGCCACATTTGTCTTACAATCAGATCAGACGACCGTCTATGTCGATCCGGTCGGCGAAGCTTCACAATATACCTCTTTTCCACCACCGGACCTGATCCTGATTACCCACATCCACAAGGATCACCTCGCTCCGGAGCTTGTCGCCAGTCTCAAGAAACAAAACACAAGGATTCTTGGCTCCCCAAGCGTTATTGAGCAACTCGGCTATGGAACGGCCATCCATAACGGCGAGACCACCGAGCTGCTCGGCTTGGAGATTGAAGCCATTGCCGCCTACAATACCACTGAGGAGCGACTCAATTTTCATCCCAAAGGTCGTGACAACGGTTATCTGATCAGCAAAAATGGCGTACGGCTCTATATCTCCGGTGACACAGAAGACATCCCCGAGATGCGGGCGCTTAAAGAGATAGATGTCGCCTTTGTCTGTATGAACCTGCCCTATACCATGACCGTCGAACAGGCAGCATCGGCGGTTAACGAGTTCAAGCCAGGCATTGTCATCCCCTACCATTATCGGGGTAAACCCGACATGAGTGATCTCGATGCCTTCGAACGACTTGTCACCGACTCGAAAGTCAGCAAACTGGAGTGGTATTGACATTAAATCCGCAATCTGGAAGCAACTGCAAAAGCCTCGAAAAAGAGATGTCCGATGATGACAGACAAAGATAAAATTGCAAGTTTTGACGTCGACCCGCAACGCGGCTTTACGCCCTTGTGTCCGACAGAACTGCCGATCAATGGCGGAGATAAAATTGCGGACGAGCTTAACAAGCAGGCAAAATATGCCGCTTATCGTCTGGTCAGCAAGGATGAGCATCCATAAGGAGCCTTATAACCTCCAAAACTAGACAATGTACATAGATTTGGACACTTAGAGCTATTATTGTTTATACAATATTCTCATAGTACTTGATTGCATGACCAAGAGCTGAGATATAGAATGAAACTTAAAATACTGATAATTGACCCACAGCAGGACTTCTGCGAGCCAGATGGGGCGCTTTATGTTTCGGGGGCAAAAGAAGACTCTCTTCGGACTGCTGAAATGATTAACCGGCTCGGCACTGAAATAGAAACCATCCGTATTACTCTCGACAGCCATCAGATAATCGATATTGCCCACCCTATTTTCTGGAAGGACTCAGATGGCAAGCACCCGGCTCCGTTCACCATCATCACGGTGGACGACATCGAGTCGGGAAAGTATCACACCACCAATCCGGCTATGATAAAGCGGGCCAGCAACTACGTCCGCCAGTTAGCGACCAACGACCGTTATCCGCTGTGCATCTGGCCAGAGCACTGTTTGGTAGGTTCTTGGGGACATACCATCCAAACCGACATTTTCGAATCCGTGTCGAGGTGGTCGCGAGAGAAACTCAAGGCCGTAGATATAGTTAACAAGGGGGCTAACCCCCTTACTGAGCACTACAGTGCCTTAAGGGCCGACGTTACAGATCCTGAGGACCCTGACACATGGCTAAACACAGACCTGATTGAGTCCCTTGATACGGCTGACGTCATAGCAGTTCTTGGCCAAGCCAAAAGCCATTGTGTGGCAAATACAATAAGGGATATAGTCGACAATTTTAGCGACGATTCAATCAGAAAAATTTGTTTTATAGAAGATTGTTCATCAAATGTTGCCGGGTTTGAGGAACAGGGGAATGCTTTTGTTGCCGAGATGAAAGCAAGAGGAATGAATGTTGCTACATCCAGTAAATTTAGGCCCTGATCGTGTTCTGTGTTGATAAATGAATAGTCATATAAGTCCCAAGGTAATTTATAGGCAGGTGTCTAGCTAGTTGTCGACTCAATCTTTATTAGCCTATGAAGCGCAAGATGTTCGCCACTTTTAAAAAAGAGGATAAGTATGGTCCCCTCCCAAAAAACACAACATATTCGAATTGTTGCATTGCTAACATGTAGGAATGAGTCTCTTTATTTGGAACGCTGCTTGAGTCACTTGTACGAACAAGGCATTGAAACTTGTTTCATTGACAATGATTCAACCGATGCTTCTCTTGAGATTGCCGAAAGCTATAAAGACAAAGGCGTTTTTCGCATAGAGAGACAACCATACAGAGGGTATTTTAATTTGGTTGAGCAGTTAGAATTAAAACAAAAATTAATTCAGGAGATTGATGCCAATTGGTTTATTCATCATGATGCTGATGAAATAAGAGAAGCTCCAACCCCATTTAAGACTCTATATGAAGGAATAATTGACGCTGACATTAAGGGTTATAATGCTATAAATTTTGACGAATTTATTTTTTTACCAACTACTGAAGATGAAAACTTTGAGAATTCAGATTATTATAACGAGATGTCTTATTACTATTTTTTTGAACCTTCTCGAAATAGACGAATTAATTCTTTTAAGAAATTGAGTATTCCATTTGACATTGTTTCATCTGGTGGACATGAAGTTAAGTTTGAAGGTATAAAAATTTACCCTGTCAATTTCATTCTCCGACATTACATTGTTTTAGGTAAGAAACATGCCATTAATAAATTCACTAAAGAAAGAATTTATTCATCTTCAGAAATAAAGGATAGGGGCTGGCACGGTTCACGTGCGACATTCACAGCTAGCAAACTATGTTTTCCGAATAAAGAAAATTTAAAAAATATTAAATCAGGAGAATGGGATAAATCAGAGGCATGGGAAAAACATACATTTTTAGAAGGTCGAAATAGGTAAAGATGATGTCCATGAAGGTTGCGGTTGTAACTCCTTATTATAAAGAGCCAGTCGAAATATTAAGAAAATGCCACGAGAGTGTTATTTGTCAGTCACATGTGGCACTACATATAATGGTCGCTGATGGTTTCCCAAATCATGAAATTGATGAATGGAATGTACATCATGTTATTTTACCAAATGCGCACAATGATATAGGCTCAACCCCCAGATTGATAGGTAGCTTTCATGCGATCGGTTTAGGATATTCAGCTATTGCTTTTCTTGACGCAGACAATTGGTATAGAAACGATCATATTGAGAGTCTTATAAAACTTCATAAAAAAACGGGGGCGTTGTTTTTATCTTCTTCTCGCATGCTATGCAGAATTAATGGATCGACTATTGGGGAGTGCAATCAAACTGACCCAAAAAAATTTATTGATACCAATTGTATGATGTTTTTTCGCGGAAGCTTTGAGATGCTAAGCAATTGGGTTTTAATGCCTTCATATGCACATTTAATTGGAGACCGGGTGATACTATACAAGGTAATAGAATCTGGAATTAAGAGAGCACACTCTGGTTTACCGACAGTTTATTATCGTGCGACCAAGGAAGGGATTTACAAATCATTGGGAGAAGAAATCCCAGAAGGCGTAATGAAGAGGCCTGATTATGAAAAATCATTTAACCAATGGGTTGCCGATGGCAACCCAAAATTAATTTAACTTTAAATTGGGCTCTTATGAATTTTTTTATCTTGGGCTGTGGGCGCAGTGGAACTAGTTTAATAGCAGGTTTGTTCAGAAATTCAGGTTTGTATTTGGGAGACAATTCATACTTGCCTAGAGATAGTAATCCGAAAGGGTTCTTTGAAGACAAAGAAATAAATCAAATTAATGAGGAAATAATTAGCAAGAATCTACCATCAAGATTTATTCACAATAGAATAGCTTATGGCTCCGATGTGCCACTAGAAGGCCAACGATGGCTTGCCCGCTTACCTTTAAACTCAAAAATTACTGCTACGCCATTACTGAATGAAAAAATTCGGAATCTTACGCAAAAGACCCCTTTCTGTTTCAAAGACCCTCGTTTTTGTTATACATTGGATCTTTGGATGAATTTTGCAGATAATGCAAAAGTTCTATTTGTCTTTCGCGATCAGGAGAAGTAGTAACAAGCATGTTAAACGAAATCAAAAAGACGCCATATTTACGTGGTTTTTCTTTAAGTGTTGATCAAGCATTTGAAACTTGGCGAACTATAAATAGCTTTGTTTTAAAAAATCATTCAATTAATAACAATTGGATTTTCTTAAATTACAATGAAATTTTTGATGACCTTACATTGGACAAGATTGAGGACTTTTCAGGTGTTTGTATTGATAGAGAGTTTCCTGATATAAATTTATATCGTAGTAGATCTGAGTTTACTATTGATTCAAAAACAGCTCATGTATATAGAACTCTTTTAGATTTAAAAATTTGAAAAACAACCGCATCATATATTTTTTTCTCTGCTTTTCATTTGGTATTCCGCAACAAACTTTTTTAAAAATGATAACGTACTGTACGTTATCCCAAGACTTGCCGATGGTCGGGTGCCTGGCCTTCCACTTCCACTCGAACTGCTCCAGTTGACATTCGGCCTCTTCGACAATCGGCCAGACTTCATCCAGCACCGATACAGCGATGTCGAGATTTCCGAACTCCCCTTTGATTTTCTTCTGGTAGCTGCCGTTTAGGGAATTACCGGCTGGTAGTGTAAAGAATCTTTCGCTTTTTTCTTGGCAGCGTCCCACTGGGTTCTAGGCGATCGCCTCCATGGCTTCTTCCATTAATTGATCCTTGAGCAAATCCATATTCAGATAACGTTTCTGTCCCCACTTGGTTCCTGCAATGTGCCGTAACCGAGCCGCACACAGCATCAGAGCTGAGTTGCCATCCGGGAAAGCCCCGACAACTTTGGTGCGTCGACGAATCTCTTTCATAATTCGCTCCAGAGCGTTGTTGGTTCGTATGCGCCGCCAGTGTTCTCGCGGAAACCGATAATAGGTCAAAGTTTCCCCAATGCTCTGTTCGATCTTCTCCGCTGCTTTGGGCAATTTCATGGCAATCAGCTTTTCGCAAACAGACACAGCCTTCTGATCGGCAGCGTCACGATCCTCAGAGGCGTGGATAGCCTTGAGCATTGCCGCAACTTCCGACATCTTCTTGCGTGGCACGGCACTAAATACGTTGCGGTAGAAGTGCACCATGCAACGCTGCCATTTGGCGTCTGGATAGAAGTCTCCCAAAGATTCCACCAGCCCCATACAGGCATCAGTGATAAACATCTGAACGCCTCTTAACCCTCGCTCTTTCAGGTGCCGCAGGAAACCGGACCAGCCAGCCTTATCCTCTTTTGTGCCCTCAACAACACCAAGGATTTTGCGATAACCTCGGTCATTAACGCCGATGGCCACCAGGACTGACACGTTATTCACTTCTCCGGCCCAGGTTCTTTTCAGAACGATTCCATCAAGGTAGACGTAAGGGAACTCTCCCTCAATCGGTCGGTTACGCCACACCTCAATGCTTTTATAAACCTTCTTGTTCAGGTTGCTGATTGTGCCTGGACTAACCTTGGTTCCCCACAACGCTTCAGTGATATCCTCAACCCGGCGCACAGAAACTCCAGCCAGGTACATCTCGATCAAAGACTCCTCAACTGAGGCTTCGCGGCGGCGGTAACGTTCGATAATAGCCGTCTCAAATGTCTGCTGTCGCAGCTTTGGCATCTTCAAAGTTACTTCGCCAGCCTTGGTATGAAGATTCCGCTGATAATGCCCGGCGCGAGTATCTGTTCGAGCTTGCGACCGTTGATACTTCTCAGCATTGCAAAGCTGGTTAGCTTCAGCATCCAGCATCTGGTTCAGCGTGTCTTCAACCGTACTGCGAACCATCTCTCCAAGATGATCTTGAATCGCGGCTTCGTTAAATTGAATAATCTTTCCTGTTTCTGGTGTAGAATGTTCTTTCACGGCAGTGGTCTCCTCTCGGTTAGGGTTTGTGTTTGGCGATACAATTCTAACCCTAAAGGGACGCTGCCGTGTCATTTTAAAAAAGCGAAAAATATTTTACGTTATCTACCGGCTTTATTGTCCGAGCGAGCGTGCATCTCATAACCAAGATGATCGGGCATCACAGCCTGCAGGCTCGCTTCGGCAGTTGCTTGGTCAGTAGTTTCAAAAGCCCGGATTCCCCGGTAAGGTCTTCAGGATCTATGGTAATCCTTCATCAGTGGGAATATTCTATCATGGGCAAATTCTCCATCATCTAGAAGGATGACACGCATGGTCTTTCCGCTTGGTGCTGTTTTCCGATCAACAAGGACATAGTGACGCGGACTAATCTGCATTTTTTTCTCACCTTCTACATCTCAGATTTTGGAGATGCAATCAAATACTATGTGAAATATGATGATAATCAATGGGGGTGTATTTGAACCTGTTATCAAGACTTGGCAAATACTGAATCCATGCAATTGGCCAGTGCCGGTTTTCGGGTGATTGTCAATCTCGCTGCCTGCCGCAGTGTCAACCCGGGCACTCTGGATAATGATCTGGCACAGATGCGCACTGCCGGTATCGAGATCATCCCCGGCGCCGACATGTTGCAATCAACCCTCTGAACATATACAACCACTTTTTCAGAGAGAGTCCATGCCCCGATCCCCGCTGATTACATCGCTGCTCGACACCGACCTGTACAAGCTGACCATGATGCAGGCGTTCTACCATGCACCGGAGTTTAACGGGGTTACTGCCGAGTGGAAATTCAATTGCCGCAACATTATCCGTAATGGAACCGACCTGACAAGAATTCTGCCGGAAATTGAGCACCAACTTGCCCTGCTCTGCACCCTCCGCTTCCAGCAAGAGGAGCTCAACTATCTCGCCAGCTTATCTTTCTTCAAAACCGATTTCCTCGATTACCTGAGCGGTTTCCAACTCCATCGAGAGCATATCTTTATCCGGCCCTTGGCTGATGGTGACATCGACCTGCGCTTTAAAGGTCCGTTGCTGGATGTCTGCCTCTTTGAGGTCTATGTCCTGGCGATTATCAGCGAACTGAACTCATTTGATCTTGAAGGAGGCTTTGATCCGCAGGTCGGCAGGACAAGACTGGCGGCAAAGCTCAGACTTCTGACCGAGCGTCAAGAACTGGCCGGAATCAAAATTGCCGATTTTTCGACCCGACGTCGGGCATCAAGGTCCTGGCAAGCATGAGATGATCGAGATTTTCCTTAACACTGCGCCGACAAACCTCGCAGGGACCAGCAACATCTACCTCGCCAGGCAACACGCAATCACTCCGATCGGCACCATGGCGCACGAATGGCTGCAGGCCTGGCAAGGAGTCGTTGAACTTGCCGATGCGCAACGTGCCGCCCTGAATGGCTGGGTCCGTGAATACCATGGTGCACTGGGTATCGCCCTTACCGATAACTACAGCATGAACGCTTTCTGTCGAGACTTTAACGTCGACCTCGCCAATATTTCAGTGGATTGCGTCATGACAGCGGGGACCCTTTCAGCTGGGCTGAGCAGGCAATCGAGCTTTACAGCCACTATGGCATCGATCCGCTCAGCCGTACTCTGGTCTTCAGCGATAGTCTCGATTTCCCGCACACGATCAAAATCTATGAGTACTTTGTCGGCCGGGTGCAGATGGCTTTCGGCATAGGCACAAACCTCGGCAACGATGTCGGCATCAAAGCGCTGAACATCGTCATCAAGATGGTTAGCGCCAATGATCGTCCGGTCGCGAAGGTTTCTGATGAACCAGGAAAGAGCATATGTGAGGATGAGGAATATTTTCGTAAGGTGGCTATGACCTACGGAATGACTCTGAATGGAACTGTATTAGCGAAGTAATGATAAATGTAAAAGTGGCCGTCTATTCATTAAAATATCGAGAAGACTGATCACATTCCGCTCTCAGTTGGGAGGCGCTGTTGGTGTGGTCAGGTTGTTTTTCGACCCGCGGCTCCGAATACAACTTATCATCAATAGCAACACGACAAACAGACCGGCGGCAGCCAGAAACGGCACAAACAGGGACAGCAGTGTCATGACCACCGCCCCCACAAACTCCAGCAACGCTATTGCCAGGTTGCCGAAACCGCCGGTCAACATAGTCGTGGCGCCACGAGCCAACACGCTGCCAGCCTGCATCAGCCCAGCTGCACCGCCACCAGCAATGACAGCCAAAGACCAGCGGAGAAAGGGTGATACTTCGCCGAGTTGTGAGGCCATGAGCAAGGTCCCGGCAATAACTGCTGCAGGAGTGGTGACCGCATCTAAAACATGATCAATAAATGGCACCGAATAAGCACCAATTTCTATGATTGTTGCCAGAGACAGGGCCAGGAGTGCTGGCGTGCTGCCAAGCCAGGAAAAATCGGCGGAAAGAGGTAAGAAGCCTGCGTGGGCCGCAATACTTGCGCCGAGCAATGGAACGAAGACTCTAAAGCCGCAGGCGGAACTCAAGCCGAGGCCGACAAGCAACGCGGTCAACAGTTCCAGAGACTGAGGCTCCATAACTTAGCTCCTCTAATTTCGATTGCAGATTTCTCAGTTAATTACTTCTTCACTAGCAGAACTTGACATTATCCAGCCAAAGCAATTGGCAAGGTTAGAGTAACCGTTGTCCCTTTTCCTGCCTCGCTATCAATGTGAATATTGCCCTGATGCTGTTCGATAATGTTCTTAACAATGACCATCCCAAGGCCCAGCCCGAAGCCCTTTGTGGAAAACAAAGGCTCGAATACCTTCTCTTTGACGTCAGCTGACATTCCGCTCCCGTTGTCACCAATACTGATTTCATACAGCTCGTCATGCACCAGCCGGCAGGAAACGAGCAAGTGTTTTCCCTGCGAACGGCCATCCTGAAGAGCATGTGCCGCATTGTTGACGAGATTGACAATAACTTGTCGGAGCTTTTCCTGATCGAAACAGACCTGCAGGTCACAGGCAAGATCCAGCTCAGTTCGAATGTCTTCGGGAACGGGAATCTCATCAAGTGTCGCCTTCAACCAATCGTTTAAATTGGACTCAGCAACATCCAACCCTTTCACTCGCGCATAGCTGTTCAGCTCTTCAATAATATTTACGCACCGGTCGATGTTGCGTTCAGCCAGATCCATGGGACGTCTTGCCCGGCAAGACTCATTCTTCTCAATACAGTCATCTATCGCAAAGAGTGCCGACTTGATCGTGCCCAAAGGATTGCGAAGTTCATGGCTGACCGTAGCCGTCAATTGCCCGAGTGCGGCAAGGCGTTCCTGCTGCAACAGTTCGACCTGGGCTTCTTTCAGCTTCAGGGTTTGCTCATTGACAAGAGCCTGCAAGTTGTCACGGTACCTGACAAGTTCCTCGGTCGCCTTTTTGCGCTCAGTCGTTTCCTGAAATGCCGCTATAAAATGATCTGGCTTGAATTGGTAGGCAACACAATCATACCAACGGTCATTGACCTCAAGGTATTGCTCAATACGGATGGTTTCTCCCTCTCTGGCCACGCGCCCGAAGGTCCCGATCCAGTCAAACGGGTCTTTTTCAATACCGGGGAAAGCTTGAGTTACGGTTTTCCCTCTCGGATCAACTCCAGTCAGCTCCTGGTATTTTTCGTTCGCATCGAGGAAATAATAGTCAATTGCTTTGCCCGCCTCATCGTAGATCATGGAATGATAAGCGACACCGATGGGGCCGTTATCAAACAGGGCTCTGAATTTCCACTCAGCTTCACGCAAGCTCTTTTCGACTTCCTGTTGCCGATTAAATTGCCAGCCCTGTTCGGCCAGGATTTGTGTCAGACTATGGATGAAAGATAAATCTTTACGAAGTTTTTCCTCTGGAATAATCGGGACTTTACGCAGATCAGCCAAATAATCATTCTCATCAAAGCCATACTTTCGGGCTTGCTTTATGAAATATTCCTCGTC
This sequence comes from uncultured delta proteobacterium, assembly GCA_963769955.1. Lineage (GTDB taxonomy): Bacteria > Desulfobacterota > Desulfuromonadia > Desulfuromonadales > BM103 > M0040. The sequence continues at coordinate 59,946 of CAVYNW010000022.1, forward strand.
AGGTGAGTCAGTGAACAGTTGTCCGACATACACGTTACCAAGGTGCTTGCCATCGACGATGATCGGCATGGCCGCATCGATAAGGCCCATCGGACAGCGATAAACGACCAGGGGTTGAAGCTGGTCAAGTTTGCTCTCTATAAAACGGTCACTTTTCTTGCACTGTTTCTCAACGTCGGGATTTACGCGGTGGAATTTGGTACAAATATCCTGCCAGGCCGACGCGGTGAGGATGTTCCCCTCTTTGTCTAGGATAGCAGAGGGAATTTTCTGGATCTCCTCCAAAGAATCGAGAAGTTCATGCAGCTTTGAAATATCAAGAAGCTCTTTGAGAGTGAACTCCATTTTCTCCTCGTTAACTATCCTGAAAGTGCGACGATTTAGGTTCTGTTGATAATTTGCTTGGTCAAAAACTCATTATTAACTCAGCTTTCTCAAAAAACCGGCAAAAAACGCTGGCCGCATCATGCCGACAAGAAGGTCAGCTATTTCGCCTGATTGCTTTTTCGTTCCAGTTGGTCATTTCCAGACCATGAAAAGTATTAATTGGTATACTGTCAATCTAACTCAATACTGCTGGGCAGGTCAAAAAATGGGGTTTGCTCAACTTGAGTTTAATAATTTACCAGCGGAGAAACGATAGGTTCACGACGCTCGCTGCACTATGAGAAAAAGCCCCACAGCGAGGGACTGTGGGGCGATGGGTTCTATGGGTTTTACTTAGGAGGTAGAACATGAAGAGTTATGTTCTGTGTTTAATATCTTACCTATTTCGTCAGGTATGTCAACAGATAAATGTAAATAAACAGGAGCACCAGAGATTGAGCCCTGTTGTCCATCGCTTCGGCTGCCAAATGTCTCACTAATAACCGTTTTCTTCACAGAAGTCGTGAGCTTTGTGATGGTTGTTTTTTACCGATGCAGCCTCATCCATGATGCTCAAGGAATGGCGCAGAGCAAAGCAGGGTGCTATTGTTTGTCACTGTCGATGGTTTTGTCGGGTATTTCGAAACCGTCCAGCTTTGCAATTGCCTCTTGATAACATGAGGGGCAAATTCCGTGAGTCAATTGGGGCATCTCATCGACCTCGAAGAGCCTGAGCTCAACCAGGGCCTCTTCAATCTCGGCCCATTGCCTGGGCGAGACTTTGATCTTCTTGCACATACTGCATATCGTGACGAAAGCCATTGATCTCGGGGTGTCTGCGCTAAGCAGAATGATGGCGCTATGGGGTTCCGTTCGGAGGATCTTGCTTGTGATTTCGATCTGTTCATCTGCTAGTTTCTCAATACGGAGTTCGAGGAACCTTCGTTCACTGGGAGAATCACACCGAAAGGGTATGGCCTGAGAGACATGCCCCCTCTGACCCGTCTGAACAACTCTTCGTACAAGTGCTGCGTTTCGAGGCCTTGAATGAAGTCCCACAGCTTGTGTCCCAGCACATTTTCCGGCCGCAAGTGACCATTCCAAGCGTTAGCCTCTGCGAAGGCAAGCCAATTTTCACTGACACTGATGATGGTATCAGTGCTGTCAATTCGGTAAATGAAGACATCTTTGCTCATGCGATTTCCGTTCCCCACGCATCAGTCGTGACTTGACCGGCAGCGGACCATGTGCGAAAGAACTCTTTCCCTTACTGTAAACTCAGGGTTGGATCTTCGTACCAAGAACCTTTAAGAACTTGGCGAGCCAGTCTGGATGAGCAGGCCAAGCTGGTGCAGTAACCAGATTCCCCTCAACGTGTGCCTGATCAACGGCAATATCGACGAAAGTCCCCCCAGCAATCGTGACGTCCGGCCCGACCGCGGGATAACAGGAACAAGCCCTGCCCTTAAGAACGCCTGCCGCCGCTAATACTTGAGCACCATGACAAACAGACGCAATCGGTTTATTACTCGAGGCAAAATGCTGCACGATCTTCAATACGGTTTCGTTGAGGCGAATGTATTCTGGAGCACGCCCACCAGGTATTAGCAGAGCGTCATAATCTTCGGCCTTAATCTCGTCAAATGTTGCATTCAAAGAAAAATTATGACCAGGCTTTTCACTGTAAGTCTGATCACCTTCAAAATCATGTATCGCTGTACGTACAGAATCTCCCGACTTCTTGCCAGGGCAGACAGCATGGACCGTGTGACCAACCATCTGCAGGGCCTGGAAGGGCACCATGACCTCATAGTCTTCGACGAAATCGCCTACCAGCATCAGGATTTTTTTGGCTGCCATCATGGACTCCCTTGAGTTGAACTTTTGCAAGAATAACTGTTATAGCTGCGGTTTTCCAAAAGTTCTATAATACTATCAGAGTTTGTTAGTACGGCAATTTCAACAACTCCCAGAGCAGAACAAATGGCCAGCAGGGAGGCTTATTATTGCTGGTGCTATTCTGTGGGATGGTAACACTTGCCTGCTTAGTAAGCCCCATATGTCTATCTGAAATTCATTTATCAGGT
>CAVYNW010000023.1:0-21352 GCA_963769955.1 uncultured delta proteobacterium
GCAACGTGCCGCCTTGAATGGCTGGATCCGTGAATACCATGGCGCTCTGGGTGTCGCCCTCACCGATAACTACAACATCAACGCTTTCTGCCGAGACTTTAACGTCGACCACGCCAAATATTTCAGCGGATTGCGCCATGACAGCGGAGACCCTTTCATCTGGGGTGAGCAGGCAATCGAGCTTTACAGCCATTATGGCATCGATCCGCTCAGCCGCACTCTGGTCTTTAGCGACAGTCTCGATTTCCCGCGCACGATTAAAATCTATGAGCACTTTGTTGGCCGGGTACAAATGGCCTTCGGTATAGGTACGAACCTCGGCAACGATGTTGGCATCAAAGCGCTGAACATCGTCATCAAGATGGTTCGCGCCAATGATCGTCCGGTCGCGAAGGTTTCCGATGAACCGGAAAGAGCATGTGTGAGGATGAGGAATATTTACGTGAAGTGGCCATGACCTATGGAATGACTCTGAACGGAACGAAGGCAAATAATGACAAATTAAAAGTGACCGTCTATGCGTTAAAATATCGAGTAGACTGATCACCATCTGCTCTCAGTTGGGAGGCGTTGTTGGTGTGGTCAGGCTGTTTTTCGAGCCGCGACTCCGGACACAACTTATCAGCAACAGCAACAAGACAAACAGGCCGACTGCGGCCAGAAACGGTACAAACAGGGACAGCAGTGTCATGGCCACTGCACCCACAAACTCCAGTAACGCTATAGCCAGGTTGCCGAAACCGCCGGTCAACATAGTCGTGGCACCACGAGCCAACACGCTGCCAGCCTGCATCAGCCCAGCGGCACCGCCACCGGCAATGACGGCCAAAGACCAGCGGAGAAAGGGTGATACTTCGCCGAGTTGTGAGGCCATGAGCAAGGTCCCGGCAATAACTGCTGCAGGAGTGGTGACCGCATCTAAAACATGATCAATGAATGGCACCGAATAAGCACCAATTTCTATGATTGTTGCCAGAGACAGGGCCAGGAGTGCTGGCGTGCTGCCAAGCCAGGAAAAATCGGGGATAGAGGTAAGAAGCCTGCGTGGGCGGCAATACTTGCGCCGAGCAATGGAACGAAGACTCTAAAGCCGCAGGCGGAACTCAAGCCGAGGCCGACAAGCAACGCGGTCAACAGTTCCAGAGACTGAGGCTCCATAACTTAGCTCCTCTAATTTCGATTGCAGATTTCTCAGTTAATTACTGCTTCACTAGCAGAACTTGACATTAACCAGCTAAAAAAATTGGCAAGGTTAGAGATGACCGTTGTCCCTTTTCCTGCCTCGCTATCAATGTGAATATTGCCCTGATGCCGTTCGATAATGTTCTTAACGATGACCATTCCAAGACCCAGCCCGAAGCCCTTTGTGGAAAACAGAGGCTCGAACACCTTCTCTTTGACGTCAGCTGACATACCGCTCCCGTTGTCACCAATACTGATTTCATACAGTTCGTCATGCGCCCGGCAGGAAACGAGCAGGTGTTTTTCCTTCGAACGGTCATCCTGAAGAGCGTGTGCCGCATTGTTGACGAGATTGACAATAACTTGACGGAGCTTTTCCTGATCGAAACAGACCTTCAGGTCACAGGCGAGATCCAGCTCAGTTCGAATGCCTTCCGGAAGGGGAATCTCATCAAGGGTCGCCTTCAACCAATCGTTTAAATTGGACTCAGAAATATCCAACCCTTTCACTCGCGCATAGGTGTTCAGCTCTTCAATAATATTTACGCACCGGTCGATGTTGCGTTCAGCCAGCTCCATGGGACGTCTTGCCCGGCAAGACTCATTCTTCTCAATACAGTCATCTATCGCAAAGAGTGCCGACTTGATCGTTCCCAAAGGATTGCGAAGTTCATGACTGACCGTAGCCGTCAATTGCCCGAGTGCGGCAAGGCGTTCCTGCTGCAACAGTTCGACCTGGGCTTCTTTCAGCTTCAGGGTTTGCTCATTGACAAGAGCCTGCAAATTGTCACGGTACCTGACGAGTTCCTCGGTCGCCTTTTTGCGCTCAGTCGTTTCCTGAAATGCCGCAATAAAATGATCTGGCTTGAATTGGTAGGCAACACAATCATACCAACGGTCATTGGCCTCAAGGTATTGCTCAATACGGATGGTTTCTCCCTCTCTGGCCACGCGCCCGAAGGTCCCGATCCAGTCAAACGGGTCTTTTTCAATGCCGGGGAAAGCTTGAGTTACGGTTTTCCCTCTCGGATCAACTCCAGTGAGCTCCAGGTATTTTTCATTCGCATCGAGGAAATAATAATCAATTGCTTTGCCAGCCTCATCGTAGATCATGGAATGATAAGCGACACCGATGGGGCCGTTATCAAACAGGGCTCTGAATTTCCACTCAGCTTCACGCAAACTCTTCTCGACTTCCTGTTGCCGTTTAAATTGCCACCCCTGCTCGGCCAGGATTTGTGTCAGACTATGGATGAAAGATAAATCTTTACGAAGTTTTTCCTCGGGAATAATGGGAACTTTACGCATGTCAGCCAAATAATCATTCTCATCAAAGCCATACTTTCGGGCTTGATTTATGAAATTTTCCTCGTCAGGTGAGTCAGTGAACAGTTGTCCGACATACACGTTGCCAAGGTGCTTGCCATCGACGATGATCGGCATGGCCGCATCGATAAGGCCCATCGGACAGCGATAAACGACCAGGGGTTGAAGTTCGTCAAGTTTGCTCTCTATAAAACGGTCACTTTTCTTGCACTGTTTCTCAACTTCGGGATTTACGCGATGGAATTTGGTACAGATATCCTGCCAGGCCGTAGCGGTGAGGATGTTCCCCTCTTTGTCAAGGATAGCAGAGGGAATTTTCTGGATCTCCTCCAAAGAATCGAGAAGTTCATGCAGCTTTGAAATATCAAGAAGCTCTTTGAGAGTGAACTCCATTTTCTCCTCGTTAAGTGTCCTAAAAGTGCAACGATTTAGGTTCTACTGATAATTTGCTTGGTAAAAAACTCATTATTAACTAAGCTTTCTCAAAAAAACCGGCAAAAAACACTGGCCGCATCATGCCGACAAGAAGGTCACGCTATTTCGCCTGATTGCTCCTTCATTCCAGTTGGTCATTTCCGGGCCATGAAAAATATTAATTGGCATACTGTCAATCTAACTCAATACTGCTGGGCAGGTCAAAAAAATGGGGTTTTCTCAATTTGGGTTTAATAATTTATCAGCGGAGAAACGATTAGGCTCACGACGCTCGCTGCATGATAAGAAAAAGCCCCACAGCGAGGGACTGTGGGGCGATGGGTTCTATGGGTTTTACTTAGGAGAAAGAACATGAAGAGTTATGTTCTGTGGTTGATATCTTACCAATTTCGTCAGGTATGTCAACAGATAAATGTAAATAAACAGGAGCACCAGGGATTGAGCCCTGATAGCCATCGCTTCGGCACCTAAATGTCTATCACTAATAAACCGTTTTCTTCACAGAAGTCGTGAGCTTTGGGATGGTTGTTTTTTACCGATGCAGCCTCATCCATGATGCTCAAGGAACGGCGCAGAGCAAAGCAGGGTGTTATTGCTTGTCACTGTCGATGGTTTTGTCTGATGTTCAGAAAGCATCCAGCTTTGCAATTGCCTCCTGATAACATGAGGGGCAAATTCCGTGAGTCAATTGGGGCATCTCATCGGCCTGGAAGAGCCTGAGCTCAATCAAGGCCTCTTCAATCTCGGCCCATTGCCTGGGCGAGACTTTGATCTTCTTGCACATACTGCAAATCGTGACGAAAGCCATTGATCTGGAGGTGTCTGCGCTAAGCAGACTGATGGCGCTATGGGGTTCCGTTCGGAGGATCTTGCTTGTGATTTCGATCTGTTCATCTGCTAGTTTCTCAATACGGAGTTCGAGGAACCTTCGTTCACTGGGAGAATCGCACCGAAAGGGTATGGCCTGAGAAGACATGCCCCCTCTGACTCGTCTGAACAACTCTTCGTACAAGTGCTGCGTTTCGAAGCCTTGAATGAAGTCCCACAGCCTGTGTCCCAGCACATTTTCCGGCCGTAAGTGACCACTCCAAGCGTTAGCCTCTGCGAAGACAAGCCAATTTTCACTGACACTGATGATGGTATCAGTGCTGTCAATTCGGTAAATGAAGACATCTTTGCTCATGCGATTTCCGTTCCCCACGCATCAGTCGTGACTTGACCGGCAGCGGACCATGTGCGAAGGAGCTCTTTCCCTTACTGTAAACTCAGGGTTGGATCTTCGTACCAAGAACCTTTAAGAACTTGGCGAGCCAGTCTGGATGGGCAGGCCAAGCTGGTGCAGTAACCAGATTCCCATCAACGTGTGCCTGATCAACGGCAATATCGACGAAAGTCCCCCCTGCAATCGTGACATCCGGCCCGACCGCTGGATAACAGGAACAAGCCCTGCCCTTAAGAACACCTGCCGCCGCTAATACTTGAGCACCATGACAAACAGACGCGATCGGTTTATTACTCGAGGCAAAATGCTGCACGATCTTCAATACGGTTTCGTTGAGGCGAATGTATTCTGGAGCACGCCCACCAGGGATTAGCAGAGCGTCATAGTCTTCGGCCTTAATCTCGTCAAATGTTGCATTCAAAGAAAAATTATGACCAGGCTTTTCACTGTAAGTCTGATCACCTTCAAAATCATGTATCGCTGTACGTACAGAATCTCCCAACTTCTTGTCAGGGCAGACAGCATGGACCGTGTGACCAACCATCTGCAGGGCCTGGAAGGGCACCATGACCTCATAGTCTTCGACGAAATCGCCTACCAGCATCAGGATTTTTTTGGCTGCCATTATGGACTCCCTTGAGTTGAGCTTTTGCATGAATAAGTATTATAGCTGCGGTATTCCAAAAGTTCTGTAATACTATCAGAGTTTGTTGGTACGGCAATTTCAACAACTCCCTGAGCATAACAAATGGCCAGCAAGGAGGCTTATTATTGCTGGTGCTATTTTGTGGGATGGCAACTTTGCCTTCTTAGCAAACCCCACATGTCTACGTGAAATTCATTTATCTGGTGATTTGCAAAGCCAGGAGAATAGAGGTGTCGATCAGGCGGTTTATTAAATAGCTGACTTTTGACAAAGCTCAAAGAGTGTTTTGGAAAAGGTTTCAATTCAGGCATTAGAAGTCAATAGGGGAAAAGCATGAAAGAATTTGATCCTGCCGCGTACAAAAAAATGGTCAAATCTTACCAGGAACGAGACGATCCAATGGGTTGGTTTGATAGTATCTACACCGATGCCGAAGGAGATCACAGGTCTGTTTTTTGGGCAGACCTTGAACCAAACCCTTACCTTTTAAAGTGGTTGAGCAACTGCTCTTTTAAACATACCGGACGTAAGGCTATCGTTGTCGGGTGTGGGGTTGGTGATGATGCTGAGGCCTTGAGTGAAGCAGGCTATAAGGTGACTGCTTTTGACATTTCTCCTGAAGCGATACGTCTTTGTAAAAACCGTTATCCAGATACCGCGGTCAACTATCTTGTCGCAGACCTTTTTGATTATCCGTCACAATGGGCCGAAAGCTTTGACCTTGTTTATGAATGCAACACCATTCAGGTTTTACCCGGAAAGTACAGACTAGAAGCACGGGATGCCATGGTCTCACTCCTTGCACCGCAGGGTTATCTGCTTGTCTCGTGCCGAAGTCGCCTGAAAGGAGAACAGGAAGATGACATTCCCCTGCCCCTGGATAAAGAAGAGATCGATGGCTTTTTACAATGTGGCCTGAGCGAGGAAGGCTTTGAAGCTTATGATGATACCCAGGAGCCCCCAGTTCCGCACTTTTTTGCCTCTTACAAGAAGTGATTTACGAGAGCGATTCTATCTCTGTGGTCATAAAACAGGCCCGAACATGGCAACGGCATTGTTCCAGAGATGACGTTGCCAAGGCCAATCCGCCACCTCCTCTTTGGTGACCCGTTTGGAACTGGCAATGTAGAGCCCCTGTCGTTGCCGCATTTCGGCAGTCAATGAACGATCAGAGAAGAGGATATTGTTCTCGTAGTTAAGCTCAAAACTGCGCCGGTCCATGTTCGCCGAACCGATCAGGGTTATGTCGCCGTCCAGAGTCAGGGACTTGGTATGCAACAACCCCTCCTGATACTCGAAGATATTGACGCCGGCGGCGAGAAGGTCGGTGTAATAACTGCGACTGGCAGCAGCGACGATCCAGGAATCATTTCTGGCCGGGAAGACGATGGTCGTTTCGACGCCTCGACGGGCACTTGCACAGAGAGCGTTCTGCATCGATTCATCGGGCACATAGTACGGAGTCGTGAGAACCAACTCGCTACGCGCAGTGTACATCAATGTTTCGAATATCTCGGGCATGGCTGAGTAGCGGACGGTCGGCCCGGTTCCGATCACCTGTGCCGCCAATCCAGAGTCAGTGTCTGACAGGGGCCGCATGAGCAGTTCACTGATGTCCTCGCCCGTCTCTGCCTCCCAGTCGCTGGCAAACAGGTATTGATTCTGCCGGGCAATTGGCCCCTCGAAGCGAATCAGGGCATCCACCCATGGGGCAAACTCCGCCTTGACCAGAAACTCCGGATCGGCACAATTCTGACTGCCGCAATAAGTGATGTGATTGTCGATGACAACAATCTTGCGGTGATTACGCAAGTCGATTCGTCCTTTGAGGGGACGCAAGAGCAGATTACCGATCGGCAATGCCGCAGTCAGATGGACGCCCGCGGCTCGCATGGCTGTCCAGTGTTTTGATTCGATCATGACGCGTGAGCCGAGATCATCGGCTATGGCCCGGCAGATCACACCACGATTCGCTGCTCGTTTTAGCGCTTCGGCCACCTTGCAGCCGCTGTTGTCCGGCAGCCAGATGTAGAACAGCAGATGGACATGATCTTGCGCAGCATCGATATCGGCCACTATGGAGTCAATGGCCGAGTCAGAATCCTCAGTCAAGCAGGCCTGGTTGCCACCCACGGCATCGAAGCCGTTGACCGTTTTGCCGGTCTGAAACAGATGTGCGTAACATTGCGGGACCTCGGCCTGCAGATTCGCAGCCTCCGCGCCAGAGATTTCAGCCAAATTCGGCATGTGCGCAAGAACAATGCGCATTCGCTCCACCCGACGACGACCGATATTCGTTTCACCTAACAGGAGATAAGACAGAATGCCCAATAACGGGACTGCAATGATGACGACAATCCAGGCAATCCGTGAAGATGGTTCCCGGTGTGGACGCAGCAATACTCTCACGGTGAGCGCAACCTGAACAATAACATGCAGTGCGAAGAAAAACTCTCCGGCAAACAACCCATGATTCATATTTTAATCGCTCTCGTCACGTGCCTTTTTACTTCCCCTCTTCGACTAACGATCCTCGAGATAGCAATCAGGTCAGGTTTTTCAAACGTTGGATATTGGTCGATCAATTGCATGATACTGTCCGATAGAGTTCCATCTCAAATCGCGGCGGATATGGTTGGGTGACAGGTATTCAAGCGATTCAAATAAAAGACATAAGAGGACTACCCTGACTAAGCGAGTGCATATTGGCGTTACCATTTCCATCCCAACCATCGTTGCCAACGCGCTTTTTTAATCGCTCGTTTCACAGCGAAAATTCGACGGTCTACTTCCTCTTCACCACGTTTAATGGCCTGCACGGAGGTCGAGAAGTCAGCCCAGTGAGTGACTTCGTTCTGTGGTGAGAGCACGATATCGGCGGATTTGATCTGTTCTTTATTGAGTGCAGAGCGTGCCAGGGAGTCGGCACGGGCAATTACATCGAAAGCGTTGCGCGGTTCACTAAAGACCCGGAGAGTATCACCGACGTCGACAGCGATAACAAAATCGGCGCCGAGCTGGCGAGCAGCCCTGATAGGAACAGTTTCAGCCCAGCCGCCATCAACCAGCAAGCGACCATCCAGCTTGATCGGATTGAGCACCCCCGGCATGGCACAAGAGGCGGCAATCACGTCACGCAAGCGACCACGATTGAGCACGACCGGCTCGCCGCTCTGAAGATCGAGCGCTATGGCAGCAAAAGGAATCCGGGTTTGTTCGACGTTTAAGTCTTCGAGCAGGTAGGCGTAGCTCATGGCTGCTGTTTTTTCATTGACCAGGGCCGTCTTGGTCACCATCAGGGCGTTAAACAATCCGCGTCTGGCCCTTCGCCCCAGTTCAGCCAGAATCCCTTCGTCATGAGAATCGAGTTCCTTGAAAAAATTGAAACCGGATTCGCTGAATTCCTGACTCTCGATGTAGTCGGCGAAGCGTTGCTTGATCGCGGCCACGTCCGGCTGTGTGGCATACATCGCACCGATAATCGCTCCCATGCTGGTGCCAGTGATGACATCGATCGGGATGCCATGCCTGGCGAGGCCTTCGAGAACACCGATGTGCGAGAAAGCCCGTGCCGCGCCACCACCGAGGGCCAGGCCTATTTTGATTTTTTTTGACAAGACTGCTCCTGTGAGACCCTTCGTACATAACCAATAAACAATGTTGTCTGCATAGATATTATTAACCTGACACGGTGAGGATGCAAGGGATCTTCAAGGATTATAACGGCTCAACATGGCGACACGCCAACGGCCCCGTTATGACTGTTGAGCCATCGTCGCCAGGACCTTGTCAGCAATCTGTTCTGCGATACTCAAAGAAGCCGTCGCCGCCGGTGAAGGGGCGTTGAGAACGTGCACCATGCGGCCCTTGGTCTGGATGCAAAAATCGTCAAGCATGTGCCCTTCGCTATCAACGGCCTGAGCCCTCACTCCGCTGCCACCAGGCACCAGGTCGCTTGCCTGAATTTCCGGGATAAGCCGCTGCAGACTTTTGACAAAGATTTTTTTCGAGAAAGAGCGCCTGTATTCCTCAAGCCCTGTCTTCCAGAAACGGGCAGATAATTTCCAGAAGCCACTGAACGAAAAGATCTCAGCCAGGTCGGCAAAGGAGATATCAGTGCGCTTGTAGCCTTCCCGTTGCCAGGCCAACACGGCATTGGGTCCGGCTTCGACAGTGCCATCGATCATGCGGGTAAAATGGACGCCGAGAAACGGCATCTGTGGGTCGGGAACCGGGTAGATCAAGTGGTTGACCAGCTTGCTGCGCTCCGGTTTGATTTCGTAGTATTCACCGCGAAACGGGATGATCCTTATCTGTGGCCGGAGCCCGCCAAGTCGAGCGACCTGGTCGGCGTTCAGCCCGGCGCAATTCACCAGGTTGCGCGCTGCGAAAGTTTTTTGACCGCTATCAATCAGGTAAACATCTTGCTTGTCCTGAATTTTCGAAACCGGTGCATTTAAATGCAGATCGCCGCCCTGCGACTGGAAGAGTTCAGCGAGTTTATTCGTGACTGCAACGTAATCAACGATGCCTGTCTGCGGCACAAACAGACCGGCGACGCCGCGGACATATGGTTCATGCTCCTGCAATTGCGAAGCTGACAGCCGTTTCAAGCCCTCCAGTCCGTTGGCCTGTCCGCGGCGCTCCAGCTCTTCCAGTGCCGGCAGTTCTGCATCGTTAACGGCGACAACAACCTTGCCACAGCGTTGATGAGAGATATCATGCTCCCGGCAAAAACGATAAAGGGCCTCTCTTCCGGAGACACAGGTTTCTGCCTTCATGGAACCGGGCTTGTAGTAAAGGCCGGCATGAATCACACCGCTGTTGTGGCCGGTCTGATGAGTGGCCAGTTGCGGTTCTTTCTCCAACAGGACGATTTTCAAATCGGGGCGGCGTGAGCTGATGGCAAGTGCGGCAGCGCATCCGACGATGCCACCGCCAATGATCGCAAGATCGACGGTTGTACTCATAAAACTGGTGACCTCACAAGTTGAAGTGTTGTGTTAGAAGTTAACCACAAAACATCATAAATACAACGAAAGCGGGGAGCACTTATGATTAAAGTGACTCCCCGTAAGAGTATCCATCGAGAGCTGAACGAAGGAGGCCAATCGACCTTACCTGGCAGGCTTCGTTCGGCTTAAGCGGCGACCGAGTTTAGGCGGTTGAGGTTTACTATCAACTTTATCCCGACGGGCTGTGGTCGTTTTGGTTGAAGTCTTCTTCACCTGCTTAGTCGTAGTTTTTTTGGCTTTGGCGGCACCTTGTCTTTGGGAGCCTTCGCTTTGGATGATTTCTGCTTCGGCTTTGACGGTTTCCCGGATTTCTGCCCCGGCTTCGCCTTGATTCCACGCTTTACAGCGATTTGCGGGAACCCCACAATCGTTTCCTGCGGGATGGCATATTCGAGCAGCTTTTCAATCTCCACCAGACGCGGGTGCTCGGCAGGACAAACCAGTGAGATGGCCACGCCGTCTTCCCCTGCCCGGCCCGTCCGTCCGATCCTGTGCACGTAGTCTTCCGGCACCTGGGGCAGCTCGTAGTTGACAACATAAGGCAGGTTCGCAATATCGAGACCGCGTGCAGCGACATCTGTTGCCACCAGCACACGGAGTTCGCCCTTTTTGAATTCCGCCAGAGTCCGCGTTCTGATCGATTGACTCTTGTTGCTGTGGATCGGAGCGGCCTTGATGCCGTCGAAGAGCAATTCGTCGGTCAGTTTGTCGGCACCGTAGCGGGTACGAGTAAAAACCAGGACCTGGTTCCAATCCCCTTTGCGGATCAGGTGCGAGAGCATTTCGCGCTTGCGGTTGCGTTCGACCGGATAAACAGTCTGGGAAATTGCATCGACAGTGATGTTACGGCGCTCGACTTCGATCCTGCGTGGATGGTCGAGCAGCTCATCGGCGAGTTGCTTGATGCTCTTTGAATAGGTTGCCGAGAAGAGCAGATTCTGACGTTCTTCCGGCAGGTATTCCGCTACACGGAGGATATCCTCGATAAAGCCCAGGTCGAGCATGCGATCAGCTTCATCCAGAACCAGGAACTGAATGTCATGAAGCCTGATCGTGCCGCGTTCAGCATGATCCAGCAGCCGACCGGGGGTTGCCACCACGATGTCAACGCCCCGTGCCAGGCGCTCCATCTGCGGCCGTATATTGACTCCTCCGTAGATTTTGGTGGACCGCAGAGACAAACGGCGACCGTAGTTCTGCATCTGTTCGCTGACCTGGGCAGCCAGCTCACGGGTTGGCACCAGGACCAGAGCGCGTGGAAATCTACGTTTTTGGCAAGTGCCTGCATCACTCAACATCTGTACGATCGGCAAAGCAAAGGCGGCTGTTTTACCGGTACCGGTTTGAGCTCCGGCGAGCAAATCACAACCTTCAAAGATGACCGGGATTGCCTGACTCTGAATCGGGGTCGGTGTGATATAACCTTGAGTTGCAATAGCGCTCAGCAGTTCAGCGCGCAGACCGAGTGAATCAAATGACATGATAAAAGCCCTTATACCTAAACAGGAGTAGCGTCTTAGCAAACAGAAACAGGTGAACGACAAGACGTGACCGGACATTAACGGATTGGCCAGGCACTGTCAATTGAAGCGATTGCTTTCAATTGCTGGCATTGATCTCGCTATGCAAGACAAGAAGTGCTAGTTTGTCCGGATACGATCGGATGGGCCAACAGGTGACTTGATTTTAAGTTGTTTTTTTTCTATAAATTCAGTTTCGAAAAAATCTTCTTTCTACAGAACTCAAGGGTTTAAAAATGAATGAACTTCAGGCTGTTTTTTCTGAGCTATCGAAATCCTTAAGCACCCAGGTCCTCGGCCAGCCACAGCTGATCGAGCGTCTGCTGATCGCCTTGCTGGCCGATGGCCACCTGCTTGTCGAAGGGGCTCCGGGCCTTGCCAAAACCCGTGCCATTCAAAAACTTGGTGAGCATATCGAGGGTCGTTTTCATCGCGTCCAGTTCACACCGGACCTGCTGCCCGCAGACCTGACCGGAACCGATATTTTTCGACCACAGGACAGCAGCTTCGTCTTTCAACCCGGGCCGCTCTTTCACAACCTGATCCTGGCTGATGAGATCAACCGCGCACCGGCCAAGGTCCAGTCTGCGCTTCTCGAAGCGATGGCCGAACGTCAGATCACCATCGGCCAGACCAGCTATCCATTGGATGATCCGTTCCTGGTCATGGCGACCCAGAACCCGATTGAACAGGAAGGGACCTACCCGCTCCCGGAAGCGCAGCTCGACCGTTTCCTCCTGCATGTAATGGTCGGCTACCCGCAAGTTGCAACGGAACAACTGATCCTGAAGCTGGCACGTTATGAAGCAAAAGCAGGCAGACAACAGCCAGAGATTGAGACGAACTCGAAGCTCAATATCAGCCAGCTGCAAGATGCCCGGACACAGGTTCTCGAACTTTACCTGGCCGACAACCTCGAAGAATACTTATTGCAGCTGATCCTGGCCACCCGCCAGCCAAAGCCTTACGGTGAGGATCTGGCGGGATGGATCCAGTACGGTGCCAGCCCACGGGCAAGTATTGCCCTGGACCGTTGCTCTCGAGCGCGCGCATGGTTGGCCGGACGGGATTATGTCAGCCCTGAAGATATTCAGTCCCTCGCCTTTGATGTACTGCGCCACCGGGTGTTGTTAACCTATGAGGCAGAAGCCGAGGGAATTAACGTCGACCGACTGGTCACTGAATTGATTGCCCGGGTTCCGGTGCCCTGAGGTCTCCGCCAGTGCAGCAAGCAGCGAACATAATCCGACCTCCGGAAGTCAGTATCAAGCTGGCCGACCTGATCGCCCTGCGTTGTGAAAGTCGCGGCTTCTCTCTGCGCCCCGGCCAGATCCGAGCGGCACAGAACGGCGCCTACCTGAGCCGGGTGCGCGGACGCGGCATGGAGTTCGCCGAAGTACGTGGTTACCAGCAGGGCGATGATGTACGCAGCATCGACTGGCGGGTCACAGCACGCCAGGGCAAGCCCCATACCAAGCTGTTCCAGGAAGAGCGTGAGCGACTTGTACTGCTCGCTGTCGATTATCGGCGGCCGATGTTTTTCGCCACCCGTGGCTCGTTCAAAGCGGTTCAAGCTTCGAAGCTGGCGGCGCTGCTGGCCTGGCGATCCCTGCAGCAGGGTGACCGGGTAGGCGCATTTCTTTTCTCTGAAGAACGTCAGTGCGAACTTCGCCCGCAGCTCGGCAAAGCCGGCGTACTCAACCTGCTCCGGCAAATGGTTGCAGACCCGGCCTGGCAACGGCCTTTGCATCACCCCTTTGAACCAGAGCAGCGGCTCGCCCAGACCCTTATGCGCTTACGCCGGGTCGCGCGCCCCGGCAGCCTGATTTTACTGCTGAGTGATTTTTCCCAATGGGACGACCAGGTTGAGAAGCAGTTGAGCCTGCTCAGTCGACATAACGATCTGGGCCTGATCTTCTGTCATGACCCCCTCGAGGCGGAGCTTCCTCCTGCCGGCAGCTACCGGGTCAGCGATGGCAGGAACGATCTGACCATGAACACCCTTGATCGTTCCGGCCGCGACCATTATCGCGACAAGTTCTCAAAGCACCTCAAGACCATCGAAGATTTTTGCCGGCAGAGACGCAGCCTGTTTCTAACCTGCGCCACCAACCAGGCACCCCTGGATTGTCTGCAGCAGGGTTTGCCCAAGCGCAGCGGAGACTGAGATGCCATCGGCGCCCTTCTCCCCCGAGAGTCTTGCCTTTGCGCGACATTCGCCTGCCGCCGGCGATCTCATGGTGGCCCCCGGCCCCCGGCTGGTGGCTGCTGTTGCTTGGACTGCTCCTGCTGATTACCGCAGCTCTACGCCATTGTATCAGCACCGCCAGCGCCGACAGTTGCAACGCCTGGCACTCTTCGAACTGGAAGAGCTGCAACGAGATTACAGCGACTCTCAAAACCCACAACAATTGCTTGAGGGCCTTTCCCGCCTGCTTCGCCAATCGGCAATACTACACTTTCCGCAGCACAACTGTGCGGGCCTGGTTGGCAGCGACTGGCTGATTTTCCTTGATCAACAGCTGGAAGATCAGCCCTTCTCACAGGGACCGGGCCAACTCCTGGCCGAAGCCCCCTACAGGCCTCAAAGCGGGCAGATTAACAGCGAAGCACTCTTGGCACTCTGTCGCAGATGGTTACAGCAGCTGCCACCGGCACCGAAACCACAAGGGAGGCAAAGATGATCGAGTTTGCCTGCCCCTGGGCGTTCCTGCTGCTGCCTCTGCCATACCTGGTGCATCGCCTCTTTCCCCCGGCGCTTGCCGCTGAAGAAGCCGCTCTCTGGGTGCCTTCTCTGCAGCCTTTTGTCGATAACCGTCATCAACGCAGTCGGCGGCGTTGGCCATGGTGGCTGCTGGTGCCGATGTTATTTTGCTGGCTATTGCTGGTAACGGCAACAGCGCAGCCGCAGTGGCTCGGTGAGCCCCTGGAATTACCGGTCAGCGGCCGTGATCTGGTTATGGCCGTCGATCTATCCGGTAGCATGAAGACCGCGGATTTTGTCCTTGATGGAGAGGCCGTCAATCGCCTGACAGCACTAAAAAAAGTGGCCGTTGAGTTCATTCGCCGTCGCCAGGGAGACAGGATCGGCCTGATCCTGTTTGCTGACCAGGCTTACGTACAGACCCCCTTAACCTTCGACCGGCAAACGGTAGAACGCCTGCTGCTCGAATCAGTCTTGGGCCTGGCAGGAGAAAAAACCGCCATCGGTGATGCCATCGGCCTGGCCGTCAAACGCCTGCAAAAAGCAAAAGCCAAAGAAAGAATTCTGATCCTGCTCACTGATGGAGCAAACACCGCCGGTCAGGTCAGCCCCATCAAGGCAGCTGAGCTTGCCGCAAGAGAGGGCTTGAAAATCTACACCATCGGCATCGGCGCAGACAAGATGACCCTTGGCTCCTTCTTCTTCAAACGCACTGTCAACCCTTCTGCCGATCTGGATGAGAAAAGCTTGCGCGCTATCGCAGAACAGACCGGAGGCCGTTATTTCCGTGCCCGGGACACCGCTGAGTTGGAGCAGATCTACGCCATGCTCGACGAACTGGAGCCGGTGGAGAAAGACCAGCAAGTCTATCGCCCGGTCACGGCACTCTATTACTGGCCGCTTGGCCTGGCTCTGTGCGGAGCGCTGCTGCTTGGGTTGATCGACCAGGGACGACAAGGCTGGGGGTGGCGATGAACCAGTTTCATTTTCTGCGCCCGGACTGGTTCTGGCTGCTGCCGCCGCTAGCCATGCTGCTGGTCTGGCTCTGGCGACAACAATTGCGTAGCCGCAGCTGGCAGGCGGTCTGCGATCCGCAGCTGCTCCCTTACCTGCTGCTCGGTCACTCGCAAAGACGCCGCAACTGGCCGCTCCACCTGATTCTGACCGCGTTGCTGCTGGCAATCATTGCCTTGGCGGGTCCGACCTGGGAGCGCTTGCCGCAGCCGCTGTTCCGTCAGAATTCGGCGTTGGTTATCCTGCTCGACCTTTCAGCATCAATGAATGCTGCTGATCTCAAGCCGAATCGGCTGGTGCGGGCGAAGTTGAAGATCACCGACATCCTTCGCCAGCGCCGTGAAGGGCAAACAGCCCTGGTGGTCTTTGCCGGTGACGCCTTCACCGTGACACCCTTGACCGATGACAGCAAGACCATCGAAGCTCTGCTCGACAGCCTTGAGCCAGGGCTGATGCCGGCCTTTGGCAGCCGCCCGGAACTGGCCATCAAGCAGGGGCAACGCTTGCTGCAACAAGCCGGGCTGGCAAAAGGAGACCTGCTGCTGGTCACTGACGACGATCAACCTGGCAAGGCTTTGAGTGAGGCCGAACGAGCTGCATGCAGAAGGGATACCGGCTATCAGTACTCGGCATCGGCACAGAAGCCGGTGCGCCAATACCACTGGCGGACGGTGGTTTTTTCAAGGACAGCAACGGACAGGTTGTTTTGCCGCGGCTCAACGCCTGCGGCGTTGCGCGAGCTAGCCCAAGCCGGCGGCGGTATTTACCAGACCATCCGGGTCGATAATCAGGATTTAAAACTCTTGCTGGCTGACTCTTTGCAGGACAGGCTTGAGGTTGACCAGCAGCAGAGCGACCAGCTAGGCGATCAGTGGAGAGAAGCTGGCGTCTGGCTGCTCTGGCCGCTGCTCTTGCTTACTGCAGCAGCCTTTCGTCGTGGCTGGCTGACGGTTTTCATCTTCTGTACCTTGCTGACCCAACCGGCCCAGGCCTTTAACTGGCAACAGCTCTGGCAGCGCTCCGATCAGCAGGCCGCTGAATCTTTTGCCGAAGAAGACTATGCAAAGGCCGCGGAACAATTCCAGAGCCCGCGTTGGCAAGCAAGCGCTCTTTACCGGAATGGTGACTACACTGAGGCGGCAAAATTGCTGAAGCAGCCTGAGAGTGAAGATGACTGGTATAACAGAGGCAATGCACTTGCCAAAAGTGGCCAGTTGCCGGAAGCGATCAGTGCTTACGAAGAAGCCTTGAAGCTCAACCCGCAGGATCAGGATGCCTTGGCAAACAAGCACCTGGTTGAAGACGCTCTTGAGCAACAACAGCAGCAAAAACAGCAGCAACAATCTTCATCTGACAAAAACGAGTCTTCAGCAAAGAACAACGATTCGGCGTCAGAAAACAGTCAATCGGCAGCCAACGACGGCGACTCCTCGTCGCAAGAATCTGCGTCCGGTTCTGAACAGCAGGATGCACAAGCAGAGTCTGAAGCAAGTCAAGATGACGGGCAACCATCGTCTCCGGGTCAGGAGCAGCAGCCGGCAAAGACAGACAGTGCAGAGGCCAAGGATGCTGAGCAAGAAAAGGCGGAAGCTCAAGCTGCAGAGCAGGAACTGCAGAATTCTCAAAAAGCTTCTGCACAAGCTGACGAGTCGATGAATAACCAGGAGGCCACTGAGGAGCAGCGAGCCAGCCAACAGTGGCTGCAACGTATCCCGGATGATCCGGGTGGACTGCTGCGCCGTAAATTTCTTTATCAATACCGCCAACGTGAAGAGCGGCAGACGAGTGACAAGCCATGGTAATGCGATCTATCAACACTCTCCTGTTTCTGTTTCTTATACTGATGCTGAGCCCGGCACCGAGTCTTTCCGCGCAGCTTAAAGCGGTGCCTGACCGAACCCGGGTGAGTCTGGACGAAAGTTTCAATCTGGAGTTGCGGGCAGAGGGCAGCCTGGACGGCGAGCTGGACCTGAGCCTCCTGCAACGGGATTTCGAGCTGCTCGGCAGCTCCCAGTCTTCGCAGATGCAGATTGTCAACGGAGACTTCAGCCGCACCAAGGTCTGGAGTCTGACCCTTATGGCGCGCAGCGCCGGCAGCCAAGAGATCCCGGCTCTCTGCGTCGGTAGCGATTGCAGCAAACCGATCAAAATTGAGGTCCTGCCAGCCGGTCAGAGCAACGCCCTGGCCGGAACGAAGGATCTGCTTCTCGAAGTCTCTACCGAACCGGCTAAAGTGTGGGTACAATCACAGCTCCTCTACAAGGTCAGACTGGTCACCCGTTTGAATTTTCTGCAGGCCAGTCTCAGCGAGCCGGAACCGGTTGGGATCGAAGCGGTGGTACAGAAGCTCGGCGAGGATCGCAACTATGAAACCGAGCGCGATGGCTCTCGTTACCGGGTGGTCGAACGCGATTATCTTATTTTCCCTCAGCAAAGCGGAGAGTTGCAGATTCCACCGTTACGCTTTACTGCTCAGGTCGCGGAGAACGGTCGACGCAGCTTTGATCCCTTTAACCAGAGAACCCGGCAGATTCGCAGGGACTCCGAAGCAACCAGTATTGAAGTGCTGCCCGCTCCAGAATCCGACGGACGCAGCTGGCTGCCGGCCAAAGACCTGCAATTGAAAGATGACTGGCAAAATCCTCCAAAGCTGACCGTGGGTGAACCGGCAACCAGAACCATTACCCTGACCGCCAAGGGCGTGCCTTCTGCACAACTGCCGTCACTTAAAATCGAAGTTCCTGAGGGTTTCAGAAGCTACCCTGATCAACCGAAACGTGAAGACAAATTCAGCGATAATAGTGTGCAGGGAGTACTACAAGAGAAGCTGGCGCTGGTGCCAACCCGTGCCGGTACCCTCCGGCTGCCGGAGGTGAAAATTGACTGGTGGGATCTGAACGAAGAGCGTTGGCGTCAGGCACGGTTACCAGAACTGCAAGTTGAGGTCATGCCTGCAAAAAACCAACCGGCTGTGACCACCAACCCGACAGCCCTTCCTCAGGAACCTTTGCAGCAGAAGGATGAGCCGCAGCCAGAGCTGCCGTCACCAACAACGCCCGGAGTGCAGAGTTTCTGGCCCTGGTTGAGCGTGGCACTCGGTAGCGGCTGGTTGTTGACGCTGCTGTTCGTCGCCAAAGGCAAACGGGCCCGGCTCAGCCGGGGGGATCAAAACGACCAGCAAGAAGAAAAACCGAACCTCAAGGCGTCGCGCAAAAGATTAGATCTAGCCCTTGCCACAGGCGATCCGGCGAACGTGCGCAGCGCAATGCTCGATTGGGGGACCGCGCTCTTCCCGGAGCAGCGGCCCGGGAACCTGGAAGAACTGGCGGCTCTCTGCGGCGAGCCTCTCAAACAGAAATTGGAGCTATTCAGCAAAAGCCTTTACAGCCGAGAGAACAAAGCCTGGGATCGCCAGGGGCTGAGTACAGCAGTGCAGGAGGTGCAACAAAAAGCGACCGAAGCTGGGAGCAACGAAAAGCTGCCGCCACTTTACCCACACTAGTGCCTTGGAGAAGAGCATGTCATTAAACCCTGCAGGAAGATAAGGAACGGCACTTAAATGGGGATTGCCAAACATCCATCGCGCGTCAGTTTGCCCCGCATTGACAAGCCCTACCCGGCCATCCTGGAGTTCCTGGTGCAAAGGTTCCCCAATGTCGGCAGGGCTTTGTGGGAAGAGCGGATCCTCACCGGGAAAGTCCTCGACGATGCAGGAGTGCCGATCACTGTGGAAACGCCTTTTATGCCACAGAAGAGGCTCTTTTATTACAGGGAGGTCCTAGAGGAACCACTGATTCCATTACAGGAGAAGATCCTCTTTCAAAATGATCAAATCCTGGTTGTCTGCAAGCCCCCTTTTCTCCCCGTCACGCCTGCTGGACCTTATGTCAACGAGTGCCTGCTCAATCGTTTGCGCGGAAAAACCGGCAACAGCAATCTGGTGCCTTTGCACAGGATCGACCGGGAAACCTCCGGCCTGGTGCTGTTCTCCATGAACAAGGAGACACGTGGGCTCTACGGGGAGCTTTTTCTTTCCGGAACAATTGCAAAGACTTATGAAGCGCTGTCCGAGGTGCCTGTTTGCCCGGAGAAAAAAGACTGGACTGTTGAGAACAGGCTTATCGACGATGATGTCTGGTTCCGCAGCAAAGTGGTTCCAGGGAGTGTCAATGCCCGGTCCAGAATCAAACTGATGATGCACTATGACAACAAAGCGCATTTTCTGCTCTACCCCTTAACCGGCAAGAAACATCAGCTCAGGGTTCACATGAGCGGGCTGGGTTTCCGTATCATGTATGACCGTTACTACCCGAACCTGCTGGACAAGCAGGATGATGATCTGAGTAAACCCCTACAATTGATCGCCCGCCGGGTTAAATTCACCGACCCTGTTTCCGGACGACCCATGGAGTTTGAGTCTGAGCGTAAACTCCTTTTTTGAACCCCATACCTTCAAAAATAGACGCCCTGAATATCCCAGAAAACTTGCCAGGCAATGCGATGGAATTTGAGAGAGCCGCGAATATATTGGCAGGTGAACAGATAACTGCTTGCCTCCTGGATGTCATTTCCCTGTAGACCTCTGCCCCCTCCTTTTGACTGCGGGGATTTTTTTTGCTAATTCTGTTTACATAATGCCGTCCCCATCCTATATTAATTGTGACTAATATTATTTCTTAGGTCTTGTCCGTCTCAGTCTTTCAAGCTCAAGAGTTGTTGGTAAAAGGATTCCCATGACACTCAGCAAAGGGCAGCTCCTGAAAGCACTTTCCAAAGAACTGATACTTGGAACAATCCCCAGTGGGCTTTTTCTGGTCGATGACAAACGAAATGTCGTTTACTGGAACAGAGAGGCGGAGAGGATAACGGGCTATTCTTCGTCAGAGATTGTTGGTCGGCACTGTTCTGTGCTCGAAGGGCTTGAGTGTGGCCGAGGTTGCGGACTTTATGATGCCGGAACTCCGGAAAAACCTGTTATTGGTGCAGAATGCGATATTCGCACCAGGAATGGCCGGAAGATCATCAGTAAGAATATCGATTTTCTGCGTCTAAATGGTGAAGTGGTCGGTGGTATTGAAACCTTTATTGATGTTACTCCTCAGAAGGAACTGGAGGAGAGACTGCGCCTGCATAGCGAACAACTTGAAGAAATTGTCAAAAGCCGCACCGTCGAGTTGCAGGAAGAGAGGACCCAGCTGCGTTCAATCCTTGATGGAATGACCGATATGGCCTATATCGTCACCGAAGATTTACGCATTGACTTCTTCAACAAGGCGATGGAGGGGATCTTTCGGAGCTAGACGCGGTGAGAGCTGTTACAAAGTTATCCATGATAAAGAAACCCCCTGCAAAGATTGTCCCTGGGGAAAAATTCTAAACGGAGCAATTGTCGAAGAGCGTGAGTTCAAACAGCATAACCGTGTCTACGAAGTGATTCATACGCCGGTGCATGGCCCACGGGGAGAGATTCAGAAACTTGCAGTCTGCCGCGACATCTCCGAACGCAAGGAGGCCGCAGAAAAATTGATAGAGGTTAACAAGCAACTCGATTCATTTGCCCACACGGTTTCGCACGATCTCCGCTCCCCTCTGACAGGAGTTTCTTGTTATACCGAACTCATCAAAGAAAAATATGGTGAAGCGCTTAAAGGTGATGGCATGAAAATGCTGGAGCAGGTGGAAACTCAAGCCAGGCGAATGTTAAATATTATAGAGGACATGCTCTGTTTCTCGACGGCAGACCACGTTGAACCGACAAAAACGCCGGTCAACACAAATGATATCGTAAGACAGGTCCTGCTTGACAATCGATTTGAGACCAATGAGAAAGACGTTACCATCATCACCGACGACTTGCCTAAATTGAAGATCCCCAAAACTCTTCTCTACGAGATGATAGGCAATTTGCTGTTGAATGCAGTGCGATATGGCTGTGCGCCTGGTGGCAAAGTGGAAATACGCGGCAGCGCTGATTGCGGCTACAAGTCAATTGCAGTTGTCGACCACGGTCCCGGCATTCCGGAGCAAGAGCGTGAATCCGTTTTTGATGTTTTTGTGCGCGGCTCCACTGCGGGTTCCATTCAGGGCACCGGGATAGGATTGGCGACTGTCCGCAAAATTGTCGAGAGATTTAACGGAAAATTATCGTTAAAGGAAACGACCGGCGGGGGCTGCACATTTCAAATATCATTCCTTGATGATCAGAATCCTGATTAATGATAGTTTTGCAAGCTTCTCCAATCGAAACGAAATAGCTCTCTGCAAACAGACAGCTATTTTTTGTGATAC
>CAVYNW010000024.1:0-95409 GCA_963769955.1 uncultured delta proteobacterium
AATGAGCTGGTTTCCGTGATTGCTGACGCCCAATTCCTGATTGGTAATGATACCGGAGCCATTCATCTGGCGGCTGCTCTGTCGATACCCTCGGTCTGCGTCCTTGGCGGGGGCCACTACGGGAGATTCCTCCGTATCCGGGATTCCCTGGCAGCGCCGGGGACAGCCTCACCACGTGCTGTCTGTCACAAGATGGATTGTTATGGCTGCAACTGGAGTGTCTTTATTCTTCGCAAAACGGATACAGCCGCTGACCGTGCATCCTTTCTGTCCCGGTCGAGCAAGTCTGGGAGCGATAACGGAAGTGCTTAAATAGTATTTTGCCCTGGCGATTCTCATATGCATAAAACATCATTGCTGAAAAAAGCTGACTCACTTTTCGGTGCCCTCCTCGTGCGGGCCCTGCCCCGTTTTCGGCGTAGCCGGTCCGTAAAAACGCCGAAAAAGGCCGTTTGTTCGCCCTGGCGGTATCGGTGATGCGGTACTGCTGCTGCCCGCGATCACAAAGTTCAAAGACAGATATGCTGATGCAAAAATCGATGTCCTGGCGGAAAAGCGCAACGCAGAGATATTTTCACTCTCCGGGGCTGTCGACCGGGTCTTCCTCTATGAAAATATGAGAGTTTTTTTCCACCTCAGGAAAGAGCGATACGATATTGTCTTCGATTCGGAGCAGTGGTATCGATTGTCGGCTGTTTACGCGCGGTTGCTGTCACCATCGATGACCGTAGGCTACGCGACGAATATGCGGCGTAGGTGTTCACAATCCTGTTGATTACCGACTGGATCAATACGAGGCTGAAAGCTTCATGAAGCTGCTGTCGGCTCTGCCGGAGATGGGGCCTGTAGAGTTGTCAGTTCCTTATTTCGATATTCCTTTGGCCGTAACAAAGAGTGCGGGATTGAAAATCGAACTGGATGACACCCGCATATACATTGCTGTTTCACCCGGAGCGAGCGTGCCGCAGAAACAGTGGCCGGTTGATAATTTTCTGTCGCTTGTGAAAGCCTTGTCTGAGCGAACCTCTAAAGGTTGTCCTGGTCGGCGGGCCTGCCGATAACGAAGCGGAAAATATCTCTGCAGTCACTGCGACTGTGTAAATATGGTCGGAAAGCTGACGTTGACAGAGACCGCCGCCGTCATCAAAAGGATGAAGGCTCTGGTAAGCGCTGATTCTGGCCTGATGCATTTGCCGTTGGCCTGGGCGTTCCAACGGTGGCCCTGTTTCAGGTTGCCAGCGACGAGGTGAAGTGGGGTCGTTCCGATGCCCGTCACAAAGTGCTTAAGTCGACCATCGGGTGCAGATGCTGCTCGGAGTTCGGGACTATACCGAAATGCCAGAATGATGTACTTTTGCATGAAGGATATTCCGTTTGACCAGGTTTTTGACTCGGTCGTGAAGCTCGTTTCCTGATTGTCTGCCATCCTTCAGACCTCCGGAGTATTTATTGTCGAACCAGTTGTCAAGAGGTTGCTGAGTGAAAGTACTGTTACTCTCTCTTCCCGGCCAGGATGAAGCTGACGGCCATCTGTTCCCCCTCGGTATCGGTTATTTGGCAGCCGCTCTCGCTGGCTATCACGTTGTCGAGGCCTGTCATTACAACAGTATGTCAGAGGCGACTGAGGCAATCCCGCTAAAACTCAGGGACTTCAGGCCGGATGCCGTTGGTCTCACCTGCAGCACCTTCAACAGGGGCTTTGTCAAGGGCTTGATCAAAGTGATCAGGGCTATTGACGACAATGTGAAAATCATTGTCGGTGGTGTTCACGCGTCATTCTGTTCTGCGCAGATACTGGAGCATTATGGCGCGGACTGTGTTGTTATCGGGGAAGGAGAGTTGACTCTCGTAGAGCTGTGTAACGCCATTGAGAAAAAACTCCCGTTGAACAATGTCTGCGGTATCGCATACCTTGACCAGGGGAGGGTGTTGACCACACCCGCACGTTCGGCAATTCAGAGTCTTGATGACCTGCCTGTCCCTGACTACTCCTATGCGCGGTCGTTTATCGAACAGTCGGGAATGGGTTTCGTTATCACCTCCCGCGGCTGTCCCGTGAGATGTACTTTCTGTTCGACGAGCAGCTTCTGGGGCCAGAGTGTCAGGATGCATTCGGTGAAAAGGGTTGTTGATGACATGGAAATGTTGATCGACCGGTTTCACGTGAGCAAAATTTTCTTCCATGATGATACCTTCAACCTTGGAGTCAAAAGAGTCAAAGATATCTGCCACGAAATCATGAGACGCGGAATCAAGGTCGAATGGGGGTGCTCTTGCAGGGTGAACCCTGTCTCTGAGGAGATGCTGTCTGTAATGGTACAGGCAGGGTGTCGGCACATCTGCTGGGGGATTGAGTCGGGTTCAGAAAGCATGCTCCAGCGGATTGACAAGAAGATTTCTTTGCATCAGATCAGGAATGCTTATCTTTTGTCAGAAAAATTCAGTAGTGTTATGTCCACTGGCGCCTTCACTATGGTAGGGAACCCGGGAGAAGGAAGTGGAACCATCAAAGAGACGGTGGACTTTTTGGATACGCTCCCGCTTACCGACAGTCCTAGCACCTCGATGTTATATGTGCTTCCGGGAACACGACTTTATGAGGAGTTGAAATGCGAGGGGCACGTTACAGAAGATGACTGGTATCGATTTGATACAGTGCCTTATTACACCCTTGAACACTCTTTGTGGCAACTGTCACGCTGGGCTCGGCTGGTTGCCAAAAGTGGCAAAAGGATTCCCTTCGATCGAAACCGGCATTTCTGGTTGAACACGTTCCTCCCTGAAGAGAGGGGTGCGGATGTGCTGAAAAAAATAATGGCTTTGATATTATCCGAGAGAGTCTTCGCTGTCTGTAAAAAATACTTTACCCGTGGCCGGATCCGGTTTTGAACCACTCTGCATTGAAGGAGAATTAACTGAAGCGCAACTACGACAGCATAAAACGCATTCTCGTCACCGGCGGCGCCGGTTTTCTCGGATCGCATCTCTGCGAGAGCCTGCAGCACGACGGCCATGACGTTCTGTGTGTAGATAACTACTTCACCGGTCGGCGTCCATCACTGCAAGGGGTCAACTGCAAGGGGTCAAATCTTTACTGTTGACATATCCAGAGTCTCCACGTAGAAGAGGGTATGGCTAGGCCACTACGAATCCAATACCCCGGCGCTGTTTACCATGTGATGTGTCGGGGAAACGATCGAAGGGAGATCTTCCGCAGTGATGATGACCGCGTGATGTTTCTGCGTCTTCTTTCTCGGTCTATTAATATCTACTCGATCAAGCTCCATGCTTATGTCTTGATGTCGAACCATTTTCATCTGCTGGTGGAAACTCCTCTGGGCAATCTCGCCGAATTCATGCGTCACTTCAATATCACCTATACCAGCTTCTTTAATCGTCATCACAAACGTGTGGGGCATCTCTACCAGGGAAGATACAAGAGTATTCTTGTCGAAAAGGAAGCTTATCTTGCGATTGTTTCTCGCTACATCCATTTGAATCCGATCAGATTAAAATCTTTGGGAGATGTCTCTGTTGCTGAAAAGTTCAAGATCCTTTGCCGATATCAGTGGAGTAGCCTCCCTGGATATCTTGATAAGGACAAGCAGCAACCGATGGTGGATTATTCTCTGGTGTTAGCTGACTTTGGCGGTCCGTCCAACAAAGGCTCGAGTTTGTACCGAAAGCAAATCGTGGTCGATATAGAGGACGGGCTTGATCTGAAGGACGAGGTCTTCAGTCAGAGTATCCTTGGTAATGAAGATTTTATCGATCGGATCAAGAGTGAATATCTTGAATCTGGACAGATACGTGAACAGCCTTCTGCAAGGTCTTTGAAACAGTATCAACAACAAATCGTGATTCTTGCTGCAATCGAAAAGGAGACCGGGAAGGATCTTGCGATCCTGGTAAAAGATAAGGGTGAAGTGCGCAGGGTCGCGATGGATTTACTTTACCGTTTGGGAGGGCTCAAGGGGCCGGCGATTGGTGCTCTTTTCGGCGTTGATTATAGTGCAGTCAGTCAGGAGCGGAAGCGTTTGCGTGAGCGGCTTGGCCGCGACCAGGCTCTTGCTGAATTGATGCAGAGACTGGAACGTGTTTTGTCAACAATAAAGATTTGACCCCATCTGTTCATTGACTTGACAATACCAGTGCTCCACCCTACAGTGTGATAATTCATGCTCATGATAAAGATGTGAGGGGATGAAGTCATTGATGATTATTGAAGATGCTCTTACCAAAACAAATTCACTGCTTGCGCAAAATTCGCATATACAATTTGCCTACCTTTTTGGGTCGTGTGCTCGAGGTGATGTTGGCCCCTTGAGTGATATCGATATTGCGGTCTTTCTGGATGGTCGAGTCTCTCCTTTTGATTTCCGTTTGCGACTTGCCGCGAAATTGGCGCAAACGTTGGGTTCGGAGCACTTTGACCTGGTGACTCTGAATGATGCTCCATTGCTTTTGAAGTATGAAGTGGTTCGTGGCGGTCTGGTGATCAAGGAAGACAAAAGTAAACGCGTCGCCTTTGAAACGAGAACCCTTAGCGAGTATCTTGATACGGCTTTTTTGAGACGCACCCAACGAACATACCTTAAGGAGCAACTGGCCTTTGGAGGAACTTTTGGTCAATAAGGCTATTCTGGCGGAGCGTCTGGAGCGGTTGAGGGAATATCTCGGACTTCTGCTAACTCGCTGACCTTTACTGGTTTTGCTCGCTTTAAAACCTCAACCCTCCTCTACAGGTCCATTTTTTGACTGTTATGCTTTTGAAAAAGGTTGATGCGGTCATCGGCTCATTGTTGGCTCGGTTGTGGCCGCGACCGATGCACCCGGGCTCTCCTCCTTATTCTGTTTCCCGTCTGCTGTTGATTCGCCCGGGTGGAATCGGTGATGCGGTGTTGCTGGTTCCAGTGATCGAATTTCTCCGGGAGACATACCCTGAAGCGCGCATAGAGGTTCTAGCTGAAAAACGTAACAGCGGAGCTTTCGCTCTCTGTCCGGATATCGACAAAGTAGTCTGTTATGACAGGCCTCAAGAGTTGTTAACGGTTCTAAGAGGTGAATACGATGTGGTTATTGACAGTGAGCAATGGCATCACCTCTCTGCGCTAGTCGCTCGTATGATCCGTTCGAAGGTAAAAATCGGTTACGGGACAAACGATCGTAAACGGTTGTTTACTCAACCGATTGAGTACAGCCATGAAGACTATGAGATGGACAGTTTTTTTGATTTGTTGAAGCCTTTGGGGGTAGCGCCCCCTGCGAAAATTCCGATGCCTTTTTTGACAATTCCTGAAGCTGACCAGAGGTCTGCCGACAATATCCTCGGGGATCTCTTGAATAAACCTTTTGTTTCTTTGTTCCCTGGTGCGAGTATTTCTGAGCGTTGCTGGGGAGTTGAAAAATTCCGTCAAACGGCGATAAGGCTGATTAGCGACGGGATTGCAGTTGTTGTTGTGGGTGGTAAGGAAGATGTCGCTGCCGGCAATGACATTGCAAAGGGGCTTTCTGTTTTGAATCTCACAGGGAAGACCTCTTTATCTATGACGGCTGGCATTTTGAATCGATCAAAACTTCTGGTGAGCGGCGATTCCGGTGTTCTGCACATTGGTGTCGGCTTGGGGATACCAACCGTCTCCTTGTTCGGCCCTGGAATTGCTGATAAGTGGGCTCCCCGTGGTGAACAGCACATTGTCATCAATCACAAACTGCCTTGCTCTCCTTGCACTAAATTTGGAACGACACCTCCTTGCCCGATTGGCGCAAAGTGTATTCAGGATATTTCTGTAGATGAGGTTTTTGCCGCTGCACAGAAGCTTTTGCATTAGTTTGCTTGCTTAATCAGGCCGTTTTTGTTTCCATTGGGACGAACTGTCCGTTTCCTTGTGAAGGCTCTGCTCTGATCCTTTCTTGTTGTTCTGGTTTGAATTGTGTAGAGTATTGTCACGTTTGTTGAGCTGATATGCAAAGACTCGGAAACCTTTTGAGAGGACGTTTTTTATGGCGGATCAGAACCTTCGTTGGGTGCAGCGCCTTTCCAATTATGGCAAGGCTTTGCAGCAATTGACTGATGCCGTTGAGTTGGCTGCGCAACGCCCACTAACCGACCTGGAAAAGCAGGGCTTGATCCAGGCTTTTGAGTTTACACATGAGCTGGCCTGGAACGTCATGAAGGACTATTTTGTGTTTCAGGGCAACCCGGCGATCACAGGCTCTCGTGATGCGATACGGGAATCATTCAATAAAGGCCTCATTGATGACGGTGAGGGTTGGATGGAGATGATCAAAAGCCGCAATCAGAGCTCCCATACATACAACCAAAACGTGGCTGACGAGATTGTTGAGAAAATCATAAACCTTTATCACTCTCTGTTCCTTGATTTTCTGCATCATATGCAGGGTCTGAAGGATTCATGATGTGTGGTGGCTTGCCTGAATCAGCTGTCGTAAAACTCTGTGCGATATTCAGTAAATACCCGCAGATTGACCGCGTGATTCTTTATGGCTCGCGAGCCTTGGGCTCCTGCCGTTCCGGTTCGGATATTGATTTGACTATCGAAACCGAAAGTATGGGCCTCTCCGAACTGCTGGCTATTGAAAATCAAATTGATGATCTGCTGCTTCCCTGGAAGGTTGATCTTTCTTTACGGAGCAAAATCGATGACCCTGAATTGTTGGTGCACATAGATCGTGTTGGCGTGACGTTTTACCCCGTACAGTCCGCTCCTTCACGTTGACTTTAGAGTAGAAGGCGTTTTAATGCCGTTTGAATATTATTTTTTTCTGATTGCCATATTCGTGCTTGGCGCGATCATCGGCTCCTTCCTGAACGTCTGCATCTACCGCATCCCCGCAGGCCTTTCGGTCGTCAAGCCACGCTCGCGCTGCCCCCATTGCGAAACACCGATTCACTGGTATCACAATATCCCGATCCTCAGTTGGCTGTTGCTCAAAGGCAAATGCGCCTACTGCAGCGCAGAAGTTCCCATTCGTTACCTTCTGGTGGAAGCCCTGACCGGCGGCTTGTTTGCCTTGTTCTTCTATCGGTTTGGATTCCATCCCATGACCCCGGTCGTTCTGCTGCTGGTTGCAGCTCTGGTTGTCATCACCTTTATTGACCTGGATCACCAGATCATTCCCGATGTCATCAGCCTGCCGGGAATCCCGATTGGTTTTCTCTGCTCATTCCTCGTACCCTGGGTTTCCTGGCAATCATCATTGCTTGGTATCCTTCTGGGGGGAGGGTCCCTTCTCGCTATCGCTCTGGGCTATGAGTTGCTGACCGGCAAAGAGGGGATGGGCTTTGGTGATGTCAAACTTCTGGCGATGCTCGGTGCTCTTCTGGGTTGGACTGCCATCTTTCCCGATTATCTTTATTGGCTCAACTCTGGGCACACTGGTTGGCGTGCCACTGATGTTGCTGAAAAAGGCCGACAGTAAGCTGGCGATCCCTTTCGGCCCCTTTCTTGCGGCCGGTGCATTACTTCATCTCTTCTTCATTCAGCACACCGATCCATTGATGCGTTGGTATGCCTCGATGGTGCAACAATTATGGCTCTCTTTCTGGTGAAATGCCGTCGTTTTTGTTGAAAACCTCCAATAATTACAATTATTTTCAGAAAAAATTCACACTTTATCTTGTGGCTGGTCGGTTTGTTGCCCCTTGATCTTGTGCCTCTTGGTGCCATTTGTGATAAATGTGACCACTATCTGGTCTACACCTAGATATAACTTGTTGACAATTGTTTTAATTTACCTATAATTAGCCCTAATTTCGTATAATTAAGTTTACTATAACAAAATGGTAGCCTATGAAAAACCAAGTCAAAGAAATCCGTGAAGCCCAATTGATGAGCAAGGCAGAACTCGCTCGCAAGGCCGGTGTTTCGCCAGTGACTATCGATCGCATTGAGCGTGGTGAGGAGTGCCGGATGTCGACAAGGCGCAAGATAATTTTGGCGCTTGGACTCAAGCTTACAGATCGCAATGAAGTTTTTCCTGGTGATGTGTGATGTTTGGTACGTTGTTTGCTCAGGATATAAGTTAGTTCTGTCAGTTAGGTAATTTTGAGCTGCTTTTTGATTGTGACGGGTTAACCAGGGGCGCGCATGTTATTCCAAAAGAAAAAAGACGTAATAGGCATCGATATCGGCTCCAGTTCGGTAAAGATGGTCCATCTCAAGGAGGCTAAGGGCAGTTTTCACTTAGCCGGCCTCGGCTTGGCCATCCTGCCTGCTGAGGCGATTGTCGATAACGCAATTATGGACTCAAGTTCCATCGTTGATGTTGTTAAGGGTCTGGTGGAAAGCCAGAAGCTTAAGACAAAAAATGTCGCAACTTCGATTTCCGGCCACTCGGTCATTATTCGTAAGATTCAGTTGCCGATTATGACTGAAGAGGAGATGGAGGCTTCAATTCAGTGGGAAGCAGAACAATACATTCCCTTTGAGATCTCCGAAGTTAACCTGGATTTCCAGATTCTTGGCCCTGATGCGAATGATGCTTCTCTTATGAATGTCATCCTGGTGGCGGCCAAGAAAGATTTCGTCAACGACTATGTCGCTCTTTTTAAGGAGTGTGGCCTGAATCCGCAAGTCATGGATATTGACTGCTTCGCTGTCGAAAATGTCTATGAAGTCAATTATGGCTCCAGTGAAGATGAAATTGTTGCCCTGATCGATATGGGTGCCAGTTCCATGAACGTGAATGTTCTGCGTGGTGGTATGTCGGTCTTTACCCGTGATATTCAGGTGGGCGGAAGCGCATACAACGAGGAAATCCAGAAACGTCTCGGTTTGAATAATGAGGATGCTGAAATCGTCAAACTGGGCGGTGAGGTTGCCGACGTGACGGCTGAGTCTGTTGCTGAGGTTATGGAAGATGCCACCGAGAGTCTGACTCAGGAAGTGCAACGCTCGATAGATTTCTTCTCGGCGACGTCTTCAGATGAAAAGGTACAGAAAGTCTTTATCACCGGTGGCGTTTCCAAAGTCCCGGCAGTCAAGGCGTCATTGGAGAGCCGGCTTGGTGTCAGCGTTCATATTGTTGACCCCTGGAGACAGATTTCCTTCAATGAAAAAGATTTTGATCCTGAGTACCTGCAGGCAATGGGCCCGGTTTATACCGTTGCCGCTGGTTTGGCTATGAGGAGGATGGGAGACAAATGATCCGCATAAACCTTCTGCCAGTAAAGGCTGCTCAGAAAAAAGAAATGCTTCAGGGACAGATGATTGCTGTTGCTTTGGCAATGATTGTGACCTTTGGCCTCTGCGCTGCAGCTTATATGTATGTTGCCGGGGAAGTTGAAGCGCGCCAGGCACGGATTGATCAGAAGCAGGCCGAAATCTCTCAGTTGATGAAGAAGATCGGTGAAGTCAATGAATTCAAGAAGCGGCAGAAAGATCTGCGTGCAAAGCTTGATGTCCTGGATCAGCTGAAAGCGTCCAGGGTTGGCCCCTTGTATATTCTGGATGCTCTCTATGAGGCCCTTCCGGAGAAATTATGGTTGACCCAATTCCAGGAAGGCTCGGGACGCGCCAGCATGAGCGGTATTGGTGTCAATGAAGAGACCGTTGCCCAGTTCATGAGAAATCTCGAAGCTTCTGACTTTTTCGAAGGTGTTGAACTTAAAGTGACAAAACAAATTGTTCAGGATCAAATCAAGTTCCAGCAGTTTGACTTGTCCTGCAAGATTGTCAACGTAGAGCCTGAACAGAAAAAATAGTTGTGTCAGTTCTGTTTAAGACGAATCCCCAGGGGAGAATCTTAGTCGATGAATCCAAAAGTTGAAAAACTTCTTAAATTGCCACTGTACCAGCGACTGTTAGCGCTCGGAGTTTTAGTCCTTCTGGTCATGGGTGTGTTTGTCTGGCTGGTCTGGTTGCCTGAGTACGATAAGCTTGGCGACATGGATCAGGAAATTGCCCGCCTGGAAGCGGACTATATCCAGAAAAAACAGATCGCGGATAACTTGCCCAAGTTTAAAGAAGAATACGCAAAGATGGAGCAACTTCTCCAGGAGGCCCTGACTCAACTGCCTAATAAAAAAGAAATACCCACTCTGCTGACGAATCTTTCGACACTTGCGAAAGATAGTGGTCTGGAAGTGGCCAGCTTTACTCCTCGGGGAGAGGTGAATAAAGGCTTCTACGCTGAAGTTCCGGCCTCCCTGGATTTAATCGGCACCTATCACCAGATCGCAAAATTTGCTGAGGCTGTCGGCAAGTTGTCCAGGATTGTAAATCTCGGCAACCTGAATCTGTCCTCCCCCAGTGTCGCAGGCAATATGGCTACGCTGAGGATCAAGTGTAACGTGACCACGTTCCGTTTTGTAGAAAAATAAGGATGGTTTGAGATGACACGTTGGTATGTATGTCTGATCTGTGGTGTTTTTATCTTTGCCGGCCTGCTCGGTTGCTCTGAAGAAACGGCAACCAACACACAGCCTCAGGCGGCGAAAGTAAGTAAGCCTCCGGCGAAGCAGGTACCGGCTCCTGAAGCAAAAGAGGAGGAGCAAAAGGAAGCGGAGTTTGTTTATGTCACAGATGGTCGCCGTGATCCTTTTGTTCCTTTGTCGAGGATCAGAAGACCTGTCGCGGACACATCTGAACCAGAGACCCCTTTGCAAAGCTACGACTTGAGCCAATTCCGGTTGGCGGGGGTGATCGTCGGTAAAGGTGCATCAAAAGCCATGGTCATAGCGCCTGACGGTAAGTCATACATCCTCTCTAAAGGGGTCAAAATAGGAAAAAATAGCGGTGTTGTTGTAACCATCAATAGTGAATCTGTTCTTGTTGAAGAAAAATATTACGATTTTTCTGGAAACATCATAGAAAATATTCAGGAAATAGTTGTTCCGAAGCGGGAAGGAGTTTAATCAAATGCGTGGGGTGAATATCATGTTGAATCAATTTAGGGTTAGCCGTACCTCCCGATTTTTGCAGAGTCTTTTCTGCTTTAGCGTAACATTCCTGATGTTGAGTACTACCGCCTGGAGTGCTGATACCAACAAACTTCTTGCCGTGTCTGTAGATACCTCTGCTGCTACGCCGACGATTCTCGTCAAAACTGCTGAGCCTGTTGGTTATAGGTATACAGTCTATGATTCATTCGAGCCAACCCGCGTTGTCGTTGATTTCCCCGGCATGGAAATGGCTGAGGTTCAGAAACCCCTTGCCGTTAATCAGGATTCTATACAGGAAGTGCGGGTTTCTGGCTTTGACCTTTCTTCTGGAAAATTGACTCGTATTGAAATCCTGCTTAGCAAAAATACCGAATATCAAGTCAACCTTGATGGTAAAGAGTTCCGAGTCGCCTTTGCTGTTGATCCTGAAATGCCCAATGCTGAAGTAGCGAAAGCCGTAGCACCTCCCGCTCCTGCCACTGTTGTTGATACCTCGCAAGATGCTGACAGACTGAATAATGTCAACCTTTCTTCCGGCCAGGCCATACTCGAGGCAAACGGTAAGGTCGGCAAGTTCCAGTATTTTGCTTTGGCCAATCCTCCTCGCCTGGTTGTGGATTTGTACGGTTTGAAGCCTGCTTTTAAAGCACGTTCATTCTCAGCGAGTGATGGTTTTAAGGGTGTGCGTGTCGGTACCTATAACGACAAAACCCGCCTGGTCTTTGATTCCTCTCAGGATATTCTCCCCGAGCACACGGTTGAAGCAAGAAGTACAGATGTCCTCGTGTCATGGGGGGGCGTCAAAGCAACAAAGGTCGCTGAATCGCCTGTTGTGGAAATGACAAAAGCTCCGAATGCTTCTCTCAAACCTGTTGCTGCTTCTCAACCGGTCGTTAAAGACAAACCTGCTAAAGCAGCACCTGCAGTCACGGGTCCTGTTGCAGTGGAAGCGATTGATTTTCTGAATGAGGAGGGCCGAAGTGTTATTGCTGTTACGCTGGCAGGTCCGGTCAAGGTCTCTGAAACTGTTGAGGAAGGCAACCTGATTCGTTTTGAACTCGTCAACACGACGATCAGTCGTGCTCTGCGCAGAACGATCGATGCTTCGGCTTTCCCCACTGCAGTCACTTCGGTGACACCCTATACCGTTGCTGAAGGCGATCATCAGAATGTCCGTATCGCCGTCGATTTGAAAGGGCCGGTCGCCTATGCTCTTGAGCAGGACGGCGCAAGGGTTCGACTGGTCATTGATGATGGTGCTTACGCAGAGCCTGTTCCCGCAGCGGTCAGTCAGGTTGAGGTTATGGCTCCTGAACTGTCCCAGATTGTTCCTGAAGGTGATGCTCAAGAACGCCCTATTGCAACGATGGCTCCTGTGACAGCAGATGAGATGGCTGCTGAAGCTGCTCGTTATAGTGGTGAGAAGATTACCCTGGTCTTCGATTCCGCCAATGTTCGCAGCATCCTGCAATTGATTGGTGATGTCAGTGGTCTGAATATTCTGGCCAGCAGCGATGTTGGTGGCACTGTGACTCTTCGTTTGATCGATGTTCCCTGGGATCAGGCTCTGGATTTGGTGCTTGAGACAGCAGGTCTTGGCAAGGTCCAGGAGGGTAACGTCCTGCGGATTATGCCGAAAGCTAAGATCCGTGAGCTGGAACAAACGGCAATGAAAGAACAAACCATTGCCATCGAAGAAGGTGTGTTGGAAACCAAGGCATTCATGATCAGTTACGCCAGTGTCGATGACATGAAAGGTTATCTGACCGATATAAAATCAGATCGTGGCTCCATTATTGCTGATTCTCGGAATAAGCAGCTCATTGTCCGTGATGTATCTGAGGTGCTGGACCAGATGCTGGACATGATCAACCAGATCGACAAACCAGAGCGCCAGGTCATGATCGAAGCACGAATTGTTGAGGCAAACACCAACTTCTCACGCAGCTTGGGCGTTAAATGGAACTTTGATTATAATCAGGATGTTGATCCCAATACAAAGAGCCTTACAGTTACAGATGCTGCATTAGGTCTGGGCGGCGCAGTCGCCTTGGCTCCTACGGTTGGGGCGGGTTTGGGCAGTACCGTTTCCATCGCGGCTCTGGATAATCAGTTGAACATTGATTTACGGCTTCAGGCGTTGGAGAATTCTGGTGAAGGTAAAATCGTTTCGACTCCCCGTATTACTACCTTGAACGGTGAAACGGCGACTATTTCACAGGGTACAAAAATTCCCTACTCATCGGTTAGCGATGCCGGCACAGATACCCAATTTGAAAATGCTGAATTGAAATTGGAAGTCACTCCCGAAATTAATCCGGACGGTAGTATTCTGCTTGATATCAATGTTTCCAACAGTGCCGTCGGAACCGTCGTTCCGACTTCAACGGGTGATGCTATTTCTATTGATGAGAAGAAAGCACAAACCAAAGCACTCGTCAGAGATGGTCAAACTACAGTTATCGGCGGGATATTTATTGAAGATGAAAGAGACAGCGCCAGTGGCGTTCCCATTCTGAAAGACATTCCATTCTTTGGTAAACTGTTCAGCTCGACCTCTAAAACGCGAGATCGTCGTGAACTTTTGATCTTCATTACGCCGAGAATTGTAGAGTAATCATCTCGTCGGTAAATATGTTTGGAAAAGGACAGGTTTTCCCTGTCCTTTTCTGTATCGGCCTTATATTGATATTATGTTGCAGCAATCTTCAAATTCTATTTTCCTGACAGGCTTCATGGGTGCCGGGAAAACTACCGTTGGTCAACTACTGGCTGAGATACTGCATAAGTCTTTTATTGACCTGGATGCGAGGATTGTCGAGCGTGAGCAGCGTGCCATAGCATCGATCTTCGCAGATGATGGTGAGGATTATTTCCGTAATTGTGAAACGTCTTTATTGATGGGTCTTGATGGGGAGCAGGCCGCTGTCTATGCCACTGGCGGCGGGATGGTTGTTCGAGAGGTTAATCGTGAC
Organism: uncultured delta proteobacterium; assembly: GCA_963769955.1. Lineage (GTDB taxonomy): Bacteria > Desulfobacterota > Desulfuromonadia > Desulfuromonadales > BM103 > M0040. The sequence goes on from CAVYNW010000024.1 coordinate 13,882, forward strand.
GCTATGACCAGCCTGGGAAAAATTGTTTACCTGTATGCGTCATGGACGACATTAAAAGAACGTTTGCAGAGTAGTGCTGACCGTCCCCTGGTCGAACAGAAAAGCAATTGGGGTGAACTCAAGACCCTATGGGATAAACGTCAGGTTTTCTATCGTCAGGCTGATATCATTGTTAAGACTGATGGCCTTGCTCCGTTAGAAGTTGCCCGAAATATTGCTGACCAACTGAGCATTAAGGAATAATTCATGGCAGAAATTGTCGTTGGCCTCGGAGAAAATAGTTATCCCATTGTGATTGGTGAGAGAGTACTGCCAACCATAGGCAGCGCGCTCAATGATGTCGTTTTCCCGGAGAAAGTTGCTATAGTTACAAACCCAACCGTAGGGGATCTGTACTGCGAACAAGTTGTTGATGCTCTGGTGGCATCGGGTCGCAACGTCAGTGTTATCAGGGTGCCTGATGGTGAAGAATACAAAACTCTGGAAACTCTGGAAAATATTTATGATGTGTTGATTGAACGTCACTTCGATCGTTATTGCGGTCTGATCGCCCTTGGCGGCGGTGTTATTGGCGATATGGCCGGCTTTGCCGCAGCAACTTTTTTACGTGGTATTCCTTTTGTCCAGATTCCGACCACGCTGCTCTCTCAGGTGGATAGTTCCGTCGGTGGGAAAACCGGAGTGAACCTGCCGCAGGGCAAGAATCTGGTTGGTGCTTTTTATCAACCCAAGCATGTTCACATCGATGTGATCGCACTGGAAACCTTACCGAAAAGAGAGTATGTCTCCGGTCTTGCAGAGGTTATTAAGTATGGCATTATTCGAGACCCGGAGTTCTTTAAATGGCTGGAAAATCATCGTGAATTATTGGCTGATCGATCTGCCGAGGCCTTGACTCACGCTATAATGATGTCTTGCCAAATTAAAGCGAATGTTGTAGAAAATGACGAAAAAGAGCAGGGTGTTAGAGCTCTGCTGAACCTGGGCCATACCTTTGGCCATGCAGTAGAAACCCTCGCCGGATATGGTGTTGTCAAACATGGCGAGGCTGTCTCAATCGGCATGGTTATGGCGGCGCGTACCGCGCATAAATTGGATTATTGTTCTGCAGCAGATATTGCGAGAATTGTTGATCTGCTCAGCTACTTTGAATTACCCGTGAGTCCTCCTGATTTCACTGTTACTGACTATCTCTCTGTCATGCAACGTGATAAAAAGGTCAAGGATGGCAAGGTCAGGGTTGTATTGAATCATGGCATAGGTTCAGCCGAATTGCACCAGATTGATAATCTGGATGAACATTTGGACGAATTATTAACCTGAACTCAAAAGAGGGCACATGGCAACGGCAAGCACAGGAGGAAGTTTGATTGGTAAAATCGGCAGTTACCTGCAGATTGTTACCAAGGACCCCAGCTCTACCGCGTTTGTCCCTCTGGCCGAAGCTTATCGCCAGATTGGCTTACTTGACGATGCTCTCGAAGCTGCGCGGCTGGGCACCGAAAGGCTACCCCACTTCTGTCCCGGTTTCTCAACCATGGGCCGCATTTTGGGCCAGATGGGACGACTGGATGAGTCGATGAGCGCTTATGCAAAAGCTCTCAGCATTGACCGCCAGAGTCAATCCGCCCTGATCGGTCTGGCTCGCCTGCATCTGGTCCGTGGTGAACGCGACCAGGCGCGTAAGATTCTGCAGCAGGCCAAAGGATTTCATCCTGCCGATGAAAAAATCTCCGATATGCTCATTGCCCTGGACTTGCCGCGGCCCTGGGCGGACATTAAGCAAGCGACCAAAGCGCAGGAGCAGGAGCCGTCACCAGTGTCAGAGGCTGTTGAGCCTGCCGAGCCAATTGCTACGGCAACCCTTGCCGAGATTTATGTCAAACAGGGCCTGCTCGAAAGGGCTTTGGAAGTCTATCGCGGGATTATTGGTCAGAGCCCGGAGAACGAAACGGCACGCAAACGGATTCTGCAACTTCAGGATATGCTGAGTGGCGAAATAGAAACTGCCACTGTTGCTTCTGGTCCTGAAGTGCCTTTACAGGATGAGGTACCAGTCGTCCCAGCTGCTGAAACTCTTGTTGAATCCGTCGCTATGCCAGCTGAGGAACCTTCCGAACCACAGAGTGAGCCTAAAGATCCATCACCTATGGCAGTACTGCAACGTTGGTTGTCTGTAATAAAAAATGGGAGGACAAATGTTTAACGAAATTCTGCAACGCATTGTTGAAGAGACCGGCGGTGGCATCGGTGCCGTACTGATGGGCTACGACGGGATTGCCATCGATCAGTACTTTGCTGCTGATGAGAAATTAGATCTGCAGATGGTTGTCGTTGAATATTCCAATGTCCTCAAAGAAATTCGTAAAACAGCGGACATCCTGAGCCTCGGCGATATGGAAGAGATTTCCATTCGTACTGACCGATTTATCATCGTCATCCGTGTCCTCAACGACGAATATTTTGTCGCCCTGGTTATTAATCATGACGGTAACTTCGGCAAGGGCCGCTACCTGATGACCCGTGAGGGATTTAACCTGATTGAGGCATTGAATTAAATGTCGTCACGTATCCTGATTCTGCATGGTCCTAATCTCAACCTGTTAGGGCAACGCGAACCTGAAGTCTATGGTCGACAGACCCTTGCAGATATCAATAGCAGTTTGGCGTCGCTTGCCGAAGAACTTGGCTTTGCTGTTGAAGCGATGCAATCCAATCATGAAGGCGTGCTTATTGATCGCATCCATGCCGCAGAAGGTGACGGTTTTTCCGGTATTGTTATCAATCCTGGCGGGTTGACTCATACCAGTGTCGCCTTGCGGGATGCTATTGCTTCTATTGCCCTTCCTGTGATTGAGGCGCATTTATCTAATATCCATGCCCGCGAAGCCTTCCGTCACCACTCTTATGTTTCTGCTGTGGTCCTTGGCCAGGTCGCAGGTTTCGGTGCCATGAGCTATCAACTCGCGCTGCGTGGCCTTATTACACACCTTTCATAACTGTTCCCGACTATGTTCTATCCCCATCGCAGGCAGAAAGCCAGTCATCTTCTTGCCAAGCTGGAGCTTGATGCCCTGGTTTTCTGCAAACCTGAAAATATTCGCTATCTGTGTGGATTTACCGGAAGTGATGGCGTCCTGATTCTCTTCTCTGATCATCTTGTTTTTCTTACCGATTCGCGTTATACAACACAGTCCCATGCAGAAGTGACCGCAGACCAGATTGGTCAATACACAATCAAGGTTGATGGCATCGCTGACCAGTTGTCATCGCATAACGTCATGAGGATTGGCTTTGAGGCAACGCTACCTTTCGGTTTTGTTAAAGAATTGCAGTCAAAAGGCGATGAGGGTTGGCACTGGCAGCATCTGAAGGATGAATTAGAGACGCTGCGTTTGCATAAAAGTGCTGATGAAATTGACCTTCTGGCAAAGGCTGCTGAGTTAAATGCGCTCGCTTTTGACGATATTATTGAAATGGTCAAACCCGGCGCGAGAGAGATCGATGTTGCCATTGCCCTCGAATTTGCCTTAAGAAAACGTGGTGCAGAAGAAAAGGCTTTTGATTTTATCGTTGCTTCCGGGCCACGTGGTGCCATGCCTCACGGCGTTGCCAGTGAAAAGCTGATCGGCGCAAACGAACTTGTAACGATTGACTTTGGTTGTCGTTGGTCTGGCTATCACTCGGATGAGACGGTTACCCTGGCAACGGGGGCTGTCTCCGATGATCTGAAAACTATTTTTGATACGGTCCTTGAAGCCCATGACCGTGCACTGGAAGCGGTCGCTCCAGGCGTCGAGCTGGCAGAACTGGATCGCATTGCCCGCGATTATATAAAAAGCCGAGGCTTTGGCGATTACTTTGGTCACGGCCTGGGGCACGGGGTTGGCCTGGAGATTCATGAGGCTCCAACGGTGTCGTCACGGAGTACAATGACTGCTGAAGCTGGTATGGTGATCACTGTTGAACCCGGAATTTATCTACCGAATGTCGGTGGTGTGAGAATAGAAGATACGGTCGTGGTGACTGAAGCCGGTCATCATCTATTGACAAAAATACCCAAGACGTTTAGCAGGAGTCTGTTAAACTGACACAACCTATTGCCCGGGGGGTTATTATTGAGCCGGTGAATTTTAAGGAGGTCTATCGATGGAGATTAAAGATCTGAAGGCGTTGGTCAAAATGATCACCGACACTGATATTACAGAATTCGAGATGGAAAACGCAGAGGAAAAAATTCTCATAAAGCGTGGCCCTGACAAAGAGTATGTTCAATTTGCAGCTCCTGCCGCCACTATGGCCCCCGCTGCTGCCGCACCTGCCGCTGCTCCGGTTGCCGCTGCTGCAGAGGTTGCCGTCGATGACAAGTACGAAACGATCAATTCACCGATCGTCGGCAGCTTCTATCGTAAGCCGAGTCCTGAAGCCGAATCTTTTGCTGAAGTGGGAGCGATTGTCGAGGCGGGACAGACGGTTTGCCTTGTAGAAGCCATGAAACTGTTTAACGAGATTGAGGCGGAATTCAAGTGTAAAATCATCGAAATCCTCAAAGAAGATGCTGCTCCTGTTGAATTTGGTGAGCCACTCTTCAAGGTGGAACGCCTTTAGCAACTGCTCGGACTAACAAATGAACTGGCTGCAAATCCGTTTGCTTGGCCCAGATTTCAGCTCCTTATCGATCAATAGCTACGGCTATTACTCTTAGATGAGCCAAAATCTGATCTCAAACTTACAAATTTTCACTTCAGCCCAGATTGTCCGACAGGCTGCCAGGCCAAGGAGGCCCCAATGTTTCGCAAAATCCTGATCGCCAATCGTGGCGAAATTGCTCTGCGTATTATTCGCGCCTGCAAGGAACTCGGCATCCTGACCGTTGCCGTGCATTCTGATGTTGATGCCGATGCTCTGCATACCAAGATTGCTGATGAAAGTATCTGTATTGGCAGGGCTGCAAGCAGCGAGAGCTACCTGAATATGAAGGCCATTATCAGCGCTGCTGAAGTCACTGACGCTGAGGCTATTCATCCTGGTTACGGCTTCCTTGCCGAAAATGCCGAATTTGCTGAAATCTGTCAGAATTGTGGTATCACTTTTATTGGTCCGACCCCCGACAATATTCGTATCATGGGCGATAAGATCGCCGGTCGGCAGTCAGTCACCAAGGCTGGCGTGCCCATTCTGCCCGGAACCAAGGATAATGTCCCAACGGCTGAAGAAGCCCAGAAGATTGCCGCAGAAATAGGTTACCCGGTGATCGTCAAGGCAACTGCCGGCGGCGGCGGTAAAGGCATGAAGGTCGTTCATTCGCCGGCCTCTCTGCCGAATCAGTACGCCATGGCTCGTGCTGAAGCTCAGGCTTCTTTCGGCAACTCTGATGTTTACATCGAAAAGTTTTGTGAAAACCCCCGTCACGTAGAAGTTCAGATCCTGGCGGACAATCACGGCAACGTCATTCACCTTGGCGAACGTGACTGTTCCATCCAGAGACGCCATCAGAAACTGATTGAGGAGGCTCCTTGCCCGGTTATTACTGAGGCCCAGCGTAAAGAACTCTGTGAATGTGCTGTCAACGCGGCCAAATCGATCGGATATACCAGCGCTGGCACCATGGAGTTCCTGCTCGATAAACAGGGAAACTTCTATTTTATGGAGATGAACACCCGCGTGCAGGTCGAACACCCCGTTTCCGAGATGATCACCGGCGTCGATATCATCAAAGAGCAGATCCGCGCAGCAAACGGAGAGACTTTGCGCTACAAGCAGGAAGATATCAAGATCAACGGTCACTCCATTGAATGTCGTATCAATGCTGAAGACCCGGTCAAGTTTACTCCTTTCCCGGGCAAAATCGATGGTTACCATCCTCCCGGTGGCCTTGGCGTTCGCATCGACAGTGCCGTCTACGATCAGTATGTTGTCCTGCCACATTATGATTCCATGATCGCCAAGCTGATCGTTCATGCTGATACCCGCGAAGAAGCGATCAAGCGTATGGCCCGGTCCCTTGATGAGTTCATTATTGGGGGGATCAAAACAACAATCCCCTTCCACCAGCGCATCATGAATAACAAGGACTTTATAGAGGGCAATATTGACACCGGCTTCATCGAACGTTTAAAGCTCTAACGATAAGGCCAGGTTCTCCTGGCCTTTATTTTTGCTGGATCTTCAATCATGCAGAAGTGGCGTCTGATAAATTCCGGAGAGCAAAGCGGTGCCATGAATATGGCCCTGGATGAAGCTTTGTTGTATTCGGTCGCCAGTGGGGATTCTCTGCCGGTGCTGCGCTTCTATCGCTGGAGTCCCGCAACGGTGAGCCTCGGTTATGCCCAGTCGGTTCACACGGATCTCGATCTGGAGGTCTGCGCAGAGGCCGGCCTGGATGTTGTGCGCAGATCGACCGGTGGCCGGGCTGTGCTTCATGCTCAGGAAGTCACTTATTCAGTCATCTCCCCGCTAAACACTGGCTTGTTTGGTGGCTCTGTCCTGGAATGTTATCGTGTTATTGCCGACGTTCTGCAAAAAACCTTGTTGCAACTTGGTCTGCCTGCTGAGTTGGTCCCCGGTAAACCTCGTGGTGGACATCAGAATGCCATGAAAGCCGTTTGTTTCTCCGCACCTTCACAGTATGAACTGGTGATTGAGGGTCGCAAGGTTGCCGGAAGTGCTCAGAAACGTCATGGCCAGGCATTTCTGCAGCACGGTTCGATTCCCCTGGAGATGGATCTTGAACTGCTCGGCAAAGCACTCAAGACAGATGAGAATAAAACTTCCTCAGATTCTCTGCAGAGTGTTGGCTGGTTGAATCGGTGGAGCGAAAAAAAACTCACCATTGATCAGGTAGAGAAGGTCCTTGCCGAGGAATTTTGCAGTCACTTGCAAGTTGAATGGGATCTTTCCGAACCAACAGTCAGCGAACTTCAAGAAGCTGAAATCCTCTGTGCCGAAAAGTTTGCCCATCCGGAATGGAACCTCAAACGGTAACTGTTGTTTGGCCATTGAACCGGCAGATAGACCATGCTAACATGCGCCATCGATTAAGGCTTTTAGGGAGGTGGGTATGAAACGCGGATTGACTTTTCTTTTACTGATGATGATAGCGTTGCCCTGTATGGGTATGGGAGGACTGGGCGGTCCTCCTGAAGGGACCGTTCCAGAGACGGATGTCCGTATTCATGCATCGCTCAAGGATCGTGATGGAATAACCACCAGCCTCAATCAATTCTCCATGAATGGCAAAACCTACCTGGATACCTTGCGAGGCCAGGGACAGCTGACGATACCTTTTCAACATATAGCCACAGTGACTTTCACTGAGGTTGGAGATGAGGAGCTCAAGGCTGATGTTAAGCTGAAATCCGGTAATGTGATGACTCTGGCAATTGTTTCTGATGCCGAGTTTTACGGTTCCACCGGCTATGGGGCTTTTCAAATCAAGGCAAAAGATGTCTATTCGATTGATTTTCAATAAGCAATCATAATTTGAAAACATTTCTGATGCGGGGATAACACCCCGCATTTTGTTTGTCTCAGACTTGTGAGCCATAAGAGGTTATGACCTTGCGAATCGGGCGCATCGCCTATCTGAACGTCGCTCCCTATTTCCACTGCCTGCGACAAGCGGGCTTTACTGGAGAAATCTTTGCCGGAGTGCCCTCCGAGCTGAATGCCATGCTGGCTGACGGCACTATCGACGCTTGTCCCTCCTCATCTTATGAATATGGTCTGAACGCGGACAATTATCTTCTTCTGCCCGGTCATTCTATCAGCAGCGTCGGGCCTGTGCATAGCGTCCTGCTCTTCACCCGGGGCCCTTTGGCGACGCTAGCCGGCACAGAAGTTGCCATTACAGGCGAATCGGCAACTTCAATCAACCTGCTGAAAATCCTCCTTAAAGAGTTCTGCGGCATCAATGATGCCTCCTATATCGTTCCACCCGGAGAAGTCGAAGCTTTGATGAATGAAGGGCGAAGCACTCTCCTGATAGGTGACAGAGCCCTGGCTGCGGCAAAAGCTTGCCCTGAAGGCTTTCAGATCACCGATCTCGGCGCCCTCTGGTATCACTTCACAGGTCTGCCTTTTGTTTTTGCCCTCTGGATTGTGCGGCGGGAAGCTGCCGCAAAGTATCCTGAGGAGCTGCAAGCCTTATCTGTTCAGCTGCAGGCTTCACGGCAGAGTGCTTTTGCAAATCTGCCTGAAATGGCGCAGAATCTCTCTGGGGAAACAGTCTTCTCTGCTGCCCAGCTGGAGGATTATTGGCGAGGAATGTCTTACGACTTGACTGAAGGTCACATCGAAGGCTTAAGGCTTTATTTTACTCTCTGCTACAAGCATGGCCTGCTCGAAAAAGTTCCTGAATTTCATTTCTTTGCTGAGAGATAATCCTGCAGAATGCGTCGCATGGTCAAAGCAGAGTGCCGTTGGCAGCTGCTCCGGAGCAAAGAGTTGGATGTTTTTGGCGTCGTCTCCGGCCGCCGGCTTGCCATGGGCTTCTGCAGTGAAAACCATGGAGATATTGTGTTGTCGAGGGTCACGGTCCGGGTCTGAATAGGCACGGAACTGTCGGAGCTTCTCAAGATTGAGTCCTGTCTCTTCTCGTGCCTCACGAACTGCGGCTGCTTCGAGTGACTCGCCATAGTCAACAAAACCGCCCGGGAGGGCCCAGCCGAAGGGGGCGTTGAGTCGTTCAATCGAGTAGAATTTGACCCTCTATTTCAATAATGATATCGACGGTTGGAAATGGATTGCGATAGCGTTGACTCTCTTTTCCACAATGCGGGCAGGTAAAAGTGTCCTGCATGAAAACCTCCGGTTGACACGTAGCTCAATATTGCATTAATAATAGCGAACTTTTTACACTTTGCCCGGGTGGCGGAACTGGTAGACGCAAGGGACTTAAAATCCCTCGGGAGCAATCCTGTACGAGTTCGATTCTCGTCCCGGGTACCACACACGAGCAGGGGGTAGCCAATCGGCTGGCCCCTTGTTTTTTTATGTCACAATTGACCATTTTTTTTGCGTTCCATGCAATGAATGGCTCCTCTCCAAAAAATAACTCTCGTCCTCGTAGTGTGCCCGTAAAATAAAAGAATTCTATATGAGGAGTAACCTTGATATATTCTCAGTCCTGAGCGGGGTTAATTATTTTTAGAAGTTATGACTTTTCCCGGGTTGAAACACTGTGCGTTGTCCTTACAAGATATTCAGTTTGAAGGTTAATTCACAATCTTTTCTCTCAGACCTTGAGTCGTTCACTTAATTTGCTGTTATTGGAGTCTGAATAATATGGGTGTTACAGTTGTTATTCCAGCACGTTACGCGTCAACTCGATTCCCTGGGAAACCTCTCGCAGATTTGTGCGGCAAGCCGATGATCCAATGGGTCTATGAACGTTCTTTGCTTTGTGAGTCCGTTGACAGGGTCATTGTTGCGACCGATGATGATCGTATCGCCCAAGCCGTGGCGGCTTTCGATGGTGAGGTTGCCATGACTCGCGCAGACCATCCGACCGGTACAGATCGACTGGCCGAGGTTGCTGCCGGCCTTGATGATGAGCTGATTGTTAATGTTCAGGGAGATGAGCCCCTGATTGACCCGGTCATGATTCAGGCGGCTGTGGCGCCGCTGTTGGCAGACAGCTCGATTCCCATGGGGACTCTGAAAACACCGCTGACGTCGGCTGAAGAGTTTTTTAACCCCAATGTGGTCAAGGTCGTCACTGACCAGCAAGGCTTTGCACTTTATTTCTCCCGGGCACCGATCCCCTATCCGCGTGATTTTAACGCTGATGTTGAAAGACGCTGGTCTGAACTGGCAACAGCCAAGCACATCGGTCTTTATGTTTATCGACGGGAGTTTCTGCTTGCCTATCCACGCTTGAAGCCGACCCCTCTGGAAACCCAGGAATGCCTTGAACAGCTGCGTGCTCTTGAACATGGCTATCGGATCCGTGTTGCAGAGACCGACCTGGTGGGGCAGGGGGTTGACACCCCTGAAGATCTGGAGCGGGTGAAGTTGTTGTTGCCCACTTAACCGTTAGATTCTGTTTTCGGCAATAAGGGGTTTCCATTTCGTCGGCGGATGTGTAAAATCTCAGGCTTGTTTTGTTTCTTCCAGTAAATGCTGTTGATCGGTCAGGAGAATCTATGAAGACCAAGTTTATTTTTATCACCGGAGGTGTTGTTTCCTCTCTCGGCAAAGGTCTGGCCGCCGCATCGATTGGCGCCCTCATGGAAGCACGTGGCCTTAAGGTCTCCATGCAGAAGCTCGACCCCTATATAAACGTTGACCCGGGGACCATGAGCCCTTTTCAGCACGGTGAGGTTTTTGTCACCGATGATGGCGCTGAGACCGATCTGGATCTGGGCCATTATGAGCGCTACACCACCGCCAACCTGACTAAAAAATCAAACTTCACCACCGGCCAGGTCTACGATTCGGTGATTCGCAAGGAACGTCGCGGTGATTACCTGGGTGGCACGGTTCAGGTGATTCCCCATATTACCAATGAGATTAAGAGTAAGATTCTGGAGAATTCCAAAGGCGTTGACCTGGCGCTCGTTGAAGTCGGCGGTACCGTTGGTGATATCGAGTCCCTGCCTTTCCTCGAGGCCATCCGCCAGTTCCGCACTGATCGTGGCGCTGAGAATGTTCTCTATGTCCACCTGACCCTGGTTCCGTACATTCCGACGGCCGGTGAGTTGAAAACCAAGCCGACCCAGCACAGTGTCAAGGAATTGCGCCAGATCGGCATCCAGCCGGATATCCTGCTCTGTCGTTGTGATCGCGAATTGCCTCGTGACATGAAGAGCAAGATCGCGCTTTTCTGTAATGTCCGTGAGGAGTCTGTCATTACCGCACGGGATGTGGCGACGATTTACGAAGTTCCCATGGCTTTTCACGAAGAGGGACTGGATGAAAGAATCATTGAAGCACTCAATATTTGGACCAAGAAACCTGATTTAAACGACTGGCAGAGGATCGTTAAGAGGGTGAAAGAGCCTGCTGGTGTGACGACAATTGCTATTGTCGGTAAATATGTCGATCTCACCGAGAGTTACAAATCCCTCGCCGAGGCCTTGACCCATGGTGGCATCGGCAACAACTGTCGGGTGCAGTTGAAGTATGTTGATTCGGAGGCTCTGGAGCGACATGGTGTTGGCTCGACCTTTGACGACATCGACGGCATCCTGGTGCCGGGTGGCTTCGGAGAGCGCGGCAGTGAAGGCAAGATTGCCGCGATTACCCATGCCCGGGAAAACAAAATCCCCTTCTTCGGCATCTGCCTGGGAATGCAGATGGCCGTGGTCGAGTTTGCGCGTTCGGTCTGTAAAATCGAGGAAGCTTATTCCAGCGAGTTCAAGGAAGACGCCAAAAACCCTGTCATTCACATCATGGAAGGGCAGAAGAAAGTCAAAGGCAAGGGCGGCACAATGCGGCTTGGTGCTTATCCCTGCTCTTTGCAGGAGAAGACCCTGGCGCGCAGAATTTACGGCCAGAAAGATATCGGCGAACGGCATCGCCATCGTTTCGAGTTTAACAATGCTTATCGCCAAGCCCTGGAGAAGTGCGGACTGGTTCTTTCCGGCGTCTATCCGGAAGAGAATCTGGTTGAGATCGTTGAGATCACTGATCACCCCTGGTTCCTCGGTTGTCAGTTCCATCCGGAATTCAAGTCACGGCCAATGGCTCCGCATCCACTCTTCGAGTCTTTTGTTGGCGCATGTTTCAAAGCCCGCCAGGATCAGGATGCCTGATGAGTAAAATACTTTCAGCGGGAAGCGTTAAATTTGGCGGCGACAATCCTCTGGTGTTGATCGCCGGCCCCTGTGCCATCGAGAGCCTTGAGCATACCTTGACCATTGCCAGGGCTTTGCGCGAGATGACCGAGCGTCTCGGAGCCAGCCTTGTTTTCAAGGCCTCATATGACAAGGCCAATCGTACCTCTGTTAACTCCTATCGCGGGCCCGGCATCGAAGAAGGCCTGAAAATCCTGCAAGCCGTGAAAGATGAAACCGGTCTGCCGGTCCTCTCCGATGTCCATGATATTACTCAGGTTAAAGCCGCATCCGAAGTCCTTGACATCATTCAGATCCCGGCCTTTCTCTCTCGTCAGACCGACCTGCTGGTTGCCGTTGGTGAGAGCGGGCGCATCGTCAATATCAAGAAGGGTCAGTTCCAGGCCCCCTGGGATATGCAGAATGCCATAGGCAAGGTTCTTTCCACCGGTAACGACAAAATCCTTTTGACCGAACGTGGCGCCTGTTTTGGTTATAACAACCTGGTAAGCGATATGCGCTCTCTGGTTATTATGCGCCAACTTGGTTATCCGGTGGTTTTTGATGCGACCCATTCCGTGCAGCTGCCTGGCGGGGCCGGTTCCGCCTCGTCCGGGCAGCGTGAATTTGTGGCGCCCCTCTCGCGGGCCGCTGTTGCAACCGGGATTGACGCTCTGTTCTGGGAAGTTCATGACAACCCTGAAAAAGCCCTTTGCGACGGTCCGAACAGTCTGGCGCTTGACTCCGTTGAAGGTCTTCTGCAAAAAATGCTCTCTCTTGATGAAATCGTCAGGTCATAAATGAATAAACATGCAGACATTATCGAGGCGGCCCGTAAGGTTATTCAGATAGAGGCCGATGCCGTAGAGGCTTTGACTGCACGTCTGGACAGTCATTTTGCCCAGGCTGTAGAGATGCTCCTTGCTTGCACGGGGCGCGTCGTCGTGACCGGAATGGGCAAGTCCGGTCTGATCTGCCAGAAAATGGCTGCAACCATGGCTTCGACTGGGACTCCTGCAATCTTCCTGCATCCTGCCGAAGGCGTGCATGGTGATTTGGGCATGTTGATGAAAGGCGATGTCGTTATCGCTGTTTCCAACTCCGGAGAAACCGAGGAAATTACCCGGATTTTGCCAATTATCAAGCGTATGGGGCTCCCTCTGGTGGCGATGGCTGGTAACTCTACCAGCACCCTGGCACGGGCAGGAGATGTTTTCCTGGATATCTCTATCAAGGAAGAGGCCTGTCCTCTGCAACTCGCCCCGACGGCGAGTACGACGGTCACCCTGGTTATGGGGGATGCCCTGGCTGTGGCCTTGCTTCTGCAGCGAGGATTTCGCGAGGAAGATTTTGCTCTTTTCCATCCCGGTGGGGCTCTGGGTAAACGGTTACTGCTGCGGGTTGAAGATCTGATGCACGTTGGCGACGCTGTGCCGACAGTTCCTGCAGGCACGCCGTTGAAGAATGCCCTCTACGTTATTTCCAGCAAGAAATTAGGGATCACTGGCGTTGTCGACGAACAGGGCGGCCTGATCGGTGTCTTCACCGATGGTGACCTGCGACGCAAGATAGAGCAGGGTATAGAAGTTCTCAACCTGCCGATTTGCGAACTGATGGGCGGTAAACCCAAGCGTATCTTGCGTAGCAATCTGGCCGCCAAAGCACTTACAGCGCATGGAAGAGCACAAAATAACCTCTCTTTTTGTTTTTGAGTCTGAGGAAGAGCAGAAGCCGATCGGCATTATTCACTTGCATGACTTGCTCAAGGCCGGGGTGATCTGATGGTTTCAGACCTTGCAAAAATAAAACTGCTTCTCCTTGATGTCGATGGCGTCATGACCGATGGACGCATCACCTTTGATAGCGATGGCATTGAATCCAAGTCTTTTGACGTTAAGGATGGCCATGGCCTCAAACTGCTGCAACGAGCTGGCATCGAAGTCGGCATCATTACCGGTCGGCAGTCGGCAGTCGTTGCCCGCAGAGCAGCAGAGCTCGGTATCGAACTGGTGTACCAGGGCGTGAAAGACAAGCTTGTACCCTTTAACGAAATCCTGGAAAAGCGGAGCTTGACGCCTGAAGAGGTTGCTTATGTAGGCGATGATGTCGTTGATCTGCCGGTCATGAAGCGGGTCGGGTTTGCCGCGACTGTTGCTGATGCCGTCGAGGATATAAAACCTTTTGCAGACCTTGTCACAGATCATGCCGGAGGGCGGGGAGCGGTCAGGGAGGTCTGTGATTTTCTGCTCAAAAAAACAGGGCTCTGGGCGGTTGTGGCCAATCGCTATTTCGAAGGCTAAACGCCTATACAATTCTCATGCCAATTTGTCATATTGCTCTTTACAGTAAACATCCTCAAGTGTATACTCGCTCTTGCCCATGAGCTATCTCAAACCCCGTAATTTTCTGCTTATTTTGGCTCTGGCCCTGGCTCTGGCTCTGATTGCCCTGATTGCCATTCGCTACAGCCCCGAAAGCCAGTTGGAAGCCGTTGTCAAGTCTTTACCCAAAGGGATCGACGTGTCTCTTGAGGATATCGACTATACGCATATTGAGAATGGCATTCCACGCTGGAGACTGGTGTCCAACCAGGTGGAACGAAAAGCGGACTCGGGGATTCTTGGACTTGTTGAGCCAGAGCTGAGGTTTTTTGATGAACAGGGCGAGCCCACAGGCTCCATTCGCGCGCTTCGGGGTGAAGTCAGCAGCGATTATCAAACGATCAAGGTTCGTGGTGATGTTGTTTTGCAGCATGTTGATGGATATTCGTTGCAGACTGAAAGTCTTGATTATGATCATGCCACGCAGGAATTAACAACCGACGCCCACGTACTTATGCTTGCGGACGGCATGCGCCTCGCAGGTAACGGCATGACTCTTTATCTGCAGGAAAAGCGTTTACAGCTGAACGCTGACGTCGAAGGATTTCTCGATCCGGAAATAATGAAATGACAATATCCATGAACAGAATTATTTTTATCTTCATCTTCATGCTGTTGCCCTTGACGGCTCTGGCTGCCCCTGAACTCCCGACTAAAAACCGGGGCCCGGTTGAAGTGACCTCCGACCGGCTGGAAGCTGATGATATCGCACAAACCCTTGTTTTTATCGGCAACGCCGTTGCCACCCAGGATGATGTCACAATTCATGGTAACCGTTTGACAGTTAAGTACAAGGGTGAAAAACGCGAGATTGAGAAAGTGATTGCAGAAGGGAACGTCCGTATCAATCAGGGCACGCGCGTTGCGTTGGGTGAACATGCGGTGCTCTATCATCCTGAAGGACGGATTGTCTTAACCGGCTCGCCAGAAGTTCGTGATGGTGAAAGTTTTGTCCAAGGGCCAGGAAATTACAGTTTACCTGAATGACAAGCGAAGTGTGGTCAGCGGGGGAGCCGGTGGCCGGGTGAATGCTGTTTTTGCTCCAAAATCGGAGGAGAAGCCTTGAGACACCTTCTGGCTGCTCGTGGTTTGTCCAAAAGCTACAAAGACAGGCAAGTGGTCTCATCTGTTGACCTGGAATTGGCGTCCGGTGAGGTGGTAGGCCTTCTCGGTCCCAACGGTGCCGGGAAAACCACATCTTTCTATATGGTTGTCGGTTTGGTTCGTCCGGAGCAGGGGGAGGTTTTTCTGGATGATGAGAACATAACCTCGTTGCCAATGCATCAGAGGGCCAGAATGGGAATCTCCTACCTGCCTCAGGAAGCATCGGTATTTCGCAAGTTGACAGTTGCTCAGAATCTCATGGCAATCCTTGAGACAACGAAAAAGTCAGCCCATGAGCAAGCCGAGCGCAGGGATCAGCTGCTGGAAGATTTCCGTTTGACGCAGGTTGCAAAATCCTATGGATACGCTCTTTCCGGTGGCGAAAGACGCCGCGTGGAGATTGCCAGGGCCTTGGTCCTTGACCCACGATTTATCTTGTTGGATGAGCCCTTCGCTGGCATAGACCCGCTTGCGGTGCTGGATATTCAGGAAATTATCAAGGAATTGAAAAGCCGTCAGATAGGTGTACTGATTTCCGATCATAACGTTCGAGAGACTCTCGGTGTCTGCGAGCGGGCTTACATCCTTAATGAGGGTTGTGTGCTGGAGCATGGCTCTCCCGACCAGATCGCACAGAGTCCGAAGGCCCGGGCCATTTACCTGGGCGAGAAGTTCCAACTCTAATACGGAAATAACAGCAATTTGGTTTTATCAGTGCAAAGACTTGACCTGATGAGGCTGCTTGCCATTATGATGGTGCTATGGCTTTAGAGATCAGACAACAACTTAAGCTCAGCCAGCAACTGGTGATGACGCCACAACTGCAGCAGGCGATCAAGCTGCTGCAATTGTCGCGCATGGAGTTGATGGATGTTGTGCGCGAAGAGCTTGAGGAGAATCCTGTCCTTGAAGAAGGCCAGGATGTGCCGGATGAGAAAACTCCAGCCGAGGAAGAACAGGCCGCTGATGCACAGTCGCAGGAGATCACCCGGGAGGCAGAGGGTGAAGGCGATGGCATGTCTGATATCGACTGGAAGACCTACCTGGAAAGTTATAGTCTGGGAGGTTCGACAGCGGACAGCTATGAAGATGATGAAGATCGCCCTTCCTATGAGAACCTGCTGACCAAGAAAACCTCACTTGCTGATCACC
This sequence comes from uncultured delta proteobacterium, assembly GCA_963769955.1. Classification (GTDB taxonomy): domain Bacteria; phylum Desulfobacterota; class Desulfuromonadia; order Desulfuromonadales; family BM103; genus M0040. Next base: position 30,296 of record CAVYNW010000024.1, read on the forward strand.
TGATGTGGCAGCTTAACCTGTCCCGTCTGGAAAACCTGGAGCGTGCCATTGCCGGTGAAATTATCGGTAATCTGGATAGTGATGGTTACCTCCATGTTCTGGTCGAGGAATTGGCCGAACAGGCCGCCTGTGAAATAGAAGTGGTCGAACGTGCTCTCTCTGCTGTTCAGGATTTCGACCCGCCCGGTGTCGCCAGTCGTAACCTCCAGGAATGTCTTCTCAAGCAAATTGATCTGCTTGATATGTCAGAAGACCTGGTTGGCGTTATTCTGAGGGATTATCTGGATGAGTTGGAAAATCGCCGCTACCAGGTGATAGCAAGGAACCTTCAGGTTCCGCTGGAAGAGATCTTTGCTGCCGCCAAGTTTATCAGCAGTCTTGATCCTCGCCCTGGCAGTCAGTATGGTCAGGAAGACGTTCACTATATTGTGCCGGATATCTTTGTCTATAAAATCAGTGATGAGTTTGTTGTGGTTCTGAATGATGAAGGCTTGCCAAACCTGCGCATCAACTCATTCTACCGCAACGCTCTCTCCGGAGCGGCCCAGCTTGACGCAAAAGCAGGGGAATATATCCAGGAGAAATTGCGTGGCGCTCTCTGGCTGATCAAGAGTATTCATCAACGGCAAAGGACGATCTTCCGTGTCACCAAGAGTATCGTCAAGTTTCAACGCGATTTCTTCGAACGCGGCGTAGATCACCTTAAACCTCTGGTGTTAAGAGATGTCGCTGAAGATATCGAAATGCACGAGTCTACAGTAAGCCGTGTTACGACCAATAAGTACGTACAAACCCCACAGGGCCTTTACGAACTTAAATACTTCTTCAATAGCGGCATCAACACCACGGGCGGAGATTCGGTTGCTTCAGAAAGTGTGAAGAGCAAGATCAAGGAGTTGATTGCCGAGGAGAACACCCGCAAGCCTTATTCTGACCAGAAGATCGTTGAACTCCTGCACAAACAGGGTATTGATATTGCCCGCCGAACCGTGACCAAGTATCGCGAGATGCTGGGTGTTGGTTCGTCGACACAAAGAAAACGACTCTTTTAAGCTTGTCTAAATTCTGACGCTGCTGCTTGATCGCGGCTTTGGGATGGTTTTCTGCAAACCAGCAGGTATAATTGTTAGCACATGGTCTTGTTGATAACCTTTAACCAGGAGGTGCAAAATTATGCGTATAAATGTGACCTTTCGACATATGGAAACAAGTGATCCCGTCCGTGATTATGTTGAAGAGAAGCTAGTAAAGGTCAAAAAATATATTGATGAACCCGTCGAGGCGCAGGTTGTTCTCTCTGTGGAGAAAAAAATTCGCCACAAGGCAGAGGTCTCTCTTGGTGCCAAGGGGATTACGATCAAGGCCTCTGAAGAGACTCCGGACATGTATGCGGCAATCGACGGTGTAATAGATAAACTGGATCGTCAGTTGAAGCGTTACAAAGACAAGATCAAGAAACACAAGCCGTTAAGTGGCAAAGAGCGACGTGTTGAAAAAACAATTTTCACCGCCGAGAGTATTGATGAGGGGCACGACGAGCCGAGCATCATTAAGTCGGACAGCTTTCATGTCAAGCCGATGTCTGTTGACGAAGCAGTCATGCAGATGGACCTGCTGGATAAGGAGTTTCTGGTCTTCACGGATTCGGCATCGGAAGAGATTAATGTGGTGTATCGCCGTAAAGATGGTAATTATGGCTTGATTGTGCCACAGTCCTAGGGCATTCTTTACAGCAGGCGGCAAGCTGCCGCCTGCTGTTGTTTTTTTAACACTTTACTAATCAGGTTAATCGTGAAATGAAGATTTCGGAGTTGCTTGATCCTGCGGCAATCGTTGCAGATTTGAATGGCACAGGTAAGAAGGATGTTCTGGCAGAGTTGACTGATGCTCTGCTGAAGGCAGATTCGAGCCTGGTCCGCGATGATGTTCTGAAAGTCCTGATGGAGCGGGAGCGACTCGGGTCCACGGGTATTGGAGACGGTGTCGCAATCCCGCATGGCAAGTTGAAGGATATTGATCGCCTGCTGATTTCTTTTGGTTTAAGCAGGCAGGGGGTCGATTTTGATTCCATGGATGGTAAGCCCGCTCATCTTTTCTTCCTTCTGGTTGCTCCTGAAGAATCGGTTGGTGTTCATCTGAAAACTCTCGCCCGCATTTCGAAACTACTGAAGAGTACTGCGGTTCGCGAGCGTCTGCAGTCCGCGGTCGAGAGCTCTGAGATTCATAAGATCATTGCTGAAGAGGAAGAACAACTCTAAACGGTTGAATTGATGCCCCGTCTGAGTATCTCAGAATTGCTGTCCGAGACGGAGGCCGGGCTTGATCTGGAGTTATTGGCCGGAGAGCGTGGCCTGAGTCGTTTTGTCCAGGTCCCCAGAATTCAGAAACCCGGCCTGGCTCTGGCCGGTTATACCCGCAACCTTCATCCTGACCGCATTCAGATCCTTGGCGCTACTGAACTCAGCTACCTGTCAGAACTGACCCAACGTGATCCGGCCAAGGCAGAAGAACACATTGCCCATGTCTGTACGCTCGATATCTGCTGCTTCATCATCACTAAAAGTTTAACCCCGCCTGAGAACCTCCTGCGTGAAGTTGAAAGCCACAACATCCCGTTACTGCGTAGCCATCATCAGAGCTCTACCTTTATCTCGCTGTTGACCCAGTATCTCGAGGAACGACTGCTTGCCCAGACCAATGTGCACGGCGTCCTTGTCGATGTGCTGGGCGTCGGCGTCCTCCTCATGGGCAAGAGCGGCATCGGCAAGAGCGAATGTGCTCTTGACCTGGTCATTCGCGGTCATCGCCTCGTCTCAGATGACGTGGTTAAGGTTCGATTGAAATTACCTGCGGTGCTGTTTGGTGAAGGCAGTGATCTTCTGCATTACCATATGGAAGTCCGTGGCCTCGGGATTATTAATATCAAGCACCTTTTTGGTGTCGCCGCAATTCGTGAGCGTAAAAAGATTGATCTCGTTATCGAGCTTGTTGAATGGCAGGATGGCCATGAATATGACCGTCTTGGCCTGGAAGAGAGCTCTTATGAACTGCTCGGAGTGAAATTGCCTTTGCAGACAATCCCGGTGCGACAAGGTCGAAATATCACGACCCTTGTGGAAGTTGCCGCCCGCAACCAGCTGCTCAAGGAGATGGGCTATCATAGCGCCGCAGAGTTCGAAGAGCGGCTGGAACAACGTATGGCCGAAACAGCCCGCATCCATGCGCAATCAATTATTGGGGATAACCTCGAATGAAACGCCAATTGGTTGTGATTACCGGATTGTCCGGATCCGGCAAAAGTACCGGCGCCAGGGCTCTCGAAGATGCCGGTTTTTTTGTCATCGATAACCTGCCTCTGGTCATGCTTCCGGATTTCCTCACTTTGACGGATCACGGTTACTCCAAAGTCGCCACCGTCGTTGATGCCAGAAGTTCCGATTTCCTGGGTGATTGCAAAGAGGTTTTGAGGCCGTATCAAGGCTGAGGGGCACGAAGTCGAGGTGCTTTTCTTTGAGGCGAGCGACCATGACCTCGTCAAGCGCTTTTCAGAGACCCGTCGCCGCCATCCCCTGGTTCAGAAGGAGGGGATCCTCTCTGCGATCAACAGGGAGCGGGAAATCATGTCTGAGCTGCGCAAACTGGCAACGATGATTCTCGATTCTTCCGGGACTGACGGTTCATCAACTGCGACAGAGGGTCCTGGCGGTGGTCCTTGGCGCTGAGGATCCTGAAGGCAAGTTGAGTCTGCAGGTGCAGTCTTTCGGCTTTCGTAATGGCCTGCCCCTTGGCGCTGATCTGGTCTTCGATGTTCGTTTCCTGGATAACCCGCACTTTGTTGAAGAGCTGCGTCCGAAAACCGGGCTGGATCCTGATGTGAGTGACTATGTCCTGAGTCAGGCTGACTACAAGGCCTTTCTCGTCAAATTGAAGGATTTGCTGTTCTTTCTTCTGCCTCGTTATCGTCAGGAGGGAAAGGCCAGTTTGACGATCGGTATCGGCTGCACCGGCGGACGTCACCGCAGTGTGGCTATCGCAGAGGATCTTGGCCCCTACCTGCTCGGAACCGGTTGTGACGTTCAGGTGAGTCACAGAGATGTCGATAAGGGTGAATCATGATCGGTTTGGTTGTTGCGACTCACGGTCATCTTGGCTCGGAGCTTCTGGCTTCAGCGCAGATGATTATCGGCCCGGTTCGAAACGCTCGCTCTGTGAGTATTAACCAGGAGAACTCGATGGAAGATATCCGGGATGCCATCGATAAGGCCATCAAGGAGGTCAACGCGGATGGTGCCGGGGTCATTATTGTCACGGATATGTTTGGTGGCACGCCTGCCAATGTCAGCATGACCTTTCTCGAACCTCAAGCTGTGGAGGTTCTGACCGGCGTTAACCTGCCTATGCTGCTGAAATTCTTCAACAGCCAGGAGAACCTTGGCCTGGATGAACTCGCGGGAATCCTCAAGTCTTATGGCCAGCAGAGTATTGCTTTGGCCAGTGAATATCTGAAAAGGTAGCTGTCTGTAGTACCGGTGATCAGACAGGGGTGAGCTAGTAATGAGTATTGTTCTGGCGCGTATCGACAGTCGACTGGTCCATGGTCAGGTTCTGGAGGCCTGGGTTCCATACGTCAATGCCGATTGCATTGTGGTCGCCAATGATGACGTCGCTGCCGGATCGTTTCAGTGCATGGTCATGCAGGCCGCTGTGCCGAGTTCAATCAAGCTGATTATAGGAACCCTGGAGGAGACTGCCAGTATCCTCAGCTCTGCGGAAATCCTCAAAAAGCGGGTTCTGCTGCTGTTTGCCACGTCGGACGATGCATTAAAGGTCCGCCAGCTTGGCGTTGCCTACCCAAAGCTTAATCTCGGCAACATGCACTCGAGCGATGGCAAGGATCGCTACACCTGTACGATAGCTCTCGATCAGGAGGATATTGATAAGCTGCAGCAGATAGAGATGCAGGGGGTCAAGATTGTTTCCCAATGTGTTCCCGCTGATCGAGAACAGGGCTGGCAGAAGTTGATACGTTCCGGAGGACGGTAAATGGTCGTTGCTGATTATCTGCTGGCAGGGCTGATTGCGATGCTGACCGGACTTGATCGTGTCGCCCTGGTACAGATTATGATATCCCGGCCTTTGGTCGCCGGGCCTTTAACCGGGCTGGTGCTCGGCAATCCTCTGCTTGGACTTGAGATCGGGATGTTGCTCGAACTTCTCTGGTTGGGCCGGTTGCCCGTGGGTGCAGCGATCCCGCCGGATGATACCCAGGTGGCGGTTGGTGCAACCGTGCTGGCTGTCAGTATGGGGCAAATGCTTGATTTGAGTGGCATGCCAATGGTGATTCTGGCTGTCCTGGTTGCGATCCCGCTCGGCAAGTTCGGACAGATCTTTGATCGTCTTGCCCGCAATGTCAACGATCGCATTGCCGTTGCGGGATTGCAGGCCCTCAGCCATGGTGACAGCCATGGCCTGGAGCGTCGACACCTGCTGGGGCTGGTCAGCTTTGCCGTGTCCAGTCTGGCAACGGCCTGCGTGATCGTGCTGGTTGGCAGCGTGATCCTGTTTTACACCGCCCCACAGCTGATCGGTGCGGTCAGAGAGGCAGGCTGAGCCTGCAGTACAGCCTGATTCTGATCGGCGCAGCTTCATTGCTCGGCACGATCAATGTCAACCGCAGTATTTCGCTGTTTTGTGCTGCCTTCTCGGGGACCCTGTCTGGTCCTGTGGTTGAGGTGAGCATGAAAACATCCCGCCTTTCCTGGCTGACATTCCTCCGCATCTATTTTCGGTCATTCCTGCTGCAGGCCAGCTGGAACTTTGAAAACCTGCAGAACCTGGGGTTCTTTTACCTGATTTTGCCCGGTTTGCGCAATATCTACGGAGATGAGCTTCCGTCGATGTCCAGCAGCGGCAGCTGACTTATTTCAATACCCACCCTTACTTTGCTCCGCTGATTGCGGGGACGACCTTGCGCATGGAGGAACGTCTGCATGCGGGCGAGGAAGTTGCCGTTGATCCTGATGCTTACAAAAAAATGGTGATGGCCCCACTTTGCAGCGATGGGTGATGCCCTCTTCTGGGGTGGTGTTCGTCCCCTGGCCGCATTGATCGGCCTGCTGATTGCGAGTCAGGGGTCCCTCTGGGCGCCTGTGGTTTTTCTGCTCCTTTTCAATCTGCCTCACTTGTTTTTCCGTGCGGCAGCGGTCTGGCCCTGGGCTATCTGCAGGAATTGCGAGCTATTGAAACGATACAGAAGTGTCGCTTGCCGGATCTGTCGATCCGCCTCAAGGAGTCTACAACCATACTGATTGGCGTGCTCTGCGCATACCTGTCATTCAAGGGTTGTGAACATCAGGATATCTCCGGTCTCTGGGGCTTTGTTCTGTTGCCCATCGTCCTGCTCTTTGCCTGGCTGTCACATAAAGGAGTGACCAGCCTTTTTCTTGTTTTGTTGACAACGTCCAGTCTGTTGTTGCTGGCACTACTGTTTTGAGGGTGGGGACACTATGCCGATAGAAAAAAAAGAATTCGAAATTGTCAATCGCCTGGGGTTGCACGCCCGTGCTGCCGCCCAGTTGGTTCAGACGGCAAATCGTTTCCTGTCGGATGTGACAATAGAAAAGGATGGCAACGAAGTGAACGGCAAGAGCATCATGGGGCTGTTGATGCTGGCGGCTCCGCAAGGCTCCAAAATAACTGTTACGGTGTCCGGTGAGGATGCCGAAGAGGCAATGAAGATAATCGGGACTTTAATTAATGACGGCTTCGGTGAAGATTGACATAGCCGAGGATACTATTCTCGTCGGCATCGCTGCAGCGCCCGGGATCGCTATCTCGAGAAGTCACCTGATTAATCGTGACCGGATGGCTGTGATAGAACGACGCATCTCTCCGGATGAGGTTGCTCCGGAGACGATTGCTTTCAAGGCTGCCGTGGAGAAGTCCAAATGCCAACTCCTGGAGGTTAAGGCACAGGCTGACAGTAAAGAGCTTTCTGAACATCTGTACATCATCGATACCCACCTGATGATTCTTGATGACGACATGCTGATCGGCGAGACGCTCAGCCTGATTTGCGATGAACTGATAAACGCTGAAGGTGCCCTGAACCGCGTGTTGCGTAAATTGCGACAGGTGTTTGACAAGATTACTGACGAGTATCTCCGGGAACGGCGCTCTGACATCGACTCGATCGGAGATCGATTGATGCGTAACCTGCTTGGTGAAACGCAGAGAGTCTCTGGCGGATATCGATGAACAGGTCATCGTTGTCGCTCATGATCTTTCTCCTGCAGATACCGTACAGATGGACCGCAGCAAGGTCGTAGGGTTTGTCACTGATGTTGGTGGTCGTACATCACATACGGCAATCCTGGCCCGCTCGCTCGGTATTCCCGCCGTCGTTGGCTTGGAGACTATCACCTCCCTGCTGCCTAATGGCATACCGATGATTATCGATGGTAGTGCGGGCAGCGTCATCCTCAAACCGTCTGCGGAGACTTTTCGCGACTACCTCTTAAGAAAACAGCATTACGATTACCTGGAAGCGGAACTTCTGCAGTTCCGGTCGCTGCCAGCCGAGACCAAGGATGGTCACTCTCTGGCACTGCGCAGTAATATTGATTTTGTCAGCGAAATATTGCCGGCGCAAAGAGCAGGGTGCCCAGGGAATCGGTCTGTTCCGAACCGAGTTTCTCTACATGTCTGGAGATGGGCCTCCTTCCGAAGAGGAACAGTTTGAAATTTACCGGTCTGCCGCAGAGCAGATGGCGCCTTTTCCGGTTACCATCAGAACCCTGGATGTCGGTGGTGACAAGTTTGTCCCGGAGTTCAATCTGTCCGATGAAGTAAACCCGGCGATGGGCTTGCGCGCGATCAGGTTCTCACTCAAAGAGGTGAATCTGTTCCGGGTTCAGCTGCGGGCGATTCTCAGAGCTTCCGCGTTCGGCAGCCTGCGCATTATGTTCCCGATGATCTCGGGCGTTGGCGAGGTGCGTGCCTGTAAGCAATTTTTTGAAAGAGAGAGACAGGAGCTGCTCTCTGCAGGAATTGCCTGTGGCGAAAATGTCGAAATCGGCATCATGATTGAAACCCCTTCTGCCGTTCTGATCGCCGACCTGCTGGCAAAAGAAGTTGATTTCTTCTCGGTCGGGACCAACGACTTGATCCAGTATTGTCTGGCAATTGATCGCAGCAATGAGCATGTTGCCTACCTTTACGAGCCGATGCATCCCGCTGTGTTGCAGGCTTTGCTGAAAGTTTGTCGTGCGGCAGAGAAGGCCGGAATTGCGGTTGGAATGTGTGGCGAGATGGCAGGTGAGGAGCTTTACTCTTTGGTGCTGATTGCTCTCGGTTTCAGGGAATTGTCGATGAACGCCACCAACATCTCACGGGTCAAGCGAATCATCCGTCAGGTTGAACTTGCTGATGTTAAGCAGATTCTTGAGCGCCTTTTGTCTCTGCCGACGGCCGACAGAGGTCATCACCGCACTCGAACAGGAGATGCATGAACGTTATCCCCGGGTTTTCACCGACGCACAAATCTAGATTTGTTTTTTTGTCCTCAAGTGTTCTTCCAAATGCATGCTTCGGCATCCCGAGGCCTGAAATGCTTGACACTTTTTAGCGAAAAGATTAACGTTCCCCCTCTAAATAGTTCTTTCTTTAAGGAGTATGACTTATGGCAATGACTGATTTTCTTTTTACCTCTGAATCTGTTTCCGAGGGGCATCCGGACAAGGTCGCCGACCAGATTTCCGATGCCATCCTCGATGCAATAATCGCTGAAGACCCTAAGGCCAGAGTGGCCTGTGAAACGCTGGTGACGACCGGTATGGCAATGATCGCCGGTGAAATTACCACCAGCGCTTATGTTGATATGCCTGATATCGTGCGTCAGACCATTAAAGAGATCGGTTACGACGACTCTTCCATGGGCTTCGATTACGAAACCTGTGCGGTTTTGACTTCGATTGACCGCCAGTCTCCAGACATCTCCCAGGGAGTTTCCGAAGGTGAGGGGTTGTTTACTGAGCAGGGAGCCGGTGATCAGGGCTTGATGTTCGGTTACGCCTGTAACGAGACTCCTGAGTTGATGCCTATGCCGATCACCTTTGCCCACAAGCTGACCAAGCGTCTGGCTGATGTGCGTAAGAGCGGTCTTCTGAATTTCCTTCGTCCTGACAGCAAGTCACAGGTGTCGATCCAATATATCAATGACAAGCCGATCCGGGTTGATACTGTGGTCATTTCTTCACAACATGCCCCCGATGTGACCTATGAAAACCTCAAGGAAGCCATTATTGAGGAAGTTGTTCATAAGGTGATTCCCGCGGACCTGCTTGACGAGAAGACCAAGTATTTCATCAATCCGACCGGGCGTTTTGTCGTTGGCGGCCCGATGGGTGATTGCGGCCTGACCGGACGCAAGATTATCGTTGACACCTATGGTGGTCAGGGCTCCCATGGCGGCGGTGCATTCTCCGGCAAGGACCCCTCAAAGGTCGACCGCAGCGCTTCCTACATGGCCCGCTACGTTGCCAAAAACATCGTCGCTTCCGGTCTGGCTGACAAATGCGAAGTTCAGCTTGCCTACGCCATTGGCGTTGCCGATCCGGTTTCGGTCATGATCAACACCTTCGGTACGGGTAAGATTCCTTCCAACGAGATTGCCCGCGTTGTTCGTAAAGAATTTGACATGCGCCCTCGCGCCATTGTCGAGACTCTTGATCTTTTGCGTCCGATCTATCGCAAGACAGCAGCCTATGGTCATTTTGGCCGTGAACTCCCTGAGTTCACATGGGAGCGCACTGACCGTGTCGCGTCCCTGCAGAAGCTCGCAGGGCTCTGATCCAGATTGAAGATTGTATCCTGAAGGCAACGGGCGGATCGTTTTGCGATCCGCCCGTTTGCGTTTAAACTCTGAATTATGTGCTATTCCATGAACTCTCCATAATCATTCCCACTCTCAATGAAGCAGAGGTCTTGCCTCTATTGCTCTCAGATCTTCTTCGCCAGCAGGAGATCAATTTTGAAGTCATTGTCACTGATGGCGGCTCTACTGATGCAACCTGTCCAATTGCTGATGATCTTTTTGCTGAGAATCAATTGTCAGGTCAATGCGTGATCGGACCGAGCGGTCGTGGGCGGCAATTAAACGCCGGTGTTGGCGTTGCCAAAGCCGAATGGTTGCTCTTTTTGCATGCAGATAGTCGGCTTGCTGATGCACCTTCAATTGCGTAATTGCCCTTGATTTCATGAAGCACACATCAGCGAGCAGGAAGCTGCAGCAGATTCATTGCCGGTCGTTTTGCCCTTAAGTTCGATGCACAGGAGAGAGACGATCGCTTTGGCTTCTATTTTTATGAAGCCAAAGCCCGGCTTGGCCGTCCCGGCTGTATTCATGGCGATCAGGGGATGCTGATCAACAAAACCCGTTTGCGTGATCTCGGCCCGTTCCGTGAGGACTTGCCGGTTATGGAAGACACTCCTTTGCTGAAGCTGTCCGCGCTTGCGGACAGTGGTTGCTTTTGCCCGGTGTCATTCTCACGTCTGCGCGACGTTTTCAGGTTGAAGGTCTGAAAGCTCGTCAAACGCTCAATGCAATGCATGATGAATTTCCTGGCCATCGGTTGGCTGGATTTTTTTGCTAGCGCGGTGAACCTTTATCGTCAACAGGATCGCACTCAGCCCTTGCAGTTGTTGCCGTTTTTTCAACTCATAAGAGACCTTTTCGCCAGAATGCCGATCCAGCAAGCGTTGGGCGCATATGGTATGCGACCGGTGGCTATGTTCGCAGTCAGGCCTGGCAGCTTGGTTTTGCTCTGGATTGTCGCAAGGCTTATCGAAGTGGAGAGGAACAAGGACTGCAGACAACTCCCTGGTTGAACTGGTTTGATCGCTGGTTTGAGCCTTTGACGAACCACTGCTTGGACATGCAGTGACTGCTTTGCTGGTCAGGATCTGGTTTGCATGGCAACTCCACTTTCGTTAAGGTCTTGGACGTGTATATGGGTTGCGAGTCAAGGCGCATGGATTGATGGCCACATTTTTTCCTTGCCATTAAGATTGATTTGATATATCAAGAAAACCTGATGTATAAAAATTGGCGGGACTGATCTATGTTGAGGCTTTTTAAAATTCTGGCTGATAGCACCCGATTGCGTCTCCTGCGTGTTTTGCGACAGGGTGATTTTACGGTTCAGGACCTGATGCAGATCCTCGATATGGGCCAGTCCCGAATATCGAGACATCTGAAAGCTGATGACTGATGCCGGTCTTTTACAGGTCGAGAAACAAGGCACCTGGCATTATTATCGATTGTCTCTCGGAAGAGGGCTTGTTCAAAGACATGTGGGCCGTCTATTGAACCCAGGCTGGCAGAGTTGAAAGATCAGGAACGAGATGCGTTTGGCGTTGTTCAGGTCATGTCTGAAAGGCGTAAGCGAAACCAGGACTTTTTCAATCGAGCACGCACCGAGAATGGGACAATCTGCACGTTGAACTCTTGAACCTGCCGGATTATCAGGAAGGTTGCTCGACTTGGTTCCCTCTGGAGGGCTGATCGTCGAGGTTGGTGCCGGTACCGGAAGCCTTTTGCCTTTGCTGGCAATGAAAGGGTGAACAGATCCTTGGTCTCGACCATTCCCCAGCCATGATCAAACTCGCCAGAGACGTTGTTGCTCAACAACAACTTGCAGGCTAAGGTGGAAGTCCGCCTGGCCGAAATGAACCATCTGCCATGTTCGCGATGGTTCGGTACGTACGGTGGTGATGAACCAGGTTCTGCATCACGCGGAGCAGCCTGTTGAGGTGTTCAGGGAAATTGCCCGCGTCCTCGAACCTGACGGCTCTCTGGTTGTGGCGGACCTGACCCGACATGGTCATGACTGGGCCCGGGACCGTCTGGCAGACCAGTGGCTTGGCTTCAAACGCAAGAACTCGAGATCTGGCTTGATGAAACCGGCCTGTCAATGTCTGTATGCCAGGAGGTCGAAGATCCTCTCCGGTCAACAGTCGGTATTTTTGTTGAAAGCCGTCAATCATAAACATAGCCCTGAATCATAGATTCAGGAAAACAGCAATTAACGGAGGATTTGTTAGATGACTGCGAATCAGGATTTTAAAGTAATGGACCTTTCTCTGGCGGCCTGGGGGCGCAAGGAGATGGATTTGGCTGAAGTAGAGATGCCGGGATTGATGGCCTTGCGTGAAGAATATCGCAACCAGTTCCCGCTCAAAGGCGCTCGCATCACCGGCTCTCTGCACATGACGATCCAGACCGCGGTGTTGATCGAAACCCTGATCGATCTCGGTGCACAGGTCCGCTGGGCATCCTGTAATATCTTCTCGACCCAGGATCAGGCGGCAGCAGCTGTTGCCGTTGGCCCTGACGGGATCGCCTGAGAATCCTCAGGGTGTTCCGGTATATGCCTGGAAAGGGGAGACCCTTGAAGAGTACTGGTGGTGTACTGAAAAGGCTTTGAACTGGCCGAACGGTCAGCTGCCGAACATGATTCTCGATGATGGCGGTGATGCCACCATGATGGTCCTTTACGGAGCCGAGTGGCAGGCGTCCGGTGCTCCGGACTGCCATGCCGACGATCCTGAAGATTGGGTCGAACTGGTCAAGTGCCTGAAGAAGACTCTTCGAGAACAAGACGGTTGACTGGCAGGCGATCTGCAAGTCGATCAAAGGCGTCACCGAGGAGACGACGACCGGTGTCCATCGTCTCTATCAATTGCAGAAGGAAGGCAAGCTGCCTTTTCCGGCGATGAACGTCAATGACTCGGTCACCAAGAGCAAGTTTGACAATGTTTACGGCTGTCGTCACAGCCTGGTCGACGGCATCATGCGGGCGACAGATGTCATGCTCTCAGGCAAGGTGGCTGTGGTCTGCGGCTATGGCGATGTCGGCAAGGGCTGCTGCCAGTCTTTGCGAGGCCAGGGTGCCCGCGTCATCGTCACCGAGATCGACCCGATCTGTGCTCTGCAGGCGCTGATGGAAGGTTACGAGGTCAAGACCCTTGAGGACGTGGTCGCCGACGCCGATATCTTTGTCACGACAACCGGCAACAGGGACGTGATTCGCGTCGAGCATATGGCCCGGATGAAACACAACGCCATCGTCGGTAATATCGGCCATTTTGACAATGAGATCGAGATGGCCGCCATGGCGAAGGTCGATGGCATCAAAAAGGTCAACATCAAGAACCCCCGTGAACATGGCAACCAGGTCGATCAGTGGGTTTTCCCTGATGGTCACGCTGTGATCGTTCTGGCTGAAGGGCGCCTGCTCAATCTCGGTTGTGCCACCGGCCATCCCTCCTTTGTCATGTCCAACAGCTTTACCAATCAGGTCATGGCACAGATCGAGCTTTTCATGCGCGGTGACAATTACGAGAACGAAGTTTATGTCCTGCCGAAGAGTCTTGGATGAAAAGGTCGCCCGTCTGCATCTCGGCAAACTCGGCGCAAAGCTGACGACGCTTACTGCAGAACAGGCTGATTATATCGGCATCCCTGTCGAAGGGACCTTACAAACCGGATTCCTATCGTTACTGAGAATTAGCAAAAATGTAAACGGAAAGGGGACCAGCTTAGCTGGTCCCCTTTATTTGTTGTATGGCAGGAAGTTCTGCTTAACTATTGATTCTCAAGAAGAACCATGTGCCGATCAGGGCCATTAAGATATTCGCGGCCCAGGCAGCGATCAGCGGCGGCAGGACATCGATGGCACCGAAGACGTTAAATGTTGCGTAGAGGATAAAGTAAATGACGAAGATAATCAGGCTGATGACAATACCCAGGGAGAAGCTGGCGTTGCGACCTCGTTGCAGGGAGAAGGGGATGCCGACCAGAACCATGATGATAGGAATTGCCGCCTTGGCAAAACGCACATGGATTTCCACCTGGTAAGGTTTGGCATCATAGCCTTCGCTCTCCAGCTTTTCGGTGAAATCGATAAGTTTACCAATCGGAAGATCTTCAGGTCGGCTCCAAAGCCTCACCGCCTCCGATGGCTGACGCTTGAGGTCAAGTATCAGTTCGGCTTGCTGGTCGAAAGAAGCAACGGCCTTGGTTTCGGGGCTGAACTTCCAGATGACGGCATTTTGCAGACGCCACTGGCCTTTCTCCAGGTATTGGGCACGTTCTGCCTGGATGCGTTTGACCGGCATGAAGTTGTCATTGAATTCCACAACCACAAGGCCGAGCAGGAGGCCCTTTGCGGGAAATGCCTGGTTGATGCTCAATATCTGGTTGCCGTCACGGAAATAGAGCTCTTTACTGCTGACAGCTTGTGCACTTTTCCCTTTAATTTCCGTACGCAGAATGTAGTGGGATTCGCTGGAAGACCAGGGAACCAGCCAGAGGTTTGCCAAGAGCATGATGACAGCAAGAATCAAACTGCTGATAAACAGCGGACGGCTGACACGGATGAAGCTGACGCCACCGCTGAGCATGGCGGTCAGTTGGTTCGAGCGTGAAAAACCGCCTATGGTCGCGAAGGTTGCAAGCAGCACTGCCATCGGCAGGGAGTTGGCGAGCATGACGGGCAGGTGAAAGAAAGGGTAAGTCAGATAGTTTTTGAACTCGGCCCGGTACTCTATGAAGTCGTCAACTTTTTCCAGAAACTCAATCAGGCTGTAGAGGGTTACCAGGGTCAGAAGAACCAGAGCCAGGTTGCGCAGAAAAGCACTCAATATATAGCGATCAAGAATTGGCATTTTTACGAGCTCGTTTCTGCATAACAAGCAGAGCCTGGTCAATCCATGCGACCAGTGGATTGGTCTTTTCGCGTGAAGTCTGATGTAGGAAGTAAGCTCCGAGCAGCAGTCAGGATCAGTTGTGGCACCCAGAGAGTCAGCCACGGCGGTGTCAAAGCTTCTTTGGTCAAGGTCAATCCTGCTGACAGCAGGAAGTAGTAGCCAAGAAAGATAATCAAGCCTACGACGAAACCACCACTACGGCCCGAACGGTGCGATTGCATACTGAAGGGCAGACCGAAAAGTACGAAGAGGATCGGTGCGAGTGGCGAGGCGAGCCGCAAATGGAGTTCTGCCTGCATTCTTCGGCGAAGGGTTACGATCCTGTTCACCAGCGATTGAACTCCAGAGCTTGCCCGTCTGCTCCTCTCGGGTTTTACGCTTTTTCTCTATCGGGTCGCTCATGATTGATGTGTCCGGTTGAATGTCGTAATTACGGAAATGGATCAGCTGGTAGTCTTTTGCAGTATCGGCTTTTTGCCGATGGATGACTCCATCATGCAGGCGGATTGTCATGGTTTCAGCAGTCTCATCGGCGACAATGTTGCCATTGTCGGCAAAAACCCAGGAGGTTGATTCAGGTTGCTTGTCGACGATAAAGATCCCTTGCATCTGGTTTGTCTGCTCGTCAACTTCGTTGGCATAGAGTGTCAGGTTGTTGAACTGATTCATGAAGATGCGTGGCTGCAGGCCAATGGTGGCTTTCTTCCGCGCAATTTCAAAGCTTTTGGTAGCAAACGCTCTGTATCCCCAGGGTTGGATCCAGAGGTTGGTTGCTGCGGTCAAGAGTGCGAAGATCAGGGCCAGGACAAAGACAGGTATGGAAATCCTGGCGAGGCCAATACCTGCGGCCTTGAGCGCGACGGTTTCACTGTCGGCTGACATCCGGCCCAGGCCGATCATGATGCCCATAAGAAAAGCCAAGAGGCAGTGATATGGAGAAAAAAGTTGGCAGCAGGGTGACCAGAAGAACCGCAATATCTAGAGGAGAAACGCCTTTGTCGATGATCAGGTCGACCAGCTTGTATGCCTGCCCCATGACCATGACCATGGTGAAGATAGTAATACAGAGAAGGGTGGGAGAAAGGACCTCTCTGATAATATATCGGTGTATTTGTTTGCCAAACATATCCGCGCATATTAGTACAGTCGTAAAGGCAATGTAAACGGCCTTTGTTATGAAAAAGCTCTTGCCTTAAGTATATTCTCATGTTATACGGATGAGCTGTTTACTACACACGCCTTTTGACCCGGACCGGGTGCCTGACATTGGGTCAGGTCGGTTGCAGGGGATGATGAAGGCGGCGGCAAAACCTAATGAAAAGGAGTTCAAAAATGTCACAAATCACCATGAAACAATTGTTGGAGGCCGGCGTTCATTTCGGTCACCAGACCCGTCGCTGGAATCCCAAGATGAAGCCTTATATTTTCGGGGCTCGCAACGGCATCTATATTATCGATCTGCAGAAGACAGTTCGTTACTTCCGGACGGCCTACAGCTTTATTCGTGATATCTCCGAAAAAGGCGAAAAGGTTCTTTTTGTCGGTACCAAGAAGCAGGCCCAGGATGCAATCCTTGAGGAAGCCGTTCGCGCGGACCAGTACTACGTCAACAATCGTTGGTTGGGCGGCATGCTCACCAACTTCTCCACAATCAAGCGCAGCATTGACCGCCTCAAGAAAATTGAAACCATGTCTGAAGACGGGACCTACGACCTGTTGATCAAAAAGGAAGTCCTTCAGCTTGATCGTGAAAAAGCCAAGCTGGAGAAGAGTCTCGGCGGCATCAAAAACATGACTCGTCTGCCTGCGGCGGTTTTCATTGTTGACCCGAACAAGGAAGAAATTGCTGTTAAGGAAGCCCGTAAGCTTGGTATCCCTGTGGTCGCTGTGGTTGACACCAACTGTGATCCGGAAGGGATTGATTACATCATTCCCGGCAACGACGATGCAATTCGTGCTCTGCGCCTGTTCGCTTCAAAGATGGCTGATGCCTGCCTCGAAGGTACGGCTTCCCGCCAGGAGAATCTGCGCAACAGCTCAGAGGGTGCTGACCAGGAAGAAGAGGCTGCGCCGGTTGTTGAAGCGGCTTCGGAACCTGTTGTCATCGAGAAAGTCTCTGTTGCTCCGGTTGCAGCCCCTGCCGAGAAAGCGGTTGAAGCGCCTGTAGAGACTGTTGCTGAAGCCCCTGCCGAGACGGATAAGCCGTCCGAAGCTTAATATCCCGATATTGCTAGCTATAAAAAGGCGGCCTGCATTGCAGCCGCCTTTTTAACAAATAACTACATAACTCAAAGAAGCATAGAAGTTTAGAGGAGGTTTTACCGTGGCAACGATTACAGCAAAGATGGTAGGTGACCTGCGCGCCAAAACCGGCGCCGGAATGATGGATTGCAAGAAAGCTCTGACTGAAGCCGAAGGTGATATGGAGCAAGCCATTGACTTGCTGCGCAAGAAAGGACTCTCCGCAGCGGCCAAGAAGTCTGGCCGTGTTGCAGCTGAGGGCATGATTGCGGCGGTTGGTAACGATAAGTGCGGGGCTTTGGTTGAAGTTAACTCCGAGACGGATTTTGTTGCCAAGAATGATGCCTTCCAGGCCTTCGCTAATGGTGTTGCCGAGGTTGCTTTGCATACAGAATCCTGCGGATGTTGATAGCGCTCAAGGGGCTCGATTTCCCCGGTAGTGATCGCACTGTCGGGGATGAACTGACTCATCAGATTGCGACCATCGGCGAGAATATGAACATCCGTCGTTTTGCGCGTCTTGAGAGCGCCTCAGGTGTTACGGCTTCCTATGTTCATGGCGGCGGCAAAATTGGTGTTCTGGTACAGCTTGATGCCGAAAAAGGTGATGACCCTAAAGTTGCAGAAACCGCGCGCATGTTGGCGATGCACGTGGCTGCGGCCAACCCTCAATACCTGAGCCGTGAAGATGTTCCGGCAGATGTTGTTGCGCGGGAAAAAGATATCATGCGCGTCAAAGCGATTGAGAGTGGCAAGCCTGAAAACATTGTTGAGAAGATTATTGAAGGCCAGATCAATAAATTCTATGGTGAGATCTGTCTGCTTGAACAGGTTTATGTTATTGATACTGACCAGAAGGTTGGTAAAGTTGTAGAGGCATTGGCCAAGGAACTGGGCAGCCCGGTCGACTCTTGCCGCATATTGCCGCTTCCAGCTCGGCGAAGGTATCGAGAAAAAGGAAGATGACTTTGCTGCTGAAGTGGCTTCAATGACCAAGTAAGCATTATCTTCACATGTCGGCAATCAAGGCTTCAGAGACGACCCATAATCACGGAGAGACCATGTCACGGAAACCCAGTTACAAGAGGATTTTGCTCAAACTCAGTGGTGAAGCTCTGGCAGGGCAGCAGGGCTATGGTATCGATCCGGATATTATTGCCGGGGTTGCCCGGGAAATCCGCGAGGTTGTTGACCTCGGTGTGCAAATTGCTATTGTAATCGGTGGCGGCAATATCTTCCGTGGTGTTGCCGCCTCTTCTGCAGGTATGGATCGTGCCAGCGCCGATTACATGGGGATGCTGGCGACGGTCATGAACAGCCTGGCTCTGCAGGATGCCCTGGAAAAGGCAGGCGTTATTACCAGAGTACAGTCTGCCATAGAGATGCAGGCTATAGCTGAGCCTTATATCCGCCGCAGGGCTGTCAGGCATCTCGAAAAAGGGCGTGTGGTTATTTTCGGCGCCGGCACCGGTAACCCCTTCTTTACTACGGACACCGCTGCCAGTCTGCGAGCTATTGAAATCGGGGCAGAGATTATTCTTAAGGCCACCAAGGTTGATGGCGTTTATAATGCCGACCCCGCCAAATATAAAGATGCTGTCAAATATGACCGGTTATCTTATCTGGATGTCCTCAAACAGGGCCTGGAGGTAATGGACTCCACGGCGACCTCGCTGTGTATGGATAACGATCTGCCGATTCTTGTCTTTGATCTGACGACCAGTGGCAATATTCAAAGAGTTGTCTGTGGTGATCAGATCGGAACTGTTGTCAAAGGAGAATGATGCCATGATTGCCGATGTGAAATCCCAGGCCAAAAGCGCTATGGTTAAAGCGCTTGAGGCATTCAAACGTGAGCTGAGCAAGGTTCGCACCGGGCGTGCCTCCATCTCTCTGCTTGATGATATCAAGATTGATTATTATGGAACCCCGACGCCGTTGAACCAGGTCGGAGCTCTCGCGGTTCCCGAACCGCGTCTGATCACAATTCAGCCTTGGGAGAAGAACCTGATTGGTGAAATAGAAAAGGCCATTCTTAAATCTGACCTTGGCTTGAACCCTTCCTCCGATGGCCAACTTATTCGTCTGTCTTTTCCTCCTCTGACCGAAGAACGTCGTAAGGAGATGGTTAAACAGGTCAAGCGCATGGCGGAAGATGCCAAGGTTGCCGTCCGTAACAGCCGCCGTGATGCAAACGATAGCCTGAAAAAGTTGGAGAAGGACAAGGATATCTCAGAGGACGAGCTGAAGCGTGGCGAAAAAGATGTTCAGGATGTTACCGATGACTACGTTGCCCGGATTGATCAGGTCCTGGCCGACAAAGAAAAAGACCTCATGGAGATCTGATTTTCTCAGGTGCCGGAGCATGGCCTTGTGAGAATTAAGAAGGGCTGTATTGCTTGTAATAGATGTGCCTGAGCGACAGGGCCATCGATTGAAGCCCGAGGGCGCCTGTTGGGCGCCCTTTTTGTTGCAGCGGAACTCTTCTGGCTATTATAGGTCGCTCCTGCTTTTTATTTGTGACTTGGCCCCTTAGGCAGGCTATCGTTCTGTTGCCGCTTCGTCATCTCTATGATACCTTAACGAACGTTTACTTATTTTTGCCAGGGCTCAACTGTTATGCAGATTCCAAGACATCTCGCAATTATCATGGATGGCAACGGTCGATGGGCGGAACAACGCCATCTGCCGAGAATCCTCGGCCACCGTAAAGGCGTGGAGACTGTTCAGACCATCGTTGATGAGTGCCTGAAGCTCGGGGTTCGTTATCTGACGCTTTATGCCTTCAGTTCGGAAAACTGGGGCAGACCTCAGGATGAAGTTGAAGCTTTGATGGGCCTGCTTGGCAGCTTTTTGAAAAAAGAATTACCCCAACTCCAGAAACAGGGCATTCGCCTTATGGCGGTTGGAGAACTGGACCGGTTACCCAAGGCGGTCCATAACATCCTTCAGGACATCATCAGGAAAACCGAGAAAAATGACCGCATGGTTTTGAACCTTGCGCTTTCCTATGGCTCACGTAATGAATTAACCCGGGCGCTAAGATCCCTTGGCAGTGAGATTGCCGCGGGGACACTCCATGTCGAGGATCTTACTGAAGATGCGATAGATAACGCCCTTGATACGGCATCTATTCCTGATCCTGATCTGATGATTCGAACCAGTGGTGAAATGCGTATCAGTAACTTTCTCCTCTGGCAGCTGGCCTACTCCGAGCTTTATTTCACTGATGCTCTTTGGCCTGATTTCTCCAGCGAATTGTTATTCAAGGCGATAGAAGAATACAGCAACCGTCAGCGACGTTTCGGCCTCACTGCCGCCCAGTTGTGCAATGAAGGTTCTGAAGGTGAGGAGGGTTGTCATTAAAGAACGAATCGTTACAGCGTTGATTGCGCTGCCGTTACTGATCCTATATGTTCTTTATTCCAGCCATGGTTTTTTTGCCGGGCTTATCTTCCTGATAGCCGCCCTGGCGCAGCATGAATATTATCGAATGGCTCTCCCTGAAAAGCGTCGCCTTGAGGGGCCCCTGGCGGTTGCTGCCGGTGTGCTCTGCTGCGCTGGCTTGTCTTACGCGACCAGCGCGCCTTTGGTTTTGTTGAGCCTTGTCTTGCCGGGCCTTTGTCTGACGCTCCTCTATCTTTTCCATTTTCAGGATATGCAGAGTGTCAGTCGCGACCTGGCCATCAGCCTGTTTGGCCTTTTCTATGTTCCGCTGCTCTTGTCACATGCCGTACTTCTGCGTGCATTACCGGCGGGCAGGTCATGGATCTTTCTTGTTCTGTTTGTTGTCATGGCCAGTGATTCAATGGCTTATTTCGTGGGCAGAACCTGGGGCAAGCACCGTCTTTACGAAGCGGTCAGTCCGAAAAAAACCATCGAGGGCTCATTCGGCGGTCTGGTCGGCGGTGTTCTTGGTGCTCTGATCTGCAAGCTGCTGTTTTTTGCCGGGTTAGGTGCTGTTGATATCCTTTTCTTGGGAATGGGCGTCGGCGCATTCAGCCAGCTGGGCGACCTGGTTGAGTCCTTGTTGAAAAGAAGTTTTGGTGTGAAGGACTCCGGAGCCCTGATCCCGGGGCATGGCGGTGTCCTCGATCGTCTCGATAGTCTCCTCTTTGCTTTCCCTGTTACTTATTATTATGCTGTATGGGGCTTGGCATGAAACGACTGGCCATTCTTGGTTCTACCGGCTCGATCGGTGTAAGCACTCTGGAAATCGTCACCGCGCACCCTGATCATTTCCGGGTCGTAGCGTTAACAGCAGGTCGCAATCTCTCCTTGCTCGAAGAACAGATTACCCGGTTTCGTCCCGACGTTGTCGCGGTTCCTGACCAGGTCAATGCGCAACGACTGCAAGAAAGAACTGGTCCCGATGGGCCCCTGGTCCTTTATGGCACAGACGGCCTGATCGCTTGTGCTGTGGAGTCTCCTGCCGACATGGTTGTTTCGGCCATCGTAGGTGCTGCCGGTCTTGAGCCAACCCTTGCTGCTATCCAGGCCGGCCGTGATGTCGCTCTCGCCAACAAGGAGACACTGGTTATCGCCGGTGAACTGGTTATGCGCGCCGCTGCTGAGTCAGGATGCCGGATCTTTCCCGTTGATAGTGAACACTCGGCAATTTTCCAATCTCTTGAAGGTCATCGCAAAGTTGATGTTAAAAGGCTGATCCTGACTGCGTCCGGAGGACCTTTTCGCAACTGGTCTCTCGAAGACCTGCAGGACGTCACTCCTCAGGATGCTCTGGCGCATCCTAACTGGACCATGGGTCGGAAAATCACCATTGATTCGGCAACCATGATGAATAAAGGACTTGAGGTTATCGAGGCTCACTGGCTTTTTAACATTCCGGTCGAGAATATTGCCGTTCATATTCATCCGGAAAGTATTGTTCATTCCCTGGTCGAATATGTCGACGGTGCTCTTCTGGCGCAGCTCGGTATCCCCGATATGAAAACGCCGATCGCCTATGCCTTGACTTACCCCGAACGTTTACCTCTCGATTTGCCTGCCCTGGACCTCTGTCGCCTCGGCCAATTGAATTTTACCGCTCCCAACAGCCAGTGTTTTCCGTGTCTGGGGCTGGCTTACGACGCTATTCGACGTGGTGGGACAACGCCAGCGGTACTGAATGCGGCCAATGAGATTGCCGTAGATGCCTTCCTCCACGAAAAGGTCGGATTTCTCGATATCCCCCGGATTATCGGCTCGGTTGTCGACAAGCACTCGAGTCATAAGGCCTCCAATCTGGAACAGATTCTTTCCGCAGACGCCTGGGCTCGTCAAACAGCTCAGGACTGTTATCTGTGAACTCCAAGGAGCTTCTTACCCGTGATTACTATAGCCGCCGGCATCATTATGCTGGGTATCCTTGTCTTTGTTCACGAACTTGGCCATTTCTGTGTTGCCAAGTTCTGCGGTGTCAAGGTCCTTAAATTTTCCCTCGGTTTTGGTCCCCGTCTGGTCTCCCATCAGCATGGAGAGACAGAATATATGATCTGCGCCATTCCCCTTGGCGGTTATGTGCAGATGCTTGGCGAGGGCGGCGGTGATCAGGGCGAAGACGCGGAAATCGATCCGGCAGATGAACATCGCTCCTTCTCCAATATGCCGATCTCCAGGCGTATGGCGATTGTGGCTGCCGGACCGATTATGAATCTGGTTTTGCCCTTTATGATTTTGCCGCTTGCCTACATGACGGGGATTAACCTGCCGGCTTATCTGGAAGAACCACCCTGTGTTGGCTATGTTGTCCCGGAATCAGACGCTGCAAACGCCGGTTTCCTCGCTGGGGATTGTATCACTGCAATCAGTGGACTGAGTGTAGAGAGCTGGACAGATACCGGCCCGGCTCTGGTGAACAGTGCCGGAGAGCCGATCGTTTTCAGTTTCGAGCGTGGTGGCCTCTCCACAGAATTGGTCGTAGATCCCGAGAATGGTGGACTTGAAGGCTTGCAGTCAATCGGACTGCTGCCTGAACAGAAGGCTGTTATCGGCGGCCTTGCTCCTGCGATGCCGGCACTTGAAGCGGGCCTTGAAGAGGGCGACCTGATCCTCTCGGTCGGCGGCCGGGATATCGTCTCCTGGTATCAGCTCAAAAGCTCAATTCAGGAGGCCGGCGGCGGACCTACCGAGGTTGTCGTCGAAAGAAATGGCGAGCAGCTCACGTTTCAACTGGTGCCGAAAAAAGCCGACGGCGACGATAGCTTCCTGATTGGTGTGGCTCCGCAACAGGAGACCATTTTCAAACGCTTCTCATTCGTAGACGCCCTGGCGGCTGGTGCTGAGCGCAGCGTTGAACTGATAGAGCTGACTCTGGTCTTTATTCAAAAGCTCTTTGCCGGCCATGTCTCGACCAGTAACATCGGCGGACCTATAACTGTTGTGCAGATTGCCGGACAAGCTGCGCAAACAGATATCTCCAGCATCATCAGTGTGCTCGCTTTTCTGAGCATCCAGTTGGGTATTCTCAACCTCTTGCCGATCCCGATCCTTGATGGTGGTCATCTCTTCTTTTACTTCTTTGAATTGGTTTTCCGCAAGCCCCTTTCGTTGCGCGCCAGAGAGTGGGCGCAGCAGATTGGCCTGATTCTCCTGCTGTTGTTGATGGTGCTGGCTTTTTACAATGATATTGTGCGTTTGATAGGGAACTGACGTGGAGCCGATTCTTCTGACAATCCAGACGGCTTCTCCAGCAGGAAGTGTTGCCCTGAGTAAAGGTGAACACCTGCTGGCTGAACTTAATCTGGATTCGCGTAAAACCCCAACGGAATGGTTGTTGGCTGCAATCGATGACCTGCTTGTCAAGACGGGTCTGACGAAGAACTCTCTGGATGCAATCGCTGTCGTTCGCGGGCCGGGTGCTTTTACCGGATTGCGTGTTGGTCTGGCGACAGCAAAAGGACTTGCCCTCGCGCTTGGTTGTCCCCTGGTCGGAGTGTCGTCATTACAGTGTCTGGCCATGCAGCTGCCATTCACACAAATGCCGGTCTGTGTCATGCTGGATGCACGTAAACAGGAAGTCTATGCCTGCTTGTACCGGTGGGAATCCGGTTCCCCTCGCGCCATCTCTGCAGAGCAGGTGGTTAAACCTGAGAAGCTCTTGTCAGAGATGGCTGGTGAAACACTGTTTGTCGGCAACGGCGCTCTCGTCTACCGCTCACTGATTGTCCGGCAGTTGTCATCACGAGCACATTTTGCCCCAGATTTTATCAACCTGCCCCGTGCAGCTGCTGCAGCGGCCCTCGCCCTGTCCGAATGGCATGCTGGACATACTTTTTCGGCGGATCAGTTGATGCCCAATTACCTCCGGCCCTCCGAAGCGGAACTTAATTTGACTACAACAAGAAAATAGAGGGTTTCTAGTTGACAATCCCGCTATGCGTTCGTTATTTTTTAAAGACCAACCCTTTATTCCATCCATAGAATCAGGAGGTGCAAATGCAAGAGAATGATCAGGATTTGATCCAGCGGTTAAGTGAAGAAAATCCACGTTTTCGCAAGCTGCACGAAGAACATCTTCTCTTTGAGAAAAAGCTTCAGGAATATGATGATATGACTTACCTCTCTGATGAGGAAGATATCGAACGGAAGAAAATTCAGAAGTTGAAATTGGCCGGGAAAGACGAAATGGAGTCCATGCTTCAGGACTTTCGTCAATAACGGATAAATAGCTGAACAAAACAGGGGTCTGATATTTTCGACCCCTGTTCTATTATATGACCGGGCCACTTTTGCCATCCCTGGCAAATGAGCGGTTCGGTTTTGCTTTTTGCCCTTTACCTCTCGTGGCTGCACAGGTATAAAGACCGATACATTTGCCGCGAATCGAACAGAGTTTGTTTACAGGAGAATCGAAGGAAATGACTGAGAAACGCAGTAGTGCAATTACCCAGGGTTTTGAACGTACACCTCACCGCGCATTGTTGAAAGGAACAGGTGTTCCACAAAACCAGATGGACAAACCTTTTATCGGTATTGCCTCATCCTTTACCGATCTGATTCCCGGTCACACCGGTATGCGTGATCTTGAGCGTTTTATTGAGAAAGGTGTTCATACCGGGGGAGGTCATTCCTTTATTTTTGGTATTCCGGGTGTCTGTGACGGTATTGCCATGGGTCACCGCGGCATGCATTATTCCTTGCCGACCCGCGAACTGATCGCCGATATGGTTGAGTCGGTTGCCGAGGCACATCGCCTTGATGGTCTGGTTCTGTTGACCAACTGCGACAAAATTACTCCGGGCATGCTTATGGCCGCAGCGCGTCTGGATATCCCCTGTCTTGTGGTTACCGCCGGGCCGATGATGACCGGCTCCGGTCGTGAGGGCCGTAAATTCTCCTTCGTCACCGATACCTTTGAAGCTATGGGACAGTACAAGGCCGGTGTCATGGATGAACAGGAGTTGATGGCCTGCGAAGACAAAGCCTGCCCAACAGCCGGTTCTTGCCAGGGGCTCTTCACTGCCAATACCATGGCGATCCTCACGGAGACACTCGGCATGAGCCTGGTGGGCTGTGGCACAGCACTTGCGGTGTCCTCTTTGAAGCGGCGCATTGCTTTCGCCAGCGGAGAGCGCATCGTCGAACTGGTTCGTCAACAGATCACCCCACGCCAGATCATGACCCGGGAGGCCTTTGAAAATGCCATACGCGTCGACCTGGCCCTCGGCGGCTCCAGTAATACCGTGCTGCATCTTTTGTCGATCGCCCATGAAGCGGGAGTTGAACTGCCCCTGGAAGAGTTTGATCGCCTTGGCCGTGAAACCCCGCAGCTGGCGTCGATGAATCCCGGTGGTAAACATTTCATGGAGGACCTCGACACCGCTGGTGGCGTCCCGGGTGTTCTCTATCAGTTACGCGACCGGATCAACGACAATCCGACCCTGACCGGCCCCACCATCAAAGAGATCGTGGCGAGCGTTGCCGCCGTCGATGAAGAAGTCATTCAGTCCGTTGATCACCCGGTGCGGGCCGAGGGTGGACTTGCCATCCTCTCCGGCAACCTGGCGCCACTTGGTTCTGTTGTTAAGCAGTCCGGCGTTTCCGAAAAAATGATGAATTTTGAAGGTCGTGCCCGCTGCTTTGATTCGGAAGAGGCTGCTATGGAGGCCCTGATGGGCGGACAGGTGGTTGCCGGCGACCTGGTGGTGATTCGTTATGAAGGGCCTAAAGGTGGCCCTGGTATGAGGGAGATGCTTGCCCCGACTGCGACCTTGATGGGTCTCGGTCTGGGCGACAGTGTCGCCCTGATCACAGATGGCCGTTTCTCCGGCGGTACGCGAGGCCCCTGTGTCGGGCATATCTCTCCCGAAGCTGCGGAAGGTGGGCCGATCGCCCTGGTTGAAGACGGTGACCTGATCCGGCTTGATATCCCGAATCGCAAGCTGGAACTTCTGGTTGACGATGCTGAACTTGCTCGTCGCAAGGCCGCCTGGAAAGCTCCCGAAGCCAAGATCAAGACGGGTTGGTTGGCCCGCTATGCCAAGGTTGTGACCTCGGCTAATACCGGCGCCGTTTGTAAGGCGTAGTCGTAAAGCACTAAAGTGAATGCTGAATACTGATTTCTGAATAGACAGACAATCTTGAGTTTGGAGTCCAAAATTTATAATTCGAATCGCTGCTGGCGATTCGTCTGAGGAGTTATAAAGTGAAAATGACTGGTTCGAAAATTCTTCTGGAGAGCCTGATTCAGGAAGGCGTCGATACGATCTTTGGTTATCCCGGTGGTACGGTCATTAATATTTATGATGACTTGATGGGGTCTTCTATCAAGCATATCCTGACCCGTCATGAGCAGGCTGCAGTGCATGCCGCCGATGGTTACGCGCGTGCGACCGGCAAGGTCGGTGTCGCCATCGCAACCAGCGGTCCCGGTGCCACCAATACGATTACCGGGATCGCCAACGCCTACATGGATTCGATCCCGATGGTGGTCATTACCGGGCAGGTCCCCACCGGACTGATTGGCAATGATGCCTTCCAGGAGGCCGACCTCGTCGGTATTACCCGACCGATTACCAAGCATAATTACCTGGTCAAGGATGTCAACGATCTGGCCCGCATCATCAAGCAGGCTTTCTACATCGCCCGCACCGGACGTCCCGGTCCGGTCGTCGTTGACCTGCCTAAAGACATCCAGATGAGATACGGCCAAGTTCGAGTATCCCGACAAGGTCGAACTGCGTGGCTACAAGCCGACCTTCAGCGGCAACGTGCGCATGATCGAAAAAGCGGTCAAGATGATGCTCTCCGCCAAAAAACCGGTTCTCTATGTCGGCGGCGGAGCGACTCTGACCGATGCCCACGCCGAATTGCTGGAACTGGCGGAGACCCTGCAGGCACCGGTTACGACCACCCTGATGGGGATGGCCAGCTTTCCGACCTGCCATCCACTCTCTCTGGGGATGCTCGGTATGCACGGCACTTATTATGCCAATATGGCCGTCACCAACTCAGACCTGTTGATTGCGCTTGGTGCACGTTTTGATGACCGTGTTACCGGCAAGATAGATACCTTCGCGCCGCACGCCAAGATCATCCATGTCGACGTTGATCCGACCTCGATCAAGAAAAACGTTCGCGTCGACCTGCCGATCGTCGGCGATTTGCGCGATGTCCTGAAAAAGATGAACAAGGCCCTTGGCGAGATGCAAGGATGACGTCGAAAAGGCGAACCAGGCACACAAGCCCTGGCTTGAGGAAATCTCCGCCTGGCGCAAAGAACACCCGATGTCTTATAAGCCGTCCAAGACGTGAGATCAAGCCGCAGTTCGTTATTGAGAAGCTGCGGGAGCTGTCCAATGATGATGCCATTGTCACAACGGAGGTCGGCCAGCACCAGATGTGGACGGCGCAGTTCTTCAAGTTCACCCAGCCACGCACCTTCCTGACCTCTGGAGGCCTTGGCACAATGGGCTACGGCCTTCCGGCCGCTCTCGGTGCCCAGGCGGCATTCCCCGAACGACAGGTGATTGATGTCTCCGGCGATGGCTCCTTCCAGATGAACTCCCAGGAACTGGCGACTCTTGTTCAATACCGATTGCCTGTGAAAATCGTGATTCTCAATAACAACTTCCTCGGCATGGTTCGTCAATGGCAGCAGCTCTTTTTCGACAAGCGCTACAGCCAGACCTGCATGGAGCTGCCGATCGATTTCACCAAACTTGCAGAGGCTTATGGCGCGACTGGACTGAAGGCAACCAAACCGGAAGAGGTTGAGGAGGTCATCAAAAAGGCCTTTGCCACACCCGGGCCGGTGATTATGGAGTTCAAGGTGTCTCGTGAGGAAAACGTTATGCCGATGGTGCCTGCGGGCGCCGGGCTCAATGAAATGGTTCTGGCGTCCTGATAGGGAGCCGGTTGCCAATAGCTTAAGGAGAGGACAAAAGTTATGAGACATACCATATCCGTCCTGGTGGAGAATGAATTCGGCGTGCTGACACGTATCGCCGGTCTCTTCTCAGGACGGGGCTTCAATATTGAGAGCCTGTCGGTTGCGCCGACACTTGATCCGACTCTTTCGCGCATGACTATCGTCACCAGCGGTGATGACCGGATTATCGAGCAGGTCAACAAGCAACTCAATAAACTGATCGATACGATCAAGGTCATTGATTTTACCAACGAGGATTTCATCGAGCGGGAGATGGCTCTGATCAAGGTCAATGCCGAAGACTCGACCCGCGCAGAGATCTTGCGCATCTGCGATATCTTCAGGGGCAAGGTGGTCGATGTGACCCCCAAAGTGCTATACTGTTGAGGTGACCGGTTCACCGGTCAAGGTGAATGCCATTATCGATCTGCTGCGTCCCATGGGGATCAAGGAGCTGGTTCGGTCTGGTCCGGTCGTCCTCGGTCGCGGACCCGAAAGGTTGGAAAGGCAACTGATCGTTACAGGAAATTGCTGGAACCACGGCGGGTCTTGTCAGGATAAATCACTGGTATGGCCCGCTCTGTTGTGTTATATAGTCGATTTTTCAGACAAGAAACTCGCCTGAATGGCGGGACGAACTTTTAGCAGATAAAATCTTCTCGGGAGGAGAATAGAGAATGAAAGTTTATTACGACAAGGATGCTGATCTTTCACTTATCAAAGGTAAGAAGGTGACGATCGTCGGTTACGGTTCCCAGGGGCATGCCCACGCCAACAATCTCAAGGATTCCGGTGTCGATGTCACGGTTGCGCTGCGCGAAGACTCTTCATCGGCCATCAAGGCAAAAAATTCCGGTTTGCAGGTCTCAAACGTTGCAGACGCGGTTGCTGCTGCCGACCTGATCATGATCCTGACCCCCGACGAGTTCCAGTCGCAACTCTATCGCGACGAGATTGAGCCGAACCTGAAAAAAGGCGCTACGCTGGCTTTCGCTCACGGTTTCGCTATCCACTACAATCAGGTTGTTCCCCGTGAAGACCTCGATGTCATCATGATCGCTCCCAAAGCTCCCGGTCATACGGTTCGCTCCGAATTTGAAAGGGGTGGCGGCATCCCTGACCTGATCGCGATCTTCCAGGATGCCTCGGGCACGGCCAAGAACGTTGCGCTCTCCTATGCCAGCGCCATCGGTGGCGGGCGCACCGGAATTATCGAAACGACCTTCAAGGATGAGACAGAAACCGACCTGTTCGGAGAGCAGGCTGTGCTGTGTGGCGGTGCTGTCGAGCTGGTCAAGGCCGGTTTCGAAACTCTGGTAGAAGGCGGTTATGCCCCGGAGATGGCTTATTTCGAGTGTCTGCACGAGCTCAAGCTGATCGTCGATCTGATGTACGAAGGCGGCATCGCCAACATGAACTATTCGATCTCCAACAATGCGGAATACGGCGAGTATGTCACCGGGCCTCAGGTCATCAATGATGAGAGCCGCAAGGCGATGAAGGAATGTCTGGCGAATATCCAGAATGGTGAATATGCCAAGCGTTTCATCCTCGAAGGGGCGTCCAATTATCCCGAGATGACAGCGCGTCGTCGCTTGAACGCTGCTCACCCGATCGAGCAGGTCGGTGAAAAGTTGCGCAGCATGATGCCCTGGATTAAAAAGATTGTTGATAAAACCAAAAACTGATTTATATCTAACGGCGGGAGTGACATGCTCCCGCCGTTACCTTTCAGACAGGCGAAACATGCCCATGAAAAACCAACATCAGCCAATTGCCTTAGAAGGCTATCCTTTTATCGCGCTATTTGCTTTCTTCGCCCTCTTTTTTGCTGCGGTCGATTGGAACTGTCTGGCCACCATCGGTCTCGGCCTGACACTCTTTGCGATCTACTTTTTCCGCAATCCCGAACGTTTTTCTGCGGCGGACGATAATGTCTTCGTTGCGCCTGCGGATGGCAAGATTATTTTCGTCGGCAAAGTTCCCGAGAATCGTTTCTTCGGCGGCGAAGAGGTGACCAAGGTCAGCATTTTCATGAATGTGTTTAACGTTCATGTCAATCGTGTACCGATCAACTGTAAAGTGATCGACCAGTTTTACAACCAGGGGCGTTTCTTCAACGCCTCTCTGGACAAGGCCAGTCTGGAGAATGAACAGTCTGGCCTGTTGCTCGAAACGCGAGTCCGGTCTGAAAGTTCTTTGCGTGCAGATTGCCGGATTGGTTGCGAGGAGGATTGTTTCTTATCCTGAAAATGGCGATTCTCTGCAACGTGGCTGCCGCTACGGCTTGATCCGTTTCGGTTCCAGGGTCGATATGTACTTCCCTGAAGGTGTCGACGTTTCTGCAAAACTCGGCGATAAAACTGTTGCCGGTGAAAGTGTGTTGGGCACTTTGAAGTGAGTCGAATCGGCGGTTCATACGATCGTCGGGAAAGCCTGAAGCGCGGCGTTTATCTTCTGCCCAATCTGGTGACAACCGGCGGCCTGTTTGCGGGCTTCTACGGGATTGTCTCGACCATGAACGGCCGCTACGATCTGGCCGCATGGCTGATCCTGCTTTCAGCTGTTTTTGATGCTCTGGATGGGAAAGTAGCACGCTTGACCGGAACCACCAGTCGCTTCGGGGTCGAATACGACTCTCTTGTTGACCTGGTCTCCTTTGGTGTTGCGCCCGGTCTGCTCATGTATTCATGGGCCTTGAAGCCTTTTGGTAAATTCGGCTGGCTTGCGGCCTTCATATACGTTGTCTGCGGGGCTCTGCGCCTGGCACGCTTCAATGTGCAGGTCAATACGGTCGAATCGCGTCGTTTCGTTGGGCTGCCTATTCCTGCGGCGGCGGGGATGGTTGCCTCTTGCGTTCTGCTTTTCTATCATCTCGGCGGTTCCGGTACGATCAAGAAAGTTTCCATTGTCCTGCTGATTTATGTTCTGGCTTACCTGATGGTGAGCAACCACAGCTATAACTCGTTCAAAGACCCGGAGTTGGTTAAACGGCAACCTTTCGGCTTCCTGGTCCTGGCGATTATTTTCATAATCGTGATTGTCGCTCAACCTGAGATCATGCTTTTCGGTATTTTATCTGTTTATGTGGCCTCGGGACCTGCAACCGCAATGCTGAAGTATTTCCGGCGCAAGCCGAAAGAAGCTGCCGTGGCTGTGGACGTCGAGACCACTGGCGCAGACAGTGACGAGCAGAGCTCCAGGGACTCTTAAAAGATAAATATCATCAGATTTCTTGACAAGTTGTCAGCTTTTTGATTTATTGAGATAACGTTTCACAAATGCTTTGAAGAGGACTAGTAAAGTCTGACGCTGTTACAGAGAGCCGGTGGTGCTGCGAACCGGTACAGACAATGACTTGAACTGACCTTGGAGCTGCGGACGTCAAAGGGCTTTATAAATAAAGAGCCTGAGTAATTTCCGTCGTGAGCCTGCGTAAAGGGCTAATGAAGGGTTTCGTTGCGACGAGACCAAACAGGGTGGTACCGCGAAGCTTAGCTCTCGCCCCTGACCGGGGCGGGAGCTTTTTATTTTTTGTCTCAAACCTGCAGTCTTTACCCAGAAGGGCTCAGGCTAACCTTAAATTCCTTGAAAGGGGGTGGTTCTGTGGAATCCGACCTGGATGACCTTGACCTGTTGACTAAAGCGTTAAAGATAATTGATGGTGGGTTGATAGAGCCCGCCCCTATGAGAGATTAGGCGAACATCAGAGGAGTCAGCTATGAGTAAGAATCAGATGATTAAAATTTTTGACACGACCTTGCGCGATGGAGAGCAATCCCCTGGCGCAAGTATGAACATCGAAGAAAAATTACGCATCGCCAGTCAACTTGAGAAACTCAATGTCGATGTCATCGAAGCGGGCTTTCCGATTGCTTCCGATGGTGATTTCGAGGCGGTCAAGAAGATCGCCCAGACAATCAAGGGTCCAGAGATCGCCGGCCTTTGCCGTGCCAACATCAAGGACATCGATCGCGCCTGGGAGGCATTGAAATATGCCGGTGAACGTGGTCGTATTCATACTTTTATTGCGACTTCAGATATCCATATGGAGCGCAAACTGCAGATGGCTCCTGCCAAGGTCCTCGAGACGGCTGTAAAGGCGGTTAAGCACGCGGTTGCTTATACTCCGAACGTCGAGTTCTCCTGCGAGGATGCCGTTCGTACCCGTTTACCATTCCTGGCTGAGATGGTTGAAGCCGTCATCGATGCAGGAGCAACTACAGTTAACATCCCTGATACCGTCGGTTATTCGATCCCTTTTGAGTATTTCAATATTATCAAGTACTTGAAAGACAATGTGCCGAATATTGACAAGGCGGTTATTTCTGTCCATTGCCATAACGACCTTGGTTTGGCGGTTGCCAATTCGCTGGCCGCCATTCAGGCCGGTGCGGGGCAGGTTGAGTGCACCATCAACGGCATTGGTGAGCGTGCAGGGAACTGTTCTCTCGAGGAAGTCGTCATGGCCTTGCGTACGCGCAGGGATATCATGCCCTATGAAAATAACATCAACACGGAACATATCTATGCGGCCAGCCGTTTGCTGTCGACGGTCACCGGTATTGCTGTTCAACCGAACAAAGCGATCGTCGGCGCCAATGCTTTCGCTCATGAAGCCGGAATCCATCAGCATGGTGTGTTAATGGACAAGGAGACCTATGAGATCATGACGCCTGAGTCGATCGGTCTCAATGCCAACAAGCTGGTGCTTGGCAAACATTCGGGTCGTCACGCTTTTGTCGCTCGCCTTAACGAACTTGGCTACGATTTGCCCAAGGAAGATGTTGAGAAGGCCTTTGTTCGCTTCAAGGCCCTGGCAGACAAGAAGAAAGAAATCTTTGACGAGGACCTCGATGCCATCGTCGCCGATGAAATCATCCGGGTTCCTGAGGTTGTCAAGCTTGTGCAGATGAATGTCACTTCCGGATCCTTTGCTGCGCCTACTGCAACTGTGGAGCTCGAGATCAAGGGTAAGCTGAAGAGGGCTGCAGTCATCGGCGATGGCCCGGTCGATGCGACTTTTAAGGCGATCAAGAAGTTGACCGGCATGAAGCCTTACCTGGTCAATTATTCCGTCGGCTCAATAACCGGCGGAACGGACGCCCAGGGTGAGTGCACCGTGAGACTCGAGCATGAAGGTCATGAAGTGTTGGGGCAGGGCTCACATTCAGATATTATCGTTGCCAGTGCCAAGGCATACATCAACGCGCTCAATAAAGCCTTGGATGTTGCCCAGCGTGCCAAGGTAGAGATTTAGTCTGTTTGCCGATTCTTCAGTTGCTTCCACTGGCCGGAGAATTTACCTGGTTATTCAAGAAGCGCGTCGAGATGTTTCTTGACCCAGTGGCTATTTACTGGTTCAGAAGCTCATCCACCGTTCATGATTGATTTTTTGAGGAGATATTATGGGTCAGACTACAGCTGAAAAGATTTTTGCTGCACATCTGCGTGATGAGCCCTTTCCGGGGACCAAGGTCCTCGATCTGGATCGGGTGCTGTGTCACGAGATTACCACACCGGTTGCCATCGCCGATCTGCAATGGCGGGGCAAGGACCGTGTTTACGACAACACCAAGATCAAGGCCGTTATTGATCATGTGACGCCGGCCAAGGA
Source organism: uncultured delta proteobacterium (assembly GCA_963769955.1). GTDB lineage: Bacteria > Desulfobacterota > Desulfuromonadia > Desulfuromonadales > BM103 > M0040. The sequence goes on from CAVYNW010000024.1 coordinate 64,294, forward strand.
CAGCAAAACGGCGCTACAGGCCAAAATCCTGCGCGATTGGGCCCGCCGTCACGAGATCAAGGATTTCTTTGACGTGGGACGTAATGGTGTTTGTCACGCGCTCTTTCCGGAAAAAGGTTATATCCGCCCTGGTTTCACCGCCATCATGGGGGATTCTCACACCTGCACCCACGGTGCTTTTGGCGCTTTTGCCGCCGGCGTCGGCACCACAGACCTCGAAGTCGGTATCCTCAAGGGGGTCTGCGCTTTCCGCGAGCCGAAGACGATCCGTATCAACCTGACCGGTACTCTTCAGCAGGGAGTTTATGCCAAGGACGTGATCCTCTTCGTGATCGGCGAACTGGGCGTCAACGGGGCGACTGATCGGGTTATCGAGTTCCATGGGCCGGTTGTTGAAGCTATGAGTATGGATGCCCGCATGACCCTCTGCAATATGGCGATTGAGGCCGGCGGCACTTGCGGAATCTGTCAACCTGATATGGTGACGGTTGATTACCTGTGGCCCTTTATCGAGGGTGACTTCTCCAGCAAGGAAGCTGCTCTGGAAGAATACAGCCAGTGGTGTGCCGACGCTGATGCTGCTTATGACAAGGTCCTCGAATATGATGTCAGTGGCCTGGTTCCTCACGTCACCTTCGGATTCAAACCCGATTGTGTCAAGCCTGCCAGTGAAATGTCAGACACAAAGATTGACCAGGTTTATATCGGTACCTGTACCAACGGTCGTATCGAGGATTTACGTCAGGCGGCAGAAGTTTTAAAGGGCCGTAAAATCGCTGACTCCCTGCGTGGTATTGTTTCCCCGGCGACGCCGAAAATCTTCCAGCAAGCACTGGACGAAGGGTTGATCCAGGTCTTTATGGCCGCCGGTTTTTGCGTGACCAACCCGACCTGTGGCGCCTGTCTCGGCATGAGTAACGGTGTCCTGGCTGAAGGCGAAGCCTGCGCTTCGACCAGTAACCGGAATTTCAATGGCCGGATGGGCAAGGGTGGAACCGTCCACCTCATGAGCCCGGCAACGGCAGCGGCGACTGCAATCACCGGCGTGATAACGGATGCACGATCGCTTTAGGCGCTCCTGCCAGGGTGACCTGCTGTTGTCACCTTCTGCTGCTTCAATCTGATTCTGCCTGTCTTGATTGACAGGCAGATATCTTTCGATAAGGGAGTCATACGATGAAGAAAACCTTTGGCGGTCCGGCTATTGTCCTCGACCGCTCCGATATCAACACTGATGAAATTATCCCGGCCAAGTACCTGACCGAGGTTACCAAGGAGGCTCTCAAGCCCTATTGCCTGGAGGACCTCAAGCTCGAAGGCTTTGATGCCAAGGGCGAGGTTCTGAAAAATGCCCGAGTGGTCGTCACCCGCGAAAATTTCGGCTGTGGATCATCGCGCGAACATGCCCCCTGGGTGTTCGAGGTCAACGATATCCACACGGTTATCGCCGAGAGCTATGCAAGAATTTTTCGCCAGAATATGTTTAATTGCGGCATGCTGGCCATTGAACTGCCGAAGGCAGACATCGATGCCCTGATCGCTCTTGAGACGAATGCCACTGATCCGGTTGATATCCAGGTGCAGCTGCAGGAGCAGAAAGTTGTTGCCCAGGGCAGTGGTCAGGAAAAAATCTTCAACTTTGAAATCAGCCCCTTTGACAAGGCGCTGGTTGAGGCTGGCGGTTGGGTCGAGTACGCTGACGCGCGTTACTGATATTTAGACAATACAACCGGTCAGCAGAATTTTTCTGTGACGTGAGTTGTTCCTCCTTCATGCGTGGGAACGGGATTAATTCTGTTCCCACTTTATGTTCTGAGAGCTTCTTGACCTCGCAATCTGTTGATTTTCATCTATAATCTCTTCATTGTATTTTTCTTGCAAGGGGGAAATGTCGTGAATGAACCTATAAAAGCATTTTTTAAGAAGGATTCCTCGGTCGGAGTCCTGCTGATGGCTGTAACATTACTGGCTATGATTTTTGCCAATACGCCGCTGCATACACTCTACGATTTCTTTCTCGATACGCCTCTCGAAGTTCGTCTGGGTCGTCACATTCATATTGCCAAACCCCTTCTGCTCTGGATTAATGATGGCCTGATGGCCGTGTTCTTCCTCCTGATCGGTCTTGAGGTCAAACGTGAAGTTCTGGTGGGGCAACTCTCCAGTCGTGCCCAGATCATTCTTCCCGGAATCGCCGCTTTGGGAGGCATGCTTGTTCCGGCGGTTGTTTATTCCCTGATCAACCTGGGCGATCCGATTGCACTCGAAGGTTGGGCGATCCCGGCTGCTACGGATATCGCTTTTGCTCTCGGTGTCCTGGCCCTGCTCGGTGATCGGGTGCCTTCTTCTCTGAAAATTTTTCTGCTGGCCCTGGCGATCATGGACGACCTGGGCGCTATCGTCATTATCGCCCTGTTCTATTCCGGGGATCTCTCCGTGACCATGTTGGTCCTTTCTTCCATCTGTCTGGTGATCCTCTTTGTTTTAAATCGCCTGAGAATCGATAAACTGGCGCCCTACTTGTGGGTCGGAGTTTTTCTCTGGATATTTGTCCTCAAATCAGGCGTTCATGCAACTCTGGCAGGAGTGGCTTTGGCGTTCGCAATTCCTCTGCGTAAAAAAGACCTCCCGGAGGAATCACCACTCGAAGATCTTGAACATTCCCTGTCACCATGGGTCAGCTTTATGATCCTGCCTGTCTTTGCTTTTTCCAATGCCGGCATATCACTCTCCGGGATGGGCCTTTCCGATCTGTTTCATCCCGTTCCCCTGGGCATTATGCTGGGTCTGATCGTTGGCAAGTTGGCCGGCGTCTACGGATTCTCAATCGCGGCCATAAAGATGGGTTTTGCCAAGCTTCCGGAAGGAGCTTCAAATCAACACCTGCTTGGGGTTGCAGCCCTGTGTGGAATCGGTTTCACCATGAGCCTGTTTGTCGGTGGCCTGGCTTTTGAGCATACCGGCGGTGACGCACTGTCCTACCTGTCAACGCATCGACTCGGTATTCTCTCGGGTTCTTTATTGGCAGGTCTTGCTGGCTACTTTATCCTCTCCACATCCCCTGCAACAAGATCTGCGGAGATGGTGGAAAAAGTCGTTGACAAGGAGCCTCCGACAGCGCAGCTTTAAGTCCGATTTGCCGTCGAGATTTATCTGTCTCTTGACTTTTTTTGTTCTCGGTTCTAAAAGATCCAGTCTTGGCTTAGATACAAAAACTACTGGAAATCTAATATCCACCATGCGGTTGTCAGCCAATCGCTTGAGTTGAGTCATAGGCTCTATCCGTCCAGCCTTCAGCAAGGAACACCAGGTCGTATTTTATGAAAGTTCTGATCGTGAAAGTCAGCGCCCTGGGTGATGTCGTCCACGCTTTGCCTGTTCTGGCCTATCTGAAAAGTGCAGACCCTCATATGCAGATCGACTGGTTGGTTGAAGAGCCTTTTTCACCATTTCTCGATGATCACCCCCTGATCGACAATCTTTATCGAATCAACACCAAGGCCTGGCGTAAGTCGGGTGTAATGGCTTCTTTAAAAGGAGTCTTTTCGATTATTCGGGCAGTCAGGAAGAGTCGCTACGACTGTGTGCTCGACCTGCAGGGAAATGCCAAAAGTGGCATGTTTACGCTCGCCTCAGGTGCGGCGCTGCGTTTCGGCTTTGACAAAGGGGGCGTCAGGGAAAGTCTCAATTTGCTGGCGACCAACCGTAAGGCGACTCTTGGTGCGAATGACTATCACGTCACTGACCGATCCCTGGCAATCGCCAAAGCGGCTTTTCCAGCCGGAACTGAATTGATCAATGCCGGGCCGCTGCCGGTTGATGATGCCTCTGCCACGCGGGTAGATGAAAAGCTGAAGATGGAGGCCTTGGCCAATGCTGCGCTGGTCGTGCTGCATTATGGAACAACCTGGGTGACCAAGCATTGGCCGCTGGTCTCCTGGCAAGCTTTGGCAAACAGGTTGATTGACGAGCTCGGCGTTCGGCCGATCCTGACCTGGGGCAATGATCAGGAACTTTCTGCTGTACAGAGTATTCAACAGGCTTGCAACAATCGGGCTCTTGTCTGGCCAAGAGGGTCATTGAAAGATTTAACCGCATTATTGGCCAGGGTGGACCTGGTGGTTGGCAGTGATACCGGGCCGGTTCACATCGCGGCCGCGGTCGGCACTGCCACGGTGTCGATTTTTCGAGTGACTGATCCCAGGCGCAATGCTCCGCGGGGCAGTCAACACAGCCATGTTTCGACAAGCATGGATTGTTCCGCCTGTCTGCAAAAAAAATGTGAACTTGATACGGAGTGTGGTTTAAGCATTTCAGTCGACAGTGTCTTCGATATGGTTAAAGCGCATCTTGCCTGAAGGTTTCTCTGCTACCCCTGTCCTTATCGTGAAATCAAATTGTCACCGGACGGAGCTACAAGCAAGGTCTCAGGCTTGGAGAGCCTTGACTTTTGTCGCTTCCGATGTTAAAAGCGCGAGGCTCAATCAACTTACTCATATCACTTGGAGGATATCATGGAACGCACATTCGCAATCATCAAGCCCGATGCATTTGCTGCCGGTAACGCTGGCAAAATTCTCGCCCGTATCTATGCAGAAGGTTTCAAGGTCGTTGGCATCAAGAAACTCTACATGAGCAAAGTCGAGGCAGAAGGCTTTTACTATGTTCACAAAGAGCGTCCTTTTTTCGGTGAACTGACCGACTTTATGAGCAGCGGCCCCTGTGTCGTTATGGTCCTCGAAGCAGAAGGTGCGATCCTCAAATGGCGTGACCTGATGGGCGCGACCAACCCCGCCGAGGCTGCAGAAGGAACCCTGCGCAAGGAGTTCGGCACCAGCATCGGCGAAAACGCCACCCATGGCTCCGATGCCCCTGAAACAGCTGCATTTGAAATCCCTTACTTCTTCTCAGGTCTGGAGCTTCTTTAAGCTCTTCTCACGAGGAAAACCTTGAGTCACCAGGAGCCCTTCGGTACAATCCGGAGGGCTCTGCCTTTTCCGGCAAGCAACAGCGCAAGCGTTAGACATTATTGTCCCAGTCCTTGTGTCAACCTTAGAGAAAGGTAAACAGGTCGTTTCTTTTGAATGAAGCCGTAGCAATCAATCAAGGCGTGGATCTTAAAGATCTGAGCCCGACAGAACTGGTAGATTTCCTGTCCGGCATGGGCAAGGAAAAGTTCCGGGCCGTGCAGATTTTGCGCTGGATTTATCAACGCAATGTGACTGATTTCAGCGCAATGACCGATCTGGCCAAAGACTTTCGTGAGGAACTTGCCAGGCGAGCGACTATTTCGACTTTCACACCGGAGGCCGTCGAGGTCAGCGCGGACGGTACCCGCAAGTTTCTGTTTCGTCTTCATGACGGCAAGAGCGTGGAGACCGTCCTGATCCCCATGGAGGGAGGCCGCAGCACCTTGTGCATCTCCACCCAGGTTGGCTGTGCCATGCAGTGCTCCTTTTGTCTCACCGGGACCTTCGGCCTGGAGCGCAACCTGAGCGCAGCTGAAATCGTCAACCAGGTTTGTGCTGTACGCAAGGACTACACGGTCAATAACATTGTTTTGATGGGCATGGGGGAGCCGCTTCACAACCTGGATAATGTCGTCACCGCACTGGAAATACTCTATGCTCCGACCGGCTTCGACTACGGTTCCCGCAGAATGACGCTCTCCACCTGCGGACTGGTTCCTGAGATGCTTGAACTGGGTCGTCGCATCAAGGTCGGCCTGGCCGTATCCCTGAATGCAACGACAGACGAGGTCCGCAATGAGTTGATGCCGGTCAATCGGCGTTATCCACTGGCAGAACTGATGAAGGCCTGTCGTCAATTCCCGTTACCTCCCACCCAGCGGATTACCTTTGAATATATCCTGATCCGTGGCGTTAACGACAGCCTGGCCGATGCCAAAAGGCTGGTCAGGCTGCTTCACGGCATCAAGGGCAAAGTCAACCTGATCCCGTTCAACGAGCATGCCGGCTCCGGATTTAAAGCTCCTGATGAGCATGCGATTCGCGCTTTTCAAAGCTATCTGCTGGATCGACAGATTGTTGCGATTCGCAGGGCGGGCAAGGGACAGGATATTTCTGCCGCCTGCGGACAGCTCAAGGGGAAACTTGAAGGACAGCCGTAAGCGATAAGCTTTAAGGAAATGCATAAGAACTTGACTTGTTGACATACAGATTACATGCTACAGTTACAGCTTACAGCTTACAGCTTACAGCTTACAGCTTACAGCTCTGAATTAACTTTGGAGGATAGCACCATGAAACAACTGACAATTGGCGTAATCGGGGGCAGCGGCCTCTACGAAATTGAAGGGCTTGAGGATATTGAAGAGGTCAGACTCGAGACCCTTTTGGTGAGCCGAGCGATGCCTTCATCACCGGGATGCTTGGTGATGTCAAAATGGTCTTCTTGCCTCGTCATGGCCGTGGGCATCGATTGCTGCCTTCGGAAGTCCCCTATCGTGCCAATATCTATGGTATGAAGCAGCTCGGCGTGCAAAGGATTATCTCGGTCTCTGCCGTGGGCAGCATGAAAGAGGAGATCGTCCCCGGTCATATCGTGATTCCCGATCAATTCTTTGACCGGACCCAGGGCAAGCGAGCGTCAACCTTTTTCGGTAATGGTGTCGCCGGGCACGTCCAGTTCGCCGATCCTGTCTGCCCCGAGCTGTGCAAGGTCCTTGTCGAAGCGGCCAGCGTGCCGGTGCGACGGTGCATAAAGGCGGCACCTATCTCTGCATTGAGGGGCCGAACTTTTCAACGCGTGCCGAGTCGACAATTTACCGTTCCTGGGGGGTCGATATCATCGGCATGACCAATATCCCCGAGGCACGGCTGGCCCGGGAAGCCGAGATCTGTTACGGCACAGTCGCCCTCGCCACCGATTACGATTGCTGGCACGACGGTCATGAAGACGTAACCGTCGAGGCTGTGCTGGCCATTATCAAGCAGAACGTTGCCATGGCCCGTAATATCATAAAAGAGGCGGTTTCTGAACTTGCTGCCGAAGCCGCCTGCGCCTGTGGACAATCCCTGAAGTTCGCCATCATGACAGACCCGGCAGCGATTCCGGAACAGAGCCGAAAAAATCTTGACCTGCTGCTCGGCAAATATCTTGACTGGAGTCGATGACGAGCATTGCTAAAAGTCGTTAGATTTGCTTAAATGATAGATTACTGTTATTCCAAATAAAATAATATTGAAGGGCTCTCATGGATATTCTGGTTATAGGCTCCGTGGCATTTGACAGTGTGGAAACCCCTTTCGGTCGCGGTGATGATGTCCTCGGTGGCTCAGCGACTTATTTCTCCACTTCCGCCAGTTTTTTTACCGGTGTTCAACTGGTTGCCGTTGTCGGTGATGACTTCCCGGATGAGCCAAAAGCGTTTCTCAGCTCCCGGGGCGTTGATCTCGCTGGTCTGCAGACCCGTGCCGGGAGAGACGTTCCGCTGGAAGGGTCGTTATGGTTACGACCTGAATGAAGCGCAGACCCTGGAGACCCACCTCAACGTTTTCGAAACCTTTCATCCGCAACTGCCGGAATCCTATCGCAAAGCCGAATACGTTTTTCTGGCCAATATTGATCCCGAACTGCAGCTTGAAGTTCTCAAGCAGGTTGAGCGACCCAAAGCTGATCGCCTGTGACACCATGAACTTCTGGATTGAAGGTAAACGCGAGGCCTTGCTCGGTACTCTTGGCCATGTTGATATCCTGGTCATCAATGAAGCAGAAGTCCGCCAGCTTGCTGATGAAGCCAACCTGGTTAAAGCCTCCCGAGCGGTATTGGCGATGGGGCCGAAAACCCTGGTTGTAAAACGCGGTGAATATGGCGTCCTGGTTTTTACCGAGCACTCGATTTTCTCAGCGCCGGCGTATCCTCTGGAAGAGGTTTTTGATCCGACCGGAGCGGGTGACACCTTTGCCGGCGGTTTCATGGGTTATCTGGCCTCGACCAATAACCTGTCGGATGAAACGATTCGCAAGGCGACCGTCTTCGGCAGTGTCATGGCTTCCTTCACCGTTGAAGATTTCAGCCTGAATCGCCTGCGCAAATTGAGTTGGCTTGAGGTTGAGGAACGTTTTCGTCGTTTCCAGGCCTTGACCAGCTTTGCGGGTTTGTAAAAAACCGGCAAATAATTCTATCCGAAACGAGGCCTGAAGACCGGGGCGGGCGATAGAGCTTTGGTAAATTAACAGTAACAGGCGGCACTTGACTTCCTGGATCAATTGACGGAATCAGGAAGGTGGCAGGAGGCTTTAATGTTTAAATGGGATAAATTGACCAAAGCGATTAATCTTCCGGCCAGTCAAGTCGTTGCCCTTTTTCGCTCCATGCGTGAGGTGCAATTGGCGTTGCCCGGTGTTGCTGCGCAGCAAGCCAGCGCCTACATCTGTCAATATCAGACCGAGGCCGGTGTCGGGACTGTTGCCGTCTTTCACCTGCATAAAAGTCGCATGTTGGCTTTCTATGTCAGCGACCCGCAGTTTGTTCCAGAAAAGGATATTGACAATCTGCTGGACCAGGGGCTGAATCTGGTTGAGTCAATGGGTTTTCTGATGGCAGATCAGGATCTTCACTTGCTTGATGAGGCTGACCAGGAAATGCTCTGGGCCTCTCTGCCTCTCAAGACCGGTCTGCCTCAGGCTGGGGAAGTGGTCCCGGAACCAGCGACACCACCGCAACAGCCTGCTTCACCTCCTGCCGTGGAAGCCACGACCGTTCCGCCTGCCCCTGAAGTTAAGAGGCCAACTGCCGTTGCCGACAGCAAGGAGACCGGATGTTGCCAAGACGCCAAGACAAGCCGGTGAGTGCTCCTCCGCCTGTTGCCCCGGAAAATGTGGGCACTGAGAATGTTGATGACCTTCTGGCCGCAGTTGATGCAATGCGTGCTAAACGGCCAGGCCTGCGTGCACGTAAAGCGCCGCCTTCACCAGAAGAGATGAATAGTCAGGCGGTTGAAATTACGAGAAACCGTAGGTCGTATCCTTGCCTCACTTTAGAGGTTTTATCTGAGAGGTCTATACCATGCAATCGCGTCTGCTTTGGGTCTTACTGTCTTTTTTTGCTGCTTGTCTGGTCGCCTGCGTGCCGGTGGAAGATTCTCAGCAGACAGGGAAAAAGTCGGATTATCACTATATGCTGGGTGTCTCTTCTCTGAATGAACAGAATCCGACCGGTGCTCTTAAAGAATTCCTCGAGGCAGAAAAGTATGACAAGAAGGATCCTCAGATTCAGGATGGTCTGGGCTGGGCTTACTGGCAGAAACAGGCCTATGAACTTGCGGAAGAACACTTTCTGCGAGCCATTGAATTGAGCGACAACAATCCCAAGTATTACAACAACATTGCCTCCCTCTACCTGACGATGAAGCGCTATGATGATGCCATCAGCGCCTTTCGAAAAGCTGCGGATAATTTACTCTTTGATCGTCCTGAACTGGCTTGGACCGGAATCGGCCTGGCCAACTATGAGAAGCAGGACTACGCGGCGGCTCAACGTGCTTATCTCAAGGCCATAGATCTCAACCCCCGCTATTATGAGGCGACATATCGTTTAGGCCAACTCTATTATAATCAGGATCGACCCGTCGAAGCACTTGATATGTTCACCCGCACAATCGAGCTGGCCCCCGGACTCACTGACGCCCATTACTGGCAGGGCCTGCTCTATATGAAGTTGAAGGAGGCCGACAAGGCCAGACTGTCTTTCCGTGAGGTTATTCGTCTGGCTCCCCAGAGTGACTCAGCACGTTTAGCCACAAAATACCTGAAAATACTAGATGAATAATGATGACTTCCAGACAAAATCTCGGTAATAAACTTGAGGAGAAACGCAAGCAGCTTGGTTTTACTCTCCAGGCAGTTGCAGAACAGACCCGCATTCGCAAGGTCTATCTGGAAAGTCTTGAGAAGGGTCAGTTTGATGACCTCCCGGGGCAAGTCTATGTCACCGGTTTTATCCGCTGTTATGCACGCCATCTGGGGCTGGACAGTGATGAGCTTTTATCACGACTGGACACCTGTGAGGAAATCGACGCAGGAAAGGACTTCGATTCAGTGTCGCCAGGCTCGCCGTTAAAGGCTGAAACTCAAGCGAAATCTGGCCTTGGCTGGGGCGCCTTTATCCTCGGTTTTATTCTGGTCCTTGCGCTTGGTTCACTGTTCTATTTTATCCTCTAGTCTTTTTGACATATAACTCTGAGAATCCTGCCGTTGCTGTGTGCCAGGATCTTGCCGGAAGCCAGCAAACCTCTCTGCCACAACAATAAGGACGAGGCCATCGTTAACCTGACTCTCGCTGAACTGCTCCTGCAATAGTCCCGGGCGCCGAGCCACTTGGCGAAAACGAAGCAGGCTGCGTCGTTAAGAGCCTCAATGCAATCGACTCTTTTCCGGCCTTTTCCGGAGATGGTTCAATCGCTTAAGTATGCTTGCTTTGGCTGAATGCTCGCTTATAATTTATATTGGCGATCATGAGCAGCGTGAATATACGTTGCATAATGGCCTTGAACTGACTGGGATATCAGAATGCCGTCAGGGTTGAACTGGTCGCAAAAGTCGTTGTGCGCTTCTGGCTTGCTGGCCAGGAGCTGAATCTGGTCGAACTGAAAGCTTTTCAATTGAGTACTGACTCCGGAGAGTAATTCCTTCATGATCCTCACTTGTCCTTCATGCCAGGCGCGCTACCGCATCGACCCGATGGCCTCCAAATCGAAGCTGGCCAGGGTTAAATGTCCGGGTTGCAGTCATACTTTTGAAGTTGCCCTGGTTGCAGACTCTCCTCTGCAGAACAACCAACCCGGAACGGGGCGACCTGTTGTCCTGATTGTGGATGATGCCCGTTTTTTTCGCGAGATGATCAAGGAGATTCTCTCAGAACTTCCTGTCGAACTTGATGACGCCGCAAACGGTGATCAGGCCTGGCAAAAAATTATAGCTTCAAAACCTCAGCTGGTGTTGCTCGATTTAAATATCCCCGGTAAAAACGGCAAGCAGATTCTGCAGTCATTACAACGGACCGAAGGGCTCGATGCAGTCAAAGTCCTTGCCATGAGCGGTGTTGAACGTGGTGAAGAGACCGCCTCAGAGGTTCGTCGTATCGGTGCCGCAGATTTCATCAGCAAATCCTTTAAACCCCGCGAATTGCAGAAACGTGTCCGTGACCTGCTGGCCCTTTAGCCCAGGATCACCGGCTGCCCGCCTCGGTGAAGAAATCCGTCGTCAGACTCAGGTCGAAAACTTCGATCTGGCTGTCGTGCTTGGTTCGGGGTGGAATGAGGCCGCAAGGCTTGGTGAAACTCTGGGTGTTTTTGACTATTCTGACTGGCCTTGTTTTCCCGGCGACCAGATTGCCGGGCATGCCGGACAACTGATTGCTGTCCGGTACTCCTCCTGGAACATCCTGTTCTTCTCCGGCCGCTTCCATTGCTATCAGGGCCTGAGTGCTTTCGAGGCGACTTTCCCCGTAAGGCTCGCTGCTTCTCTTGGCTGCCCTCGGATTCTTCTGACTTGTGCTACAGGAGGGATTAACCCGGATTATCAGCCTGGTGATTTCATGTTGGTCGATGATCACTTGAACCTGCTTGGAGAGAACCCTTTACGCGGGCTGCCCGGCAACACCTTTGTCGATATGGTTGATGCGTACCAGACAGAGGTCTATGCAAAATTGATAGAAGATGCCAACAGTAACATGACCCTTCACCGTGGTATCCTGGCGGCCATGTCCGGACCTTCTTATGAGACTCCTGCGGAGGTGCGTTTCCTCTCCTCCGCAGGGGTGGATGTGGTCTCCATGTCTACCGTTCCCGAAGTCATTATGGCTCGCTACCTTGGCCTGCAGGTTGCGGCCGTCGCTTTTGTCAGTAATCTCGCAGCTGGATTATCTCACGTCAGCTTGTCCCATGAGGATGTCCTTGACTGTGGGGCTGAGCATGCCTTTCTCTTCCCGCTTCTGGTGCGTAACCTTGCCGATGCCTGGCGAGAGGTCTCCAGCAAAATATAAATTTGATTCAGATTCTCAATAAACAGGATAACTATCTGAAATAGTGAAGTATTAGTCGCTTCGTTTGAAATTGGATGTGCTTGACAGGGTGATGCCCCATGTTAGACTTTCCAGAAATCATTCAAGAGTAGAGGACATTTTGGGCGAAGGCATAAAACGTATTCTGATTGTTGATGATGAAGAGAATACCCGGATCGGGTTGGCCAAACTGTTGTCTCAGGAAGGCTTTGAAGTCGATAGTGCTGCGGACGGAAACGAAGCCCTCGATTACATGGGCCAGCAGAAATTCAATCTGGTCATCAGCGATATCAATATGCCTGAGATGGATGGCCTGGTTTTCCTCCGGGAACTCAGTCGCAAGTTTCCGAGCACCAACGTCATTATGATAACGGCTTACGGCGGTGTGGAATCGTACCTTGAAGCTATGAATCTCGGCGCTTACGAATATCTGCATAAACCGGTGCGACTTGATGAGTTGCGTTCGGTGATGAAGAAGATTTTTAATGGTGGGCCAATAGCCAGGGTGTCCTGATACCGTTAGGAGGAAACCATGGATTTCAAAACTATACTGTTTGCCACCGATTTTTCGGAAGGTTCCGATTTCGCTTTTCAATCGGCTCTTTCTATGGCGCGCAAGTTCGAAAGTAAATTGATTATTGTGCATATAATCAATGAGCCCGTCGATTTGCGGGGCTTTTACGTCCCGCATATCTCGTTTGACAAGCTCGAAGAAGAGATTGAGCAGGGCGCCGAAAAGCTGATGGAGAAGTTCTGTCGCACCCATATGGGTGACTTCACTCAATACGAATCGTTTGTCTTCCCCGGCATCCCTTACGATGAAATCATCAAAAAGGCCGTTGATTTCAGTGTCGACCTGATCGTGCTGGGAACCCATGGCCGCACGGGGCTTGATCACGTTCTGTTCGGCAGCACCGCGGAGAAGGTTGTCCGAAAGTCTCCGGTTCCGGTCATGACCATACGTATAAAGGAGTGATCCTTAAGGGCATAACGGTTTTAAAAAGGCAGCGGAAACGCTGCCTTTTTTTGTTACTATGACAATGTCTATGACCTTGTCAAAGCGGTCAGGGAAAGGTATCCTAGCCGCTCTAAAGTGAACAGGTAAGGGAACTACAAAGTATGAGTGAAAAACTTCTTGTTGTCGATGACGAACGGATGATCCTCGAACTGACTTCCATGGTACTGACCAGTCGGGGTTTCGATGTCTCTGTCGTTGATAATGCTCCAGCTGCTTACGAAATGATAGAACGTGAGCAGCCTGCATTGGTCCTGCTCGATTACATGATGCCGAAGGTCAATGGTCTCGATGCTCTGAAGGAGATTCGTGAGCGCTTTCCTGAAACTTACGTGATCATGTTTACCGGTAAGGGCAGTGAAGAAGTCGCAGTCGAACTGATGAAGGCCGGTGCGTCAGATTATGTCCTCAAACCGTTCAGCAACGCCAAGCTGGTTGAGCGCATCGAGAGTGTCCTGCGTATCCGCTCGATTGAGCTTCATAACAAGGCGCTGGTCGAGGAGCAGGAGCGACTTCTGGATGAAATAGAGCGTTGGAATCGAACCCTTGAAGAGCGCGTCGAACAAAAGACCACAGAGCTGGAAATGGCGCACCATGAAGTGCTGCTGACCGAGAAACTGGCGGCCTTGGGACATCTCTCTGCAGGGATGGCCCACGAGATTCGCAATCCTCTGAATTCAATCAGCCTTTTTGCGCAGGTGCTGTCTTCCGGTCTGGAGCAGTGACCCGGAGATGAAGTCCTATTCAGAAAAGATCATCAATGAAGTTGAGCGGATTGATGCGATCCTGGTCAAGCTCCTTTCGACCAGTAAACGTTCACACTTCCAACTGAGCACCGTTCATATCGATAGTGTCATCACGACCAGTTTGCAGCCATTTCTGGAACAGATGAAGGTCCAGGGCGTTGTCCTGCAGACAGCGTTGGGCAAGGAAACCCCATCAATCCTGGCTGACGCCGATGAAATAGGCCAGATCTTTTCCAACCTCTTTGCCAATGCACTCTTTGAGATGAAGCAGGGCGGTGATCTCACTGTGACCCTTGAAAGCAATGACAAGGAGGCGTTGGTCACCGTCAGTGATACCGGCGGAGGCATCCCCGAGGAGCACTTGAATAATATCTTTGATCCTTTCTTTACCACCAAGGAGCGGGGCACCGGCTTCGGTCTTTCCGTGGTCTTGCGCATCGTCAAGACTTATGCCGGGCGCATTAACGTCGAAAGTAATTCTCAGGGCACGACTTTCCAGATCTGGTTGCCGCTGGCATGATCTCTTTAACGAATAAGCGGACATCCTGATGGCGCTCTTGCTGCGTGACCTGACCCTCGATGTCGCGACTGATGAGCAGACACTCCCCTTGCTGACCGCAGATTTCCTGGGAGTCGATGTCAGGATTCTGAGCGACTTCAGGATCGTTCGGCGCTCCATAGATGCTCGTAAAAAGAGCCGCATTCTCAAAGTCTATAGCGTAGAGTTCTCTTGCCCCGATGAAGCCGCTCTGGTCGCCAGGCTTGCCAGCAGTCGACTTGAGAAGTTGCCTGAACGCGTTGAGGCCGTTCTGCCCAAGGTGAATGTCAAGCATCACGCGCTGGTGGTTGGTATGGGGCCTGCGGGTCTGTTTGCTGCCAAGCGGCTTGCTGAGTGCGGGGTTTCTGTGACGCTGATCGATCGTGGCAGACCCGTTGAGAAGAGGATCAAGGATGTCGAGAGTTTTTGGGCTACCGGTCAATTTGACGCCGTCAGTAATGTTCAATTCGGTGAAGGTGGTGCCGGGACATTCTCCGACGGTAAGCTGACCACCCGCCTGAACCATCCACAGCGTTTGGACGTTCTGCAGGCGCTGGTGGACTGTGGTGCTCCCAGTGAGGTCCTGATCGAGGCCCGTCCCCATGTCGGCACTGACCGCTTGCGCAAGGTGGTGGTTAATTTTCGTCAGCAGCTGGTCGATCTCGGCGTCGATGTTCGCTTCGAGACCTGTCTGACCGATCTTGAAATCCACCAGGGACGTATCGCAGGGGCTGTTCTCAACAATGGCGGGACTCTCAGCTGTGATTCTCTGGTCCTCGCACCCGGACACAGTGCGCGTGACACTTATCTGATGCTGGATCGCAAGGGTGTTCAGCTTGAAGCGAAAAGTTTTGCCGTCGGCGTTCGCGTCGAGCATCCTGCGGAACTGATCAATCAGATACAGTATGGTTCCTTCGCTGATCGCTTGCCGGCGGCAGATTACGCACTGCGCTATAATGATGACGAAAGCGGCCGGGGCGTCTATTCTTTCTGCATGTGTCCCGGTGGTGAGGTGATTAATGCCGCATCCGAAGCCGATGGCCTGGTGGTCAATGGTATGAGCCGGATGGCGCGCAAAGGTGAATATTCCAATAGTGCGCTGGTGGTCACCGTAGGGCCGCAAGACTGGGGCGGAGAAAAGCTCGGCGGTATGCACTTCCAGCAGCAATGGGAACGCAAGGCCTTTGTCGCCGGTGGCTCAGCTTTTTTGGCTCCTGCGCAGAATATGATGAGCTTCATTGGCCAGGCAAGGGGCGGCTTGAAATCCAGCTGCCGTCCAGGTGTTGTTGAATCGGAACTGCGTGAAGTCCTGCCCGATTTCGTGTATTCTGGACTTCGACGGGCCTTGCCGCATTTTAATCGCAAGATGCACGGCTTTCTGACCTCGGAAGCCGTGCTCATCGGAGTCGAAACCAGGACCTCCGCGCCACTCAGGATCACTCGCAACGACCGGGGTGAGTCTGTCAGCCACCAGGGCCTTTTCCCAACCGGCGAAGGGGCCGGCTATGCCGGGGGAATCATGAGCGCGGCGCTGGATGGCTTGCGTGTTGCTGACCAGGTTGTTCAGTCGATGCTTTAGCTGCCTCGAATTGCAACCCTGAGCCAGATAAAAGCAGGACCCGTTAAAGCGTTTATCAACGCAGAGGCGCGAAGACGCAGAGAGCTAAATTGCGGGTTTATAACTTAAATAAATGGATTATATCTTTATACCAAAACAGTTAAGATCTGAAATCAAAAGATCAACGCAGACGCTAAGAAAAACCAGGAAAGACGCAAAGGGTGATATTCTCGATTTTTGAAGTGGTTTTCTTTGCGGGCTTTCTCTTACCCTTCGCGACTTTGCGTTAATCCTTCGCTTGGGTTGTCGAGCCAAAACAGATAAGCACTACAGATAAAAAGCAGGAGTTACATTTTGAAGAAAGTTTTTGTCAAAGATATCCAGGAGCGCGACCTGGTTTCGTCACCCTTCCTGGTCAGGGACAAGATCATCGGTATGGCCAAGAATGGCCGTCCCTATATGACCCTCAAGCTGATGGATTGTTCCGGTGAGGTCGAAGGCCGTATCTGGGATCGTGTCGATGAAATTTCGGCACGCTTTGAAAAGGACGATTTTGTCCAGGCTTCAGGTAAAGCCAGTGTTTATATGGGCAAGATGCAGCTTATTATCCAGGACCTGGTGAGAGTGGAAGAGTCTGCCATTGAGCTCGCAGACTTCCTGCCCGTTTCGCGGCGGAAGACTGCTGAAATGGTCGACGAGTTGAGCGCGCTTGTCGAGGCTTTGACCGACCCTGATCTGAAAAGACTGATGCAGGCTTTTCTGGCTGACGAACAATTCATGACCGGTTATAAACGCGCACCGGCCGCCAAGGCGATGCATCATGTCTACCTGGGCGGTCTGCTCGAACATTCGTTGGCGGTTGCTGCTCTGGCCGGTGATATCAGCCAGCGGTATCACGATATCAACCGCGATCTGCTGGTGGTCGGGGCCTTGCTGCACGATGTTGGCAAGGTTGTTGAACTACGTTACCAGCGGTCCTTCGAATACACGGATGCCGGTAAACTTCTGGGTCATATCATGATCGGCGTCGAGCTGGTGGAAGAGAAGTTGCGTACTCTGCAGGATTTCCCCCGGGAATTGGCGATTCACCTGAAGCACCTGCTGCTCTCACATCATGGTCAATATGAATATGGCTCTCCAAAACGACCGAAGACCATGGAAGCTGTGATCCTGAATTTCATCGATGACCTGGACTCGAAGATCAATGGTGTCCAGACGCATATTGCCCGTGAACCGGACAGCGATTCCACCTGGACCCAGTATCATCGTCTCTATGATCGCTACTTCTTCAAAGGGGCGTCGTCAAGGCCGGCGGCTGAGCCAGACGAGGCGGAGGCTATAAAAAATCAAGCCAAACAGCTTGATTCCACAGGGCAGGCTCGGTACAGTCAACCCCGGCCCAGATTCAGCAACAGCCTGGGCGATCAACTCAAAGCGATCAAGCTCGACCTGGCAGGGGACGAGGGACAGGATAAAAACGATGGCTGAAGGACTTCTTGTACATCAACTGAGTGTTGGCCCCTTGCAGGTCAACTGTTTTCTGGTCGCGTGCCAGAAGACCCGCGAGGCCATGGTTGTTGACCCGGGAGAAGATGGCCCACGCATTCTTCATCTTGCCGAAACTCATGGCTTTAAGATTAAACAGGTTGTCAATACCCATGGGCACTTTGATCATATTGGCGCCAACCAGGCGGTGATAGAAGCCACAGGTGCCGTGCTGATGATGCATGAAGCTGACCTGCCTCTGTTACAGAACGCCAGGAATCACGCCCAGGTTTACGGCTTGACCGTATCGCCGTCGCCCGATCCCGACAAATTTCTCAACGAGGGGGATCGCTTCTCGGTTGGAGAACAGTCGTTTTCTGTCTTTCATGTGCCCGGGCATTCCCCTGGCAGCATCTGTCTTCTGAGTGATGGCCACCTGTTCGTCGGCGATGTCCTGTTTGCCGGCTCCGTTGGCCGCACCGACCTTCCCGGCGGCGATTTTGATGCCCTGGTAGAAGGGGTTCGTGAAAAGCTCTTCCGTTTACCGGCAGAGACGATCGTCCACCCGGGCCATGGGCCCGACACGACGATCGGCCGTGAGAAGCAGATGAATCCCTTTGTGGGTGACGGGGCTATAACCTTTAAAGACAAAAAACGTAACGCAAAGACGCAAAGGTTAAAGTGCCGCAAAGAATAACTTTTCTCAACCTAAAGATTCCTTTGCGTCTGATTTGCCCTCTTCGCGCCATTGCGTTAAATTGTTATGTTGTTTTAATTGTATCTCTGCGCTGCATCTGAAAGGTGAGCGTAAAGTTGGAGTTGAAAATGCTGCAAGGTAAATGCGTCGTTCTTGGTGTTACAGGTGGAATCGCTGCCTACAAGGCTGCCGAGTTGCTGCGCCTGCTGGTTAAGGCCGGTGCCGAGGTTCACGTCATCATGACGCGCAGCGCCCAGGAGTTTGTCACTCCGCTGACATTGCAAACCCTTTCCGGCAATCCGGTCCACACGGAACTGTTCAATATCATCCAGGAGCAGCAGATCGGCCATATCTCACTGGCGGATCGCGCAGATATTTTGCTGGTCGCTCCGGCGACAGCCAACCTTATCGGTAAAGTGGCCAATGGCATAGCAGACGATCTCCTGACGACGACAATTATGGCCAGCAAGGCGAAGATCCTCTTCGCGCCGGCCATGAACAGCAATATGTGGGAAAACCCGCTCTATCGTCAGAACCAGGAGAAGCTGGAAGCTCTCGGTTATCATTTTATCGCTCCGGTCTATGGCGAGTTGGCCTGTGGCTGGCAAGGGCAGGGTAAGCTGCCCGACCCCCAGGATATTTTCCTCTCTGCCCAGGCGCTGCTTGGCGAGAAGGACCTGGCAGGCAAGACGGTTTTGGTCACGGCCGGGCCGACGCGCGAAGAGATCGATCCGGTTCGTTTCCTGAGCAACTATTCCTCCGGCAAAATGGGCTACGCCATTGCTGTCGCAGCCCACAAACGCGGGGCACGGGTCATACTGGTTAGCGGTCCGGTGAATCTGCCTGAGCCGCAAGGCGTTGAAACCATTCAGGTCTCCAGCGCAGAGGAGATGCATCGGGCGGTTATGGCAGAGGCCGGGCATGCGAATCTCATCATCAAAGCGGCGGCCGTTGCCGATTTTCGGCCCTCTGTGCGCGGTGAGCAAAAAGTCAAAAAAGGTTCTTCTGAGACGATGATGTTTGAGCTGCAACGCAATCCGGATATTCTCGCAGAGCTCGGAGCAAACAAGGGCGATCGAGTGCTGATCGGCTTTGCTGCAGAAACAGAAGAGCTTTTGCAAAACGCCCGTGAGAAGTTGACGAAAAAGAACCTCGATATGATTGTTGCCAACGATGTGACCCAGGAGGGTGCCGGTTTCGATGGTGATATGAACATCGTACGTTTTCTCAGCGCAGATGGCCGCGTCGAAGAGTTGCCGCAGATGTCGAAGAACGCTGTCGCCGAGATCCTTCTCGACAGGGCCTCGGCTTTGTTGTCGGCGAAGTAAGGGTCAGGTCTCCGAAAGCAGTGTCAGCAGGTCATCAGGCTGACAGATGCTTTCCTTGAGCCTGGTCTTGATGATGCCGAGCATCTCTTCCGCATCACTCTCACGCAACTTGCCGTCGAGCCAGAGTGTATTCAGATTCTTGCGTATTATGATGGCGGTATTCAGGGCGCGCTCACCGGTCGGGTCGGCCTTGCAGAAGGGGCTGCCGTCGATATCCTGTAAAAAACTGAGTGTCGCCTGATTGGTCAGCCCCAGGTACTCCTTCTGGTCCGCCGCTGTGATCGCCCACTTGGACGTATTGGCCAGCGATCGCAAAACTTTTTGGTATTGCTGCAAGCGGTTGAGCAGCAGCAGAGAGTTGAAGAGTCTTTTGTTGGTGCCGAAGGAGAAGATCGTGTCGGCGAGGATGCCACGCATCAGCTTGTCATTCTCCGAAAAGTCTTTGCGGCCGATCGATCGAGCCAGTGGCCAGATCTCCGGTGAGACGTGGGCCTCAAAACGCATTTCCCAATAAGCGTGTTTGAGCAGCACCGTGTTGTAGGTGCGCATCAGCTTGAAGGGGACGAAGTAGGAGTGGGCCACGGTATCGGCAGCGAGGTGACTGAGGTAACCGTAGGCACAGGCTTGATGAGGGTCTGTTTTGGCCTGCTCGAGGATTTTGCGTCCCATGCGCCATGAGTGGCAGTGTCGCAGGTAGTGCGTGTACTTTTTGCCGAGGGTGATGTCGGCGCTGATGCAGCCGTAGAGATAGTCATTCGGATAGGCTGCGAGCAGCATTCTCAAATGCTCGGGAAGTTGGCCCAGGTTGTCGAGAATCCAGGCGCCGGTCTGCAGGTGAACCCCGATTCCCCAGGCCAGGGCCGCAGATGGAAAGAGGAGCAGTGCAGCAGAGATCAGAATTGCAGGAATGAACCATTTCATTGGATAATTGTACCGTCCTTTCATCGAATAATATACCCACTAAAGGGATTTACTCAGCCAAATATGCCAGATCAACTCGCAAATGAAATCCGTGCCACCCTGGCCGCGGCCCGGAGCCAGTTCGAATATCTCGTCGATCTCGGTTTTCAAGGGCAGAAGATCGCTGTTGCTGCAGGGGCTGAAACGCAAAATCTGCAGAGAGAGGCTGCTGGCTCGGAGACTCTCGATACCATTTTGAATGATCTTGGTGATTGCCAGCGCTGTGGTCTCGCCGCGTCCCGTACGAAACTGGTTTACGGGGTCGGCAATCCGAATGCACGACTGGTCCTGGTTGGTGAGGCCCCCGGGCGCGAGGAAGATCTGCAGGGTGAACCCTTTGTCGGTGAAGCGGGTAAACTGCTCGATAGAATTCTGCAGGCAATGGGCATGCATCGCGACGACGTCTATATCTGTAATGTCCTGAAGTGCCGGCCACCGAATAATCGTGACCCTCAGCCTGAGGAGGTGGCAACCTGTGAAGCTTTCCTGATTCGACAGCTTGCGGCCATTCGTCCGCAGGTCATTATTGGTCTCGGTCGTTTTGCCGTGCACAGCCTGCTTAAAACCAATGCACCGATCAGCAGGTTGCGTGGAGAATGGCAAAGCTACCAGGGGATTCCCCTGATGCCGACCTATCACCCGGCCTACCTGTTGCGCAACCCGGAAGGCAAGCGGGATGTCTGGGAAGATATGAAACAGGTCCTGCGCCGGCTGCAGACCGATGGCGAGGGCTTATGAAAAGTCCGGCGCCCTTACTGCAGGCGCGACAGGTTGCTGCCAGTCGCCCGGGAGAGGCAGGGGGCTTTGCAGCGGGTCCTGCAGGAGACGACTCTCAAGGTTGATGCCGGGGAAATCCTTGCCATCGTCGGTCCGTCCGGAAGCGGTAAAAGCACTCTGCTCAGATTGTTCAATCGTTTGCTGGAAGCGGAGACCGGTGAGATTCTGCTCTCGGGTGAAAACATCAGGACCATTCCTCCACCGCGCTTGCGCGCACGCCTGCCGTTGGTCAGCCAGACCCCTTTTCTTTTCTCCGGCACCGTCATGGAGAACCTGCAGGCTCCTGGCCGCTTACGCCGAACCGAGATTGCCGATCCCGGTGACCCTTCTCTGCAGCAGCTTCTTAGAACTCTGCCAGGTCGACCCGGCCTGGCTTGATCGTGACGCCCGTAAACTCTCGGTCGGCCAACAGCAGAGGGTCTGTCTGGCACGAGCCATGGTCGGGCCCTGCCAGGCTTTACTCCTTGATGAGCCAACCAGCGCTCTCGACCGGCCTACCGCCGATCAGCTGGCCTTAACCTTTCGCCAACTTGCCCGCGAAAAAAATCTGGCAATTATTTTGTCACCCACGATCTGCGTCTGACAGGGCATTGTGCCGATCACGTGATCTTTCTGGCTGAGGGTGCCGTTGTCGAAGAAGGTTCGGCGAGCCAGCTTCTGGAACACCCGCAGACGGAAACAGTGCGAGCTTTCCTCTCCTCTGAGTCTGACAGATGATGGGGAGGCATCGGCATGACGGCAGCGATCATCGACCTCAGCTTGTGGGACCTGGTCACCGTCTACAGCCTGTTGCTGATGAGTATCGGCCTGGCCCATCTGCTCAAGGCCGGACAGAGCAAGGACCTCTTCTGGTCCGGACTGCGTATGTTCGTCCAGCTGCTTGTGGTTGGCTATGTCCTGCATCTGATCTTTGCCCTGGAGACGCCCCTGCCGGTTCTGCTGATCCTGATTGTCATGACCGGTTTTGCGGTGCAGACCATCGGTGCCAGGGTCAAGACAAAAATGCCGCATTTCTACCGGGTGGTCGGCACGGCAATCCTCTTTGGCTGCGGCGGCATGACCTTTTTCTTCTGTTCCCTGGTGATCGGTCTGGAGCCCTGGTACGACCCACGCTACCTGATTCCCCTGGCGGGCATGATCATCGGCAACTCAATGACCGGAGCCAGCCTTGCCGTGGAGCGTCTGGCCGCTGAATTTCGTGAACGGCGTGACGAGATTGAGACGGGGCTTTGCCTTGGTGGTAGCATCCAGAGCGTTTCTGAAACGGCGGTCAGCAGTGCCTTCCGGGCGGCCCTGATCCCGTCGGTGAATGCTATGGCTGCCATGGGACTGGTTTTCCTCCCCGGTATGATGACCGGCCAGATCCTTTCCGGAACCGAGCCGCTGATCGCCGTCAAGTACCAGATCGCCATCATGTGCGTTATTACCGGGAGCGTTTCGTTAACGACATTTTTTATTCTGAAGCTTGGTTACCGTTCCTATTTCACGCCTTACCAGAGTCTGCGTGAAGATTGATCTGTCGAGAACGAAAAGCTTTTACCGCAAAGCTACATAAGTTAAGAAATTGTAGGATGTGGTGAGGGACGAACCGCATCTAGTCAATTGGAGGACAATATGCGGTTCGTTCCTCACCGCATCCTACGTGTCACATAGAGTCCAATCAATTATGGAGACATGCAATGAGAAGAAGTGATAAAGCCTTAACGGCTGATGCTTCAGTCAAGATCCTGCAGGAAGGTGAGTATGGTGTCCTGTCAACCGTTGCTGCCGACGGGCAACCTTATGGTGTTCCCCTGAACTACGCTCTCAAGGACCGCAATATTTACTTTCATTGTGCCCTGGACGGCCACAAGCTGAACAATATGCTTGCCAATGAAAAGGTCTCTTTCTGCGTGGTCGGACAAAGCAATGTGGTGCCTGCTGATTTTACCTCGGAATTTGCAAGTGTCATTGTCACCGGAACCGCTGAACTGATCTACGCTGAAGAAAAATACCAGGCGCTGGTCAGCCTGGTCGAAAAGTATGCCGCGGAGTTTGTAGACGAGGGCCGGCGGTATATTGAAAAACTCGATAATGAGACCGCGGCTGTGGCGATACGGATTGAGTCGATGACCGGCAAACGCAGCCCGGCAACTTAAGCAATCCTCTGTAGGATGTGGTCAGCTCAATTAATGTTCTGTGTTTCTTTCGTTTGCCTGAACGGTCGTGAAAACGTATAGTCATAAAATTATTCTCCTAAGCCATGGATTGCTTGAACCAATACCTCTATGCGAACCGGCCTGCGCACCGAAATCATCCTGAGTATCTCTTTGCTGTTGGCAGCGGCACTCCTCTTTGCCGGTTTTCTCATGGTCAAACTGACCGAACATAACCTTCTTGAACAACAACGTGTCCATGCGGCAAGCATCATCAGGCTGGTCGCGGCAGGGATTGAAACTCCATCGAGTCTGCCGGGGACAGGTGAAAAGCTTGCCTTGTCCAGCCTGAACCGTTTGCAAACCTTGTTAAGCAGGCAACCGGGTATTCTGGCCTGGCGGCTTCTGGATGACCGATTGCAGGTCCTTTCCAGCACCGCTTACGAAACGACGGATGAGTTCACTACGATTTCTCCCTCTGTTCTGGAAGCCGGTGAGCTGCATGAATCTTTAAATTACGCAACATTCCGCTTTCTCAGCCCTGATACGCAACAGAGTTATCTGGATTTGTCAACTCCGCTATGGCAGGGGGACCAGAGCCTATGGTCTGCTGCAAATCCGCTTTAACCTGGAAGAATTGCGGGACAGGGTGCTTGGTGCTCAAAAACTGATTCTCGGCTATGTCGTGGTTTACGGACTCATCCTGGCGGCCTTCGGCGTCTACTTGTTGAATCGAAATGTGGTGCGACCTGTTCGGCAGCTGCACCAGGCCACGACCACGGTTGCCGCGGGGAAACTTGCGCCCGTTGTCGTTCCCTCCGGCCCTGGAGAAATCCACGAGCTGGCCGACAGTTTTAACCAGATGGTTACGGCCCTGTCAGCCAGTCGCGCGGAGACGGAGGAGCATATAGCCTCCCTCGAAGAGACCAACCAGGCGCTGGCCCAGGCCCGTGACGACCTCGTTCGCTCGGAGAAGCTGGCGACCGTTGGTCACCTCGCGGCCGGTATGGCCCACGAAATCGGCAACCCCCTTGGTGCCGTGGTCGGTTACCTGAATATTCTGCAGTGCCGATCTCACCGGAGAGGCTCAGGACCTGGTGGTAAGGTCATTGGCAGAAACGGCCAGGATTGACAAGCTTATCCGTGAGTTGCTGGAATACTCCGCGCCACTTGATCACCAGCTCGAGTCGTTCGATCCGATTGAATCGTTGCGTGAGACCCTGGAGATGCTGCGTCATCAGGGGCAGCTTGAGTGCCATTCGTATCGAAGACTGCTGCTCCGCTGCGTCCTGCCTGGTCAACATGGACCGGGGGCGGTTGATCCAGGTCTGGATCAACCTGCTCCTCAACGCCCGGGATGCCATGCAGGGTGACGGGCGTATCGTTTTGTCCGCCGAGAGCGATGACCGGGGTGTCACAGTTTCGATTCAGGATGATGGCCCCGGTATTGGTCCGATGTAGCGCACAGGATTTTCGAACCTTTTTTTACCACCAAGGCGCCGGGCAGCGGCTACGGCCTGGGCCTTGCCGTCTGTCAGCGGATTATCGATGAGAATGGCGGCAGGATCGAAGTGACCTCCGAGGCCGAACAGGGGGCTTGTTTTACGGTGGTTTTGCCCTGTGCCTGATGCGGTTCGTAGCTCACCGGTAGCCTACCCATGAGCTCTTAATGAATGGACAACTTTTTTCCGTAGAATGGCGGTGAACGAAGAGAACCGCATCAATCTGTACAAGGGGGCTTGGTCGCTCATACACGAGCCCCAGGATAAAAATTGATGAAACAAGACCAAAATATTCTGATCATCGATGACGAAGCACCGATGCGTCATATGTTGCGCATGGTCCTCGAGCGCGACGGTTATACGGTTTCCGAGGCCATCAGCGGCAGGCAGGGCCTGGATCGACTGCAGTCAGGCCACTACGCTTTGGTCCTGTGTGATATCCGCATGCCGGAGATGGATGGCCTGGCGTTTCTGAAAGAGAAGCAGGCCCGGCAGTTCGGCGGCACCGTGATCATGATGAGCGCCTACGGCAGCATCGATACCGCCATCGAATGCATGAAGCAGGGCGCCTACGACTATATCTCCAAGCCTTTCCGTCCCGATGAAATCCTTCTGGCCGTACGCAAGGCGGAAGAACGCCTGCAGCTGCGGCAGGAGAATGTTCAGCTCAAGAAGAACATGCGGCGCAGTGGCCGGCCCCAGGGCGTTGCCGCGATCATCCATCGCAGCGCTGTTATGCAGGATGTGCTGGCAACGGTGCAGAAAGCTGCCGCGGTCAACGCCTCCGTGCTGATCACCGGGCCGACCGGAACCGGCAAGGAGCTGGTGGCCCGGGCACTGCATGCGGAAAGCCCGCGCTGCGACAAGCCTTTCCTGGCGGTCAACTGCAGCGCCATCCCGCCGGGTCTGCTCGAAAGCGAACTGTTCGGTCACGCCAAGGGCGCTTTCACCGGCGCCGACCGCGCCCGCAGCGGCCTGTTCGGCGCCGCCAACGGCGGCACGCTGCTGCTCGACGAGATCGGTGATTTCCCCCTGGAACTGCAACCGAAACTGTTGCGGGTTCTCCAGGAGCATGAAGTCCGCCGGATTGGCGAGAGCAAAACCATTCCGCGATTGATGTGCGCGTGGTCGCCGCTACAGCCAAGGATCTGTAAAGGCGCGTCGCCGATGGCAGCTTCCGCGAGGATCTCTTCTATCGCCTCGCTGTGATCTCCGTCGAACTGCCGGCTCTTGAACAACGCTGCCGAAGATATCTGCTGTGCTGGTTGAGAGCTATCTGCCAAGAATTGCCGCGAGACTGAAGCGACCCGTACCGCAGATGAGCCCTGAGGCCTTGACTTAAACTGACAAGCAGCCCTGGCCCGGCAATATCCGTGAACTTTTGAACGTGCTTGAAAAAACCCTGGTGCTCTTTCGTGGAAGAGATAATCGGTGAAGACGACCTGGTCTTGCATGATCACCCCGCAGCGCTGATCGATCCGGCGAACCTTTCCTTGAAGAAAGCGACGGCCGCGCTGGAAAAGGATTATATCGAGAAAGCCCTGAGCGTGACCGACGGCAACCGCACCCAGGCGGCGAAGATTCTTGAGATCAGTTTGCGTTCGTTGATCTATAAAATCAAAGACTATGGTCTTTGATTTGGGGGCTGGAGATCGGAGGCTGGAGGCTGGAAACCTTTTGGCCAACCAAGGGACTAGTTCCTACCAGCCCCTAGCCCCCAGCCCCCAGCCCCATACTCCGCCTTTAGCCATGCAAAAGTTGCATAGAATGTCACCTCTCCAGATTTCGTGTATATCTCTAATCATAATAAATTCAGTATGTTAGCAGGATAGTAATAACTTCTCTGCTTGGTACACCTTTTGCTCGTAACTAGTCTCAAGGTAAATCGTGATCTTTAGGAGGACATGATGCCCGTTGCAAAAAATACCCAATCCGGCTTCTCTTTGATTGAACTTCTCGTCGCTGTGATGATCCTGGCTGTTGGCTTGTTGGGCCTGGCGCAATTGCAGGTGACGGCGATCAAAGCCAATTCTCAGAGTAGCACTACTTCGACTGCGGCGGCAGCCATTGCGCAGCAAAGTGTTGAGAAAATCGCGGCGATGGATGCTGACGACGTAATGTTTGATGCTGATGGACTGGCAACTTTTGCTTCCGGTGACGGTCGATGGCGGTGGGACATACGATATCACCTGGACCGTCGATGAGGGTTTCGAGGGCGTCACCAATCTTTGCAAAGTCACCGTCGTTGTAGAGAGCGCATCGGATGTTATGAATGTTCTCGGTAACCAGCAAGCGTACCGTGACGGCGAACACTCTCAAGACGAGCGATCTAGGAGGCTTTTCATGCGCAAGCGATCAAATCAATATAATGCATGGCAGCCGAGGTATGACCCTGGTTGAACTCCTGGTGGTCATGGTCATCCTCTCGGTTGTCATGATGGCCGTCATGAGCCTCTATATTCCCGTGCAGCAGTCGACAGTCACCCAGACCCAGGTCTCTGATGTGCAAAGCAATCTGCGGTTGGCTGCAAACCGTATGACGAAAGATCTTTTAATCGCCGGTTTCCTGGTTCCCGACAATCCGATTATTTTCGAAGCGAGTGCCAGTCAACCACCGCAGAGAACCCTGATAATCGATGATTTTACCATCCGCACTCGTGCGGTCAGTAATTCCTTTGCCCGGGTGTCAAGCGCAGCCGATGCTTCGGGAGACATCAGGCTCACGGTTACAGATTCTGAAATGGTTGATCTCTTTCCGGTTGGCTCAAAAGTGAGGCTTTTTGAACCGATGACCGGTGATGAACTTCTGGCGACGACCGGCACCGATCCTGAACGAGTTTATGAAGTGACAGATACGGGAACAGGGACCATTGATATCGATAATGGAACGGTCGTTATTAAAGCCGATATTGTCCCTGAAACCGTGGTTTTAAAAGTCAAAGATTCAGGAGAGCCTCCACTGCAGACGATTCGATATCGTCTTGTCGACGGGGCTCTGACGCGCGAAGTAAATGGTAACGTGCAATTTCTTGCCCGCAATATGGACAGCGTTCTCTTCGGATATGATAAGACCCCTGAAGGTCGCGTGCGTAGAGTGGACATTTTGTTGACCGGTGCGACTGATGCATTCAAAGACGGGCCTAAGAGCCGTCAGGTTGATACGTCGGTAAGCCTCCGCAATGTTTATTAATCTCTTTGGTTCAAGGATATCTCATGAAGCTGAAAACGTTTCAAGATCACAACCGGCAAAAAGGTATGGCACTGATCCTTGCCATTGGCTTTCTGGCCGTACTCAGCATTCTCGGAGCAGTGGTCCTCAAAGTGGCGAATCAGGGTCTGTCTGAATCGGCCTTAACGCTTCCCGGCCAGCAGTCCTTCTACACCGCGGACCGCAGCGTCGAGTACTCCATGAATCGTGACATCATTGTCTCTTTACCGAGCTAAATTCGGTCAATCTGGTGACCGGCACCACGGCTTCCGGAGTCACCCATAAGTCAATTATCGAAAAGAACAGTATCGGTACCCTGTTGGCCGGAACTGTTACCGATATAGGGCCGAGCACACTACCGCCAGCTATGGCGGAAATCCACGGCACCGAGTTCGGTGCCAATCTCTACCATGTAAATGTTAAGGCAAGCGCACCCCTGAGCAGAACAACGCGTGTTGACGCGGCAATCGTGCGCCTGTTTAAAATTGATGACGATACGATCTTTCGCACTTCGTCTGGAGGTTGATTATGAGTCCATGGACTATTAAGAGGCATTGGTATTCTCGCAAGCAGTGGGTCTTGAGACGCTTTGTCAGCTTCCAGTTGGCTCTGCTGATGTTCTTCGGCCCTGGCTTCCCCTTTGCCGCTTTTGCCGCTCCAGACAATTTTATCGGTGATGCCGGTATCTATGTCGGCGCGCCTTCGCAGCGACCCAAGCCGAATGTCCTCTTTATTATCGATAATAGTAATGCGACCCTGAACGTGGCATCCGGCAGTCGCTTTGATCCTGACTTTATCTATCCCGATGCCGGTTATGACACCTGGAGCATCTATTCCGGCGACAACCAGGGAGATTTCACCAAAGTCGAGGTGGCGAATAGCACCAACCTCCTGGAAAACGTGACCGCAGACTCATGTGCCGATATTATTCGAGAGACGATTGTCCCGACGGGCACCTATTCCGGAAGTGGTACGACAGAATACCCCAATCTTAAAGGAAGCGACTGTGATACGGCCCCGAAAGGTGCCGTCTATGCTCTTGGTAATTATCTCAATTACCTGAACTACGTGGAAGTTGATGACGGCGACCTTGATGATGATGGCGTGCTCGATGGTGACGATCAGTGCCCTGATTTTGATGACTCCATAGATGCCGATAATGACGGTGCCCCTGATAATTGTGACATTTGCCCCGGTTTTGACGACACGGTCGACACAGATCTGGATACTGTCCCGGATGGCTGTGATCAATGTGCAGGCTCTGATGACGCGATTGATGTCGACAAGGATGGCATTGTAGATGGCTGCGATCCTCTCCTCGATAATGATGGCGATGGTGTCGCCAACGATGTCGATGCCTGCGAAGGTTTCAATGATAATGATGATGCCGACAGTGATGGTGTGCCGAACGCTTGTGATATCTGTGATGGTGGCGACGATACGGTTGATGACGACGCTGACCTGATCCCCGATGATTGCGATTTATGCCAGGGTGATAACTCGCTGCGAGATCCTGATGGTGACGGTAACTGCGGTATCACAGATACGGATGGCGACGGTGTCCCCGATGGCTTCGATTTGTGTGAAGGCTTCCCCGATATCGACATTGATGGCGTCCCCGTCGATGCTGATGGTGATGGTGTTCCTGATGGTTGCGATGTTTGTGATGGTGATGATGCCAGTGGTGATGCCGATACAGATGGTGTTTGTAATGACACTGATCTCTGTATTGGTATTAATGCCGATGGCGATGCTGACGGTGATGGCCTCTGTGACAGTAACGTTTTAGATCTCTGCGCCGGGCCCCCGAAGTTGACAGTGATGGTGATGGCCTGTGCGACGGCAATGCCGCAGATATCTGTGACGGCACTCCGAACGTCGACAGTGATGGCGATGGATTGTGCGACAGTAATCCTCTCGACATCTGCGCCGGTATCCCGAATGTTGACAGCGATGGTGATGGCTGTGCGACTGCAATGCCTGGATATTTGCGAGGGCGCCTCGAACGTTGATACTGACGGCGATGGCCTCTGCGACGGCCATGCCTCGGACATCTGCACCGGTTATTCAAACACCGATGCCGATAGCGACGGTGTCTGTGACGATATCGATGACTGTAACGGAGATGATGCCGTGGGTGACGATGACAATGATGATCTTTGTAATGGCAATGATGCCTGCCTTGGCAACAATGCCACTGGTGATGCTGATACAGACGGAATCTGCGATGGCAACCCTGTAGACACCTGCACCGGGTTCCCGAACGTTGATGCCGACAGCGATGGTGTCTGTGACAACCTGGATGTTTGCACTGGCAATGATGCTTTAGGTGATAGTGACGGTGATGGCCTCTGTAACGGCAACGATAGCTGTCTTGGCAATAATGCCAGCGGCGATGCTGATGCTGATGGGGTCTGCGATGACAACCCCCTGGATATCTGCGTTGGTTTCCCGAACACCGATAGCGACGGGGATAACTTCTGCGACGGTCATGCCCTGGATATCTGTGACGGCACTCCGAACGTCGATAGCGATGGCGATGGTCTCTGTAATAGCAACACAGCTGATATTTGTGATGGTTTTCCGAATGTTGACAGCGATGGGGATGGTGTCTGCAACAGCAGTGACATCTGTACCGGCACACCCAATGTTGATAGCGACGGTGATGGCTTCTGCGACGGCCATGCCTCGGATACCTGCACCGGCTTCTCAAACACCGATGCTGATGGCGACGGCATCTGTGACGACATCGATGTCTGTAATGGTAATGATGCTAGCGGGGATACAGATAATGACGGTATTTGCAACAACATTGACCTTTGTACGGGTAACGATTCCAGTGGCGATGCTGATACTGATGGAATCTGCGATGGCAATCCTGCAGATACCTGCACCGGTTTCCCGAACGTTGACACCGACAGCGATGGCGTCTGTGACAACCTCGACGCTTGCGATGGCAATGATGCTTTAGGTGATAGCGACGGCGATGGCTTCTGTAACGGCAACGATAGCTGTCTTGGCAATAATGCCAGCGGCGATGCTGATGCTGATGGGGTCTGCGATGACAACCCCCTGGATATCTGCGTTGGTTTCCCGAACACCGATAGCGACGGGGATAACTTCTGTGACGGTCATGCCCTGG
>CAVYNW010000025.1:0-17634 GCA_963769955.1 uncultured delta proteobacterium
CAATAACCACATCACCGATTTGCGGAGCTTGGCAGCGATAGGCTTGCGGATCGACGAAGATTTCATCGTCTGCGCTGATCAGGGGGCACATGGAGTCCCCGGTAACCCTGTAGCGATGTCTGAGCCTGATCAGCCACAGGACGATCTCTTTAAAGTTGCTTTCTTGCATACCGTATGTCCTACAGCGATTGATGACTATTTTGCCAGAGCTGTCTAACTGGCCTTGTAATATGGCACCTCGCGATCCTTGGTTGCCCAGAAGATGGTGTGGATCTTTTCGATGACTTTCATCAACTCTTCAGCTTTTTCCAGATCCACGTCCACCTTGACTGCCGAGCAGAGCTTGGCCGCCTGCCAGAAAGTATCATGAAGATCAGGATACTCTTCCAGATGTGGCGGTTTGAAATAGTCTGTCCACAAGATCAGCAGATCGGTTTTGGCCAACTGCGCCTGCTCTTCCTTGATCGTGATAAAACGGCAAAGACTGTTCGCGGTTGCGTGCTTGCCGTCATTGGGATCAAGGGCAAGGATTTTTTTTGTCATGGAGAGAACCGCTTCAGCGGCAATTCGAGCCGAGGCGGGATCGTAAACACCACAGGGGCCATCGCAGTGAGCACTGACAGTTTTTTGAGCTGGAAAGAATTGTTGAATGGTTCGCTTGAAAAGTTTCATAATTTACTCCTTCCTGAAGTTTTAGAATCGGCTTTGTCTCCAGAGAGAGCATGACCTCCCCTGTGAGTCACCCGCCAGTCTAAAAAAGAGAACAGGCCAAATATCCGATTCAGATCAAACAGCCGGCCTGCTTAGCCTTGCTTGGTTGCCGCCGGATGGTCCGTGGCACCGCCACCTTCCAATTCAATCAGCGATTGACGAACTTCCCTCAGCCTGCTTGGAGCTCCGCCGGCCATATTTTCTTCCTCGGCAACCTCCAGCACGCGGGCATCATATTCCCACTGCTTCAGGATTTTCATTTTTTGCTCCCGGGTCAAAGAGGCGTCCTGCAAAACCTGGTCGGGTTCATTGTAAACATCCGCTGGGTTGATCAGGGCTTTTTCAATACTCATGAATCTTCTCCTCATCTTGTTAGTATATTCATCATAACTCATTTTGAGCTTATGACTTTGCCTCCCCAGCCTTGACAAGCTTGACGACAGCCAACCAGTTACACCAAAGGGCCAAAGCCAGCAGGAAAAACCCACTCAATTGCAATCCGGTCAACGCGCCTTTCGCCAGCGCCAGGACATAGATGACCAGATAGCAAACGGCGCTGACCATAATTGCGCTGACACACCAGGACGCACGGTATTGATAAGCACAGGCAAGGATCACCAGTCCCGACAAACCATAAAGAATCGTCAAAAGGGCAAAAACCATCTGCATATTGCTGCCGTCGATAGCGACAAGAATGTACAATCCATAGCTGCAGAAGAGCAGCGAAAACAATATGCTAAAGAGACTGATCGGCAGCCCTCCTCGACCAGGATGTATCTCCGGAGCAGGCTGGGTTTGGTTTCCGGTTTTCCCATTGTGGTGTTTTCAACTTTTGTCCTTGTGCGCAGTAAAGGTTAATCCATAAGATTTGAAGCCAATGACGCAGGTTCCACCCTTCCCTGAAATTTGCATTCTAGAACAAGTATAGCCCCGGCATTAGCCTCCAAAAGGTGAAAATCTGCCAATTCTCCGGTAGAAGATCTTCACTGCCAGGAAAATCCGAAAGGTCAAAATATTTGAGGCAAGAAAACAATCGGATTCGCAACCTGTCTGGCGGTTTTTTTCTGTTCGCCTGGAACAATCAGGAAGCACACCAGGTCACCGTAATTCAGCGACCTACGCCAAAGGGAGAGAAGAACACCACTATGGATCAGTCCGGCAACCAAGGGATAAAATCTAGAGACGTGTTCAAACTGCTGCGAAAGCATGTTTTCAATTATAGCGGGGACGAGCGACGTTACAGGCGCTTCCTGCTTGATTTGGGAAGGATCTTCTTAAGTATCAGGCCCTTGGCTTGACATTGCCGGCAACGCTTTAATACTTAGATAAGCAAGAAATTGAACATTAAGACAAGGAGTTGCTCATGATCGAGGAAGAAAGCAGTCAGGTTTCTCGCGGTGAAGAGGAAGAAACCCTGCAGGAACAGGTCGAAGTCCAGGAGGAGAAGAAAAAATCCCCGGAGAAGCAGTTGTTCGGCACCTTTGGCGGGGTGTTCACGCCAACCCTGCTGACGATTCTCGGCGTCATCATGTTCCTGCGGGAGGGTTGGGTGGTCGGCAACGCCGGTCTGCTCGGCGCCTGGGTCATCATCCTGATCTCCTTTGCCATCACCGGCTTCACCGGATTTTCCCTGGCGTCCATCACCACCAATATCCGCATCGGCGCCGGCGGCGCCTTCAACATCATCTCCCAGTCGCTGGGTCTGGAGGTGGGCGGCAGCATCGGCATCCCGCTCTATCTGGCCCAGGCACTGGCGGTGTCCATGTACATTTTCGGCTTCCGCGCCGGCTGGCAGTGGATCTTTCCCGACCATCCCGCGCTGTTGATCGATCTGGTCACCTTCGGGGTTTTGTTCGCCATCGCTTTCGTCAGCGCCGGTCTGGCGTTCCGCATTCAATATCTGATCCTGGCGGTGATCATTGTTCTCCCTGGTTTCGATCGCTGTGGCGGCCTTCCAGGGTTCGATGCAGTATCCGGTGCAGTGGCTGGGCGAGTTCCCCGGTTCGCCGGCCAACAACTTCGCCGGCATCGGCTTCTGGGCGGTTTTTGCCGTTTTTTTCCCCGCCTCGACCGGCATCATGGCCGGAGCCAACATGTCGGGCGAGCTGAAAAATCCCCGCAAGAGCATTCCCGTCGGAACCCTGTCGGCCATCGGCCTGAGCCTGGTGATTTATCTGGTACTGGCCTACTGGCTGGCCCGCTCGGCCAGCGTTGACGAGTTGACCGGCAACTACACGATCATGATTGACAAGGCCGCCTGGGGCCCGGCGGTGCTGGCCGGCTTGCTGGGGGCAACCTTTTCCTCCGCGCTCTCTTCGCTGGTGGGCGCGCCGCGCATCCTGCAGGCCCTGGGCCAGCATAACGTGGTGCCGGCCAGCGGCTGGCTGACCAGGAAGACCGCCCGGGGCGAACCGCGCAACGCCCTGTTTTTGACCGGTGCCATCGTGGTGGCCGCGCTGATGCTGCGCAACCTGAATGCGATCGCCCCCTTGATCACCCTGTTCTTTCTCATCACCTATGCCATGATCAATGTCGTCGTCACGCTTGAGCAGAGCATGAAGCTGGTCAGCTTCCGGCCCCTGTTTCGGGTGCCGCGCCTGGTCTCTGCACTCGGTGCTTTTGGCTGTGCTTTCGCCATGATCGTCGTCAATCCGACCTTCAGCATCGTTGCCATTGCCGTGGTGCTGGTCATTCATACCGTCTTGATCCGCCGCCACCTCGAGGCACCCTTCGGTGACGTTCGCAGCGGCCTGTTCGTGGCCGTCGCTGAATGGGCCGCCAAGAAAGCAGGTGAGTTATCGGCGGCCCGCGAACGGACCTGGAAAGCCAACCTGCTTCTGCCTGTGGAGGAGATCAAACAGGTCCGCCAGATCTTCAGCCTGATCCGTGACATCAGCTATCCGAAAGGTTTTCTCAAAGTGATCGGTCTGACCGGACGACTCATGGAGGAAAAACTGACCGAGGAGTTGCCGGCGCTGATTGAAGAGTTCCAGGAGGAAAAGATCTTCGCGTCCTGGACAATCATCTCGGCGGCCAGTTTCGGCGACAACCTGCAGGCGGGTATCGAAACCTTCGGCGGCACCTTCTTCCGGCCGAACCTGCTGTTCGTCACTCTGCCGGAGACCGCCGAGCGACAAGCAGAACTGGCCGAAATCATCGCGACCGCCCGCAATAACAAGATCGGCGTATTGCTGTTCGCCGACCCGGAAGGGCGCGGCCTCGATCCCTGCCGCCGTATCAACGTCTGGTTCACCGATCGGGGTCCCGATTGGGAAGTCAGCATGGATCTGCAGAACCAGGACCTGGCCATCCTGGTTGGCTACAAGCTGATGAAGAACCGAGAGGCAGAGCTCTGCTTTGTCGCCTCGCTAAAAAATGACAGCCATGCTGCTGCAGCAGAGCGTTTTCTCGGCAATATCAGCACGCTGGCCCGCATTCCGGAGGCGGATATCGCCGTCCAGTCCAGCGCTCTGGAGAAGGCTCTTGAGGTCGACGCTGGCGATTTCAACATCATGCCCATGGCCGAACAGCCGAACTTCGACGACCTGAGGCAAATCTGCGAGCAACTGGGAACGGCCTGTCTGTTCACACTGGATTCTGGCGAGGAAGGGGCTTTGGCCTGAGAATAGAGGCATTTCCCGTATTTCTTTTCTTCCCAGTGCCCATCCCATCATGCCCAGAATCGCCTGCATTTTGGACGGGGTAAGATGTGGAACCAGGTTGTTTTATTGCTTTAGTTTGTAATGTCTGCATAAACACTAAGGTATTCATATGATGTGGGTCAGCCACAGAACTTCTCGATCAAAATATGCAGTTTCTCGACATCCAAGGGTTTGGTCAGCACTTCATCCATCCCGGCCTGCAGACACTCTTCCCTGATCTTCTTAAAGGCATGCGCGGTCAGACCGATGATCGGCAGGTGTTGATCGCCCTCTTCCTGATCACGGATTGCTTGAGTCGCGGCGATCCCGTCCATCCCGCTCATCTGCAGGTCCATCAAAACGATGTCGAAATCCTCCCGGGCCAAGGCTTCGATCGCCGCCTGGCCGTCGGACGCGACAGACACCTTCCAGCCCTGCCCTTCCAGTGCGAAGCGGATGACTTCCTGAACGGCCGGATCGTCTTCTGCCAGCAGTATGCGGCAGCTCTTGGTCGAGCGAAACTTTTCTGCAAGCGGTTCAGTTTTGAGCTTTTGCTTCATAGTCGCCGGTCGTCGCTGACCGGCAGGGTGAAGTAGAAACAGCTGCCTGCACCATACTCACTTTCGGCCCAGATCCGCCCGCCCATCCGTTCCACGAGACCTTTGCAGATTGACAAGCCCAGACCGGTACCGCCGAAACGCCGGGTAATCGAACTGTCGGTTTGACTGAAGCTTTGAAAAAGCAGTGACTGTTTGTCGGCAGGGATACCGCAGCCGGTATCCTTGATGGAAAAGAGAATCTCGGCGTTCGTACTGTGGGTGATCTCTGGCGAGAAGCAGCGATACCGTGACCTCGATCCTGCCCTCATCGGTAAACTTGATGGCGTTGCCAATCAGGTTGGTGAGAACCTGGCGCAGGCGGGTCTGATCGGCGCGGAGAATCTCCGGTACGTTCGACTCGATTTCCAGGTTCAAATCCAGAGCTTTTTTCCGGGCCTGGTTGCGCAAAATACCGACCGTTTCTTCAATGCTATCGATTAGATCGAAGAATCTGTTCTCCAGCACCATCCGCTCGGCTTCGATTTTGGAAATATCAAGCACGTTATCGACCAGCTCGATTAATGATTTACTGGCGGTTCCGGCAAGCTCGAGGCAGCGTTGCTGAACGTCATCCAGGCCGTTTTTATCAAAATGCTGTAGGGCACCAAGGATCACAGTCATCGGCGTCCTGATTTCGTGGCTCATGGTAGCGAGAAACTCGCTTTTAGCATGGCTGGCGACTTCGGCCTGGGTTCGCGCCGAGCGCAGTTCCTCTTCCTGGATCAGCCGCTCACTGACGTCCTCGATCGAGATCAGAATTCTGGTTTTCCCGGCTTGCATGCGGCGGGCAGAAACCAGCATCGACCTTGTGCCGATGACGGGAAAATCAAATTGGATCAAAAAATCATCTATCAGCGAACTTTTCGGCAAAATCCCCATGATCAACCGTTTCAGTTCCGGGTTGTCCCATTGCCCCTCGCCCAGATCGAACAGCAGCTTTCCTTCGGTCTCATTCGCAGTCACCTTGAATTTCTGATAAAAGGCCGGGTTGGCGGTCAGCACCCGACAGTTGCTATCAAGAACCAGCAGCGGGTACTTGATCGAATCGACAATGTTCAGCGCATAACGATAGGCGCGCCTGGTTTCTTCCATACTCTGTTTGAGGCGGTCAATATCGATCAAAGTCAACACCGCCCCTTCCTGTTGATTCTCGGACGTATAATAAGGACTGATCCGTAGCAGCTTCCAGCCGAGCTCCTTGATCAAAATCTCCTCTTCTACAACCTCGCCTGTCTGCTGTACCTGTTCCACCAGCGCCGCGAGGTCAGGCAGCTTGAGTCCCAGGTTGATTTCGTGCAGCGGCCGGCCAATGTCAGCGTCGCGCATGTTGAAGTACGTCTTGATATCCTGATTGAAGCGGCTAGATAAGCAGTTCCCGGTTGACGATAACAAAGGGGATATCGACGCTGGCAATCAGGTTGTTGAGATCCTCCTGGGAAGTGCCAAGCTCGCGATTGCGATTCAGCAACTCCTGATTGACCACGGAGAGCTCTTCGTTGCTCGACTCCAGCTCTTCCTTGGCCGTTTCCATCTCCTCATTGATGCTCTGCAGTTCCTCGTTGCTGGAGAGGATCTCTTCATTGGCGGTCTTGAGTTCCTCGAGGGCACGATCCTTTTCCGCGAGCAGAGACTGCTGGTAGCTATGGCTGGCCACCAGATCCTGCTTGAGTTGATTCAGCTCCGTCTGGTCATCATCCGAGAGTGCCGTGACAACCTCCATTTTCGGTCCCCTCCGGCGGACGGCTTTGAAACTCGATCAGGTAATACTGTTGTTCACCATCCATATTGAGCGGACTGACCTCAAGGCTCACCAGCCGTTCGCCGACCGGCAGAGTGACCCTCAGGTTACTGCGACTTTGCGGCTGCTGATGCTTCATGGCCTGATAGACGAGGCCTCTTAATTCCATGCGCAGGGAATCGTGGACCATATTGGTCAGTTCAAGACTCGCTTTGCCCGAAAACGGCTGCAGGTAGAGCCCGGAATCGCCACGAAAATGCTTGATCAACAGCTCTCGATCAATCACGACTGCGGTCGGGTTGTACTTGCGCAGAAGTTGCTCTTCCATGGCTTGCCGCAGATCTGCATCCAGGTCTTTTGCGACCTTTTCGTGCGGTTCCAGAGCATAATCCTCTGGTAGAATTTTGCGCTCTATTCTGCTCGACCGGAAATCCATACCGAAGTGATCGCCGTTGCTTTTCTTGCGGTAGATGCGTGCCTTTGAATCAACCAGTGAGAACAGACCGTCATGCTGGCCAATACTCTCGGATTGACCGATCACTAAAACGCCCTTGGCAGCAAGAGCGTAGTGAAAACACGGCAGAACGCGTTTCTGCAGGACCGGGCCGAGATAGATCAGCACATTACGGCAACTGATCAGGTTCAGACGCGAAAAAGGCGGATCCTGGGTGAAATCCTGCCGGGCGAAGACACATAGATCG
This sequence comes from uncultured delta proteobacterium, assembly GCA_963769955.1. Taxonomy (GTDB): domain Bacteria; phylum Desulfobacterota; class Desulfuromonadia; order Desulfuromonadales; family BM103; genus M0040. The sequence continues at coordinate 7,391 of CAVYNW010000025.1, forward strand.
CGGATAAATTTTTTAATCTGAAAACCATGGTCTGTTTCGAGGAAGTATTTGTCCTTCAGCCGGGGTTTGACATCACTCATTTCAGCGGCTGTATACAGGCCTTTGCGAGCCTTTTCAATCGCTATATCGCTGAGATCGGTACCGAAAAACTGGAGCTGCAGGGTCTGTGCCTGCTTTTCGAGGAATTCAATCAGGCAGATCGCCAGCGAGTAAACCTCTTCGCCGCTGGCGCAACCGGGGACCCAGACGCGTAAAGGCAGCTCAGCATCGTGGTCGTCGAGCATCTGCGGGAAAATCTTTTTCTTCAGACTCTCGAAGACCCCCGGGTCGCGAAAAAAGCTGGTCACCTTGATCAGCATATCCTCCCTGAGTGCTTTGAGCTCCTCGTCCGAAGCTTTAACCTTATCCAGGTAGTCGTCCAGAGTATGTAAGCGATTGAGAGCCATGCGTCGCAAGATGCGTCGCTTCACCGTGCTTTGCTTATAGTCGCTGAAGTCGGCACCGGTCTTTTGCAGCTGCTTGATGATCTGCTCGAGAGTGCGTCGGGCTTGTTGACAATGGTTTCGGGAAAGGCACCGGGATAGAGATGGGGGTGGCTGGCGATTTCGCCGAGCAGCTTGCCGATTTCAGCGGCCTTGCCGCAAAAATCGACCCTGTTGGTCAGCAATGCCTGGTGCGGCATACTGGGGTACTCCGCCGAGGCCTCACTCTGGGCCATGGTCAGACCTCCGGCGCTGCGGACGGCGATCACCCCTTTGGCACCGTCTGAACTCGATCCGGAGAGAACCACGGCGATCGACTTTTCCTGCAGTTCATTGGCCAATGAGATGAAAAATTCATCGATCGGATGGAACACTCCGGCCTTTTGTTTTCGCTGCTGCAGGCGTAAGCGCCGCTTTTCCAGGAGCAGGCTGAAATCCGGTGGAATAATCGACAGGGTATTCGGCTGCAGCTGCTGGCCGTCTTCAGCCGTTAGCACCTCCATCGGGGTTGACCTGGAGAGGATCTCGGCCAACGAACTCTCATGGCTCGGGCTGAGATGCTGAATCAGCACGAAGGCGATGCCGGTATCGGCCGGCAGCGCTTCGAGGAGATCACGCATTGCCTTGAGCCCCCCTGCCGAAGCACCGATGCCGACGACCGGGAAGCTGTCACCATCTGCCGGCAGTTTATCTTCCGGAGCTTTTGCACTCTTACGGGATGAAGATGTTTTTTTTTGCTCGGTCTTTTTTCCGGCATTTTTTCGGCTTTGCGAGGTGTTTGACTTGGGGCCTTTTTCGGGGCTGGTCATTCCATTTGCCTTTCTTGGCTCGATATCTCTCAATCATTGCACACTGAATTATACAGAAAGCGGCAGAAACTGCACCGGCTTAATGACCTTAAGAGAAGCACTCGAATCGTTACTTGCTGCGAGCAGAGAATCACCAGGGGGGAAGAACACTGCGCAGCACTGAAAATCGACTGCGCTCTGGTTGGTGGCTGCCGGTGGGTGGCAGCAAGGAGACTCTCCCGGCGGCCCAAATATAAGAGCAACCGCAGACCTCTAAGAGACAGCTGCGAAGTGCAAATTTGTTCAATTCAAGAAGATCTTAACAACCTTGAGTTTGCACATCAGAGACAGCTGGTGTTTGGTGACTGTCCGGTCGCTGAGACAAATAATATCAGCAATTTGGTTGGTGTCAAAGTCAGAAACAAGAGCCCTGACAACGTCCCAACCACGCCCTAAAGTTTTTGAATACAGCTTTTTCGCCATCACCTGACGGTATCTTTTTAGCTAGAATCCACTTTAACTCGATTCGCATAAGTCATTAAGCAACGTATTTTTGCTTCCTAGCCAGGATTCTCCAGCAACTGGCAAGGGAGAGAATTTCTATCTTCAAGAGTAGCAATTCTTTCATTGAATGACCTGCCCTCCGCGATAGACTTAAATTAAATCGGACATTGTATGACTGAACATTCGACCCTGGAATCGCATTTTGATGTTTACGCATGATGTCAGGAATCTTATCGTAAACCAGGAATATGACGCAAAGGAGAACGCCATGACTAAAGATCCCAACAGAGCGAGCAGTGAGATTACCGTGAACGTCTGCAAGGTTTGCAAGACCCGGTATTCGCTGAAAGAAGCAAAAGAGCGCAACATGACCTGTTGCGGCGAGCCCTTGAAAGAGGTTGAAAAAGAGGTTCCGGTTCCTTTGGGGCCTTAATCTTGACCATGCATACGAGCTCCTGCAACTGAAACAGCTCCCAAGACTGAAGAAACGGTCGCTGAAGACAACTGTGTGAAATAGATTCAGACAAATAATCAACAGTCAAGAGGAGGAGAAATGTCTGACAAATATAAAGATAAATTTTCCGATGCGGAAAAAGAACAGAGTGAAAAATCAGCGTTTGAGTGCGCGAGCTGCAAGACCAAGTATACAAAACCAGATGCTGAAAAGAAAGCAAACACCTGTTGTGGAAGAACGATGACTGAGTTGCTGCAGGAAGGCTTTGGTCCCTGATTCTGAGCTAAAGGGATAGAACCGTACGAAGACACCTTGCATTAAGTCCGCTTGGTATAACTTTCCAAACAAAGGATATTGTTATGTCAAAAAAAGATGCTTATAAAGAGAAGCTGAAAGCCCAGTTGGATGAGTGGGATGCGAAAATCGATGTTCTCAAAGCAAAAGCCGATAAAGCAGAAGCGAGTGCCAAGTCTGACTACCAGGAAACAGTAGAGGACTTGAAGAAGAAGCGTTCCAAGGCTAAAGAGCAACTGAATAAGCTGCAAAATGCCAGCGAAGACGCCTGGGAAGATATGAAAGACGGCATGGAACAAGCGTGGTCTGAACTCGGAGATGCCGTTAAGGCGGCAACGTCCCGTTTTAAATAATCACACTCTTTTCTTTATTACTCCATCCAGCGGAGTTGAATTCTGGTCATGGAGGCATACGGGAGAAGTTTCTTATAGTCTTTATATGGAGTCGTTCAGACTTGATTAAACAACCGAGCTTGAAAAAGTGAGGGTTACCGGTTTTGATGAAATGTGCCAACAAAAACATCAAAACAGATAAAAGGTAACCCTCATTCTTGTCTTCTACAGTTCGGCAACGATCGGTCACCTGTCAGCTGAGAACCAACCGGGACCAGCTGAACAGCTACAAAAACATAATAATTCTTCATGGCTATGCAACTCCTACAGTAGAGAGGTTGAGATCATGTCGTCACGGCAAGAAAAGGCGGTCGCAATCGGAATCAATCATGTTGCGCTTGAGGTCGGTGACATAGAGGAAGCTTTGACCTTTTATGGGTCTCTGTTTAATTTTACCCTGCGGGGGCGCAAAACCAAAATGGCATTCCTTGATCTCGGAGATCAGTTTCTTGCCCTGGCCGAAGGACGCGATCAGCAATCTGACGCCGGGCGGCACTTTGGCATGGTCGTGGATAATCGTGAAGCCGTAAGACGCGTCGTTGAGCAACTCGAATGTGAGCTTCTGCATAGCCCTTTCCCCGGCGGTCTCGATTTCCTTGACCCCTGGGGGAATCATATCCAGATCGTCGAATACAGGTCCGTACAATTCAGCAAGACTGAGGAGGTTCTGCACGGGATGGGGCTGGCTGATCTGCATAAAACCGAGCGGACACGCGAGGAATTGAGGACTAAATTTGAGAAGGACGTGAATTAAACCATAACCGCTTTATCCCTGTCACAGCGCCGTAGACAGAGTGTCCTTCAAATCATGAAAAACACCATCGAGGTTACAATTCGGATCTTTGTATTGAAAGATCGTAGAGAACAGAACCTTAATCGCTTATCATCTGGAGACGAGCATATGTCTGATGGCCGGGTCGTTATCATTGGTGGAGATGCCGCAGGTATGAGCGCCGCGTCGAAAATTCGTCGCGAACAGCCGCAACGCGATATCCTGGTTCTCGAAAGAACCGCCTACACATCCTATTCTGCCTGCGGGATTCCCTACTGGATCGGTGGCCTGGTTGACGAGGTTCGACTCTCTGATCGTTCGCACCCCGGAACAGTTCCGTGATCAATACGACATCGAGGTCCGCACCGGACATGAGGTCGTCGAAATTGACCCGGCCGCCCAGCGCCTCAGGATACGGAACCATGACGCCGACAGTGATCTGGTCGAACCCTATGACCAGCTGCTGATCGCCACCGGCGCCCGCCCCTTCTGCCCCGAGGTTTCCGGGATGGATGCCGATGGTGTTTTCGGCTTGTCCACTCTGGCGAGCGGGATGCGGGTGCATGAGTTTATTGCCGAGCATTCTCCGCGCACGGCCGTGGTGATCGGCGGAGGCTACATCGGGCTGGAGATGGCCGAGGCATTGAGCCGTCTCGGGACTGAAGGTCTCTCTGGTTGAACAGAGCAGCGAAGTCATGAACACCCTCGACCCGGACATGGGCGCCCTGGTCACTCGCGCACTCAAGGGAATCGGCGTGGAGGTTTACCTCTCGGAAGGGTTCGAATCTTTCGAGGTTGACGAGGGTCGCGTCAAGGCAGTGGTGACGTCGAAAAGAACCCTGCCCGCCGATCTGGTCATCCTCGGCATGGGGACCAGGCCCAACTCGGAGCTGGCCGTGGCGGCAAAGATTGAGCTGGGGGTCAAACAGGCGATCAAGGTCGACGGGCGCATGCAGACCAGTACGCCGAACATCTGGGCGGCCGGGGACTGCGCTGCATCCGTGCAGAGATTAACCGGCCAACCGGTCCATATCGCCCTCGGAACCATCGCCAACAAGCAAGGGCTGGTTGCCGGGGTCAATCTCTCCGGCGGCAACGCCTGGTTTCCCGGCGTCATCGGCACCGCCGTCAGCAAGATTTGCGACGTCGAAGTCGCCCGCTCCGGGCTGCAGGAAAAAGAACTGCGGGAACTCGGCAGCGACTATGCTACGGCCACCATCGAGACCAGAACCAGGGCCGGATATTATCCCGGTGCCGGCAAGATCACTGTCAAGTTACTCGGAGAAAAATTGAGCGGCCGCCTGCTCGGTGGGCAAATTGTCGGCATGGAAGGAGCAGCCAAGCGAATCGATGTGATTGCCACCGCCCTGACCAGCGGTTTGACAGTTGCCGACCTGATCGATCTCGACCTGAGCTACGCCCCTCCCTTCTCTCCGGTCTGGGACCCGGTGCAGACTGCAGCACGACAACTGGTCAAAAAACTGTAACAAGGTTCATCCTTACTGGCCACCTCGCCGCTGCGCGAAGACAAGTAGCCTCTCGCGTCACCGGAAAACCGATAAAGTGCAGCACGAGTCGCTCACTCAAGTAACTTGGTCACATCGTCGGCAATGAGTTCGCGGCCGAGAAACAGCTGTTTGTTGATCCGTCCGCTGACCCTGACGACGTTGCCCGTCCTGATTTTCTGGTAGCCTTTATCATCCAGCGGATTGTAGGGCATTTTCCCGACATCAACGGTCAGGGTTCGCACTGCCGTGTCGAGCTGAAACTCTTGATCATCGACTTCCGTCACGACCCCCTGAACAACGGTATCGGCAACCTCGACCGGATGCTTTTCGACGACATACAGAGCTCCCTTGTCGGCTACTGCGGCAAAGAAATGGGTGCCGAGCTTTTCGATGTAAACGTTGCTGGCTACGATCGAGGCCTTTTCGAAAAAATCATCATCGATCATGCCGGTGACAGTCACCTTGTCGCCCGGCAGCAGCTTGTAGCCGCCGGCATCCCGGTCGCCATCATTCATGATGACCAAAATCACGCCATCCCCGTAATCAAGGGTGAAACTGTTGGTCACAACATCCTTGACCGAGCCGCTGATGCTGATCCAGCTGTTGTCGGGACGTGAGGCAGGATCCAGGGCCATGGCCTGGGTTGCGCTCAAGATCAGGGCAGCAAACACACACAGACAGACAATCAGTTTAACAGGATGGAAAAGAGTATTTGTTTTCGACATAAAGACTGCTCCTCTCTTGCTTGAAAACGTTGGTTACCAGATAAGGATAACAAGACCCGATTAAAAATCTATGATCCGACAACGACTTTCGGCGGTAGAAAATTTTCCGGTAGCTGCTTGAGGTGAATGATTCCTGAGCCGGTCTTATGGATCACCCACCTGAAAGCGGTGCTACCAGGGGCGCTCGGCACCGGAATAGTCGAAGAATTTGCCGTTGTCGTCAGCATCGAGGCCCAACAAGACTCGGGTCAGCCCGGCGGCGCTCTCTTCCGTCGACAGAGCCGCCTGATCACCGCCGATGTCGGTCCGGACCCAGCCGGGGTGAAGCACAACCGCAATGATCCCCCGATCAGCAAGCTCCACAGACAATCCCCTGGTGACCATGTGCAGAGCCGCCTTGCTGGACCGATAGGCATAGTTCCGGCCGGAGCTGTTGTCGGCAATACTCCCCATGATGCTCCCCATGACGGCGATGATCCGTTGCTGGCTGGCCGCCACCTGCTCGACCAGGGCTTCGCTGATCTTTAAAGGCGCAATGCTGTTGACCCGGAAAGTTTCCAGCCAGCCCTCGACATTCGTTTCACCGAAGCCTTGCTGTGAGGGTCCGTGGATGCCGGCATTATTGAATAAAATATCGATAGGACAATCGGAAAGTTCGGCGGCCAATGAGGAGATCTGCTCCGCATCGGTGACGTCCAGACGGTGAATGGTGATATTGTTTTGGGCTGCGGCAAGTTCCTGCAGGTCATTCGCCTTGTCCGGTGTCCGGCAACAGGCCAGAGTCAGCCAGCCCAGATCGGCGAAAGAGCGGGTCAAGGCAAGTCCGAGCCCCCGGTTGGCGCCAGTGATAAGAATAGTGGGCATGATCAATCTCCTTTTTTTGTTTTCCGATTTAAGTTCTCAATCATAAGTCAATCAGGTTTATTCAGACCTGACAAGGATGCATCAGCTTTATTGGTTAAGATTGGGCCCTTAACGAAAAAATTTACCGTCATAATTCCAATTTTTTTCATATGGAGCGCTGCAAGAAGGAACTTCCATACTGACAGTGCAGAGCAAGTTGATCCCACTATTCTGGTCCTATAAAAAACTCTATCCGCAGATTTACGCCACGGTCCGTCTTGTCCGACAGAATACAGCAAGGAGATAGACCAGGCTTCCCTTCAGACCACAGGACGCTATACTGGAAACAACCTTCCGTTCGGATGACATGGAGAATTGAGACTCTGCGAAAGGATTATGATCGTGCGAATCTGGAAGAAGCAGACATCGGAGGTGCAACCATGAAGAAGACCATGAGAGGCATGCGCCTGGCGCGGGTGGTGGATCTTGCCGAAGAAAATCAGCCCTTGCAATTGGTTGACTGTCCGATCCCCGAACCGGGAGATGGGGAGGTGCGCATCGCCGTCAAGGTCTGCGGTGTCTGTCACACCGAACTCGATGAGATCGAAGGACGCACCGCACCGCCACGTTTGCCGGTGATCCCCGGCCACCAGGCGGTCGGCTGTGTCGACCGGATCGGGGCCGAGGTGACCGACATCAAGGAAGGACAGCGGGTCGGGGTCGCCTGGATCTATTCGGCCTGCGGCGATTGCCCCTGGTGCAATAGCGGCAGGGAAAACCTCTGCCCGGACTTCCGTGCCACCGGCCGCGATGCCGACGGCGGCTACGCCGAGTACATGGTGGTCCCGGCCGGCTTTGCCCATGCCATTCCCGATGCCCTGGCCGATGCCGAGGCCGCTCCGCTGCTATGCGCCGGAGCCATCGGCTACCGGTCGCTACGCCTGGCCAAGCTGGCCGGGGAACTCCCCCTGGGCCTGACCGGTTTCGGCGCCTCGGGCCACCTGGTCTTGAAAATGGTGCGTCACAGCCACCCGGAGGTGCCGATCTTCGTCTTCGCCCGCAGCGAGCGGGAACAGGCCTTTGCCCGGGAGCTGGGGGCGGCCTGGGCAGGGGATACCGAGGCCGAGCCGCCCGGGAAGATGCAGGCCGTCATCGACACCACCCCGGTCTGGAAACCGGTCGTGAACGCACTGCGGCACCTAGCACCTGGGGGACGGATGGTCATCAATGCCATCCGCAAACAGGATGACGATCGCGATCTGCTCGCTGGCATCGACTACCCACGGGACTTGTGGCTGGAAAAGGAGATCAAGAGCGTGGCCAACGTCACCCGTGCCGATGTCCGCGACTGCCTGGCCCTCGCCGCCGAGGCAGAGATTCGCCCAGACGCCGAGGAGTTCCCCCTTGAAGAAGCCAACCGTGCCCTGCTGGAGCTGAAGACCGGACGGATCCGCGGGGCGAAGGTGCTGCGTATCGGCGGACCTGCGGAGTAACAACGAAGAGGAGTTTTTGAGGTCGATCTCCATGACCGACACTGCTGACTGGCCAGGGAATGCAGCGTAATGGTGGTGATCGGCAGGAAGAGGTCTGATGCACCTGGAGAAGGCTTAAACCGATTTGAAGGCCATGGAAAATTACTCTAGATTTGATACGTGTCCCAAACCATTTAAAAGCGGAACTCTAAAGATCAAGCCGGGCCGCAAAAACAATAGGCTCTGTTTACGTTCTGTGTTGATGGTGTCTTATAAATCCTAGTGTCCCGTGCGGTTAGTTCGCCGCACAAATTGCGCGTGATTTTGGTTCCTGGCAAGGCACGATGACGCAGGTCTAGCCAGGCTTAAACCGAGGAAACGTAACGCAGGCAGGGGGCAAAAGCGCCGAAAATTGAAGGTATGAATTAACCGCACGGGGCACTAGGTAATTTGAGAATTGCTGCTGGCATAACTTGTAATAACTTTTCGTCAGGGGGTGTCAAGAGTGTGCGACTGACTCACTGTTATGTCGCAAACGAGAGCTTAGTTTGAGTTGTTCCGTCTCACAAGAGCTGTAATTCCACATCCATAGATTCGTGAAGAACGCGGACGATTTCAAATAAGTATTTCGTTGCTCCTTTCCCCAACGTTTTGGGTGAAACGGGCAATCTTCTTTAAGTCGTCCTTTGCTTTTTCAGTTAGGGAGAAATTCGACATCACTTCAAGTCTTCCGCATCTAATTCACGGATCAAGCCTTCAAGTGAGTAATCAGCGGTCCCACTGCTTTCGCCTTCTTCAAGGGCCTTTCGTAGACAGCCGAGCTTGGTTTCTCTTTCCTCAAGCAACCGTAAGCCAGCTCTAATGGCTTCGCTTACAGAACCAAAATGGCCAGTAGCAACCTGTTTACTAACAAATTCCTCAAAGTGGGGGCCAAGTGTGACGCTCGTATTCTTAGGCATAATATACCTCCTTCTTAGCCGAGATATTATTATTTAATATTTGTGGGTATAAATCAAGGGGCTTTTCTTATGCGTGGCAACCATTAAGTCCGTCTCAGAACCTCGGACCTGACATACTAAAAAATCATGTATCAGCAACGTGGTTTGTGAGAATATTTCTAGGCTTCATTCTCCCCCTGTGTCAGCGGCTAATGAGAGTCAAAATCAACTGATATGGACAATTCATAAAACCCTGCGGTTGACACAGCGGTCATTCAACTGCTCCGCAGATAAATCTCTCTACGATGCCCCACAGCCAACGCTAAAACAACAAGCTGCTGATCCTGGATTTCACAAATAACTCTGTAGTCACCAATGCGGTAACGCCAAAGCCCAGCCATCTCTCCTCGCAGAGGTTCCCCAAAATGCCTGGGGTTCTTGCAGCCCTCGATACGATCAACAAGCCAATCAAGAAGCCGTTTTTGTATAGGTTTATCTAGCTTGCGGAGCTGCTTCTCAGCATAATTACTTACCTCAACTGTCCAGGCCAAGTTCTTTCCTCAAATCTTTGAGAGATTTACTGCTACTAGTTTCTGCGAGAGCCTGCTTTGCTAGTTCAAGGTCTTCATTGTCTTCCAGGTAACGCACAATCGCTTCACGCACCACAGCACTGCGATTGCTGCCTTTAGTTTTTGCGAGCAGGTCAATTTCTTGCTCAAGGTCTTTTTCCAAACGAATAGCGAGCATAGGCGCCTCCATAAAGTGTAATACATTGTATAACATGGTGTGAGGGTTTTTCAACAAGAAAAGAATGGGGCTTGTTAGCTGATGTGCCAACACCTCGGTCTTGACACACCTAACTTTATGTTCCAGGGGCGTGACATATGAGAAACTTTAAAACTGTGGAGTGTCTAGGAAACCGTGGGCGATTCAGTTGCGATAGCCGTGTAGTCGATCGGGGAACTGCAAAGATTGAACAGAGGTGATTCACATCTTCACGCCCTCTTAACCGGTCGGACAGATATTGTGCTACAAACCCGGACATACTACTTACTACCGACACCTGCCGGGT
>CAVYNW010000026.1:0-115101 GCA_963769955.1 uncultured delta proteobacterium
AATCCATAAACGTTATAAAGGGCAGCCAGATGGTTGCCCTTCGTTGTTTTCCTCGGGCTTATACCAATTAACGAAATGCAAAATTCATTTTGATTCTGCAATCAAAAAAAAGCCCCACAACCAGAAGAGACTGTGGGGCAAAGGGTTCTATGGGTTTTGCTTAGGAGGTAGAATATGAGAGTTATATTCTGTGGTTAATGTATTGCCGATCTGGTCAGGCATGTCAACAGGTAAATGAAAAAAATCACCTGGTCTGCAACCCCGTATCTGCTCCGGTCAGCCAAAACGCGTACGGTTGGTATCTCCAAGTCATCTCCAGAAACCCCCAGGTCTATTTGTTCTCATTTCAACGGGCATTGTTTTGATTTAACTACACCCTTTCATGTGGCTAGTCGATTAGCTTATAATAATTAATATGGGCAAACGACAGCAAGGGCTGTCTTGATTGCTGAACGGGTTCTATTTGAGAGGGAAGAGCTTGTGTTTCATTCCATTGCCAAATTTTACCTCGATGGCTTTAGAAGCATGCAGGTAGGTCGCTCTTTATGGAAGATCATCATCTTAAAGCTCATCATCATGTTTACGGTCCTCAAGTTGTTTTTCCCCAACTTCCTGCAAGCTCAACTATGACAACGACCAGGAGCGCGCAGACCATGTATTACGACAGCTCACCAGAAGCGAGGCACCAACAAGCTGGCAATCTCATCATCTTTCCAATCAGGATTAGCATCCTTAAGAATTACGACATGGAGGTCTCCAGTGATTGATATGATTGATCCTGGGCAGGTGAACTGGGCACGAGCGACGTTTGCATTAACAGCCATGTACCATTGGATTTTTGTCCCCCTGACACTTGGACTGTCTTTCCTGTGCGCATTTTTCGAATCGATCTATGTCAGAACCGGGGATAAGGAATGGAAGTCCCTTACCAGATTCTGGATGACCCTGTTCGGTATTAACTTTGCCATCGGCGTTGCGACCGGAATCATCCTGGAGTTCGAATTTGGCACCAACTGGTCAAACTACTCATGGATGGTGGGTGACATTTTCGGCGCTCCGCTGGCAATCGAAGGTATTTTTGCTTTCTTCATTGAAGCAACTTTCTTTGCGGTGATGTTTTTCGGCTGGGAACGGGTCAGCCGGAAGATGCATCTGTTTTCAACATGGATGGTCGCTATCGGCGCAAACCTTTCCGCCCTCTGGATTCTGGTCGCCAACGGTTGGATGCAGAATCCCATCGGGATGAAATTCAACCCCGATATGGCTCGTTTCGAAATGCAGAACCTCTGGGAGGTTATCTCCTCTCCCGTTGCAATCAGTCACTTTACACATGCAACAAGCTCAGGTTTTCTGCTCGCATCTCTCTTCGTGGTTGCAATTTCAAGCTGGTATTTGCTGAAAAAACGTCACAGCCAATTTGCCAAACGTTCAATTGCCGTTGCCTGTGTTTTCGGCTTATTCAGCTCTTTATTCGTAGCTTACACAGGAGATGAGCACGCCTACATTACGGCACGAACCCAGCCTATGAAGTTGGCAGCAATGGAAGCTCTCTGGGATGGTAAGGAGCCTACCGGTCTAATCGCGGTCGGCCTGGTTAACCCCGACAAGAAACCTGGTGATGAGGAAGCTCCTTTCCTCTTCAGTATTGAAATCCCAGGCATGCTGACGCTCCTGGCGAAAAGACATTTTCAAGGTTTTGTTCCTGGGATCAATGACCTGACTTTTGGCAACGAGAAGCATGGCATCCTAGGCACCAGGGAGAAAATCAATCGTGGCAAGGTTGCGGTGAGCAGTCTTGGCGATTATAAAAAATCTCAAAAATCCGGTGATGACATCACCGCTGCAAACGCATTAAACACGATTCAAGCAAAATCAGGAATATCTCGGTTACGGTTATCTGAATTCAGTCGAAGAGGCTGTCCCACCCGTGGCATTAACATTCTATGCTTTCCGGGCCATGGTCAGCCTGGGGCTATTTTTCATTCTTCTTTTCCTGGCATTTCTGTACTTCTCCGCCAAAGATCAACTGGAAGAGCAGCCGTTGCTTTTGAAACTTGGTGTCGTCTCGGTCTTTCTTGGCTATCTCGTTTCGCAAGCCGGTTGGATTGTCACTGAGGTTGGTCGTCAGCCGTGGGCCATTCAGGACCTGCTGCCGGTCACAGTCGCCCGTTCAAATCTCGATACCACGACAGTAGCCATCACATTCTTTATGTTTCTGTTCCTGTTTACCGCCTTATTGATCGCCGAGGTAAAGATCATGAGCAAACAGATATCTATCGGTCCCAAAGGAGGAGACTCATGATCGGCAACCTTGACTGGTCGACTTTACAGCAACTCTGGTGGCTGATCGTTTCGGTCGTCGGTTCCCTGTTCGTGTTTCTTACCTTCGTTCAGGGGGGGCAGACACTGATCCTTACACTCACCAGGGATGAAGACGAAAAAACCCTGATGATCAACTCTCTCGGTAGAAAGTGGGAGTTGACCTTTACAACCCTGGTTCTGTTTGGCGGTGCTTTCTACGCCTCCTTCCCGCTCTTCTACGCTTCGAGCTTTGGAGGTGCCTACTGGGTGTGGATTGCCATCCTGTTTACCTTCATCATCCAGGCGGTCAGCTATGAATACCGACGCAAACCGAACAATTTTCTCGGCCAGAAAACCTACGAAATCTTCATGTTTATTAACGGGTCGGTCGGCATACTGCTGATCGGTGCGGCGATCGGGACCTTCTTCACAGGGTCGAATTTTACACTGAACGATTACAACCTCGTTAAGTGGACCCATCCTTTGCGCGGCCTCGAAGCGGCCTTTAACGTGTTCAACGTCAGCCTCGGTCTGTTCCTGGTCTTCCTCGCAAGGGTTCTGGGAGCTCTTTACCTGGCCAACAACCTGGAACATGAAAACCTGGTAGGGCGGCTGAAAAGCGCATCATTTAAAAATCTTTTGTGCGCTCTTCCGTTCCTGCTCTATGTTCTGATCAGCCTTGTGCTGATGGATGGCTTCGCTGTTGATCAGACAAACGGAACTGTCAGCATGATGAGCGGCAAATATTTTCAGAACCTTCTGCAGATGCCGATCGTGCTCATTCTTCTGCTCACGGGCCTGGTACTTGTTGTTTTCGGCGTCTTATTAAATCGTTTTACGGCATCGGTACGAGGAATATGGCCGGCCGGCTTGGGAACGGTCTTGACCTGTCTGTCGTTATTTTCACTGGCCGGCTACAACAACACGCCCTTTTACCCCTCAAAAGCAGACCTGAACAGCAGTCTGACCATATATAATGCATCAAGTAGTCACTATACGCTCACCATGATGTCATATGTAGCGATCGCCGTGCCCTTCGTGCTGGCCTATATTGCCTGGGTCTGGCGACAGATGGACAGCAAGAAACTGACGGTCGAGGAGTTGGCTGCAGATGACAAAAGTTACTGAGGAGGGGGATCGAGATGTTACTTACGCATGTGGATTATTCTACTGGCCATATCCTATGTTGCTGCCTTGAAACTACTGGAGAAAATCGGCCTGATGTAAATCTTGGCAATTACTCAGGTGCATTATTAGTGTCGATAGTCTAGACAGAAGGCACTCATGCAATCCCCAATGGCTTCGTATGGGAACCTCCTCCGCCTGAGGTAAACGCGCCGGAGAGCGGACATGGAAAGGACACCCAATCCATCGGCAGCAGGGGGCGCTGGTCCGTATCCATGGTCTCCTATAACTAATGATGATTATTAACAGTTCTCTTAAGTTTTAAAAATCGATTTAGATGTGCATCGAGTCACTATGGAGGAGGTGCCCGATTTGCTATGTTTCTCGCCTTGTTTGATGGTATCGAACCACAAAGTGAAACAAAAAGGCCACCAAGGATCGAACCCTGGTGGCCATTATTTTGTAACTTAAAGAGTTTGCTAAATATCTATCAACAGGAAGCCGTATTTCCTCTTACGAAGTTACGACAAACAGGAAATTGCCCGATCCGGAAAGCGACGGCCTTTGGCTCTGTTTCCTTTTATTTGAAGACCAATGCGCTTTCAACATTACCACTCTGTGGCATTCTAATAATTAACGGAAAAATCACGAAAGCTTTCATCTTCATCAGAAAGACACTGATCAGTGATCCAAGGGCAGCAGATAGAAGGTTGCATTGTCCTTCATTGATGAAACATGTCCCTTGTAGCCAAATGAGATGGCTGTAGTGCCTGGGGGAGACTTGTATGACTCATTAAACTGCAAAGTTTCGGCAATATTTTGAGTCACGGATCTAGCGAGCATATTTGTTCCCAGAACACGCGAATTACTGTCGATGAAGAAGAGATAGAGCTCAAGGTCGTCAAGATTGTCAAATGTCATTACATAGTGCTGGCCAAGGACCGCACGACCGGAAATATTGAGCACATCGTCGTTTTGCTTGTACTCGTAGTCAATCTTGACGTCGAAGTTCTGCCAGGAGTCCATATGTGGCCCACCTGACTGCAGCTTAATGACCTCTTGCTTTGGCGCTAGCGTGTTGCCGACGAACTGTTTTGATATCGGCACACAGCCAGAACCGATGTTCAGCAGAAATATAGCCCCAAGGCAGTAAATTACTTGTTTAATTGTCATTCTCGCCTCCTCTTTTGCCCTTGATAATTATACCAAAAAATCACGGGTGCATAATGCCTCCTGCTTTTTACTCAAACGATATGTCTTGAGTTGGTCGGATAATGCTTGTTAGACCTGGTCATGATTGCTAGGGCGGAGTCTTTTAAGCCGCCTTTCTTACTCTATTTCTTCTGTAAAGCAGCAAAAATCATATCCAGGACTATCTTCTGTCGCGCTTCGGTCTTGTTCAGCACTGCGAGGCATTCACCCATGGCGAAACATTTGTGCAGGTAGTCTGCGTCACGACCCGAGAGGATGATAATGCGCTTGCGGTCGACGCCTTTTTCGATGGCATAGGAAAGCAACTTGCAGCCGTCCAGCTTGGGCATTTCCAGATCGAGAAGGAGTAAATCAAGGTCTCCGTCGATGAGCGACAGTCCCTTGAGCGGATCATCGCAAGCGATGATCTCGAGTTTCGGGTAGTGCTCCCGAACATAGTCTGTGAGGAGCTCAAGAAAGAGATGATCATCATCGATAAGCAGAATTTTTTTCATGATGCCTTTCCTGAGAGGGGTTTCCTCAGGTTCATTATATCAAGCAAACAGACCAATGCACTATCTTGCTGTGTCATGCAAAATGTAAAAACCTGAAAAGGAACTGAGAAATTTTAGAGCTTTAAGCTATCATTATAGCAATGTTGCTTTTTAAGCTGAAGCAGTGAACTGACTGTCGATGGAGGGCTCGCACTCACTATCTTCACCATGAACACACTGATTCAGCATTAAAAATATAATTCTCGCGTTGGAGTGCCGGATGTATCTTGTGGTTTTACCTGATTGGAAAAAGGAATTGGCCGCTGTTGCCATGATTGTTGCGGAGAAGATGGGTCTCCTTGCTTTCGAAGCCCGTCAGAAACTTGCCGGTGGCAGCCCGGTTGTGATTGCAACCTTCGCTGACCAGGATCAGGCCCGGAAGTTGGTGGACGGCTTGTCTCAAGCCGAGGTGCCGGCGTTCCTGGTCGATACCGAAGAGGTGCGTAACGGTCGACAGCCTGTTTACGTGCATCGTTTCGTGCTGGGAGAAGAGTCATTGCGGCTGGAGTCACGCCAGGGTGAATCTTGTGAGCTTGAATACCGCAGGATCGACTTGTTGCTGGTGGCCATCTGCAGTTCCGGGGAGATCCAGACCAAGAGCAGCGAGACAAGCCGTAAATTCAGTCTTGGCAAAACGCTGCTTGCCGGTGGGGTGCCGATGACCAAAAAAGTCAAGACCGAGACGATCGTCAACGACCGAAGATCGTGACGAAAGCCTCTGGCTCTACACCCATGATGGTGGCCGGTTTATCTTCGATCGTTCGACGATGAATTTCGACGGTCTCGGTAGTGCCATGCAGTTGACCCGCGATCTCAATTTTGCTTATCTGAAGAGAGAGCTTCAGCGACTCGCACCTCAAGCGCGCTATGATGACCGTTTACTCAAACGTGCCGCCATGATTCGCCTGATCGGGCCGACGCTTAGCCCGGAAGCCGACCACGACCTGGCCTTCGAAGTTCTCTCCAGAAGCTTAAGCTCCCATCAGGGCTGAATGGCTTCAACTCATCGGTCGTTTTTGCTCTTCTTGACCCGGAAGCCTGATTTTGCCAGAGCTTCAGCCATTGCCGTTACTGATTCTGCCTGCTTTCTTCTCGGGCCGCGCCTGCTTGACCTGGACCCGTTCTTTCTGCTGCGGAGGCTTGTCTGCCTCGCCCTTGCGCATGGTCAGGCCGATTCGTTTGCGTTGCAGGTCTATCGACAGAACCCTGACTTGAACTTGCTGGCCCACCTTGACCACCTGGTTCGGGTCTTTGACAAAGCGGTCGGCCAGCTGGCTGACATGCACCAGGCCATCCTGGTGGACGCCGATGTCGACAAAGGCGCCGAAGGCCGCGACATTGGTGACGACGCCATTGAGGGTCATCCCTTCCTTAAGATCCTTCACCTCCATCACATCCTCGCGGAAGCTCGTTGTGACGAAGCTCTCGCGGGGGTCTCTGCCGGGTTTCTTCAGCTCATCGAGAATATCCCTCAAGGTCGGCAGACCGATGTCGTCTCCCAGATACTGTTCCAGGCTGATGTTGTTGAGCAAGGCTGGTTCGGAGATCAGCTTCGCTATCGCCACCCCGAGGTCCGTGGCCATCTTCTCGACCAGTTCGTAGCGCTCCGGATGAACAGCCGTGTTATCGAGCGGCTGAACGGCATCTCTTATCCTCAGGAACCCCGCGGCCTGCTCATAAGCCTTCTTGCCGAAGCGCGGTACTTCCAGGAGTTGATCCCGCCTGATAAAAGCGCCTGCAGAATCGCGATGCCTGATGATCGCCTTGGCCAGAGTTTCACTGATCCCGGAAACAAAGCTCAAGAGTGCCCAGCTGGCGGTGTTCAGATCGACACCGACAAAGTTGACGCAGGATTCAACGACCTCATCGAGAGACTTTTTCAGGGCGGTCTGACTGACATCATGTTGATATTGCCCCACGCCGATACTTTTGGGGTCGACCTTGACAAGTTCTGCCAGGGGGTCCTGCAAGCGGCGGGCAATGGAGATGGCGCCGCGAACGGTCAGGTCGAGGTCCGGGAATTCTTCACGGGCGATCTCCGATGCCGAATAAACGCTGGCACCGGCTTCGCTGACCATGACCACCTGGAGCTTCAGTGCCGTTTCTTTAAGACAAAGACGAACAAATTGATCCATCTCCCGTCCTGCTGTGCCGTTGCCGATGGCGATCATGGCTATGCCATGGGCCTCGACCAGTCGCAGCAGTTCGCTCCTGGCCGCTTCGACCTTGGCTCCGCCTCCGGCATGGGGATAAATGGTCACATGCTCGAGAAAGCGGCCGGTCGCATCAACTGCGGCCAGCTTTGAGCCGGTGCGCAAGCCCGGGTCAACGCCAAGGACTTTATGACTGCCGGCCGGAGCGGCCAGCAGCAGGTTGCGCAGATTCTCTGCAAAGACGCGAATCGCTTCATCGTCTGCGGCCTTTTTGGCCTTCAGCCTGAGTTCCACTTCGATCGAAGGGGCCAGCAGGCGTTTGTAGGTGTCGACGATGATTTCGCGCAGCAGTTCGGCGAAGCGGTTATCGGCAGGGATGAAAAGCGCATAGAGGCGACCGAGGATTTCCTCTTCCGGAGCATCGATGCGCAGGCGCAGAACTTCTTCTTTTTCGCCACGACGCATCGCCAGCATCCTGTGGGAAGGGATCTGTTGTAAAGGCTCGCTGAAATCGTAGTACATCTCAAACTTGCTGACCGTCTCCTCCTTGCCCCGGGCCGGTTGGGACGAAAACAAGCCTTTCTGCCAGGTCAGGTCGCGCACCAGCGCCCGTGCCTCGGCAACATCTGCGAACTGTTCGGCCAGGATATGGCCCGCTCCGTCCAGGGCCTCTTCAGTCGTTGTTATTTCCTGCTCGGCATTGAGAAAGGGCAGGGCCAGTTCTTCGGCCGATTCTCCCTGGCCTCGCGCAGCCAGTAATTGCTCTGCAAGAGGCTCCAGGCCGCGTTCCCTGGCGATCATCGCCTTGGTGCGTCGTTTTGGCTTGAACGGCAGGTAGAGGTCTTCCAGTTCTGTCTTCTGCCGGGTCGCCTCGATCTTCTGCCGCAGGTCGGCGGTCAGTTTGCCCTGCTCTTCGATCGATTTAAGAATGGTCTGGCGACGTTCATTCAGGGCCGTGTGATATTCAAGGCGCTCCTGTACCAGGCGTATTTCAACTTCATCAAGCTCTCCGGTGGCCTCTTTACGGTAGCGGGCGATAAAAGGTACGGTTGCGCCTTCTTCGAGTAAGGCCACGGTTTGTGCGATCTGCGCTTTTTTCAGGCCGGTCTCTTCGACCAGTATCTGGAGAAGGTCGTTGTTACAGGATGTGGACATTGTTTAAAATTTCCTTCTGCGCGTTTTTTTGCGTGCTTTTAGGGAGGGCGATACTCGCACAAGAGCGAGGCTTCTCTGTGGAGGATTTTCAGTCGCAAGGTTACGTCAGAAAAGAGCAAAAAACATAATCTCAGGGACACTTTCTGGCATATCACTGGTTTTTAGAGCGGATGTCCGTGTAGAAACTCCCCGGCTTTGCGAATGCCCTCCTCTTCACCGAGGAGCATAAGGGTGTCGCCGACCTCCAGGCGCATCTCAGGCGTAGGGTTATAGTTGACCCTCTCCTGTCGGATCACGCCCATAATGCTGCAGCCGGTTACCGCGCGGAAGTTGAGTTCGGCAAGACTTTTGCCCAGGCAGGGAGAGTCGTCCGGAACCGCCTGAATCTCGATTTCACCACCGTCGAGGACTGACAGGAAGCCGGTCAGGGTCCTGCTCTGCTTGCCCTGCTGCTTGTAGCGTTGATGATGCTCTTCCCGCAAAGACGAGAGAATCTTCAGGACACGTCCTTCCGGTACATTGAATTGGCGAAGCAGGAAAGTCGCCATCTCCAGTCCGGCCCCGAATTCATCGGTGATGATTTCATCGGCCCCCAGGCGCATCAACTGCTCGATACTGGCGACAAAATTAGTCCGAGCCAGAATGTACAGCTCGGGGTTCAACTCCCGTGCGGTAGGAATGGCACGGGCAAGGGCCGAGGGGTCATTGATGGCAAGGACCATGGCGCGCGCCTTGTGAATGCCTGCCCCCTCCAGAACGGCCGGTGCCGTTGCGTCACCATAGATGATGATCTCTCCGGATTTGCGTGCCCGGTGCACCATCTCACCATTCATTTCAATGTGAATGTAGGGGATGCGCATCTCGCGCAAGGTGCGCGCTATATTTCTGCCGGCTACGCCGTAACCGGCGATAACGACATGCCCCTCCAGGTTGGCCGTGCGCTCAATGTCCTGGCTTTTCGGGTGTGCACCAGCTCTTCCCCATAAGGACGAGAGTCGCTCTGCGATGGCATGGGCATGACGAAACATCAGGGGCGACAGCATCATGGTTAATGCGACGACCGAGAGCGCCAGTTGATAGATTTGTATCGGCAGCAGGTTCAACGTCTGGGCGGATTCGAGAAGGATGAAAGAGAACTCCCCAACCTGGAAGGTCATCAGCCCTGCAACCATGGAGGTGCGCAGCGGCTGACTGGCCACCAGTCCTGCCAGCGTTCCGGTCACGGTTTTGGTGAGACTGAGAAGAACCACGCCCAGAAGTACAATCCACCAGTTGGTCAAGAACAGCTGGATGTCGACCAGCATGCCGACCGAGATGAAGAAGACGGCCAGGAAAACATCACGAAAAGGAATGATGTCGGCCATAACCTGGTGTGAAGAATCCGATTCTGCCAGGGCCAAGTCCTGCCAGAAAAGCTCCCAGTGCAAGTGAGAGTCCTGCGTGGGCTGTTGCCCAGGCGGTTCCCAGAACCACAGTAATAATGGTCAGGCGAAACAACTCCGGAGCACGGGTGCGCAGAATGACGCGCAGCAAAGGCTTGAGAAGATGACGGACGAACAGATAGAGACCACACAGAATCAGACCGGTTTTGACCAGTGCCCAGACCGTAAAATCCTGATCTTTGTCGCCAAGAAAAGGCAGGATGATAATGAAGAGGATGATGCAGAGATCCTGAAAGAGCAGGATACCGAGTGCCATGCGGCCGTGTGCCGCATCGATCTCACCTCGTTCGAGGAGTAATTTCAGGACGATCGCGGTCGATGACAGAGCCATGGCCATGCCGAGCACTATGGCGGACGTCATGCTCCCTCCAAAAAGGAGGGCTGTACCAAAGACCACCGCTCCGGTCACGATGACTTGTGTGGTGCCGGCTGAAAGCAAGAGCTTTCTGAGTCGCAAAATGCGGTCGTATGAGAATTCCAGGCCGATCGTAAAGAGCAGAAGAACGATCCCGACCTCGGCAACCAATTCGACTTCGTGGAGGTCCTTGACCAGGTGAAAACCATAAGGGCCTACGAGCAGTCCGGTGGTGAGATAGCCGACGATCGGTGACTGACGCAGCAAGCTGAAGGCATAGGCATTGAGAAGGGCGAGGCCAAGCAGAATCAGGATGTATTGAAGAGCGGTCAACTCGGTCATGGTCTGGCCTCGGTTCCGTATGTTCGGGTTCGTTGAAAGCTGTGAACTATTACAATTTACCAAAAACATCACGGAATGTAATTTGAAATGCTATCAGCCACTCTTGGCTAGCTGTTTCTGGTGCATGAGTATCGTGAAGTCGATGCATGACCTGACTTGCATCTTTGCCTTTGACTGTGAGAAGCTTTTGCCATGAAGAAAGAGCTGCTTTTAAATAGGATCATAACGATCCTGACAGAGGATCTCAAGATTCTGACCGCGGCCGCGAAGACGGCTCACGCCGCAGCCACTCACGAAGAGTGTGTCCCTGACAACAAATATGACACGACCGGCCTGGAAGCTTCGTATGTTGCGCAGGGCCAGGCGAATCGCGCCCAGGAGATTCGCCAGACCCTTGAGCTCTACCGGGCTCTTAATGCTTCGCTGGTTTGATGACGAGACCCCCATCCGCTTGACTGCCTTGGTCAGCCTGGAAACAGATCATGGCCGACGCAGAAAAGTCTTCCTCGGCCCTGGTGCCGGCGGGCTGAAGCTGATTGAGGGTGGCACGGAGTATCTTGTGATTACCCCGGAGTCTCCCTTGGGAAGGGCTTTGCTAGGTAAAGTTTGCGACGACGAAGTGAAAGTTGGACAAGGGGAGACACAGAAAAGCTACACTATTGTTGATGTTTCTTAAATGCTTTCCGTAGCCTGAGAGAGGTCACTAAACCATTGGATCAATTTATGTAGATTGTCCATGAGGCTGAGCATAAATGAGCCATCAGTAATTGTTGTGTAACCAATCATGGTTGACTTCAATGAGATTTTTACAATGACTGTATACAAGTAAAAACACTTCAATTTTAAGTGCAGAGTTCTTAGGAGTGGACTCAGTATAATTTTCTAAACTAACTATTTGCCTCGAAAAAAAGCATTGGTTAATACCACGTAGCATTTTTTTATATCACTGACAAAAATTGTCAATGTTTGGCTTTCTTCTGATCAAGATAAGCTAAAATAGTTAAATCATTGTTAGTGAGATGAAAAAGCTTAGAATTTTTCTGGGCCAGAATTGCGACAAACTCAATCATCATATTTATTATTATATTTCTTCATAATGCACTCATAAATCCTCCCGACAAGCGCCAATTGATCCATAAAATACTGTATTAATCGGAATACTGCTCGTGCAGCAGGTAATCATCCAGCATAACAAAGTAGGCTTCGTTTTACATTGAACTGCGGTCTTTGGCTCATTGGAGACTCTCGCTGCATCGTCGTCTAGCCTACCTGGCTAAGCCAAGAGGTCCTGGATGGCCTTCTCCCTCGATAGCTATACTCTCATCAGCGAAAACTATACGGTCAAAGTGAAAGCCAAGGATAGTGATCAAACAGTCCTGACCATGACACCCAATTCTATCTATTAGAGCCGAAATACCATGAAATTTTTCTTTACAAAAAAATATTTTATCGAAAAAAAACTTCAGACAAAGTTTCTCCTATTCACCATACTGCTGCTTTTGGTTTATACGTTGTTATTCGCGGCGATTCTTTTTATCCCCTATTTCAGCTCCTTAAGCTCCAGTAGCTCTCTCAAAGAGCAGACTGACGCTGCCAGGATGGTGCTCTCTCTGCATACTAGTATCTGGCCAGCGCTGGGCGTTGTGGTTCTCTCCTTGGGTGTTCTGAGCATCTTTATCAGCCACAAGATCGCCGGACCGATCTACCGCTTGAAAAGATCGATGAACGAGATTGCAGCCGGCAATATTGCCATGGACATTAAATTTAGAAAAAGGGATGAACTGCATGAAGTAGCCGCAAGTGCAAAAATGTAGCGTCGAAGGCTCTGAAAAGGTGCCGATTTGATTCTTGGGAAGTAGCGACCTTGGCGAATTGCAGACTCTGTGTCTTGTGCCCATTTCTTGGCATCTGTTCTTCATTCAAATGTCGCTGATTGTGGCGGGTAGCCTTTGAGACGAACTAATGCACGATATTTAATTGTTCGACTTTTGTCTTTACGCTCTTGCGATCACGGCCATAGTGTCCCCCGCTTGTGTGGTAATCGTTGGTCAACTGTTGCTGTGTATTGTGCCGCTAGTGTGCCACAATACAGTTAAAACAATAATAACGGCTCAGGAGTATACACATAAGCCGCTGTTATTAATGGCATAATATTTTTTATTTAAGGAAAGGAATAAAAGTCTACAAATAGATTATCGATCTGTTGCTCTTTGTCTGTCATCATAATCAAGCCCTACTGCCCGGATCAGTAAACAAAAGGCTCCAGTCGCACCTTCGGCAACAAGCTCTCCGTACCGGTCAGGTACTCGTCGACACAACGGGCGACTTCGCGCCCCTCGCTGATCGCCCAGACCACCAGGCTCTGGCCCCGGCGGCAATCACCGGCGGCAAAAACGCCATCGACCGAGCTCATGCGGGTCTTGGGGTCGGTCTTGATGTTGGAGCGCAGATCCGTTTCACAGCCGCACTGCTTGAGCAGCTCAGAGCGCGGTCCGAGATAGCCCATGGCCAGAAGAACAAGATCACATTTCCAGATCTGTTCACTGCCTTCGACTTTCTCCGGGCGGCCGTTAACCCATTCCACCTTGACGGTCTCGAGGGCGGAGATGGTTTTATCTTTGCCGATAAAGCGGGTGGTCATGATTTCATAGTGGACATCTCCACCCATGACTTGCATCTCTTCAACCGAAGTGCTGACACGCATGATGCGTGACCACTGCGGCCAGGGGTTGTCGGCGCTGCGTTCTTTCGGGGGTTGATCAAGCAGCTCGAAGTTGACGACGCTGGTTGCTCCCTGGCGCATCGAGGTGCCGATACAGTCCGAACCGGTATCACCACCGCCGATAACGATGACTTTTTTACCCTTGGCGCTGATGGTCTGCTTTTTCGGGTGCAGGGCAGCAATGTCGCTGTCTCCCCAGTTGGCACGGTTTTGCTGCGGCAGAAACTCCATCGCAAAGTGAATGCCATCCAGTTCGCGCCCCTCGACAGGAAGGTCGCGCGGTTCCTCGGCACCCGTGGCGATAACCACTGCATCGAAGGAGCCTTTGATTTCGTCGAAGCTGACATCCTTGCCGACTTCGCAGGAGTAACGGAACTCTATGCCCTCGGCGACCAGCTGGTCGATGCGGCGCTGGACCTTCTCCTTGCGCAACTTGTAGTGAGGGATACCGTACATCAGCAACCCGCCGGCACGATCGGATTTTTCAATCACGGTGACATTATGACCGGCACGGTTCAGCTGCTGGGCGCAGGCCAGACCGGCGGGGCCGCTGCCGATGATGGCAACGGTCTTGTCGGTGCGCTGAGCAGGCGGCTGAGGGACAATCCAGCCCTCCTCGAAGCCCTTGTCGATGATGGAGACTTCGTGCAGCTTGATCGTCACCGCCGGTTCGTTGATGCCGAGGACACACGAGGTTTCGCACGGCGCCGGACAGACCCGGCCGGTGAACTCGGGAAAGTTATTGGTGGCGTGCAGGGCCTGCAGGGCCTGCTTCCACTGGCCGCGGTAGACCAGGTCGTTCCATTCCGGGATCAGGTTGCCCAGCGGGCAGCCCGTCATGCAGAAGGGTACGCCGCAATCCATGCAGCGAGCAGCCTGGGTTTTGACCTTCTCTTCGCTGGGATAGTTATAGTGTTCATCGTGATGCTGCAGTCGTGAATCGACCGCCTGCAGGGTCTTGTCACGACGACCATGTTTTATGAATCCGCGTGGATCACCCATGAGCGGCCTCCTTTTCATTCTCTGCCTTGAGCGCCTGCTCTGTCAGCACCCTGCGATATTCGTGGGGGAAGACGCGGACAAAACGTAGCAGTTGCGTCATCCCAGTCTGCGAGGATCGCGGCGGCGCGGGGGGAGTCAGTCTGTTCGTAGTGCTTGGCGATAATCTCTTTCAGCCACCTGGCGTCTTCGTCCTCGGCGGTCATTTGCTCGAGATCGACCATCGCCGGGTTGCAGCGGCGCCGGAAGCGATTGTCATCGTCCAGAACGTAAGCGAAGCCGCCTGACATGCCGGCGGCGAAGTTGCGTCCGGTCCGACCGAGGCACACCATGCGCCCGCCGGTCATGTATTCGCAGCCATGGTCTCCGGTGCCTTCGACAACTGCTGTGACCCCTGAGTTGCGTACGCAGAATCGTTCTCCGGCTTTTCCGGCGAAGAACACTTCGCCGCGCGGTCGCGCCGTAGAGGACGGTATTGCCGACGATCGAGTTCTCATGCCATTCGAAGGTGGCCTTGGGGTCAGGGCGGATACTGATCCGACCGCCGGCCATGCCCTTGCCGACATAGTCATTGGCTTCACCGACCAGGTGCAGGTCAATACCCGGAGCCAGGAAGGCGCCAAAACTCTGGCCGGCGATGCCGGTCAGTGCTGATGTTGATGGTCCCTTCCGGCAAGCCCTTCACGGCCGTGAAGCATGGCGACCTGTCCTGAGAGCATGGTGCCAAAGCTCCGGTTGAAGTTGCGGATCGGGAACTCGATTTGTACCGTTTCCTTGCGCTCCAGTGCCGGTGAGGCAAGCTCGATCAGCTGGTTGTCCAGCTGTTTTTCCAGGCCGTGTTCCTGGCCCTGGATGCGGCGGGTGGCAATTTCGGCACCAACCTCGGGCTTGGCCAGAATCCGCGAGAAGTCGAGCCCCTGGTTTTTCCAGTGTTTGATCGCAGTATCCATCTCCAGGTACTGAGTCTGACCGATCAATTCATCAAGGCTGCGCACACCCAGTTCTGCCATCAGCTCACGGACTTCTTCGGCGAGGAAGGTGAAGTAGTTGACCACATGCTCGGGCTTGCCGGCAAACTTGCCGCGCAGGGCTTCGTCCTGGGTCGCGACGCCGACCGGGCAGGTGTTGAGGTGGCATTTGCGCATCATGATGCAGCCGACGGTCACCAGGGCCACGGTGGCAAAGGCATATTCCTCTGCGCCGAGCATGGCGGCAATAATCACGTCGCGGCCGGTGCGCAGCTGACCATCGGTTTGTACGATGATGCGGCCGCGCAGGTCGTTGAGGACCAGCGTCTGCTGGGTCTCGGCCAGGCCGATTTCCCAGGGGATGCCGGCATGCTTGATCGAGGAGGTCGGCGAAGCGCCGGTGCCGCCATCGTAGCCGGCAATGATGACCCGTTCAGCGTGCCCTTTGCTGACCCCGGCGGCAACGGTGCCGACGCCGACTTCACTGACCAGCTTGACGGTGATATCGGCCTTGGGGTTGCAGTTTTTCAGGTCGAAAATCAGCTGGGCCATGTCTTCGATCGAGTAAATATCGTGGTGCGGCGGCGGCGAGATCAGGGTGACCCCGGGCACGCTGTAGCGCAGTTCGCCAATGTACTCGCTGACCTTGTGTCCCGGCAGCTGGCCCCCTTCGCCGGGCTTGGCGCCCTGGGCGATCTTGATCTGCAGCTCATCGGCGTTGACCAGGTAGTGCGGAGTGACGCCGAAGCGTCCCGAAGCGACCTGCTTGATGGCGCTGCGGCGCGAGATCGCCGTTGGCGTCCGGGGATATAGCGGCGCGGGATCTTCGCCGCCTTCGCCTGTGTTCGACTTGCCGCCGATGCGGTTCATGGCGATGGCCAGGGTTTCATGTGCTTCGGTGGAGATCGAGCCCAGACTCATGGCGCCGGTGCAGAAGCGCTTGACGATGGCACTGACCGGCTCAACTTCTTCCAGCGGGATGGACTGGTTCTGGCTCTTGAACTTGAACAGGCCGCGCAGTGTACAGAGTTGCTCGCTCTGGTCGTCGACCAGGGTTGAAAAACGCTTGTAGTCGTCCCGATTGCCTGAGCGCACCGCGTGCTGGAGCAGGGCGATGACCTCCGGACTCATCAGGTGCAGCTTCCCCCTCACGGCGCCAGGAGTATTCGGAGCCGCGATCCAGGTCGCGGTTGGGATCGATCTGCTCGGCGTAGGCGATGCGGTGACGCATCAGGCTTTCGGTGGCGATCTCCTGCAGCCCGGCGCCGCCGATGCGACTGGCGGTGCCGGGGAAATATTTGGCGGTAAACTCCTGATTCAGACCGACAATCTCAAAGATCTGGGCACTGCAGTAGCTCTGCAGGGTGCTGATCCCCATTTTGGAGAAAACCTTGAGCAGGCCCTTGCCGACCGCCTTGATGTAGTTCTTGGTGTACTGATAGACGACGTCGGTCTCTTCGTCGGCCTGGTTGTTGCCGTCCTGGCCGGCAAGCATTCCCTGGGTGACCATGTCCTGCAGGGTCTCGAAGGCGAGGTAGGGGTTGATTGCCGCTGCACCGTAGCCGACCAGCAGGGCGAAGTGATGGACTTCGCGCGCTTCTCCGGTTTCAACGATGAGTGAGCACTGGCTGCGCTTGCCGGCCCGGATCAGGTGATGATGGATCCCGGACAGGGCCAGCAGGGCCGGGATGGGGGCTTTTTCGGCGCAGACTCCGCGATCGGACAGGACCAGGATGGTGCGGCCGGCATCGACCGCAGCCTCGGCCTCGATAAACAGCTCCTCGAGGCGTTTTTCCATACCCTCAGGGCCCTGGCCAGCATCGAACAGGGTGCTCAGGGTGGTGCCGCGAAAGCCTTCGATGTCGCTGTGACGCAAGCTGCTCCAGCACATCATTGGTGATCACCGGATGGTCGAGTTCCAGCATCCGGCAGTGTTCCGGGCCCGGGCATGCAGGATGTTGCGCGCGGGCCCCAGATACTGGGTCAGGCTCATGACGATCTCTTCGCGCAGGGGATCGATGGGCGGGTTGGTGATCTGGGCGAACAGCTGGTTGAAGTACCAGTAGAGCAGCTTGCTGCGCTTCGACAGGACAGCAACCGGCGTGTCGGTTCCCATGGAACCGACCGGTTCCTGGCCGTTGGCAGCCATCGGCGCCATGATCTCGCGCATCTCCTCCAGGGTGTAGCCGAAGCTACCCTGCTTGCGCCGCAGTTCGCCGCGGCTGGGCACCCGTTTGGTGGCCGGGGCCGGCAGGTCATCAAGGCGGATCAGGTATTCGCTGACCCAGGAAGCGTAAGGCTGGGCCGCAGCGAGCTCGCCTTTGATCTCGTGGTCTTCCTTGAACTCTCCGGTTTCGACATCGACCAGGATCATTTTGCCGGGAGCCAGTCGCTCTTTACGCAGGATTTTCTCCGGCGCTATATCCAGGACGCCTGCTTCCGAGGCATAAATAATCTCGTCGTCGCTGGTGATCCAGTAGCGGGCCGGTCGCAGGCCGTTACGGTCAAGAATCGCGACGATCTGGCGGCCGTCACAGGCGACGATGTTGGCCGGTCCGTCCCAGGGCTCCATCATGGTCGCATGATATTCGAAGAAGCCCTTCACATCGGGGCGCAGGTGAGCTTTGGAGGCCCAGGCCTCCGGAACCATCATCGCCAGCGAGTGGGCCAGATTGCGACCGGTGACCACCAGCAGTTCGAGAGCATTATCCAGACAGGCGGTGTCAGAGCTGCCTTCGATGATGACCGGGTCGAGGTCTTTAACCGCATCTGCCAGCTCGAGATGTGCGAACAGCGCGGTGCGGGCGCGCATGCGGTTGATGTTGCCGCGCAGGGTATTGATCTCGCCATTGTGGGCGACATAGCGGAAAGGCTGGGCCAGGTCCCAGGTCGGGAAGGTGTTGGTGCTGTAGCGCTGATGGACAAAGGCAATTGCGCTGACCAGTCGTTCATCGTCCAGCTCAGGATAAAAGGTGTTCAGCTGCTCGGAGAGCAGCATGCCCTTGTAAAGGATCGTGCGGCTGGAGAGCGAGCAGACGTAGAACATCTCCTACCCGGCAAGCTTGCCATCGCGAATCGCATTCTCCGCCCGCTTGCGAGCCAGGTAGAGCATCAGGTCAAAACGGTGAGGCTCGACATCGCCCAGGCCGACAAAGATCTGCATGACATGAGGTTCTGCGGAACGGGCATTGCGGCCGATAGTGCTGCTGTCTGTCTTGATCTCGCGCCAGCCGAGGATGGCTGCATCCGACGCCGGCTCAGTTCCTTGTTCGAGCACCTCGATGCAGGCTTCACGACAGCGCTTCATCCTGGGGTAAAAACACGATACCGGCACCGAATTCACCTGCTTCGGGCAGCTCAAAATCACAGATCTCGCGGTAGTAGTCATCAGGAATCTGGATCATCAGACCGGCACCGTCACCATCCAGGGGGTCCGCACCCACGGCACCACGATGAGTCAGGTTGCAGAGTATTTCGATGCCACGTTTGACGATGGAATGGCTTTTGCGGCCTTTGATGTTGGCAATGAAACCGACACCACAGTTGTCGTGTTCGTTAGCGGGGTCGTAAAGGCCCTGAGCGGGCGGCATCCCTATATGGTTTGTCATTGTTGGTCCTCGGCTATTGGGGAACGGAAGCAAGCGCTTCTTATTTTACTTCGATTTATGCCATCCTGTACAGGTGGCTGAAATGCGTAGAATTAGAAAATATGACGTGGACAGCAACTTTTGTCAATACATCATGAGTCTATCAACCCATCTGTATAGCATAAAAAGCCCCGCACCAAAAAAGTGCGGGGCTTTACTGTTTTCCGGGTCTTTGAAAATAGGACTTTGCTCTTCCGGGTGAGAATTATTTCCCCCATTTCTCTCTGATACGTTGCACAGCCGTTTCGACATTGGCACGATCACCGAAAGCGGAGAGACGGAAGTAGCCTTCGCCGGAAGGTCCGAAGCCGCTGCCGGGGGTACCGACCACGTGACATTCGTTGAGGAGTTTGTCAAAGAAATCCCAACTTGTCATGCCTTCAGGGGTTTCCAGCCAGATGTAGGGAGCATTCACCCCACCGAAGCAGGTGATGCCGGAGGCGGTGAGCCCTTCACGAATAATCCGGGCATTTTCCATATAGTAGTCGATGGTTTCCCTGACCTGTGGCCAGCCTTCATCGGAATAGACGGCTGCGGCGGCTTTCTGTACCGGATAGGAAACGCCGTTGAACTTGGTGGTCTGACGACGATTCCAGAGTTTGTTGAAGCTGTATTTTTCTCCAGCAGCGGTGCTGCCCATCAATTCCTCGGGAACAACCACCAGGCCGCAGCGAACGCCTGTGAAACCGGCGGTCTTGGAGAAGGAACGGAACTCGATCGCGCACTCGCGGGCGCCTTCGACCTCATAGATCGAATGGGGTATCTCTGCTTCTGTGATAAAGGCCTCGTAAGCGGCATCAAAGAGGATGACGGCGTCGTTGGCAAGGGCATAATCGACCCATTTTTTCAGGTCTGCCTTGGTGGCTACCGCCCCGGTCGGGTTGTTC
This sequence comes from uncultured delta proteobacterium, assembly GCA_963769955.1. Lineage (GTDB taxonomy): Bacteria > Desulfobacterota > Desulfuromonadia > Desulfuromonadales > BM103 > M0040. The sequence goes on from CAVYNW010000026.1 coordinate 19,842, forward strand.
GGGTAGCAGAGATAAATGACATCGACCTTCTCTCCTGGTATCTCCGGGGTGAAGTTGTTGGCGCCTGTGCAGGGCATGTAGTGGATGCCTGCATAGTAGCCTTTGTCATCGGCCTTGCCGGTGCGGCCGACCATGACGTTGGTGTCGTTATAGACCGGATAGACCGGGTCACAGATGGCGACTTTGTTGCCGAGGTCGAAGATGTCGAGAATGTTTGCACAGTCGCACTTGGAGCCATCAGAAATGAAAATTTCCGAGGTCTTCAAGATCGACGCCGAGGGGCTTGTATGATTTGTCGATGATGATCTGGGAGAGCCAGTCATAACCCTGCTCAGGACCGTAGCCGTGGAAGGTCTCGCCTTTGGCCATGTCATCCACGCCTTCATGGAAGGCTTTAAGCACCGCCGGCGCCAGGGGCAGGGTGACATCACCGATGCCGAGACGAATCACTTTAGCCTCAGGGTTGACGTCGGTGAAGGCTTTAACGCGACGGCCGATTTCGGGGAAGAGGTAGCCTGCCTGGAGTTTCAGGTATGAATCGTTGATACGTGCCATTTTGGGTTGTAACCTCCGTGGGGGAAATATAGATGGTTCAGGCGTGTGAAGCGTTAAGGATCCAAGGTCCAAGTTCTACCTTCTACGCATCCACGCGCTTAACCGTTTCTCCTGCTGTTTTACTTGAGTCCAAGAACATCCTGCATATCGTATAGCCCGGCCGGTTTTTCTGCCAGCCAACCGGCAGCGCGTATGGCGCCACGGGCGAACATGTCGCGGCTCATGGCGCGATGGGTCAGTTCAATACGCTCACCCATGCCAATGAAGTAGACCGTGTGCTCGCCGACGATGTCGCCGCCGCGGACAGTCTGCATGCCGATCTCTTCCTCGCTGCGCTCACCGCACATGCCTTGACGATGATAGTTGGCGACCTCGTTGTAATCACGCTCCAGAGCATCGGCAACGATTTCGCCCATGCGCACGGCAGTGCCGGAAGGAGAGTCTTTCTTCTTGTTATGGTGCAGTTCGACGATCTCGACATCGAAGCCTTCGCCGAGGGTTTTGGCCATATCCTTGAGTAATTTGAAACAGACGTTGACGCCGACGCTCATGTTTGGCGCAAAGACCACGGCAATCTCTGCGGCGAGCCCCGTGAGAATTTCGCGTTGCTCCGGGTTCAGTCCGGTCGTACCGACGACCATGGCTTTGCCGAGTCTGGCGCAGACTTCGGCGTTGCCGATCGTCACTTCCGGCCAGGTGAAGTCGATCAGGACGTCAGCGTTGGCCAGGGCGTCTTGCAGAGAATCGGTAATCGCAACACCGAGGTTACCGCAACCGGCGACGTAACCGGCATCGTCGCCAAGCCTGGCATGTCCCGCCATCTCAACCGCTCCGGCGATTTCCATCCCTTCGGCTTCGGTGATCAGGGTAATGATACGGCCGCCCATTCTGCCGGCGGCCCCTGTTACTGCAACTTTAATCATAATAAAACCTTATCTAACGCCCGTTCGCGAGCTCACTCGAGACGCAGAGTCACGGAGACAATAATGATTTTTCTCTGCGTCTTCTGCGGCTCAGCGTTAAAAAATTAAATCAGATCTGTACTTCTTGAGGACGTTCTTTAATTTCTCCAGTGTAGCGTCACTCATGTCGACCAGCGGCAGGCGGACGTTCGCTTGCATCTTGCCCATCAGTTCCAGGGTCTTTTTGACCGGAACCGGGTTTGACTCGATAAACATGGCGTTGTGAAAGTCGAGCATTTCGAGATGCAGCTTGCGGGCCATCATGTAGTCGGCGTTCAGGACCGCTTCGACCATGTCCTTGACCTGCTTGGGAATGGCGTTGGCGGAGACCGAAATAACCCCTTTGGCGCCGCAGCACATCATCGGGAAGGTGAGAAAATCGTCACCGGAGATGACGTCGATCTTGTCACCGGCCTTGGCCAGGATCTCGGAGACCTGGGTCAGGCTGCCGGAGGCTTCCTTGATGGCAACGATGTTGTCGAATTCGGCCAGGCGGATGGTGGTCGCAGCGGTCATGTTGACGCCGGTGCGGCCGGGTACGTTGTAGAGGATCTGGGGCAGGGCAACCTCTTCGGCAAGCAACTTGTAATGCTGAAAGATGCCTTCCTGGGAAGGTTTGTTGTAGTAGGGGCAGACCAGCAGCAGGCCGTCGGCACCCATATCCTTGGCCTTTTTTGAGAGGTGGATCGCTTCGGCAGTGTTGTTGGCGCCCGTACCGGCGATAACGGGAACACGCTTGTTGACCTGGTCGAGACAGACCTTGATGACATATTCGTGCTCGTCAACATCGAGGGTTGCCGACTCTCCGGTCGTGCCGCAGGGGACGATGACGTCAGTGCCGTTTTCAATCTGGAAGTCGATCAGCTGACGATAGGTCTCCTCGGCGAATTGCCCCTGGTTGTCGAAAGGGGTGACGATCGCTACCATGGATCCACTGAACATGATTCTCTCCTTAAAAGTGTGAAGACAAACGGAGCTGATTGTCCGAATCTTCTCTGATGCTATGTGTGTTTTCCTGATCTCAAGTCGTTGAAGCACCTAGGTAACATAGCAGTAGACTCTTGTAAAGCTTGTATCTACACCCTCACTGGGGGGTGATCAGGACGCCTGGGCTGGCCATGCTTTCAAGCTGTTGAGTACCGCTGACGACAAGCGCGCTGACGCGATATTCGTAGGCTCGGCCATTATCGAGACCGCGATCAAGCAGAGAGGTTTTTTGCAGAGGTTTGGCGTTCAGCGGCACGATCGGAAATGGCCGCTTTGCCTGCCTGCGATACAGGTTGTAGCCGAGCAGTTCCATCCCGGCGGGCAGCGCGGGGGCGTTCCATTGCAAGGCAATCTGCCCGTTACCGGCTTCAGCCTTCAAGCCGTCGGTGGCGGAGGGGGCTGCTGCGCTGCCAGATGAATTGTCGCGAAGGGTGCTTCTATATCGCCAAGGGTGACGGGCACGATCGCATAGCTGTAGCCAGTGCCGGTGCGGATGTCAAAATCACGCCAGTAAATCCGGTCGCCGATCCTTTGACCCGGAGTCGGATCCTTGATCGAGAGTTCTGCGACCGCGTCTTCCGGGGTGCGGCAGGTGGGACAGCCGTCGGTGACATCATAGGTCAGGCGTTTGATGACAAAGCCGGTCAAGTCTTCCCTGCTGCCATCATGCTTGTCTGAAGGGATCGTCCAGGCGAGGACGAAAAGATTGCCCTGCTGCTGCAAGAGTGACATCGGTCGGGGCTTCCAGCTGCCTGGCAAGCTTCGGCCTCACCGGGCCTTTTTTGCCGCAGGCCGGGAGTGACACGACCAGCGAGAGACTGATGCTGACGAGCAGCGCAGCACGCAGCATGCGAGGCTGGCGAAAAGCGCAACAAACCAGTAAATTTCATGCTCAACCTTCCTTGAGGGCCTGGCGGGCGAGGGCAAGCTCTTTTTCGACTGCCGAGCGGGCCGTTCCGCCGGTTGCCTTGCGGGCGTTTACCGAAGCCTCCAGGGTGACGTAATCGAAGATGTCCGATCCAATGTCGCTGGAGAACTGCTGGAATTCAGTCAGAGTCAGATCCGGGATGTCTTTGCCGTTTTCAACGCAGTAACGCACGGTTTTACCCACCACTTCATGAGCGTTGCGGAAGGGCAGGCCCTTGCGCACCAGGTAGTCGGCGATATCTGTGGCGGTTGAGAAGCCGCGCCCGGCAGCAATTCTCATCTGTTCGGAGTTGATGCTCATCTCGGCGATCATCTCGGCGAAGACCTTGAGTGAGCCGCGCACCGTATCGATGGTGTCGAAGAGCGGCTCCTTGTCTTCCTGCATGTCCTTGTTGTAGGCCAGAGGCAGAGATTTCATCAATGTCAGCAGGCTGACCTGGTTGCCATAAACCCGGCCGGTTTTGCCACGCACCAGCTCTGGAACGTCAGGGTTCTTCTTCTGCGGCATGATCGAGCTGCCGGTGCAGAAGCCGTCGGAGAGATCGATAAAGGCAAAGTCTGCGCTCGACCAGAGGATCAGCTCCTCGGAAAGACGCGAAAGGTGCATCATCAGGATCGAGGCGAAGCTGCAGAACTCGAGCGCGAAGTCGCGATCGGAGACGCTGTCGAGGCTGTTGCGGGTGACACCGGCAAAGCCAAGCTGCTCGGCAACCCACTCACGGTCGATGGGGAAGGTTGTTCCTGCCAGGGCTCCGGCCCCGAGGGGCAGCAGGTTGAGGCGGCTGCGCAGGTCGTGCAGGCGTCCGGTGTCGCGGGCCAGCATCTCGACATAGGCCAGCATGTGATGGGCAAACAGCACCGGCTGGGCCGTCTGCAGATGCGTGTAGCCCGGCATGATGACATCGAGATTGGCCTCGGCTTGATCAAGCAGGGCCGACTGCAACTTCTTGAGAGCTACAGAGATAGCGTCGACCTCGTCACGGAGATAGAGGCGGACATCGAGAGCGACCTGGTCGTTGCGTGAGCGGGCCGTGTGCAGCTTGCCGCCGACCGGGCCGATCTTTTCGATCAGGCGCGCCTCGATATTCATGTGGATGTCTTCCCGGGCCACCGAGAAGGTGAAATGACCTGCTTCGATTTCGGCCAGAATTTCGTTAAGTCCGGTCACGATCGTTTCGGCCTCATCGTCTGCAATGATCTCTTGCCTGGCAAGCATCCTGGCGTGGGTTATGGAACCGAGGATGTCGTAACGGTAGAGGCGTTGATCGAAGTTGATGGACGCGGTGAATTCCTCGACGAAGGCGTCGGTCGGCTGGGTGAAGCGTCCGGCCCAGAGTTTGTCGCTCATGATCAGTCTTTCTTCCTCTCTGCGTAATCGGCGGCGTCTATTTTGTGCGCTGCCGCATAGTCGTGATGGCTGTTTGTCATGCTGTGGTCAAGTTCGCCAAAGCGCTCCCAGCCGCCGTTTGCCGGCTGGTAGATGGCGTGGATCTTCAGCGGAAAGCGTGTGGTGCGCGGATCGAGCTCGTGAAACAGCGGCAGGTTAAAGTAATAGAGCCGGCTCGCGGTACCGAAGCGCATGCGGCAGACCGGCAGACCGTCAAAATCGTCGCTGAGGTATTCGTTGGTTTCTGCCGGGGCGATCTTGTGGCTCTGATGCATGATCACCATGGAGTGACCAAAGTTGAAGTTCGGCTCCCGGGTAAATCCGGTGGTCTCCTCGGAGCTGTTGCAGAAGACCGTGATGGTGTCACGCACCCCAGGGGTGTAGGCGAGGTACTCACCGTAAAAGCCGTTGACCACGTCGCGGAACGCCTTGTGCTCGGGTTTGGGGTTGCACTCCAGCACGCAGAGCAGGTCAAGCCGCTGGCGGGTCTGGTAGAACAGTTCGTTGGCCTTGTCGATCAGGACGCTGATGTTCGACTGGTAGAGATCGCGGTAGATGTAGTCGAGACAAATCATGGTCATGAAATTGAAGCCATTCGGTGTGCAGCGCAGCAGCGGGAAGACCTTGCCGCGGTAGAGGTCGTGGAACAGGTCGATAGTCTCCTCGCCGACGAACGGGTGGCTCTTGGCCTGGATGAAGACCCGCAGATGGCCGTCGGCCTCCTTGACCGCGGTGATGCAGCAGTTGACCGGAACCCCGGCGATATCGGCGGCGGCGAAATCATCTCGGACACTGGCCAGCGCTTCGGCGTTGTCGTCGGCATGGCGTTCGAGCAGCTCCAGGTAGGTCGCCAGGTCGATATGCTCGAGGCCGAAGATGGTGACGGTGTTGTTCTGCCGTTGACGGTCGATCAGGGCGAGTAGATCCTCGACCCGCGCGTAGGGCATGGCTGCTTCCGGCAGGACCAGAAAGTGTAGCCGGCTGAGGTTGCTGTCGCCGCCGGCCACCAGGTCGAAGATCGAACGGATCTGTTGCCACTGCTCATCCGGGTCGCTGATCAGGCAGATGTAATCCTGCTTTTGCAGGTGGTTGGCAATCTGGCAGGCCAAAGCATGCAGGTGATGGCCGCGCGGGAATTCTAGATTGACCGGTTTTTCTACGATGCGGAACATGGTTTGTTCCTCAAGATTCCGGAGCGTTGCCGCCCACTTGAAGCCGGTACGACAACTCATCTTCCGGTTCGCCGGGGTCGCACACCCAGCCCGGCAGGACCTGGGCGAGGATGTGCCGGGTTCCCGGGGTCATATCATAACGCTGCAGCTCGTTAGCGGTCACCCAGGCCGCCTCTGTCACTTCCCCGGCGTTGAGCTCCAGGGTAGAGCTGAGCGGGTGGGCGCGGTAGTAGAGGATGACGTAGTGATGGCCGGCTGCGCCGACCCCGACATGCTCATAGACGTCAAGCAGGCCATCCACACGGATCTCCAGGCCGACCTCTTCACGGACCTCGCGATGCACCGCTTCCAGAAGCCTCTCCCCGTGATCGATCTTGCCGCCTGGCATGACCCACTGGCCGCAAAACGGCTCAATGCAGCGCCGGGTCAGCAGAACGCGTTGCTGATCGTCGATAATACAGGCGACGACGGAGGTTTTGATCGACTGTTTTTTGAAATCCATGAAGGCTCAGGGCTGAGGGGTAAGGGCGCAGGGCGAAAACCTTGTACCCTCAACCTTCGCGACTCCTTGTCCCGTTTTTATTTCTTCGCTTCGCGCTGGATTGCGGCGATGCGCAGGCGCAGGGCGTTGAGCTTGATGAAGCCTTCGGCGTCGGCCTGGTTGTAGACTTCGTCGGCCTCGAAGGTGGCGAAGTCGACGTTGAACAGGCTGTCGGTGGCCGAGTCGCGGCCGACCACGCGGCAGTGGCCTTTGTAGAGCTTGACGCGGGCCTTGCCGTTGACGGTCTGCTGGGTCTGGTCGATCATGGTTTGCAGGGCAATGCGCTCGGGGGCGAACCAGAAGCCGTTGTAGACCATGCTGGCGTAGCGCGAGATCATCGAGTCACGCAGGTGCATGACCTCACGATCCATGGTGATCGATTCGACGCCGCGGTGCGCTTCTTCGAGAATGGTGCCGCCGGGAGTCTCGTAGACGCCACGGCTCTTCATGCCGACGAAGCGATTCTCCATCAGGTCGACGCGGCCGATACCGTGCTTGCCGCCCAGTTCGTTGAGTCTGGCCAGCAACTTGGCCGGGGAAAGACGCTCACCATTGACGGCAACGGCATCACCTTTTTCAAAATCAATTTCAACATACTCCGCCTGGTCCGGAGCATCCTCCGGGCGTACCGTCAGCACGTACATCTCTTCCGGGGCTTCGGCCCAGGGATTCTCCAAAACATCTCCTTCGAAGGAGATGTGCAGCAGGTTGCGATCACTGCTCCAGGGGAACTTCTTGCTGGTCGGCACCGGGATGCCGTGCTTTTTCGCATAGGCTTCAAGAGCCGTGCGGCTGTTCAGGTCCCACTCGCGCCAGGGCGCAATCACCGTCACTGCCGGGTCGAAGTGATAGTAGGCGAGCTCGAAGCGGACCTGGTCGTTGCCTTTGCCGGTGGCGCCATGCGAAACGGCATCAGCCCCTTCCTTGGCGGCGATCTCCATCTGTGCCTTGGAAATCAGCGGCCGCGCGATCGAGGTGCCGAGAAAATAACGGCCTTCGTAGATGGCGTTGGCGCGGAACATCGGGAAGACGAAATCGCGGACGAACTCTTCGCGCAGGTCGAGGATATGACAGGCGCTGGCACCGGTATCCTTGGCTTTCTTCGGGATTCCGTCGAGCTCTTCACCCTGACCGAGGTCAGCCGAGAAGGCGACGACTTCACAACCGTATTCCTCGATCAGCCATTTGAGGATGATCGAGGTGTCAAGACCCCCGGAGTAGGCGAGGACAGCTTTTTTTATTTGCGGTTTAGACATTGAAAATGCTCCTTTGATTGATGAGTGGTTCAGGCTAAGGGAACAGGCTGAAGGGCAAAGGGAAAGATTCTTCATCCTTTGTCCCTATACCCAATACCTTTCTCCTAGAGTTTTATCACATAAGTATCTGCAATTTTGTCATGCAGCCCCTGTTTCCGGCTGTCGAAGGCAACCATCAGGTAGCCGATGCCAAGCAGGATGCTGGAAATAAATTTACCCAGAACTTCGCGTAGTGCGGCTCGACCATAGTTGACCGGACTGCCGTCGGTGCGTATGACCTTGATGCGTAGCGCCATCTTGCCGGGGGTCTGACCACAGTAACCGATGAAAAAGACCGCGTAGCTGATGCTGAGGACGGCTCCGAAAAGCCAGATCACCGTGTTGATGGCCGGATCGCCATCGGTGGCGATGCCCAACATGCCGATGGTCAGGCTGATCAGCAGGCTGAGAACCGACTGCACGGTGACCAGCAGGATCGAGTCGATCAGATAGGCCACAACCCGGATCCAGAAGCCGGCATAACTATGTTCATTTATCGGGCTCGCTGTGGCGATTATGGTCGCACCGCACTGGACGCATCGAGCGGCAGGCGGTTGAATCGCACCACAGGCGTTGCAGATAATTCTGCGCCCCTGGTCGCCTCCTGTTTGGGGTGGCTGAGCCGCTTTTTGCTGAGCAACCTTTTGAGATGAAGATTCCTGCTCTTGCACCGTCTTGTCAAAAGTGAACTGCTCTTTACATCTGGGGCAGTTCACTTTGACGGCACGATCCGGAACCTGGGCCGGGTCAAGCGTTTTTGAAAAATTACAATGTGGGCAGATAATATTCATTATGGCTCTATTCTGAAAAGTTGTCTCATGTCACGTTACTCGCTACGTGCCTCGAGAGTTCAACCCATCAGGGTCGCCATAATGGCTTTTTGCACATGCAAACGATTCTCGGCTTCATCGTAGATGATGGCATGTCGGCTTTCCATGACTTCGTCGGTAATCTCTTCGTCACGGTGCGCAGGGAGACAGTGCATGACCACGCAGTCAGGGTCGGCCAGGGCAACCAGTTCCATGTTGATCTGGTAGCCGGCAAAGGCCTTGGCACGTTCCTGTTGCTCTTCTTCCTGTCCCATGCTGGCCCAGACGTCGGTGTTGAGAACCTGTGCGCCACGTGCGGCTTCGCGCGGATCGTTGGTGTAGAAAATCTTTGCTCCGGCTTCGGCCGCACGCTTGCAGACTGCAGCGTCAGGCTCATAGCCGACCGGAGTGGCAACGCGCAGTTCAAAACCGAACACGGCGGCGGCGTTGATCCAGCTGTTTGCCATATTGTTGCCGTCACCGATCCAGCAGTAGCTGAGCTCGCGATAGTTTTCTCTGTGCTCGCTGACGGTGAAGAGGTCGGCCATGATCTGACAGGGATGATAGCTGTCGGTCAGGCCGTTGATGACCGGCACGGAGCTGTAGCGGGCAAACTCCTCGACGGCCTGCTGCGAGAAGGTTCTGATCATGACTCCGTCGACATAACGGGCCATGCAGCGGGCGGTGTCCTTGATCGGCTCGCCGCGGCCCATCTGGGTGTTGCCGGAAGCCAGAAACAGTGCGTGTCCGCCGAGGTGGAACATGCCTGCTTCGAAGGAAACCCGGGTTCTGGTGGAGCTTTTTTCGAAGAGCATGCCGAGGGTCTTGCCTGCCAGGAGTTGGTGGGGCAAGCCCGCTTTTTGCTTGGATTTCAGCTCGCCGGTCAGCGCGAAGATCTTTTCCAGATCTTCGAGACTCCAGTCGCTGAGGCAGAGAAAGTCTTTATTCACAGTCGTGACTCCTTAAAATATTCTTATCGCTGTTCAGTCTACAGTTGCCAGTACCTCGTCAAGGATCGTCATTGCTTCATCGATTTCTGCCCGACTGACGATCAGTGGCGGCACGAAACGCAAGACGTTGCCGACGGTGCAGTTCATCAGCAGGCCACGTTCCATGGCTTTGACGACCAGGGGCCCGCCTTCAATGCCGAGTTCCATGCCGAGGATCAGGCCACGGCCCCGGATTTCCTTGATGAAAGAATACTTGGCTTTTAATTGCTCGAGTTTCTCCGTCAGATACGCACCCATTGCCCGACAGTTGTCGAGCAGAGTTTGTTCATTGATCGTCTGCATGGCGGCCAGTGCCGCGGCACAGACCAGGGGGTTGCCGCCAAAGGTGGAACCGTGTGTTCCCGGGCCAAGGCTTGCAGCTAGCTCTTCTGTGGTCAGCAGGGCGCCGATCGGCGGTCCTCCGGCCAGGGCTTTGGCCAGGGTCATGACGTCAGGGATAACCTCTTCCTGCTGGTAAGCCCAGAGGGTGCCGGTTCTGCCGCAGCCGACCTGAACCTCATCGAAGATCAGCAATAGCTCAAATTCATCGCAGAGCTCCCGGACTGCTTTAAGGTAGCCGGCGGGCGGTACGTTAACCCCTCCCTCACCCTGAAGGGGCTCGAGCATTATGGCGCAGGTTCTCGGCGTGATCGCCTGGCGCATGGCTTCCAGATCACCAAAGGGCACATGCTTGAAGCCGTCAAGCATTGGTGTGAAGCCTGCTTTGACCTTCTCCTGGCCGGTTGCGCTGATGGCAGCCGATGGTGCGGCCGTGAAAAGAGGCCTGGGCGGTGATCACTTCGAAGCGATCTTGGCCATGCTTTTCGTGACTGTGCTTACGTGCCAGCTTCATCGCCGCTTCATTGGCTTCAGCGCCGGAGTTGCAGAAGAAGACCCGGTCGGCAAAGGAGTGTTCGCAGAGCCACTCCGCCAATTCAACCTGCTGGGGGATATGGTAGAAATTGGAGCAGTGCAGCAGGCGCCCGGCTTGTTCCCGCAACGCCGCAACCACCTTCGGGTGACAGTGGCCGAGGTTGTTGACCGCCACCCCGGCGAGAAAATCGAGATATACTTTGCCGTCAACATCCCACAGCCTGCAACCTTCGCCGCGCTCGGCGACGATCGGGTAGCGACCGTAGGTTTTCATGACGTGCTTGTCTGCTCTGTTAATCCATTCTGACGAACTACTCATCGTTGTCTTCCATATTATGAAATGATAGCTTTCGTTACAGCTTACAGCTTACAGCTTACAGCTTACAGCTTACAGCTTGCTTCACTTGAACTTTGCAACCGCAGTACCTACGCCCTGGTCGGTAAAGATCTCGAGCAGGCAGGCGTGCTCCATACGACCATCAATGATGTGGGTTTTCATGACGCCCTCGGCGATCGCTTCAAGGCAGCAGGTGAGCTTCGGGATCATGCCGCCGGCAATGGTGCCGTCAGCAATCAATCCCTCTATATCGCTGACGTCGATTGTGTTCAATAGCTTGCCACTCTTGTCTTTAACCCCTTCCACGTCGGTCAGCAGGATCAGCTTCTCGGCTTTCAGGGCTCCGGCAATTTTGCCTGCGACCAGGTCGGCGTTGATGTTGTAGGTCAGCCCATTTTCATCCACACCAATCGGCGCGATCACCGGGATGAAGTTGGCCTTCTCAAGAGATGAGATGATCTCCGGGTTGATTTTGGCGACTTCACCGACCATGCCGATATCGATGATCTCGGGGGTCAGGGTGTCGGGGTTGACCGTTTTCATCTCCAGCTTGCGGGCCGTAAGCAATTTGCCGTCTTTGCCCGTCAGGCCAACGGCTTTGCCACCGTGCTTGTTAATATTGGCGACGATCTCTTTATTGACCTTGCCTCCCAGGACCATCTCGACAACGTCCATGGTGCGGGCGTCGGTGACCCGCATGCCCTGCTCGAAGCGGGTTTCAATGTTCATGGCCTCGAGAACCTTGCCGATCTGCGGCCCTCCGCCGTGAACGACCACGGGGTTCAGACCGATGTACTTCATCAGGATGATGTCACGGGCAAAGCCTTCTTTGAGTCGCTCTTCAACCATGGCATTGCCGCCGTACTTGATGACGATGGTTTTGCCATTAAACTGCCGGATCCAGGGCAGGGCTTCGACCAGTACATTCGCTTTATTAATCAGTTCTTGCATCATCAGCCAAACTCCAGATTACAGGATATAGCGTGAAAGATCTTCGTCTTCGGCAATCTCAGCGAGGCGCTCACGGACAAAGGCGTCATCGATGGACAGACTTTTGTCTCTGGAGTTCCGGGGCGTTGAAGGAGAGTTCTTCGAGCAGCGTTTCCATAATTGTATGCAAGCGCCGAGCACCGATATTTTCTGTCCGTTCGTTGACCGAAGCCGCGGTTCTGGCGATCTCTGCAATCGCCTCTTTACTGAAATTCAGATGAATACCTTCGGTCTCCATAAGGGCCTGGTACTGGCGTATCAGGGCATTGTTCGGCTCCGTCAGGATTCTTACAAAGTCAGCTTCTTCGAGACTGTCGAGCTCAACCCTGATCGGGAATCGCCCCTGCAGCTCAGGGATCAGGTCCGATGGCTTGGCAACATGAAAGGCTCCGGCGGCAATGAAGAGGATATGATCAGTCTTGACCGGACCATACTTGGTGTTGACTGTGCTGCCTTCGACGATCGGCAGAATGTCGCGTTGCACACCTTCACGGGAGACTTCCGGGCCATGGCCGCCTTCACGGCTGGCGATCTTGTCGATCTCGTCAATAAAGATGATGCCGTTTTGCTCGGTGCGCTCCTTGGCCAGGGTCTGAACCTTGTCCATGTCAACCAGCTTTTCTGCTTCTATCTCAATCAGCATCTCGCGTGCTTCCGAGACTTTCATCTTCCGATTCTTGGTTTTCTTCGGAAAAAGGTTGCCGAACATCTCCTTGATGTTGATGCCCATCTCTTCAGCACCTTGAGGCCCGAAAACCTGCATGTTAGGCATCTGGGTGTCCTGAGTTTCGACCTCGACCATGCGCTCGTTGAGTTCGCCCATACGTAACAAGCGACGCAGTTTATCGCGCGTTGTGCTGCTGCCGTCCCTGGCGTCCTCGAGATTCTTTTCGCCCGGCAGGAGGAGGTCGAGCAAACGTTCTTCGGCCAGGTCTTCAGCCTTAAGCTTCTGACTATCAGCCTCTTCGGTCTTGACCATGAGGATCGCCAGTTCTACGAGGTCGCGAACCATGCTCTCGACATCCCGGCCGACATAGCCGACTTCGGTGAACTTGCTGGCTTCAACCTTGACGAAACGGAGCCTGGGCCAGTCGTGCCAGGCGTCTGGCAATCTCGGTTTTGCCCACCCCGGTCGGGCCGATCATGATGATGTTTTTCGGTGCAATTTCGTCACGCAGGTCAGGTGCGACCTGCTGACGGCGCCAACGGTTACGCAAGGCAACCGCAACTGCCCGTTTAGCCTTGTTCTGACCGACGATATAGCGATCGAGCTCCGAGACTATTTCACGCGGCGTAAAGTTGTTCACGTCAGGGTCTCCAGGATAATCCGGTCGTTGGTGTAAACACAGATTTCAGCGGCAATTTTCAGCGATTCTTCAGCAACCTCGGCCATGGATAAGTCGGTATGACAGGTCAGGGCGCGGGCCGCGGCTTGTGCAAAGGTGCCGCCGGAACCGATTGCGGCAATGCCGTGCTCCGGTTCGATGACATCGCCAACGCCTGAAAGGACCAGGGTGACTTCTCGGTCAGCAACGATCAGCAGGGCTTCAAGGTGTCGTAGAATCCTGTCTGTGCGCCATTCTTTGGCCAATTCAACGGCTGCCCGCTGCAGGTTGCCGCGGTACTCCTGGAGCTTCGCTTCAAACTTTTCGAAAAGGGTGAAGGCGTCAGCCGTACTGCCGGCAAAACCGGCAATCACCTGATCGTTGTACATGCGTCTCAATTTTCTGGCGGTATGCTTCATGACGGTGTTGCCGAGGCTGACCTGACCATCACCGGCCATCGCAACTTCGGTTCCCCGTCTCACGCAAAGAATGGTTGTTCCTTTGAACATTTTAGCCCCTTGATGAAACTTGCCGTAAATCAGCGAAAAATATTAAAAATATAACATAAACCCATGAACAGACAAAGCAAAATGCCTGTAGCCATGCAAGATGTCAAGGCGGAAATGGCTGTTAGAAAATCGATCAAGACTTGATCGGAGGCGGAGCTGTTGAAGTCTCAATCCTGAGACCAGGGATGAAAGTGTTCGGTAAAAGGGGGACGTGTCTCTCTTTTGTCAAGTGGATGCTTTTAGCGCCCTTCGCGGCAGTTGGATAGTGACTGCCGTTCCTTTTCCAGGGGCTGTCTCCAGGTGAATTGCCCCGCCGTGATCAAGGATAAATTGGCGGGCGTAAAAGAGCCCCAGTCCAAAACCGCGGATCTGGCCAGTGTGGTTCGGGTCGATCTGATAAAATTTTTCAAAGACCTTGGCAACTTCTTCCTGGCTGATTCCGGGGCCGTTGTCGGTAATCGTCAGGGAGAGCTTCCTGTTCTCTAATCTCTCCCGTGAGAGTGATTGCGCCACCTTGCGGAGTGAATTTTATCGCGTTGTCGAAGAGCGCATTGAGGGCAAAAGCAATGCGGCGGCGATAGATCATCACGGCCGGCCAGCTGCCGGCCAGGCGGCATTGCAAGGTTAATTCCTTCTGCTCGATTGCAGAGCGCTTTTCTGCCACCATGCTCATGGCGATTTCCCTCAAGTCCTCTGCCGTTGCCTTGCCTGTGTTATCCTGCAGAATAATATCGCTGTAGTAAAGAAGATCCTGAATCAGGTAAACCAGATAATTCGATTCTTCCAGAATGGCTTTGAGTGTTTCAGCAAAGCCGACCTCTTCAGTGTCGATAGTGCCGCTGGCGAGGTTCTGGATGAAGAGGGAGATGGAGGTTGTCGGGGTGCGTAACTTGTGGGAGATGAGACCGAGAAAATCAGACTTGATGCGATCAAGCTGTTTCAACTGCATCAGCTCACGATGCAGAGCTTTTTTCTCCAGAGCTTTGCTGATTGTTGTCTTGAGTTGCAGAAGATTGATTGGTTTTTGGATGAAATCGTCGGCATGAGCCTTGAGAGCACGCAGAATAATGTCCTTGTCCGCGTAGCCGGTCATGACGATGACCAGTTGCGAGGGATCACGCTCCTTGATCCGCAGGAGCAGATCGAGGCCGTTCATGATTGGCATCATGATGTCGGCCAGGACCAGGTCGACCTCCTGGCGTTCCATGATTTTCAATGCGTCATGGCCGTTTTGGGCCTGAAGGGTGCGGTAATCTTTCAAGGCCCGGGCGCAGAGATCGCGAATGATCTCTTCATCGTCGACGATGAGAATGCTTGGCTTCTCCTCTTGTCTGCAGCAGTTGAGCTTCTTCGCGTGTTTTCAGTCTCATGGTGACTCCGCAGGGAAGCACAGCACCTGGTTGTTAGGCTTTGTTCTCCTGTTGAGCTTATGCGCTGCGAACCAGTTCCGCAACCTTGCTCAATGCAGAGGCCAGCTTCTCCGGTTGACTGCCGCCGGCTTGGGCGAGGTCTGGTCGGCCTCCACCGCGGCCACCGACTTCTTCTGCGAGGGCTGCAACCAACTTGCCGGCATGCAGCTTATCTGTCAGGTCGGCCGTGACAGCAACCAGCAGGTTCACCTTGCCTTCGTGGGGGCAGCCAATTGCGATCACTCCGGAACCGAGCTTGTCGCGGAGTTTGTCCGCCATCTCCCGCAACCCCTTGCCGTCTGTGGAATCAACTTCAGCGGCCAACAGCCTGACATCGCCAATCTCCTCGACCTTGCTCATGATATCATCGGCCTGGCCGGCTTTCAGGCGGCTTTCCAGGGTTGCCAGCTCGCGCTCCAGTTCCTTCTGGCGTTCCACCATCTTTGCCAGGCGGTTTTCCAGTTGCGGGCGGTCACTTTTCACCAGACCTGCCATGCGCAGGAGGCTGTCATCCTGCTGTTGGACCAGGTCCAGTGCGCGCGTTCCGGTTGCTGCTTCGATACGACGTACGCCGGCGGCAATGCCGGTTTCCTGGATGATTTTAAAGAGACCGATGTCGCCGGCCGCGGCCGTGTGGGTGCCGCCGCAGAGCTCCATGCTGAAATCACCCATGTTGACGACCCGGACACGTTCGCCGTACTTCTCGCCGAAGAGTGCTGTTGCGCCAGCGGCAATGGCTTCATCTGCTGACATCTCACGAGTTTCGACAGAACGGTTTTCGCGGATGCGGCGATTAACCTCCGCCTCGATGCGCCTCAGCTCTTCATGGCTGATAGCGGTGAAATGACTGAAGTCGAAGCGCAGACGTTCGGGACCCACCAGGGAGCCTGCCTGCTTGACATGGTCGCCAAGGACTTCGACCAGCACGGCTTGCAGGATGTGCGTCGCAGTGTGATTCAGCGCGGTGGCCTGGCGAGCAGCGGCGTCGACGCAGAGCTGGACCTCCTGGCCGATCTGCAGTGTCCCTTCAAGCAGCTTGCCGACATGCACGATCATTTCCGGCAACGGCTTCTTTGTCTCGATGATGTCAATCTTAAGACCCTCTGCAGTGATACTGCCGAGGTCTCCGGTCTGACCGCCGGATTCCCCGTAAAAGGGTGTCGTTGCGGTGATGATTTCGACCTGCTCGCCAGCCCTGGCCTGGCTGACCTGCTCACCATCATGCAGGAGCGCGACAACCTTGCTGTTTGCCTGCCTCTCAGTATAGCCGATAAATTTCACTGCGCCGCACTGCTCGACCAACTCACGATAAACGCTGCCAACCGCTTCTTCACCGGAGCCTTTCCAGTGTTCTCGGGCCTGCTTGCGCTGCTCTTGCATGCAGCTTTCAAAGCCTGCCTCATCAATGCTGAAGCCGTCGGCCTCAACGATGTCGGCGGTCAGGTCGGTGGGGAAGCCGTAGGTGTCATAGAGCTTGAAAAGCACCTCGCCGGGGATGACTGTCGACTGCTGCTTGCGCAGGATGCTCAACCTGGTCATTGAGAATGCGCAGGCCGTTGTCGAGGGTCTGCATGAAACGTTCTTCCTCTTTCTCGACAATCTTGGCGACAAAGCTCTGGCGCTCAGCTTCCTGCGGGTAGGCTTCGGCCATAAAGTTGAGGACGAAAATTGCTGTTTTGTAAAGAACCGGGTCGGCAAAGCCGAGCATCTTGGCGTGACGCATGGCACGACGCATGATGCGGCGCAAGACATAGCCGCGCCCTTCGTTGCTCGGCATGACGCCATCGGCGATCAGGTAAGCCGTGGCGCGGCTGTGGTCGGCCATGACCCGCATGGAGACATCGTCTTCGAGTTTGTCGCCGTAAGTCTTGCCGGACAACTTTTCAATGTAGCCAATGATGTCGCGGAGCAGGTTGGTGTCGTAGTTTGATTGCACTCCCTGCATGACCGTTGTGATTCTTTCCAGCCCCATGCCGGTATCAACGGCAGGTTTTGGCAGCGGCACCAGCTCGCCGTCCGCCTGGCGGTCGAACTGCATGAAGACGTTGTTCCAGATCTCCATGTAGCGGTCGCAATCGCAACCGACGGTGCAGTCCGGGGAATCGCAGCCAACTTCCGGGCCGTTGTCATAAAAAATTTCCGAGCATGGCCCGCAGGGGCCAGTGTCGCCCATCGACCAGAAGTTGTCTTCCTCAAAGCGGAAAATCCGCTCACGCGGGACACCTTCCTGCTCAAACCAGATATCGGCAGCTTCGTCATCGTCGGTATAAACGGAGACGTATAAACGATCCTTGTCGATCGCCATGTCGACAGTGAGGAACTCCCAGGCATAGGCAATCGCTTCCTTCTTGAAATAATCGCCGAAGGAAAAATTGCCGAGCATTTCGAAAAAGGTGTGATGTCGGGCGGTGCGGCCGACATTCTCCAGGTCGTTGTGCTTGCCGCCGGCCCGGACACACTTCTGTGAAGAGGCGGCCCGGACGTAGGCGCGCTTCTCCTGGCCGAGGAAGCAGTCCTTGAACTGGTTCATGCCGGCGTTGGTAAAGAGCAGTGTCGGATCGTTGTGCGGGACCAGGGAAGAAGACGCGACAACAGTGTGGCCTCGATCTTCAAAAAATTTCAAAAAAAGCTGACGTATTTCGCTACCGGTTTTCATCGCGCGTTTCTAAGCCTTTCCGAGTCAGTTGAGACATGATGCGGTCGATTGTGAAGCCGCGTCGCTGGAGAAAATGCACAACCCTCCGCCGTTCTTTGGCCGGCGCCGAGTCGTAGTTGAAATTGGCAAAGCGTCTTTGCAGAAGATTTGCCAGGAGCTGATCTTCATCACAGGCCTCGCGGGCCAGTTGTAGGGCCCGGGTGGCGGTTTCTTCGTTAACGCCATGCTGGCGCAAATCAAGCAGGATGCGCTTGCCGACTGCGCGCCCCTGGTTCATCAGGCTGGTCGCCCGATTCAGGGCGTAACGGGCATCGTCCAGATAGCCCAGCTCAAGGCAGCGTTGCAAAGCGGATTCGATGGCTGCCGGGGCAAAGCCTTTGTCGATCAGTCGCTGGCGCAACTCCGCCTGGCTGTAGTCGCGGCGGGTCAATATGCGTAGCGCTGCCGGCCAGGGATCGGCGTGGTCTGTTTTCTGCGTAACTCTATGCTTCACCTTTTTCGTCAGTGCCGTCGAAGGCATCCCATGAAAGGTCCGAAGTTGACGAGACGCCGGACATCTTGAGCTTGAAGTCATCCGGGTTGGAGCACTGGCGCAAGGCTTCTTCGAAACTGATCGTCTTGTTCTTGAGCAGACCCATCAGTGACTGGTCGAAGGTCTGCATACCGTAAGATTCAAAACCTTGTTGAATTGCTTCCGGCAGGGATTTGGTGAGTTCTTTGTCGTCAATCATCTGGCGGACTCTGGCTGATGCCACCATGACCTCAACCGCCGGCGCGCGGCCCTTGCCGTCGAGTCTTGGCACCAGGCGCATGGAGATGACGCCACGCAGGACCGCTGCCAGTTGAATACGCATCTGGCGCTGCTGGAACGGCGGGAAAACCGAGATGATGCGGTTAACTGTTTCTGTGGCATCAATGGTATGCAGGGTTGAGAGAACCAGGTGACCGGTTTCGGCCGCCATCAGCGCCGTCTCAATCGTCTCATGGTCGCGCATCTCACCGACCAGAATGACATCGGGATCCTGACGCAGGGCAGATTTCAGGGCCGGTTCAAAACCTTTGGTGTCCGAACCGACTTCACGCTGGTTGATGATGCTTTTCTTGTCGCGATGAAGAAACTCGATCGGGTCCTCGATCGTTACAATATGCGCTTTGCGATTGGTATTGATATAGTCAATCACTGCCGCCAGGGTGGTTGATTTACCGGAACCGGTGGCCCCGGTGACCAGGATCAGACCCCGTTGAGCCATGGCCATCTTTTTGATGACCGGCGGCAGCATCAGGTCGTCGAGATTCTTTATGTCGAAGGGAATGGCACGGAAAACCAGTGAAATCGAGCCGCGCTGGGTAAATGCATTGACGCGAAAGCGCCCCAGGCCGGGGACGCCATAGGCCAGATCACATTCATAAGCGGAGTCAAAGCGCTCCCGCTGCATGTCGTTCATGATCTCTGCCGTGATCTGTTCGGTCTGCTCCGGGCTGATCCGCGGCGCTTTCGGCAGCGGTCGCAAGGTGCCGTCAATTCGGTAGATCGGCGGCAGGCCGGCTTTGAGGTGGATGTCAGAGGCCCCTGATTTCAAGCCAATGGACAGGATTTCATTGAGTTCCATGACTTATTCTCCTTCAGGGGGTGTCCCTGCAGGCTTCAGGCCAAAATGCTCGAGGACCTTCTCTTCGATGTCGGCTGCCGTCTCCGGGTGGTCAATCAGGAACTTCTTGGCGTTTTCTCGCCCCTGACCGATGCGTTCCTCACCATAGGAGAACCAGGAACCGCTTTTCTCGACGATATTGCACTCGACGCCCAGATCGACCAGATCGCCTTCTTTGGAGATGCCGGTGCCGTACATGATGTCAAACTCGGCTTCCTTGAAAGGAGGAGCGACCTTGTTCTTGACGACTTTGACCCGGGTGCGGTTGCCGATGGCATCCTGCCCCTGTTTGAGCGATGCGATGCGGCGGATGTCCATGCGTACGGACGCGTAGAATTTCAAGGCGTTGCCGCCCGTGGTGGTTTCAGGATTGCCGAACATGACGCCGATCTTCATGCGGATCTGGTTGATGAAGATGACACAGCAGTTCGATTTGCTGATGGTGCCGGTGAGTTTACGCAAGCGCTTGCGACATGAGTCGGGCTTGCAGGCCCATGTGCGAATCACCCATCTCACCTTCTATCTCGGCACGGGGCACAAGGGCCGCGACCGAGTCGATAATCAGGACGTCAATGGCGCCGCTGCGAACGAGAACTTCGACGATCTCAAGAGCCTGCTCGCCGGTGTCCGGCTGGGAGATCAGGAGGTCATCGGTGTTGACGCCGAGCTTCTTGGCGTAGTGGACGTCAAGGGCGTGCTCAGCATCGATAAAAGCGGCGACGCCGCCTTTTTTCTGAGCTTCTGCAGCGATGTGCAGGGCCAGGGTTGTTTTGCCGGAAGATTCAGGGCCGTAAACCTCGACGATCCTGCCGCAGGGGACACCACCAATACCGAGGGCGATATCCAGGCTCAAGGCGCCGGTTGAAATGGATTTGACGTCCGGCAGCACGGCATCTTCACCAAGGCGCATGATGCTGCCTTTGCCAAACTGTTTTTCAATCTGGCCCATGGCCAGTTCGATAGCTCTGTTGCGATCACTCTCAGCCATCAGTGTTCCCTCCTTCGCAGGGGCATTGCCCGCAATAAAATGTTAGGTTGCATGGTGGATATCGATTCTTTTCGTCATCAAGATTCACCGTCAATAGTGGTATATGCTGTGCGCCGTCAGGGCGCAGGCGACTTTCATAAAGGATCAGCCTGTCAACGGTCAACCGGCCAATCGTCTCTTGCCGAATTGAGCTGAAAAAGGCGGTCAGGTCAGGCTTGCCTCCTCGCAACCGACCGATGGTCAAGTGTGGAGAGTAGGGCCGGGAGTCCGTTGCAAGTCCTGCTTGACGCAGGCGATTCCTGGTGGTCCCTGTACAGACGCTCGAGCTGATCCCGTGGCTCCAGACCGAGCCAGATGACCCGGGGCCGGTGTGCGTTTGGGAAAGCGCCAAGACCTTTGACTTCGACCTGGAAAGGCCGTTGACAACCCTTGACGAGATAGCATAGAAACCTTCACCTTTTCAAGGGTTTCCTGCTCAATTTCGCCGAAGAAGTGCAGGGTCAGGTGAAGATTCTCAAGGCGGGTCCAGCGTGCGTCCGGTATCCTGGCCTGCAGATGCCTTCTGTGTGGCACGGATAGACTCCTTTAGATGCTCCGGCAACGGGACGGCCAGGAAGGCCCTAACCGAGGACATATCTGCCCTCGTCAGGGTTGGCCAGCGGCAGGAGCGCCAAGAAACAGCTGCCTTGGTCCGCCCCGGCACTCTCCACCCAGACCAGGCCGTCATGGGTTTCTATGATGCCCTTGGCCAGAGTCAGCCCCAGGCCGACGCCCTTGCCGCCGAATTGCGCCCGGGACGTCGAGTGTGTCGAGATGTCACCGACCTCCTGAAATTTATCGAAAATCCGCAGTTGGTCGGCCTTGTCGATGCCGATGCCGCTGTCGCTGATGGAAATCTGCAGGTAGGTTTCGGACAGAGCACCATCGAAAAAGCTTTCCGAGAAAGCGTTCAACTTGCCGGTGAGGCCGACGACTTTTTCCTGCTCCAGGGTGCGCCCGGCAATGTGAACCATGCCGCCTTCAGGGGTGAACTTGATGGCGTTTTCCAGCAAGCGTCCAAAGGCGCGCTTGAGATGATGAGCATCTCCGCGGATGACGGTGTCGTCAGGAAACTCCTGTAACTCAAGATTGAGCTTGTTGGTTGCATATTTCGGTCTGAATTCAGCGATCAGTTCGTTGATGATCGGGATGGGATTGAACGATTCGCGAGCAATGTAGAGGGCTTTTGCTTCCAGTCGGGCGGCATCAAGCAGGTCATCGACAATGCGGTTGAGGCGCTGACTGGCACGTATAATGACATTCAAGGCCCGTTTTTCGTTTTCGCCCAGCAGCTCCTCTGTTTGGCCCTGCAGGAATTCTGCTCCCGAGAGAATCGTCGTTAACGGGGTCCGCAGTTCGTGGGAGGCCAGCGACAGGAATGCGCTCTTCATCTGGTTGAGCCCCTGCAGGGTTCGATGATGCTGTTCGAGCTGATCAAGATTTTCGCGCAGGGTCGATCGTGAGCGCTCCAGTTCGCGCAGGCTGGCAAAGTTGATCCGGTGCTGCCACTGCAGTTCATCGAAGAGTTCGGCATTTTTCAGTAAAGGTCCCAGCTGTCTGCCGATGGCCTGGGTCAGGCGAATATCTTCGTGGCTGAAGACCTTGTAGCCCCGATCAAAAATAAACAGGACGCCGAGAGTTTCCTCTTCTGCGATGAAGGGTACCGCCAGAAATGCCCGCCAGTTATCTGCCTTTACCGCTGCTGGAGATGCGTCGATGATCCTTCTGCAGGTTGGTGGAATGACGAGGGCGTCCGGTTTTCACGACCCTGCCGGCAAGCCCTTCGCCAGGCTTCATCTGGTTGAGCTCTGCGACGACATCTTCAGGAATGTTGCGGTGCAGGGCCAGCTTCATCTCTGTGCCGCGCTGTTCCAGGAGAAAAATGCCGCCACCTGAAACATTGAAACTCCTGATGACTTCGTCGAGGATGATCTCCAGTGTGTGAGGCAGGTTGTGACCTTCTGCGACCCGGTGGGAGATCTGGTTCACCAGGGTGAGGTGAAGGTTATGGCGTTCCAGTTCGAGTTGCAGGTTGGTGGTCTGGGTGACATCACGAAAGTTGCCGTAAATGATCTGGCGATTTCCTATCCGTCCGCTTCTGGCCTTGATCTCCCCGATGAACTGGCTACCGTCTTTGCGCCGGAACTTGATGCCGCTGGTCTCGGCCTGGCCGTCTTTGACGACGGCACTGATCATGCGCAGCAGGCGCTGGCGGTGTTCCCTGGAAAAGAGAACTTTGAAAGTCAGGTTGGTGACCTCGCCCTGGCTGTAGCCGAGCAGGTCCTCCGCCTTGCGGTTGATTTCAATCAGGGCACCATCTTTCTGGTCAAAGATGAAGAGGGCGTCGTTGGCATTCTGTACCAGCTGTCGATCGCGGTCGTTATGGCTCTCGAGTTCCTCTTTCTGCCGTTGGCAGAGTTGTTCACTCTTTCTCCAAGCTCTTTCGCAGTTCCACGGCCTGCTTATGTTTTTGTTTCGCCCAGAGTGAAACCATGAAGATGGCGATTATGACAATGATCAGAATTGCCGCAGCTCATGCCTCTTCCTCCAGGGGCTCGCCCGAGAGTTGAGCCATGGCCTGGCGTCGCAGCCAGTCAAGGGCCGTGCAGGCTGTGCGCAGTCGGACCTGTTCGCGGTTGCCGGAGAAGTTGAAGCGTTCAACGCGTTGTTCATGAGGGCGTGATCATGGCCAGGTAGACGGTGCCGACCGGTTTGTCTGCCGTGCCGCCATCGGGGCCGGCAATGCCGGTGACCGCCAGGCTGATGTCGGTTCCTGCCGCAGCACGCACGCCCTTGGCCATGGCCTCAGCGCACTCCGGGCTGACCGCACCGTGGCGGTCCAGGATATCCTGGTCAACCTGCAGACAATCGACTTTGGCAGAGTTGGCATAGGAGACAATGCTGCGCTCCAGAAAGGCCGATGCACCGGGTTGGTCGGTGAGAAGTTGTGCGATCAGACCACCGGTACAGGACTCGGCTAAGGAAACCGTCAACCCGGCGGTGGCGAGCAGGCGCGCAGTGCTTCCGGCCAGGGTGTCGTCGTCAATGCCGAACACGTAATTGCCCAGAGCCTTGCGTACCGCCAACTCTGCTCGGTCCACCAGCCTTTGGGCTCCTTCGCCTTTGCTGCGCAATTTGACCTGAACCACAGGGAAGTCGACATTGAAAGCCAGTTCCACGCCTTCAGGCAAGCCCTCGCGGTTGATGCGTGACTCAACCGTCGGCTCTGGCAGGCCGAAGACACCTATGGTTCTCTGGCAAAGCATGGCTGGATCAGGAAAGCGCTGCAGCAGGGAAGGCACAACGTACTCTTTGAGCATCGCCAGCATTTCGCGCGGTACCCCCGGCAGGAAATAGATGTCGGTCTGATTGTGCTGCAGGTGGAAGCCAGGAGCGGTACCGTTAGTGGTTGGTGATGACCGTACTTCTGCCCGGCAGCATGGCCTGTTTCTCGTTGCGGGGGTGCATCTCTCGCTGCCACGCCTGAAAACGGGCCCGGATCTGCAGCAGCGCCTTGTCGTTGAGGCTGTAGGAGCGTTCAAAGGCCATGGCCGCGGCCTTGGCGGTGCGGTCATCCTCGGTTGGCCCGAGGCCGCCCGTTGCAATTACGGCATCGTGGCTTTCCGCCAGCCGTCGCAGTGCTGCAGCGATGTCGACTTCCCGGTCGCCAATGGTATTTGCTTCGCGGACCGGCAGGGAATTCTCCATGAGTTCCCGGCTGATTGCCGCCGTGTTGGTGTCGGTCAGGTCGCCGTTTAAGAGCTCGTCGCCTATGGTGAGGATGGCTATCTTCATAATGTTAAAAACTCAAAGGGAAAGGCAAACCATTTTTAACGCAAGACGCAGAGAGTTCGGCTGAGCGGCTTTCGAATTTAAGCTTTTCCTCTGGCTTCGCTTGCGTTGATTCTCAGCTTCGCTCAGGTGATATTTACGGAGCCAGGTTGAAAAACCATAAGGTCAGGCGCAAGGCGATCGCAGCATAGATTCCTGCAGCGAAGTCATCGAGAACCACGCCAACGCCGTGTTTGAGGTTTTTATCGAACCAACCGGCCGGCGGCGGTTTGGTAATGTCGAAAAGCCGGAACCAGAAAAAGCCGATCATGGCAGCCGTCCAGCTCCAGGGCAAAAAGGCGACGGTGACCAGGTAGCCGACCAGCTCATCGATAACGATGCGGCCATCATCGGCCACGCCGTAGATCTGTCCTGCGGCATCAGCGATCCAGAAGCTTAAAAACAGCAGTGCCAGCAGGGTCACCAGGGAGAGCCACCAGGGCCAGGCGCTGGTCAGGTAAAAGATCGGCAGGCCGGCCAGGGTGCCGACCGTGCCCGAGGCAAAGGGTGCGTAGCCGAGGCCGGCGTTGCTGGAGAAGAAAAGAATCAGTTTGCGCACTTAGTCCTCCAGACCGAACTGACGGTTGGCTGCTGTTGTAATCAGACGATAAATCTCCGGCAGCGGCCGGTTGTTGGCTTCGGCCAGTTGTTGACAGCTGTCATGTTCCGGAGTGATCCTTAAAAGCTGCTCCCCCTGGTAAATCAGTTTCACCTCGGCTACGCCAAATCTGGTCTGCACGCTTGCCGGTTGCACGACGGAGTTTCATGCGGCGGGTCTCATACAGTGCGAACACCAATTGCGCTGCTCTCGCGCAGAATAAGTTCAGCCAGAGGTTTTGCCTCATGAGTCCGGGCAATAACGGTCAAGCGAGTCTCCGGGGCGATGTTTTTTCATCTGCAGTGGAGTCAACCCGGCATCAAGAGCCCCTGCCGAAAGAAGTTTCTCAAGCAGCGCGCCAAGCCACTCGGGCGAGGAGTCATCGATGTGGCTTTCAATCACCGTGACGGTATCCTGCTCGAAACCGGCGGGAGCATGTTCGGCGCCGATAATCCCTCGCAACAGGTTGGGGCGGTCCTCAAGGTCCCAGCCCCCCACGCCATAGCCGATGCGTTGAATGGTCAGCTCCGGCATGTTGCCGAATCGGGCGACTTCAACGGCGATGGCTGCGCCGGTGGGAGTCACCAGCTCCTTATTGCAGTCGGCGTCCCTGACCGGTTTTCCTTGTAACAGCTGTAGGGTCGCCGGTGCGGGTAAGGGCATGGCGCCATGGGAGCCGCGAATCATGCCACTGGGAAAGAGGCAGTGGAGAGCAGACGATCTCCTCTATCCCGAGCAGGTGCAGGCCGATCGCGCTGCCGACGATGTCGACGATGGCGTCAACTGCGCCGACTTCATGAAAATGAACCTCGTTCAGGGTGACCTGGTGAACTTTTGCCTCCGCTTCGCCGAGGCTCCTGAAGATGCTGCGCGCCCTGGTGAGGACCGCTTCAGCGAGGGAGCTTGCGGCGAGCATGGTGTCGATCTCGGACCAGGTGCGAGCCGGCTGATGACCTTCACAAACGACTTCGACGCGCGTGCCGCTGATGCTGTGGCGCATTTCTAGGTTCTGCTTCAGCCTGTACCCGGAGACGGGCAGCTTTGCCAGTTCTGCTTCAATCAGATTGAGGTCGACGCCCAGGTCAACCAGCAGGCCGAGCATCATATCGCCGGAGATTCCGGAAAAAGTGTCGAGATAAAGAAGGCTCATGATGGTTTTTTCCGATTGATGCGGGTTGCGGCGAATGCGGCACCGAAGCCGTTGTCGATATTAACCACGGTAACGCCTCCGGCGCAGGAATTAAGCATGCCGAGCAGGGCGGCAACACCACCGAAGGCTGCGCCATAGCCGACAGAAGTTGGCACGGCAATCACCGGAACATCGACCAGTCCGCCAACCACGGAGGGCAGGGCCCCTTCCATGCCGGCGACAACGATGATGACCGAGGCCTCGAGAAGCACGTCTGTGCGGGCCAGCAAACGATGAATGCCGGCGACGCCAACATCGACCAGTTCTTCAACCTGGTTGTTGAACATGCGGGCCGTAACAGCAGCTTCTCTGGCGACCGGCAAGTCGGAGGTGCCGGCGCAGATGATAAGAACTTTTCCCCGGCCGAGATCCTGTTCGGGTTTTTGTTGCAGGCTGTAGGTGTTGGCAACCGGGTCGTATTTGCCGTTCGGATGGTTGTTTGACAGGGCCTCGGCTTTTTCACGGGAAATCCGGGTGATCAGGATATTGTCTCCATGCGCGACCATGCGCTGGACGATGGTAGCAGATCTGCTCCGTTGATTTCCCTTCACCGAACACGACTTCGGGAACGCCCTGCCGCAGGCTGCGATGATGGTCGATCATGGCAATTCCGGCATCCTCGAAGGGCAGCTTGCGCAGGCGCTCGAGACCTTCGTCTATACTCAGATCCCCTGCTTGCACTGCAGTCAGTAAATGCTTTAAATCGTTGAGGTCCATCAACTTTCTCTCCATGATTCGCATGAGGCTCACATGTTATCATTCTCGGGCTGATTTTCAAACTGTTAGTCAGTTGCATTTTTGTGTCTTGTTGCCCACCACCCCACCAGAATCGCCTCGGCGGCATCATGCCGCAGTGAGGTCGGCCTGGCCGCTCCTGACTGCTCAATGATTTCTCTGGCCAGTTCATCTGCGACCTGCTTGGCCTGTTTCCCTGTGCGTTGTTGCCGGGGCAAAAGCAGGTCTCTACGCCAGGTGGTTGCCTGTACAACGTCCACTTGCATGCCGCGTTTGTGGGCAATTTTTCTCCAGATTTCAACCAGGTCTCCGCCACCTTCAACCACAAGCTGTGACAATCCATCAAGGTCGTTGAGGATTTGCCATGCGGCTTTTTTGAGTCGCTGCCGGGAACCAAAATTGTGTGAACGGTACCAGAGCAGTCTTCCGTCAGGGTCGAAGAGTGCAAGCCCTGTTTTCAGGCCGCAGTCAACGGCCAACAGGGCAGGGCGCTGGTCGTTTGACGCAACAACGGGAGCCGATTCGTTATTGGCTCCCGTTGTTAATGTCTGTTTGGGCTGTTTCATGTATGTTTTTCGCATCACACGCCACGCGACAGCTTATTCATCACCGCCGATCTTGTTGATGAAAACCTCACGAGGCCGACTGGTGCCGTCTGACGGCCCGACGATCCCCTCAGCTTCCATCTTCTCGATCATCCGAGCGGCGCGATTGTAGCCAAGGCGCAGGCGGCGCTGCAGCATTGATATGGAGGCTTGCTTGGCGTCAGCTATGATGGCGAGAGCCTCATCCCACTTCTCATCATATTCATCGTCACCATTGCCGCCGCCGCTTTCGCTTGCCGCCGGTGCTGCAAGGATTGATTTGTCGTAATCGGGCTCACCCTGTTTTTTAAGGAATTCGACCACGCGCTGGACTTCAATTTCCGAGACGAAAGCCCCGTGAACACGTTGTACGGCACCGGTCCCGGGCGGCAAAAAGAGCATGTCGCCATTGCCGAGCAGGGTTTCTGCGCCCATCTGATCGAGAATGGTGCGTGAGTCGGTGCGCGAGAAGACCTTGAAAGAGATACGGGTCGGGAAGTTGGCTTTGATCAGGCCGGTAATAACATCGACGCTTGGTCGTTGGGTGGCGAGAATCAGATGAATGCCGGCAGCGCGGGCCATCTGTGCCAGGCGGGCGATCGATTCTTCGATTTCGCGACCGGCAACCATCATCAGGTCGGCAAGTTCGTCAACGATGACGACGATGTAGGGCAGGTGGCCATGCTCAAGTTCTTCGCCCTCGGCGATTTCAATCTCCGGAAGATCCTCTTCCATGAGATCGATCACCTCGTCATTGCCGGCCTCCTTTTTGCGTCTGGAGTTCTTTTCGTCCTCTTCCTTGGCCAGTTTGCGGTTGTAGCCATCAATATTTCGTACGCCCTTGTCGGACATCAACTTGTAGCGGCGTTCCATTTCGCGAACCGCCCAGTTGAGCGCCAGAGACGCTTTTTTCGGGTTGGTCACGACCGGCAGCAAGAGATGTGGAATGCCTTCGTACATCGACAGTTCCAGCATCTTCGGGTCGACCATGATCATGCGGACGTCGCGGGGGTCGGCGCGATAGAGCAAGGGACAGGATCATGGCGTTGATTGAGACCGATTTACCCGTTCCGGTCGATCCTGCGACCAGCAGGTGTGGCATTTTGGCGAGATCGGACACGACCGTATGACCGAAAATATCTTTACCGAGGGCCAGGGGCAGCCGTCCTCCGGTCTTCTGGAACTCGTCGGTGGCGAAAATCTCCTTGAGATAGACCATCTCGCGGTCGCGGTTGGGGATCTCGATACCGACCACTCCACGACCCGGGATCGGCGCGACAATCCGGATTGAGAGTGCCTTGAGGGCCATGCTCAGGTCATCAGACAGGCCGGCAATCTTGTTGACCTTGACGCCTGGAGCCGGGGCAAATTCGTACATGGTCACAACGGGCCCTGGCTTGACCTCTGAGACATCGCCTTCGACGTTGAAATCGAGCAGCTTTTTCTCCAGCAGTCGGGCGTTCATCATCAGGGCTTCTTTGTCGACCGGTTTGGCCGCTTCGCCATCATGATCAAGCAGGGTCAGTGAAGGCGGATGGTAGGTTCCTGACGGTTCCAGGAAATCAAAGGCTTCCTGGTTGGCCTGGGCTTTCTTCTTGCTGTTCTTTTTACTTTCTTTGATGACTGGAGCGGGGGTTGGTTGTGGGGCTCGGATGACCGGTGCCTTGTCTTTCTTCGGTTTATCGGCCTCTTTCAAATCACGGCGCGCTTTGCGTGCTTCACGGCGTTTTTCCATGTTGCCGCCAAGCCTGGCAAAGATCCCTTCCAGAAACAGCACCATGGAGAAGCGGGCGACCAACATGGCGGAGACTGACAAGAAGACGATCAGGAAGATGGCGGCTCCGGTCAGGTTGAACCAGTTCTTCAGGGTGCTGGCCAGGAAGAAGCCAATAAAGCCGCCCGCCTGGTTGAGGGTCTGTCCGAAGAGAGCAACCTTTTCGATCTTCAGAGAAAGCAGGCCGGCAATGGAGATCAGCATCACGATGAAGGCGACAATTTTATAGGTGCGTGGGTGGAGGTCGCGAAACTTAAGCAGTCGCCAGGCGAAGAGCAGGCAGGCAAAGGGGATCATCATGGCCGGCAGGCCAATCACCTGGTAAAAGAGGTCGGAGACGTAAGCACCGACTTTGCCGCAGAAGTTACTGATCTGAGCCGGATCAAGGTTGTTGTTGAAGGAGGGATCGCTATTGTTGAACGAAACCAGGCTCAAAAGGAGAAAGAGACCCGCAGCCATCCAGATCAGGCCGGAGATTTCTTTCTTGATGTGTTCACGTAGAAAGGTTTTGCGTGGTTTTTCGGTCATTAAGTAATCCCATAAATAATTCGCGCCATGTTAGCGCAATTATAGGGGAAAGGTCAAAGCCTGATAGCTTGACAGCTACAGGTTTTTTCTGCGGGGCAGCGAAAAAGTTGTTTAGAGGATAAATACCAGTCCCAGGCCGCCGACCAGCCAGCAGTAAATGGCAAACCAGTGCAGGCGTCGACGCCTGATGACGCCCATCAGAAGATGGATGCAGAGCAGGCCGGTGATCATGGATGCGGCTGTCCCGGCCAGGTAGGGTAGCAAGGCCCCGGTTGCTACAGAGTCGAGGTCTTTAACGGAAATCAGGGCGGCACCGAAGACTGCTGGCAATGCCAGGAGAAACGAGAAACGAGCGGCCGTTTCGCCATCGACACCACGCAGCAGCAGGGCGGCTATGGTTGATCCGGAGCGGGAGATGCCCGGTATAATGGCGCAACCCTGCACCGTGCCGACCAGGATGGCATCGGTCCAGTTCATATCTTTGCGCGCCAGTTCTCGGTTGCGCAGGCGCTCCGCCAGCCAGAGCAGGCTGCCTGTAACCAGCAGCATGACGCAGACGAGGGCGGGTTTCTCGAACAGGCCGATAAGAAAATCCTTGAAGCACAGGCCGATGACTGCAGTCGGTACGGAGCCGGCAATCAGCAGGCCGACCATAAAGCGCTGCTGCTTGGCCGCGTCATCTCGTCTCCAGAGTGAGGAGATCAGACCGCTTAAGTCGCTCCAGAAATAAATCGCCACGGCGACAAGGGTGCCGAGATGCAGGAGCACATCGAAAAGAACCCCGACCTGGTCAAAATCGCCGAGCATATGTTGCGCCAGGACCAGGTGGCCACTTGAAGACACGGGCAGAAATTCAGTGGCACCCTGAAGGATACCAAGGAGTATTGCGTCGAAAAAAGTCATAAAAGTCCAGTTATAAGCTGTCAGTTTTAAGTTGTAAGAAAAAGTTCAAAGATGTTGAATTAACAATGTCAGCGGAGAGCTAAAATCAGCTCCAGCCTCCAGCCTCCAGCCTCCAGCCTCCAGCTCCAGCTTAAAGCTCCATAATCACCGGCAGAATCAAAGGCCGGCGAGCCATGCTTTTATTGAACAGTCGGCGCAGAATTTTACGCACTTCAACACGCAGCTCTTCCCAGTCGGCCATAGCTGCAGGGCTGTGTTCCTCGAGCATCTGACAGACCAGCCCTCGGGCTTCGTTAAGCAGGTCTTCACTCTCTTCTTCGGGAACGAAACCCCGGGTAATAATCTCCGGCCCGGAGACGATGGCGCCGCTGTTCTGGTTGAGCGCAAGAAAGACGATCACCAGGCCATGATTTGCCAGATGGCGACGATCGCGTAACTCCATCTCTCCGACATCACCGATCCCCTTGCCGTCGATGAAGACTCGCCCTGATTCAACTTTCGGCTCAATGTGATGCCCGTTATCGGAGATGACCAGTGGCGTGCCGTTGCTGATGACGATGGCCCGATCCGTCTGCCAGCCCATCGTCTGTGCCAACTGTGCATGTTTGACCAGGTGCCGGTATTCCCCGTGCACCGGCACAAAATATTTCGGTTTGACCAGGCTGAGAACGGTCTTGAGCTCGTTCTGA
Organism: uncultured delta proteobacterium; assembly: GCA_963769955.1. Lineage (GTDB taxonomy): Bacteria > Desulfobacterota > Desulfuromonadia > Desulfuromonadales > BM103 > M0040. The sequence goes on from CAVYNW010000026.1 coordinate 51,072, forward strand.
CTGGCATGTCCGGAGACATGGATCTCGCTGGTCGTTTCGTAGTGGACTTCCGCACCTCGGCGATAAAGATGGTTGATCAGATGCGTGATCGCCCGCTCGTTGCCCGGGATGAACTTGGATGAAAGGATGACGGTGTCTCCCGGTTCGATGCTGATCTGTTTGTGGTCATCCATGGCGATCCGCGAAAGTGAACTTAAGGGTTCGCCCTGGCTTCCGGTGGTCAGAATCAGGACCCGTTCTGCAGGCAGGTCTCGCATCTGGCGCAGGTCAATCAGGAGCTCGTCCGGGATATGCAGATAGCCCAGCTGTCTGGCGATGGCGATATTGCTGACCATGCTGCGGCCCGAGACCATGACTTTGCGTTCGGCTTTAATCGCAGCATTGACGATCTGCTGGATGCGGTGGATATTCGAGGAGAAGGTTGACACCAGGATCTTGCCGGTACAGCGTGGCAGGAGTTCGTTCAAGGCGTCGCCAACGGTTCTCTCGGAGAGGGTCTGGCCGGTGTTCTCGACGTTGGTGGAATCGGAGAGCAGCAGCAGGACCCCTTCCTCACCGTAGGAAGCCAGTCGGCCCAGGTCGGTGGGCTGGTTATCGACCGGAGTCGGGTCGAGCTTGAAGTCACCGGTATGCACGATCAATCCGGCCGGAGTACGAATCGCCAGGCCGCAGCCGTCAACAATGGAGTGGGCGGCGCGGAAAAATTCTACTTCGAAGGGGCCGATACAGAGAGGTTCCCGGACTTTAACGCTTTGACAAGTCACCCGACTCTTCAGTTGATGCTCTTCCAGCTTGTTGTCGAGCAGTCCAAGCGTTAATGGCGACGAATAGATCGGCGGGCAGCCGAGGGCTTCGATCAGAAAGGGGATGGCACCAATATGGTCTTCATGGCCATGGGTCAGGAGGATGCCGACGATCTCGTCTTTTCGCTCTGCAATTGCGGAGATGTCGGGGATGACCAGGTCAATGCCGAGCATGTAGGCTTCCGGAAACATCAGGCCGCAGTCGACGATCAACAGAGCTCCGGCGGCCTCTATGACCAGCATGTTGAGGCCGATTTCGCCCAGGCCTCCCAAAGGCAGGATGCGAACCGCATCCGGGTGCAGTGGGCGTGTTGTTTGAGAATTGTCCGCGATACTCATGATGGCTCAAAAATTTCCCAGAAAACAGGTGCTTGGCGATGAAAACGACGTCAGTCTAGGGGAGTGACGGTTGAGAGTCAAATGCTTTCCTCTTTGCAGCCGGCTGACTTGCTCGTTACAATGTCAGCGAAGTTGTTTTATTAAGGAGTCGAGATGGTTTTACCGCAACCGCTGGTCGCAGGGCGTTTGGTAAGGCGTTATAAACGTTTCCTTGCCGATGTTGAGTTGGATGATGGTTCCCTGGTGACAGCACATACGCCGAACACCGGCAGTATGCAGCAGTGTGCCGTACCCGGGCAGCAGGTGCTGCTGTCGAAAAGTGACAACCCGAAACGCAAGCTGGCCTGGTCGTGGGAACTGGTTCGTGTCAATGATTACTGGGTTGACATCAATACCCATCGTGCCAACCGGGTGGTCGAGGAGGCCTTGCGAAATAATCTTCTGCCCGCCTTTCAGAATTATACGGTTCGCCCCGAGTTCCCGTTTGCCGAGAGTCGCATCGATTTCATGCTGGAAGGGGAGTCGGAGAAGGTTCTACTTGAAGTCAAGAATGTCACCCTCTGTTGTCGGCCCGGCGTTGCCTGTTTTCCTGATGCTGTCACCATGCGTGGCCAGAAACATCTGCGTGACCTGATGCTGGCAAAAGAGCAGGGCTGGAGGGCGGTGATCTTGTTTTTGGTTCAGCGCGGTGATGCGCAGTTTTTCTCTCCCGCTGATCATATCGACGCGGATTATGGCCGGCTGCTCAGAGAGGCTGTTGCTTACGGGGTTGAGGCGCTTGCCTGTCGAACGAAAGTTTCTCCGGCAGCGAGTCAGATTGAGAAACAGCTACCCGTCCAACTCTGATCGCTTACTGAGATCGCTGCTGATTGATCGATTCCCCACATTTATGGCAGTAGCCTTAAAATCGTTCACCACAGAGGACGCTAGAGAGGCCCAAAAGCTCCCTGTCTTTTCTCTGTGTCCTTTGAGAGCCGAGTGAGAGAAGCAAAAAGGTGTTAAATCTGTTTGGTCCATCCATGGAGTACTTTTCTGAGAATAAGGCCCGTATTCTGAATTAATTCAGTATAATAACATCTGATTGCACGGACGAATGGTTTTTATCAAGTTGTCCTTATGCCAAGTGAAAGGATTCATTCATGCGCGTCGAAACCGATTTGAAGCTGGGATTCAAGGATGTCCTGATTCGTCCCAAACGTTCCACCCTGAAAAGCCGCTCCCTGGTCGAACTGGAGCGGAGCTATACTTTTTTGCACAGCAAGCGGCAATGGAAAGGTGTACCGATTATCGCCGCCAATATGGACACCATCGGCACCTTTGAAGTTGCCGAGGTGCTCGCCGAACATCGCATGCTTTGTGCGATTCACAAGCATTACAGCCTTGAAGAGTGGCAAGCCTTTGTTGACCGGCAGGATCCCACGGATATTTTCGAGCGGATCATGGTCAGTACCGGGGTGGCTGATGAAGATTTTGACAAGCTCTGCAAGATTATCAGCCAGCATCCGCAACTGCTCTTTATCTGTATTGATGTCGCCAACGGTTACGCAGAAGCTTTTGTCGAATTTGTCATCAAAGTTCGCCAGGCTTTTCCCGATAAGACTATTATAGCCGGCAACGTGGTGACCGGTGAGATGGTCGAAGAGCTGCTGCTCTCCGGGGCCGATCTGGTCAAGGTCGGCATCGGACCCGGTTCGGTCTGTACCACCCGGGTGAAGACCGGGGTCGGCTACCCGCAGCTTTCCGCCGTGATCGAGTGCGCAGATGCTGCCCATGGTTTAGGCGGCCGGATTATCTCTGATGGCGGCTGTGTCTGTGCCGGGGACGTCGCCAAGGCGTTCGGTGGGGGGGCTGATTTTGTGATGCTCGGCGGCATGTTTGCAGGCCACGATGAAAGCGGCGGCCAGTTGGTCGAGCGCGGCGGGCAGCAATTCAAACTTTACTACGGTATGAGCTCCGATACGGCGATGAACAAGCATGCTGGCATGGTTGCCAACTATCGAGCATCCGAAGGTAAAACCGTCGAGGTGCCTTACCGTGGGCCCATCGAGGAGACAGTCAAGGATATCCTTGGCGGCCTTCGTTCTACCTGCACCTATGTCGGCGCGTCTGCGCTGCGGGAGTTGTCCAAGAGGACGACTTTCATCCGTGTCATGGAGCAGGAGAATCAGACCTTTGGCTGACAAACAGCTATAAAAACAGCTATCGGCTGTAGGGCTGTAAGCTGTAAGCTGTAAGCGAATGGGCATAACCAGAGACCCTGAAAGTTGTTTTCTCGATAGGAGTTTTTTGTGCGAATAGTTGGTCTGATCACGGAGTACAACCCCTTCCATAACGGTCACCTGCATCATTTGCGGGAGAGCCTGCGCGTGGCCGAGGCTGACGCCAGCGTTGCGGTCATGAGCGGTCATTTCCTGCAGCGCGGCGAGCCGGCACTGCTCGATAAATGGCTGCGTACAGAGATGGCCCTGGCTGCAGGTGTCGACCTTGTCCTTGAGTTGCCCTGCTGCTTTCGCCTGTAACAGTGCGCCGCATTTTGCCCGGGGGGCTGTGCAGAGTTTAAACGCTCTCGGTGTTGTCGACGCCCTCTGTTTTGGCAGTGAGGCGGGAGAGATCGCTCCGTTGCAGAGTGCCGCACGACTTCTGCTCGAACGCGAGACTGATATTGACGCTGCTACCCGACAGCTTTTACGGCAGGGCATCAGCTACCCTGTGGCCCGGGCAGAGGTGCTTGCTGACATGGCTCCTGATCTGTCTGCAGAGATGCTCTCCTCGCCCAACAATATCCTTGGTATTGAATACCTGAAAGCTTTGCAGGAAACCTCCAGTGTGATCAGGGCTCTCACGATTCCACGCCGGGGGGCCGGGTATCACAGTACGGATGTAGCAAACCCCATTGCCAGCGCCACCGGGATCAGGAAGTTGCTCGGCTGAAGGGGGCGCCGTCGGGGAACTCATGCCGCGAGCCTGTCGAGAGATTCTCAACGAGGCTCTGGGCAAGGGATGTTGTCTGGACCATGACCGGCTCTTCTCTTGCCTGCAGGTTTTTCTGCTGCAGGAGATGGAGACTTTGTCCGGAATCTATCAGGTTGAAGACGGCCTGGCGCAGAGGCTGGTCGACGCCGCCATGACAGCGACGTCCTATGCCAGTTTGGTTGAAGCGATCAAGTCGCGGCAATGGACCCTGACCCGGATCCAGCGCATCCTGAGTTACGTTCTGTTGCAGCTTGCCAGTGATGAGATGAACAGCTTCCTGGTGAGCGGTCCGCTTTACCTTCGCTTGCTGGGAGCGTCCGAAAAAGGCCGCCGGGTGTTGGCGGCCTCTCGCAAAAAGCGCTCTTTGCCGCTGATTTCGGATCCGGCCAGGGCAAAGGCCGTTTTGCGACGTTTTTATGCCGGACAGAAGGATCTTGGCTGGCTGGCGGAGAGAATGCTGGCTTGTGATTTGCGGGCGACCCGGATTTATGGCCTGCTGCAGAAGACCCCGCAGGTGGGACACAGGAACCAGGATTTCTTCCGGGAGTGTTTGGGGGTAGAGAAGGACTAGGGGGCTGTCCCGGGTCCTCACGGGGCTGTCCCCGGGTTAGATAGTGTTGGTTCGGGCCTCTTTGAACCAGAGGCAAAATAAAAACCGGCGGGGGTTGCCCGCCAGCAACTTCATTTTCTTTGTGTCGACAAAGAAAACGCAAGCAAAAGAAAACGACCCGAAGCCTTGCCCTGCTGTGCAGGGTTCCCGAAGTCGAAAAGATGAACGTTGGCAGGGCGAAAACTCGGCTAGCGCCTCAAACAGTTCGCCCTGCTGATCAACGTTAATCCATTCGCCTTCGGCTACGGCACACGGGGAGAGAAACGAAAGGAACCTGGTGGGCACCGGCCGGTTTTGACCTTAAACATTTTTGACACGACATAGAAAAATTCGTGCTCACCTCAAAGCCGATTTTCGACTAATTATCAATCTCCCCATCACCACTTCAACCAAAGCCACCCCCACCTCGGCATCCTGTAAAACCGATGCAGAAAGCTGCTTGCGGCTTTTCACACCCAGGTCGATCAAGTTCTGCGCTCTGGAGATCAGGTTGCCTTTGCCGCTGGTCAATTTGTTGTGAGCGCCGTCGTAGGCTTTGCGGGTATTGTCAATCTGGTCGCCGATCTTTTCCAGGTCGGCGACGAAGCCGACAAACTTGTCGTAGAGGTTGCCGGCTTTGTCGGCAATCTCCAGCGCGTTCTTGTTCTGGTGCTCGTAGCGCCAGATGTTCTGGATCGTGCGTAAGGTCACCAGCAGGGTGGAAGGGCTGACGATCATGATGCTCTGGTCAAAGGCCTTGCGGAAGATCTCGCTGTCTTTGTCGATCGCCAGCATGAAGGCGCTCTCAATGGGCACGAACATGAGGACAAAGTCCAGGCTCTTGACGCCCGGCAGTTCATCATACTTTTTCGACTCCAGACCTTTCAGATGACCATTGATTGAAACCAGATGTTCTTTGACGGCCCGCTCGCGCTCCTCCTCTGTTGTCGCGCGCATATATTTTTCGTAAGCGACCAGGGACACCTTTGAATCGATGATGATGTCCTTTTCCTCGGGCAGATGAACAACCACGTCTGGCTTCAGCAGTTTGCCCTCAGCGTCTCTGAAACCGCCTTGCGTGTCATATTCGATCCCTTTGCGCAAGCCGGATTCCTCGAGGATGCGTTCCAGGATAATCTCGCCCCAGGTGCCCTGCGTCTTGGTGTCGCCCTTGAGCGCCTTGGTCAGGTTCTCGGCGTCTTCGCCGATCTTCTGGTTCAGCTCCTGAAGACGTTGCACTTCCTTGATCAGGGAGTGGCGTTCCTTGCCTTCCGTGGTGTAGACCTCGGTGACTTTCTTTTCGAATTCGGCGATCTTCTCTTTGAACGGAGTCAGAATCGTAGCGAGGTTGGCTTTACTCTGGTCGGCAAAGGTTTTGGTTTTTTCGGCAAATATCTGGTTGGCCAGGTTCTCAAATTGAACCTGCATCTCTCTCCTGGTGTCGTTCAACACCTTAAGACTCTCATCGGAGCGACGAATCTCTTCCTTTAGTTCTGTGTCGAGACGTACCTTCTCCCGCTCCAGCAGGGTTTTGTCTTGGTGAAGTTTTTCCAGTTGATCGTTTTGCCCGGTTAATTCCTCAGCCTGCTGGCGCAACTGCTCTTCACGGCCGGTCAAGCGCTCTTCAAGGATGGCCAGGTCGGTGGCCAGCTCATGCCGTCCGGCCATCCTTGCGGTTTCGGTGCGTGTTTTTACCAGCATGAGGGCTGGAAGCAGCCCGAAAATAAAGCCGACGGACAAGGCAGCCAGAAGCCAGATCAGGTCAGGTGCAGCGGTCATGATGAACTCCGAAAAGAGGTTGAATCTGCATCGCTGGTCTCGGGGAAGATGATTTCACCGAGGCCGGCCGAGCAGGACAAGCAAAGATAACAGCCTGTGGGAAAGCCTGCAAGAGGAGTGTGACAGGATAGTTCACTCATCCAGAACTGACGGCAATGAACTTCATGCATATTCTGAATTGACGATATGCAGATGACGTTGAAGTCAGCTCAGGAAATACTGATGCAAATCTCTGGAAAAACGTTCCAGTCCGGTCTTGGTGATGCGAGCAGGGATCTGGCAGATTTTACAGACCTGACGTCGGCCGGGAGCGTAATCCATAACGTTGAGGGGGATTTCCTGATTGCAATGCGGGCACTCAAAACGAATCTGAAGAGACATGCTTGACTCCCAATTGTTTTTGCATATTAATCCGGAGGGTAATCATGCCAGATACAGCCGTCTGACTGCAAGAAAAAATCTATTTATTCATGACTTAGCCAGTGAAGTGTCGGGCCTGTTTGCGAGGTGAGGTCAGCAGTGCAGAAGCTTTGGCCAGAGTCGTGACGACGAGCTGGCCGGTTGCCTCTGCATCGTAGCCGTAGGCCAGGATGCCGTCTTGATGGCCTGCCCATGATCAGCAGGCTGGAGTTCTGTATTGCCTCGGGTTTTTGCCAGAGCCTGAATTGCAGAGGCCATTTCCGGCGTGCCATAGGCGGCCGAGGGGTCGGTGCAAGGAAGGTTCAAGAGCCGGTAATTATTGAAAATGTCCGGGCTGTGCAAATGCATGACCCAGCGCACTTCCGGGTTGTCCTGATAGAGAATGCCGTGAGAGAGGGCTTCCGATGACGGTTTGATCTGGCCGAAGGCCCGCAGGCGGTTGGCCATGGGATTACATTGCAGGACCGTGGCGTAATGCTTCGCCTGCAGTTCCTCCAGCTGGCCGGTCTGGGTGCCGCTGATGATGAAGGCATTGTCCTCCTGGTCCGGCAGGCGGCGGCTGAGGTTGCCAAAACCCAAGCCCTCGTAACGTTTCGGGTCCTGACCGATCAGGCCGAGAGCCCGGAACCTGGCGCGCCAGCTGTTCAACTCTGGAAGCAGGTCCTCCGCCGGAGACGGGCCTTGCCTGAAGTCGAGCTGAAACTTGATGACGCCTTCACGATTTTCGAGAGATTTTGCGGTCAAGACCTTTGTCAACCTTCAAAGTCGACCGCAACTACGCCCGAGGCGATCGCTTTGACTTGGGCGATGACTTTTTGATGCTCCGGATGCACCTGGTAGCGTTGCAGGGCGTCAAGGTCGTCAAAGCTGGAGACCAGGCCAAAATCGTAGGAACGCTCAGAGTGAATGACGTCTGCACCGAAACGGAACTCGCGAATCTCTTCGATAATCTGTGGCAGCGCTCCCAAGCCATCGGCCAGTTGCTGTATCTCTGATTCGGTGGTTTCTGTTTTGAACTTGAAAAAGACAACATGGGTGATCATGTTCTGCTCCGTGATATTTAAGGTTTAAGAGTTGAGTTCAGAGAGTTGATCGTTGAGAGTCCAGTAATCGTAGATATAGCCTATGCCAAACAGCCCGCCCGTCGCCAGGTAGATGATGCCTGTCAGCCATTTGCCCATATACATGCGGTGCACGCCGAACAGGCCGAGGAACGTCAGCAGGATCCAGGCCGTGTTATAGTCAAGGGGGCCTGTTGTAAAGCGCAGGTCCGCCTCCTTGTCCATGCCCGGGATGAGCAGGAGGTCAACCAGCCAGCCGATGAAGAAGAGACCCAGCGTAAAGAAGTAAATCGTTCCGGAGATCGGTTTGCCATAGTAAAAGCGGTGTGATCCGGTAAAGCCAAAAAGCCAGAGCAGGTAGCCAATCAGTGGGGTGTGAGTGCTCTCTTGCATTTGTGATGTGTCCTTACTCAGGGTGTCGGGTTCAGGTTAAAGACATCGAGAATGGTCCGGGTTGCCGCATTGAGACGGATAATCTTGTCCTCGACCTGGATAATCTCGGAGCCGGACGGTTGTTGCGGCAGTCGGCGCAAGATCTCCTCCGGGAGTCCTTGCCCCTGGCGATAGACATGGTAATCAAGGCTTTCGCCCGGAGCGACCTTTTTCTGCCATCCTGGTGGAAGGGCTTTACCGTGAGCAACCTTTTTTTGCAGCCCGGGCGGCAGGTTTTTATACTTTTTGTGTTGCTTGATGCGCTCTTGTTGCTGCAGCTCCGCTCGAATCATGTTGCGCTCAGCAGGGCTGAAGGCTTCTTCGGTGCTTCTTTTAGAGTTCTGTTTTTTGATGCTTTCATCTGATACGTGATGCTTCTCCTGTTTGTTGGCTTTGGCATAAGTTGGCAGGGTGACTGCCAGCACAAACAAAACCAACATTACAATACGCCACATGATGACCTCTCCATGTCCGCGGGCATTTGATGGCCTCTGCATAAGGGGGTGAAAGAGAATACCGGCAATTAATGTCACTCTAATACATTTTTATCCCGCTGTCATTACCCTCCCGAAAGCGTTTCGAAATGTGACAGCCACAAGGTTGTAGGGTATATTAACAGTTCTCCATAGCAAAGATGTGCTCTTAAGTAGTCTTAAGGAGACGGCATGCAGGAATCATTTGATTTTGCTGATTACGCCTTGCAGATTCGCCAACTTTCCAGAACATTAATGCGTTCCGGCAGCGCTCCTGCTGATATCTCCGGGCGAATGAACCTGTTAACAGTCGCTGCGGAAAGAGACCTGGCCAGCTTCGGTGATTCATCGGAAAGAACTCTGATCGCCTGCGGTCCAGGCTGCAGCGCCTGCTGTGTGCTGAATGTTGCCGTTCTTCTCCCTGAAGCGATCGCGATTAGCGGGTTTTTAAGGCGGCGCTTATCCGGGCGGAGAGCTTGACAGGATACGTCATCGCTTGCAGGACCTTCTCAGTCGCACACGTTGGCTGGATGATGAGGAACGTCTTTTTGCCCGCGTCCCCTGTGCTTTCCTGGATTCGCTTGGTCGCTGTATGATTCATTCCGTGCGACCACTCCTCTGCCGTTCGATCACCTCTACAGACGCTCAAGCCTGCCAGGACTCCATCGCCATGGTTCCTTTGAATGGTGCGCCCTGCGTGGAAATGAATCTCTTTCAGAAGCAGATGTTCGATACTGTGTATGCTGAACTGGCCGGTGCTTTGGAGGACCTGGGCCTTGACCATCGACCCAGACGATTGAGTGCTGCGGTGCTGGCTATGCTCGATGCGCCGAGCATGGTTGAAGACTTTCTCTCTGGCGGGGCTGTTCCTATAAGCTAGTGGATGTTTTGAGAACCTTCGACCTTTATCTTTTTGGGCTCCTTTTTCTGACAGAACTTTATCGGTAAAAGGGTTGCCTCTTTCAAAAAAGCTGTCATCTCCTCGGCGTTCATGGCTGAGCCGAACAGTTTCCCTTGAGCTTCATCACAGCCTCTCTCACGTAAGAAATCGAGCTGTTTCGGGTCTTCAACCCCGACAGCCGTCACCGACATTTTCAGGCTGTTCGCCATCAGCAAAATCGCTTCAGCAATTGCCGCGTAATCAGGGTTGTGTATGATGTCACGAACAAACTCCTGGGCAATCTTGATGCGCTGAATCGGAAAGTGTTTAAGATACAAGAGTGATGAATAGCCTGTACCGAAGTCGTCAATTGCAAGGCTGATGCCGCGGATTTTGAGATCTGTCAGGGCCATGATGCTGTCGTTAACGTGACCCATGATCGAGTTCTCGGCCATTTCTATCTCGAGGCTGTTGGACGCGAGGCCAGTATCGTTCAAGATCTCTTCGATGTGATCGATGAAGTTTGCTTCACGGATGTGATGCCCTGAGAGGTTCACGGCCATGCGCAGTGCTGGCAGGCCGGCATCCTGCCACGCCTTGGCCTGAGCGCAGGCCGTGCGCAGCACCCACTCACCGAGAGGGAAAACCAGCCCGCTTTCTTCTGCAACTTTAATGATCTCGTTCGGCGGAATCAGCTTGCCATCGAGATCGTACCAGCGCAGCAGGGCCTCGACACCGCTCATCTTGCCTGTTGCCAGATCAACCTGGGGCTGATAATGCTGCTGCAATTCCCCACGGCTCAGGGCCTGTCGCAGACGGCTCTCGAGATCGGTCTTGGCGACTGCGGCAGCGTTCATCTCATCCGAGAAAAACTGGATATTGTTGCGGCCGCGACTTTTGGCCACGTACATGGCAGTGTCTGCGCTTTTCAGCAGGGTCTGCGGATCCTCACCGTCAACCGGGTAGATCGCGACACCGATACTGGCGGTGGTGAAAAACTCCCGGCTGCCGACCTGGAAGGGCAACCCCAGGGTTTCCAGAATACGTCGCCCCAGGGTGCTAAAGTTGGGGTCGTGGTTGGGGTCGGCCTGAATGATGACAAATTCATCACCACCAAGCCGGGCAAAGGTGTCGCCTTGTCGAATAAACTTTTTCAGACGTTGGGCGACAGACCTCAGTACCATGTCACCTACGGCGTGCCCCTGGGTATCGTTGATCAGTTTGAAACGGTCAAGGTCGAAGAAGAAGACACCAACCTGTCGATTGTCACGGCGCGCCAGAGCCACTGATTGCAGGATGCGATCGTTCATCAGGGCGCGATTGGGCAGGCCGGTCAGGGTGTCGTAGTATGCCAGCTTTTCAATGCGCTCTTCGGCAGCGCGATGATTGGTCAGATCGTTGATTACCGCCAGAATTTCAGTCAGTTGACCTTCTGCGTCACGTTGCGCCACCTCGGAAACGGCAACAGCAATGCCCAATCCGTTCTTCTGCCGCAACAGGTAGTTGAGGTCTCTGATCTCGCCCAGCTCATTCAGTTGGCTAAAGTGCTCCGTGCGAAGATTATCGATATCGTCGTCAATGACGAATTCAAAGAAATCCTTGCCGATGGCCTCTTCGCGTTCGTAGCCGAGGGTATCAAGCCATGCTTGACTGACATGGAGGAGGCGGCCGGCTTTGTCCATGGAATGAAGCATGGCCGGAGTCTTCTGGTAAAATTGACGAAAGCGTTTTTCACTGTCTTCGAGGCGATTGCTGATGACCCGCATACGGCTATCGGAATGACCGAAGAGGACGCCTAGCAGTCCTCCGAGGATAACCGGCAACCATAACTGGTTGATCTCCAGCGGCAACTCGTCTAACCGATGCTCCAGGGCGGTGATCGAAGCTAGGATGAGAGCTCCGGCAAAGAACCAGACACACAAACACAGAAATAGCCTTTTCCTCGGTTTCGGTCTGGGCATAAAGGATCCTCTATAATGACATAAATTGCCTGCAAGCAAATTGGTCCCGGGCTGAAGAAAGGGGAGAGGACCATAAGATGTTTATCATTAAATTCTATACAGATTACGGTTTATGTCAAATCTGATTGAGAGTGGCGATGACAGTTTCCGATTGTTCGTGTTAGTATTATGGCTCTTATAAAGATTTTGTTTCTGGAGTTGTTGCCAGGCTCAATCGCGACAGCCCCAAGGCTGAGACTGTTGAAGAGATGCAGGTGAAACAATGGCAAAGCCGACTGCTGAAAATCAGACCCGCTCAGATGTGAAAAGTCGCGCCAGTGTAAAACGGCCGCCGATGTTCACTGTTCTGATGCACAACGATGATTACACGAGCATGGAGTTCGTGGTCGAATCGCTGATTACCGTTTTCCATAAATCGCCGACCGAGGCGAACAGAATCATGCTGCATATCCACTTCAAGGGGGCCGGTGTCTGCGGTATCTACCCTTACGAAGTTGCTGAAACCAAAGTTAGCAAGGTTCACGACATGGCGCGCAGGGAGGGTTTTCCTTTGCGCTGTTCGTTGGAGCAGGCGTAAACTCTGGTAGAATATAACCAATAGGTAAGCGTGTTGAGTCAAACGCTGACACAATATGCAGTTTCCTGGAATGGAGTCATCGCTAGAGATGTTTAACCAAGATGTACAGATCACCTTTTCGCTGGCAGTTCGCGAGGCTCAGCGCCGTCATCATGAGTTCCTGACGACTGAGCATATTCTTTATGCCATGCTTTTTGACGAGCAGGGACAGGAGATCCTGCAGGCCTGTGGCGGCAATGTTGAGGCCCTGCGCACAGACCTGGAACTTTATTTCGAACAGCATCTCGAATCGCTGGAGTATCTGGATGAGGAGATGCCCGAGCAAACGGTCGGTTTGCAGAATGTTCTGCAGCGGACGGTGACCCATAAGCAGGCGTCAGGTGGGCACGAGATCGGTGTCGGCGATATTCTGGCTGCGCTGCTGGAGCAGGAAGATTGCCTGGCTGCCCAGATTCTCAAAGCAGAAGGCTTGTCCCGGCTCGATGTTCTGAATTATGTCTCGCATGGCATCAGCAAGGTTCCCATGCAAGACGCAGAGTCTGAGCCGCGCGAGCCCAATGAACAAACCCGCAAAGCACAAGAGGGCAAGCCGGCCAAGCAGGCCAACCCCCTTGAAGCTTATACGGTTAACCTGCTTGAGAGGGGTGCCATGGGCAAGATAGACCCTCTGGTGGGCAGGTCTGCGGAGCTGGAGCGTACCGTGCAGATTCTTTGCCGCCGTCGCAAGAACAACCCGGTTCTGGTCGGTGAGCCAGGGGTCGGTAAAACCGCCATCGCCGAGGGGCTGGCTTTGCGGATTCTCGAACAGGATGTCCCCGAACTCTTGCACGACGCTGAGCTCTTCGCTCTCGATATGGGCGCGCTGCTGGCAGGGACCAAGTACCGGGGTGATTTTGAAGAGCGACTCAAGGCTGTGGTGAAGGCCCTGTCGAAACGACCCCGGGCGATTCTGGTGGTTGACGAGATTCACACGATCGTTGGTGCCGGTGCGACCAGCGGCGGTTCCCTGGATGCTGCCAATATCCTCAAGCCGGGTCTTGGCTCAGGCGAGCTGCGTTGTATCGGTTCAACGACTTACGAGGAATATAAAAACCTCTTTGAGAAAGACCGTGCCTTGTCGCGACGTTTTCAGAAGATCGACGTGCTGGAGCCGACAGTCGAAGAAACTGTTGAGATACTGCAAGGTCTCAAAGGGGCTTATGAAGAACATCACGGTGTGAAATATACGCCGGCAGCCCTTGAGGCGGCCGCCAATCTCTCGGCAAGGCATGTTAACTTCCGTCGCCTGCCGGACAAGGCGATTGATGTGATTGACGAGGCCGGGGCTCGCTTGCGACTTTATCCTCGCAAAAGGGCGACGATCGGCGTTCCCGATATTGAAGCCGTGATAGCCGGTATGGCTCGTATCCCGGCACGCAAACTTGCCCAGACGGACCGGCGTAAACTGAAGGACCTCGACCGGGCTGTCAAGCGTCAGGTGTTTGGCCAGGATGAGGCCATCACCCGGCTGTGTCAGTCTATTCGTCGTGCCCGTGCCGGACTTGGCCAGCCCGAGAAACCGACCGGCTCCTTCCTCTTTACCGGCCCGACCGGTGTTGGTAAAACTGAAGTGGCCAGACAGCTTGCGGCGCAGATGGGAATAGAGTTCCTGCGTTTTGACATGAGTGAATACATGGAGAAGCATGCCGTCTCGCGTCTGATCGGTTCACCGCCGGGTTATGTCGGCTTTGAGCAGGGCGGGCTGCTGACCGATGCCGTCATTCGCAATCCTCATGCTGTGCTGCTGCTCGACGAGATCGAAAAAGCCCATGAAGACATCTACAATATCCTCTTGCAGGTGATGGATCACGGCGCCCTGACTGACAACAACGGTCGTCAGGCCAATTTCCATAATGTGATCCTGATCATGACCAGCAACGTCGGGGCCCGGGAGATGAGCAGTGCACTGATCGGTTTCGGCGATCGCCTTCCCGGTGAAGCCCGCCAGGCCGTAGAGAAGACCTTCTCACCGGAATTCCGCAACCGTCTGGATGCGATCATTTCTTTCCGGCCACTCGACGAAGAGGTCATGACCCGCGTCGTCGATAAGTTTATCCGCCAGTTGCAAACCTCCTTGCAGGAACGCAAGGTGGCCCTGAGTCTGACCGATGGTGCCCGGCGCGACCTTGCCCGGCGCGGTTACGACCCGGTCTTCGGAGCACGTCCGCTCGGTCGCCTGATCGAGAGTGAGATCGGCAATCTGTTGGCGGATGAAATTCTCTTCGGTCATTTGCGCGGCGGCGGCAAGGTTCGCATCTCCTGCCGGTCGGGTAAGCTCAATTTCAGCTATAATTAAAAGCCGGGACGCGGAACCTGGGACGAGGGATGCGAAAAGCATGAAGCCTTTTTCCTCTGAACTTCTCGTCCCTCGTTCCGCGTCCCGCGTGCCAAGTTTCTAATGCCTGTCTATCGTCTTTCCGACCAATTGCTTTTCCCCGAGCCGAGCCGGGCGACCAGAGAAGGGCTCCTTGCTGTCGGTGGCGATCTCTCTCCGGAGCGTTTGGTTCTGGCCTATCGACTCGGCCTCTTCCCCTGGTACACAGAAGACGAACCGATCCTGTGGTGGTCACCGGACCCACGTTGCGTTCTGCTCCCGGAAAATGTCTACGTCTCTCGTCGGCTGGAAAGGGTCATAAGGCAGGAGCTCTTTAAACTGACCTGTGACCGTGCTTTCCCCCGTGTGGTGTCCGCTTGTGCTGAGATTCGGCTTGATAATGGTGAGCAGACCTGGCTGATCGCAGAGATGCGGGAGGCTTACCTGCGGCTGCACGAGCTCGGCTTCGCCCATTCCATAGAGGCGTGGTGTGATGATGAGCTGGTTGGCGGTTTATACGGGGTTGCCCTGGGCAAGTTCTTCTTCGGCGAATCGATGTTTCACACCCGGACGAATGCCTCAAAAGTGGTTCTGGCGCAACTGGCGCGTTATCTCGAGCGGCAGGGTTTTGTCATGCTCGATTGCCAGGTTCCTAACCCCCACCTTTTCAGCATGGGCGCCTGTCAGATCTCACGGGCGGATTTTCTTCAGAGTTTGGCGGCTAATGGTTTGGGTCCTGCCGGGGTTGCTGAAAAGGTGGTGTTTCCGGGAACTCTTTAAGAATAAAAACAAAAAGGCCGAATCCTCTTACCAGGATTCGGCCTTTTCTATAATCAACCAAACGCGATGATTAGTCTCTGCGCATCATGCGCATTTTCTTACGCAGGCGTCGTTGGGCTTCTTTCTCTTTGCGCTTGCG
The DNA here is from genome assembly GCA_963769955.1 of uncultured delta proteobacterium. GTDB lineage: Bacteria > Desulfobacterota > Desulfuromonadia > Desulfuromonadales > BM103 > M0040. The sequence continues at coordinate 66,631 of CAVYNW010000026.1, forward strand.
CTTGACGCTGGGCTTTTCGTAAAACTTGCGCTGCTTCATTTCACGGAAAAGGCCTTCCTGTTGCAACTTGCGCTTGAGAACCCGGATGGCTTTCTCGACATTGTTGTCGACGACATGGATCTCCACCTGCAATCACCTCGCTTTCTTGGACAAATATTCTTCCCGGAGGAAGAAGAATGCGGACTATAACTGACTTTTTAAACGAGTGCAAGCAAGAAGATAGAAGTTTCTACGGGACGTTATGTCCTCGGTTTGGTTGCAAAGAGCCCGACTTTAAGCCCGCCGTTGTCCAGGTTGGCGATTTGTTCGAAAGGCAGGCCGGTTGCTTTGATCAATGCCGGATTGGGGCAGACCATTGCTATCTGACGGTCTGGATAAACCCTTTGCAGTTGTTGACCGAGGTCGCGGTAGTAGCCTTCAGGGTTTTCTCCCAGGTCGAGGCGCTTGCCATAGGGCGGGTTGCAGATGACCAGTCCCTGGCCTTCATGCACCGTTTGCTCGGCAAGGGCACACTGCTCAATCACGATCTGGTCGGCAAGGCCGTTGCTTTGGCAATTCTCTATTGCTGCGGTCACGGCCTTGGGATTTTCATCGCTGCCGCTGACGTTCAGGAGCACCTCTTTCGTGGCACGTTTCGCCTCGCTGCAAAGCAGTGTCCACAAGCCTTCGCGAAAGCCCGGCCAATGCATGAAGGCAAAGCAGCGGTTTAGCCCCGGGGCCTGGTTTCGCGCGAGGAGCGCCCCTTCCAGAAGAAAGCTGCCCGAACCGCACATCGGGTCTGTGAGAGAAGAAGTGTTCTGCCATTCCAGCAGCTGCAGGATTCCTGCAGCCAAGGTCTCCCGCAATGGGGCAACTGTCACGGATTGACGGTAGCCGCGGCGATGCAGGAGTTCGCCGGAGCTGTCGATTGAAATGGCAACCTGGTCATCGACAACTCTGACCATGACCATCTGCGGGTTTTTGCCGATAGGGTTCGTCGAACGACCCAGGGCCTGGTTGGCTGCCGATTCAAGTGTTTCTGCAATCCGCGTGGTGTGATTTAGGCGGGAGGAGTGACAAGTGACACGAAAGGAGATGGATGTCTCCGGTCGGATGAAACGTCCCCAGGGCAGTCGATGCGCCCGATGGTAAAGATCGGGAAAGTCGCGACTGCGAAACTCGGCGAAGCGCAGCAATATTCGACTCGCGGTTCTGAGCCACAGGTTGGCCAGATAGATGTCACGTAACTTGCCGGCAAAAACGACTCCGCCGGCAACGACCTCTTGCGGAGCCAGACCAAGGGTTGTCATTTCGTCTGCACACACGGCTTCAAGCCCCGGTGATATAACGGCAAAAAGTTTCTCTGTAGCGCGATGGTCCATTGGTACTCTCTTAGAAGGAGATACTCTTGCCTAAAACTCTTTGCACAGAAGTTTCTCCTGCTTGTCCTGAAAATAATTAAAAGGTTGGCCGAACGGCTAAAATCGTTATAATGTTGTCCAAACTTTCTGAAGGAGGAAGATTATGAAACGGCGTTGGACGATCCTTGCAATTCTTATCCTGGTGGCTTTGCCTTCTCTTTTGTATGGTCGGTGGATCAAAGATAAAGTCTACCTGCAAACTGACAGCGTAGGCAAGGTGGAGTTCAGCCACTTCTCGCATATGGAAAAAGACTCCATCGGCAAAAACTGCCCGACCTGCCACAACGAGCCCTTTCACATTGTGACCGAGAAGAACCCCACTTTTACCATGAAGGACATGGAAGAGGGTAAATCCTGCGGTGTCTGCCATGATGGCGATACGGCTTTCGGAGTTGCGGGTGACTGTACAACCTGTCATACCAATGCCGGGGATCAGGTGATCCAAACTGAAAATGTCGGCAGCGTCTCTTTCAGTCATGCTGTCCACATCGAAATGTTCGGTTGCGGTGAATGTCATCCAGATACCTTCAAGGCCAAGGCCAACAGCAACCAGGTTGGCATGAAGGCAATGGAAGCCGGAGAATCCTGTGGCGCCTGTCATGATGGTGATACGGCCTTCAGTGTTAAAGAAGATTGTTCTTCGTGTCATGCCGGGGATATCACTTACATCAATGAAGACGCCGGTAATATCACTTTTCCGCATGCGGCACATACCGCCATGTTTGGTTGTGATGAGTGCCATCCAGATCTTTTTCAGGCCAAGCGCGGAGCCAACAAGGCGACCATGGAAGATATGGAGAACGGCGAGTCTTGTGGGGCCTGCCACGATGGTGACACAGCCTTTGGTGTGGCTGAAGATTGTGAGTCTTGTCACGAGATGTGATTTTGAATAGATAACTTCGTACGACAAAGGGCAACAGATGCGTCATCTGTTGCCTTTTGCTTTGAATTTTATGAAGCTCCCAAGCCTCACTCCCCCGCCATAGTCAAAACCAGCTTGCCATGCTTCACCCCCTTGGTGCCGATCAACTCATCGGCAAGGCGTTTCACCTGGACAGCGGTGCCGCGCACAACGACGACTTCCAGGCAATGATGGGCGTCGAGGTGGACATGCAGTGCCGAGATGATGGCGTCGTGGTGCGAATGCTGGTGCTCGGTCAGCTTGTCGGAAAGGTCACGGGTGTGGTGATCGTAGACCAGGGTGACCGTGCCGACCGTCGGGGTGCTGTCGGCCTTTGCGACCTGGTCTTCAACCAGGGCGTTGCGAATCATGTCGCGGATTGCTTCGGATCGATTGACATAACCCTTGGCGGTGATCAGTTGGTCGAAACTGTCGAGCAGGCCTGGGTCTATAGATATTCCGAAGCGGGCAAGTTCTGTCATTTCGTCCTCGCGTGCGTGTCCTGCAATAGAAGGGACAATTTATTGTTTTCTTTCCTGCACAGGGTGATATTTTCTGCGAATCTTTACATGGTCGTTTTGCAAGGGTCAAGAATCTTGCCTGCTTAGCGATTCTTATAAACTCTTCATCCACAGGCTGTCCACGTGTTTTTGCACAATATGTAGTGGAATTAAGCTATTTTTTTAACTATATCTTGTGTTTTTCTCCTTGCCATTTTCAGACTCTGTGGTACTTTCCTAAATGTGTTTTCTTTTGCTTGGGGGAGGTTGCTGTGTTGGAATTTATTCGTAAGAGGGATGGTCGGCTTGTAGCGTTTGAAGAACAAAACATCATCTCTGCCATTCAGAAAACGGTTAAGGCCGTTGGTGGCTCGGACATGGAGCAGGTCTCCGGTATCGGCCGCCAGGTCGTCGGTATTCTCGAAGTCATCTACAAAGATGGACGGATTCCGACCGTTGAAAATGTCCAGGACCTGGTCGAAAAAATTCTCATCGAAAACGGTCACGCCAAGACCGCCAAAGCCTACATCCTCTATCGCCAGCAGCACGCTTCCCTGCGTGAAACCAAGGCGATTATCAAGGAATCGATCGAATCGATGGATTCCTACCTCACCCAGGAGGACTGGCGGGTCAACGAGAACGCCAATATGGGCTACTCCCTGCAGGGCCTCAACAATCATATCGCCTCCAACGTCACCAGCAACTACTGGCTGAACAAGATTTATCCGCACTATGTTGCCGATGCCCATCGCGATGGTGACTTCCATATCCACGATCTCGGCATGCTCTCGGTTTATTGCTGTGGCTGGGACCTGAAAGACCTGCTCCTCAAAGGCTTCAGCGGCGCTTATGGCAAGATCCAGAGCGCACCGCCCAAGCATTTCCGCACTGCGCTCGGCCAGGTCGTCAACTTCTTTTATACCTTGCAGGGCGAAGCTGCCGGCGCCCAGGCCTTTGCTAATTTTGACACGCTGCTCGCACCCTTTATCCGCTATGACGGGCTCTCTTATAAAGAAGTCCGCCAGTCGATGCAGGAATTCATCTTCAATATGAATGTGCCGACGCGAGTCGGTTTCCAGACGCCTTTCACCAATATCACTCTGGATCTCGCTCCTCCGCGTGATGTCGGCAAGGAGGCCGTCATCATCGGCGGTCAGTTGATGGATGCAACTTATGGTGACTTCCAGGAAGAGATGGACCTTTTTAACCGGGCCTTCTGTGAAGTGATGATGGAAGGCGATGCGTCCGGACGAATCTTCTCCTTCCCGATTCCGACGGTTAATATCACCAGCGAACTCGATTGGGACAGCCCTCGCTTCCAGGCCGGTCTGGGAGATGACAGCCAAGTACGGCATCCCTTATTTCAGCAACTTCATCAATTCCGATATGGACCCGGAAGATGCCCGTTCCATGTGTTGCCGGCTGCGTCTCGACAACCGTGAGCTGCGGCGGCGGGGTGGTGGCCTGTTCGGCTCCAATCCTCTGACCGGTTCGATCGGCGTGGTTACCCTTAATCTGCCCCGGGCGGCCTACCAGGCTGAAGATGTCGACGGCTTCTTTGCCAGGATCTCCGAGCTGATGCGCATCGCCTATGAATCTTTCGAGATCAAGCGCAAGCAGCTGGAACGTCTGACCGAAGAGGGCCTTTATCCCTACAGCCGTTTTTATCTGCAGGGGATTCGCGAGCGCAGTGGCCGTTACTGGGACAACCACTTTTCCACCATCGGCTTGCTCGGCATGAATGAGGCGATGCTTAACCTGATCGGTAAGGGGATCGAGACCACGGAAGGCAAAAGCCTCTCCGTGCGCACCCTGCAGTTCATGCGCAGCCAGCTGGAGGCGTTACCAGGAAGAAACCGGCCATCTCTACAACCTCGAAGCGACGCCGGCAGAAGGCACCAGCTTCCGTTTGGCTCGCGCGGACCGGACGCGCTACCCGGATATCATCACTGCCGGAGATGCCGAGCCCTACTACACCAACTCAACCCAGCTCCCGGTTGGGACAACGGATGATATCTTTCGAGGCACTTACCCATCAGGATTCATTGCAGACCCTTTATACCGGCGGCACCGTGTTCCACGGTTTCCTTGGTGAGCGGCTGGAGGACTGGCAGAGTGCCCGTCTCATGGTGAGGCGGATTGCCGAGAATTTCCATCTGCCTTATTTTACGCTCAGCCCGACCTTTACCATTTGCCCCGAGCATGGCTACATCTCCGGGTGAGCACTTCGCCTGTCCGCATACGCATGAAGGGCAGGCGGCCTAGGGGCTGTCCCATGGAGCTGTCCCGCATGGGGAGACTGACCTTTTACAGGAATTATTAGGAGGAGGATATATGTCAACCAAATGCACAGCAAAAACCGAAGTCTACTCCCGTGTCTGTGGTTTCTTTCGCCCTGTTCAGCAGTGGAACAAAGGTAAAAAAGCGGAGTTTGAAGATCGTCAGGAGTATGTTGTCGAAGAAGATCGACGCTAGCTTGATATAAGGGTTTGAGACCTCCTCATGCACAGGGAAGGTCTCTTCTGCAGAGTACAACTGTATGGGTATCAAAGGTTTTCAAGGGACAAGTCTGCTCGATTTTCCCGGGCGGATAGCTTCTTTGGTTTTCTGGGGCGGGTGCAATTTGACCTGCCCGTTTTGTCATAATCCCGCCCTGGTGCTTGAGCCGGAAGCCTATCCGAATCTGGATGCCGATGATCTTCTTGCCGATCTGGCCGAGCGAAAATCCTTTATTGATGGTGTTGTTATCTCAGGTGGTGAGCCGACTCTGGCCGTGATCTTGTTGCCCTTTCCTCGAGGCGGTCAAAGCCCTGGGGTTGGAGGTGAAGCTCGACAGCAACGGTCTCGCTCCGCAGGTGCTCTCGGAATTGTTCCGCAAAGAGCTGGTCGACTATCTGGCCATAGATTTGAAGACCATTGCCCGACGCTATCCGGAGCTGCATGCAGGACCCGTTGCCTACCGGCAACTGCTGGAGACTGTTCAGCTCTGCCGCGAAGCGCTCGGTAGAACTCGAGTATCGTACCACCTGTGTTCCCGGCTGGGTTGATGATGAGGTATCTGCCGAGTTGGGTGCGTTGATCAGGGTGCCCCGCTCTGGGCACTGCAGCAGTATCATCCTGAACATGCTCTTTGTGAAGAGGCCCGGGAGGTTGTTGCCTATCCAGCGGAAAAGGTTCGAATCCTTTGCTGATATCGCCGCTCGATATGCCCAACGGGTCGATCGTGAGAGGACTGTGAAGCGGGCGAGGCTGTTGTTGTTCAGCCGTAACTCAATGCAGGTTTTAGTGCCGGTTGTTGTCTGGCAGAAGGTAAAAAACCCGGCTGAATTAGCCGGGTTTTGACGTTTTATCTTGTTGGTTGTTGCAGTTAAAAGCGTAGCCATAGCAGGAAAGAGATGCTGATGATAAGCATGGCGCTTCCTGCCAGAAGGTAGAGGAATAGCGTCAAGCAGGTTGATCTGCGACCAGTTTTTTCTGTTAACCATTTGTTTCGGCATAACAAGCTCCATGCATTTTATTCGGTTCCTCCGGCTTCTGTCCGAAATCTACTAGAGAAAGCAATGCATGTGCCAACTGAGGCAGAGAAATTTGATTTTACGATAACTGTCTAAAAACACAGTCATATAATGAAAATCTGCTGCTTCCTCCAGGGGGGACTTGTATGCTGTGATTCAGGGATTTTACATTTTATGGCAGAAAAGACACCGATATTTGGCCGGGTGCCCTTCAGGAAAGGGCACGCCATCAGCGTTGTGACAGTCTTCGCAGAACTTCTCCGCGGCTTTTTTGCCTTCGCTTTTAACAAGGTCGTAAAACTGTCTGATGAGTCTCATCATTGGGGACACGACTGGTTGATTCGGGTGGTGCCTGCCAGAGAAAGGCCAGGATAACAATAGCGACACCAACCAGCAGAAAATCTCTTTTTTTAAGGGAAAGAGCCATAGATGACCTCTTGAAATGTTGTGTACAGCGCTGTAGCGATACCCCTTTCAGCGGGTAACTCATTCTATATTTAAGCGAACCGCGTCAGGATAACATTACTTCCCATTCTCTGCAACCTGCGTAAGGAAGTTCAACAGGGCGACTTATAGACTTGCGGATCGTGTTGATCGGACCGCTGAAGAATTTGTCTCCGAGGTTTAACTCGATAGATCAATCGTTGCGAATGAAGAGCAGGTAAATTGAAAGAAAGACGATGAAGGCGCCCCCGCCAATCAATACGATGAGAGAATCGGTGGGCATGCCGCCTTTCAGCGAAGTGTCCTGGGCGAGGGTATAGCCAAGCAGATAAATGAAGCCGGTGATGGACATGACGGTGACCAGCAGCAGGCGCCAGCGCATGAAGTAGGCGATGATGGCCAGGATACCGATGCCGGTCAAAAAGTAGGGGTGCTCCATGACCGTCTTCACGTCCATGGACTGCAGGAACTTCATGACCTTGGTGGTCTCAAAGTGTTTTAGAAAATCAATAGCAGTGGAAAAATTCATTGCTGGCCCCTCCGGCGTTTGTTGCTGCCTGATCAAGATTATGCTGGCCCATATTAACATTTTTTGAAAAACGGGCAAGGCTAAAAAGCCTCCATAAATCTTGACTTTTAGAGGTTCGCTCACTAGAGTAACTGCCTGCTGGAAACCTGAGAAAAGAGGGCTGCGAACGGTGTCGGAAAGAGCAATTGGAGTTTTTGATTCAGGAGTGGGCGGATTAACTGTTCTCAAGGAATTGCGCCGCCAGATTCCCGATGAGGCCCTTATCTATCTGGGGGATACGGCCCGTGTCCCCTATGGTACCAAGAGCCCGAGCGACTGTGCTGCGTTATGCCCATGAGGCGGCACGCTTTCTCCTTAATCAGCAGGTCAAACTGTTGGTTGTTGCTTGTAATACGGCTTCTGCCGTCGCTCTTGAGGGCCTGGCCGAAGGTTATCAGGTGCCGGTGGTTGGAGTGATTGAGCCGGGCGCACGACGGGCCATTGAAGTCACTGTAAACGGCAGGATAGGAGTGGTCGGAACGGAAGGGACGATTCGCAGCGGTGCCTATGAGCGAGCCTTGCGCCAGGCAGTGCGCTGATGTTGTGGTGCACACTGCCGCCTGCCCACTCTTTGTTCCCCTGGCTGAAGAAGGCTGGGCCGGACATGAGGTTGCCCGTTTGGCTGCCCGCGAATACCTCGCGCCGCTGCTTGCCGAAGGGTATCGACACCCTGGTTCTCGGTTGTACCCATTATCCGTTGATCAAGCCGATGCTGCAGGAAATCGTCGGCCCCGGTGTCCAACTGGTTGACTCGGCACAGGAAACGGCCAAGGCTGTTGCCGCACAGCTCAAAGTGCATCGCTTGCAAGGGCAGGGTCAGTCACCTTTGACGCCACGTTATTTTGTCACCGACATCCCTGATCGCTTCGAGCGGGTCGGCGGGGCCTTTCTGGGCGAGCCTTTGCAAGGCGTGACAACGGTGAGCATCGATTAAGCGCTAGACTGTTTGGAATGTTATGTCTTCTCGTAAACTTGATTTATCGGTACTTGTTCATCCTTAACCCCCTTGGCGTGATACGCGCCTGCAGGTTGGACTATGCCCAAAGCTAAAGCTGAACCAAACCATTTGAAAAAGCGCTCCTTGCGTAAATCTCTCCTTGGCTGGGGAGTCCTCGCCCTGCTGGTCTTTTGCATCGGACTGGTGGTTGGTTATCTCAACCATCAAGACACCCCGCAAGCCCTCGCCCTCTGCGGTGGAGACTGCGGAGGTGCAGACCAGGAAGGTCATCCTTTATTTCGCCTCTGTCGATGGCCAGAAACTGGTTGCCGAAACACGTGAGATTACTGAATGTGCTCAAGATGAAGACTGCTCTGGCCGACACGGTCAGGGCTCTGATTGCAGGTCCCCAAGGTGCAGCTTGCTGCAATTCTGCCCGCTCAGGTAGCTCTGCATGCTGTTACGGTCGAGGGCAGCCTGGTGAATGTTGATTTCAGCCAGGAGTTGATTGCCGCGCATCCAGGCGGCACCCAGAGCGAACTGCTGACGATTTACGGTCTGGCCGACACCCTTGCCGTTAATTTCCCCCATCTCAGGCAGTTGAGAGTGCTGGTTGATGGAATGCCGGTACCGACACTGAAGGGGCATATCGATTTACGTCAACCGATCAATCCTGATTTCAGCCTGGTGGAAGAAGGGCTGGCCCCTATCGGCAGAATGATCAGTTTGCCTGCCGGAGAGAGCGAATGAGAGATTTCAGAAAAGCAATCAGCGAACGGAGTCCTGATTCTCGATGGCGCCATGGGGACCCTCTTGCAGGAGCGTGGTTTGCCGCCTGGAGGCTGCCCTGAAGAGATGAATCGGATCGCGCCGGAAGCCGTGGCCGGGGTTCACGCCGAGTATGCTGCGGCCGGTGCCGACATCCTGGTTGCCAACAGCTTTGGCGGTAATCGCGCCAAGCTGGGGCACTACGGACTGGCATGCGGCGGTCGATGAATTGAATCGGCGCGCGGTCGAGCTGGCGCGCAGGGCAGGAGGGGACCAGGTCTTTGTCGGTGGCTCTGTCGGTCCGACCGGCCGCTTTGTCGAGCCGGTCGGCGACGCCGGTTTTGATGAAATGGTCGATATCTTTGCCGAGCAGATCTCAGCCCTGGCCGGTGCGCGGTGCCGACCTGATCTCCTTTGAAACCTTTCTCGATATCCGCGAACTGCGGGCCGGAATCATTGCCTGCCGCGACGTCTGTGATCTGCCGATCATCGCACAAATGACTTTCGATGATGCCGGCCGAACAGTCCTCGGTACACCGCCAGAGGCTGCCGCTGTCACCCTTGATGGCCTTCAGGTCGATCTGATCGGCTCCAACTGCGGACTCGGCATTGATGGTATCCATGATGTCCTCGCCCGCATGCGCCAGGTCACGCAACAGGCCCCTGATCGCCCAGGCCAATGCCGGCCTGCCGATACTCAGGGATGGCCAGACCATCTTCCCGGGTACGCCCGAGGAGATGACCGCCTATCATGAGCGCCTGATCGCCCTTGGTGTCAGGGTTATTGGCGGTTGTTGCGGGACGACGCCGAACCATATCCGGGCCATGCGAGACGCCCTGCGAAGCTGTTCGCAAGAATGGACACCGCCCGTCCGCCGGGGTTTTCTTTCCAGTCGGAGTGCCGTGGCGGAGTTTGGTGGTGACACGGCCTGTGCCCTGATCGGCGAACGCATCAACCCCACCGGCAAGAAGGCTTTTACCGCAGAGCTGCTTGCCGGCAAGACCGCATATATCCGTCGTGAAGCCGCCGGCCAGGTTGCTGCCGGAGCCCACCTGCTCGATGTCAACTGCGGTGCTCCCGGCGTTGATGAAGCCGCCGCCCTGGAGAGAGCCATCTATGCCGTGACCGGCGTCTGCTACCGCTCCCCTGGTGATCGACACTGCCGACGCCGAGGCGCTGGAGCGGGCTCTCAAGGCCGCCGATGGCAAAGTCCTGATCAACTCGGTCAATGGTGAAGCCAAAAGTCTTGGCAAGGTTCTGCCCCTTGCCCGTCGATATGGTGCCGCAGTCATCGGCCTGACTCTTGATGAACAAGGGATTCCTGAAACCGCGGAAGGGCGCGTTGCGATCGCCCGGCGCATTCTTGACGCCGCGCTGTGCCGCGGTTTGCCGAAGCAGGATCTGGTGATCGATTGCCTGACCCTGACCGTCTCTGCGGAGCAGAAGCGTGCCCTTGAAACCTTGCGCGCCTTGCGCCAGGTCCGTGATGAGCTGGGTCTGGCTACCGCCCTTGGCGTGAGCAACATCTCTTTCGGCTTGCCCTCACGGCCGGTGCTCTCTGCGGCCTTTTTTGCCATGGCGCTGGAGGCTGGTCTGAAGGTGGCCATCATCAACCCCAGGGATGAACGGATGATGGATGCCTACCGTTCGGCGCTGGTTCTGCTTTGCCAGGATGTGCGGGCCGAGGCCTATATCGGCCACTATGCCGAAGTCAGCTGGCCGGAAGCCCCTGCAGTGCAGGGGGGGCATCTCCGCGGATATGCGTCAACGTCTTGCCGCGGCGATCGTCGCTGGCGACAGCGAAGGGATCGTTGCCCTGGTCAAGGACGCCATGCAGGAGGGGCTGGACGCTATGGCGGTCAGTAACGAGGGCCTGCTGCCGGGCCTCGAAGAGGTGGGACGTCGTTTTGCCGACAATCGTGTTTTTCTCCCCCAGGTTATGCGCTCCGCTGAAACCATGCAGGCAGCATTTCGCTACCTTAAAGAGAATTTTGCCGGCGAGAGCGGCCCCTCGCTGGGACGTATCCTGATGGCTACAGTTGAAGGTGATATTCACGACATCGGCAAGAATATCGTTTGTACCCTGCTGGAGAACCACGGCTTCGAGGTGATTGACCTGGGCAAGAATGTCTCTGCCTCGAAAATCCTCGAAGTCGCGCAGGAGGAAGCAGGTCGACGCCGTTGGCCTCTCGGCGTTGATGACGACGACCCTGCAGCAGATGGATGTCACCCTCAACAAGCTCAGGGATGCCGGAGTCAAGGTCTTCACCATGGTGGGCGGTGCCGTTGTCAGTCAGGATTATGCCGACAGCATCGGTGCGGACATCTATGCCAAGGATGCTCTCGAGGCCGTGGCCAAGGTCAAAGCAGTTGCTTGGGGCACTAACTGGAGCTAGGCTTGCACTGGTTTTTTGCCTTGTGCACAATACTCAGATTTAAGGTTGTATCTATTAACGAGCTAGAGACATTCAACACGGAGACGCAAGAGCCGCGGAGAGAATCAAAAACGTTTAAACAGGCTTTAAATCATAAAGCAACCTATGAGGTCCTCAGCGTCTTTGCGTCTCGAGTGATGCTCTGCGACTGGCGTTTTGTTCGCTAGCAGCGTCAATACTCGTTTGATGCTTTTTAGATGGTACGGAGAACAGCAGTAGATGGTCGTCGGTTTTAACCACAATTTTCGCTACAAGGGCGAGGTCTACCACATTCAGACCGAGGATAGCGGGGTTAAGAGCCCCAATATCGTGACCCTTTTGTATCAGGGCGGCACCATCCTTGGTTCTAAGAAGACCTCCTATGCTGATATCGCCAAAGTCGACAACCTGGAGCAGGTCGTCGAGGAGTTGATGAAGGAGCAGCATAAAGGGATGCTGCGCAGCCTCAAGGCCGGTGAATACGATGAGGTTATCAATCGTTTTCAGGCCGGTAAAAAGGTCACTCCCATGGAGGAAAAGACCACGGCACCACCGGTTGTCGCTGCGCCGGTTTCTGCGACCTCCCGAACCTGTCCCTCCTGTCGCGACTTCTGAGCCGCCCAAACCCGCTCCTGTTGTCCGAAAAGCAGAACCCGTGGTTCCAACGGCAGCACCTGCAGCCGTGGAAGGGAAAAAAACATCGCCAGCCGTGGAAGTCAGCCTGGATGAGGTTATTCTTTCCTACCTGATGGGCGATGACTAGCCGTCAGGGACTGTCCCCCTATCGGGACAGTCGACTTTTAAAGACTGAGGTTGTTAAGGCTTGGGCTCCGGAGCAGTCATGATCTTTAAGTCTTCACAAGGAAGACAGCGCGGCGCCATCCTGATCATGCTACTGGTTATGGTTGTGATCCTGGGGCTCGTTGCCGGCATGGCCGGCCAGACCTGGCGAAACACTATGCAACGTGAGCGGGAGGCGGAATTGCTCTGGCGGGGGCAACAGTACCAGCAGGCAATTGCCAGCTACTACTCGGTCAAGCACGGCCCACAACTGATGTTGCCTGCCAAGCTTGAAGATTTGGTCCGTGATCCGCGCTTTCCGAATGTTGTCAGGCACCTGCGTAAACTTTACGACGATCCGATGACCGGTGAAGAGTGGCAATTGGTGACCGACCCGGCCGAGCGAATTATCGGTGTCCATAGCAGCAGTGATCTCGAGCCTTTTCAAAAGGACGGCTTCCCCAAGCCTCTGGAAAAACTGCAGGGGAAAAACTCCTACAGCGAATGGGCACTTCATCTTCGAGCTCCCCCGGAATAATAAGGCTTCCAAAACGTCCAAAATACCTGTGCGAAAAGGCGCAGAATAGGAACTAGAGATGTTTTTCAAGAGCCTGGTTGGTCGGATCGTCATACTCTCCTTTCTGCTCTTCATGGTTGCGATCGGCAGCGTCACCCTGTTTCATATCCGGCGTGAACATACTCACATCACCAACGCCAGCCTGCGTACCGCGGATCTGATGGTGTCGGTCATCGAAAGGGCTATTAACAGTTCGATGAGTACCGGCAATACCCGTGATGTTCAAACGATTCTCGAGATGGTTGGCAGTGATGAGCGTTTGGATGCTGTACGTATTTTTCATCCCGATGGCCGTGTCCTTAAATCCTCGGAGCCGTATGAGATCGGGCGCAGGGTCAACCCTCACGATCTCGCGATTTTTCTGCAGGGACAACGCCACGATATCTTTCGTGGCTCGAAAGGGCACGAGGTGATGGGGGTTGTTAAGCCGATTTATACCGAGCAGCGCTGTGTCCCCTGTCATGGCGCCGGGCGCCGGGTGATCGGCGTCCTGAACCTCGACCTCTCCCTCGGTGAGATGGAGGCCCAGCTGTTGGAGACGTCGCAACTCTATGGCCTGACTATGTTCATCATTGTGCTTTTGCTGACCGGAGGAATTTCACTGATTTTCCATCGCTTTGTGCGGCAGCCACTGCAGACGATGTCGTCCAGAATGGCCCAGGTTGAAGAAGGGAACCTGACGGTCAGGCTGGAACCGCAGAGTGATGACGAAGTCAGTCGCCTGATGGTCAGTTTTAACTCCATGGTCGATCGACTGAGTCTGGCAAACGATGAATTGCAGGATTATCACTATCAGCAGATGGAACGAGCCGATCGTCTGGCCTCGGTCGGTGAAATGTCCGCGGGTATTGCCCATGAGATAAAAAACCCTCTTGCCGGCATCAAGGGAGCCATTACTGTCCTTGCTGATGATTTTCCCGAAGAGGACCCGCGGCGCGAGGTCGTCGACAAAATCCTTGAGCAGATCTCCAGGCTTGATAAGGCCGCGACTGACCTGCTCTTTTTTGGCCGTCCCGGCAAGCCGACACTGGATTACGTCGATACCAATGATCTGCTGAAGAAGACCATGTTTTTCGTCAGTCAGCACCCGGAAGCCAAGAATGTGCATCAAACCAAGGAATTTACCCGCAACTTGCCACCTGTTTGGGTTGACGGCAAGCAGTTACAACAGGTATTTTTTAATATCATCATCAATGCCATTCAGGCGATGAAGGAAGGCGGCACCCTGCTGCTGCAGACCGAGTTGGTTGGAGAGCAGGAGCAAGCAATCCGTCCGGGTCTTGATCGGCGATTCCGGGCCAGGCATCAAGCCTGAGGACCTGGAGAGGATTTTCACACCGTTTTTTACGACCAAAACCCAGGGCACCGGGCTTGGTCTGGCGATTTGCCGGCAGCTCATGGAGCAGCAGGGCGGATCGATCGAGATCAAAAGCAGAGTTGGTGAAGGCACCAGAGTTGTCATTGATTTGCCGGTCAGCAAAGATGCTGTGCCGGAGATAGACGAGGAATAATCGTGCGTAATTCGAGAATATTAGTTGTTGACGATGAACATCTGATTCGCTGGTCACTGGAGCAGTCCCTGAAAAAACAGGGCTATGATGTCATTACTGCCGCCAGCGGCGAGGAGGCACTCAGGCTTGTCCAGGACGAGATTCCTGAACTGATGCTGCTTGACATCCAGCTGCCCGGTATGGATGGGCTGCAGGTCCTTGAAAAGGTCAAGGAGATCGATGGCGAGATCATCGTTGTCATGGTCACGGCCCTCGGTGTGCTCGAAACTGCGGTCAAGGCGATGCGTCTTGGCGCGTATGACTATATCAACAAGCCGTTCAACCTGGATGAGCTGTCGATCATCGTCAAGAAGGCTCTGGAAACCAGGCAGCTGCGCAAGGAGGTCGCTCACCTGCGCTCCGCCCAGGAGAGCAAGTTCGGCATCGACAACATCATCGGTGAAAGCCGTCATATGAAACAGGTCCTCGACATGGTCCGCAAGGTCGCCAAGAGCGATGCCAGTACTGTGTTGATCCAGGGCGAGAGCGGTACTGGCAAGGAGCTGATCGCCCGGGCCATTCATATGGAGAGCGCGCGTAAAGACAAGCCCTTTATGGCGATCAACTGTGCCGCTGTTCCTGAGACCTTGCTCGAGAGTGAATTGATGGGGCATGAAAAAGGCGCTTTTACCGATGCCAAGAGTCAGAAGCGAGGCCTTTTCGAGATGACAGACGGCGGCACCCTCTTCCTCGACGAGATCGGTGATATGGAAGTGGGGATGCAGGCCAAGCTGCTGCGCGTCCTTGAGGAGCGCACCGTTCGCCGGGTCGGCGGCAACAAGGAGATCCCGGTTGATGTCCGCATCGTTTCCGCGACCAACCAGGAGCTGCTCAAGAAGATCGAGGACAAGACCTTCCGCAACGACCTCTACTATCGCTTGCAGGTCATCCCGATTTATCTGCCGCCATTGCGTGAGCGTCGTGACGACATCATGACGCTGGTTGATTTCTTTATTAAGCACTACAACAGGGAGTTCGGCAAGACCGTGGCCGGGGTCTCCAAGATGGCCCGCAAATTTCTTGAAGAGTATGATTGGCCGGGGAATGTGCGTGAGCTGAGAAATATCATTGAACGGGCAATTATCCTTGAAAACGAGGATACCCTGATGCTGGAACATCTCCCCCGCGAACTGATCTCCAAAACAGGAGATGTCTCTTCCGGGCCCATGAACCTGCGGATTCCGCCGGAAGGAATTGACATCGAGGATGTTGAAAGGGAACTGATTCGCCAGTCTCTCGAAATCGCGGAGGGCAATCAGTCAAAAGCCGCAAAAAAACTTAATCTCGGCATCGATGCTTTCCGCTACCGGATGAAGAAGTTTGGTTTTTTGAACTAGCATTTTATCGAAATATTGATGCTGTATATATTTAGAGCCGGCGGATGCCGGCTCTTTTCTTTGGTGGTCTTTTGCAGCGAAGGCAATGATTGAGCGTGGACGCATAAGAAGTGTTACCGTTTAATCTTTGCAGGATACGAAATGCAGGAGAAGAATCTTGAAATGGTTTCTGGGACGTGAAGTTAATTCACCTTTTCAAGCCCAATATCATCAAACATCAGGTTGTTGCGATCATGTGGCCCTTCACGGAAGAGGACCAGGTGAATCATTTTTGTCTCTGGTCCGGTTGTGAAGCTGAAGCGACGTTCCCCTTCAACCTTCCCGGTTAAACGCTGACCTTCTTGTGAGCCGAGAAAATGCTGGCGGTACATCTCTTCGGTATATTGGGCAGGAACCCAGAGGAACTCGTTGAACTCGAGGATGCCGATTCCTGCGGAGGCCCCTTCGGTCAGGTCTGCTGTGAGTTTGAAGGACACCCGGTAAGTGGTCTCAGGCTCGACGGCCAGAGGAGAAAAGAAACCGACAGAGTCGATGGTGTTGATGCCGCGGAAGGTCCAGCCGCGACTTCCGGAAGAGTTTTCTTCGACGACACCGGTCACCTTGATCAAATGCTCGATAAATGTTTTCCAGTAGGGCAGGCGGTCGCTGTCGTCGGCTGGACGAAAGTTGCCGGCACGGGGAAAGAGTGAGAGCTGAGGCTCTCCTTGAAAATCTTCAAAGATTGGCGGTGTGGGTGGCTCCTGATTTGCTTGGTTTGCCTTTGCCTGCTCTTCTTCTGATTCCTTGTCCTGTGCCGGGGCTGATATGGCCTGTTGCACTTCTTGCTTGGTTTTCAGTTCTGCCTGTGGAGGGTTAACAGATTGCTGGGCTTCATCCTGGCAACCTGTGGTCAATAGTAGAGTGAAGCAGAGGGTTACTAAGATGAGTGGATGCATGCGAGTTCCTCATTCGTGGTTACCGTTGTCGTATTATAGGTGAGAATACAGTATGAATCCAGTCAATCAGGACTCGCCTGCTTTCGTCGCGAATCTTGACTCATTGCAAGGGATAAGGATATTGTTTGCATTAAATCCTCAAGGACGAGATTTATTGAATTAGTGATGCGGAATGAGGCGTAAACGCAGGTTGCGTTTAACTAGTTTAAGAATTGAATATCTATGCTGATTTACGATAAAAAAGGCTCTGGCCTGCCTGTTGTCTTGATCCACGGCTTTCCGCTTTGCCGGAAAATGTGGACGCCGCAAGTGACTTCCCTGGCTGGTGCCGGTTACAGGGTTATCTGTCCTGATTTGCCGGGTTTTGGCGAGAGCCCTTCGTTGGATAAGCCTGCCAGCATGTCGAGCTATGCCGACGCAGTGATTGGTTTGCTCGATGAACTCGGTAACGTTGTTTTAAAAGGGCAGTCGTTCAAAAGGGTTAGGGGCAAGAGAAAAAGCACTTTCCCCCAAGGCCGCAACGAAAAATCAGGGTATTGGCGAAGGCTCCCGACTCCATCGGGACAAAGTCCCCCCAGCCCTTCGCGAAGCCCCTGAAAATAGAAAAAAGGCAATAAAATAGCGGACTTCTTTAACCGATCAGGGTATGATCGGGGTCACCACAACCAAAGAAAGAGGTCCGCTATGGCGAATATATCACAACCGTCCCTGTTTTCCTGGCAAGAAATCGATACATGGTCCGATCTGGAGCGTTTGCACCTGGTGCTGTCCGCCCTGCCCGACGAAGAGCTCATGTGTCAGCTGGAAAAACAGCGCGGCAACGGCCGCGACGACTATCCGGTGCGGGTGATGTGGAATACCCTTTTGGCCGGGGTGGTCTTTCAACATCCCTCCATCGCCTCTTTGCGGCGGGAGTTGTTGCGCAATGGCGAGTTACGCCAGTGCTGTGGTTACGATCTGTGCCGGGGTGCACTGGCCGTCCCTCCGGCTTATGTCTTCAGCCGTTTTCTGCGCAGTCTATTGGGCCACGAAGAGCGGATCCGGAGGATGTTCGACCGCCTGGTGGAACAGTTGCGCGAGGTTCTGCCCGATTTGGGTATCAACCTGGCCGTTGACGGCAAGGCGATACACTCCGCTGGCAAAAAGAGCGACAAGGCCCGGGACGGCCGCCGTGACATCGATGCCGACTGGGGCACCAAGAGCTATAGCGGGCAGCGAGCCGACGGCAGCCTATGGAGCAAGGTCAATCACTGGTTCGGTTACAAACTGCACCTGCTCATTGATGCCGACTATGAACTGCCTCTGGGCTACACGGTCACCAAGGCCTCCGTCAATGACACCACCAAACTGCTCCCCTTGACGGCGGAACTCAAAAAGCAGCACCCCGAGATCGCGCAGCAGGCGCAAACCATAAGCGCCGACCGGGGCTACGACAGTCAGGCCAACAACCAGGGGCTTTATGACGAGTACCAGATCCTGCCGATCATTGACATCCGCCACGACTGGAAAGACGGAGAGACCACCCGCCTTCTCGATCCGAAGCAGGCCGATGTCATCGTCTATGACCAGGACGGGACCCTGTTCTGCGCCGCCGGAAGCGCTGGCGATGAACCGCTGCTGCCACTGGTCTACGACGGGTTTGAGCAACAGCGCGGCACCCTGAAGTATCGCTGCCCGGCGGCGGTTTACGGCCTGGACTGCCCACAACGCAAGCAGTGTGGAGTCAGCACTTACGGTCGGGTGATTCGGGTTCCTCTGGCGCTTAACCGCAGACGTTTCCTTCCACTGCCGCGCAGCAGCTACAAATTCAAGCGCCTGTACAAAAAGCGCACGGCGGTCGAGCGGGTCAACAGCCGCCTGGATGTCAGCTTCGGCTTTGAGCGTCACTTCATCCGCGGTCAGCAGAAGATGCAGCTTCAGGTCGGCATCGCGCTGGTCGTCATGCTGGCGATGGCCCTGGGCCGCATCCGGCAGGGGCAACCAGAGCGGATGCGTTCACTCATTGAACCGGCCTGGCCGCGAGCGGCCTGAGAGCAAGAAGACCAGGAGACAAAAGAAACCAAGAGGGGGTACGGTAGAGCTGTGCCCGGAGCCCGCGCAAAATTACCAAACAGGTGAAAATTGTATCACATAGTATAAATAGGCAACCTTGGTCATCGCGACCAGCGTCTGTCCGAGGTGAGTTGTCTGCGCTCGCCGCTCAGGAAAAGGCTGCAACGCAAATAGCTCGACAAGGCTGTGGTTGGAGGCATGTCGATGGGGGGGTATATTCTCCTCGATCTGGTTGAACGTTATCAGCCGCGTTTGCTGGGAGCGATGTTTATAGTCACGCGGGCCGCTGCAGACGACGCCGCTGGTAAACAGAAGCGCACGCTGATGGCAGAACAAGTCAAAGCCGGCAATGTCCTGACTATTCCGGAAGCGTTTGTTCCGGTTCTCTTTGCAAGGGAAACTGCCCATAATAATCCTCAGTTAATCACCACTGTCCGCCGCTGGGTGGAGTCGGCTCCTCCTTCAGGATTGATAGATGGACTGCTGGCTATGCGCGATCGCGATGATGGCGTGGATAAATTGCCAACCTTTGATCTCCCCGCCCTGGTGATTGGTGCCGAACAGGATCAGGCGGTGCCGCCGAAGTACTCTCAGATGCTGGCAGAGGGCTTGCCCAATGCCATGTTGAAAATTATTCCGCAAGCAGGGCACATGGCAAACCTTGAGCAGCCTGAGTTGTTTAACGCAGCTCTGCTTGATTTTCTTGTGACCTTGCGTTGATTCTCCTGTTTCGTTCAGGCTTCTCCAGATTCTTCGCCAAAGCTTTGGCTTTTTTGTTATTATTCCAGCCATGAAATGGCTTCTCATAACACTCTATCTGCTGGTCCTCCTCTGCCGCCTCTGGCTACGCCATCTCAACCTGCAACATTTGAAAGTACATGGTCACGAGGTCCCGCCTGGTTTCGATGGCGCTGTTGACCGTGAACTGCTTGTCAAGACTTCGGCTTATGCTCTAGCGACCAGTCGCCTTGGCCTGATCGAATCGTTGTTCTCAAGCCTTTTACTATTATTCTTTCTGTTTGGCGGCCTATTAGCATGGTACGACAACTTCATTCTTGGTATGACAGCTTCTTTTGTCGGCCAGGGATGCCTTTTTGTGCTGGGTCTCGTGCTGGCGCAAACGCTGCTTGATATGCCCTTCAGCCTTTATCGTACTTTTGTCCTCGAAGAACGTTTTCAGTTCAATGCGTCAACCCCGAAGCTCTGGTTGATGGACCTGTTCAAGTCTGTGGTTCTCGGTGCAGTGCTTAGCACACTCCTTGCGGCAGGTTCCCTGGCCCTCGTGCAGGCCAGCCCGGATTTCTGGTGGTTGTGGGTCTGGGGGCTCTTTGCCTTAGTCACCCTGTTGCTGATGTATCTCTCTCCGGTACTGATCGAACCGCTCTTTTTTAAATTTCAACCTTTGCAGAATGAGGCCCTGGCTGAGCGGGTCAAGGCCGTCATGAGCAAGGCCGGATTGTATGTTGACCGGGTGTTGCAGGTTGATGCCTCCCGGCGCAGTAAACACTCAAATGCTTATTTTACCGGTATCGGCCGGGTTAAACGAATCGTTCTCTTTGATACTCTGCTTGAGCAGATGTCCGATGAGGAAATCCTCGGTGTTCTTGCCCATGAAGCCGGGCACTGGAAGCTCGGACATATCTGGAAGCGTCTGCTGACTATGGAGCTGGTCTCTCTTGCCGTCTGCTGGTTGTTTTGGCTGGTGTTGTCCTGGGAGGGCCTTGCCGGTTGGTTTGGTCTGGCTCAGCTTTCTTTCCCTGGCAAGGTTCTGCTCGTGGCTTTTCTGGCCAGCCTGGCCAGCTTTCCTCTGCAGCCAATCTCGAGCTTTATGTCGCGACGGCACGAATGGCAAGCTGATCAATTTGCCCTCAAGTTGACCGGTGCACCAGAGTCTTTGTCCTGCGCCCTGGTGAAGCTCAGCAAAGAGAACCTGAGTAATCTGCATCCTCATCCATTGTATGCCTGGTTCTATTACTCTCATCCTCCCGTTGTCGAGCGCATTGCCCGACTGGGAAACGCAGAGAGTCGCTGCTGAAATTATGGCGGCCATTCTTTTTACGACGATTCTGGCTCTCTCTGCTCTTTACCTTCCGCAGCCGTTATTGCCTGTTCTCTCTGCAGAGTACGGAGTCAGCCGTGAAACGGCCGCTCTTCTGACGACAATCGCTTTTATCCCCTTGAGCCTTGCGCCGCTTTTCTACGGCGCCTTGTTGGAGGCTGTTTCTGCGCGAAAGATGCTGCGATGGGCGGTTCTTCTCCTGGCTGTAAGCGAGGGGGTGATGTTCCTGGTTGAACCCTTTGCCTGGTTGATGGCCCTGCGTTTCGTGCAGGGCCTCCTGATCCCGGCGATGCTGACGTCCTTGATGACCTATGTCTCGCAGGTTTCTGCGAAAAATGATATAGCCCGAGCGATGTCCTGGTATATCGCCGCAACGATCCTGGGCGGTTTTGCCGGGCGCGCAATCTCGGGCCTGATAGCAAGCCTGTTTCATTGGCGCTTCAGTTTTCTGCTGCTTGGTGTCGGTCTCCTGGTCGCATGGTTCTGGCTTGGTCGCATTGCCGAAACCGGTTCAGTCAAAATGGCCCGACCCAACCTGAGAGCCATTACTCAGATACTCTCTGATCCTGTTGTTCGCACCACCTACGCCATGGTCTTTTGCTTCTTTCTGGTCTTTGCCGCTATGATGAACTATCTCCCTTTCCGCTTGACGGAGTTGAGCTCCAATGCCGATGAATTTCGCATTGGCCTGGCCTACTCCGGCTACCTGATGGGGATTGTCGTTTCTCTGAATGCGGTGCGCATTCATCGGCTTTGTGGCGGGGCCGAACGGGTTATGGTTGGTGCGCTGGCGCTGTTTATTCTGGCCCTGCTGGTGATGCTGACCCCACTGGTTCCCGCTCTGGTTGGTGGTATGTTCATGCTATGTGGTGCGGCTTTTTTGACCCATGCGACGGCGACCGGTTGTCTGAATCGACATCTTACCCAATCCAAAGGTGTCATCAATGGACTCTATGTCGCTTTCTATTACGGCGGTGGTGCCATTGGTTCTTATCTGCCTGGCTACGCTTATCGAGATTTTGGCTGGAATGGTTTTATTCTTCTGTTGTGTTCTGTCCTGCTGGTGGCTTTGTGCCTTGCTGTTCATCTGTCACGACTGACCCTGCAGCTCACGGTTGATGACTCTTAGACCGGGAGTTTCAATTTTGACGGTTAAAGAAAGATTTTTCTCTTGGTTTGTGTTGACACTGGGCAGACCCATGGTTATCTTTAGTGCTTCGTTTATTAATTCGTGCAAAATTTCTTCAAGAAAGGGTTACCTATGTATTCCAGATTATTAGTCGTCTTGTTTTTACTACTGTTTGCCGTTGGTTGTTCTGCCGAAGAAGTCAAAGTTGCTCCCGAGATGAAGCTGGATACGCCGAAAAATCGTATCAGTTACACTATTGGTGTGAACATTGGCAAGGATTTCAAGGGGCAGGAGATTGAAGTTGATACCGATGTTCTTATGCTGGGGCTCAGGGATAGTCTTGAAGGGAAGGAACTCAAGCTGACCGACGAAGAGATGGTTACCGAGATCCAGGCCTTCCAGCAAAAAATGCAGGCCAAGATGGTTGCCGAAAGGCAGGAAATTGCAGCTAAAAATCAGGCTGAGGGCGAAGCTTTCCTGGCGGAGAACGCAAACAAGGAAGGTGTCGTGGTGACCGAGAGTGGTCTACAGTACAAAGTCCTCGAGGCGGGCGATGGTGAATCTCCAGGCCCTGCCGATGTGGCAACAGTGAATTATAAAGGCACCTTGATCGATGGCACACAGTTTGACAGCTCTTACGATCGTGGGCAACCTGCAACCTTCCCTGTGGGGGGCGTAATTCCAGGTTGGACCGAGGCTCTGCAGCTTATGAAGCCTGGTGCAAAGTGGCAACTTTTCATCCCCTCGGCGCTTGCCTACGGTGAGCGTGGTGCCGGCCAGGAGATTGGTCCCAATGCGACTCTGCTCTTTGACGTGGAATTGATCAGCGTGGAAAAGGGCGCCAAATAATGACTGCCCGGGATGAACGGGTTGTCGTGGCGGGAGATCAGATCAAGGTCAACTATGTCGGCCGTTTTGAAAATGGAGAAGTCTTTGACTCTTCCGAGGGTCGTGAACCCCTTGAGTTTACTGTCGGTGGTGAGCAGGTTATCGCTGGTTTTGATCGGGCAGTTGTCGGTTTGAAGCCGGGTGAAAGCTGCAAGGTTGTGGTGGCACCGGCCGATGGCTACGGTGAGCATGTCCCTGAGATGGTCGCTGCAATCGAGCGGCAGCAGATTCCTGATAACGACAAGCTGATGCTTGGCAGCATGCTTGAAGTCAGTATGGAAGACGGCCAGTCTCTTGAAGTGCAGGTCGTCGAGATTTCCGATGAGACGGTCGTGCTGGATGGTAATCATCCTCTGGCGGGTAAAGAACTGCACTTCGAGATAGAATTGCTTGATTTTGTCTGAACGTCTGGTTGAATGACAAGGGCCGTCACTTGTGGCGGCCCTTTTTCGTTCTGGCGCTAATAAGCAAGGACCGTCTATGTCTGGACACCTTCCTTTTTCCCTGAGGAACTATGCACAGTAGGGGCGCTTTGGCTACAGTGAATGCGTGTTTTGAGTATGTCGGCATGAACTCTGCAAGTAGGTTAGTTTGTGATTACTTTCCATCTCCTGGAGACTGAACGATGCCTACTAAAAAGATAGTCCTCTCCAAAGATCCTCTTCTTTTGACGATTCTGCATAACTCGTTTTTTCAACGCGAAGGCTTTGATATGGTTCTGGTGCAGGATGGCCAGACCGGCTTTCAGGCGGTTGAGGCCGAAGAACCCACCCTCGCAGTTTTTGACTTGCTGCATCTTGGTGAGCAGGCATTAGGCTGCTGTCGGGACATCAAAAGTGATCCCTTGCTTGCGGCAACACCGGTTTTGCTTGTGCTCCCGGAGCAAGCCCATGAGTCGCTGGCTGATGATTGCTGGGCTTGCGGCTGTGATGCGGTTGTTCATCGCCCCTTGGCGGCAGAACATTTCCTTGATGCGGCTTGTGCTTTGCTCGGAATCTCGCGGCGGCTGGCCTACCGTTTTCCAGTTAACTTCCAACTAAACTTCCTTGACAGCAAGCAGAAAACACATCTTGGCAGCTGTATTAACCTTAACCGTGGGGGCATGTTCCTTGAGACGGAAACCCTCTTCCCTGTTGATACGGAGTTGACAGTGGAATTTGTCTTGCCCGGTTATCAGATGGCTTTGCAGTCTTCTGTGCGGGTTGCATGGGTCAACCACCCGGAATGGCGCAAAAAAAACTCTATGCCCTGTGGTGTTGGGGTGCAGTTCCTGCGCGCCAACCCGACCTTCTCGGCAGCTCTGCAGGAGTTCCTTGAGAGTATCAAGATCGATGATTGTTCCGTTGCTAGCAGCTTGTCCTGATTATTCTTCTCTTTTCCGGTTTGCTCCTCTGTCTGCGCCCGGGTTCAGCTCGGTGCCACAATATTTGCAGTGGACAGCGTCGTAGCTGTGTTTTTCTGCACCGCAATCAGGGCAGGCCTGGGTTGATACTCTTCCTATGACCGGTGCTACCAGTTCTGCGGTGACGATTCCTGTGGGTACCGCAATCACACCATATCCCATGATCATGATGACGCTTGCGACGGCACGACCAAGCGGGGTTTGTGGCGAGATGTCACCGTACCCCACGGTCGTCAGGGTTGTGATCGCCCAGTAGCATGAGATGCCGATCGAGGTGAAGCCGCCTTCGTCGCCTTCGATGATGTACAGCAGCGAGCCGAAGATTAAAACCAGGGTCAGAATAGCAAAGAGGAAAACCGAAATTTTACGAAGGCTCGCCCGCATTGCCTTGAGCAGGGTTTCAGCTTCGTTGAGGTACTGAGCGAGTTTCAGAACCCTGAAAATTCTCAGCAGACGCAGAACCCTGATGACCATCAGGTACTGCGAGCCGGGGACAAGCAGGCTGATATAGGTCGGGAGAACGGCAACCAGGTCAACGACACCGTAAAAGCTGCGGATGTACCTCCATGGTTGGCCGAGGGATAGTATTCTTAATCCATATTCAAGGGTGAAGAGGATGGTGAACAGCCATTCAATAATGTAGAGCGCCCGGCCATGTTCATTGCGAATCTCGGCGACGCTATCGAACAGGACGGCTATAATGCTTAAGATGATGGCAAGGATCAGTGCAACGTCGAAGAGTTTTCCGGCGGGGGTGTCTGCCTCGAAGATGATTTCGTGCAGTTGGAGCCGCCAGCTTGAGAGGCTCCGGTCAGGCTTAGGTTGGGGCTTCATGATGCCGGTTTGAGGGAAGGGTTGCGTTCACAAGGGGTCTCTCCGGAGAAGATAGGTTTGCCGTCATTCTGCCAGCTGCAGGTCGCGCGGTCAATAACTCCGCCCCTTTGCCGTCGTTCGAATTACCCTTTGAAACGAAAGGCCCTCTGAACGAGGGCCTTTTCTGAACTGCTTAGCTTTTTGCTGACCAGAGGCCATGCAGGTTGCAGTATTCTCGGGCTGTCACCTGTTGAGCGATGACCGGGAAGGTCGCTTCAGGTGCTTCCCCTGGATTCAGGTTCTGGCGGTAAACCTTGCCGTCGGCGATCAACTCGATCCATTCGATGTAGTGCTCATCCTGCATGGGGTGAGCAACGCTGCCAACTTTTACGCTAATGCTGTCACCCTTGATCTCGATGACAGGGACATGCTTCTCCTGGGCCGCATCCTTGGTGTTTTCGGTGAAGAGAACCATCTCTTCATCACAGCAGACCAGGGCACCCGAGCCGCCGTGCACAAGTTCAACAATGTTTCCGCACAGTTCACACTTGTAGACTTCATTCAGTTTAGGCATTTTCTTTCTCCTTTGTTGTTAGTAGTTGGTCGGGTTAATTTCAAAGTGGGCCTGTGGATGGTTGCAGGCAGGGCATGTGTCAGGAGCCGAGGTTCCTTCGTGCTGGTAGCCGCAGTTACGGCAGCGCCATGCCGTTGGCTGCTTACGGTCGAAGACCTGGTGGTTTTTGATATTGTTTAATAATTTCAGGTATCGCTCTTCGTGGTATTTCTCCGCGACAGCGATCGACATGAATACTTCTGCGATCTCTGCAAAACCTTCCTCGCGCGCTGTTGCGGCAAATTCAGGATACATGGTTGTGTGCTCGTAGTTCTCTCCTGCGGCGGCTTCTTTCAGGTTCTCGGCGGTTGTGCCGATGACTCCGGCGGGAAATGCTGCACGGATTTCAACTTCACCGCCTTCAAGCATTTTGAAGAGACGCTTGGCATGTTCACGTTCCTGATTTGCCGTCTCTTCAAAGATCGCAGAGATCTGAACAAAGCCTTCTTTCTTGGCCTGGGATGAGAAATAAGTGTAGCGGTTTCGTGCCTGGCTTTCGCCACAGAACGCAGTCAGTATGTTTTTTTCCGTCTGGGAGCCTTGCAGGGGCATAGCATCCTCCTAAAGTTGAGTGAAACGAACCCGGTTGATAATAAACAATGAAAATATTACATTAAATCTGTTGCCGAACCGCGATTATAACATAATCTAGACGACCTGCAATTTATGACTTAAAGAGTCATTTAGTCATGTGTTTTTAGCTAGATAGCCTCTCCCTAGGTTTTAGAAATTCTGTTTCTTGCCTCATGGCCTGAAGGGGTGCGGCCATGATTTCCCCGGGGTTTGAAGAATGTTGCGGCATAAAACACAAAAGCCCCCCGTGTCGGAAGGCTTTTGTGTGTCGATGTTAAATATGATTTATTTTTTGTGGCAATCGTTACACTTGGTCGGGCCGCTTTTTCTCTTTGTGGCAATCTTTACATGCGCACCATGAGCAGCCTTCTTGTCTATGGCGATTTTGGCCGGGGTGCCTTCATGACAAGCGGTGCAGTCCATCTTTTCGCCGTGAGCTTTTGTGGTCAAAGGTGACCGTGCCTTTTTTGTTTTCATAGGTGACCGTATCAGCGGCATAGGCGACCGTGAAGGCAAACGCGACCAGCATAATGGCAATAATCAATTTCTTCATGACTCTCTCCTTTAGGTTAGATGGGGAAAATAAGTATTTGCTAATCTAAAGAATTAAGCATTTCAGGTCAAGATTTATTTTGTTGCATTAAGCACGATTATGCTCCTTTCAATTGCTGATGAGAATGTTATAATTCTAGCAGTAGATGTAAGATGGTTGGTAATTATATGATGAACTTTTTCAGGGGCCGGAGTTGACGATGCGTTGGATTGTAATTTGTTTGATAGTGCTATTTTCTGCTGGATGTGCTTCTCGCTGGGAACATTCAACAAAGCGACAGTCGGAGTTTTATGCCGATGACAGGGATTGCCAGGTTGAAGCGGGTGGTGCTTCCAGGGGGATAGAGAAGAATCAGGATAGGCTGAGCTACGAGAGCTGTATGTGGCAGAAAGGCTGGCGCAAGAAACAGAAGATCTGGTTCTTTGATCCCTCCGCGAAGTAATGTCCCCTGAATGATAATCGATAGAACGGGCGGTCCGGCAGAGTTGTCGGGGCGCCCGTTTTTGTTTGCCTGCTAGCGGGAAATCGAATCGAGGTGGTAGCGGTCGCGGATGATGCGCAGCAGACGATTGACTCCGCGTAGAGCTTCCCGAAGTTGTTTCTGCGATTTTTCAGGGAGTCGTTGTGGGTCAATGGCGTTGCTGGGTGTGTTGCCTGCGGCGAGGTCGCTGAGTTGGCGCTGCAGCCGAAAGTGAACCAGTTGAGAAAACGACTCACTGATAGTCTCGCTGCATTCTTTCGACAGGATTCCTGTTTGCCCCAATTTCTCAAGCTTGTCCCAGGTGTGTTCCGCCATCGACATTGTTTTCCAGGGCCAGAAGGCTGGCTCCTTCCGTGATGGCAAAAATACCGGCTTTCTTCAGGTCGACCTTGCCTCTGTTCTTGCCTCTCCTTTCCACTTTGATTCTTCCGAACATGCCGAGCGGAGCGGGAAACCGGACAATGTTCTTGGCGACATAAGGGAAGAAAATCATGTTGTCCTGGGTGGTCTCATGAATGAACTGATGCAGGGACTTCTCAAACGAGGCATCGCCATGAATTGTTCTGAAGTCCTGAAACATGCCGAAGTTGACCATATGCTCTCCCTTCGGGAGGGATATCCACTGGTCGAGGAGAGCCTGCCATTCACTCAGACTGTGGCGCCACTGCGGGTTGCTGGCCATGGTGTCGCCCGGGCAGCGGGGAATGCCGACAAACTCAAGAGCGTCTACCAGCCTTGAGGCAAAGCGGGCACATTGCTCAAGGTCCTGGTCGGAGATGTCGTCGGCATAGACCATTGCGCTGTCCTGGTCGGTGCGCAGGGTCTGTTCTCCGCGGCCTTCACTGCCGAGTGCAAGGTAGGCGGCTTTCGCTGGCAGGGTGATTCCCTCCTGGCTTTCCATCAGGGAAATGATGCGTTGCGTGAAGCCATCGTTGAAATGGGCAATCAGGTGCACAAGACTTCTGGTATCGGCACCGGCCCTCATAGCACTTGTCACCATGTCGAGGATGCGGCTGTTGATTGCGTGGAGTTCATCAAGTGATTCTGCCGCCTCCATCTCCTGGGTCAGGTAAAGTGGGCTGCGTGTCTGCATGCTGAGCAGGTCGGTCGCGTTGATACGCCAACCAGTTTTTGTCTTCGTTGACAACCGCCAGGCGATGAATGTTGTTTTTAGCCATTTTGAAGATGGCCTCAAACACATAAGCCTGATGGCGCACTGTCATAACCCCGACATGCATGATGTCGCGTACGTGATGTGAGGCAAGATTCTTCACCAGCAGTGGCGATGATGTCACGTAAATCTCTGCACCGAAAGAATGCCGACCGGAGTGTCCTCTTCGACAACAACGAGTCCGGCGATGTTGTGCTCGCGCATTAAACGCGCAGCACTCGATGACGCTCATCTCGGGAGGGCAGGTGATCAGCGGGAGCTCCGGCAGACACTGTCGACATGCAGGAAAAAAAAACTTTCTTCGGAAAAGTTGCTGTTTGGCATGGCAACTCCAGAAATAAAACAGGGAATCTCGGCCATTGTCTACGCTTTTGACTCAGGATGCAACCGTTCGTTGCTGAGTGGAGAGTCAGGAAAAACTGTGGTGTGGCAAGCAAAACAGGACGTCCACTACCAAACTTGTGTTTTGCTGCTATACTTGTGAAAAACCAAAATGAGGGCTTTCGCAAGCCGTGGCCTTTGCCAGCTGATCTAAGGGAAGAAATTGGCAAAAACGAAACAACGTTATATTTTTTTATTGACTCGGTTGCGTGACTCAAGCTATCTTCTCGTTAAACCTCCATATCTTTGGGGTTTTTGCTTGTTGAATAAAGAGAACAATGGTTAAAATCTGATTTAACGGTCTTTTAAAGAGTCTGCTTCTACAGGTTTAAACAGTCGTTTAAGAAAGCTTTTATCAAACGTTGTAACTGGGAATTAAAACTTTGTCTCCTTAGACCACAGCTGCTGGCTGGGGAGCACCAACGGCATCGGAGTTATCCCAATATTATCCGGGCAGAGCTGAAGGAGGTGGTTAGGGAGTTCACGTTCGGCAATTTTAGATTTAAGAGTTTTTTTAACTAACCTGAAGGAGGTTATTATGGACAAAAGTGGAGAAGCATATTGGAATGCGGTACTGACGTTGATCGCACAGGTTTTGGCCGTTTGGTTCTTCGTTTCGTTCGGTTGTGGCATCTTGTTCGCAGCATGCACTCAACAGCATTAGCATCGGTGGTTATCCACTGGGCTTCTGGTTTGCACAGCAGGGATCTATGTATGTTTTCATCATTCTGATCTTTGTTTATGCGAAGCTCATGAATAATCTCGACGAGAAAATTTGATGTTCACGAAGAATAAAGGAGCTATTAGATGACTCTTCAAACTATGACATATCTTGTTGTCGGCGCTGACCTTTGCTCTTTACATCGGTATCGCTATTTGGGCCCGTGCGGGCAGCACCAGTGAATTCTATGTTGCCGGCGGCGGCTGTTCATCCCGTTCTCAACGGTATGGCGACTGGCGCCGACTGGATGTCAGCGGCATCCTTTATCTCGATGGCCGGCCTGATCGCCAACATGGGTTACGGCGGCGCACTCTTCCTGATGGGTTGGACCGGCGGTTACGTTCTCCTGGCGATGCTGCTGGCACCTTACCTGCGTAAGTTCGGCAAGTTTACCGTGCCTCAGTTCATCGGTGACCGTTTCTACTCCAAGGCGGCCAGCCTGCGTGGCGGTTCTCTGTCTGCTGGCTGCATCTCTGACTTACATCATCGGTCAGATGACCGGTGTCGGTGTTGCCTTCTCCCGTTTCCTGGGCGTTTCCAACCACATCGGGGTTTTCATCGGTATGGCGATCGTCTTCATGTACGCGGTTTTCGGCGGCATGAAAGGCATCACCTACACCCAGGTCGCTCAGTACTGCGTTCTGATCCTGGCTTACACGATCCCTGCAATCTTCATCTCGCATGGCCCTGACCGGCAATCCTTTGCCTCAACTCGGCCTCGGTGGTGATTTTGTTGGTACCGACATGACTCTGCTGAGTAAGCTTGACCATGTTGTCACTGACCTCGGTTTCCCCGCAGTACACGACGATGACACGAATCAGCACGCTGAACATGTTCGTCTACACCATGTCGCTGATGATCGGTACCGCCGGTCTGCCTCACGTTATCATGCGTTTCTTCACGGTTCCCAAGGTTAAGGATGCTCGCTCCTCGGCCGGTTGGGCGCTGGTTTTCATCGCGATTCTTTACACCACCGCTCCTGCCGTTGCCGCCATGGCTCGCCTGAACCTGCATGCTTCGGTTAACAAGGCTGTCAAGGCGAACTATGACTCTCCCGAACAAGCTCGAGCGGCGCTCTTTCTGGCAGAAAACAGCATCAAGTACGATGAGCGTCCTGACTGGATGAAGCGTTGGGAAGTTACCGGCCTGCTCAAGTTCGAAGACAAGAACGGCGACGGCCGCATCCAGTACTACAATGACAAGAACGACTCCATGCTGGCGCGGAAGCTGCTGGCTGGAAAGGCAGCGAGCTGACAGTTAACCGCGACATCATGGTTCTCGCTAACCCGGAAATCGCCAAGCTGCCTAACTGGGTTATCGCGCTGGTTGCTGCCGGTGGTCTGGCTGCTGCTCTTTCGACGGCTGCCGGTCTGCTTGCTGGCGATCTCTTCGGCGATCTCCCACGACCTTTTCAAGAACATCTTCATGCCTGACCTGAGTGAGAAGGGTGAACTGATGACTGGTAAGATCGCCATGGCCTGTTCCATCGTCGTCGCCGGTTACCTCGGTCTCAATCCTCCGGACTTCGCGGCCGGTACCGTTGCTATCGCTTTCGGTCTCGCTGCCAGTTCGATCTTCCCCGCCCTGATGATGGGTATCTTCAACAAGAAGATGAACAAAGAAGGCGCAATGGCTGGTATGCTCGCCGGTCTCGGTGTCACCATGATCTACGTCTTTGCGCACAAGGGCATCTTCTTTATCAAGGGGACCGAGTTCCTCGGTCTGTTCGGTGGCAAGCCGAACTTCTTCCTGGGTATTGAGCCGAACGCCTTCGGCGCGATCGGTGCACTGGTTAACTTCGCTGTTGCTTACGTGGTCAGCAAGATGACTCCGGAGTGCCCCGAGCATATTCAGCACATGGTCGAAAGCTGTTCGTACCCCACGTGGCTCCAAGGCTGTTGACGGAACCCACGCTCACTAAGTTTCTGTGCAAATGTTGATTTGGCTTTGGCCTGATCAATTGACCCCGCCAGCCAGCCTGGCGGGGTTTTTTTACAAATTTTATTGCTTAGCCCAGCATCCTCGGGTACAAGAGGGAACAAATTTATTATGACTCTGCCGAGGCAGACTCACGGGAGTATTGAATGGTTTTTGATATAAGTATTGCGATCACATGGATGTTGTTTCTTGCACTCTTCCCCATGGCATTTATCTGGTTGCGGCGTGCATGGCGGATCTTCGTCAAGCATGACTATTCCGAGGTCGCTTTAAAACGCGGTGAGGCTCCACCGAATCCCAAGAAATGGGCTCCTGCGACGGGCATTGTCAATCTGGTTGCAGGCGGTACGGCCCTGGTGACGATTGTCTGTGTTATACTGGCATTGTTTCCTTACAAGACGTGGAGTTCTATTGCCGGTGTGACCTTGTGGATGAAGATTTTTGCTGATTTTATTGTCAGTCGGCAGGCCCATCCCTTTGAACTCGGCCGCAAGAAAAAGAAAGCGAAGGATTGACCATGTCATACACAATGATACATTCCTGCATTCGGGTGATGGACCTTGAAAAATCGGAAAAGTTCTACCGGGAGGCTCTCGGTTTTACTGTTGCCAGGCGCAAGGATTATCCCGAGCACAAATTCACGCTCAGTTATATGTGTTCCCCTGGAAGTGAT
The DNA here is from genome assembly GCA_963769955.1 of uncultured delta proteobacterium. Classification (GTDB taxonomy): domain Bacteria; phylum Desulfobacterota; class Desulfuromonadia; order Desulfuromonadales; family BM103; genus M0040. Next base: position 98,706 of record CAVYNW010000026.1, read on the forward strand.
TTCGAGCTGGAGTTGACCTGGAATCAGGACCAGGCCGAACCTTATGAACTGGGTAACGGTTACTCTCACCTTGCGGTGTCAGTTGTCGATCTAGAGGCTTCTCATAAAAAACATGAAGAGATGGGTCTGGAACCGAAACCACTGAAGGGATTACCAGGACAGGGCGCAAGATTTTATTTTCTTGCTGATCCTGATGGTTACCTGGTTGAGGTCGTAAAGGCTTGACACTATGGAAATACAGCAGAATGAAAAAGCCGATCTTGTCAGATGACAAGATCGGCTTTTTTTGTGGAGCCGTTGATCCGACTCGAACGGACGACCTGCTCATTACGAGTGAGCTGCTCTACCAGCTGAGCTACAACGGCAAACTTTGTCAAGGCTCCGATATTTAGCATAAACTCCATTGTCTTTCAATAAATTTCATGTCCAGTTTTATGCATGGGGTGAGGATGAAATCATCGAAAAGGTTAAGGAATAAAGGTTAAAGGTTGAAGCTCTGTAGTTAAAAGCTGGAACCCTGAACCCTTTACCTTGAACCAACTCTTCAGCATAGTCCTTTCTCCAGATCCTCCCAGAGATCGTCAATATCTTCAAGCCCGACGGAAATTCGCAAGAGATTTTTGGAAATCCCTTGCTGAAGTTTCTCCTGTGCCGGAATGGCGGCATGGGACATCGACCAGCAATGAGTGAGTATGGATTCAACTCCACCAAGACTGGGTGCGATGATCGGCAGCTTAACGTTTTCGAGAAGCTTTTTGACCTGGCATTCTTCTTTGAGTTCAAAAGAGAGCACTGCGCCAGCACCTGTTGCCTGGGTAAAGTGCAATTCCTTGTCAGGGAAATTTGGCAGGCCCGGAAACCAGACCCGGGCAACGGCAGGATGACTGATTAGCCTTTCTGCCAGCGTCTGAGCGTTTGACTGTGCCGCTTCGAGACGCACCTTGAGAGTTTTGATACCGCGTGAGAGTAAAAAGGAGTCGAAGGGAGAGAGGACCGCTCCGAAGGCGTTCTGGAAATATTTCAAGCGCTTGCCCAGTTCCGGGTCTGCCGTCGTCACCAGGCCGGCAAGAATGTCGCTGTGGCCGCCGAGAAACTTGGTGGCGCTGTGAATGGATATGTCGATACCCAGATCAAGAGGCCGTTGCATCAAGGGCGTCATGAAGGTGTTGTCAAGCATGGTGATCAGTTTGTGCTCCCTGGCGATCTCCACCATGGCCCGCAGGTCAGTAATTCTGAAGAGAGGATTGGACGGTGTCTCCAGAAAGAGCGCTCTGGTTTGTGGTGTGATGGCGTCTTTCACCGCATTGATATCAGTCGTGTCGACAAGACTGACCATAATGCCCTGTTGCGGCAGGACACCGGTAATGAAACGCCAGGAGCCGCCATACAGATCGGTGGAGGCAATTAAGTGATCACCGCTTTTGAGTAGAGCCAAGCTGCTGCCTATAGCGGTCATTCCTGAGGCATAGGCAAAGCCGCGTACGCCACCTTCGAGAAGGGCAATGGCCTCTTCAACCTGCTCCCGGCTGGGGTTGCCACTGCGGGCATAATCATATTCACCGGAAACACCACCTTCGTGATGGTAGGTGGACGCCTGGTAAATAGGCACAGTCGATGCGCCGGTGGCCGGATCGCGATCTTTTCCCTGATGAACCAATAGTGTTGACGGACGATAATTGGGATGTGCCATATTTTGTTGCTCCTGAAAGGTATAAACTTTTGTAATGGTGAATCTAATTCTTAAAGCGTAACGCAAAGGCGCAAAGAGATGATGAAAGCCGCAAAGGCAAAGGCTTCTATGTATCAAACTCTAGAGATCTTCTTTGCGTCTTTTTTTCACTTGGCGACTTTGCGTTTCACCTTTGCTGTGAACTTTTTTTCTAAGTTGATTCAGCTTAAGCCAAGGCCTGCTCCAGATCAGCAATAATATCCTCAACAGATTCGGTACCGACGGAAAGACGCAGCAGTCTGTCGCAGATGCCGAGGCGCTCTCGCTCTGCTTCCGGAATGTCGGCGTGAGTTTGTACCGCCGGGAGGGTCATCAGGGATTCCACACCCCCAAGACTTTCCGCAAAGGAAATCAGTTTCAAGCGTTTAAGAACATTTTTCGCGTCTTCGGTCGTTGCAACCCTGAAAGAAAGCATACCGCCAAAGTCTCTGGCCTGCTTCTTCGAGAGTTCATGGCCGGGGTGTTGTTCCAGGCCCGGGTAATAAATCTCTCTGACCTTGGGTTGTTTTTGCAGCCATTGCGCAACAATCGCGGCGTTTTTACAATGGCGGTCAGTTCGCAGAGCCAGGGTTTTCAGGCTGCGCAAAAGGAGCCAGCAGTCAAATGGTGGCAAAATTGCACCGGTTGAGTTCTGCAAAAAGTAGAGCTTCTCACCAAGAGCTTCCTCTCTGGCGATAAGAACGCCTGCGCAGAGGTCGTTGTGCCCACCAAGATACTTGGTTGCACTATAGATAACGATATCGGCACCGTACCCAAGAGGTTGCTGCAGGAGCGGACCGAGGAAGGTGTTGTCTACAGCGAAGAGGATCTTCTGCTGACGGCAGAGCTTTCCCAGTGCCGACAGGTCCGAGATGCCGAGTAGAGGATTGCCTGGAGTCTCAACCAGGAGGGCTTTGGTCTGGTCCGAGATCGCTGCCGCGACGGCTGTCGTGTCGGTAGTGTTGACGTAGGAAACAGTCAGGCCGAAGTTGGCAAATATCTGGTCAAGAACGCGATAGGTGCCGCCATACAGGTCTTCGCTGACAACGAGGTGGTCTCCCTGGGAAAAATGCAGGAAGAAGGTTGTTAGCGCGGCCATGCCTGAGGAAAAAACCAGCCCGCGCGAGCCTCCTTCCAACTCGGCCAGGCCCTCCTCGAGCACCTGCCTGGTCGGGTTTCCTGAACGGGTGTAATCGTATCCGGTCGATTCGCCAACACCAGGGTGCCGATAGGTTGCACTCGGATAAATGGGCACGCTGATTGCGCCGGTTTTGTCATCGAAGCCGACACCCAGCTGGATCAGGCTGGTTTCTCTTGGAATAATGATCAGTTTTTTTCATCTTTCCTCCTCGGTTTGTGGGAGGGGAACGAAAAAGCCCCTCCTCGGTTGTTGAGAAGGGGCCTGGAAAGACAATATGAGATGTCTTCTAAGCTCCGTCCCCATCTTTCCCCGGTAAACCGGGGCAGGAATTAGCACCTGTCACTCACCTTCGCCATAGCTCAAGCTCGTCGGTTGCTGTGGCTTCAAAGGGCCTGTCCCTCCACCACTCTTGATAAAGACGCTGCTGTTAAGCAACTATTTGACAACAGAGATAAAGTATTACGAGGGCGTTGTCAGCCAAAAAGATCTTGATTGCAGCCCAAGCATCTACTCCTCCTCTGAAGAAATCTCTCAGACAATCCCCTCAAAGAGAACGCTGGATAGATAACGTTCTCCAGAATCAGGTAGGATAACAACGATCGTTTTGCCTTTAAATTCCGGCAATGCTGCCAATCTTGCCGCAACCGCCGCTGCGGCGCCGCAGGAAATCCCCGAGAGGATACCTTCTTCGCGGGCCAGTCTCCTGGCGTATTCAATGGCCGCGTCATTGCTGACCTGTTCAACGCGGTCTATCAGGTCAAGATCCAGAATCTCAGGAATAAACCCGGCGCCAATGCCTTGAATTTTATGAGGACCCGGTTGTAGCATCTCCCCAGCCAGATGCTGGCTGATTACCGGGCTGTCTTCAGGTTCCACAGCGACCGAAATGATCTGCTTGCCCCGAACTTCCTTGAAATACCTTGAAATGCCGGTAATCGTACCGCCCGTTCCGACTCCTGAGACGATTACGTCTACGTTGCCATTGGTGTCATCCCAGATTTCCGGACCGGTGGTTTTTAAGTGGATAGCCGGATTGGCCGGGTTTTTAAATTGATGCAGCAAGACATAGCGATCCGGATCGCTTGCCGCCAACTCCTCCGCTGCTGCAATTGCGCCGCTCATGCCTTTTGCGCCCGGGAGTCAGCTCCAGATTTGCGCCGAGGGCTTTAAGGACCTTGCGACGCTCCAGGCTCATTGTCTCCGGCATGGTCAGGGTAATCGGAATGCCGCGTGCTGCAGCCACAAAAGCCAGGGCGATGCCGGTGTTGCCGCTGGTCGGTTCGACAAGTTCCTTGCCGGGGCCAAGCAAGCCTTTTTCTTCAGCATCCCATATCATTGAGGCGCCTATACGACATTTAACCGAATAGGCCGGGTTGCGACCCTCGATTTTGGCAAGGATTGTCGCCCCGCCTTCCGGTCCAACACGATTCAGATGCACAAGGGGGGTGCGTCCGATCGAGAGAGAGTTGTCTGTATATACCTGACTCATCGCAAACTCCTTATTCTTTGTAAGTGGGTGATTATCATTTTAATCTATCTTGAGAGATCTGCATCCCGAACAGAGTGAAATTTTATAACTGAATGATATAAACCGTTTTAAGCGGTCACTTGTCTGATATAAAGAGCAGACTCATTAATCTCAGTGGCATATAGAGTAACAATAGGAATACTCATAAGAATAGTCAAGAATAAAATAAAGATAATGTACGGTAAATATATGTAAAAAGATTTGGCGCTCAGAAAAGGCAGGTCGAGATTCAGGCATTGTCACAATGCTCTGCGAATAAAAAATGACTTTTGCCAATGGGCAAAAGTCATTTTTTATCGAGACCTGATTAGTGGCGGGTGTGACACTTGGCACAAGGGAAGGTGTCAATGTCCTGGCCGTTGAAGTTGCAATCTTTACATGACATGTCCAGTTCACCCCAGACCGGCTTGACAAAGTTAGGGGTTTCTTTACAGAGGCTTTCTTTCCTCAACTTCTTGCTGGGATCTATTTGCATGATTCTCTCCTTTCGGCAAAGGCATGATTATGCTGCTTTAATGTTAGCCGAAGTATTGAAAAAATCAAGCTTTTTGTCTTTATTCAGGAAGTCCTTGTATGAGATGCAGTCGCACTAAAAAACAGCTGAATGCCACTGAGGTACAGGAGCCTTGCTGAAGCGGGGAGAGGGCCTGACCCTTGGCGTGGTCAGCCGCCGAGATAGGCTTTTTTGACCTCAGGATTGTCGAGCAACTCCTGACCGGTTCCCTCGGCGACAATATTACCAGTGTCGAGCACGTAACCGCGGTGAGCCAGGTGCAGGGCGAGGTTGGCGTTCTGCTCAACGAGCAGGATGGTCATGCCTTCTTCGTTGAGCTGTTTGAGCTTGCGGAACAATTCGTATTTAAGTACCGGCGCCAGGCCCATCGACGGCTCATCGAGCAGCAGGATCTTGCAGCCGGTCATCAGGGCACGGCCAACGGCGAGCATCTGCTGCTCACCACCACTGAGCGATTCGCTGCGCTGGTTCCGACGCTCTTTCAGACGCGGGAAGAGCTCGAAGATCCGGTCGTACTCGGCGTCCAGATTACTGCCTTTCTCACGGGAGTAGGTGGCCAGTCCTGAGATTCTCCAAAACCGACAGGTTGCCAAAAATCCGCCGTCCTTCGGGGAGAGGGCGAGGTGCAGTTTCTTCACCACGTCGCTCGGCCGGGTCTTGAGGATCGATTCGCCCAGAAACTTGATATCACCGCCGACCACACGTGGAGCTTCTGGTGGTGGCAGCCGGGTGATGGCGTAGAGGCTGGTGGTCTTGCCGGCGCCGTTGGCGCCAATCAGGGTAACAATCTCGCCTTCGTTGACATGAAAACTGATCCCGTGCAGCGCCTGGATATTGCCGTATTTAACTTCGAGATTTTCGACTTGCAGAAGCATCAGATATTATCGTCTCCCAGATAGGCGGTGATGACCGCCGGATGGTTACGGATCTTCTCCGGATTGCCTTCGGCGATGGTTTCGCCGAAGTCGATCACCTTGATCTGCGTGGCAGAGTTCCATCATAACATCCATGTGATGTTCGATCATCCAGATGGTCACGTCAAATGTGTCGTGAATCCAGCGAATCAGCCGGATCAGTTCTTTGGCGTCAGCCGAGTTGAGCCCGGCGGCCGGTTCGTCGAGCAGCAGCAGCTTCGGATGGCTCGACAGGGCGCGGGCGATCTCCAGTTTGCGCTGGGTGCCGTAAGGGAGGTTCTTCGGGAATTCCTCGGCGTAAGCGCTTCAGATCGAAGACTTCGAGCAGTTCAGCGGCTTCTTTGGCGATCTCGTCCTCGCGCTGCCGGTAGCGTTTGCTGCGGAGCACGCAGTGAAAAAAGCCATAGCCGAGCCGGTAGTGCTGGGCGACGCGAATGTTGTCGAGCACCGTCATGTCGTTCCAGAGGCGGATGTTCTGAAAGGTGCGGGCGACGCCGAGAGCGGTGACCTTGTGCGGTTTAAGTGCCGGCTGTCGGTACTGCCGTCGACCAGAATCTCCCCCTCGGTCGGCTGGTAAAAGCCGCTGACCAGGTTGAAGACGGTGGTTTTGCCTGCGCCGTTGGGGCCGATCAGCCCGGTCAGTTCTCCCGGCATCAAGCTTGACATTGAAGTCGTTGACCGCTCGTCAGCCCGCCGAAGCGCTGGGTCAGGCCGCGGATTTCGAGAACCGGTGTGGTGTCAGTTTGTGCTTGTGTCTGTGCCATCACTTAAACCTGTAAAACTTCTTCAGCCAGGGGAAGATATCGCTCAATTCCCGGTTGCCCATGATCCCTTCGGGGCGGAACTGCATGACAATGACCAGCAGCAGCGGGATCATCACCCATTTGATGACGCCCGCCGAGGGCTCCCAGTCGGGGAACACCATGGTGATAGGTGAGAGCAGGCCGTCGATGATCGCCTGGGAACGGAGCACTTCCAGCAAACCGGTGAAGAGAATAGCGGAGATGATAGCGCCGGACAGAGACCCCATGCCGCCGAGATAGACCATGACCAGAGCTTCGGTCGATTTGAGGATATTGAAGGACTGCGGATTGACGTAGCCGATGATGTGGGCGTAAAGTCCGCCCGCGCATCCCGCCAGCCCGGCAGCGACCATGAAGTTGATGATTTTGATCTTGTTGGTGTTGACGCTCATGATCTCGGCAGCCACCTCGTCCTGGCAGATGGCGTTGACGCCCTTGCCGTAGGTGGAGGAGATGAAGCGCCGGATCACCCAGACCGTGAAGACGGTGAAGCTGATCACCCAGAACAGCATCCAGGGGCCGTCGAAGATGTCGATCATCGCCCAGACGGTATCCTTCATCCCCTGAAAGCCGCGGGAACCGCCGATGAAGTCCATGTTCTCCAGTGCCGAGATGATCATGTAGTTCACGGCGATGGAAATGATCGCCAGGTAGTCGTCGCGGGTCTTGAAGGACGGAACCGACACCAGCAGCGAGGAGACGGCGGCCACCGCCCCGCCGATCAGCAGGATGATGGGGAAAACGATCAGCACCGAGGCCGCGGGCAGCAGCGGATCGCCGAACTTGGTGCCGAAGCAGAACACCGACAGGACCGACGAGATATAGGCGCCCACGCACATGAAGGCGGCATGGCCACAGGTAAATTCGCCCATGTTGCCGTTGACCAGGTTCAGGCTGGTGGACATCATGATGTTGATGCCGATGGTCATGACAACAATCTGGATGTAGCTGTCGATGAAGCGGAAGTGAGCGGCGAACAGCAGCCCGATCGCGAAGACGACCAGCAGCATGTTGAGAGAGTATTTTTTCATATCGTTATCTCCCAACCTATATCTTGGTGGACTGCGGCATGCCGAACAGCCCGGTGGGCTTCATCCACAGAATCAGCAGCAGGATGGTGAAGGCGAACAGGTCCCGGTAGGTCGAGGGGAAGACCGTGACCACGCCCACCTCGATGAAGCCGAGCAGAAAGCCGCCGACAAACGCCCCCTTGATGTCGCCGATGCCGCCGACCACCGCGGCGATAAACGCCTTCCAGCCGATCAGCATCCCCATGAACGGTTCCAGAACCGGGTAGCTCATGGCGAACAGCAGCCCGGCCAGGCCGGCAAAACCGGAGCCGAGAACAAAGGTGACGACAATGATGTTGTCGATAGGGATGCCCATCAGCGGGATGGCGAACTTGTCGTAGGAGATGGCCCGCATCGCCATCCCGACCCGGGTCCTGGTGACCACCCACTGCAGGAACAGGAAGACCAGGATGGCGGTCGACGATGACCAGGACCTTGAGGTTGGTCAGGGTGACGCCGCCCAGGTTCCAGATCTGTTTTTCGATCAGTTCGGGAAACTTCAGGCGACTGGCGCCGAGCACGGCCAGGTTGGAGTATTCCAGGATCAGGCCGCACATCAGGGCGGTAATGACCACGTAGAGCCGGTGTGCGCCCTTGCGCCGCAGGGGGCGGTAGGCAATCCGCTCCAGGGTCACGCCGACCAGCGAGGTCAGGGCCATGGTCAGGGGCACGGTTATGCGAAGGCCATCGCCGGGGAGAGCCCGATGGTCGGGCCAATCAGGAATCCGGCCACGAAAAATGAGATGTAGGCGCCGACCATGAAAATGTCGCCATGGGCGAAGTTGATCAGGCGCAGCACTCCGTAGACCAGGGTATAACCCAGAGCAATAAGGGCGTAGAAACTGCCCCACTGCAGGGCGTTGAGAATATTCTGAATAATGAAATCCACTTAGAGGTTCTTCCTTGGGAAAATCGTTGATAGCGTTGCAAATCGCCAACGGCTGGTTGCTGCAATTTCTGGCGCTTTTCGCAGCCTACTTTGAGACATTTTCGCAAAGCATCAATCATTAATTTTGCCGGCTTGCCGAGCGGTCTGGATTACCAAAAGGGCGGGGGTCCGTAGACCCCCGCCTCGTTCCTGTTATGAGCTCAGGCTGTTATGGGCAGACCGATTCCTCGAAGACAAATGTCCCTTCATCGGAGATTTTTACGACCACGGCACACTTGATCGGGTCGCCCTGCTCATCGAACTTGATGAACCGGTGATGCCGTCAAACGACTTGATGGCGGCCAGGCCGTCACGGATAGCGGCGCGCATCTTTACGTGGGTTGCGGGTCGACCATCCCGGCGTTCTTGATCCCTTCAACCAGAAGACCGATGGAATCCCAGGTCAGGGCGGCGTAGTCGGCTGGCTCGACACCGTACTTGTCCATGTAGCGGTCGATGAAGACCTTGGTCGCGCCTTTGGCACCGGCGGCGGCGTAGTGGGTGGAGAAGTACTGGCCGTAGCACTGCTCGCCGCAGAGTTTGATCAGGTCCGGGGTGCCCCAGGCGTCGGAGCCCATGAAGGGTCCCTTGTAGCCGAGGTCACGTGCCTGCGGGACGATCAGGGCGACCTGGTTGTAGTTGTCCGGGACGAAGATGAAGTCCGGCTTGGCGGCGATGATGGTGGTCAGCTGGGCGGAGAAGTCCTGATCCTTGGTGCCGTGGGATTCGAAGGCGACGACCGGGCCGAGCTTCTTGCTTCCCAGGAGGATTTGAAGATTTCAGCCAGGCCTTTGGAATAGTCGTTGGAGATGTCGAAGAGCACCGCAGCGGTCTTGGCATCGAACTTTTTGGCCGCAAAGTCGGCCACGACCGGACCCTGGAAGGGGTCGAGGAAGGCAGCGCGGAACACCCAGGGACGGTCTTTGGTGGTGTCGGGGTTGGTCGACCAAGGGGTGATCATCGGCACGCGGTTGTCGTTGCAGGTGCCGCCGGCGGGCACAGCCTGCTTGGAGGAGTTGGGGCCGATAATCGCCACGACATCTTCCTGCTCAATGAGCTTGAGGGCCGCGTTGACCGCCGATTCGGCCTTGGATTCGTTGTCCATGTAGATGAACTCGAGCATGTACTTCTTGCCGCCGACTTCCAGGCCGCCGGCGCCGTTGATGTCAGCGAGATACATTTCTGCAGCGTTTTTGGAGCCTTCGCCCACCTCCGGGATGTCGCCGGTCAGGGGGATGTTGAAGCCGATCTTGATGGTTTCGGCTGCCATTGCCGGGACTGCAAGCAGCACGATCAGAGCCAAAACAACAAAAAATCTCATCTTTTTCATCTGTCTCCTCCATGGTTGATAATGAACGACAAACGTTGTGTGCCACGCAATGTGGAACATCGACGGTGAATAATATCATTTGTCCAGTAAAACCAGACGTTTAAGTACACCAGTACAAAGCCTGTTTGTCAAGCTTCTTTGCGTATTTTCTTGCTTTTTACAGATGCAGTCCGTCTTTTCGAAATCAATATTTGATTTTGGCAAAAGGCGATTGACTGCAAGCGAGCAGTGCTTCTTCGAGGGTATGAATCCCCTGGGCTTGCAGTAGCGGGATGAGTTTCAGAAGGATTTCCGCGGTAACCAGGGCATCTCCAAGGGCGGTGTGACGGCCGACAATAGTCAGGTTGAAGCGCTCGGCAATTGCATCCAGTGAATGGCCCTCCTGGTTCGGGTGAACGATCGATGACAGAAGGAGGGTGTCCAGAACCGGGTTGTCGAAGTGCAGGCCGGTGGCTTTTTCCTTGAGTTGCAGAAAACGCATATCAAAGGCAGCGTTATGTGCAACCAGAACCGAATCGATGGCAAAGGCATGGAAATCGGGAAGCACTTCGTTGATAGTTGGCTGTAAAGGCAGCAGGTCCGGATCGATGCCATGAATTTCGACAGAAGATTTAGGTACCGGTCGTTGCGGGTTGACCAGCTGGTCGATACATTCATTGTGCAGCAGTCGGCCATTGACGATGCGTACTGCGCCAAGCTGGATGATTTCATCCCCCGTCGATGGATTCAGCCCGGTTGTTTCGGTATCAAATGCAACGAAGGTCAGTTTGCGCAGGGGGATTTTGCCGAGAGCTTGCTGGCCCGGTTGATGAAAGAGGTCGAATTCGTATGAGACCGGCCGGGGTGGTACCGAAGATTGCAAATTGGCAGGTTCATCGGCCAGCACAGTGGGCAGCGACACGTTGATGCCGGTGCAGAAGCCCTTGCCGCTCTGGATGACTGAGATGTCTCCCTCGTGTGCTGAGATGACGGTATCCGGAGAATCCGCCGTGCCGTCGCAGTCCATGAAGAGTGGGCTTGTCTGCCAGTCACGGATCGCCTGGCTGGGAACCGTTTGATCTTGCCACTGTAACCTGAGGTTTGCCCGGGAACCCTGTTCTTCATCAAGTTGCAGCTTGATTGTGGGCACTGAATATTCAGCATTCAACATTCCCGCCAGAGTTGTAAACGCCTGAACTATGGCGTAACTGTCAATTTTCAACCAGATCGTCTGGTCGACAAATGTCTCGGTATGAATGGCAAAACGTTGATAAAGATTTCTGGAGATCAGCTTCAGCAGGGTATCGGCGATGACGTTTTCCTGGTTGCCATAGGCACGACGGTGCTCGCCGTAAAGCTTTCTGGCCAGGGCCAGATGCTCTTCAAGATCGCTGGTGACCTGGTTGATTGCTTGCCGATGACGATTGCAGGCCTCATCGCCAGTGCCAGGCATTTCGCAGATGCGGTTAATCCCCTTGATGAAGCTTGCCGAGTGAATTCTGCACCGCGTCGACCATCCCCTGCAGAAGTTTGTCACGCTCGCTGTCGGCATCGATTTCACCGGTAATGTCCTCCAGGGAGAGCACAAACCCGGAGAGTTGGCGGCCCGATTCACTGTCATCGGTAACCGGTGCCATGTTGACGCGAATGAAACGGTTGCCGCAGAGTTTGGTCATCAGGCCAAGCGCGGGTTTTACCTGATCTACAGCAAAAGCATGGTTCATGACTTCCAGGGTATGGACCAGCGGGCCCCGGTCAAGAATACTGAAAATCGATCTGCCCAAGCCGATCGCGCCGCCCTGCCGAGCAGTCTCGGCCGCTTGCAGCATCTCTTTGGCCTGGCGGCTGTAAAGCAGTATTTTGCCGTCCCTGTTGCAGACGATGACACCGTAAGGCAACTCCGACATCAGGGCGGCAAGTCGGTTGCGTTCCCGTTTCAGTGCCTGGTTGGAATGGCTGATCTTTTTGTCAACTTCACTCTGCAGCTTTTGAAAGGCGTCTGCCGATTCGTTGATGACGTTGGCCAGTATGTTCATCTCACGTGAGCCTTTAACGGAGATGCGAAAGTCCGGGTTGGCGGCTGTGATCAGCCGTGTCTGCTCGGCCATGCGCAGTACCGGAATGACATAGTAGCGAAAGAGCAGGCTGACCATGGTGCAGATGAACGCAACCAGGAAAATTGAGCCGATAAACGGGAAGGGGATCAGCTTGTCAAAAAGGGTCTTAATGACAGCCTGTTCTTCCGGAGCAAGATTGAGATACGATGCTTCGAGACTGCCAAAGATCACGGTAAATATAACGGTGACGATGCCGGTCAGGAAGACCCAGTATTTGACTGCGGGCGATAACGTTTCTGCGAAAGGTTTTCGCAATGGGCTCTCCTCCGAAATTGAAAGGCTCAATAGTTCGTCTAAATAGTATGCGATATACCGGCGCGGGTTCAACCGCTGCCGTCATTTTTGTTCTTTCGAATCTCTACCAAGGATATTTCATAACCCTTGTGACTTCGGCCGGTTGGTCATTGCCACTGCTTGATGAAGGATTTTCTCAAGGGCCAAGGTTTCCTTCTCCGGGCGATAAAGACCTGGTGCAGGGCGGGAAAGATCCTGTCGTCGCTTCAGGCTGAGCAATGCAATGGCGTACATGACAAAGTCGCTCTGATTTGTGTAGAGAAGGCCGTTGATCTCGTGCCTGACAATCGTCAGGTTGCCCGGGATCTTGTGTGCCAGGATTGGAATACCCAGTGTCGCTGCCTCGAGGAGGCTGTTTGCAAGCCCCTCCGTTTGCGAATTGTTGATAATCACATCGGCTGCGCGCCATGGCGCTGGCCATGGCTGGAGTGGGGATGGGGCCGAGGTAGCGGGCCCAGGGCCTCGATTCAAGAGCGGACAGGAAACGTTGGCCATACGCCTCTTCCAAAATCGGGCCGCAGAAGGCAAGTATGGCTTGTGAACTGCGCGCAGCAACAAGGTCGAACATTTCCAGTAACTCAAGAACTCCCTTGACCGGACGCAATCCGGCCGGGCACAGGAAGAGGGTTTTGTCTGCAGCCAGATGATGCCTGGCCCGCAAAGGATAGGGCTCTGTTCCCAGCCTGATTCCTGCGGGCAGTAGCCGCAGTTTTGCTGTGAATTCGGGATGATCCGCAGAAAGCTCGTTTGCAAGCAGGGGGTTCTGTAAGAGGATAAAGGCTGCCTGCTGCAGGCAGGAGAGGATGATCTGCTGCTGCTTTGGATCATCGAGACCGTGATTGACGTCTGTTCCGGTGAGCAGCACAACCGTTGGCATGCCGAGGCCACCAACAGCCTCCAGCCATGGGCTCCCCGAGCGGTAGGCATGCAGGAGAATTGTGACGTCGGGTGCAACATTAAGGATTTTTCTCCTGAACCCTGGTTCCGGTTGCAGGCTGGTTTCTTCAACGATCGCTTGATGGCCGAGTGTCACCAACCCTTGCTGAAAACGCATGGCGGTAACCCGGTTGCCGCTGATGCGGTCCTGCTCAGGAATAACGATCAGGACACGCACGATATGTCTCCAAAATCACACAACCTGATATTTCGCCGTACAATGATTTGCTTTGTTTCAGGGGCGAGAAGCGCTTCCAGTTCGACTTCGCGTTGCGGCCCATCAAAAGGATTTTCCGAGTCATCGTCGGGGTCGCCAGGGTGAACCATAAGCTCCCAGAAAACCTCGGCAAGATGCTTGAGGAGATTGCAGAGATTGGCTGTGTTGAAGGATGGCCCGTTGGCCAGAATTGCGGCGCTGGTGACTGTTCCCTTCTGGAAGGCTTCCAGGATGCCACGGTCACGCATTGCGTTGCTGCCCAGGTCATCAGCATTGATAATCAAAGAGATCATGCTGTGAATATTAGTCCAGCTATGGCTGCCGGGCAATTGTCTTGCTCTCAAAGGCCAATATTTATTGCCGCGGCGCTAAATTTTGCTGACAGGATTGAGGCGGAGCAATCGGTCGCGAATGTGAGTGAAAAGGAGAGTCGAAGCCTCAGGATGGTTTTTGTAAAAAAAGAGGGCTTCATGTGTTATCGAAGCCCCGGAGGCAAACCTTAGTAGAAGGTCAGAGAAGCTGTAAAGTTGTTTGAGAAGTTTGCTCTGGCTGTGCTCCCAGAGTGGTAATGCCGCATGAACAGTTCAGGAGGCTGTTCAAGGGCTCTGTGAGCCGCAGTCTGCAATCGCGTAATCAGTCAATGACTGATGACCTTCTAAACAGTGTTGAGGTGTACTCTAATGGAGAGGGTGTGACGGGAACGTTGAAAAAATGTGAAAAAAGCGTGAAAAGTTATTTTTTGAGAGAAACGGTGAAACAACAGCCGGTCGGTTGATTGTCACTTATCGTGATATTCCACTCTTCACGTTGACAGATGCGTTGGACAATCGACAAGCCGAGGCCGAGGCCTTTTCTGTTGTGTGATTCCCCTCTATAAAAGGGCTTGAAGACAGCTTGCTTCTCGGTTCTGAAATGCCGGCTCCTGTGTCACTGACTGAAAAGCCTGTCGGCTGGACGGCCAGGGTTATCCCCCCTTGCTTGGTGTGATGGATTGCATTGAATATCAGATTGTTAAGCACTGTTCTCAGCAGGGGGGCAGGATACAACCCCTCCGGAATTTCGTCATCTCGGCCACACTCTTTCAGGGTGAAAGAGAGTCCTTTTTCCTCCGCCTGTTGTCGCCATTCGGACATGGATTTTTGAATGACATTGTTAAGCGACGCTGATTCCTGTTCGGTATCATTGCCCCGGGCCAGGGTCAAAAAAGCGTCGACCAGTTCTTGAATCTCACTGGTCGCCTTGTTGATGGTGTCGATACGTTGCCGGGTATAGTCATCAAGCTGGTTTTTTTCTATGAGCAGTTCACAGGAACTTTTAATCACCATCAGGGGGGTACGGAGTTCGTGGCTGACATCACTGGTAAAGAGACTCTCCCGCAGTAAAGATTCCTGCAGCATGCCGATGGTGCGGTCAAAGGCTTGCGCCAGTCGGCCGACCTCATCGTTTGTGTACCCGGAAGACAGGGGCGGCGCATCGAGCAGGAGTTTCTCACGGTTGTGCACCTGGTCGGTCAGCCTCTTTACGGGTGCGATGATCCTTCTGATCATCATGATGCCGAGAACCAGCGAGGCGATGACGCAGAGGAAGAAGCCGGCGATGACGGTGATCTGCAGGATGTTCTCATGCTGCTCTAAAGTCGTCTGCTCGCGGACCAGGTAGAATGGTCTCTCCTGATCTTTGCGCATCATGACATGAAAAGAGCTCTGTTCGTTTTCTACCTCGTTAAAGCCCGGTTCCAAATCTTGCAGGTAATAGGGGAGACCTTCCGTGCCGCTGTAGAACTGGGTCCCGAGGTCCAGCTTGGGTGTCTGACCACGCTCGTAGTCACCGAGGATCTCGGGAAATTGTCGATTGAATTCGGCGGTGATCAGGTCTTCTTCGACAAGGTTGATCGCAGCCATGATGCCGAAGCTGAAGAGGCCGCTGACCACTGTTGTCAGGAGGACGAAAGAGATCAGGATCCTTTGCGACAGGGGTGATTTAAATTCCATTTGACTGGTCTTTCAGACAGTAGCCGATACCATGGACTGTATGCAGCAGAGGTGAGTCGAAGGGTTTGTCGATGGTCTGGCGAAGGGTGTGGACGTGACTGCGCAAGCTGTCGCTGCCGGGCAGGTCTTCTCCCCAAAGGATTTCCTCAAGGGCTTCACGTTTGACCACATGAGGGCTTTTTTTCATCAAGGTTTCCAGAATCTTAAGGCCGATTGGGCTGAGCTTGAGTTTCGTTCCCTGGCGTGTCACCTCAAGACTGTTCATATCGTAGGCCAGGTCGCCGATCGTTAGCAGATTTCTTTGACTGGTATGGCCACGGCGCAAAATGGCTTCGACCCTGGCATGCAACTCAGGCAGAGAAAAGGGTTTGACCAGGTAATCGTCGGCGCCAGCCTGAAAGCCGGTCAGCTTGTCGTCGACGCTGTCTCTGGCCGTGAGCATGATGATCGGTGTATCGATCCGCGCATCCTGGCGCAACTTCTGGCAGAGAGAGATGCCGTCTATGCCGGGAAGCATGAGATCGAGAATAATCAGATCGAAAGGTTGAGTGACTGCGAGGTGCATGCCACCCAGGCCGTCATATGCGCAGTCAACAAAGTAGCCCTTCAGCTCAAGGTAGTCGGCGATATTCTGCAGAATCTCGGCTTGATCCTCTATGATCAGGATGCGCATGTGACTTTAATCTCCATGGTTGTCAGATCATTTTCGTTCGGTGGGCTTTTATGTCAGCATAAAGTGCTTTGCAGCATAACGATTATATGCTGTTTCAGGCAAGAATGGCAAAATATCCTTTTTATACCAGGGTCCTGCTCTGCTGCATTTTGTAGTTCGTGTGAATATGCATCCTTACAGCTTTTTCGAGGAACGCTTCATAACCTTGAATCGGCAAATAGCTGAGTCTGGTCCTAGTGAGATGCCTTGCCTG
>CAVYNW010000027.1:0-33357 GCA_963769955.1 uncultured delta proteobacterium
ACTTGTAGACGTACTTTCGGTGTCCAGCTTCTACAACCAGTATCCGCATCACTTTATCCTGGATTTCGCAGATGACCCTATAATCACCAACTCTGTACCGCCACAGATCCCCGAGAGGACCGGAAAGCACTTTTCCGCGAGACCGTGGGTTCTCAAGCGTAGCAATTTTGTCATCCAGATAGTCGAGGATACGTCTAGCGACCTGTCTGTCCAGTTTGCGAAGCTGGGTTTCCGCTGTTTTGGTGTACTCAATCGTCCAGTTCAAGGGAACTCCTCACGTCGGCGGAAGTAAGAATTTCTTCCTCTCCCTTACGAACCCTTTCCAGGACATCGGCTGCCAGATAATAATCTTCAAGATCCTCCATGCCGCGGGTAATGAGCTCACGAAGATAGAAGGCTTTGCTGCGACCAGTCTGCGTTGCAAGAAAATCCAAGCGTTTCTCTACTTCTGGTTCCAGGCGAATTGAGGTTGCCATAACGTCTCCTTTTGGATATCCGTATTCATTGTATTCAAAGTATCACAAGCGGCAAAAAGAAGAAATAACGAATGAAACTTATGAGGAGTATTGATAATATAAGGAATTTGGAAGCAATGTTGTTCTGTCGGACCAACCTGAGTTACTGCCAAAAAAGACAGTGCTTGGCAAAAGTGCTCGTTTACGCTTTATAGACTCATTTTTGATACCAGAAAACAGTCAAGAGATTTTTAATCCACAAGGTCTGACTTGTAGCAGAAACCAAGAGAGCTGAGGGAGTCGGGGACGCTAATGTTAAGTGTCCCAATTGGGTGTCCCCAAAACAATAACATCAACAAGCAAACACAGAGTTTGATGTTCAAGAATCGAAACCTTCGTCAAGCCCGTGACCTGCTTCTTCCGAAGTAGATCTCAGGTGAAAATGATGTATCTAGCCTGACATTCGAAACACAGGAGACCACCGCATGATCGATCCCGATATCTACGAACTGCGCATTGCTCTGGCTGAAAACAAACCGGAAATCTGGCGGGTTTTCCAGGTGCCTGCGGCGATCCCTCTGCGTAAGCTGCACAAGGTCATTCAACGGGTCATGGGCTGGGAGGAGTACCACCTCTATTCTTTTGAAAAAGGCGGCATTATCTTCGGTCAACCCACTCCCGATTTCATCACCGATACCGTCAATGACCGTGTTGTTGCACTGCACTGTCTGCTCAAGCGGAAAGGCGATCAGCTCACTTACGTTTATGACTTCGGCGATAACTGGCAGCATCGGGTGACGCTGCAGCGGATCCTTGTAGATAAACCCGATATGCAGCACGCCCTCTGTCTCGATGGAGCCAATGCCTGCCCACCCGAAGATTGCGGCAGCCACCACGGCTATGACGAATATCTTGAAGCCCTGCGCGACCCGAACCATGAACAGCATGAAGACTGTCTCGCCTGGCGGGGCGCTTTTGATCCTGCGGCCTTCGACCTGCTGGCAGTGAACCGGTCGTTACGGCGGTTGAAGGTATAGCCTGTGGACTGTGGGGAGCTTGTGAAGCGCAATAGCATTAAAGGAAATATGCGATGACAATCGAAACGGCGCTGGACGCGCTGAGACCCTATCATTCCAAAGTTCCGATGGCTGCGCTGGACTTTATCCGCAGTCACTGGAATGAAGCGGAACCGCTGTTGTTGGCGGAGTTGGATCGCCGGATTGCTGATCCGCTTGAGTCTGAACAATCGGCCCTTTTCCTCTACGCCCTGTTTTTGTGTGCGGAACTGCGCTGCGAGGCCGCTTTTGAGCGTTTCCTCCGTATCCTGCGTCTGCCGAATCTGCTGCTCGACAGTCTGGTCGGCGATATTCTGACCGAGAACATGCAGGCGATGCTGGCGCGGACCTGCGGTACCCGGATTGAACCGCTGAAGGCCCTTATTGAAGATGAGACCGTCAATGAATTCGCCCGTTCGGCGGCCTTGCGGGCATTGCAGGATCTGGTTGCTGCCGGTGCGCTGGAACGCGAAGAGATGGCCGAGTACTGCACCGAACTGCTGTCTCAACGGCTGGAGAGGTATCCTTCTTATGCCTGGGACGCTGCCGTAAGCATGGCCGAAAATCTGCACATTACAGAGGCCCTGCCTCTGATCGAAGCGGCTTTTCAAAAAGGTTTGGCAGACCCGGGAGTGCAAAGCTACAAAGAGATCGAGAAAGCCTTAAGCTCGCCTCAAAAAGCCGAAAATTCCTCCGCTTTGACGGCAAAGGCAGTAAATTTTGACAGTGTCCTCGAGATGGGGTTTTTTGTCCGCAACTGGTCTAAAGAGACCAATCGGCGTCAAGCTGACCCGGCCGAACTGTTGGCTGAACCTCGTGCGCACCGTTTACAACAATTTCTGCCAAAAATCAGCAAGGTCGGCCGTAATGAACCCTGTCCTTGCGGCAGCGGAAAGAAATATAAAAAATGCTGTATCGACACAAAAAACGTCCCTGCTCAGATGGCTGCACTGCCGGATGTCGCGCAACTGACTCTGGCTGATGAATGGGTTGACGCTGGATATTACTATATCGAAGAACATTGGCCGCACCAGGCGCTGGCCTGTTGGTGGAATGCTTGGCAGGAAGTTAAGCGTATTCTCCCGGAATCTATTTATGACCCTCGCAGAGATGAGTGTGACCACCTTTTTACAAGTTGCGATTTTTTCAGCAACTGGCTACAGGACTATCAAGACCTGATCGCGGAAAATATGATGCACGACCCTATCTGCGCTCAGAACGGTTTGCTGTTCTGTCAGGAGGTTGCACAACGCTTTCCTGAAATGACTCAGATGGCAAAGAATAACCTGGCGGAATTAACGGCTCATCTGCTTCTGTCCCTGGGCGATCCCGTCCCGGCTCTTTCCTTGCTAGACCAGATGATCGAGCATCAACCGCATACCGCCCAGGGCTATGTGATCATGGCTGAGCTACTAAGCCTTGATGCACAGCGTTTTAACCTGCACTCTGATTTTGATCGAGCCCGGCAACTTCTACGCCAGGCCCTGGAAAAAGCCACAGATTGTGAGGCTTGGGATGTAGCAGTGCGTCTGGAGGATTTGACCGAAATGGTGAACTTGTCAAAGGCAGGTGAAACCTGATTGCGAAAGGTCAAGTTTCTTTCTTGTTTTCGTTGTCAATAATTCACGGAGTCAGCTCTTGAATCTTTGGCCGGGGTCTGACCAAGCCAACCACCTATAGTCTAAGGCATATCCATCGAGCCGACCTCACTGGGCATGTTTTGCTCGATCTATGCTGGTAGCAAATTTCAAAGTTATCACCCCTCGCCAGTCTACGCTTCCCCCGTTCGCCCCGAAGCCCTTGAGGACCTCTATGACAGTGTCAAGTCGAAGACCTTCCGTTGCTTACGCCAACCCCAGATAGAAACACGACGATTAGGCCCCCCTGAAAAGGGCCGGAATGCCACAACTTCTGTGAGTAGAAAGCTCAGAAAACTGGCAAAAGAATATGCCCTCTGCTAAGAGACGGCACTTTTGCATACTTTTGTTGCCGGACAAAAGTATGGCGTTCGGCGGTACGCGCACCGCCGGTTCTGTCCTTCGCTTTTCAAGAGGCAAAAAAGAGCAACAGATAAACGATCTGCTGTTCTTTCATGTTGAACGTTACCCTCAAAGGCAAAAACAACACCGTCGGGGTTGCCCGACAGCAACATCATTTTCTTTGTGGCGACAAAGCCCCAAAGTTTTTGAAACAAGATGGGAAGCAAAAGAAACCTCGACGCTGCGCTGGGCATGTTTTGCTCGATCTATGCTGGTGGCAAATTTCAAAGTAATCACCCTTCGCCGGTCTACGCTTCCCCCGTTCGCCCCGAGGCCCTTGAGGACCTCTATGACAGTGTCAAGTCGAAGACCTTCCGTTGCTTACGCCAACCCCAGATAGAAACACGACGATTAGGCCCCCCTGAAAAGGGCCGGAATGCCACAACTTCTGTGAGTAGAAAGCTCAGAAAACTGGCGAAGGAATATGCCCTCCGCTAGGAGCAACGGCGTTTTTGCTTACTTTTGTGTGCCTGGACAAAAGTATGGCGTCTGGCGGTACGCGCACCGCCGGTTGTGTTTTTCCTGCCAACAAAAATAAACAACAACAGATTAACGAGACGCAGAACCTCTGTAAAAAATCTGACCCCCAATCATTCAAAGCCGTTCTTATGAACTTCTCAGAGGCTGCACTAAGAACTGCAGGAAAGCATCGAACAACCCGCCCTGTGGCGCGCCCATTCCGGCCGCTTGCCGGCAAACTCTTCGTATTCCGGTTGTTCCGCATAGGGCTGCCGCATCACCTGCAGCAGCTCATTGACCAGGCTGTGATCTCCCGCCTCGGCCTTGTCGATCGCCATTTGCGCCAGGTAGTTGCGCAACACGTACTTGGGGTTCACCGCATGCATGCGCTGCCGTCGTGTTTCGCTGCTGCCGCCATCTTTTGCGAGCCGCTGCAGGTAGCTGCGCAGCCAGGCAGCGATTTGCTCCCGGTTGTGCCCGGTCAAGGCTTCCGGCTGATAGTAAGCCTCGTGCAGCGGGGCGAGTAAGCTGGCGTCATCCTGAGCGTCTGTCGGTGTCAGATCAGACAACTTGCGGAAGAAAATCGTCATGTCGGTTTCCACCAGCTGCAGCACCTTGTCCAGCTCGGCGGTCAAGGGCAGATCGGTTGCCGCTTGCAAAGCTTTTCAAGCCGAGTTTTTGCGCCATCATCGCCTGCCATCCCTGCTTGTAAGCGTCCCCATAAAGCTGCAGCGCCGCTTGCAGCGGTTCGACCTGCTCGATCAGTGGATAGATGGCGTTGGCCAGCTGGGCGAGGTTCCAGAGGGCAATCTGCGGCTGGTTGCCGAACCGGTAACGACCGCCGGCGGCATCGGTGGTGTTGGGCGTCCAGTCGGGGTTGTAATCGTCGATCCAGCCGTAGGGGCCGTAGTCGATGGTCAGGCCGAGGACCGACATGTTGTCGGTGTTCATCACGCCGTGGACAAAGCCGACGCGCATCCAGTGCACGATCATCGCCGCGGTGCTGCGGCAGACCTCTTCGAACCACTGCAGGTAAACGGCCACCGAAGGCTCACCCAGGTGGGGGAAGTCGGTACGGATGGTATAGTCGAGCAGCTGCCGCAAGGGTTCGATTTCGTTGCGTGAGCTGAAAATCTCGAAGCTGCCGAAACGGGTGAAGGAGGGTGCGACCCGACAGACCACGGCGCCCGGTTCCTGTTTGGGATGGCCGTCGTAGAACATGTCGCGGGTGACCTGCTCGCCGGTGAGCAACAGGCTCAAGGCACGGGTGGTCGGTACGCCGAGATGGTACATCGCTTCGCTGCAGAGGAATTCGCGCACCGAGGAGCGCAGCACCGCCAGGCCATCGCCACGCCGTGAGTAGGGCGTGAGTCCCGCACCTTTGAGCTGCAGTGCCCAGCGTTGGCCGTTGCGGTTGATGATCTCGCCCAGGTTGATCGCCCGGCCATCGCCCAACTGACCGGCCCAGTTGCCGAACTGGTGACCGCCGTAGCAGCAGGCGTAGGGGTCCATTCCGGGCAGCAGGCGATTGCCGGCAAAAGCCTGGACGAAGGTCTCTCCAGCACAGCTCGCAGGCGACAGATCGAGCAGTTCGGCAACCTCTGCGGCGCAGGCGACCAGCTGCGGTGCTGCCACCGGCGTCGGCTGAACGCGCGAGTAACAGGCACCGTAGACCTGGCGCACACGATTGCTGCGATCCGGGTCTGCCGGGAGTTCACGAACGAAGGCGTTGTCGAAATTCAGTGAGGTCAGGGAGGTGTGGGTCTGTTGTCTGGAGGCAGCTGCTTTCATCTTTTAATTGTTGCACGGCTCTTATCGCCGGGGCAAGCTGCGCTCAAGGATCTGTCGCTAACACGTCAACTGTCCGGCATCGCGGACATTTAATATCAAGTGTCCCGCTAAGTTATTTGATCTTCGTCTCCTCGTTCGCTACAATCGCTAGATTATTTAAACAAACCCTAACGATTTGCCTGTGAAGCCATGACACCCTACAGTTCAATCCTGATTGAGATAGCCCTTCCTGTTCTGCTGATGCTCGGCGCGGAGCGCTTTGCCGTGAGCTGGTTTTTGCGCACCCCGCAACAGATCGCCTGGGTGCGCAGCCGCTCCTGGCTCCACCCCAACGCCATCAGCCGGGCTCGCTATCCCATGGGGTTTATCGCCGTGACTATGCTGCATATGGGCTATCCGCGGCTTAGTTTCCTCTTCTTTACCTTCTGGATGATTACCGATATCACCGATGGCGATATCGCCCGCAAGTGCGACCTGCATACCCTGGAGGGGGAGTCTATTGATCCCTTTTCCGACAAACTGATGTACTTGCCCATGCTGGTTTACCTGTCCTGGCGAGGCTGGCTGGATCCCGTGCTGGTCTCTCTGCTGCTTGCTTTTGATGTCACGGGTCAGATCTCCAGGCGCTTCACAAAGATCAAGGCGGCGAATCTGTTTGGCAAGGCCAAGACGTTTCTCCTGGTCGTGCTCCTGATCGTTGTCGGCCTGGTTTGGATCTACGGTCC
This sequence comes from uncultured delta proteobacterium, assembly GCA_963769955.1. Lineage (GTDB taxonomy): Bacteria > Desulfobacterota > Desulfuromonadia > Desulfuromonadales > BM103 > M0040. The sequence goes on from CAVYNW010000027.1 coordinate 6,525, forward strand.
GCTGCCGTTTCTTGGCCGCACTATTCAGCCTCTTTTAGGCATTTGCACGGGCCTTGCCATTTGCTCTACGGTCTTCAAGCTTGTTCCCAATTACTGGTATGCCAACATCCTGAGCATTATGAATTTGTTCTGCGGCCTCGCAGGTTGCTGGGTGGTGCTCAGCGGACGGCCCCTGGTCTACGCCCTCGGGCTGGTCTTCCTGGGACAGTTTCTTGATCTCTTCGACGGTCGTGCCGCAGAGCGGTGGGGTTCTACCCCGAAAGGGGAATTGTTCGACGATGTGGCCGACGGTACGAGCTTCGGGCTCACCACGGGGTTGATCGCCGCCGCATCCTTCTCGCACCTGTGGCCCGGCATAGTGCTGGGTTGCCTGTACGTTGGCGCCACCGTGTATCGCCTGATTCGCTTTGTCGTCGAGAAGAGAAAAGCAGGGCGTCCTCGGCGGAGTGACCACCTTCTCAGGGATGCCGTCGCCTGCCGCCGCGCTGATGGTGGGCACCACCTGTGTCTTAATTGCCAGCGATGTGGCCAGCGGGATTATCATTGCTGTCATCGCCGTGCTGATGGTCTCCCGTGTGCCTTATGCCCACTTCGGCCGTTCCATACTGCCAAAAATCCCCAAAGTCGTGCGGGTGCTTGTTCTTGGCGCCTTTCTCTTCCTGCTGGCCCTGGGGGTCCATCGTGATCACTATACCGTGCCCCTCCTGATCGTCTTTAGCATAGCTGTGGGCTATATGATCTCTCCGCTGTTCGGGCTGATTGTCAGGAAACCGAGCCAGATCCAGGAGAAGGAATAAACCCTGATGACGGAACAGATCACCCATGTCACTTGATAACCACAGGCTGGAACAACAGGTTGCTTTCCTCGAACGACTCGACCTGCTGAAACAGGTGCTCCGGCAGAACCTGGTGATGGATGAATCACGGCGCGAGAACAGCGCCGAGCATTCCTGGCATGCCGCGACCATGGTGATGGTTTTAAGCGAGTATGCCCCGCAGGCCATGGATCAAGGGCGAGTGCAGCAGATGCTTTTGCTGCATGACCTGGTGGAAATCGTTGCCGGGGACACCTTCTGTTTCGATGTCGAGGGCAACAAGGATAAAGAGGACCGCGAGAGAAGGGCGGCTGATGAGGTTTTCGGTCTGCTGCCCCTCGACCAGAATCGCGCGTTGCGGGCGCTCTGGGACGAATTTGAGGCCGGCCTCACTACCGAGGCGCGCTTCGCCAACAGCCTCGACCGCTTCCAGGTGCTGCTGCAGAACGTCAACACCCGCGGCGGCACCTGGCGCATCCACAATATCGACAAAGCCCGGGTTATCCAGCGCATGCTGCCGATCAAGCAGGGCATCCCGGCCCTGTGGCCGCTGGTCGAGTATTATATCGAAAAGGCCTGCGAGCAGGGTGTGCTGCGGGACAGCTGAAGCCGGGGTCGAAGCAAGGCATTGCCACAGCACACCGGGTTGATCGCTCGTCTGACTCGTTAGAAAAAATGGTGACTCGGGGGCACTCCGGATCGTCCGTGACGATTTGATCCGCCAAATTGAGGGCACAATGGAAAACAAACAACGAAGGCGAAATATAATTATCAGCATTGTTGCGTTCGTTGTTCTGCTCACAACGCAGATCGCGCCGCTGCGGGCAGTGGTCTTTGAGAACAGGCTGTTCACAACGATTGATCAACAATCGACGGCGTATGTGGACGAGGCCTTTGAGCGGGCCATGATCACCTTCGGTTTGGCGCGGGCAACCAACGCGATCATCTCCTTGATGCAAGGGACAGAGCTTGATCTCCAGCCCTGGGGGATTGGAGTCACTCTCTCGATTGGCGAAGTGCTCGACCCGATCAACGATATGGTTGAACGCTTCTCCTGGGTCATGATGGTCAGCCTGATATCATTGGGAATCCAGAAATTTCTGATTGAAATCAGCCCGTGGTTGAGCGTGCAGTTGCTGCTCGCTTGCGGTGTTGTTTTCATCGGGGCGGGGGCCTGGCCTTGTCGTCATGTCAGATACAACCTGTCGACCCTGGGCAGGCGCCTCGTGTTTTTCGCCCTGGTGGTGCGCTTTTGCATCCCGTGCGTCGCCTATATCAACAACCAGACCTATGCTTACTTCCTCGACGATAAATACCTTACCGCCAAGGCCGAGGTTGAAGTCGGCAACCAGGATCTCAGGGCATTGAGCAGAATCTCTGCTGAAGTGGATCATGTCCAAAAACAGCAGGGTGGCAGCGAAGAGCAGGGCCTTCTCGCCAGATCAAGGGGGTTTTTTAACCAGGTTAAGGCCTCGCTGAGCATTAAACAGTGGCAACAGAAAATGGATGAAAAGTTCGAGGCAGTGAAGGAGAAATCTTCGCGGATGGTTCGCAGTTTTCTGGAGTTGATGACCGTGTTCTTTTTAAACACCATCCTGCTGCCGGTTGGTTTCCTCTGGGGACTGCTGCAATTATTGCGGGTTTTCTCCGGCAGTCGCATTCTGGTTGATGCAGAGCAGCGCCTGACGGATAAAATTTCGAAGCAAGGGCCATAGCTTATGGCGTTCTCTCTCTGCAGCCCCTGTTAAAGAAAGACGACCGGAGCTTTGGGCTGGCTGCAATTTTTCACAAGCATGGCCCGTTTTTCTGCAACCCGTGGATGGTTAAATGGGCGGGCGTCGACTTCGCAGGTTTTAACGCAGGCGCAGCACATGACACAGTGCTCAGCTTCTGTTACGACCCGCTCTGAGACCGTGATAACTCCCGTGGGACAAACCTCTGCACATTTTCCACAAAGAGTACATTTCGCTCTGACGGTCTCTGGAGCAACGCCGCCAAATTTTACCCGCTCCTTGTAAGGGACATCGCCGGCAATTTCCGGAGGGTTAAGATTGCCGCTGTTTATTTTTGCCGCAACCTGTTGGCCGAACTGTTCTGCCAGTTGCAGATCTTCCGCGTTGGGTCGGCCTGCAGCAATCGGCTTCTCCCGGGTTGAGTAGGAATGCTCGCCGATGAATGCACCCGCAGCAACGACGATGAAGCCTTGCCTGGTCGCAAAATCACGCAGTTCAACCAGGGCATCTTCAAACTCCCGGTTGCCATAGAGCGCAACCAGTACGCATGGCAAACCTTTGGCAGTGATTCCCTGTATGCGTTGCAGGCATAGCTCCGGCACACGGCCTGCGTAGACCGGGACGCCGATGATTGCGACGCCATCACTGAGAACTGTTTCGATGCTGGAACCAGGCAGTGTTACGTCGTAATGAACGACACTTTTTGCCGCAAGTCCCCCGGCGACGCCAACTGTGGTTTTTTGGGTTGTCCCGGTCGGTGAAAAATAGATGAGATGGGCCGTAAGCGACATTGCTCCTCCTTGTTAGCCGTGCTGCTAGAGTTGTATAGTTTAAGCAATACTGTGCCTTTTTGCCAGATTTTCCTCGGCATCGTGGGACAGACCATAGTTAAGCGGCGGCAAGAACCATGATTAAGAGTAAAAAACCTGCTATAAATTGAGCTGCCGGTTGCACATTCCGACATGCGACTGCTGTCCCTCGCGAGGAGAACCTCATGGCCCAAAAACAACACATTCGCGGCGAACTGGCCCGGACGACCGTGCGGTCGCCGCTGCTGCCTGAACACCTCGACGCCGATCCGTTCAAGCAGTTTACGCGCTGGCTTGCAGACGCGGAGCAGGCTGAACTGCCTTTATCTAACGCGATGACCCTTGCTACGGCCAGTCGCGCGGCAAGGCCCTCGGCACGCATGGTGTTGTTGAAAGAGGTTGATGCGTCAGGCTTTATCTTTTACACAAACTATGCTAGCCGAAAGGCCCAGGAAATAGAGGAAAATCCTTTTGCTTGCCTGGTCCTGTATTGGCAACCTCTGTCACGCCAGATCCGTGTTGAAGGTATCGTCGAAAGGCTGGCACCAGGCGAATCAGACCGCTACTTTGCCAGCCGTCCCAGAGGCTACCAGATTGAAGCCCATGCTTCCAATCAGAGCCAGGTGATCAAAGACCGGGCCTTTTTGGAGCAGCAATTTAAAGAGGTTGACGACAAGTTCGCAGGACAGGTGGTACCGCGCCCTGAACATTGGGGAGGCTATCGGCTTATCCCGGAGATGCTGGAGTTCTGGCAGGAAGGGGAGCAGCGGCTGCACGATCGACTGTGTTATCGACGTGACGATGATGATCAGTGGTTGATAGAGCGACTGGCGCCATAGAGGGGGACATTATGAATCGAGGGACAAACTACCAATCCTGATGTCAAGGTGTCGTAGCTAATGGATAGGCTTGTTTACTGTTGGTACTCAGTGACTCTCTCAATATAAGTTGTGAGTTTATGCCGTTGATCATTGCTAAGTGATCCGAAACAGAGACTTCGACGACGAACCGGAACAAAGCCGTCGCGCAACCGAAAGTCAGACACATTCTTCACCGGCAGATCCTCAACGATCAATTCATCTTCATGATAAAGATTGATTGGTGGGATTTTTTTGGTATTAATTTTTTTGCCGAGATAGCGAAAAGAAAGGCCGCCTTCACAAATATCAATAATATGGCACGGTAAAGGCTGAGAATCCAGGGGAAGGTGAATTAAGGCACGCTCCTGTGCTTTGAAACGTTTGTGCTCCCTGACCATTTTATACTTGGAGTAGTTTTCCATTAAACACTTCCCTATCGAAGAGTATTTTATGTTTTTCAAAAATTAATCAAAAAGAGTGGGTCTAATTCCCTGCAGCTTGCTGCGTGATTTTGCAAAGGTTGCAGGCTGTTGATCCCCCCCGTACCTTGCTGCAGGGTAGCTCATTCATTGGCTACTTACTTAGTTATATTAGTTATATATTAGCTATACATGTCAAGGATGAAAGAGCCCATTGTTATCCGATCGTACCTCATTGATATATTTCAATTTTTAGTCGCAAGATTCGTTCCAAAAAATTATATTATATATATCAAAAAGTTAGACAGCCGGTGGTGAAGGGGAGCCACAGAGTGTAAAATCTACCGACATAAACTCCTGATCGTTGCAACGATGTCTGAGGCAAAACCAATGCGGTCGTTCGGCGAACGTAGCAACGTGCCTTATCACCTGGATTCCTGCTTAGGGTACCAAACAATTTCGTCGAGGGTAAAAGGGTTAAACTGATGAGCTAAAATGAAAGTGGCAGAGTAAAACAACATTTTATGTCAAAAGGACTGACACTTTTGGTCATTCTTGCCAACGTCTCCGCATCTCTGCGTTAATTGTTGGAGTGATCTTTGTTTGGATTATAGGTCCGTAAATAAATGCAATGGAGTGCTTTCTACAAGAACTCTTCGGACAGCATCAGGGGCTTGCCGTTACCAGAAATTCCAGTGACCGCTATTCAGCACGTAGATGGCAAGTCCGAGATTAGCCACTGCATGGCAGAGAATGCATTGAACAATACTTCTGCTGATATAGTAAATTATATTAAACACCAGGCCAGCCATGATGCCGGCAAATACATAGTGATGCTCCAGGCCAAAAAGAATGGCGACTGCAATACATGAAAAAAAACTGAATCGGCCGATAGCGACCGACAAGAAATTACTGTTAATCAAATAACGTAACAGAAAAGATCTCCAGAAAAGCTCCTCCATGATCGGCACGATGATCACGGCCCCAGAAACTCTTATGCTGATAATCAACCACTTGATCCCTTGACTGCTGAAAACATCAGGGTTGAAACCTGGGGGCTTGCCATTTGCTCCCAAGGTCCAGTCCATATTGACCCACAGAAAAAACACCAGTAACCCCGAGAATATGCTTAATGCGGTCTTCCGACCTTCAAAAAGATCCTTTAAGGTGATTTCTGAGTAATCCCTGCGATATATCCACAGTATCACACCGACCAGCATGACTTTGGGAAGGTATAGCCAATAGAGTGCAGTGTCCTCAAAATCCAGGACCTGGTGCTCAAGCATGGCCCGCAGCATTTGTTCAAGCCCGATAAAGGCCATAAAAACGACAAATGGTGTGACTCTTGCGAAAGCCGGGTTTTTGGTCAGGGTGTTTTTCACGGGAACCTTTGAACTTGGCTTTATTCCTTTGACGATACTTGGTTTGCAATCGTACCCGGATGTGGAACTCTTTAAAGACTTGTCGAAAATTCAGATAAAAATCTAGTTTTCGACTCTAAAATATAACAAGTTGATCATGTAGGGCGAAGCAGCTATACGCAAATGGTCTGCTAACATACTGGTATTATTGATTAACAGGGAATATATTAGTTTATTAATATTATTTATAACTAAAGACACAGAAAATTGCAAAGAAGTTTTCAAAGACCATTTGGTGAGCAGTAATTATGCATCATGCAGGATTCTTCGTTCAACATTTTGAAAGTGACATGTAGTCGATTGACGGGCATGGATCGTTCTTCATGGCCATCAATGTTCTACGGAAGCCAGTCAACAATCTCAGAGCTAGAATCCATTACGAAGTTGAAAAACTGTTGATATTGCTTAACGGCCTGGTTGTCTGTGTGTACTCAACGATAGAGAAGATGGTTTTTACAATATTCCTCGTCAACTATCCTCAATACAAGTCACATAACAAGATATGGTTCGTTTATTGCATGTCTATTAGATACTACCAGTAGAATATGTCATGGCAACATCAACTTCCCTGACAATAAAGAGCGAGGAGACTATCAACCAGAACGATTTTTGACCAGGACCCGATTATCGAAATGATAGTCGGCCGTTGTCCTGCACAATTGCTTGTGCTACAGTAGGACTTAATTTTCATTGACGTTAAGTTGTTATTAATCTAAGGTTTAATCCTATTAATGGGAAATAATTAATAAATAATTGAATAAACTATAGGGTGATTAGCGGTCTTAATCCAGGTTGAAACCGTTGATGTATGGGTTTTTTTATTCATCAACATAGATAAGCATCAACGAGCGTTAAAAAAATTCCCTGAAAAGTGAATTATTGATTTAATTCGGAAGCTATATAGGGGGACTATATGCGACGATTCATACCTTGGTTTCTTTTGTTTGTTATGGTGGTTTTACCTGCCTGCCGAGAGCAATCAAAAGAGGAAATCTTTCAACAGGGAATGGAGTTTGCCAATTCTGGTAATTTCCAGGCGGCCGTTTCATTATTTAAAAATGCTCTGGAGAAGGACCCGAATTATATAGATGCCAGATTACAGCTCGGCATCGCCTACCAGGAAACTGACAAGCTCGACAAGGCCGAGAATGAATTGGAAAAAGTGCTTCGACAGGATCCTGCCGGTTACAAGGCAACTCTGCGGCTTGCCCAGATTTATCTCCAGACCGAGAGAGCAACTCGCTCCATTCAACTTTTATCTGAGCTGGAAAAAACCCACCCCGATGATCATGATATTGAGTTAGCCCTTGGCCAGGCTTACGCTGTCGAGAAAGACTACACGTCAAGTGAAGCCAGCTTCCGCAGAGCTCTTGAGATTCAACCATCTAACCTCAAGTCGCAACTCGGTCTGACTCAACTGCTTTTCCTCAAGGACCGTTCCGATGAGGGGCAACTCCTTCTGCAGAAAACCATTGCCGAGCATCCTCAAAATACCGAGCCTTACTATCTACAGTACACATATGCCCTGCAGCAAAGCAATCAAGAGCAGGCGATCCACGCTCTTGAACAGGTTAATTCGATAGATCCGAAAGATAAAAGGGCCTCATATCTGCTGGCACTACTCTATTTAAATGCGGGGGAGTTGGACAAAGGCCGTATCATTGCCGAGAATCTCAAAACGGACTATCCGCAACACCCTGCGGGTCCCAGGATCTACGGTATATACCTTTACATGAAGGGCGATTACGACAATGCTCTTACGTCATTACAGGAATCGCTGCGCAGCATGCCTGACCAGCCGGGGTTTTATTTTACCGGGTTGGCCTATTATCATCTCAACCAGTTAGAGCAGGCTCTCAGCAATTTCCAGAAGGCCCTGGACAAAAATCCTGACAACGACCAATCGAGACTGATGGTGGCGCAGACCCTGCTCAAGCAAGGCCGGATCGATGACAGTATCATCGAAGCGGAAAAAATTCTAGCGCACAATCCCGCAAGTGGTCAGGCCCACAATCTTCTCGGCAGTGCCTACCTGGCCAAAAACCAATACGATCTTGCCATGCAGGAACTGGATACAGCGATCGAGCTTGAACCTGCTTTAGCAGGAGCATATGCCAAGAAAGGCCTCATCAATTTGTCTGTCGGCAAGAATCTGCAGGGGGTTGCGGACCTGCAAAACGCTCTGGCAGCAGCCCCGGAAATCCTCAACACCAGGCTCCTTCTAGCCACGACCTATCTCAAGCAGCACAACTATCCGATGGCTATACAAGTGCTTGAAGAAGGATTAAACGGCTCAACGGATAATGCACTGCTCTACAATTATCTGGCGGCTGCTTATTTTGCTCAGAATAAGCAGGACGAAGCGATCGCCAGTCTGCAAAAGGCTAAAAAAATCAAACCGGATTATCTGGCGCCTTATTTCAATCTGGCCAATTTCTACATCAGAAGCGGCGACAACCAGGCAGCTCTGGGTGAACTTCTCTCGGCTTCAGCTGCTGCGCCAGATAATTTGCAGGTTCATCTCAAACTCGGTGTCCTTTACGAGCTGACCGGCGATACCGCTAAGGCTGAGCAGCAATACAAGGCTGCGAAGGAGACCGGTGATGCAGAGGGCATTTATTGCCTACGCCGGGTTCCTGGCCCGCAACAACCAGAGTGCGGACAGTCTTGAAATACTTAAAGACGGCTATGCCAGGCATACTGACAACCCGACCATCATGGTTGCCCTGGGCGGGATGCTGCAGCAGCAGGGGCAATTCGACGAAGCCGCTAAAATCTATATGCACCTGGAAGAAACTTTCCCGGGTAAAGGGCTTCCCCTGTTGATCGGAGCCCAGCTCCGCAAAGGGGACTTTGCCGCTGCGAATGAAGCCGCGGACCGGGTCATCACCGAAAATCCCAAGGACGCATATGGTTATCTGCTCTTGTCGGCCATTCACGAATTTCGCAAGGAGTGGTCACTTGCCGAAACGGCTCTCAAACGCGGACTGAAATTTGACGAGGACAGTCTTTCTCTCAATATGGATCTTGCCCGCATCTATGCCACTCAAGGCAGAAATGAAGACGCTCAGAAGGTTTTCAACCAGATTCTTGAAAAGAAGCCTGATTACATTGCTGCTCTGTTTGGCAAAGCCTCCATACTTGATGCTCCAGGGTGACAAACTCCAGGCTCAGGAGCTTTACAAACAAATCCTCGAGAAGAACGAAAATTACGCTCCGGCACTGAATAACCTGGCTTACTTGTATCTGGAAGTTTATGCGGATCATAAAGAGGCTCTTCAGTTGGCCATCAAGGCGTTCCGCAATAGCCCAAGTGATCCCGGTATCATGGACACCCTTGGTTATGCGCTGTTGAAAAATGGCAAAATTGATACAATCAATCGTCTTCCTGGAAAAAGCTTCGACGCTTAATCCCCAGGAAGCTGCAATCCGTCTGCACCTCGCCCATGCCTACAAGGCGGCGGGCAGGACTGATGACGCCATCGCAAGTTTGACAGAAATCAATCCAACCAACGCTCAGCAGGCGCAGATCAAGGAAGCACAGTCGTTATTGAAGGAACTGAATTGACTTTTGGCCTGCAGGCCTGTTTGTCAAAGAGCAAGGGGGGAAGATGTTCAGGTTTTCGAGCATACTGATATTTTTTGATATTGCCGCCGCACTGGTCAGCCTGTTGGCTGGTCAATATGTGCGGCTTGGCGAAATTCAGAATTTTTTCGCTTTTGACAAAAAGGGCCTCATAGCCGTTATCTATACCTCCATCGTGCTGCTGTCAGCTTATTTCTGCGAGCTCTATACAAATGACAACTATTTTACCCCAATAGAGTCAGCCGCCCACATTGCCGTATCCATCATGGTTGCATTCTTCATTCTTTCGGCTTGTTTCTATGCTGCTCCGGCACTGGTCATGGGGCGAGGAATACTGGCCTGGTCACTTTTGATCTTCGGTGTTTTTCAATACCTGATTCATCGCTGCTACCAGTCGCTGCAGGGTTTCGCTCAAATGATTCCACAAAATCATGATCTTCGGTGTCGGGTCCCCGGCCGAGGTCATCGAGCGTTGCATTCGACTCTCTCATCGCAACTATGCTTTTGCCGGATTTATCCAACCCAAGGATGGTCTGCCGACAGTCGCAGCCGACTGTATCGCCGGCACAGTTGATCAGATCGAGGAGATCCTTGCCCGTGAAAAGATCAGCAAGCTGGTTGTCTCAATGACCGAAAGACGCGGTACGCTTCCGGTGAAAAACCTGCTCACATGCAAATTGCGTGGTGTCGAAATCATCGATTCCCCGACCTTCTATGAAGAGGCGACTGGCAAACTGCTTATCGAAGCAATTCAGCCGAGCTGGTTTATCTATTCAAACGGTTTTCGCTTAACCTCTATCAAGCAAGCCTTGAAAAGGGTCACTGGATATTATTTTTTCGCTGGTCGGTATTCTTGTGGTACTGCCATTTCTTCCTGTCATCGCTTTGCTCATCAAGCTGACTTCGCCGGGGCCGATTCTCTTCAGGCAGAAACGGGTCGGGAATAAAGGTATCGAGTTCACACTGATAAAATTCAGGACCATGCGTGACGATGCAGAGCGGGATACGGGAGCGGTCTGGGCCATCGAAGATGACCCGCGCATCACCAGGCTGGGACACTGGTTCCGTAAGGTGCGCATCGATGAAATTCCCCAGCTGTTTAATGTCTTGAGCGGTGAAATGAGTTTCATCGGGCCACGACCCGAGCGCAAAGAGTTTGTTGACAAGCTTTCCGAAACAATCCCCTATTACGGCATGCGGCATTTCGTCAAGCCGGGCGTGACCGGCTGGGCACAGGTCAGATACCCCTATGGGGCATCGGAAGAGGATGCGCTGGAGAAGCTGCGTTACGATCTTTACTACATCAAAAATTACTCGATAACCCTGGATCTCATCATCTTGTTGGAAACGGTCAAAGTGGTTCTTCTGGGCCGTGGCGGGAGGTAGACAATGTTTCGATTCTGGTTCGTTTTGATAGTGTGTGTTTTGCTGCCGGCGCAGGTTCTCTCAGCAGATTACGTCATCGGTGACGGCGACAGCCTGAATGTCTCGGTGTGGGGCGTCCCGGAACTGAGTGTCACCACGGTTGTGCGTCCTGATGGCAAAATAACCCTGCCCGCAGTTGGTGATGTCGTTGCCACCGGCCTGACCCCCGTGGAATTGAGCCGCGATTTGACCAAAGTTCTGGATAGCTACGTCAAAAAGCCGATCGTCACGGTCGCAGTCGGTGAAGTGACCAACAACCGGGTTTATATTTCCGGCGGCGGTGTCCCCTCCCAGGTCATCAACCTGTCGGGACGCACCACCCTGTTCAAACTGCTCTGCAGCCTGGAAGGCGTGGAGAACGTTGACTTCAAATTCGCCCGTCTGATGCGCGGAGGCCAGCAGCAGGCGGTTGATTTTTACACCCTGTTCGTTGACGGCGACATCTCGAAAGATATCGAGCTGCAGTCTGAAGACATCCTCTACCTGCCGACCAACGAGAAAAACAAGGTCTATGTGGTCGGGGCTGTCGAACAGCCCAAGTACCTTGTTTACCGCGATGGTCTGCGGATTCTTGACGCTATCCTGGAATGCGGCGGTTTCAGCAAGTACGCCAAGCAAAGCGCCGTACTGATCCTGCGCAAGGATGGTGGCAAGGACTCACGCATCAAGATCAACATCGATGAACTGGTCAACGATGGCGACCTGGCCCAGAATATCGAACTGGCCCGTGGCGATTACGTTATTGTTCAGGAAGGCATCTTTTAAAGGCGATTCAATGCAAACACAATTCGGACAAATCAAGCAGTTTCTCGAGGCTGTTTACACCAGGCGCAGGTTGTTCATCATAATCGCTGCCAGCGTTGCCTTGATCGCGGTCGCTGCCAGCTTCTTCGTGCCCAAGCGTTACGAAGCGAAAAGCACCGTCTTCATCGAGCGCAATGTCATCAACGATTTGATGAAAGGCCTTACCGTTTCACCATCGATAAATGATCGCATCCGCGTGCTGCGCTACTACATGGTGAGCCGTGACATGGTGGTTCGCACCCTCAAGAAGATGGACATGGACACAGACCCACGCTATCTCGATCCGGAAAAATTTGACGGGCTGGTCAAAAACTGCCAGGACAAAACGAACATCAGTATTAGAGGAGAAGACCTGTTCTTTGTCTCGATGACAGATCCTGAGCCTTCATTTGCTAAGGATTATATCAACACCCTGGTCAATATCTATGTCGAAGAGAATGTGTCCGACAAAAGGGAAGAGTCCTACGGCGCCAACCGTTTCCTCGCTGAGCAGGTGACCTTTTATAAACAGAAACTGGATGAGATCGACGCCAAAATCATCGATTTCAGGAAAGAAACCGGCATCTATTCGACGATCGATGAACCCACGATCATGGCCCAGATTGCCAAAGATGAAGAGACGCTCAGGGAAATCAAGGGACAGAAAAGCCAGACTTTCGCCACGATCAAGACGATCAAGCAGCAGCTTGCCATGTTGCGTGAATCAACGGCCCTTGGTTATTCCGCATCTGTCAGTGGGATAGGCGCGGGCAACAGTACCCTTGCCCGGATTGCCCAGCTGCAGGCCAAAATCGACGAACTGCTCCTGGTCTACAACGATCAGTACCCGACCGTGGTCAAGTTGCGCGACCAGTTAGATGAATTAAAGAAAAGACACACGGGAGATGACGTCGCTACAAATGTGAATACCGAGCCGGACAATTACAATCCGGTCGAGGACCCGATCTATGTCGACCTGAAAATGCGCATGAATACAGCCCAGTCCGATCTCAACGCCCTGGCGGCCAGGGAGCAGGAGCTCACGGCTGGCATCGAATCCAACCAGGCCTTGTTGCGCAACTTCCCCGAGGACAAGAAAACCTTGAACGATCTGGACCGCGAACGGGCCATGCAGGCGGCAATTTACGAACAGCTGCTGCAGCGGGTCGGGGTCTCCGAAGTCTCCAAGCAGATGGAAGTGGCCGACAAGTCGACCACTTTCCGGATTGTCGACCCCGCCATCATGCCAACCAAGCCGGTCGGCACAACGCGGATCGTATTGATGCTGCTCTCGATACTCGCTGGCCTGGCTGCCGGTCTCGGCGCTGTCTACATAGCGGAATATCTGGACAACTCGTTACGGGGAGCCCAGCCGTTGCGCGATCTGGGTGTGACTGTTCTCGCGGAAATTCCTTTTATCTGGAGTGTGCGTGATCATCAGTTGATCCGCAAAAAGGATAAAGCAGCTCTGGCCTTTGCAGGAATCTGTGCATTGATGATCGGGGCCATGCTACTCCATGACCTTTTGGGTCTGACGCTGATCGATCATGCGATCGAAAATTTACGGATGAAAATTTAGCACATAGCCCAGATTGCTTCTGAACATAAATCGAGGTTTTCCATGAGCCGTATTGAAAAAGCGATAGAAATTGCCGCCGAAAAACGCAGGCAGGCCGACAGTTGTGAGCCGGCAGCACAACAACCTGCCAGCACCCTTGAGATCGATACCGACAAGCATCCATGTAAAGCGCAGTGAGGTTGCGGCGATCAAAATCGACAATCCTTACCTGGTCACGGTCAACGACCAGGGAGCACCTGCTTCCGAACAATATCGCAAACTGAAATCCCTGATCGTCAAGCTCTCGCAGACTGGCGACTTTGACAAATCCCTGATGGTGACCAGCCCGGTTGCAGGGGAGGGCAAGACGATTACCTCTCTCAATCTGGCCATTACCATGGCCCAGGAATTCGATCATACGGTGCTGCTGGTCGAGGCTGATATCCGCAAACCCTCGGTGTTGAATAACCTGGGGTTGAAGGCTGAGAAGGGGTTGACGGATTGCGTTCTGGACGGCCTCGATTTGAAAGAAGTGCTTGTCAAGACCGGGATCGGCAGCCTCAGCGTTTTGCCTGCAGGGCGTCGGGTCGACAATCCCGTCGAGCTGTTTTCTTCCAACCGCATGCAGACACTGTTCGCTGAAATCAAGTCCCGCTACAATGACCGCTACATAATTGTCGACACCACCCCTCTGCTGCCCTTCGCCGAACCGAGCTACATCGCCAACATGGTCGGCGCTGTTGTTCTGGTCGTCAGGGAGGGATTGACCACTACGGACAAGTTGAAGCGCTCCCTGGAGATGCTCAAAAACCACAACTTGCTCGGTGTCGTCTCCAACTGCGTCAGCCGGGTGAATTCCCTGCAGGGTTATTACGGCTACTACGGGTATCATGAAGATCGATGAGTATTTGAGAGAAAAGACAGGCAAGGCAGATACCGGAGCGCATCAATCGACCATGCCGTAAACTTTGCTGCGCAAATCTAATATCGATTCAATAGATTGAGGAGAGGAGAGACTAATGAGGTGGAGAATTATTTTCCTGGCATTTGCCATGAGTACCTGTGCTTCAGCGGTCTACGCAGAATTCACCCTGACGCCCGGTGTTGATCTGCGTATGGAATACGATGACAACATCTACCTGGATCCCGACCATGAGCAGGACGATGTCATCACCACGGTCTCACCCAACCTCTCCCTGACCTGGGAGACCTCTCGTCTGGACGTTTCCTTGCTTGCCAGCGTTGCCATGGAAAAATACCTCGACCATACCGATGAGGACCGGATCGGAGCAGACTCAAACCAGACCTCCAGTCTGAATGCCCTGGCAAGAATATACCGGGAGCTGTTCTTTCTGAGAGTCAGCGACACTTATTCACGGGTGCCTATTGATGAGGGCGGCCGCGGCGGGGAAAGTAACCGTACGGTCAACCTGACCGATTCCAACACCCTGCAAATCAATCCCTATCTGCAGTTTCAACCGATGAAGGACACCAGCCTGCAGTTGGGTTACACCTATGAAAACCAATGGTACGGCAATCAGAACAACTACGACGGAGCTGGTAATGGTGGCGACGATGCTGAAAGCCACATCTTCTCGGGTCGTTTGACCAGGGAGTTGTCGGCAAGGGTTGCCATGTCTTTAAACGGTTCGTACAAGCAATATCGGCCGAAGGATGCGGACAAGGTGATTATCACTGGTGACGGTGGTGTCTATGATTATGATCAGACCAGCGCCAGTGTTGGTTTGACATACCAGGCAACCGAGCGTCTCCGGCTGCATGGCCAGTACGGTCACTCATGGCTCGATTACGATGTTACGCAGCGACTCTGATTCTGACACCTGGTTGGCAAGTGCAGACTACGAGATCACCAGTGTCTATACGGCGGGAGCTACATATACCAAGGATTACACCGTGTCTGTCGAAGACGGCCCCTCCGATTCCGAGCGTTTCACCGCTTACCTGCAGTACGATGACCGCTTCAAGCTGCGGGGTGAAATTTTTATCCGGAAGCAGTGATTACGTCGAGATCGACCGAAGCGATGATTCCTACGGCGGTGAACTTTCCGGCGAACTGCCGTTCAACGACAAGACCGGCATCAGTGGGCTTGTCCGCTACACGAATTACGACCAATCTGGCCTGGATGCGGAACAATATGACCGCTACAGCACCGAACTGGCCCTCTATTATGAAACGCGACTGGGACGCATTTCCACAGGTTATATTTTCAACAAAAACGATTCCGACCTCAATAGCGAAGACTACACGAACAATATCGTCTTCGCCAATGCGTCGTTGAAATTTTAAAAGCCCAGAAGGCAGAGCACAGAGGTCCGGTTACACAGGTAACAGAACATCTCAGGCTGGATACTTCAGGCTGCAAGTAAAGCTTAGATCTGATCGCTGACAACTGATAACTGACAACTGGATTTTAATGTATACCGAGTTTTTCAATCTCAAGGTCAAACCCTTCGAACTGGTTCCCAACCCGGCGTTTCTTTACCAGAGCCGCTCGCACAAAAAAGCCCTGAATTATCTCAAGTACGGTCTGCATGAGCGGGCCGGCTTCATTCTCCTGACCGGAGAAGTCGGCTCAGGCAAAACCACGATCGTGCGCAACATCATCAGTGAGATGGGTAAGGATATCGCCCTGTCGATGCTTTTCAATACCAAGGTTTCCAACAAGCAGATCCTGGCGATGATCAACGAGGATTTCGGTCTGATCTGTCGTCGGCAAGGACAAAATCACGCTGTTGAGAAACCTGAACGATTTTCTTGTCAGTCTCCATGCCCAGAAGACGCAGCGCGTTGGTCATCATCGATGAAGCGCAGAACCTCACGGTCTCGGCTCTCGAGGAAATCCGCCTGCTGTCAAACCTCGAGGCCACCAATGCCAAGTTATTGCAGATCGTTCTGGTCGGGCAGCCTGAACTGAAGAAGACTCTTGCCCGCTACGAACTGCGTCAACTGCGCCAGCGGATCAGCGTACATGCCCAGATCGATCCGTTGACCCGCTAGTGAGACGGAAGATTATATCTATTATCGCTTGGAAAAAGCGGGCAACCGCAATGCCTTGTCATGGGGCGAGGGCACCTTTGATGTGCTGTTCAAGTACAGCCAGGGGATTCCCCGTCTGATCAACGTGTTTTGTGACTTTATCCTGTTGGCCGCCTGTGTCGAAGGGACGCATGAACTGAACCTGGAATTTGTCCAGGATGTCCTCGGCGACGTGTCTTGGGACAAGCATGTTGCTGAGCTACTGCAGTCGATCGGTCGCAACGACGCTCAGCGCCTTGCCGCGGCAAAGCCTGTTGGAGCGCTTGAGTGTTTACGAGCAGAAAATGGCGGCACTCGAAACACTGTTGACCCATCGCGATGAGATCAACTGTGAATTCAAGGCCCAGAAAGAATTGCTCAACCAAATTCTGGAAATTCAGGAGAAAGGCTTTCGCCGTATGGAGGCAGGCCTGGAGCGCACCTGTCACCATCTGCAGATGTACCTGACCGGAGTTGCCGCAAAGGACTCATCGAACACGGAAGCAGACGATGACGAAAATCTCGACGGCCAGCAGACGCAAAGGGCTTTTGAGCAAGTTGTTCAGCTGAAGATCTTCAGGGGAGGGGGTTTTGAGGAATCAAGGCGAAATCGTTAACTATCTCAGCATAGATGTGGAAGATTATTTCCACGTCTCCGCCTTTGAGTCCATCTCTCCGCGAACAACCTGGGACTCCAGGGAATTGCGTGTTGAAAAAAACACCGACAAAATCCTCGGCATCCTCGATGAATTTCAGGTCAAAGCGACTTTTTTCGTCCTCGGCTGGGTCGCAGAGCGATGCCCGGATCTGGTCAAGCGCATCGTCGCCAATGGTCATGAAATCGCCAGCCACGGCTACGGCCACCAACGAGTGTGTCATCAGCAGCGAGAGGTTTTCAGCAAGGATATCAGGCGCAGCAAGGAAATGCTCGAAGACCTCTCGGGGCAAAAAGTGATCGGCTATCGTGCCCCGAGTTATTCGATCACAAGACAAACGGATTGGGCTTTCGATGAACTGCTGGAAGCCGGCTATCAATACGATTCCAGCATCTTTCCGATGCAGCATGATTTTTACGGAATCCCTGATTGGCCCAGATTTGCCGGTTATGCAGTGAAAAGTGATTTAGGGTGGAAGGCCAAAGACACTATAAAAGATACTGAAAAGTTTATCTCGAGAGATACCGATCACTCCGCTACGATTTGGAAAGATAAATGTGCCAATCACTGGAGGGGGATATTTTCGACTGTTTCCCTATGCTTTCACAAGATTGTCGATTCAATATATTGATAAACAGGAGTAGCGACCATTTGTTTTCTACATTCATCCATGGGAGTTCGATCCTCTGCAGCCAAGGATGGCGAAGTGTAGTTTTAAAAGTAAAATTCGTCACTATTTGGAATTTCTCGAGGACTAAGTCGAGATTTGTGAGCTTGCTGCGTGAATTCAAGTTCACCACAATAAATCAAGCCTTGCTGTCAAGGCAATTTTGATTGACATTAGCATGAATAAATCCCAGAAAGTTATTATTGAGTAAGAAGAAATCTGGCGAAAACCCGCTAAACTCTGGTCCTTAATCAATAGCTGCCAAAAATGTTTTAAATGCAATACTGAGTACAGTTCAAATATTAAATTCTAACTGCTAAAGGAGGTATATGAAATGGTGAACATTGCTGTTCTTGGATATGGGTATTGGGGCCCAAATCTCGTCCGCAACTTACAGGAAACCAAGGATTGTAGAGTCTTCTCCTGTTTCGACATGAACCAGGAACGCCTTACACAGGTAAAATCCAAATATCCCTCGATCGAGACAACCACATTTATGACGATGTGTTAAAAAATCAGGCAATAGATGCGGTGGTCATCGCGACTCCAGTGTCAACGCATTATGAATTTGCACGTCGTGCAATGGAAAATGGCAAGCATGTGCTTGTGGAAAAACCGCTCACCTCCTCGGTCGCTGAAGCGGAAAAACTTTTAGCTCTGGCTGGTAAGCACAAGCTCACATTGATGGTTGATCACACCTTCATTTATACAGGCGCTGTTCGTAAGATGAAAGAAATCATAGACAACGAGGAGACTTGGGTGATGTCTACTATTTCGACTCAGTTCGCATTAATCTTGGTTTGTTCCAACGCGACGTGAACGTTCTTTGGGACCTTGCTCCCCACGATATTGCCATTATGGATCACTTGATTGACAAAAAACCCGTCGCTGTTTGTGCAAACGGTGTTTCTCATTTTGGCAATGGCATTGAAAACATCGCCTATCTAACAGTTTATTATGAAAACGGTCTTCTTGCACACTTTCACAACAACTGGCTTTCTCCTGTAAAAATTCGTACGGTCATCGTTGGTGGAAGCAAAAAAATGATTCTGTATGACGACATGGAAACAAGTGAAAAAATTAAAGTTTATGACAGCGGTGTAGATATTTCCAGCCCAGAAGGGATTCTCGATGCCCTGGTCTCTTACCGACTAGGCGATATGTGGGCTCCCAAGTTGGACACGACCGAAGCCCTTCGTCTCGTCACGGCAGAATTTGTCGACTGCATAAGAACGGGACGGCGCCCTGTTACTGACGGAACAAGTGGCCTGAATGTGGTGAAAATATTGGAAGCCTCAGAGCAATCAATTAAACATAGGGGGAGGGAAGTAAAATTATGAGCGGCAACTAAAATGACAACCCGAAAAAAAGCATCAGAAATGTAAAGCTTGGTGAAAACGTCAGATTCGCAGATTTTGTAAACCTCTACGAATGTGAAGTCGGTGATAACTCAAGAATCGGCGCATTTGTTGAAGTTCAAAAAAATGCAAAAATTGGCAAAAACGTCAAAGTCTCAAGTCACACTTTTATCTGTGAGGGAGTCTTTATCGAGGATGACGTATTCGTTGGACATAATGTTTCTTTTATCAATGACAGATACCCGCGCGCCACGGCCGATGGTGTGCCTCAAACTGAGGCTGATTGGGAATGTGTCCCAACATTCGTGAAAAAAGGGGCTTCGATCGGTACGAGTTCAACAATTCTGTGTGGTATCACGATCGGGGAAAATGCAATCATTGGTGCTGGCAGTGTTGTCACAAAGGACGTTGCGGCCAATTCTGTGGTCGCAGGCGTTCCTGCTCGCCTGTTACGCTATGTTGACAGCAATAATTCAGACCCCGCCGAGAAACCTAAGCCGGTCCCTGTTCCGTTTTTGGATTTAAAGGCCCAATACCAGTCCATTAAGTCGGAAATTCTACCGTCTGTAAACAATGTCCTTGAAAGCTGCGCATTTGTCCTTGGCGAAGAAGTGGCCGGTTTCGAATCTGAATTCGCTTCCTATCAAAATGCCGTTCACGGAATTGCAGTCAATTCGGGAACTAGCGCTTTACACTTGGCCTTGCTTGCAGGAAATATTGGTCCAGGCGATGAAGTCATTACCGTTTCTTTTACCTTCACTGCAACCGTTGCCGCCATTGGATATGTTGGCGCCACAGCCGTTTTCGTGGATATTGAACCACGCTCGTTGACTATGGCGGTTGACCAAATTGAGGCTGCCATCACTCCAAGAACGAAAGCTATCCTGCCAGTTCACCTTCATGGACAATCTGCCGATATGGATACGATTATGGAGATTGCTAAACGGCATGGATTGCTGGTCATTGAAGATGCCTGCCAGGCTCATGGAGCAGAATATAAGGGGCGAAGGGTTGGAAGTATTGGAGATATGGGATGTTTCAGCTTCTATCCAGGTAAAAACCTGGGGGCCTATGGTGAAGGTGGCATGTTGATTACAAACAATGAAAAGTTTGCCAAAACAGCCCGCTTATTGCGCGATTGGGGCGCCGAAAGTAAATATCGTCCGGTTTTGAAGGGGTACAACTATCGTATGGAGGGAATGCAGGGGGCTATCTTGCGAGTGAAATTGAGGCATTTGGAAAAGTGGACCGAGGCACGTCGCTTACACGCCAAACGCTATAATGACCTCCTTGGAGATATGGGTGTGACAATACCCTATGAAACCCCTGTGAACCGACACGTGTATCATATTTACGCAATACGTGTGCCCCAACGAGAAAAAATCCAGAGCTTTTTATTAGCAAACGGTATTCAGTCCGGTCTCCATTATCCTGTGCCGGTTCACCTTCAGCCGGCATATGCGGACCTGGGTTATAAAGAAGGGGATTTCCCTAGTTCCGAAACTGCGGCCAACGAGTTGCTTTCATTGCCGATGTTCGCAGAGTTGACCCAACGGCAGCTTAAATCCGTATCAGATGCGTTACGTGACGCAATTTCGTCCCTTTGAGAAAGTTCTCTGCATGGATTAAGGGCTTACTATTAATAAGGATTGAATTATGAAAATCAAGGGGAAACGGTTTTTGATAACCGGAGGTGCCGGCCTGATGGGGTCCCATATTGCTGACAGACTTCTGGCAGGAGAAGCCTCTGAGATAATATTGCTCGATAATTTTGTCCGCGGAAGTATGCATAACATTGATACCGTGCTGAAAGATCCAAGGGTCCATCTCGTAAAAGGTGATATTCGGGACTTGGCCAAACTAATGGATCTGGCTACCGGGATTGATGGGCTTTTCCACATGGCTGCGATACGAATAACTGCTTGTGCCGATACGCCCCGCGAAGCTATGGAGGTTATGCTTTCTGGCACCCACAATGTTCTCCAGACAGTTGTGGAAAAAAGGTGGGGAAACTGCTGTATGCGTCATCGGCCTCGATTTATGGTCTAGCAGATACCTTCCCAACCGATGAAACTCACCACCCTTACAACAATAGAACCTACTATGGTGCTGCAAAAGTCGCTGGAGAAGGGATGGTTCGCTCCTTTGCTGACATGTACGGCCTTCGTTATGTTGCCATGCGCTATTTCAATGTATACGGTCCTAGAATGGACATCGATGGCAAATATACAGAAGTCCTGGTTCGCTGGCTTGACCGCATCGACGTTGGACAGCCCCCTCTAATTTTTGGGGACGGTTCACAGACCATGGATATGATCAGCATCGATGACATTACAGATGCCAATATCATGGCGATGGAATCAGAGGTTACAGATGAAGTTTTTAATATTGCCAACGGAACCGAAACCAGCCTCTTGGAACTCCTGCAGATGTTGCTTAAAGTCACCGGCTCATCCTTGAAGCCTCAGTTCCAAGAGGAACGCGCTGTGAATCCTGTCCCCCGTCGTCTGGCTGATACAAATAAAGCAGAAAAGATGTTGGGATTCAAAGCAAAGGTTGGTCTCGAGGAGGGTTTGAGACGGTTCGTTGCTTGGCGTAAAGAAATTATTGATCATTATGAACCTGTTGCCTAGGTTTTTATACAATTGACAGGAAGGATACGAAAAATATGATCCCCATAGCTAAACCTTTCCTCGGGGAAGAAGAGGCTGATGCAGCAAGAGAGGTGATTCTTTCAGGATGGTTGACCCAGGGGCCAAAGGTCAGGCAGTTCGAGGAAGCCTTTGCTTCATATGTTGGGTCTCCATTTGCCTGCGCAGTGTCAAGTTGTACCGACTGCCTTGCATCTAGCGCTTCTGGTGGTTGGAGTTCAGCCGGGAGATGTTGTCGTCTCACTGTGAGTCATTCGTTCATTGCAACTGCAAATGCTGTCCGATACTGTTTTGCTGAGCCGATGTTTGTCGATATTGATCCCTGTACGCACAATATCTCCACTGCAAGTCTCAAAACACTTTGATATGAAGAATGTGAGCAGCGGGATGGGGCGCTCTATTTCAAGAATGTTGCAAAACTCGCAGTTGGAGAGTCTCCCTTGGTTGAGTTCACAACTAGCGACGGAGTGGATAGGGTTGCCGATCCCCGGCATCAATTGGGTCGCGTAGCGGCAATTGTTCCGGTTCATCAGATGGGTTTGCCTTGTGCCCTCGGTGATGTCCTAGCTCTTGCTGCAGCATTCAATCTTCCGGTAATCGAGGATGCGGCCTGTGCCGTAGGAAGTGAGATAAATATCGATGGAACGTGGGAAAAAATCGGTCAACCTCATGGCGATATCGCTTGCTTTTCCTTCCATCCCAGGAAAATAGTTGCCACTGGCGATGGTGGGATGTTGACCACCCGGAATGCCGAGTACGATAACAAATTTCGCCTTTACCGACAGCACGGTATGTCCGTTCCAGATACCGTTAGACATAATGCCAAAAAGGTGGTTTTTGAGGATTACGTAACAACAGGTTTCAACTACCGCATGACGGACGTGCAGGCGGCCATTGGCATCGAGCAACTTAAACGGTTACCTGATTTTTTGAACGAAAGACGGAAATTAGCGACGCTTTATCATGAAAAGCTGAAAAATACTTCCTGGCTCATGCCTCTGCAGGAGCCCTCTTATTGTAGAACAAATTGGCAGAGTTATCCTGTGCGAGTGGCCGATGATTCTCCGGTCAGTCGAGATGCACTGATGCAGTCCCTCCTGGATCAGGGGATTTCGACGCGCCGGGGGATTATGAATGTCCACCAGGAACCTCCATACACTTCAATAATGCAACTGCATAATTCCGAAAGATCCAGAGATTCTGTTATTCTTCTGCCCCTTTTTAACGGGATGACAGAAGAACAGGTTAATGAGGTGGTGAAAGGGATAATCCATGTCTAAACAGCTTTTGTTGTTTCCCTTTGGTGGAAATGCAAGGGAAGCTCTCATCTCTGTCCTTGCGATGAATAAACTTAAAAAAGAATGGGACATATTGGGTTTCATTGATGACGATCCTTCCCGGCATGGACTGGAATGCTGCGGCATCAAAGTCTTAGGTGGACGAGAAATTCTGCAAGAACGACCCGATGCATACGTCCTCGCTGTCCCGGGAAGCCCAGCAAATTACGGGAAACGCAATGAGATTATCGCCAGCCTTGAAATAAGAGAATCACGCTTTGCGACCATCATTCACCCATCGGTGATCATTGCTCCGGATGCAACGGTTGGATACAATACCGTCATAATGCCTAATGTCATCATCAGTTGTGGTGTAAAAGTAGGAAACCACTGTATTTTTCTGCCTAATACTGTTGTTTCGCATGACAGTACCATTGGCGATTACTGCTGTCTCGGCTCGAATATCTCTATCTCTGGTGGCGTAACTGTGGGGCCAAATTGTTACATCGGTTCAGGGACCAAAGATGCGCGAAAATATCTCCATAGGAGAGAGGTCGTTGGTAGGGTTGGGTTCAAATGTTCTTTCGGATGTCGAAACGGGTGTCGTTGCCGCTGGAAGCCCGGCTAAAACGATCAGAAAAATCCTAACTTAAGGCAATTCCTGTCGAATTACTTTACAGTGGCTGACGCTTCTCAGTAGATACAGAAAAAGTCAAACATTATCAGCAGTTTACCGTTTGGTTTAAATTTTGCATTTTTAGTTGTTTGTTTGAGTGATGTCTCTATGGCTTTCTAAAAAGGCCAACAGTAATAAGTGCGGCCTGGGGGAAGAAAAATGAACAAGCTTATCCAGACAATCCACAAAATGCCGCTGATGCTATTGGCTCTCATGGTTGTTGCCTCAGTTATGAGCCCAGTAGAGGCAAATAGCTCGAATTTCACCATCTGGCCGGCTAACACCGTTCCAGGACTTATTGACGGTGGAGCGGACATTCCGGTAGAGCTAGGCGTAAAGTTCCGTTCTGATGTGGACGGCTATATTACTGGCATTCGATTCTATAAGGCCAGCACCAACACCGGGACCCATGTCGGCAACCTCTGGACGAGTAGCGGCGGTCTTCTGGCTACGGCCACCTTCATCAACGAGAGTGCTTCCGGGTGGCAACAGGTCAATTTTAACACACCTGTAAATGTCATCGCCAACACGGTTTACGTCGCTTCCTATCATGTCAACAATGGCCACTACAGTGCTGCCGTGGGTTACTTCACGGACAAAGGGATGGACAGCCCACCGCTACACGCCCTGGCCAGTGGGGTTTCAGGACTCAACGGTGTTTACGCCTATGGGACTACGAGCCAATATCCGAACCAGAATTGGCGCGATGCCAACTACTGGGTGGATGTGGTGCTCAGTGCCACACCGCCTGTTCCAGTAACACTGTCTTCCATGACTGTTGCCCCCGCAAACCCGACGATCACGACTGGGGACAGCCAGCAGTTCACCGCTACCGGATTCTACAGCGATGGGACTAGCCAAAATTTAACCAACCAGGTAACCTGGGCCTCCACAAACACTGCTGTTTCAACTATTACAAGTACCGGTTTGTCCAGCGGCGTCAGCGCTGGCAGCAGCACCATTTCAGCGATACTGAACGGCGTCACAGGCAGTACGAGTCTCACCGTCCAGGCGCTTCCGCTTGCGATTTTAACAACCTCCCTGCCTGACGGCGTCCAGGATGTTTCTTATTCGACCGCCCTGGCAGCCCAGGGCGGAGTTACACCCTATACCTGGTCCATCACCAGTGGCTTATTACCGACAGGCTTATCGCTCAACAGCAGTACAGGAATTATCTCTGGGACTCCTGCGGCGACTGGAACCTTTACTGTCATAATCCAGACAGCAGATTCCGGCAGTCCTCAGCAGATGGCCACCAGGGCCTTGACTTTTTCAGTTTCAACACAAACTATTTTGTCCTCCATGACTGTGACCCCAGCGAACCCGACGATCGCGATTGGGGACAGCCAGCAATTCACCGCTACCGGGTCCTACAATGATGGAACTAGCCAGGATTTAACCAGCCAGGTAACCTGGGCCTCCACGTACACTGCTGTCTCAACTATCAACAGTACCGGTTTGTCCCGCGGCGTCAGCGCTGGCAGCAGTACCATTACAGCGATGCTGAACGGCGTCACAGGCAGTACGAGTCTCACCGTCCAGGCTCTTCCACTCGGTGATTTTAACAACATCCCTGCCTGATGGCGTCCAGAATGTTCCTTATTCGACCACCCTGGCAGCCCAAGGCGGAGTTACGCCTTATACCTGGACCATCACCAGTGGCTCATTACCCGTCAGGTTTGTCGCTCGACAGCAGTACAGGAATTATCTCTGGGACTCCTGACGGCGACTGGAACCTTTACCGTCATAACACAGAACAACAGATTCCGGCAGTCCTCAGCAGACGGCCACCAGAGCCTTGACTCTTTCAGTTTCAACACAAGCTAATTTCACTATCTGGCCGGCTAACACCGTTCCAGGACTTGTTGACGGTGGAGCGGACAGTCCGGTAGAGCTAGGCGTAAAGTTCCGTTCTGATGTGGACGGCTATATTACTGGCATTCGATTCTATAAGGCCAGCACCAACACCGGGACCCATGTCGGCAACCTCTGGACGAGTAGCGGCGGTCTTCTGGCTACGGCCACCTTCATCAACGAGAGTGCTTCCGGGTGGCAACAGGTCAATTTTAACACACCTGTAAATGTCATCGCCAACACGGTTTACGTCGCTTCCTATCATGTCAACAATGGCCACTACAGTGCTGCCGTGGGTTACTTCACGGACAAGGGGATGGACAGCCCACCGCTACACGCCCTGGCCAGTGGGGTTTCAGGACTCAACGGTGTTTACGCCTATGGGACTACGAGCCAATATCCGAACCAGAATTGGCGCGATGCCAACTACTGGGTGGATGTGGTGCTCAGTGCCACACCGCCTGTTCCAGTAACACTGTCTTCCATGACTGTTGCCCCCGCAAACCCGACGATCACGACTGGGGACAGCCAGCAGTTCACCGCTACCGGATTCTACAGCGATGGGACTAGCCAAAATTTAACCAACCAGGTAACCTGGGCCTCCACGAACACTGCTGTCTCAACTATTAACAGTATTGGTTTGTCCAGCGGCGTCAGCGCTGGCAGCAGCACCATTTCAGCGATACTGAACGGTGTCACCGGCAGTACGAGTCTCACCGTACAGGCGCTTCCGCTTGCGATTTTAACAACCTCCCTGCCTGACGGCGTCCAGGATGTTTCTTATTCGACCGCCCTGGCAGCCCAGGGTGGAGTTATGTCTTATACCTGGTCCATCACCAGTGGCTCATTACCGACAGGCTTATCGCTCAACAGCAGTACAGGAATTATCTCTGGGACTCCTGCGGCGACTGGAACCTTTACCGTCATAATCCAGACAGCAGATTCCGGCAGTCCTCAGCAGACGGCCACCAGGGCCTTGACTCTTTCAGTTTCAACACAAACTATTTTGTCCTCCATGACTGTGACCCCAGCGAACCCGACGATCGCGATTGGGGACAGCCAGCAATTCACCGCCACCGGGTTCTACAGCGATGGGACTAGCCAGGATTTAACCAGCCAGGTGACTTGGGCCTCTGCAGACACAGGTGTCGCCACCATCACCGGTACCGGTTTGTCCAGCGGCGTCAGCGCTGGCAGCAGCACCATTTCAGCGACGCTGGAAGGTGTCACAGGCAGTACGAGTCTCAC
>CAVYNW010000028.1:0-116806 GCA_963769955.1 uncultured delta proteobacterium
GAGACAATTATTTTATGATCGCATCTGTCCTGAGGAGAAGAAATAAAAAACAAAAGATTGACTGGATTAAAGCATGCAAACGATATAATTGCTTTGTGTTTCCTCTTTGCACGCGAATGAGCCTGACCAGACAAGAAACAGTTTAACCGTCATGCGAAGATTCTTTTCCTAATGAAACCGAATATCTCAGGTGGCTTTGGAACAACTCTTGCTCTATATTTTATGAATATTCTTTGGTATGGTTTAATTGAAATTTTTTAAGGGGTGAAATGTGAACACAACATCTATGCGAATTCTTGCTGTCGACGATGAGCAGCTGCTCTTATGGGCTCTGGAACGGGCTTGCAAAGGACGCTTTCTGGATATCAGAACTGCGGTCACAACCGAGCAGGCAATCGAGGCAGTTAAGGGCTGCGATTTCGATCTGTTTCTGCTCGACTTCGATCTTAAAGATCCAAGTCGCCTGGAATTGCTGAAAGCCATTGATAATTGCTGTCCTTATGTTCCGATCATTATCATGACGACGTCCGACACGAAATCCTGTGAATTGAACGATCTTATCCGGGAAACGCGCAAACATGGTGCCTGGCACCTGCTGGAGAAACCTTTCAGCCTGGACAGAATGATCAGTTTCATTGAACTGATTTTCCGTGATCAAGACAACGTAAAGGTCTCTTTGAAATCACTGATGCACAATTATGAACACGAAAAACGCCACACCTTTCGCCGGCCGCATGTGCAGCCGGTTAACTTTTCCTATGAAACCATCAACAATGGCGTTTCAACACGGGTATCGGCACGGGGAATTCTCACAGATATCAGCCGCACCGGTTCGGGGATGCTGGCTTATGAGCCGTTGCAGCCGGACCAGGTGATTACTTTCGAGGATGAGGCTCTGCAGAAATGTGGCGCTGTGTCCTGGAGTGTGATGATAGAAGAGAACACTTACCGTTGCGGAGTCCAGTTTTGCTGAGTCAGTTGCAACCGGCAGGGCCTTTCTTCAAATAAAGACGCCATCCCATCAGCCATAAAAGATTAAAATCTTTACTTTCCCGCCATTGTTTACTATAAACTACGACATTTACTTTTTGTCACTTCCTTTCAGGGACACCAGCAACGCTATTGAACAGAACTCTATTGATGCCCCCATCTGTACGCCAATTATTCACTGCCAACCTGATTAAACTGACGGTTTTTTCAATCGTCTGCCTCTTCATTGCCGGATGCGATCAACAAGGGCAGACGACCGCACAGCCGGAGGCGAAGCTCAGCATCCAGAAACTCACCATCGGCCTGGTTCCCGAACAGGATATTTTTGCCCAGAAAAAACGTTTCGCGCCATTGTGGGACTACCTGTCAGAGAAGCTCGGTGTCACTATTGAAATAAAAATCATGCCTGGCTACGGGAACATTATCGACAATTTTGTCTGAAATCGGCCTGGATGGTGCTTTTTTCGGCAGCTTCACCGGGGCCATAGCAATCAAAAAACTCGGCGTCGAGCCTTTGGTCAGACCTCAGTATAGCGGCGGTTCATCCACCTATTACGGCATGGTTTTCGTCAGGAAAAACAGTGGCATTCGAACGGCTGAAGACATGCATGGCAAACGGATGGTTTTTGTCGACAGAATGACCACCGCCGGTTATCTGCTCCCGCTCAGCTACTTCAAGACCCTCGGCATCATTGACTATAAAAAATGGTTTAAAGAATATTATTTCAGCGGCACCCACGAAGGTGCCATCAATGATGTCTTAAACGGCATTGCCGACATAGGTGCAGCCAAAAGTACCATCTTTTACCAGATGGCAAAAACCGACAGTCGGATCTTGCAAGAGCTGGACGTTCTCTCGACTTCTCTCCATGTTCCAGCCAATAGCCTGGCGGTCAGAGATGACCTGCCCAATGACGTCAAGCAGGCTCTAAAACAGCAACTCTTGGATATGCATCAAAACAAGGAAGGCCGGATGATTTTGAGCGCCATGAACATTGAGAAGTTCATCGCAACAAGTGTGGATGACTATCAACCGGTGTACGACTATGCCAACAGCAGCGGATTCGATCTCAGTACCGATTACGACCTCAACAAATGACCGGATAGTCGCTTATGAAAAAACACGTCCTGCTCGGTTTAACCCTGATGCTCTGCTGCTTTATTGCCGGTGGTATTTATATAACCACGTCGATTCGGGGAGTGACCCATAAACTGGAGCAGGTCGTCTCCTTTCACGAAGTGGAGTTCCTCCGCAAAAGCCTCGCACACCACATTCAGGCAGTTCAATCAGATCTTTTGCTGCAGGGCTCGCCACACTCTAGAGGCTTTGAGCCGACGGTTGCACTCATAGAAGCAATGGAAAATTCTGCAGAAATCTGCCTGAGCTGTCACCATTCGGAAGAAACCAGCCAGAGATTAAATCACCTGGTAGAGAACGTTGAAAACTACATGCAACTGCTCAGTCGGACGTTGACCCTCAGGGCTCAAAAAGACCATGTGGAAAATGCCCGGATGGCGGCTTTTGCTGCGGGAGAAAACCTTTTACAGAACGTGGAGTCCGTGTCGACGGCCTCTGCAGCGAAAATTTCTGAGCGCATCGCCAAAATCAACCAGGAGATAAACGCCACCAACAATTTTTTAATTGCCTGCCTGGTGCTCGGCCCGCTCTGCATTTTGATCATTACGACCTATTTTCTCAAACGATTTACCGGATCGGTCAAAACTCTCGTTAATGCCTCACAAATTCTGCAAAGCGGCGACCTGGACTACCGTTTTGACACGACTTGCCTCAAAGATGAATTTCACACTCTGGCCAGCGCACTGAACAGTATGGCGGCGTCTTTGAAAAATGAGCAGGAAAAATTCCAGTCTGTTCACCAGCTTTACCAGACCCTGTTCGAAAGTGCTGGTGATGCCATCATGATTACCAGACTTGAAGACGAAGATTTTGGCAAGATTGTTTCTGCCAATCAGGCGGCTGCAGATCTTTATGGCTATTCTGCAGACGAGTTGGTCGGCATGGATATCGTCAAACTGGTCCCAAAAGGCAAGGAAGAGAAATTTCGAGCTCAGATCCGAGACGTTCCCGGTGAAAAGTGGTCGTACCAGAGAGTCAAAAGGATAAAAAAGGACGGCAGCGCGATTCACGTCGATCTGAGCATGGGACAGTTGCAAATAGCAGAGGAAAGACACCTGCTCAGTTTCTGTCGCGACGTTACCGAGCAGCTGCAAGCAGAAGAAAAGCAGCAGCTTGCCAACCAGATGATCGTGTGCGGTCAGATGGCTGCCGGGTTGGCACACGAAATCAAAAATCCATTGGCCGGTGTCAAGATTTCACTCGATGTTCTCGCAGATGAATTGGTGTTGCCGCAGGGAGATAAAGAGGTTTTCGCCAGGATCATCAATGAGATCAATCGGATGGAGAAGCTTCTCAAGAATCTGTTGAATTATGCGCGTCCACCGCGACCTCAGTTTGATCTGGTTGACATGAATCGATTGCTCGATAACTCTCTTAAAAATGTCGAGTTGGCTTCGAACAGAGAGGCGAACTTTGCCATTCATTTCATTGAAAATTATGCGGCAGACCTGCCGCAGATTGAAGTTGATTCGACTCAGATGCAACAGGTTTTTTTGAACATCTTCCTCAATGCCGTCGATGCCATGGAAACAGAAGGAACCATTACCGCGACCACACAGATGGATGGTGAGGACAGCATATTGGTCAATATCTCCGATAACGGCAAAGGCATTTCTGAGGCAGCACTCGCGAAGATTTTCACCCCCTTCTTCACGACCAAGACGAAAGGCAACGGTCTTGGCTTGTCAATTTGTAAACGCCTCGTTGAACAACATGACGGCAGCATCACTGTCCACAGTCAGCCGGAGAGCGGCACCTCATTTACTATCAGGCTACCTCTTACACAGAAAAACCGGGAGTAACCGCATGAGCCAAAAAGGTCGTATATTTCTGGTTGATGATGACGAACTGATCATCAGCATGCTATCGAGATCACTGCAGAAGGAAGGTTACGAAACTCACCTGCTCAACAGTGCGAAGCAGGCCGTGGATAAGATCTGCGCCTGGCAACCGCATGCCTTGCTGCTGGATGTCGATCTGGGCGACGGGCCTAGCGGACTTGACCTGCTGGAAATGTTACAGTCACAAGGCATCGATTTTCCGGTCATCATGCTCACGGCTGACGACTCTGCAGAATCTGCCATCCGGGCCATGCGCAATGGTGCGGCCGACTACTTGAACAAACCGTTCAACATCGACGAAGTCAAAATTGTCCTCGAAAAGCTGTTGGCCAATACCCGGCTGAAGAATGAAGTCGAATACCTGAAGAATTCGACAACAGCATCTCTCGGCAGAACCTTTATCGGTGAATCTGCAATTATTCGAAAACTCCTGGGCAATGCCCACAAGATAGCCGATGCAGGGGTTCAGTCTGTCCTTATCACCGGGAAATCAGGGACCGGCAAGGAAGTTTTAGCCCGCAATATCCATTATTGGCGATTCGGCGCACAAAAGAACTATGAAAGCATCCCCTATATCGCCATCAACTGCACCGCTCTACCAGAAAACCTGATCGAAGGCGAACTGTTCGGCCACGTCAAAGGGGCTTTTACTGATGCTAAGGGTGATAAGAAGGGGGTTTTCGAGCTGGCTGACGGCGGCACCCTGCTCCTTGATGAAATCGGTGATATGCGACCGGAGCTGCAGGGCAAGCTGCTGCGGGTTCTGGAGGAACGAACCGTGCGTCGCATCGGCGGCAAGGTTGATCAGCCGATTGATGTCACAATTATTGCGGCCACCAACCGGGATCTGAAAAAAGCCGTGGAAGACGGGGCTTTTCGCGAAGATCTTTTCTACCGGCTCACTTCTTTCTCCGTTGAAATCCCTTCATTGAAAGACCGTAAAGAAGACGTACTTCTCCTGGCTCATCATTTTTTAAAGACCTTTGCTGGTAAATACTCTAAAAAGCCCATCAAGGGGATTGACAAAGAAGCGGAGAAACTGCTGAAAAGCTACGCTTGGCCCGGCAACGTCCGCGAACTGCGCAACGTTATTGAACGCTGCGTTGTCATGGAAAATATTGAGACCCTCACCGAAGAGCATCTGCCGCTCGACCTCGGTGGGCACAAGCAGCAATTTGCCGAACGGAGGAAAAGATTCCAGGCGATTTTACCGGAAGAAGGCATATCGCTGGCAACCGTCGAAAAGGAATACATCAAGCTGGCGCTGGAGAGGACCAACAATAACATGACCCAGGCTGCCAAACTGCTGCAGGTCAGTTACGACACTCTGAGGTACCAGGCCAAGAAATATGACCTGACCTGAGACATCCCTCTGAGAGGTGTGTGTGCAGCGCAGATTAACTTTTACGGCTTTGATCGCAGTAGCAAAGGGAGCACGGCAAAGAACATAAAACGAAGGGCTTAACCATTTACGGCTAAGCCCTTGTTTTATATGGCGGAGGGGGGGGGATTCGAACTCCCGGTGGCTTGCGCCACAACAGATTTCGAGTCTGTCACCTTCGGCCTCTCGGACACCCCTCCAGGGGTTTGAAGCAGTTGCTGGAGACTGGTGGTCGGGGGCTGGCAAAAGCATAACCCCCACGATCTTCAGCGGGTTCACTTTTATATAGAACTTTTCACTTTTTTTCCAGCCAAAATTATGGCCAATGCCATACTCTGACTCCAGACATGGTCCCCGAGCAAAAATCCAGCCCCCAGACCCTAGCCTCCAGGCCTCCGAAGGCAGCTTCGCTGCCTTCCTGCCAGCCCTTAATTCCTTAAAAAATCCGCTCAACATCCGGCTGCATTCTTCACTCAGCACCCCTTCGGTGACCTCGACCTTGTGATTGAAGCGCTCATCCCGGGCAAAATCATAGATCGAGCCAACCGCTCCGGCACGCGGATCGCGACAGGCATAAACCAGTCGCGGGATGCGAGCCAGAATCATTGCCCCCATGCACATCACGCAGGGCTCAAGGGTAACGTAGAGGGTGGTTTCGAGCAGTCGCCAGTGATCGATTTTTTCAGCGGCCTGCCGGATTGCCACCATCTCGGCGTGGGTGGTCGGGTCGTTGCTGGTTTCGCGCAGGTTGTGGCCGCGGCCGATGATCTCGCCTGCAAAGACGACGACAGCGCCGATCGGTACTTCACCGAGAGAGCGCGCGATTTCGGCTTCGGCAATAGCGGCCTGCATGTATGTGATGTCATTATTTTGAGTCATTGGATTATGTCAACATACTACTTGTTAATCCGGGGACAGTCCACAAGGGACAGTCCCCTTATCGCTATATCTGCGTCTCGACATTAAACCGCTCGGCCATGCGCTCCTTGATACGGGCAAAGAGCGCATAGAGGACCGGCACCACGACCAGGGTCAACAAGGTGGCAATCGCCAGGCCGAAGATCACCGCGACCGCCATCGGCCCCCACCACTGGGCGGACTCGCCACCGATGATCATGGAGAGGTTGCGGAAGTCGAAGCTGACCCCGACCGCCATTGGCAAAAGGCCGAGGATGGTGGTGATAGCGGTGAGCATGACCGGACGGAAGCGCACCAGGCCGGCGCGCAGCAGCGCTTCGTAGAGTTCTAACCCCTGCCGGCGCAACTGGTTGATGTAGTCGATCAGGACGATGGCGTTATTGACCACCACCCCGGCCAGGGAGATCACGCCGATGCCGGTCATGATGATGCCGAAGTTGGTCATGGTCAAGATCAGGCCGAGGAAAACCCCGGACAGGGACAAGACCACGCTGGTCATGACGATGAAGGTCTGCGAGATCGAGTTGAACTGGGTGATCAGCACCAGCACAATCAGGAACAGCGCGATCACGAAGGCCTTGCCGAGGAAGGCCGAGGCTTTCTGCTGCTCTTCCTGCTCACCGGAATAATCGATGCGATAACCGCTGGGCAGATCGATGCCTGACAAGGCTTTCTGCACGTCGAGGAGCACATCATTGCTGTTGCGCCCCGTCGTGTTGCCGGAGATGGTCACCACCCGCTTCTGGTCGATATGGCGGATCGAACCGAAGCCGGAGCCGAGCTCCAGTTTGGCCACGGTCGTCAGCGGAACGGGTGCGCCGCTATTGGTCGGCACCAACAGGCTCTCGATGTCGGCGAGTGACTGGCGACGCTCTTCCGGCAGGCGCACGATGATATCGTATTCATCCTTGCCCTGGCGGTAGACGCCCATCTTGCTGCCGCTGATGGCCGCCTTGACCAGCACCGAGATGTCTGCGGTAGAGAGACCTAACAAGCGTGGCCTTTTCGCGATCCACCAGCACCCGGATCTCCGGCTTGGCCCGGGCAAAATCATCCTTGAGATCAACCAGCCCCGGAATAGCCTTGATCCTTTCCCGGGCCTGGCTGACCAGGCTTTCCAGCACCACGACATTTTCGCCGCTGACTTCGATGCTCACCGGCGCCCCGGTCGGCGGCCCTTCTTTTTCTTTCTCGACCTTGATTTCCGCACCGGTAAAGTTGGCGAGGCTGTTGCGCACCCGATCCAGGATCAAAGACGAAGATTCATGACGCTCTTCGCTGTCGACAAACTCCAGAGAGACCTTGGCCATGTGCGACTGGCCGCCGCTGTCGGCTCCGGCTTCACCGCTTGGCGCCACGCCAATTTCAGCAATCGCGTACTTGATGTCCTGCTCGGGAGCAACCACTTTTTCAACGATACGCGCATATTCATCGGAGGTCTCAAGACCGGTACCCTCGGGAGATTTGATTTCGACGAACGCCCGGTTCGGTTCCGTATCGGGGAAGAGTTCGACACCGAGAATCTTGGCACCGACCATGCCGCCGAAGACCCCGCAGATCACCAGCAGCACGGCTACCGAGAGACCGATGGTCGCGCCCTGATGCTTTAGCGCCCATTGCAGCACCCGGCGATAAAAGCGCACCACGGCGGTGCGTTCCACGTCCGGTTGCACCTCGCCTTGTTTAACCCGCATGAAGGTGGCGCAGACCGTCGGGTTGATGACCAGCGCGACAAACAGCGAAGAGGTCAGGGTGATGATCAGGGTCAGGGGCAAGAACTTCATGAACTCGCCCATAATGCCCGGCCAGAAGGTCATGGGGAAAAAGGCACAGAGGGTGGTAATGGTCGAACTGATGATCGGCCAACCGACTTCACTCGCCGCGATCCGTGACGCCTCGACCCGGTTTTTGCCTTCCTGCATGTGGCGGTAGATATTTTCGACGATGACGATGGCGTTGTCGACCAGCATGCCGAGCGCCAGCATCAGGCTGAACAGCACCACCATGTTGAGGGTCATGCCGAGGGCCTGGATAATCGCAAAGGACATGAGCATGGAGAAGGGAATCGCCAGGGCAACAAAGAAGGAGTTGCGCAGGCCGAGGAACAGGAAGAGCACCGAGATCACCAGCAGCAGGCCGGTGAGAATGTTGTTCTCCAGCTCCGAGACCATGTTGCGGATATCTTTCGACTGGTTGAGGGTGACCGAAAGTTCGACCCCTTCCGGCAGCAGCGGCTTGGCGTATGCCAACAAAGCAAAGACCCGGTCGGTCAGCTCAATGATATTCTCGCCGGTGCGCTTTTTCACCGCCAGGGTCACGCTCGGCTTGCCGTTCAGGCGCGCATAGCTCTTGGCGTCTTCAAAGGTGAAATCGATGGTCGCCATATCCTTGTAGTAGATCGGCTTGCCGTCGCGGACCACCATCACCAGGTTGTCGATCTGCGCCGGGTCGGTAAATTCACCGGGGATGCGCAGCAGGTATTTGCCCTGGCCGATATCGATGCTGCCGCCGGGGATATTGACATTTTCGCGGGCCACCGCCGTAACGATTTCATTGAAGGAGACCCGGTAGGCGGCCATGCGGTCGGGATCGATCTCGACGCGCACCTGGTTTTCGCGACCACCGGTTAAGACCACGTCAAGGACGCCGGGGAGCTCCTCAATATTTTCTTCGAGCTCCTCGGCGACCCCTTGAGCAGGGTTTCCGGAACATCCCCGGAGACCGCCACCATCAGCACCGGAAACTCGGCCAGGTTGACCTCGAGAATCTGCGGATCATTTTCCAGGTCAGCAGGCAGATCGCTCTTGGCCTGATCAACCTTGTCGCGCACCCACTGGATGGCGTCGTCGATATTAACCTCGGGAATAAATTCGACGGTGATCATCGATGAGCCCTCGGCACTGACCGAGCGGACCTCTTCGACGTTTTTCAGGCCACGCAGTTTGCGCTCGATCGGGATGGTGATCAGCGATTCGATATCACTTGACGACACCCCCTCATAAGAGGTCACCACCAGAACGTAAGGGATGGTGATGTCGGGGGTCGACTCACGCGGCAGGGTGACATAGCTGTAGATGCCGACCACGATAATGATCAGCATCAGGGCAAAGACCGTACTGCGCTGCTTGATCGCGGCGTTGGAAATCAGCATATCAATCCGCCTCGACTTTCACTTTGGCGCCGTCGACCAGCAGCTGCTGGCCCTTGACAATCAATCGCTCATCAAGGCTTAAGCCCTCAAGAATGACGGCCTGGGCATCGATCACCCGATCAACCTTGACCTGGCGCAGCTGCGCCTTGCCACCCGCTTCGACATAAACCACCTTGCGGCCATCGAGATCAACCATCGCATAGAGAGGGATCGCGATCGCAGCTTTGAGTTCTCGCCGCAAGGCTTCGATGCGCACGATCATGCCGGGGCGCAGTTGTCGGTCCTGGTTGTCGACCTCGACCTTGGCCAGGTAGGTGCGGGTCAAAGGATCCGCCTTGTAGGCCAGATGAACGAGTTTGCCGCGGCGATGAACTTCCTCGCCGGTGTCGATCTGCGCCTGAACGACACTCACCTCTTCACCGACATGAAAATAGCGAACATCCTTTTCCGGCACATCGACCAGCACCTTGAGTCGATCGACCTGAACCACCAGCGCCACAGGATCACCGACTTTGACATATTCACCGCGCTCCACCATGCGATCATCGAGAACGCCTGCGACCGGTGCTGTAATGATGCTCTTCTGCAGGGCAATGCTGGCCAGCCTGAGCTCCTGCCGGGCGGCCTCAAAAGCGGTGACGCTGTCATCGTATTCCTGCTGGCTGACCAGATTTTCGGCGACCAGGCGCTGCAGTCGCTGCATCGCCTTCTCCTTGATCTCGGCATCAACCCGGTTGCGTTCCAGGTTGGCCTTCTGGCTTAGCGAATCGATGGTCATGATCTTTTGCCCGGCTCTCAGCACTTCACCTTCTTCGGGGCCGACCCAATCGACCGGCCCGGCGATCTCTGCCGCCAGGGTCAGATCCTCCCAGGCGTGCAGAGAACCGGGCAAGCTGAAGCGCTCTTCAAGGTCTTGTGCTGTAACAACCTGCACCTTGACCGGGGTCGCCTTGTCATCGACAGCGGCCTGCGACGGGGCGCTTGTTTCACTTGACGAATCAGCACCGCAGCCGGCAATCAGTGGCAGCAGGCAGAGGTTCAATAAAACCAGTTTGCGGATTGCGCGGCTCATGGCGTCACTCCTTCATGCGGCAAGGCCGCGACAATATTGTAGCGTTCGAGATTGGTGCCCATGGCCTGCATAGAGTCTGGTCTGGGCCCGGTAGTAATCAGTCTTTGCCGACACCTCGCGGATCTTTGCCTCCACCAGAGAGTTCTGAAAGG
This sequence comes from uncultured delta proteobacterium, assembly GCA_963769955.1. Lineage (GTDB taxonomy): Bacteria > Desulfobacterota > Desulfuromonadia > Desulfuromonadales > BM103 > M0040. The sequence goes on from CAVYNW010000028.1 coordinate 10,644, forward strand.
TCAGAACCCGGAAGGTGTTGGACAAGCCTTCCTGCAGGCGGCGGGTTTCCTGATCCAGAGTGGTTTGTGCCAGAGCCGCATAGCGTTTTGCGACGACCAGGCGTTCTTCCCCCAGATCGAGTACGGCATGTGCTGAACGAATCACGGTTTCGGCCGAGACTTCGGCCCGTCGCAAGCGATAGAGAGACTGCTTATCCTGCGCTGCAGCATCCCGATATTGAGCCTTGGCGCTGCGATTCTGCAAAGGCACGCTGAAACGTAATCCGGCATACCAGCTGCTGCCATCCTGGTCGAGGGCCCGACTCGCCGAACGCTGCCACTGACCGTCGTAATGGGCCTCATCGCCGTCTCCGGAGAGACCATTGACGCCGAGACTGGCTTCAAGATCGAGGCGTGGCAGGCGTTGATTGTCGGCATAGACCAGGGCAACCTTGCGATTCTCAATCTCCAGACGGGCCTGCTGCAGGTCCGGTCGCCTGGCAAAGCCTATGGCGAGTGCTTCTGCCAGATCAGGGGCCTGTGCCTCTGTAACCACAGGCAAGTCCGCTTGCCAGTCCTCCGGCAGTTGCGCGTCGCCCTGTTTAATCAGATCGAGAAGTTGATTACGAGCCAGGGTCACCTGCTGTTCGGTGAGCAGCATATTCTCCTCGCGACCGGCCATGGCCGAGCGGGCTTCGTTGACTTCGGTCACGGGCACCAGTCCGGCGTTAAACTTACGCTGGTTGCCATCGAGAAGCTCCTGCGCCAGATCACGGGCGAGGATGGCGTAACGATATTCTTCGTCCGCCTGCACCAGGTTCAGATAAGCCAGCTCTATTGCCGCTGCCAGCTGTTGAGCCTGGCCCAGGTAGCCGAGCACTGCCTGCTGCTGACGGGTTTTGGCAATCTGCAAACTGGCGGTATTGATATCCACGCCCATGTCCTTAAGCAAAGGCTGGGTAAAATCCAGCACCAGGTAGGTCCGATAGGCGGGATCAAGCCGATCGGCCAGGGCATCCCTGTCGTTACTCTCTCCGATCAGGCTGAGGCGCGTCTCCAGACCGGTGGCGAAGGTTTTGCTCAGCGCAGCCTCGGCACTGCCCCGGTCTGTGGTCACAAGATCCTCAGCAAGCAGCGCCGAGTCGACCGGCAGTTCATCACGACTGACGCCGATCCCCAGTTCGGCGAGGACATCAAACTGTCCTTCCTCATCCATGATGCCGGCATCAGCGCGCTCGACATCGAGGCTGGAAATTCGCAGGTCAAAATTGTTCTGCATCCCCAGGACCAGAGCCTGTTGCAAACTGAGCGTTTCAGTCTGGGCAAAGCTGGCTGAGGAGAAAGCCAGCAGGATTAAGCCGATGATGATCTGTCGCATGATTGTCCTCATAATTCGAGCTTGCGTTGCTCTAAAAATTGTTGTTTCAGCCCTTGCCATCCCGCGCGCACATCATCCGCAGCCTCAGCCAGTGCCGCCGGACCGTGCAAAGCCTGCAGAACCAGCGCACGGATAAAAACTTCCGCGTTGTCCAGACTCGTCACATCACCACTGTAAAGCGCTGACAGGACCAGGATGTAGAGCGCATGCAGATGGGCGATCAAGAGCAGCAACTCACTCTCTGCCGGCAGCTCGCCGCGCAGTTGCGCACCGGCAAGGACTTCGCCGAGTTTTTTCAGGTAGCGCATATCCAGATCGCGGCTCCGCAACCGGGTGTTCTCACCGGGAAAGGTCATTTCGCGGGCGAAGATGCGGCCAAATTCACGATTTGCCGTAACAAAGGTAATCTGTCCCATCATGTAGGCAACCAGCTGGTCAACCAGCGGGGCCTCTTCATCGAGCTTGCGATCCAGCGCGGCAAAGGCGAACTCGAGTTCGGCCTCGCAATAGGCCAGAAAAATCTCTTCCTTGGCTTTGAAATAACCGTAAATCGTCCCCTTGCCGACACCGGCCAACCGGGCAAGTTCATCCATGCTGGTCTGCTCGAAACCTCTTTCGGTAAAGAGCTTGACCGCCGCATCGATAATCGCCTTGCGTGTCTGCTGTTTCTTCTGTTCACGGACTCCAGCCATATAGACCTCCAGATAAAAAGTCGACTGCGGTCGGATTCTACCTTCCAGAAGGCAGAAGTCAAGAGAAAATCCGACCGCAGTCGACTTTAGTGCTTGACCGTATAAAGGGAGCAAGCCAGTAAACTAATGAGCAGATTTGCCTGGTCGGGGTTTTGGTTTGACATGCTTTCGGGGCTGGGGTAGAAGGAACTTTGACCGAATCACTCCACCCTGACTTTTGAAAGGACGTGACGATGAAAAGATTTACTTTTTTGGCTCTCGCCTTACTGATGATCCTGCCCCAGTTGGTGACAACAGCCGAGGCAAGCGACAAAAAAATCAAGGCCGGCTTCATCTACGTCGGCCCGGTCGGTGACGCCGGCTGGACCTACGCTCATGACCAGGGCCGTAAGGACATGGAAGAGCTGCCTTTTGTCGAGCCCTCCACCTATATTGAATCAGTTCCTGAAGGTGCCGAGTCCGCACGCGTGATCAACGGCCTGGTCCGCAAGGGCCACAACCTGATCTTCACCACCAGCTTCGGCTACATGGACGCCACCCTCGATGTTGCCAGACGCAACAAAGACGTTGTCTTCATGCACTGTTCCGGCTTCAAGACCGCCGAGAACGTCGGCAACTACTTCGGCCGCATGTATGAGCCGCGCTACCTCTCCGGCATTGTCGCCGGCAAGATGACCAAGAAGAACATCATCGGCTACGTCGCCGCCTTCCCGATTCCGGAAGTCATCCGCGGCATCAACGCCTTCACCCTCGGCGTACAGAGCGTCAACCCGGAAGCTCAGGTCCGCGTCGTCTGGACCCAGACCTGGTTTGATCCCGGCGTCGAGCGGGACGCCGCCGACAGCCTGCTTGATGTCGGCGCCGACGTGCTGACCATGCATCAGGACGCTCCGGCCACCCTGCAGGCTGCCGAAGCCCGCGGCGCTTATGTCATCGGCTACAACTCCGACATGCGTGATTTCGCACCCAACGCCTTTCTGACGGCACCGGTCTGGCACTGGGGGCCGCTCTATTCGAAAGTCGCCCGGCAAGTCAAAGACGGCACCTGGAAGTCAGAATCGATCTGGTGGGGGATGAAAGAGGATCTGGTGCAACTCGCCCCGCTTAACGACAAGATCCCTGCCGAAGTCAAGGCGCTGGTCGCAGAAAAAACTGCGGCGATCAAAGCGGGCACCCTGCACCCCTTCGCCGGCCCGATCAAGGATCAGGACGGCAAACTCCAGGTGGCGGCAGGCAGCACCCCTGACGACGGAGAACTGCTCGGCATGAGCTACTTTGTCGAGGGGGTCCAGGGCACCATCCCCAAATAATTATTCTTTTTGAGATCTGAGGGCACGCGCCGGCATCAAGCGACGCGTGCCTCTTTTTATGGCCCATGACCGACCTTTTGCAGATCCAGCATATCCGCAAGACTTTTCCCGGCGTCGTCGCCCTGGACGATATCTCCCTGTCCATTGCGCCGGGTGAAATCCACACCCTGCTCGGCGAGAACGGTGCCGGCAAAAGCACCCTGATGAACGTCTTGACCGGACTTTACCGCCCGGATCGCGGCGAGCTCCTGTTTGACGGCACAGCGGTCCAGTTCAGCAGCCCGCGGGACTCCCTGGCCATGGGTATCGGCATGGTTCATCAGCATTTCATGCTGGTGCCTGCGCACACCGTGTTCGAAAACATCCTGCTGGCGCTGGACGGCGTCCCGCTGCTCTTTACCGAAAAAAAATACAAACAGCAGGTGCAAAAGATCCTCGACGAGTTCGAACTCGACCTCGACCTGGATGACCCGGTCTGGAAGCTGTCGATCGGCGCCCAGCAGTGGATCGAACTGATCAAGCTGCTGGTCCGCGACTGCCGCCTGCTGATTCTGGATGAGCCGACAGCGGTGCTGACCCCCCAGGAAAGCGCGCGCCTCTTCCAGGTTCTGAACCGCCTGCGCGACCAGGGCAGAAGCATCCTCTTCATCTCCCACAAGATGCGCGAGGTGATGGAGATCTCCGATCGGGTCACCGTGCTGAAGAAGGGCTGCAGCCTGGTCACCTTGAAGCGTGGTGAATATGATGAGAACCGGCTGGCTTCACTGATGATCGGCGAAGATCAGATTCCCATGTGGATCAAGCCCGCCTGCAAACGTGACCAGCTGGCTCTTGAGATCAAGAACCTGTCGGTCAGCAACAGCCGTGGCCGTGCGGACCTCGACAATTTCAACATGAAGCTCTACAGGGGCCAGATTCTCGGTGTCGCCGGAGTTGCCGGCAACGGCCAGAAAGCCACTGGCCGAAGTCCTCACCGGCCTCAAGGAAGCCACCAGCGGCCGCATCCTGGCGGGCGATAAGGACATCACCAACAGCACGGCAAAAAGCTCCTATATCGCCGGCATCGCCCACATCCCGGAGGATCGCAAAAGCATCGGCATTGCCCCCGACATGACGGTTGGCGACAACCTGATCATGAAAAACTTCAACTCGCAAGCTTTCCGGCGCTGGATTTTTCAGGATCGCGCCGCCATCCGCAAGAACGCCACCGCCAAGATCGATCAGTTCGCCATCAAGGCCGGCCCCGACGGCAACCCGGTACGCTACCTCTCCGGCGGCAATATCCAGAAGGTCATCATCGCCCGCGAGCTGTCGGAAGAACCGTCCGTTCTGGTGGCTCTTTATCCGACCCGCGGCCTCGACATCGGCAGCGCCGAATACGTGCACAAGGTCATCATCGACGGCGCCAACCAGGGCATGAGCACGATCCTGATTTCGGAAGATCTCGACGAACTGCTCAAACTCTCCGACGAGATCGTGGTCATGTTTCGCGGCCGTCTGGTCGGCTGCGTCGACCCGCAGACCACCACCCGCGAAGAGATCGGCCTGCTGATGAGCGGCGAGGTGCAGTCATGAAGCTGGTCACGGAAAAACGTGAACTCACCTCAAAGCTGTTCAGGTTCACGGCGCCCATCATCTCGATTCTGGTGGCCCTGTTCGTCGCCGGCTTCCTGCTTCTGGCCGCCGGAGTCAACCCGCTGCAGGCTTATCTTGAGATTCTCCAGGAAGCGCTCGGCTCCGGCTATGGGCTCTCGGAAACCCTGGTCAAGACAACGCCGCTGATCTTCGCCAGCCTCGGCGTCTCGCTGGCCTTCCGCATGCAGATCTGGAATATCGGCGCCGAAGGGCAGATTTACATGGGCGCCTGCGGCGCCACCGCCGTGGCGCTCTTCTCCGGCATCGAGAGCCACGCCGTCATGATCACGGCCATGTTCCTGGCCGCCTTCCTGTGCGGCGGGCTCTGGGCCGGCGTTGCCGGGGTATCTGCGCGCCCGCTGGCAGGTCAACGAAGTCATCGTCACCCTGCTGATGAATTACATCGCCATCCTCGGCGTTGATTACCTGATTTACGGCCCCTGGAAAGACCCCAAGGGCTTCAATTTCCCCTTGACCGCACAGTTCAGCGACGCCGCCCGCTTCACGGAATATTTTGACACCCGTTTCCACAGCGGCTTTTTCCTGGCGCTGTTCTGCGCCCTGCTGCATGTACCTGTTCATGGAGCGCACCGTCTGGGGTTATGAAATCAAGGTCATCGGCAGCAATCCGAAAGCCGCCCGCTACGCCGGGATGCGCACCGGCCTGGCGATCTTCGCGGTTCTCTTTCTAAGCGGCGCCATCGCCGGCATCGCCGGTTTCAGCGAGGTGGCCGGCCTGCAGCATCGCCTGCAGCACGGCATCTCACCCGGCTACGGCTACACGGCGATCATCATCGCCTGGCTGGCCAAACGCAGCGCTATCGGTGTGGTCATCGTCTCTTTTCTGATGGGTGTTCTGCTGGTCGGCGGCGACAGCCTGCAGCTCACCTGGCAGCTGCCGGTTGCCTTCGTTTACGCCTTCCAGGGGCTGATTCTGTTTTTCCTGCTGGCCTCCGACTTTTTCATCCATAACCGACTGAAGCTGGTCAAGGGAGATCGTCATGCTTGAGATCCTGCTTGACGCCACGGTCAGAGCCGGCACCCCGATCCTGTTTGCCACCCTCGGTGCGATCATCAACGAGCGGGCCGGCATCATCAATCTCGGCATCGAAGGTCTGATGCTGATCGGCGCCTTGGCCGGTTTTGCCGGCACCCAGGCCAGCGGGTCACTGCTGATCGGTGTTCTGGCCGCATTTGTCGCCGCGCTGATTGCCGGCAGCATCCATGGCTTTCATCACCGTGCAGCTGCGCGGCAACCAGATCGTCAGCGGCCTGGCCCTGACCATGTTCGGCATCGGCATCACCGCCCTGTTCGGCCGCGGCATGGTCGGCTTGACCATTAACGGCTTCGAGCGGCTGGCCATCCCCGGCTTGAGCCAGACTGCCGATCATCGGTAAAGCCTTCTTCAACCAGGACCTGCTGATCTACTTCAGCTTCCTGCTGGTCTTCGGCATTGCCTTTTTCTTTTACCGCACCCGCTGGGGGCTGGCCCTGCGAACAGTCGGCGAGAACCCGGCAGCGGCAGACACCTGCGGCGTACCGGTGCATGCTGTTCCGCTTCCTCGCCGTCACCATCGGCTCGGGTATTGTCGGCATCGGCGGCGCCTACTTAAGTCTTGCCACCACGCCGATGTGGATTGAGAACATGACGGCCGGCCGCGGCTGGATTGCCGTGGCCCTGGTCATTTTCGCCTCCTGGTCGAGCTACCGGGCCCTGGCCGGCGCCTACCTGTTTGGCGGCATCACCGCCATGCAGCTGCGCTTTCAGGCCATGGGCACCACCGTCAGCGTCCATATCCTGCAGATGCTGCCCTATTTCTTCACTATCCTGGTGCTGGTCATCTCCACCATCCGCCTGCAGAAAGGGGCTTCTCAGCAGCCCGAAAGCCTCGGCCAGCCCTATGACCGCGAGGATCGCAAATGAACCAGGTCGCCCAGGAACTTCTTGACCGGATCAAACAGGAGGGCGCTATCAACGGCCAGGTCATCAAGGTCGACCGCTTTCTCAACCACATGGTCGATCCCCTGCTGATGAATCGGCTCGGCGCCGAGCTGGCCGGCCGCTTTGCCGGAGTCGCCGATCGACAAGATCATCACCGCCGAGAGCAGCGGCATCATGATCGCCCAGGCAATGGCGACCCATCTTGGCATCCCTTTCATCTACGCCAAGAAGAAGCGGCCACTGACCATGACCGGGTTCTACGCTGCCTCGAGTTACTCCTTCACCAAGCAGGAATCAACCACGCTTTACGTTTCACATGAAGTGTCTCTGCCCTGGCGAGCGCATGTTGTTTGCCGACGATTTCTTCGCCGTCGGCTCGACCTACAAGGCGATTGAGCAGATCATCGAACAGGCCGAAGCCAAGCTGGTCGGCGCCGCCGTGATTATCAACAAATCGGAGCGGCGTGATATCGAATCGATTTTGACCCTCGAAGAGCTGACGGGTTAAGCGGCGGCTGGGCGGTCTGGGGCCTGCTGGGGGCTGGGGGCTGGCTGGGCCTGGTGAATGATCTTATATAACAGCGACTTTCACAAATAAAAACGGACCTATTTATGTCATCAACAACCCTGTTCATTCTTTTGGCCCTGGTCGCCGGCATCTCGGTGCCAACTCAAGCCGGCATCAACGCGCAGCTCGGGCTCTGGACCCGTTCACCGGTCCTCGCTTCGACCATTTCCTTCGCCGTGGGCACCCTGACCCTGATCATCTACTCACTGGCGACCCGCATCCCCCTGCCGCTACTGGCCACCGTCGGCAGCCACCCCTGGTGGATCTGGTTCGGCGGCATGCTGGGGGCCTTTTTCGTCACGGCGACAATCATCCTCGTGCCCAAACTTGGCGCAACCGCCATGGTCGCCCTGATCCTGGCAGGACAGATGTTCGCCTCCCTGCTCCTCGACCACTTTGGCGTGCTCGGCTATCCGCTCCATCCGATCAGCCTGGGTCGCGTTGCCGGCGTGTTGATGCTCTGCGGCGGGGTCTGGCTGATCAAGGTTTACTAGTGTGCCGTGCGGCGAGTTCGCCGCACGGCACACTAGCTATCATGGCATAAAATATCGTCGTTCAAACTTGCTCTGCGACAGACGGGAAGATTTATAAGAAATTCTTGAGAAGGGTCTGCTATGATATGACCTTCTTTGATATGTTGCATGGGATGGGAATGAACAGCAGGCAAGGAAATAAAGGTTAATTAAACTTTTGACCGCTGTTGTTAGCAGTTATGCTGATCAGCGGTCTTTTATTATCAAGAGGTACATACCGTGTTCACAAAAGACGTCCTCTCCATGTATTCAAAAACCATTTTGCTGGTTGATGATACTCCTCTGTTTTTAAAGATAGCAAAAGACTTTTTCCGACGGGAACAGGTTAATATTTTAACCGCAAGCAATGGCCCTGAAGCCGTAGCCGTTGTAAAAAAACAGCAACCGGACCTGGTGTTTATGGATCTCTATATGTTTGGTGGCGATGGAGACGAAGCCTGCAAAGAGATCAAAGCTGATGTTCGTTTGAGATCAACGCCCGTAATCATGGTCACCAGCAGCGGCAACCCAAGAGATATAGAACGTTGCCTGAATGTAGGCTGCAATGAAATTATTCACAAACCGCTAACCAGAGAACAATTTCTTGATGCCATCAGAAAATACATTAAAATCCCTGGCTGGTCCGGGAAACGAAGGGAAATCAAAACCTCTGCAAAGTTCGGAATTGATCAGGAAAAGATGATGACAGGGTTCCTATCCGACATCTCTGTGGGCGGAGTTTTTCTGGAGACAAATGAATTATTTCCTGTCGACACCGAGCTTTTTCTTGAGTTTCAGCTTTATCAGGATGCAGCCTTTAAAAAATGTAGAGGACGGGTGGCCTGGGTCAATCAGAAGGGGAGCCTTAAAAAAGATTACGCGACAACGGGTATGGGCCTTGAATTTACAGACATCAACAAATTGGACATCTTGTCCATTCAGGCCTGGGTAAGGGAGCACCCAAGCAATACAAGCGCCTGAATAAAGCAAAATATATTCGATCGATTTGCTGTGGTTGCTTGTTGCTGGCTGATTTCTTAAATTTCAGGAGACGAAAATCGGCTTATATTGATAGAGCTCTTCAGGGAGCTCTTTAATCCATAGAATCATGGCCACCTGGTGGGATTATCGGGTGGTTGTTTTGTGTAGAGCAAGAGAAAGCTGGGACGATTGCGACGAGAGCCATCTGTGCGCATTAGCGTAGTTGGTTGTTGCGGAAAGGCGATTGAATTTCTACGAAACCCCACGTTTATTTTTCTTCGAGGAACCCGATATTTTAAGAACCATCGAAGATTCGCTTTTACAAGTGGGTCTAAGATAGCCTCTTTCAGGCAGAAAACCTTTGCCCCATGGTCTCCTCCCCCTCCTGACTGTGGGGCTTTTTTTGTTTTTTGTCACGACTTCTGACAGGAAAAACGGCTTACCATTGTAGCGCTTTTGAGGATGCTGCTTGCTCCATAAACTGTATGGCGTTTACTGGTTTCTTGTCTAATAAAATAGTGCAAATAAGGATAGAAGCATGGAGATCGAATTAGCTGAAGTGATCGTGGAGGCTTGCAGACAGAATGGTGTTAAGGTTGAGTTACAAGAAAAATATTCGGCTCCTTGGATGCGTGGACGAAAAACAGTCGGTGTTGAAATAGAAGGGGGAGATTTGACGAAAATTATAACTTCAATAATTGCTAACCCTCATTTCTTTATCGATGGTGAATTGCCAAAGTTCGATATCAAAGATGATCTTAGAGTGAGTCCTTTTCGCCTTAGCTTGATCCTTTATTAATCATACCGGAAATTCTCTGTCTCTTTTGCTGGGTCAACATTTTACATCGGGAGGGTAGGCTAATATTGAAGCTGTGATTTTATAAATCACGACTTGTTAAGAGTTGTAAGAGCAAAACAGACTTCTTTTTGATAGACGTTTAGGCAGCTCTTTAAGCCATAAAATCAAGACCACCGGATCAACATCGGGTGGTCTTTTGTGTTCATGCAGTCAACGTCAACCTGTATTCATAATACAGACGATAAACAGAGGATGTGCTGATGCCATAATGTTCGACAATCTCACGTTTTCTACTCCCTGGCGTTTCGCAATCCTTTAGCAGTTCGACTATCTCTTGGGATGTAAGCTTTGGTTTTGCTCCGGAGACAACACCGCGAGCTTTAGCTTTCTCTCGCAAGATACGATCACAGTCTGCCAGGTGATCCATCTGCATGTCCAGTTTTTGTTCAACGGAGTTGACCCTTGCATAGCCAACTCGCATGCCCATGTTATCCTTCCTTTGATAGCTGCCTCTGCTCGGTCCGCTGTGGTGGGAGTGGTCATGAAAATTCAGCTGAGTTCGAGGGGCTTTCTTGAGTTGCAGCGGTTTTAGATCAGAGTCTGACTGTCTGATCGAACGGCATCTTCCAATGCCTTTTAACCCCGAGGAAAACCACCGGTTAACTTGCCTCTGGCCTTTCCTTGTATTATTGAAAATGAGATGCAATTTTTCGATTTTGAAGAGAAAAAGCCCCATGTGTGTGATAAATTGCTTCCATTGATCAGCCGTTGAATGTTTTCAGCCTGTCTAATTCAACACTCTATTTCTGAGTTTATAAACCCATACAGGACCTAAAGTTATGCATTCAAAGCCACTTCCCCCCTTGCGACTTTCCTGGACCGTTTGGGGTCTTGGTGCTGCGCTCTATATTTTCGGCTTTTTCCAGCGGGTTGCCCCCGGGGTCATGACCACCGAGTTGATCGCTGATTTTAACCTGACGGGGGCAGAGTTAGGTCATCTTTCGGCTTTCTACTTCTATAGTTATGTTGCCATGCAGATCCCCACCGGACTGCTCTCCGATAGCTGGGGACCACGCCGACTATTGACGGCCGGAGCCCTGGTCGCTGGCCTTGGCAGTCTTTGCTTTGCCTTCGCAGATGGCATGTTGTGGGCCTGTGCAGGACGGCTATTAATCGGCGGGTCGGTGGCCGTTGCTTTTGTCGCTATGATGAAACTTTCCAGCCACTGGATGGCTCTACGACATTTTTCCCTTGCTTCGGGGATGGCCCTCTTCCTTGGAATTCTCGGGGCGGTTTTTGCGGGGACTCCGCTGCGCCTGCTGGTTACCTCCTATGGCTGGCGGCCGGTAATGCTAGCTTCTAGCGTTTTTCCATTTTTCGTTGCCGCATTGATTTGGCTGATCGTTCGCGACGACCCGAAAGAGCGCGGTTATTCAAGCTACGCTCTAAAAACCAAAGCAGCGGGCCCTCGGATTGGAGTGGTCGCTGGGCTACGACAAGTCTTTACCTACCGCAATACCTGGCTGTTGTCGATTGCCCCGGGAGCACTTGCTGGGAGTGTGCTCACCTTTGCCGGTCTCTGGGGAGTTCCCTTTTTGACCAGCCATTACGGAATGAGCGCTCCGAAAGCGGCAGCGACATGCTCCGCCATGCTACTCGCCTGGGCCCTCGGCGGCCCTTTGTCCGGGAATCTTTCCGATCGTTATGGGCGACGTAAACCGCTCTACATGGGAGCTTGTGCTTTGATTGCTGCCGCTTGGGCTCTGGTCATTTTCGTGCCTGGGCTGCCTTTGGCGATCTTGATCGGTCTCTTAATGATTATCGGTTTTGCCGCAGGGGGGATCATCATCGGCTTCGCCTATGTCAAAGAATCGGTCCCATCCCACCTGGCGGGGACCGCCGCCGGGGTCTGCAATATGGGGGTCATGGTTGGCCCGATGTTTCTTCAGCCAGCCGTTGGCTGGGTTCTTGATAGCTACTGGCAAGGGACAACCGAGGCGGGAATCCGTATCTATGAATTTGAGGCTTACCGTGCCGGATTTTCTCTTATCCTTGTTTGGGCTGTTCTGGCGCTGATCTGTGTGGCCTTGACCCGGGAAACTGCTTGCCAACAGAGGCCCTGATCATTTGCGGGTTCTGTAGATGCTGTTTTTCTGTTTTCTGGTTATCCCCCTCGCTGCAGAAATCAAATTCTGAGAGCTAAGTAAGTTGAAGGCTAAATTATCAGGCCATTGTTTAGTCATGCATGGTAAGAAAGAATTGCGTTTTTCAGACCATTTCAAGCCAGCGAAACAATGTAACAGGATTTACGAGAAACTCATTTTCTAGATTCCCGCAACGTTTCTTCTCAATTTACTTCTGCTGTATTTATGCAGAATTGTAAGAAAATTGTGAGACACGCGTGTTATGCTAGACATTATTTACTCTCCGATAAGAGCAAACCTGTAGCGATGCAGGGTCGCAAAGCAACGAGTCCCACGTGGATGGTCGTGCTACCGAAGAGAGTGTCATAATCGTATTTCATTATGATGCCCGTACTCGGTTAACCGGAGACGGGTTTTTTCTGTTTGCAGGCCAAGGGGAAGTGAATGAAGTTTTTTTCTATTTTGCTCTGCAGCATGAGTGTTTTTGTTGTCCTGTCCCAGCTTTTCCCGGTTTGGGCTGTTTTCGTGTCAGTTTACACGCTCGGATCGCTTTTGGTGGTCGTGTTGGCTTTCTTGGCACGGAGTCGCCGTCAACCTGTTTGGCTGAGTGCGGCAGCAACAGATTGAGTCCTGCTTAATTCTTAACAGCAATGCTTGCAAGTGGAGGATCAATGCTTTGCTTACATTACAGGGTATGTAGGAATTGCTCTTTTCAGCCTCTTGAACTGCAAAAGGCTCTGACAGACTTTACAGGATAGCCTTGGTTTTGCCGCTACTGGCAAAGTTAAAGGTCGATAACGAATAGATATTCTTGTCTTCCTCTCAACAATTAAGGATGACTACTTAGTAACTAGATAAACCATAGAACTCTACGATAATAGCAAAACCGGGGTAACTCGGTGACGCAAAGCCAGGGGTCTCTTGAAATAGAGATAGCCCAGCCACCGAATAGAGAAAGGGGTTAATGGGTTTCCCATGCAGTCCGTCTTCAATATTTGTTGGAGATGGATTTTTTTGTCACAGGAAATGTCTTTGCAACCTGTCGATTGGTTGAAGTGGCCCATTAAAAAAAATGAAGTTGAGAATTTTTATATTTGATTCATCTGATTGCATGCGGGAATCCATCGCTATGTACATCGAGGCTTCGGGTCATGAGGTCGTCGCTGTAGACATCCCCAGCATGTGCCCTCTTTACCATGATTGTTTTCAAGAGTGTTCTCAATTAAAATCATGTGCTGACGCCATAATTCTTGGTCAAGACTTTCCTTTGTTGAACGGGATAGACTTTATAGAGCGTAGGGTAAAGGGTGGTTGCAAAGTGGCTATGGCCAATAACGCAATTATCTGCCGTCCCTGGTCCAGCGAAGAACAACGGAGAGCAGAGGCCTTGGGTTGTAAGTTTTTTGAAACACCTCTGCGTCTAGAGGATGTGACGAATTGGCTAAAAGAAGTAGAAAAAATGTTTCCTCTTCTTGTTGAATGGCATTTTTTCATTTGAACAACAAGGCTGAAGCAGTATAAAGCAGCCTTTCCAAACAATAAGATTCCGGGCAGCTTGTTCAGATTTTATCTTCCCGCAGTAAATGCTCAACAAGCCCGGCAGTTGTTACCGTGATCTGTCTGCAGTTGGTCTGATGCTCTTCACTCAGCCAGGTAAAATTTTTCGAAAGGCCGCGACAGCAGGTCGTCTGAAACACCTCCTTGAAAGCGGCCATCAAGTCTGCAGAGCGGTCAGCGCGCCAGTTCAGGCCGAGGGCCATGACGCCGCCGGTGATCGCTCCGCAGAGACAACCGCTCTTGCCGATACCGCAACTGAAGCCCGCCGTTGCCGCCAAAAGTTCCTGGTTGCTGCTGCCGCCGGTCGCCTGCAACACCGAGCGGGTGCAGCTGTGGCCCTTATCAAACAGATCTCCTGCAATTCTCTCGGCGCTCATCCTTCCTTGACTCCGAGCTTGCGCAGGATGGTGATCATCGGACACCAGTTGGTAAAAGCGCTCTGCAACAGGTTCAGGCCGACAAAGGCGGTGAAAATCAGCCAGTAGGGGGAGTACAGCTGGGCCAATACCAGGCTGAGCATGATGAAAAAGCCGGCGATCATGCGCAGGTAACGATTGACGGTCATGACTGAAATCTCCTTGCGTGTTGTTCGGGTCATGTGCCATAGATAAGCCAGTAGACCACGGGGATGACGATCAGGGTGAAGGCGGTTGAGGCGAAGACGCCGAAAATGATCGCCCAGGCAAGACCCGAAAAGATCGGGTCGAGGGTGATGATCCAGTTGCCCAGCAATGCGGCGCCGGCAGTCAGCAGGATCGGCCGCAGGCGCACGGCACCGCTTTCGACGAGCGCTTCGCGTAGCGGCGTGCCGCGCCTCAGGGCGTGATGAATGAAGTCGATCAGGATGATCGAGTTGCGGACCACGATCCCGGCCAGGGCGATCATGCCGATCATGGCCGTCGCGGTGAAAAAGACCGGAGTATCGTAGCCGCCGACCGGCGTGATCCAGCAGCAGGTTCAGCAGCCAGAAGCCGGGCATGATGCCGATCATGGTCAGCGGGATGGCCCCCATGATGATCAGCGGCATGGCGTAGGAATGGGTCTCGCAGACAGCAGGATGTAGATCAGATCAGCGCCGCACCGAAAGCGAGCCCCAGGTCACGGAATACGTCGAGCGTGATATTCCATTCCCCTTCACCGCTCCAGACGACGTGGGTTCCCTCCGGCAACGGGTTGTCATTGAAATACGCGATCAGAGTTGAGGATGGCGTTGACCGGGCTCTGCCGGCCATCTCACCGAACACGTAGGCCACCCGCTGAAGATTCTTATGATAAATGGTCGGCTCCAGGGTCTGCGGCCGGAACTCGGCCCAGTTCGCCGAGCGGCACCAGCGCGCCGCTGGCACCGCGTGACCTGGAGGCTGGACGAGCGCTGCCAGGGAGAGCGATCGGCTTCGCGGCAGGCGCAGCTCGATTTGCAGAGGGTCGGCGTTCGTGTCGACATGTGCAGCGTCGCCGACCGTGCTCCCGCTCAAGGCCAGCGCAGGGTCCGGGCGATTTCAGCGTACGTGACCCCTGATAGTGCGGCTTTCTGCGGTCAGGGACAAAACTGGAAGCGCGGCTGGGGATACTCCACAGTATCATCGACGTCGACCACCTTGTCTTCCTTGGCCATGCCTGCTCGACGATCCGGGCGGCCGCGATCTGGTCGGCATAGCTGATCCCGGGTCGGCATAAACTTCGCCGACCAGGGTCGAAATGACCGGCGGGCCAGGAGGGACTTCGACGATTTTAAGCTTTGCCCCGTGCCGGTCGGCAATGCGCGTCAGGTCGTCGCGAAGACGCAGGGTGATCTCATGGCTCTGTTGGGCGCGCTCGGCTTTGTCGCGCCAGGTTGATGCGGATGTCGGCGAGGTTGGCCCCCTGGCGCATGTAGTAGTGACGGACCATGCCATTGAAATCCATGGCGCTGGCTGTGCCCACATAGGAGGAAACGTCGGTGACTTCATTCACTCTGGTCAGGTAATCCTCCAGGGCCCGGTCACCCGGTCGGTCTCTTCCAGCGTGGTCCCTTCCGGCATGTCGATCACCAGCTGGAACTCGTTCTTGTTGTCGAAAGGCAGCATTTTCATCGGCACCATCTTCAGCGCGGGCATGGCCATGGAAGCGAGCAGCAGGAGGACCAGGCCGCACCAGCAGCCAGGCTTTGCGCGCGGCTGGCCAAAAACGGGCGAGCAGCTGCGATAAATCGTGGAAGTGCGGCTTTCTTCCAGGACGAACTCTTTCTCCTCCTTGCCGTATTGGCTTTTCAGAATGTGATAGGACATCCAGGGGGTCACGGTAAAAGCCACCAGCAGCGACATGATCATGGTCAGCGGCAGGTTGATCGCCATCGGCCGCATATAGGGGCCCATCATGCCGGTGATGAACATCATCGGCAGGAACGACAGGATAACCGCCAGAGTGGCCAGAATGACCGGCGGCCGCACTTCGTCGACCGCGGTCAGGACCGCGTCGCGGGGCGGCTCTTTTTTCATTTTGAAATGACGATAGATATTCTCGACATCGACAATCGGGTCATCGACCAGCAGACCCAGGGCCAGCACCAGGGCGAACAGCGTGACCCGGTTGATGGTGTAGCCGAACAGGTAGTTGACCAGCAGGGTCAGCGAATAGATGATCGGGATGGAGACCGCGACAATCAGGGCCTCCCGCCAGCCCAGGGCAAAAAAGACCAGGGCAAGCACCGTAACGACCGCAATCATCAGATGCGTCATCAGTTCATTGACCTTGTGGTCGGCGGTTTTGCCGTAATCGCGGGTGACCCGGACCTGGATGTCCTCGGGGGATGATCGTCCCCTGCATGGCGTGCGACGGCTTTAATCACGTCCTCCGCGACCACCACGGCGTTGGTGCCCTTCTGCTTGGCAACGGCGATATTGACCGCCTGTAGTCGTGCCGCGACTCATTAGCCGGCGGCCGGACCGAAGCGGAGCCGGGTGTAGTGTTGGTTTCGGTCATGCGTCTTCGACTTTGGCCACGTCGGACAAAAAAACCGGCTGTCACCGTGAGACGCCGACAATCAGGCTGGCAAGATCTTTCGCCGAATGTGAGAAAACTGCCGCCCCGGATCAAAATCTCCTGGTTATTCTGACTGAAGCTGCCCGCGGGCAGTTCCAGGTTGGCCCCTGCCAGGGCCTTTCGACGGTCAGCAGGTCGAGATTGCGTGCTGCCAGGGCGGCAGCATCAACCTCCACCCTGCAGCAGCCTGGGACGGCCGCCGATGACTGGGTGACCGAGGTGTCCGGCACGGCCTGCAGCCGATCCACGACTTCTTCGGCAACCCGTCTCAGTTAATCGCGACTCTGTCGGAATAGAGGGCCAGGTTGACGATTGGCACGTCGTTGACTTCGACCGGCTTGATGACCCAGCCGGAGACTCCCGGCGGGATGATATCGGTGTGCGTGGAGATCTTGTTGTGCAGCTTGACCAATGATGCGATGCGGTCTTCGCCGACATAAAAACGGGCGGTGACGATCGCCATGTCAGGTCGGGACATGGAATAGACATATTCGACGCCATCAACCTGCCAGAGCAGCTTTTCCAGACGCGTGGCGACCAGTTTTTCGATTTCCTCCGGACTTGCTCCGGGCATGTGAACATAGACATCAGCCAGGGGCACGACGATCTGTGGTTCTTCTTCGCGCGGCGTCAGCAGCAGAGCCGCTATACCGGCAATCAACGCGAGGAGGATCAGGATCATGGACAGATTGCCGTCGAGAAACTTTTCGACGATCCGGGTTGGCAACGAATGCTTCTTTGTCCTCATCATTTGCGCTCCAGGCGTGCTCCGTTATGAGCCCTGGCCAGATCTGCAACAATGAGTTCCTCACCGTCGCGCAAGCCAGAAAGGATCTCCACCTGATCGGCCAGCACTCTCCCGGTTCGCACCAGGCGATAATGCAGGATATCGTCTTCGACAACGTAGACCCCGGTCAGCTGGCCGCGAGTCACGACAGCTGCAGACGGAATCAGCAGGGTCGTCGCGCCGGTTTCCTCAGAGACAAGGACCCTGGCAAAGAGCCCGTTCTTCAATGTGGCTTCTTCCGGCAGGGAGAGCCAGGCCATAAAAGTGCGCGAGTGCGGATCGGCACCTGGCTGGAGTTTCGTCAAGGTTCCTGTCAGGAGCTTGTTCAAGGTCGGCAGCTCGACGCTGAAGCGATCGCCGACCTGATGCCTGCCGGCAAGGCTCTCGGGAAGAGCCACCCGAACCTGCATGAGCCCACTGCGATCAAGGCTGAGCAAGGGCGTACCCGGCTGCAGCGTGCTGCCTACATCGATCATGATCTCTGCGACTTCGGCTGCATAAGGGGCCCTGACCGTCGCCTGATCGGCCATGGTCTTTGCCGTGCGCCGTTGGGCACGACTCGCATCCAACGACGCCTTTGCCGCACCAAGTCGTTGTTCTGCAGCATCAAGATCCGCCTTAACACGATCGAATTCATGAGGGGTCACCGCACCGGTCTCGTGCAGTTTAAGGTAACGGGCGAAAGTGGCCTCTGCCAGAGACTGATAAGCCTGTGCCTCAGCCAACTGCCGTTCAGCCACGGCTACTCCTGACACGGCAGACTGCAGCTCGCTGGTCGCTGTCTCGCCACTGATGTGCAGAATGCTGTCACCGGGCTGCAGAGATTGCCCTTCCTTTACCACAATCTGCGCCACCTGGCCGGGGATCCTTGCTGTCAGCAAACCACGGTCGCTGCTCTCGACTGTGCCGGGCAGGGCATAGCGTGCCGGCACGCTGACGGGCTCAACGACAAGTGTCGTCAATCCGGTGACAACATCAGGAGGAGAGGCGGTTTTGCCCGGTTCGACGCGCTCTCCACAAGCGGTGACGAAGAGCGCAATGATCAAAAGCATAAGGAGTCTGGTCATGGCTGAACCTCTCTTTCAGGCAACAGGGCCTGCAACAGAGTCCCTTGCGCAAAATAGACATCGGCACACGCTCTGAGCCGTCCGGTTTCAGCCGCAACAAGTTCGCTGCGTACCCGTGTTAGCTCGGTCTGCACGGCGAGTAAATCTGTCAGGGTGGCCAACCCGGCCGCGTAACGCTGGGAGACCAACTCGCGACTTGCCTCTGCTGCAACCAAAGAGCTTTCCGCCAACTGCAACTGGACGACCGCTTCTTCCGCGTTCTGGAAGGCTTCGGTCAGCGCAATCCTGGCCTGGCGATCCTGTTCCTGCTTCTGCAGAACAAGAGCAAGGTGGCGGGCGCGGGCGCCTGCCACAGCCTGTGAACGCTCACCGGCATCGAACAGTAACCACTCGAAACCGGCACTCACGCTCCAGGCATCTGCATTATCAACAAAACCAGGGTCGCCGTCGTTTCTGAAATAAGACGCTTGCAAACCCACCTTGGGCAGGTAAGCCGACTTTTTCTGCCGTGCAGCAAGATCGGCGGCGGCGACCGTCTTGCCCATAGCTTCAAGGTCACCGCGCTGTATGGCGATTGGCTCGGCCGAGAGACCGATCAAGTCGGTACGGACAGGCCCGGCAATATCGCACTGGCCATCGGCTCTGCCAACGGCCAGTGCCAGCAGCCGCTGCGTGGTTTTCACGGCATTGCCAGCAACCAGCACCTGCCTCTGACTGTCATTATTGAGGACTGCCACGCGCAAGGTGTCGGCGTGCGATCCGATCCCGGCACTTTCCTGCTGACGTGCCACACTCAACAATTCCTCGGCTTCGACAAGAGACTGTTTCGCCCACTCCTGTTGCGCATGGGCAAGCTGCACATCGAGATAGGCTCCGAGCGTTGCCATAACCGCCTCTTCACGGTGGCGAGCGTGCCTGTCACTGGCAGCGACGCTCCTGAGGTCGGCACGCTGCCGATCGAATTTGATATCGGCATCGAAAAGAGGCTGTCTGAGCGTCAGACGGGTCTCGAAGTTGCTCCGCGCCGGAGGATCATTATACGTGGCGGCGTCAGGACTCAATTCGAAACGCTCCTGATTGAGATCGATGAACAGGCTGCCACCCGGTTCATCGGTCCTGACAAAACGTTCGCTCAAGGTCAATCTCGGGAAATATCGACGACTCAGGGCGCGGGCGTCGGATTCTGCAGCTTCAACCTCTGCAGCACTGGCCGCCACCATGGGTCGCTCCTGCAGTGTCAAGATGAGAGCCTCTTTTAGAGATAGCTCTTCCACCCCAAAAGCCTGGAGAGGTGTAAAAAGCAGAAGAGTTATGACGATTTGGCAGAATAACTGTTTCATGCAATTAATATAATTATATGAATGTTTAAATACAAGGGCAAAAGCAAAACCAGGTTAGGACATTAAATATTTATCATACTACAGTAAAAAAGTAAGAGGTGGATGCGGCTTTTCTGCATAGGTGGCCACACAACCTTTAGCGCATCTGGATTTTCACCGCTAACCTGTCGTATATAATAAAAAACTTTGAAATAAAACGTGGTTTGCTTTAGGATGTTTGGCCTAACTTTACAGGTTCATGGATTATTCACACATATAATAAGGAGAAATCAGCATGAAACGTTTGTCTCTGTTGGCTCTGGCTCTCTGTCTCACCCTGGTTGTCGGTGTTTCTGCCGGCTTCGCCGCCGAAGCAAAGAAAGATCCTCTGGCGGCCTGGCAACCCAAATTTGATCCGAGCGGCGCCGAGTACACCTACATTCTCTCCAATATTTCCCATCCGGTTATCGAGGGAGTTGGCGCCGGCTACCGGATTCGCGACCGCGTCTGGGAAGCCTCCAAAGGCCGCCTCTATGTCGACTTCCGCCCCCTGGCCCAGCTCGGCGGTGAGAAGGATGTTATCAACAAGCTCAAGCTCGGTGCCGTACATGGCATGCTGAGCTCCTCGGTAGCGGCGCAGAATGTTGCCGACAGACTCGGTATCGTTAATATGCCTTACGTTGTCGACACTTTCGACAAGCTCGACAAATTCCGCAACACTCCGGAGCTCTGGCAGCCGTTCGCCGACAGCGCCCTGAAGAGCGGCATCATGACGGTCGACGTCACAGGCTACGGCCCTTACGGTTGGGCCACCACCACCCCGGTAAAAACCATAGAAGATGCCAAATCGATCAACTTCCGGATTGCCGAAGCGCCGCTCAACGCCGATTTTTACAAGGCATGGGGCATGAAGTTTACGGTCATGCCCTGGCCGGATGTTCCCCAGGCGTTGCAGACCGGCGTTATCACCGGCCTTGATCACACCGCCATCGTTTGCAACATCACCAAGAAATTCACCATCGCCAAAAACTTCACCGAACTTGACTATGCCCAGGGTCTTTTCATCCACCTGATGAACAAGCGCTGGTTCGACAAGCTTCCTGCAGATCTGCAGAAGATCCTGATAACTGCAATCCAGGAAGAGAGCGCTGCGACCCGCGAGCTGACCCGCAAACAGCATGACGAGCAGATTGCCAAGGCCAAGGAAGCCGGCGTGGCCTTCTTTAAACTCTCCGACGCTGACAAACAACAATTGATCGATGAGACTGCTCCCGTATATGAGAAGTGGGGAGAGAAGATCGGCATGGATTATTTCAAAAAGGTGCAGGCTGCGCTCAGCAATTGATTCTTAAGGCAAAAACAGCTATGATCTGCGACCGGGGAGAGGCTCTCTCCCCGGTCGTTTTTTTTGCAGCAACGCCGCACAAGGCGAAGCAAACAATATCGTTCAGGCATCTATAATCAGGGGGTTCTGCTTTCCGCGCCAGGCGCTACAGGCCACGCGGCTCTCTTTGCTATGAAAAAACTTATTTACTACATTCACCGCTGTGTTCGCTTTTGTTGAGGACTGGAGCCTCTTTGCGACGGTCATGGTTGCCTTGTCAGTGGCCATCGCCAATGTTGCCCTGCGTAAACTGACCAATGACGTCAACCTCTACTGGTCGGACGAAGTGGTCCGTAAAACGATCTTCTTCACCACCTATGTCGGCTGTATCGCGGCGATCCGCAACCGTTCGCTGATTCGTATCGACGCATTGCCGCAACTCTTTCCCTTCCTGAAGAAGCCACTTACTGTTTTCAGTCATATCGGCGTACTGGTCTTTTCCGGCTTCATGATCAAGCTGGGTTATAGCCTGACCGAGATGGTTTATTATGATGAATACGCCAAAACGGCATCGCTGCAGATTCCCGAATGGTATTTCTACGCGGTGCTGCCGATCATGGGCGTCGATGATGTTCATTCGCACCCTGATCATCATGGTCGAAGACTGGTTCGGCATCAAGCTGTGCGAGCCCCCTATCGAAGACGAGGTGCCCTGATGGAGACCAATTACCTCGTCATCATGGCGCTGCTGATCGGCTGCCTGGCATCAACCATCCCGGTTTTCATGGCGCTCTTCTTCACCGGCATGGTCGGCCTGGTCTGGATCGCCGGTATCGACCCGCAGATCGTTATCGAAGTTCTCTACCGCAGCATGGACAAGTTCGCCCTGATCGTCGTGCTCTTCTTCGTCCTCTGCGGCAACATCATGACCACCGGCAGTATCGTCTCAAAACTGATCAAGACCGCGAACTGCATGGTGGGCTTCCTGCCGGGCGGTCTGGCCATGGCGGGGATCCTGGCCTGTGGCTTCTTCGGTGCCATTTCCGGCTCCACGGTGGCGACGGTGGTCGCCATCGGCGGCTTCATGATTCCTGCGCTGCTTGAGAATAATTACGACGAGAAATTTTCCGTTGGCGTCATGACCACTGCGCCGATCCTCGGTGTGATTATCCCGCCGTCGATTTCGATGATCCTCTATGCCATGGTCACCAACGACCCGCTCGAAGCGCTCTTTTTGACCGGCTTCGTTCCCGGCATCTTGATCATGTTCTTCATGTCTCTTTACGCATATTTTTTCTGCAAACGCCGCGACGCCGTGACCATGCCGAAACCGAGCCTGCAGGATGTCCTCGCCACCCTGCGTGAAAGCTTCTGGGCCCTGATGCTGCCGGTGCTGATCTTCGGCGGCATCTACTCCGGTTACTTTACGGCCAACGAGGCAGCGGTGGTCGCCTGCTTCTACGCCTTTATCGTTGAGCTCTTCATTCACCGCGATCTCAAGCTGCGTGATATCAAAGGGGTCGTCATCTCTTCGGCGATCACCTCGTCAACCCTGCTGGTGATTGTCGCCGGTGCTTCGGTGTTTGGCGAGTACCTGACCTTCGAGCAGATTCCGGGGCAGATCGCCAACGCCGTCGTTGCCAATATCCAGACCCCCTGGGTTTTTCTCCTTTCCGTCAATATCCTGCTGCTGATTATCGGCATGTTCATGGATATTATTTCCGCCACCCTGATCCTGACACCGATCTTTCTCCCCCTGCTGAGCCGCTTCGGCATTGACAGCATGCACTTCGGCCTGCTCATGACCTTGAACCTGGGCATCGGCTACTGCACGCCGCCGCTGGGCGTCAGTCTCTACATTTCGGGGGCGGTCGCCGATCGCGACCTGATTTATGTCTCCAAGGCGGTGCTGCCTTTTCTGCTGATTCAGGTGGCCATCCTGATGCTGTTGACCTTCTGGCCCGACCTGGTACTCTTCCTGCCACACTGGGTGTACCCGTCGTAAGCGGCTAGCATCAGAAGTCAGTAACAGCTGATCAGTTCGACTGTTTAGCAAATTGCAGACTTTGGCAGCTCTTAATCTGCTGCTCGAAAATGATCCGTTTTTTTATGTTAGACTTGTTCAGGCAAGTCGTCTTCAGGACCTGTAGTTTGAATTGTTTTTCAGGGAGGTTTTGATGGAAATGAAAATACTGATTCCGGTCGATGGCTCCGATACCGCAGGCCGCACTCTGGAAAAGATCGTGCTCTCGCAAGGAGCGCTTCCCGAAAGAGTTGACACTGCTGCATGTTGTCGATGTCGACAAATTAGCCTACCGCATGATTCCTGACTTTCAGATCGACATGGTGCGAAAAAATGCCGGCAAAGCCGGCCAGCAGGTGCTTGACAGCAGGGTTGCCATCCTGGAAGAAGCCGGCTTTAGCGTCGATGCCCGCCTCGAATTTGGACCACCCCGGCAAACGATCTGCAAAATCGCCAACGAGGAGGGCTTTCAACTCATGATCATCGGTCGGCGCGAAAGCACCGGTGAGATCCGGGATGTCCTGTTCGGCTCGGTGGCCAATTACGTTCTCCACAATGTCGCCTGTCCGGTCCTGCTCTTCTGAGCGTCCCTCTCAATATCTCAGAGTGATTCATGAATTTTTCTGCCAAGGATCTGCAACAGCTTGAAGCACTGGAAATTCAGCCGTCAAAAGCCAAACGTCAGCTGGCCTGGTTGCACAGCGGACAGAGCGATATCAAGCTGGAGCGCTCCTGTACTGTCGATGACGGCATCACACGGATTCAGCCTGAAGCTCACGCTTACCTGAACCAGGCTTTTGCTTCTGCTGCCGCTGCCGGACGTCTGCAGCGCTTTGTCCCCGCGTCTGGTGCAGCTTCGCGCATGTTCAGTCCCCTGCACGCCGAGAGTGGCGTTTTTGATGCCTGTCGTGCCGTGGAACCTGCTACCAGGAGCCTCTCAGGCGGAACTCGACCTGCGAAGGTTTCTCGACGAAATTGAGTCCTTCGCCTTTTATCCGGATCTGAAAAACGCCATGGCGGAAGATGGCCAGGATTTGCAGCAGGCTTTGGCTGACCGTGATCTTGCCCTGATCATCCGTTACCTGCTGGAACCTTGTGGCCTGAGTTATTCGCGACTACCGAAAGGCCTGCTCGCCTTCCATGCCGCAGTTGACGGTGCGAGGACACCTCTTATCGAGCATCTGGCCGAAGCCGCACTCTTAAACGGTCTGGATGGCATTGTTTCCCTGCATTTTACCGTCTCGGTAGAGCACCTGGAACTCTTCAAGGCGCAGTTTGGCGCCTGGCAGCAGACCCTTGAAGCCACTTATGGCTGCCATTTCGAAATAACCTACTCCACCCAGAAAGCTTCGACCGACACCCTGTCCCTGGATGCAGCGGGTCAGCCGCTGCGTGACGACGAGGGCCGCCTGCTGCTGCGTCCCGGCGGCCACGGCGCCCTGATCGAAAACCTCAATGACTTGTCTGGCGACATTATCCTGATACGCAACATAGACAATGTCGTTCCCGATGTGCACAAGACAGCCAACCTGACCTGGAGCAAACTGCTGACCGGCTACCTGCTGACCCTGCAGGAGGAACAGCACGCTCTGCAGAAAGCACTCAACGATCAACCGGAAGACCCCATGGTCAAGGAACTGGCGGTCGCTTTCCTGGGCGACCGGCTGCAGGCAGAGGTTTCCCTGCTTGATGATGGCCGGACCTTGCTGGAAAAGCTTGATCGCCCGATAAGGGTGTGCGGCATGGTGGCCAACAGTGGAGAACCCGGCGGCGGCCCTTTTTGGGTGCGCGATGCAAAGGGACGAGTCTCCAGGCAGATTGTCGAAAGCGCGCAGATTGACAAGACCAAGCCTGAGCAGGCCAAGATCCTGGCCAGCTCTACCCATTTCAATCCCGTTGACATGGTCTGCGGCGTCAGTGACTGGCGCGGCAGACCTTACGATCTGACCCGCTTTGTTGACGAGGAGGCGGTGATTATCACCAGCAAAAAACAGGCGGGAGAAGAGCTTAGAGTGCTGGAATTGCCGGGGCTGTGGAATGGCGCCATGGCGGAATGGCTCACTCTGTTTGTGGAGATTCCCCCGGAGGTTTTCAACCCGGTGAAAACGGTCTTTGACCTGCTCAGACCGGCGCACCAGGTATGATGCCGCAGGCCTTAAAGGAAAAGGCAAGTGGAGTCTTTTGCATTCTTTCCGTAACCTGTAAGAGCAACAGATCGTTAATCCTGTTCATAAACCGCGTCCCGGGAGAATGGAAGAGGTTGTTCAGTGACGAGTTGGATAGACCCGTATTTTCAGGAGAATATTATGACATTCAAAATGGATCATATTGTTATCAACGTCGTTGATATTGATAAAATGTTGACGTTCTATATGGAGGTTCTTCAGTTGACTGGTGAACGTCTCGAAGAGTTTAAAGAACAGCAAGTTCCATTCCCTTCTGTGCGGTTAACGAAAGACACCATTATCGATCTTTTCCCAAAGAAGCTTTGGCAGAAAACCAACCCGAAGGATGTCTGTCGGCCTAATCTTAATCACTTCTGTTTCTCGACGGACAAAGGGTCATGGGAAAATTTGCAAAGCAGGTTAAAGCAACACGGTGTACCGATTGACGATGGTCCAGCTAAACGTTGGGGCGCTCATGGCTCGGGAGTGTCAATATATTTTCGTGATCCTGAGGATAACGTTATTGAAGTTCGCTATTACGATGCTGGCCACGACGATAAGCCTTGTTTACTCAATTCTTAAAGGCTTAACCAGGGAAGGCTGTCAGGAACCGGGGCTTAGGACAGGATGGTTATGAAAGCATATGGCTACTCAAGTAAGGTTGATATGGGTAAAGGACCACTGCCGCTGGAGGAGATTTCCTTCTGGGCTCAACCGGAGGTTTTGCGCGAACTGGCAAACTTTATAAAGCTGATGGCGAATGAGATGCAGTGCAATCCAGACTTTGACCATATGCATCTACGTGATTCTTGGGATAAGTGGACTGAAGATTATCCAGACGTCATCATATGCAAGCCGGACTAAATTGCCTTACAAGCCTCTGCTCTGGAGCGTAAAGGCATGGCTTTCAGTTGTAGGATATCAAGGATGCCGACAAGCTCTTGAGTGATATGAGAATTGACTGATTGGTCTTTAAGCTGCAAAGATAAGTAGCAATTTTTTCATATAAAAACCTGCCAGGAAGGGGGCTCGTTCCTGGCAGGTCAAAACTGGCATCTCAGGCAGTCAGGCCAATCCCGATGGGTATGGGGCCCGGGCTATGGTGCCATCTCCAGCGTGTTTAAGTTAACAAGCCAGATTATTTCTTTAATGAATTGAGTCAATCTTCATGCCTCGACAAGGTCCGCAATGGATTCATCTTCATCAATGTCCTGATCAGCGACATCTTGTACCAGAGCAATTTCACCTGTATTGAAAATACGATCCATGTTGAGCAGAATAATAAACTGGTCGTCAAATTTCCCCATGCCTGTTATAAATTCGGTGTTCAGGCGGGTACCGAGTCGTGGTGGAGGTTCGATCTGGTCTGAGCGCACTTCCAGCACTTCACGGACCGCATCGGCCAGAGCGCCGACAACTATCGACTCATCCTCCACCTGAACCTCAACCACGATAATGCAGGTATCCTCAGTTTCGGCACCGGCTGGCAGGCCAAGCTTCAGGCGCATGTCAACGACAGGTACAACTTGGCCTCTCAAGTTGATCACACCGAGAAGATAATCAGGTGTTTGAGGAACCTTCGTGACAGGTGTCAGACTCAAAATCTCCCGGGTGCGGGTCACCTCCACGCCGAAGAGTTCTTCACCGAGGCTGAAGGTGACATATTGTTGTGTCGTTACGTTGCTTTCTTCCACAGCCACCTCCCTAGTATTGCTCAAACTCTTCGTCCATGCTGTCAGACTCTCTCCCGACAATTTGACGATCGTCAGCGCCCGGAGAGGCTTCTTGTTTAGCTGCGGGAAAAGCATGCGGCAACCGTTCCCGCCGGTTCGATACACTGTCAAGAGCAGCTTTTTGTTCGTAACGGGTCTTGTTGCTGCTCACACTCCGCACCTTGAAGAAGCGCATCATCTCCCGCAGCTGGTCACTCTGGCTGGTCAGCTCTTCAGAAGTGGCCGCCATTTCTTCCGTCGAAGCGGCGTTTTGCTGAATAACCTTATCTAAGTTGCTGGATGCTGCTGTTGATCTGTTCGGCGCCGGCATCCTGCTCTCGGCTGGCAGCAGCAATTTCCTGAACAAGTTCGGAGGTCCTCTGGATATTGGGCACGATATTGTCCAGCATCTTACCAGCACCCTCTGCGACCTCGACGCTGGAAGAAGAAAGCGAGTTGATTTCACCTGCAGCTATCTGGCTGCGTTCTGCGAGCTTACGGACTTCGGCAGCAACGACCGCAAAGCCCTTGCCATGTTCACCGGCGCGCGCTGCTTCTATTGCTGCGTTCAATGCTAACAGATTAGTCTGCCGGGCGATTTCTTCGATTATGACGATTTTATCCGCAATCTCTTTCATGGCCGTAACGGTATCTGTCACAGCTTGCCCGCCCTGCGCGGCCTCCTGAGCTGATTGAACGGCAATCTTTTCCGTCTGCATGGCATTATCGGTGTTCTGTCGAATATTTGCCGTCATCTCCTCAATGGAACTGGAGGCCTCTTCTGCAGACGCTGATTGCTCTGTCGCACCCTGGGACATCTCCTGGCTCGCCGAAGCCAGCGCCTGGCTCCCCGAGGCAACATTTTCGGAGGCCACCATAACCTGCTGAATCACATCGTTCAGAACCCCGGTCATATCCTGTAATGCCTTGCCCAGCTGGTCTTTATCTGAAGCAAGTTGAATATCGACAGTCAGGTCTCCTCCAGCAATTTCTCCTGCTAATTGAGCTTTTTGCTCGAGGCCATCAGCCATGGCATTTAAGGCCTTGGACAACTGTCCGACCTCATCTTGCAAGTCTGTTTCCAGGCGTTCGGAAAGATCACCCAGGCGGATTGTTTCAGCCAACTGAGCTGCTTTGGTAATAGGTACGACAACCTTGCGGGCAACGACATAGACCACCAGTGCAGCAATCGCCATGACGACAAGGGCGAGAATCGAGTTAATCGTTCTGATCTTAATGGCCGGAGCATTCAATTCATCAGTACCGATACCGACCGCCAGGGTCCAACCCAAAGCATCGTCTTGCGCCAGGTAAGCAAACTTTTCCAACCCCTTGTAAGAATACAGGTGGGCACCATTTCGTTTGGCAAGCATCTGTGTACCAAAATCAAGGCTCGACATGTTGGTTTTCAGAACCTGGTTGGGATCAGGGTGAGCAACAACAACCCCCTCCCTGTTGAACATAAAGGCATAACCTGTCTTGCCCAACTTGACACTGCCGACAAACAGGTCATTAAAATGATCCATGTCGACAAAACCGCACAGCACACCTTCAACCGAATCCTTTGCTACAACAGGTGCGGCAATGGCAAAAACCGGCCGACCGGTCTGATCACTCGAAACAATCCGGGAAATAAAGGTGCTCCCTTTCATCGCCTCTTTGAAGTAATCCTTGCCATCAAGTTTATCTGCATCGACCAGGCTCGGGTTGGATCCTGAAACGACATTGCCGTCTTTATCGAGCAAAAGGATGTCAGCATAGTACGCATATTCCTGTTTCAGCCTTGTCAGTTCAGCCGTCGCACCTTTGCGCGCCGCTTTGCCGAGAAAAGAGTCCTGGACCGCAGACTGGTAAACCTTCTGCTTGCTCCAGTTGTTCAAGTCAAGGCGACGGTCTTTAACCCATAAGGACATCGACTTGACCGTTGACTCGACAATTCGGGTCACTTGTTGTTCCACGGTGTCCCGCAGTGCGTCTTTTGCCATGGTATAGGAAAAGAACGTCAATCCCCCCATCCCGAGGAAAATAACCATCAAGATGGAGACGAGAAATTTGTGCATCAGTTTGCGTTTTACAGCTGCAGCCATCTGGATTCTCCTACGCCGAAGTCATCCGGCATGATTCATAACTTATGCGTTATGCTGTCCCCCGCACTTCGAGCCGGAAGGGCGGGGGACTGTCGTGCACATTGGACACGGGGTGACGACGTGTTTATTCAATCACCTTGCTGACGGAGCCCAGAAGTGCAAAGGGGCTCGCGCACCAACAGCTTTTGTGCTCTTCAGGTTGATAAAAAATTTGCCATCCTTGTTCGGAACAACTGGAAGCTGCTTGGGAGAGGTCCTATCAAGAATCTTCTGAGCAGTCGTTGTTACTTAAAACCCTTGTTTTCGGCAAGAGACTTAAAGGTTTTGATGGACTTTTTTAGTCCTAGTTGCCTTGAACGTTCCACTTGTTATTGAGCTCTTCAATACTCATATCCTCGTCATAAATTCCTGCCGACACCTGATAAGGAGTATTCGGAACCTGGATTACGAAGGTGATTTTACGTGAAGGCTGATCTTCACCGCGCTTCGGCCATTGGTACTCAATCCAGCCACCGTTCGGATTTTTAGCAGCTTCACAGATCTCACGGCAGATCTGAACGCCGTTGGGATCTTGCAGGTCCCAGAATTTTTCAGGGGAGAAGGCCCTTACCGTTTCGCTGGGGTGACCGGGGATCTGCCGCTCACCACAGTTGTAGACCTGAACATAAGTATCTTTCCAGGTCATCTCGCCGTTCGGTTCATTAAAAGCGGCCAGTCCTTCTTCACCAAGGTTTTCCATCAGGTAGGCGCCTTTAACAACCATGTCGAACACTTCCTGGGGAGTCGCCGTTTCAGCTGCAATGGCAGGGGAAGTTAAAACAAGGACAGCCACTGTCAATAGATTCAAAAATTTCATTGTTTTCTCCTTTAGTTTATCCCACCTCAAGGGTGAGCTTATTGATTGAAAATGAAGTTTTGACAATCGAAGGGTTGTAGCAAGAGGCAGGCCAAGAATGGCCCATGAGTTTAAGAACGGCCAACAACCTTCTGAAATCGCAGGGGGAATAGCTGGAGTTTTCAAAACAGAGAAAGAAAGGATCTAACTAAAACGGTAATGTTTTTTCTGATGTCACAGATAAGATGTCACATAAATGTAACAAGTTGCACAGAATCAGAATGCCTATATCGAAGGTCAAAAGCTTGTTTTTTGCTTATTGGTGAATAAATTCCTCCAGATTAACTTGCCCTGTGTATAAATGTATAACTAACTGATTTTATTGCTGTAGAATTTCGTCATGCGGTGAGTTATTTATAACAATAGGATTAACGGTCTATTGCTCTTCGGCTGTTATCTGCGCTGCAACTTTAAAAACTGAAACGATCCTGACCTTATGTAACGGTGCTGTTCAATGATAACGGATTTTCCGAACACCCTCCAGCTGCTTGATCTCCGCCATCAACTCGTGGCCGATGCGTCTTTTTTGCTGGGTGATGACCATCTGGTAGGACAGTTCATCTGCGACGAGGTCAAGCTGGGAGCTGATATCGGACACCTCTAGATCACGCGCGCTGAAAAGACTCAACATCTCTTCGAGCAAGTTATCCCGATGCAGTGCTGTAACGCTAAGGGTAAGGAAACGGTCTTTTTTCACAACCGGGTCAAGCTTTTTCATGAAAGTCAGGATGATCAGGACCAGGGCCGTCGCGACGGCGCCGAGGCTGAAAAAACCCATGCCGAAAGCCATTCCCAGACCGGCAACAGTCCAAAGGCCGGCGGCCGTCGTCAAGCCACGAACCGAGGCCCCTTCTTTGAGAATGACCCCGGCGCCGAGGAAGCCGATGCCGGTGACGATCTGTGCTGCGACCCGGGAGGGATCGAGGCGCAGCGTGCTTTCGGCATCGAAGACACCGTACTTGAGATAAAAGGCCTCCGAGATGATCATCATGACGCAGGAACCGACCGCCACCAGCAGGTTGGTCCTCAAGCCTGCGGGGCGACCATGTTTCTCACGCTCAAGGCCGACCAGGCCGCCGGCCAGGGCCGCCAGCAATAACTTGAGGGTGATATCCAGTTCGACGCTGCCCAGTATTGTCGTTTCAAAAAACATCTCATGCCTCCTGTTATTATTTTACCTCATGCGCAGTCGTTCTGCAGTCCCGGCAGGGCAATAGCTCAGGCGTCCGCCTCGATTTTGGCAAACCGTGGCAGGCCCGCCCTGCGGCCTCGACTGTTTCCAGAAACATGGCCAAGGGGCGGACCCACAACGAGTTACCGTCGCTGAGACAGCGGTAAACCACCATCTGCTCTTCCGTTTCGCTGTGCCTTGCCACGTCGAGGACTTCGTAGAAATTGCCTTTGCAGTGGCTGATAGCGCCCGGGTTGAATGGTGCGTTGCATTGCTTTCTCCTGGAAAGATGTTAAACCGTCTCCATCTATGCTGAAGACTCTGTTAGACTGGGACAGACTAATTTTCAAAACTTTCTGGAAAGTTTAGCATGATGCCTGCCATCAATCATAAACGCCTGCTCGATTCCGTGACCACAGATTTTGTCGTGCTGCGTGGCCAACCGCAACCTTATGGCGTCAGCAACCTGGCCGAAGGGGTTAATTTCGCGGTCTTCTCGCAGCATGCAACCTCACTCAGCCTGGTCCTCTTTCAACCAGGAAATCTCGAACCAATCAGAGAATTCCCCTTCGACCCCATGATCAACCGCACCGGAGATGTCTGGCATCTCTGCCTGCAAGGCCTGATGCCGGGCTTTGAATACGGCTACCGGGTGACCCGTGAGGCAGCAGAGGATTCACCCATTCATCGTTTTGATGCTGACGCGGTTCTGCTCGACCCTTACGCACGCGCAATTTCCGGGCCTTCCCTGTGGCGGGAGGCGAGCCGGGAAGCATCAAGAGCAGGCAACTGGCGAGGGCTGCTGGCGGTCGACGAGTTTGACTGGGAGATGGATCAGCCGCTCAACCGTCACCTGGCCGACTCGGTGATCTACGAAATGCATGTACGTGGCTTCACCCGACATGACTCATCCGGAGTCACTCATCCCGGGACCTTTGTCGGCGTTATTGAAAAAATCCCCTACCTGCAGGAGTTGGGTGTTACCGCTGTGGAACTTTTGCCTGTCACCGAGTTCGACGAAGCCGACAATTACCGCAAAAACCCCCTGACCGGCGAGGCGCTGCACAATTTCTGGGGCTACCATCCGCTGAGCTTCTTCGCTCCGAAAGCTGCTTATGCTGTCGACATGAGGGCCGGCGCCCAGATCCGCGAGTTCAAGACAATGGTCAAGGCGCTGCATAAAGCCGGCATCGAGGTGATCCTCGATGTGGTCTTCAATCACACCGGCGAGGGCAATGAACAGGGGCGCACCCTCTCCCTGCGCGGCCTCGACAACAGCGTCTACTATATTATCGACCCGGAGACCGGTGAGTATGCCAACTACTCCGGTTGCGGCAACACGGTCAATTGCAACCATCCGGTGGTGCGCGACCTGATTATTGATGCTTTGCGCTACTGGGTCACCGAGATGCATATTGATGGTTTCCGCTTTGATCTGGCCTCCATCCTCGGTCGTGGGCCCGATGGTGAAGTGTTGACCAACCCGCCACTGCTGGAGCGCATTGCTGGCAACCCGGTACTGGCCAACACCAAGCTGATCGCCGAAGCCTGGGACGCGGGCGGCCTTTACCAGGTCGGGACTTTCCCCAACTTCGGTCGCTGGGCCGAATGGAACGGCAAATTCCGCGACGATATCCGTCGCTTCATTCGCGGCGACCTGGCTATGGTCCCGGTTCTGGCCACCCGCCTGGCCGGCAGCTCCGACCTCTACCAGGAAGGTGGCCGGGCGCCCTACCACAGCATCAACTTTGTGACCAGTCACGATGGCTTTACCCTTGCCGACCTGGTCAGCTACGCAGAGAAGCACAACGAAAGCAACGGCGAGCACAACGCAGACGGCGACAGTCATAACCTGAGCGCCAATTATGGCGTTGAAGGGCCCAGTCAGGACCCGGCGCTCTGCGCTCTGCGGGACAAACAGGTGCGCAACTTTGCCGCCTTGCTGATACTCGCTCATGGTGTGCCAATGCTGCTTGCCGGTGATGAAATGGGCCGCAGCCAAAAGGGCAACAACAACACCTGGTGCCATGATAACGCTCTCGGTTGGATCAATTGGGAAGACCTCGAAAGCCACCGGGAACTCTTCATCTTCTTTCGTCATCTGATTGCCTTCCGTCAACAGCATGCCTTGCTGCGGCCCCGACACTTCGAATGCGGAGAAAATGGTGGGCGTTGCCTGACCTGGCACGGCTTTACGCTGCACCAGCCTGACTGGTCAGAGACCTCCCAGTCGCTGGGCATGCACTTACAGGGGACAGCGGATGAAGCTGAAATCTACCTGATCGCTCATGCCTCGGCCAGGCCTGCTGATTTCGAACTGCCAGCGCCGGAGAGAGGCAGGCCATGGCGGCGATTTATTGATACCTCCCTAGGAGAAGGAGGCTTCAAGTTGTTCTCCGGGAGCAGAGCCGGCTCTGCAGGAGCAGCAGACTTATCGCGTTGCCGGCCAATCCGTGGTCGTGCTGGTGAGATGAATGAGGGTCAGTTAGCAGACAGGGAGCTGATCCGCCTCAACAGACAGAGCCTCTTGGCGAAGCTTCGTGTCGGTCAAGGTGGAGACTCGACACTTATGCATGTTAAGCTGCTGGTGAACGCAGCAGAGACGTCATAAACACCTGGCCAATTTAAATTTCCCCCGGCTTTGACCTCAACCCTCCTGCGAGTATACTTATCTACTGTTTCGATTATCTTGCGCAAAGAATTAAAGAGGAGCTTTCTTTGAAAAAAATCACTTTTTTGCTAGTGCTTATCATCTGCGGACTGGTTGCGTTTTACCTTTATGTTGATACAAAACCACCGCGTGATCTCCTGGGGTGTTGAAGACGGTGACAGTATAAACCATGCCCTCACGGTTCAGGTCGAAGACGATGTCGCCCTGAAGGAGGTCTGCTACACCCTGTCCGGTGGTGCCTGTACGGCAGAGGAACGTTGTTCAAAAGATCTGCAAAGCCAGTCCTTTGAGTTGGTGATTGAGCCTGCCCAGTGTGTTGTCAACTCTGAGCCGCTAGAGGTGAAGATCGCCATAAAGACAGTCGACACCTCCCTGATTGTCAATAAAACTGACAGCTCGATTACTTTAAGCTACGATGACCAGGCCCCGACCCTGATGACCTTGCAAGGCTCCCGCTCCTTGACGCAAGGGGGGACCGGTGTGGTTCTCTACGAAGTGGGTGAAGTTCCCGGTAAAACGGGGGTCCTCCTCGATGACCTGGTGTTCAGAGCCTTCGAGTTTGAGCCGAACAAGTACCTGAGTTTTTATGCCCACCCCTATAATGTTAAAGCGGATGATTTCAAGCCGAGAATTTTTGCTGTTGATGCAGCGGGCAACATGAGAAAGATCAGACCCGGCTCAAGGACCGCATCACACACCTATCGTAAAGAGGTGATTGAGCTGAGTGATGATTTCCTGGAAACGGTTAAAGATAAAATGATGGCGACCTCAAGCAAGTCGCCCCTGGAGGTTTTTGTCGAAGTCAATAACAAGGTACGCCAGGAGAACTACCAGAAAATTGCCCAGATCTGCCAGACCACAGAACCGAAGAAGCTCTGGGAAGGAGCCTTCCTGAGGAACCAGGGCGCGACCAAGGCCGGCTTTGCAGACAGTCGAACCTACAAATACCGCTCAGAGGTTGTCAGCCAACAGGTTCATCTGGGTCTTGATATCGCCGGCATTAACAATACCGAGATCTTTGCAGCCAACCATGGTAAAGTCATTTTTGTCGGCGAAATAGGTATTTACGGCAACGTTGTCGTCCTCGACCACGGCTACGGGTTGCATTCTCTTTACGGCCATCTCCACCAGGCAAAGGTTCGCGAAGGTGACATGGTCAGAAAAGGTGACATAATTGCTGTCTCTGGGCAAACAGGCCTGGTTTTTGGCGATCATCTGCATTACGAGATGAGAGTCAGCGGCGTCGCGGTGAACCCCATAGAATGGTTTGACGATGTCTGGGTGACAAATAACATCGAGGCCTATCTGCCAACGGAGGGGCAAGAGAAATAATCCCGGAGATATTGGCGAGACCAGGCAGGTTTGCTCCGGATCGACTCATGGAGTAGAGCATCTAACGCAACAACGCTATAAGGGGAAGGCTCGATGGCTATCAAGGTGGTCGACATCATCGTCGAGAGAAAAGGCATGATCCTCTTGATCAAAAGGGGAGCTTTCTGGATACTGCCCGGTGCAGAGATTGAGCCGGGGGAAGACGAGATGCAGTGCCTGGAAGAGGTTGTTGCCACGGAGATGAATGACCAGGTTGCCTCGGTTTTCAGGAAACTTGAAAAAACCGTCACAGGCCCTTCGCCGGTCAGGCCGGGCGACGTCGAGGTTGTCAATTTATGTCGGTGATATCAGCAGCGCAAAAATGTCCGACGTTAAAGACTGCAATGCGCATTGGTTCAGCAGAAGAAGCATCGAAACTCTGCGGCTATCCAATATCACCAAGGACATCCTGGCGTATTATTTCTCTGAAAAAGAACACCGGTAGAGCTGTTGCCTTGCTTGACGAAGGAGCCGCAGGAGATAACAAGAAGGGCCGCGAACAATTCGCGGCCCTTCTGCTTTTTCGGTATTTACGACGAAGTTCTAGCCTTCCACGTGTTTTTTCCAGTCCGCCAGGAATTTCTCCAGGCCGACATCGGTCAGCGGGTGCTTGGCCAGCTGCTGCATGACACTGAAGGGGATGGTGCAGATGTCGGCCCCCATCAGGCCGGCTTCCAGGACATGCTGCGGGCTGCGGATCGAAGCGACGATAATCTCGGTGCTGTAGCCGTAGTTGTCGAAAATGGTGCGAATCTGCTCTACGCCTTCCATCCCCTGGTGGCCGATATCATCAAGCCGGCCAACGAAAGGAGAGACGTAGGTGGCTCCCGCTTTGGCCGCAAGCAGGGCCTGCAGCGGCGAGAAGATCAGGGTCAGGTTGGTTTTATAGCCTTTTTTGCTTAAGGTCTTGGTCGCTTTCAGTCCCTCCTCGGTGATCGGCAGCTTGATGACGATCTTGTCTTTGTCGAGCTTGGCCAACTCCTCTGCTTCGCTGATCATGCCGGCAGCGTCGGTGGCAACCACTTCGGCGGAAATCGGCCCGTCGACCAGGGCGATAATCTCTTTGAGGACTTCATGAAAATCACGGCCACTTTTGGCGACCAGGGATGGATTGGTGGTGACTCCATCGACCAGCCCCAGCTCATTGGCGGCGGCAATCTCTTTGACATCCGCTGTATCGATAAAAAATTTCATCTTTTTAGCTCCTTGGAGGGGTGTGAATTGAGGCAGCTCAGCTGCGCTGCTGGTATTTGTCACGGCACTCGACCGAACAGAAATAATGCGTTGATCCTTTGACCTGGGCCTTGATGGCGTCATTGCGCGGCACATAAGTGCCGCACTCGGGATCGAGAAGCATCTCTTCACCACGGGAGGTTTTTTCCGGGGGAGGCGAAGAGCTCCTGGACAGGGCCTGCTTGATGATCTGGTAGGCGGTGTAGATCAGGAAACCAACCAGCAGATAGATAAGGGGTCTTACCAGCATGCGGTTACCAGGTTGTGCGCAAGGGCGCCAGTTCTGTAGCACCTGAGCAGTCTGCGGCCAGCTCGGTGATGGTTTGATCAAGCAACGGGTGCCTGAGGTCCGGGGCGATCTCTATTAATGGAACGAGTACAAAAGCACGTTCCTGAAGTCTTGGGTGCGGTATGATCAGATCCTCTTCAGCAAGGACCCGGTCTGTGTAAAAAAGGATATCAACGTCGAGGGTCCGTGGCGCCCACCTGACCGGTCGCGACCGACCGAATTCATCTTCGACAGCCAGGCAGACCTCAAGCAGTTGCCTGGGGTCAAGGGAGGTCTGAATCTCCAGAGCCACATTCAGAAAAAACGGATTGTCGGGAGGGCCGCCAACAGCTTCGGTTTCATAAACCCCTGAGGTCTGTAGCAGTTCAATGGCGGGCGAATCGGCCAGCATATCTCGCCCTCCCCGCAGGAAGGCCAGACGATTGCCAAGGTTACTGCCAAGGCCAAGGTAAGCGGTGTTCATGATGATGAAAAACTCCCTCTCATTCGGCTTGAATATAACCATAGTGGCCGATGGGCGTCAACCATGCTGATGAGCTTTGTTGAAAAGCGACTCCACCGCAAGCTGATATAATTCATCTGAGATCGATTCTTTGTCACTTGCGCACTGCCCGCCTGCCCCCGGAAAGTTGCAATGAGCTGGGTTTTCGAGAAATCGCATGCCGATCAGGTTCTCTGCCACGCCCTTGATGACATCACCCTCCTCACCGGAACGAAGAGAGGTCTACAGCACCTGGCAACCTGAAGGCGAAGATGGTCCTGTTTGCCTGTCCCTCTGCTCTGGACTGCCGAGCCCTGAAGCTGGTATAGCTGTTATCTTTGCATCAGGGGACCCACAGCATCCAGAATGTGGCGCTCGTTTTTGAGGGTGGCGGACCAGGTGTCTGAAGCAGATAACTTTGTGCTATTATTGATGGTATTGTTGGAAAATCTGCAGGCGTTCAATTGCCGCACGGAGAGGCTTTGCGCATTCAGGGTGCCGAGCACAGTCCCCTGTTGAGCGACGGTGTCGTTTATACTCAGAGGGTGCATATCCTGCTCATGCAATGGCTATTCACACAGCGGCTGCTCGGTTTCGCGCTGGTGGCCTCTGGGGCGTGTTGAGCCTCTTCAGGCTGACCGGGCGGCTACGGGTGGTCGTGAAAACCTTCAAAGCTGTTCGCAACCGACGGCAATAAATGCGCTGCATCGCTTAAGGAGTGAATCAATCGTCATGTCAAATGATCCGCGTCTTCCGGTACTGAAGGTCATCGAGACTCTTGCCGACCAATATCTCAAGGGCAAGGTCAAGGCCGTCAAGCTGGCCATGATGTCACTGCTCTCCGGTGGTCATCTGCTGCTCGAGGATATTCCCGGTCTCGGCAAAACCACCCTGGCCCTGGCTCTTGCCCATGCCCTGGGCCTTTCTTTCGGTCGGATCCAGTGCACCAGCGATCTGTTGCCGTCTGATATTACCGGTTTGTCGATTTATGATCGCAACGAAAACCAGTTCAAATTTATCGAGGGACCGGTCTTCAACAACCTGCTGTTGGCCGATGAGATCAACCGAGCCATGCCGAAGACCCAGAGCGCACTGCTTGAGGCGATGGAAGAGCACCGTGTCACCATAGAAGGGAAAACCTATCGCCTGCCGGACCCCTTTATCGTCATCGCCACACAAAACCCGGTTGAGCAGGTTGGCACCTACCCGCTGCCCGAGTCGCAGCTGGATCGCTTTCTGATTACGACAGGCATCGGTTACCCGCCGGAGTCGATGGAGAAAACCATCATCCAGACCGGCAGTATCCGCGAAGGGATTCGCGAGATTAAACCTTTGATCACGTCGTGAAGAACTGCTGCGGGCCCGCCAGGCGATCCGTGACGAGATCCAGCTCTCGGAGAAAATTACCGAGTACATCTACCGTCTGGTGGTGGCGACCCGCGAACATCCGATGTTGCTGGCGGGGATTTCAACCCGTGGTGCCATCAGCCTGGCTGATACAGCACGCAGCCATGCCTTCCTCGCGGGTCGCGATTATGTCATCCCTGAAGATGTCAAAGCCCTTTACTTGCCGGTCTGCGCGCATCGTCTGATTTTGCGCCCGGAGAATGAAACCCTCGATCGTAAGGAGATTCTGCTGTCGCTGCTCGACGAAAATCCGGTGCCTTTGGTCTGAAGCTGACCCGTGCCGGGTTCCTTTATATCGTCATTACCCTGTTGCTCGGCTTTGCTGCCGTCAACACCGGCAACAATCTTCTCTACCTGCTGGTTTCCGCCCTGCTCGGCTTCATGTCTGTCTCCGGCGTGCTGGGCAAATGGAATCTGGACAAGGTCGACTTCCGTTTTCTCTTGCCCGAGGAGATCTATGACGGGGTGCCGACCCTGCTTGGCATCGAGCTGGTCAATGGGCGTCGCTGGCTGCCGATCTTCCTGATGGAAATCAGCGTCGCAGGGCGCACGGTTTTTTTCCCCCTGGTTGACCCCCTGCTGGGGCGGCAGAAGAGTGTCGAGATCACCCTCACCGGGCGCGGCCGTCAGCAGCTGCCGGAGGTTTCGGTACGCTCACGTTTCCCGGTCAACTTCTTTATTCGTTCACAGGGTCTGCTCATTGAGCAGGAGGCGACGGTTTTCCCGGCGCCACTGCCCTGTTCCGATCTGCGTCAGGTTGACCCGGGTGGCGGATCGGGCTCGCAGCAAAATTGGCAAAAAGGCTACGAAGGCGACATCAATCGCATTGCCGATTACCAGGGCGGCGAACCGCTCAAGTCGATACACTGGAAACTCAGCGCCCGCCATGATCGTCTCAAGGTCAAGGAACTCTCGGCGGCGACCCGCAAACCCGTCGTCCTCGACCTGATGGCCTTGCCCGGGGCAAACCTCGAACAGCGTCTGCGCCAGGCAACTTATCTGATTACACGCTGGCTGCGCGATGGCTGGCCGGTCGGTTTGAAGGCCGGCAGCCTGGAACTGCCGCCGGCGCTTGGCAGACAACACAAGCTTCTTTTACTGCAGACATTGGCTCATTATGGTCAGGATCAAAAGACTCCTTGATATGCTCTCCGGGGTCGTCGCCCTGCTCAGCATGGGCCCGATCCTGGCGTACCTCGATCTGCCGCTGCTGCTGGTTGCGCTGACTCGCGGTTCCGGCAGGTTTCTGGTGTGATCGCCATGAGCGCTATCCCCTGCCGGTCTGGCTGGCAACGCTGATGGCCTTGTGCGGGATGGCTTTTTATGTCGTACAGGTTACCCGCGCCGAGGTGGCCATTCCGGTGGTCCACGCCATGGTGGTTCTGCTGGTCGTGCGCCTGTTGACCCCGAAAGCTGGCCGGGATTACCTGCAGATCTTTGTTCTGGCGCTCTTCATCCTCGCCGGTGCTTCCCTGATCAACCTCGAGATCGGTTTCGCCCTCTACCTGGTGCTGCTGGTCTTCGCTGTGACCCTCGGCCTGGTGCTCCTGACGGTTCATGTCACCGACCAGAAGTTACTCATGACACGCCGTGATCTGAAAAAGCTGGTCAAGGTCGGTCTTCTCCTGCCGGCGATCTCTCTGGTCCTGATGTTGGTCTTTTTCGTCGTCCTGCCAAGAACCCGGCATCCCCTCTGGAATTTTCTCAACCCGTCGAGCCAGGGCAAGGTAGGCCTTGCCGAGACCGTGCAGCCGGGCAGTTTTTCACGGATTTCCGCGAACAAGGCCCTGGCTTTTCGTGCAGAGGGCCCGGAACTCGCCCCCGAAGACCGTTACTGGCGGGCCCTGGTTCTCAACCAGCCGCAGGCGGGGCGCTGGGTGCGCAGTGAGCCCCCCAGAGACAGGCGGCAGCCGCATCGATGGCCCTGCTCCGCTGACCTTTATGATTTACCCGGAACCACGCAGAGATCGATACCTGATGACCCTGGACCGTCCGCTGCTTGTCGATGGTGTCCGCAGTGAACAGACCGTTGATCAGATGTTTATCGCCCGCAGTGCCATTGATCACCGCTTCCGCTACGAAGTACGGGCCAGCCCCGGTGCCCTGCTCAAGGTGTCGGGTGACGTGGATCGTGCTTTTTATCTGCGCGCCCCCCCTGAAGTCTCGCGCGCGCATGCGCGAGTCTGGCCAGGAAAATCCTGTGCTCAAAGTGAAGAGAGTAAACGTTCGAATTAAAGCCCTGGCGGAATTTTTCCGCAATCAGGAACTCAGCTACGCTGAAGATGATCTGCCCTCCGGTGCCGACGCGATCGACGCCTTCCTCTTTGAGAAGAAACGAGGCTATTGCGAGTTCTTTGCCTCGGCTTACATCACCCTGGCCCGGCTGGCGGGTATTCCTGCGCGACTGGTCGGTGGCTATTACGGCGGCGATTATAACCCGATGGGTGGGTACTACCTGGTGGGCGAAGAAACAGCTCATGTCTGGGTCGAGGTTTTGAATGCCAATAACAGCTGGCAGCGCATCGATCCCAGCCAATGGGCGATTAACGCCGAGACGACTCTGGGCATCGCGTGACCGGGACCCGTTGAACACCTTGCGGCAACTTGCCGACAGCCTTAATTATTACTGGGTGCAGGCGGTGGTTGTCTTTGATCTGAAGCAGCAGATATCGATCTTCCGTGAGACGGGAGCCAAGATGCGCAACCTGCGCTCGGTGCAGGCTCCTGAAGGATGGCGGAAAATGCTCGTCGCCCTGTTTGTTGCCATGGGCCTGATTGTTTGCTGCCTTTGCCTTGCGGCGCAAGCCAAAAGAGGTGCGTCTGCTTGAAGATCTTCGCGCCAAGATTGAGCAGCGTTACGGTGAGGATGTCCTCCAGCCCGGGTCAGGCCTGGCGGAGATTGCTGAACAGCTGGATAACGACCTTTGTCGAGAATTTGCCAGGATCTATTACGGTGCCGTGTTCCGTGACCGTGCGCTGACGACGCAGGAATTCAGTCAACTGAAAAACCTCTTGAAGCAGCTATAGTGCCCCGTGCGGTTAATTCATACCTTCAATTTTCGGCGCTTTTGCCCCCTGCCTGCGTTACGGTTCCTCGGTTTAAGCCTGGCTAGACCTGCGTCATCGTGCCTTGCCAGGAACCAAAATCACGCGCAAATTGTGCGGCGAACTAGCCGCACGGGACACTAGGCTTGTTATGCGCGCTTGCTTCAGACCCTGGCCGGTTTCTTCGGCCGTCTGCGGCGTGGCCGGTGATGAGTGCGCCGGCTCGCTTGCGGCTCGGCCTGACTGGCCGGCTCTGCCCCCAGGTGCAGGGCCTTCTGCCAGACTTCCAGCTGCTCCGGCTTGCCGTTTATGGTCTGATTCCAGAGGCGGAACATCTCAAAAGCTGCGCGGTGCCGAGGGGTTTTCCAGAAAGCGTTTCTGGCCGCGGTGGCCGAGACCGCGGGTGAAACGATAGCAACCGACCAGCATTTCCCTCGCCTGGTGACGCAAGCCGTGGGCCAGGCGAAAATGTGTGCAGTAAGGTGTCAAAAGATGCCCGGCTGAGTGCAAAACTTCGTTGATCGGCAGTGCCGCCTGTGCCGGGCATTTTTTCCAGAACTGCTCTATAAAGAGGGCGGTCAGAAGCATGCTTTCATCAACATGACCGGTCTTCTTGAAATACTGGTTGAGCAGTTCCAGCAACTTGAAGGTCGAGTCTCCCGGTTGGTAGCCACCCATCATCGGCCGCATCAGGCCGAGATCCTGAGCTCGCTTGAGGACTGCGGCGCCGACACCATGACGGAAAAGCTCCATCAATTCTTCACGCACCCTGGCCGGAGCGGCCTCGGCAATCAGCGGAGCCTGCTCAGAAATCCCCGCCAGCGTCTCGGCATCGAGTGAAAAATCCAGCCGGGCACTGAACTCCAGGGCCCGCAGCATGCGCACCGGGTCTTCCTCAAAGCGGACAGCCGGGTCACCGATCACCCGTAGCCGACGATTCTCGAGATCCTGCAAACCACCGACATGATCAAGAATCGAAAAGTCAGCAATATTGTAGAAGAGTGCATTAATGGTGAAGTCGCGCCGGAAAGCATCTTCACGCGGTGTGCCGAACTGGTTCTGAACAAAAAAACCGTGTTCTTCGGGGTCGTCGGGCAGCTCATCCGGATGGGGATGGCGACGGAAGGTGGCCACCTCGATCACTTCATCGCGACCGAACCTGACATGGGCAAGCCGAAACCTGCGCCCGACCAGGAAGCAGTTGCGAAACAGCTTCTTCACCTGCTGCGGGGTCGCGTCGGTGCCGATGTCGAAGTCCTTGGGCGTCCTGCCCAGCAGCAGATCACGCACGCTGCCACCGACCAGGTAGGCCTGGTAGCCATGACGATGCAGCCGGTAGAGAACTTTCAGCGTGTTTTCGTCAATCTGCTTACGGGAGACGCCGTGGTCTGGACGGGATAAGTATCACCGGGGAAGCGGCTGTATTGCGTTTGCGTTTGCTGGGGAGCCAAGCATGGAAAATTTATCATCCTTGCCGCCTTCGAGAAACTCAAGGCGCATTTTAAGTTCTCACTGTATAACAGATTTCCACTCGCGAAGGAAGCGTGCCGGGAAAACGCGTTGTCTTAACCCGGCGATCCGGTTATAAATAAGCTCCTGCACTGGTGCCTGCATCCTCCTCTTTTCTGGAGTTAGCTCTAGCAATGAATCTCCTTGTCCTGCTCGGGCCGACGGCTTCGGGTAAAACGCATCTGGCCGTTCAGGCCGCTCGCCACCTTGATGGCGAAATCATCTCGGCTGACTCGCGACAAGTCTATCGTGGCCTGGATATCGGCAGCGGCAAGGACCTCGAGGAATACGGGGCAATCCCTTATCATCTTATCGATGTGGTCGATCCCGGCTATGAATTCAGCCTGTTCGATTTTGTTCAGGCCTTCGGCCGTAGCTTCAGAGAGATCAGCGGCCGTGGA
Organism: uncultured delta proteobacterium; assembly: GCA_963769955.1. Lineage (GTDB taxonomy): Bacteria > Desulfobacterota > Desulfuromonadia > Desulfuromonadales > BM103 > M0040. The sequence continues at coordinate 54,120 of CAVYNW010000028.1, forward strand.
CGCCTGCCGATCCTGTGCGGAGGGACCGGTCTCTATCTCGACGCCGTGCTGCAAGGTTATGAGCTGGTGAAGGTGACAGAGAACAGGGCGTTGCGCCAGGAACTGGAGCCTCTGCCCCTTGCCGCACTACAGGAGCACTTGCAAAGCCTGCGCCCCGAGCAGCACAATACCACAGACCTCGAGGATCGCAGCCGTGTGATCCGGGCGATCGAAATCGCCGTCGCTGAAGATCGGGCCGGGGCCAGAGCCCTTGGAACTTCCCGCATTAAAGCCGAAAATTTTCGGCCTGCGTTGGCCCCGTGAGCTGTTGAGGAAACGGATCACGCAACGTCTGCGGCAGCGTCTCGAACAAGGCATGATCGAGGAGGTCGAGTCCTTGCACGAGGCCGGCGTCAGCTGGGAGACTCTCGACTTTTACGGTCTGGAATACCGTTTCGTCGGCCATTACCTGCAAGGGCAGCTGAACCGCAACGATCTGTTTCAGAAATTGAACAGCGCCATACATCAATTTGCCAAGCGTCAGGAAACCTGGTTTCGTCGCATGGAACGTCAGGGCGTTATGATCCATTGGCTGACGGCTGAAGCCGACCCCGTTGCCGAGATGCTCGCCGCCTGTCAGGATTACGCCAGATGAACCCTTTGCCTGCAGCCGTTCAGCGTTACCTCGACAAGCGTAGCCGCCAAAGGCCCCTGGACTGCCAGGGGTGCTGAGATCAGAAATTATGCCGGTGTCGTAGTGATTCCATCTCTGGCAGAGGGCGACGGCCTCTTCGCGACCTTGCGGAGCCTGGAAGCGAATCCGCCACAATGGCAAGACCGCTTTCTGGTGCTGGTGGTTATCAATCATGGCGAGCAGGCTTCATGCGGAGAGAAGAGTCAGAACATGCAGGATCTGGCCCGTCTGATCGACTGGCCAGCAAAGTCGACTCTCTCTCTGGGCTGGGTTGACGCTGCCAGCCCCGACCGTGAGATCCCGGCCAAGCAGGCCGGCGTGGGCTTTGCCAGGAAACTGGGGATGGATCTCGCCTTACCCTGTCTGGACTGGCAGAAAGATCCCCTGCTGGTCTGTCTCGATGCCGACACCCTGGTGGAACCGAATTACCTGCAGGCGATTGTTGCTCATTTCCAGCGTTCGCAAGCTGGCGCAACCGTTTTGCCCTTTCGCCATCAGCAGGCTGGCGACCCTGTTCAACAGGCAGCAATTGATCGTTATGAGCTGTTCATGCGCAGTTATGTCTATGGCTTGCGCCTGGCCGGATCACCTTATGCCTTCAACAGCGTTGGCAGCACGATTGCCTGTCGGGCGCAGGCTTACGTTCGTTGCGGCGGCATGAACAGTCGCAAGGCTGGTGAGGATTTCTACTTTTTGCAAAAACTGGCCAAAACCGATGGCGTCGACCTGATGACCGGCACCATGGTCTTCCCGGAGCCGCGTGTTTCGACACGGGTCCCCTTCGGTACCGGGCGCAGCATGGGTCGCCTGCTGGAGGGAGACACGCAGGGCGTCCGCTTTTATCCCGTGGCTGTGTTCAGGCTGCTGTCCGCCTGGCTGGATTGCGTAACCAGGAACCCTTGCGCTGATGCAGAGCAGCTATTCCATCATGCCGAAGCCATCTCTGCTGTGCTGGCAGATTATCTTGTGCAGCTCGATTGGCACGCGACCTGGCCGAAATTGCAGGAGAATCATCCAACCGCAGAGCGTCGCAAGCAGGCCTTTCACTCCTGGTTTGATGGCTTCCGGACTCTTCGCCTGATTCACCTGCTTTGCGAAGCGGGTTTGTCACGGGGAGAACCAGAGCAGATGCTGCCTGATTTTTTCGCTTGGGAAGACCGCTCTTGTCCGCATACAATCACAGCCATGCTCGAAGAATTGCGCCTATGCGATCAGTCCTCAATTGCAGCGGTTCAGAACAACTGACAAGTTTTTAAAAAATTTAAAAAGCTGTGCTATTATTGGAATTATTGGCCTTAGCTCTGCCAGAGCACCACAGGGAAGAAGAGATAGTGATGAATGAATCTGAAGACACCGCGTATACCGAAGAACAGAAGAACAAACGTCGAGCCGTCAGGGCCCCGTTGATCGTGGAGAAAATCCCCTGTGGAGATGGTTACAAAACCCTCTTCGGTTATGCCAAAAATGTAAGTCGCAGCGGCCTGTTCATCGCTACGGTGAAACCACGCGAACCAGGAGAAACCTTTCTCATCGAATTAGCCATACCGACCAAGCCTCCATTCAAGGTTCGTTGCCAGTGCCAGGTGGTCTGGAAACGCCTCTTCAAGCGCAAGGAGCAGCATGAACCGGGCATGGGGCTTAGGTTTCTTGACCTTTCTGATCGTGATGGCGATAAGATTGATGCATGGGTCGAGGAACAGACAGCGAAGATTACAGGGTAGTTTGTCTCTGCAGAGCATGTTGAGCTTTTGCTCTGCATTATGATTTCCCCTTGAGCAGCGCTTTGTGTGCTGCAACGAAAGGAGAGTGCGATGCCCCAGGAAATGAAAATGCTCGAGGCAATCAAGGTTGCTATCCAGACCGAAAAAGACGTTATGGATTTTTATCTCAAGGCGGCGAGCTTAACCGGAAACGAACGCGGCAAGAAGGTCTTTGAGCAGCTGGCCAGTGAGGAGCGTGAGCATGCCGGCCACTTCTTCAAAATCTACACCGGCAGCGACCTTGGCTCCTTTGAAGATTTTATGGCTCAACCGCCTGCATCCAGCTCATGCCATGATCAGGCAGCTGGAAAAAGCTCTCGACGAAAATGTTCATGAACGCAAGGCAATGGAGTTGGCCATGCAGGAAGAAGAGGATCTCCTGAAAAGTCTGCGCATGACAGCGTCCCGTATGGTTGATCCCTGCTGTACGTGCCGTTTTCGACCGCATGGCTGAAGAAACAGAGCATCATTACGCTATCATCGAATCGGAATACGCCCACATGATGGGCATGGTCCACGAAACGGATATTGATACCTATGTACGAGAATAATAACTTGCCAAGATTGCTGCTTCTTGCGGTGGGGCTGCTGCTTCTGCCGATCACCGCTTTTGCCGTGCCGGGGGCCGTGCATGATGTGCATCGTCTCCCCGGTAATGACGAATTCCAGAGTACGATTGAAAACCGCTGCACCATCTGTCACACCCGTGGCCGGGTCGACAAGGCTCTAGGTCAGGAGGAAGATCTGGACGCTCTGCTGCAGCGCATGATCGAACGTGGTGCGATTATCAGCGAGCACGACCGGAATGTGCTCGGCACCTTCTGGGGTTCACCGCTCAAAGAAGAGGAGCCTGCTTCTCCGCCAACGCAATAAACTTATACACTTTAACTTCATGAAACATAAAGGGGGCCGGCTATTATGCCGGCCCTGAATTCGTTGCCCCCGCTAAATTTCATCCGTCTGACTGGTTAAGTCTTCGTGTGTTTTTCAGTAGTCTCAGCACAATAGATAGTAAATCTGTTGCGTTTTTTGTTGAAATTTAAACCCAAAGGCAAAAGCAAAATCGTCGGGGTTGCCCGACAGCAACGGCATTTTCTTTGTAGCGACAAAGCCCCAAAGTTTTTGAAACAAGAGGGGAAGCAAAAGAAAGCTCGACGCTGCGCTGGGCATGTTTTACGCGGTGCATACTGGTGGCAATTGTCAGAGGGAAGGCTCTCTCACTGTCTACACGTTCCCCGTTAGACCCGAGGCCCTTGAGGACCTCTACGACAGCGACAAGACGAAGACCTTCCGTTGCTTATGCCAACCCCAGATAGAAACACGACGATTAGGCCCCCCTGAAAAGGGCCGGAATGCCACAAATTCTGTGAGTAGAAAGCTCAGGAAACTGGCAAAGGAATATGCCCTCCGCAAGGAGACGGCACTTTTGCATACTTTTGTTGCCGGACAAAAGTATGGCGTTTGGCGGGACGCGACCCGCCGGTTCTGTTTCTGGTTTTTAACAAAGATTTAAAGCACAACAGATTAACGATCTGCTGTCCTCTGTTAATCTCCGACCATGAGAGCAGAACTCAACTTTGTTTAACAACAAGAAGGGGCCGGCATTAATGCCGGCCCCTTCTTGATCAGAGAGAGTTGCTCATTCTCAAGGCTGCCAGATCTTCAGCAGCGCATCGGCCATCTCGGCCGGACTGTCGGCAACGCTGACACCACATTCACTTAAAAATGCCTTCTTGCTGGCGGCGTCACCCTTGCCACCGGAGATGATCGCGCCGGCATGCCCCATACGTTTGCCGGCTGGAGCCGTGGCGCCGGCGATAAAGGCAGCGACCGGTTTGGTCATATGATCACGAACATACGCGGCAGCCTGCTCTTCGGCGTCACCGCCGATCTCGCCGATCATGATCACGGCTTCTGTGGCCGGATCGTTTTCAAACATCTTCAAGACGTCGAGATGGCTGGTGCCGTTGACCGGATCGCCGCCGATACCGACACAGGTGGTCTGGCCGATATCGCGGGTGGTCAGCTGCCAGACCGCTTCGTAGGTCAGGGTGCCGGAGCGGGAGACAACGCCGACCGGTCCGGGTTTGTGAATATAACCTGGCATAATGCCGATCTTGCACTCGCCGGGAGTGATGACGCCGGGGCAGTTGGGACCGACCAACCGGCTGTTCTTGCCTTGCATATATTTCTGCACCTTGACCATGTCGAGGACCGGTACGCCCTCGGTGATACAGATGACCAGTTCAATGCCGGCATCAACCGCCTCCATGATCGCATCTGCGCTGCCAATCGGCGGAACGTAGATGACCGATGCGGTGGCGCCGGTTTCCTTGACGGCGTCTTCGACCGTATCGAAGACCGGGAAACCGTCAATCTTGGTGCCGCCTTTGCCGGGGGTGACTCCGCCGACCATCTGCGTGCCGTAGTCACGGGCGCCCTGGGCGTGAAAGAGCCCGGTGGCTCCCGTGATCCCCTGGGTAATAACCTTGGTGTTTTTATCGATCAATATACTCATCGTTGTCTCTCCTTAACCCTTGACGGCTTTGACGATCTTCTCCGCCGCATCAGCCATGCCATCGGCACTGACAATGTTCAGGCCCGATTCTGCCAGCAGCTTCTTGCCCAGATCCACATTGGTGCCTTCCAGACGCACAACCAGGGGAACTTTGACGCCAACCTGCTTGGCACCTTCAATAACACCGGTGGCGATGACATCACATTTCATGATGCCGCCGAAGATGTTGACCAGGATCCCCTCAACTTTTTCATCGGAGAGGATGATCTTGAAGGCTTCCGTGACACGCTCAATGGTGGCGCCGCCACCTACATCGAGGAAGTTGGCCGGGTCGCCACCGTAGTGCTTGATGATGTCCATGGTCGCCATGGCCAGGCCGGCGCCATTGACCATGCAGCCGATGTTGCCATCCAGGGCAATGTAGGAGAGGTCATACTGGGAGGCTTCGATCTCCATGGTATCTTCCTCGTCGTAATCGCGCAGATCGCGAATGCGGATATGCCGGAAGAGCGCATTATCATCAAAGTTGATCTTGGCATCGAGACAGAGCAGGTTGCCCTCGCCGGTCAGAACCAGTGGATTGATCTCGAGTAAAGAACAATCGGTCTCGACGAAAGCCTTGTAGAGGTTCATCAACAAGGGTACCGCCTGCTTGACCTGGGCGATTTCAAAGCCGAGCTTGAAAGCCACCTTGCGGGACTGGAAGGCCGTCAGGCCAACCACCGGATCGATCGCTTCGAAGAAGAGCTTCTCCGGGGTCTTGGCGGCGACTTCCTCGATATCCATGCCGCCTTCTGCTGAAGCCATCAGGGTGACCTTGTCGGTGGCCCGGTCGACCAGGAAAGAGACGTAGAATTCATCGGCGATATTGCAGCCGCTCTCGATCAGCACACGTTTGACGATCTTGCCTTCGGGCCCGGTCTGATGCGTCACCAGGGTCATGCCGAACATGGCGCGGGCATACTTCTTGGCCTCATCGGCAGTCTTGGCGATCTTGACGCCGCCGCCCTTGCCGCGCCCGCCGGCATGGATCTGGGCCTTGACCGCGTAAGGTCCCTCGCCGAGGCGCTTGGCCCAGTCACGGGCTGAATTGCTGTTGTAGACAACGTGTCCTTCCGGGACCGGAACCCCGAAATTCCGCAGGATTGCCTTGGCCTGATATTCGTGAACATTCATGGGTATTTACCCTCCGCAAGAAATAGGTTTGTAGGGTCGATCCTGTCGATCGGCCAAGTCTGTTTGTATACGCAAAGATGATGCCGAGCGTAGCCATTTAAAAAGGTCTCGTAGAATTGAGCGTTTGTCAAATTGATCTCGGTATTTATTTTAACAGAAGTGGCGAAAGATCACCTTTTTTGGCGAAATTCGCCTTTTGGTCAGACCTCTGACCATCTGCCGGTAAAGGGGAGCCTAACGCGAATCTTGTTTTTTGTCTAAATAAAAGTTTTTATTTTTGATAAAAATGAGCTTTTCAGATCATCTAATAGAGTGCCTGCGGCTTTGCCCCGGAGGTATCTTGTGCAGCTGTCTGATCAATGTTCGTGGTCATGCGGCTTGCCGCTGTGTTGAGGAACCAGCGGAGCTTGGCTTGGCAAAGACTGTTTGTCTGGCGAGCAGACCGGACAGCCTTGCATGGCAAAAGGCTTTTCCAGCCGGCAGGTTCTGAGGAGTTCGTCGTCATTGAAAATTTCCAAGGTCGGGCCATCGGCCATAACCCGGCCCTCATGCAGGACAATGGTGCGCTCGCAGAGTTCGACAATCATGTCCAGATCATGACTGGTGACGATTCGGGTATGGTGAAAGGCTTTAAGCAAGGCAATAAGCTGGCGTCGGGCGTGGGGGTCGAGACCATTGCTTGGTTCGTCGAGGACCAGTATCTCCGGCAGCATGGAGAGGACAGTCGCAATTGCCACACGCTTTTTCTCTCCGCCGGACAGATGGTAGGGTGGCTTGTCACGTAAATCAAGGGCTTCGACCCGGCCGAGGGCTTCTGTGACCCGGCGTTCAATTTCATCGGCCGCAAGGCCAAGGTTGAGCGGCCCAAAGGCGACATCGTCATAAACCGTCGGCATGAAGAGCTGGTCTTCCGGGTCCTGGAAAACCATACCCACAGTCCGCCTTATCTCTGGCAGTTTCTCCTTCGACAGACGGTCATCACCGATGATGATTTCTCCGGAGGTTGCAGAGAGGTAGCCTATCAGATGGAGGAGGAGAGTCGACTTGCCTGCACCATTGGCACCGATGATACCCACCGATTCGCCATGATGAATCAAAAAGGAAACATCACGCAGGGCAACTGTTTCATCTGGGTAAACGTGCTGCAGGTTCTTGACCTGAACGATATGGTGGCTCATGGCATGGTTCCGGTGAAAAGGCCGCCGAGGAGTTGCGGTGCGTTATATAGACGCAGCAGAACAAAGAGACTGATCCATCCAACCATGAAGAAGCTTTCAGCCCGGCCGAAATGGCCTTGCCGTCGGCTGGAATGAACTTCGCCGGCAAAGCCGCGGGCCAGCATCGCCATATGAATGCGTTCGGCGCGTTCCCAGGTGCGCAGCAGCAGATGGCCGACCAGGGAAGCAAAATGGCGGATACCGAGCCCCCGCTTACCGAAGCTGCGCTGTTGATGCGCCCTCGCAGTACGTACTCCTTCATCGGTGAGGACGAAGATGTAGCGATAGAGGAACAGCAGTTGTACGGCAAAAGTCTGCGGCATCTTCAACTTTTCAAGAGCCTCGCAGATGGCCGGAAAGCCGGTGATCGCCACCAGGATAATGGCCGCACTCGCCGTGAGAAGGGCACGGATCAGAATGGAAAAGCAGGAAATCCAGCCCCCCCAGATCTCGAGCGGACCGATCTGCATCAGCACCTGGCGATCGAAGACCGGGTTGAACAGACCAACGAGCAGGGCAAAAGGGATGACGATGAGGATCTTGCGCAGGATATAGCCGAAGGGCAAATCACCGACCGCCATCAACACGGCAGGGTAAATCAGAAACGGCAACATGGCCGAGATCTGGTAGCGGTCGAAGGAGACCACGCTGACGATGAAACAAAGGGTGGTCAGGACCTTGGCTCTTGGATCGAGGCGGTGGACAGGAGTCTGCCGCAGGGCAAGCAGGTCGAGTTGCTTGAAGTCGAGAAAAGACCCGTCAATGGCCAGCATCCTAAGCCTCTTTCCGCTTGGCGGAGCTGCGTCTTTTCAGAAGTATGCCGATCAGGCTGCACAGAACCAGGGTCATCGCGCCACCAAGGAGGCCGGAAAGGCTGGTTCCCACTCTCTCCGACGAGGCGGATTGGGTCGTGCCTGCTTTTGCCGGGAGTGCATAGTCAGGAAGCAGCGCCGTCTCTGCCTGGAGTTTGGCAAGTTGTTGGTACTCGCTGTCTCCGGACCTCCGGCAACTCCGGGGAACCGGTGATTTTGGCAATCGACCATTCCAGTCCATCCGGGTTTTCGGAAACAAACCAGGAGAGCACACCGCCGATCAACAGGGACGCCAGCAGAAAACTTGCCAGCAGAGATTTGATCGGCAAGTCGCCCAGAGGCTTCTGCCTCAAGGCACTTTCCAGAATCTCCGGCCGGTTTTGGTAAATGAAGGTGACGACAAGCGCTGTAACCACGCCTTCGAAGACGCCAATGCCAAGATGGATCGGTTGCATAAGCAGAAGGAAGGGCCAAAATGGCAACACGGAGACACCGGACAGAACCGTCTGCAGCACCACGCCCAGAGAGCCGAATTGCAGGGCAACAACCGCGGCGATGATTGCTGCGGCGACCATGCGGGATTGACGTGGATCACGACCGACCAGTTTTTTGTATATTAAGGGATAAGCAATAAAGGCAGGAAAGACGCCGAGGTTGAAGATATTGCAACCGAGCGCCAAGAGCCCGCCGTCGGCGAAAAAAAGCGCCTGAATCATCAGCACCGAGGCGATGGTCAGATATGCCGCAGAGGGCCCCAGCAGGATTGCCAGCAGCAGCCCTCCGCCGAGGTGGCCACTTGACCCGGTTGCCGGGATAGTGAAGTTGATCATTTGCGCAGCAAAAACGAAGGCACCGAGGACACCCATGAGCGGCACCTTGCGATCGTCAAGGTTCTTGCGTACGCGCGATGAACAGTAAGCGATGGTTCCGGCGGCGACCGCCCAGAACGCACCTCCTACGGCAGGGGATACGAGAGCATCTGCCATGTGCATCGTTGATCTTCCTTTTATTCTCGCTATGCTTGATCGGAACTCACGTATCAAACCGGTTACAATGAGCTCCTGCAGAAAAACGGGCCAGCTGATCTTCAATAGGATTTGACCAGCACTTTATTGCCAGAATAAGCTTCGGTCAAGGAGTAAGTGTTACGAATTTCAAAAATCGTAACACCGCCATTCTAGCAGTCTTTTCCTCTGGCGACAAATTGTAAGGGTGTTCTGCAAGCTTTACAGAGGGCCTGATAGTTGCAACCGATCCTGTTGTGCATGATGCTGGTCAGGCGGTGTTCACGGCAACTGCAGGTGTATAGAAAAGGTCTTGGTACGACCCTGGCGGGTGTGGTCCGGTAGCTGTGGCAGCGTTTTGCTTCAAGCCCGAAGCAATCGCGCATAACTGTCTGCCACTCTGTGCCGTGGGGTCTTGGCTGCAGACGCTTGTTACGGGCTTGCCAGTTGACGACCAGATGCGAAACTTCGTGGGCAATGGTCTGACTCAGATAATCATCAAGATTTTCAGCCAGTAATTGCAGGTTGATGCGCAGATGGGTCGCCCCCTTCCTCTCAACTCTGGCCTGCCCTGCACAACGCCCACGCAGGGAAAAATCAAGCGCTGCTTGCGGCAGCTTGATGTCATAAGTTTCCCGGGCGCGTTGTTCCGCGCGGCGGACAGCGGTAAGGGCCTTTTGCCTTAAGCTCACTGCTGGAGTAATTATCGTGCATGCTGAGGTCGTACCTGGAGTTGAGGTTGCTATAGGATGTGGCATGATACAGCTGGCCGCGGTTTAAGACAAGCACATGAGCTGTAAGCCAATCCTATTCTTGACGCAGGATCTTAATCAGCTCCCTGGCCGGTTGGTAGCCGGAATGAATGAACAAGGCTTTCTCACAGTCGGCAAGAGCCAGTTCAAATTGCTGCATGTCGTAATGGGTCTGGGCCCGCCCGAAGTAGCTATCGGGACGACTTGGATTGATGATCAACGCCTGGTCGAAGTCTTTGAGTGCTTTTTCGTATTTTTTCATAACCCGATAACAGAGACCACGGTTGGCATATCCCCGGTCACCCTCGGGGTCGTAGCTGATCGCGCTGGAAAAATCTTTCAGCGCCCGCTGGTGGCTGCCGATGGCAAAATAAGCCATCCCCCGATGATTGTAGACCAGTCCTCGCATTTTACGGTCGAGCTGCATGCCGAGCAGCTGCCCATAGAGCGCGATGGCATTTTCGAGGTCATGATTGCTGTGGGCTTCCAGAGCCCGCAGCATGGTTTTTTCCAGGTGACTGGCCATGGTTGACGGGATCGGCCCGATGCGAGCCGGAGGTATGCTGGTTGTGGGATGAGAGATGGCAATCAAGTCCTGATCCAGGACCTCACGTTCGACACTCGCGCGCCGTTTACGGCCATGCTGACGAATCTCTTTCTGGTAGTCACGAATTTCCTGAAAGATCAGGTCAGAAAGGGTCAGGGTGGCATTCAACGAAGCCAGCTTGCGGCGGATTGATTGGTTGGGTAAGGAGATATCCGATTTATAGACCAGCTCATGCTCAACCTCGGCCCAGGCATCCTGAAGAATGGTCCGCAATTGGATCTCGCAAACTTTACGCACCCCGGGCATCGCGCGTCCGGTCAGGGTCGCTTCCATGCGGATGGCCAGATGTACCGAGTCGTAGCCGAACTCGCGGAAGGAATGCTGGTTGGCTTTACATTCCGTTTCCAGAACCTCGAAGTGGGTGGCAAGGAGGCTGGAAACGGTTTCAACATCTTCAAGAAAAGGGCAGACGATACGCAAGCCGAAGAAATCATTGATCGTCACCATGCGCCGGCGCTCGCTAGTTTTGTTCAGTTTACGCAGCTTGTCGAAGTAGGCCGGAAAACTTTTGATACGATACTTGATGGCCGGAGTCAAACCCTGCTGCTCAAGGATCAAGCGTATATCCTGGACAAGTTGCTGCAAGGCAGCCTTGTAGACCGGCAACTGCTGGTCGTAAAGAAGCTTTGTTCTGCTCCGGTCAGGAAGACGACCAAGGTCGGTTGAGGGAGTCTTCATACTGAGCTCCAGAAATCATGACAATCGGGACATTCGTTCTTGTTACAGTGTAAGGGAAGATATGACTGAAGCAAGGGGGGCCGTGAAGAGAGGCATGCAAGTCTGCCTTTATGGCAGCAGGTTCAGGACCTTTGCCGTCAGTTGATCAGCGCTGAACGGCTTGCAGAGATAATCGTCAGCCATGGCTTCCTGAGCAAGGCCCTTAAGCTCCTCTTCTGTTTTTGAAGACATAAGAAGGATAGGGATATGGCAACTCTTTTCCCTCTGTTTGAGGAGCTTGGCCTTTTTAATGCCGGACATCAGCGGCATGATGACGTCGAGAACAATCAGGGCAGGAGGCGGGGTGCCGTAAATGATGTTATTTGAATAGATGCCACAGTCGGCGGTTGAGACTCTGTATCCGGCGTCCTCCAGAGACTCCCTGGTCATAGTCAGTATGACGGGGTCGTCATCTATCACGAGGATATGCTTTTTCATAATATTCTACCTTTGACAGCTTCCATAAAAGTTAGAATAACATATTTAAACCCTCCAACGCAGAAAAGCCCTTCCCCTATTCGTGGAAGGGCTTTTGTCTTCTTTATTGCTGTACCCGGGGGACTCGAACCCCATCGCCGCGCGATTTAGCGACGACGCCTTATTGTTAAAAACGCTTGTCACGTAGCTGTGGAGGAACTTGGTGGTGATGAAAAGCAAAGTCGGCAAGGAGAGGGTATAAACAATGTCTGACAAACAGTTGGACCAGAACCCTGGGTTGGGCCAGAACCCTGGACTGACGTGCGAAATGGCATTCAGGAAATCCATGGCTTCATTGAAGAGCTCAACTGTTAAAACGGTCAGCCATGGCAGCCTGGCATGAAAGGGCTTCTGCAATAGAAGGCCGGTTGCGAAGAAAATCGCTAAGCCGATATAGGCATGCAAAGCGCTGTCCGTCATTCCGGTGATAGTTCCCACGCTCTGTTTAATAGCGTAGACGTCTGACAACTGAAGGTGGCAAGAGGTGCCGATTGAATAGACTGCTGCTACAGACAGAATAACCAGGGTCAGGCCGGTGGTCTGGTCCAATGTTGATTGACTTTTCATGGCTCCTCCATTGACTTTCCTGTTCAGAAACTCTTCTCCTGTCTCTTTACATCGCAAGCAGTATGCCAGCGGAGTACATGTTCAAGTGTTTGTAATTATTAGATTTATTTTTAGTCGATTAGCCTTGTATTGTGCCGCTTCTGAACATAATATTTTTCGCCTGCAAGAATAAATTGATGCAACAGGGTGAAATATATTGATTATTCAGCCTGTTCAGAAACTGAACAGGACAAAGGGAAATGAACAGCCTCCAGGGAGGTTTTTTAAGAGGAGAAGATGGCTAGAGAGAGTGCATCCAAAGGTAAAGGAATAAGAAAATATGAAGGGTGAGTTGGCCCCTGTTGCTGCCATTAACTCCGTTGGTGTGGTGTTACGAGGCGCTGGATCAAACAGCAGAGTGAAAGATCCAGGTTGTCGAGAAGGCCGCCGTAAAATAGCGCTCCGCCTGTTAGCTCTGGTTGTTCACCCTCAGGCTGATGACGCGGGACAACTCTTTTTGTAAAAACTCCAGCCTGAACGGTTTGGAAATCCTGCCGGTAAATCCGAAGCTGTCGAAATCAGCCATTGTGGCATCGGCAAAGTAACCGCTGGAGGCGATGATCTGTGCCCCGGGATAAAGCTGCAAAAGTTTTTCGCAGGCAGTTTTCCCATCCATACCCGTGGGCATGGTTAAATCCATGATGACGGCATCAAAGGGTATGCCGCTCGTGTCTGCGGCGATAAATTTTTCGATCGCTTCTTGACCTTCAGCGGCGGTATCGACTTGGTATCCAACACTTTCCAGCATCTCTCTGGTCAGGTCTCTGATCATCTCTTCATCATCCACAACCAGAATGGACCTTGAGGATGCGTTCAATTCTTCAGGTTGAGACGCCAGCGTCTCTGAAGGTGGAGGACTTTTGCTGCCTGCAGCAGGCAGGTAAACATTAAAGACTGTGCCAACGCCCGGCTCAGAGTCCAGTTGGATATGCCCGTTATGCTTGGTGATAATCCGGTGAGTAACAGCCAACCCCAAGCCGCGACCTTCCTCCTTGGTTGTATAGAAAGCGTCGAAGATCATGCCTCTTTCGTGCTCCGTAAGGCCAACGCCCTCATCTTGTATCACAAGTTTGACAAAGTTACCGGTGAGCCCCGCGGCCTCTGTCAGGCTGAGGTCCTCAATGTTCTCTGCTTCGATATGCAGAGAGCCCCCATTCGGCATAGCCTCAATGGCGTTGCTGAACAGATTGTTGCAGGCCTGGGACAGCTGGACATGATCACCTCTGACCGGCCAGAGGTTCTCAGGTAATTTCAGATCAACAGTGACCAACCCTTCGTCTATATAGAGGCGTATCGAATTCTGAATAATTCTGCTGAAACTGGTCTCTTCCAGCAGGGGCAAACCACCCCTGGAGAAAGTGAGCAGTTGACTCGTCAGGCTAATGCCCTGATCAAAAGCCATGGTCGCATTGACAAGAGATGAGTGAGCCGGATGCTGCTCGGATAGCTTCATCAATGCCAGCTGGATGTTACCGAACAACCCGGTTAGCAGGTTGTTGAAGTCGTGGGCAAGACCTCCGGCCAGGATGGCGACAGCTTCGAGTTTTCTGGCCTTCAGAAGCTCCTCTTGCAGAAGACTCGTCTCGGTCTCGTCAGATAAAATAATCACCGTGCCTGATAACGTCCCATCAGCATCCATCATAACCGCTGAATGGTAAGTGATCATGGATTCGCTGCCATCGGTAGCGATCAGGAGGGCTTTGCAGGAAAGCCCGGAGGCCAGGTCGCTCCTGGCAGGACCAATCGCCGTGATGTCCGTTGCCAGACGCGTCTGTGAATCAACGATGTTAAATACTTCAGCCAGGGGTCTCCCGGTCGCATCTTTCTCCAGCCATCCGGTAAGCTTTTCGGCAACCGGGTTTAAATGTAAGACCTGATTCTTAACGTTTATCGAGATAATGCCCTCGCCAATGGCGTTGAGTGTCCGGCGCAGGTTGCTTTCATTTTTCCTCACCACCCTCTGCAATTTTTCCTGTTTGCGGATTTGCTGCATCATGTTGCACATAGCCAGGATGAGACCTAAAAGGCCAAGCAGCCAGACAATTGCATAGAGCGAGGTGATATTGACCCAGTGCTGATGCGAAATTAACTTCAGTGGGACCAATGGCACTGTCACGCTGAGCCCACCCAGCAGGTCGTCCAGTTTGTAGCCCTGCTTCCCATGACATTCCAGGCAGGAGGCTTCGACCCACAGAGGCTTGATCAGACGCAGTTGTTCGGTATTGTCCAGCATGGTCACTTCGTAGACTTCGCTTTCGCCCCGTTCAAGAGCTCGTAACGCCTTGGCCTCCCATGCGTCCGGGGCGTTTTTCGGGCGAAGGGGATCAAGGCTGGTGAGATGCCCACGGAGGCTAGCTGTTTCGAGCCCGAGTTCGTTTACCTGCCGGGTCATGTAGGCCGGGTTGACCAGGGTCAGCTGCTGGCCGTCCGTGGTGGTCACATCACGACGCACTATATCTTGCAGGTAAGGGTTAGGTGGTGTCTCTTCAGTTACAGCAACGTAGACACCGCCATGACCAGAAGCCCATTTGCGATAGATTATGTCCTTATTGAGCGCTTGCCTGGCTTCGATCAGTGCATGCTGAAAAATTTGATCTTGTTCCGACAGGGCATGCCAGTACAAGGCCAGACCGACAGCTATCGTCCAGACCACAGCAATGATGAAGCCGGTGCGTTTAAGGTGCAGCGACGGCTTCCTTCCGACAAGCTTGTGAGTTGTACTGCTCTTCATCAAAAGTGTTCCCATGCTTTTCCAAGAGGCCCGGCTTCTTCTGATACCAAAACAATATATGCAAACAAACCTTCGGTTTGCGTTGCAATGGACACCGCCTTGAGCCTCTTAGAATATACAGCTTGGTGCCCAGTTTTTCCAGACTACCTCACTCGCCTGATAGCGTAAAGGCCTGACAACTGAGAGTGCAAAGAGATGCCGATTGAATAGACTGTAGCTACACTAAAGAAGATCGCAGACCAGGATAATGGTCTGGCACATTGTTGCTAGCCTCTTCATGATTCCTGCACTGACCTTCCTGTTCAGCAAGCTTTTCTCCTGTCTCTTTACATCGCAAGCAGCATGCCAGCGATTCATGTCCTTAAGCAGCTGTAATTATTGAACAAGAAATTTATGCATGGCAAATCCTGTTGTGCGGTTCCTGAACATCATATGTGTGTCCTAACAGGATAAATCAACGCAAGAGCCTGGATTATATTGATAATTTCTCCTGTTCATGAATTGAACTGAATAAATGGCAATGAACAGAAGTCAGGTCTGTGTTTTTTATAAAGGGCGCTCGGAGAAGCAAGTATATTCAAGCGTAAATGAACAACGAAAGCTGAACGGTCAGTCGCGGCCGGCAACGGCTGCCCTGGCCTCGACGGGTGTGGTTTTACGAGATGCAGGAGCAGGTAAAAAGCGAAACACCGGCTTATCGAAGAGGTTATTGAAAAACATCTTCCGCCTGATAACGCGAGCCGTTCATTCTCAGGCTGATGACGCGGGACAGCTCTTTGATGTCTGACAACTTCCATTTGCTGGGCTTGTGACAAGAATATTCCTTGCTTGAGTTACCCTCTCTAAAAACAAATTACCCGGCAGTTCTCAGATAAATTGTTCCGTTGTGTACAGCCTCTCCGCAACTCAAGTGCAAACAGTGAACAGGGCACAAAGTATGGACTCACCACTGTTTACAGGGCGGGCAGTGATTTCGCTCTGATTTCTGTTCAGGCCTTGAACATGGCCAGATGCGATTTATTCGGGAAAAGCCCATAAAATCATGTGATTTCAAGTGCTTGTCAAGATGGTACGCGTATTGCTAATGGATAACGCAGAGAAGCTTTGATCGCCCAGCCAGAGATATCAAGGAGATGCATCGTGAAAAACGAATATGCAGATTGCACGGTAGCTGTCGTCGATGATGATCCCAATATTCTTACGTTTCTGTACCAGTTACTCAGTGAGACCGGGTTTAAAGTCATGATCTTTGACGACGGTCATAAAGCACTTGACAGTCTCAAAGGTCAAAAAGTGGATTTGATGATCACTGATTTCTCTATGCCGAAGTTCAGCGGATTGCAGCTGCTCGACGCCATCAAAAAATATAATGATGATCTCCCGGTCATATTAATGACAGGTGTTGCCGATATGGGTTTTGCGGTGAAGGCAGTAGAAAGCCAGGCTTTTGAGCTTCTGCTCAAGCCCTTTCAGGCTCAGCCTTTTCTTGATTCTGTCCAGCGTGGCCTGGCTGCTGGCCGGGCTTCACGTCAACACAAGAGATTCGTTCTTGAACTTGAGAAGGCTGTCAAGATCCGCACTGCCGAACTCACCTCATCTCTGGCCCGAATGGATTCCATGAATCGGGAAATGATCAAACGTCTCTGCTTTGCTGCCGAGTACAGAGATACTGATACCGGTTCGCATACACACCGCATCTCCCATTACGTCCATTGCCTGGCATGTGAGCTCAAACTGACTGAGAGCGAAGCGCAAACAATTGCTCTGGCCAGCACAATGCATGATATCGGTAAAATCGGCATCAGCGATGCGATCCTCTTGAAAATAGGACCCCTCGACCATGAAGAGCGCAAAATCATTATGAATCATACGACGATCGGCAAGAGAATCCTGGAAGGGTCTCCTTTCCCGTTGTTAACAAGAGCCGCTTCGATTGCTCTCAACCATCATGAATGCTGGGACGGGTCAGGCTATCCGCATGGGCTGCGTAAGGAGCAGATTCCTATTGAAGGCAGAATCGTTATTTTGGCCGATCAATATGATGCTCTGCGCAGTGAACGGCCATACAAGCAAGCTTATAGCCACGAGCAAGCTTTCGACATAATTACCAGGGGTGATGGTCGCACCATGCCAGAGCATTTTGATCCGGATGTTTTGTCTGCTTTTACCCGTGTCGCAGCACGATTCAACGAGATCCATCTTGAATGCAGCGGCTCCCATGGACATGGCAGGCTCCCGGTGTCAGCTGTTGGATTGAACGATTCGACAGGCCCGACTCTGTTCAAAGACCAGACAGAACAATTTCAATTTATTGCTGTTTAAAGGCACTCTTAGCCGGGAAGGAGAAGGTCATGAACATCGTTATAGAGAACGAGAACCTTAACAGTTATTTAGATCAGATCACTACGGAGAAGCATGTCCTCATGGTCGATGATCTTGCCAAGAACCTCAATTTTGGCCAATCCATATTGTCACAATTGGAGAACGTCAGTACCTCGACAGCCTCCTGTGGCAAGGAAGCTCTTAACTACATCAAGGAGGAACAACCCGACCTGGTCTTCATGGATTTGTATATGGACGGCATGAATGGTGATGAGTGTTGCCGGGAGATCAAACAACTGTGTAGTTCAGAATTACCGGTCATTTTGATGACACATGGTAACTCCGTGAGTGATATTGAACGGTGCTGGGCCTCTGGCTGTGATGGAATTATCCTTAAGCCGATCAACCCACACATGCTGATTGCCACGACAAAAAGACTCCTGGAGCTGAAACTTGTCAATCTCGATCAGCTCCGTTGTCCTGCCCGTATAACAATCAGGCACGGTTTTGACCTGAAGAAAACCCTCGCCGATTATTCTGTTGACCTGAGTACAGGTGGTGTGTTTTTGGCGACCCCCATGGTGCTGCCGGTCAATACTCAGTTCGCGATCGAAATTTGCCTGCCTAATCGAAGCCAACCAATTCGCTGTATAGCCAGGGTTGCCTGGGTCAATGATCCGAAGAAACTCTCCAAAGCGGAGATGCCACCGGGGATGGGCTTGCAGTTTATCGATATGGCGCTCAGCAGTGTGGAGGCAATAAGAGCATACCTGAGTAGTGGCAATTTAGTTCCTTCGTGGTGAGACGGCTTCATTGAAAATGCGGCGGCACTGGTGTCGCGATGAATGGTGACGTGCGGTTGAAACAGAACGCAGAGAAGAATGTAATTCTAACGTATCAACAACGAGAGATATCCGGAGGTCTTATGAAGAACTTAACAACGACTCTCATTATGTTTGGCGCTTGCCTCTTTATGTCATCCCAGGCACTGGCCGCAGCAGTTGTCGACCGTGTTTCTTCCCCTGCAGCAAAGGAGTATGTCCAGGAGGCAAAGCTTGCTGACATGAGACAGAATCAAATCCCGGTGTACGGGGAACTCCTCATGGATATCTATGTTGATGACTCAGAAGAAACCTGTGTAAAGGAACTTAAAAAAGCGGAAATCCTCGTTGAGGAAATGGAATTCTTAGGCACCAAGCAGAAAGTATTCAATGGTTATAAATTGATCGCTGTTACGGCTGTCGTTGAGACGGCAGGAGAAGATGAGTATTACGTCATGTCCTGCCGAATCAATAACGACAAGTCTGGCCACGTTGCCGGACCGACAAATATCCTGAAGAGGCAATCTTACTTTACTCGGTCTCAGCCCCAACAGTGGCAAAGCGTGGCGAGCCGATAGGCCTGATGGCAATGTCCTTGGCCAATTTGAGGGAGGAGGCAGAAGAGGCCCTGGCTCAACGCCACTGCCAGAGCCCCAACCAGCGGCAAAGTCCTGATTGCTCAGGCTTCAATCGGGTTTGTTTTGCAGAACAGCGGAGAGGGCCATGAGTACTGACAAGCAAAACATGCCTTTGAGTAATATGCGCGAAGAGAATAAGAGCAGTAAACCGCTCATCATCTCAGCTTTTATCGTTTTTGTTCTTTTGATCGGAGCCAATCTCTGGATCAACCGTGTAATTACTGCCGAAGCAGAGTCCACTTCGGCACGGAATATTTCTACTCTTCTCAACACAACCCATCACGCATTGCACACCTGGTTTAATAAAGAGTTGACTATCGTCGAATCATGGTCCGCTTCGCACCGTATGCTTCTCTATATTCAAGAGTTGCTCGAGACTGATCAATCCTCAGAGTTTCTCATGGCCTCTCCGGTACAGTCTAATATTCGCAGCTATCTCAGCCCTGCGCTCAGCCTCGGTCAATACCAGGGGTTTTTTATCATCTCTGCTCAGAAGACAATTATCGCATCCGACCAGGACGAGATTGTCGGCCATACCCTCCTGGAGATAGGCGAAACAAGCTTGATGGAAAACCTTGAGAAGGGTGACAGCTTTGTCGGCCTGCCGATCCTCTTTAAAGAATTCTCCGGCAAGAAAGATGATTCCAAAACATCCGGTGTACCAACCATCTTCCTGGGGACGCCAATCAGGGACAGAATCGGTGAGATTGTTGCTACGCTAATATTCAGGATCGACCCTCTTGCGGAGTATGCAAGCATACTCCAGCAGGCCAGCCTCGGTCAGAGTGGAGAGACATACGTTTTCGACAGAAATGCGCAACTGTTAAGCAACAGTCGTCAAGAAAACAAACTCCGTGAACTCAAGCTGCTCGCTTCTGGACAAAAATCCATGCTTAACCTGAGCATTTATGTTCCGCAGCAACGTTTTTCGTCCGACCCGGAGCAGCGTAAAACACGCATGGCCGCAAGTGCTACGGCCGGTCATAACGGTGTCGACATCAATGGCTATGAGAATTACCTCGGGGACAAGGTCATCGGAGCCTGGCACTGGGATGATGAGCTGCAAATAGGTTTCGCTACCGAGATGAGTTTTGATGAGGAATTCAGACAACTGAACATGTCACGCACTGCCCTGGCGGCATTTACGACGTTAACAGCATTTCTTCTGGTGGCCCTGACAGGCCGCTTTATCAGTAGTCAAAAAAAACTGGTTGATAGCAGGCAGCGCTTTTTCGACTTCAGTTCATCCACATCGGACTGGCTTTGGGAAACGGATGCGGATTTAAAGTACACCTACATGTCTGAAAAGGTTGAGGGCATCTACAATCTCTCACGTGAAAAGCTGTTGGGCCGAAGTTACCTGGAACTGAACGGGCTGACAAATCGGAACAACCTGCCGACACTCCTGCAACAGCACATTCAGAACATGGAAGCACGAAAACCGTTTCGGGACCTTGAGGGCAAACCAATGTTTGTCAATGGCAAGAAGCGGTATCTGATGACCAGCGGTATTCCCGTGTTCAATGTAAAGGGAGAATTTAAAGGCTATCGGGGCACGGGCAGTGAGATAACTGAGCGGAAAAAATTCGAGCATGAGCTGAGGCAGCATCGCCATGCACTCGAACACATGGTCGAGATCAGGACCAGGAAGGTTCAGGAACTGGAAGAACGCAGCCGTCAGCTACTCAATGCCGCCGGGCAAGGAATTTTCGGTCTCGATATAAACGGCAATGCAAGCTTCGTCAATCCAATGGCTGAAAAGATCCTTGGCTATTCCAGTGAAGAGATAATCGGTCGCAATATGCATGAGCTGATTCATCACAGCCGCCCTGATGGCACACCTATAAACCAGAGTGACTGCAAGATGCACAGTTCAATTAAAGAAGGTACAAGTTATTCATCTGAGAAGGATGTGTTCTGGCGGAGAGATAAAAGCCCTGTTCTGGTTTCGTACGTAAGTAATCCTATCGTTAAAGACAACCAGTCTCTTGGCTCGGTCATTGTTTTCTCTGACATTACCGAACGGCTGGCTGCAGAAGAATCTTTAAGAACACTGTCGCGTGCTGTGGAGTGTAGTCCTTTGAGTATCGTCGTAACTGACCACGAGGGCAACATCGAGCATGTGAATCCCCATTTTACCGAGCTGACAGGTTATAGTTCTGAAGAGGCAAAAGGCAAAAATCCGCGGATCCTGAAATCGGAAAAACTTCCGCAACAGGTCTATCGCGAACTATGGGAGACCATCTCTTCTGGACAGACCTGGATCGGTGAACTCCACAACAAAACCAAGGACGGCAGAGAATTCTGGGAACGATGCTCCATAGCACCGATCTTCAACAATAACGATGAAATCTGCCATTATGTTGCAGTTAAAGAGGATATCACCGCGAGCAAGAGAGCCCAGGAGAAACTTGTCGAGAGCCAAGAGCGTCTGCTTGAGGCTCAGAAAATTTCCCACGTCGGCAACTGGGAACATGATCTGGAAAACAATCAATTTATCTGGTCGGACGAAGCCTATCGAATTTTTGGCTTTGAACCCTCAAGAATTCAAACCGGGTATCAAACATTTTCTCAAAGCAATTCACCCTCAGGAATTTGAGGAGGTTCGGGACACGATTTCAAATCTGTCTGACCGCCGTGAGCCATTTGAGATCTCACATCGTATTATCCGACCAAGCGGAGATATCCGTTACGTGGTCGAGAGCTGCCGAGTCTTTTTCGATCAACAAGGCAATGCGAAGCGATTGCATGGCACAATTAGTGATATTACGGAGAGGAAGATCTCTGAGGATGCTCTTCTAAAAGCAAAATATGAGGCGGAAGAGGCGAATAAAGCGAAAAGCGAATTTCTGGCAAACATGAGTCATGAGATCAGAACCCCGATGAATGGTGTCATCGGTATGGCCGACCTCCTTATAAAAACTGATCTTAGCAATGAACAGCGTAGTCACATGGCGTTGTTGAAGAGTTCAGCAGAAGCCCTGTTATCTATCATCAACAACATTCTCGATTTTTCCAAGATTGAAGCAGGCAAAATCGAGCTTGAGGCGGTGGACTTCGATCTGCGCACGGTTGTTGAAAACACCACCAGCCTTTTGGCGGTCAAGACCAAAAGCGAACAGGTTGAGTTATTCTGTCACATCAAGCCGGATGTTCCGACCAGCCTTACGGGGGATCCGGGACGCCTGCGTCAGATCCTCACCAATCTGGTTGGCAATGCGCTCAGGTTCACCTCCCGGGGCGAGATCGTGTTGCGCGTTGAATGCCTTGACTCCAATGAGACCTCTGCTGAACTGGAATTTTCTGTCCAGGATAGCGGCATAGGCATCCCGAAAGAAAAACTCGAGCATATTTTCGAATCTTTTGCTCAGGCGGACTCCAGCACAACCCGGGAGTACGGTGGAACGGGCCTTGGTCTGACGATTTCCAGGGAACTGGTGAATCTGATGGGTGGACAACTCAGGGTTGAGAGTAGCCTTGGCGAAGGAACAACCTTTTCCTTCAAAATCCGGATAGGCCTCTGCCATAAAACAATTATTGAAGAGCAAAGAATCACAATGCTCCCCAAAGGGTTGGACCTCAAGATTCTGATCGTTGACGACCATGCGACGAACCTGGTCATTACCAGAGAAATCTGCGCATCCTGGGGCTTCCGGACACAAGAAACCGACAACGGACAAAAAGCACTCGAGTTGATTGAACAGGAGCTTTGCGATGGAGAACCGTTCGACCTGGTCCTGCTCGACTACATGATGCCTAAAATGGATGGGTTAGACGTTGCCGAAAGCATTCGCCAGCATAATTCATATGACACAACGAAGATCATCGTCCTCACGTCAACAAAAGATCAAAAAGTCCGTCGAGAATTCCAGCAGATCGGTGTTGATGATTTTCTTGCCAAACCGATTTGCATGTCCGATCTCATGGACAGTATTGCAACTGTCTTCAATAGAACTCAGAGCATCGACAGGACTGAAAAGCCCAAGAACCTTCCCCCCGCAAAACATCTTCCATTAAGTGTGCTTCTGGCAGAAGACAACCCGATAAATCAGAAGGTCGCAATGAGCATGCTTGAAGCTCGCAACTATCGTGTGACGCTTGCCGAAAACGGCGCGCAAGCCGTCGAAAAGTATCGAAACAATCAATTCGATCTGATCCTTATGGATATTCAAATGCCCGAAATGAGCGGCCTGGAAGCGACCAGCGAAATCCGATTAATGGAAAATGGCAAACCGCGGGTACCGATAATCGCCTTGACAGCAAATGCGCTTCAAGGCGATCGCGAAAAATGCCTGGAAGCCGGAATGGATGATTATCTCTCCAAGCCTGTCAGAGATCACGAACTCTATCTGAAAATCGACAAATTGTTCGAGCCCCCGACTGAATGGCGAGCGATCAAAGCGGAGTCTGAAGAAGAAAAGGACATGTTGTTTGAACCGATCTTTGACCGCGAAGCCGCATTTGCAATCGTTTCTCAAAATAAGGAGCTTTTCACCAGCATTGCTGACATGTTTCTTGATTCCATTGGCAGTGAATTGGATACATTAAGGTCTCTTTCTACCAGTCGTGACTTGAAGACATTGAAAGAGGTTACGCACAAACTGAAGGGGTCTCTCGGCAGCCTTGGCGCTGAACGTGCCAGAGCAACAGCCCAGAGACTTTTGACCCTCTGCGAAGAAGGTAATGTCGAAATGGCTATACGTGGCTGTCGGGAGCTTGAAACGGAAACCGAGCTATTCAGCTGCACACTTAAAAATGCAATTGGATACTAGTGTCCCGTGCGGCTAGTTCGCCGCACAATTTGCGCGTGATTTTGCTTCCTGGCAAGGCACGATGACGCAGGTCCAGCAAGGCTTAAAGCGAGGAACCGTAACGCAGGCAGGGGGCAAAAGCGCCGAAAATTGAAGGGCTGAATTAACCGCACAGGGCACCAGGAAAGGACATGTCAATGATTACGGGCATAGTTAAAAATATAAAAGATGTCCCTATGATCGCTCAAAGAAAGGGGCAACCGGGTGGAAAGATTACTTGTCTGAGGAGTCAGGCCATCATTGGAATCTATCATAAACTCAACAATTCAGGCATTGCGATGGAAAACAGCAGGCGGCCTCTGAGACTATGCGAGCACCTGATGGCCTTAGGGCGAATCGATCAGGAGATTAGCGACAAGGCCTTGTCAATACAAAAACTTAACGGCGAGAAGATCGGAAAAATCCTCGTCCAAATGGGGGCCATTACGGAACGCGATCTTGCCGAAGCAC
The DNA here is from genome assembly GCA_963769955.1 of uncultured delta proteobacterium. Lineage (GTDB taxonomy): Bacteria > Desulfobacterota > Desulfuromonadia > Desulfuromonadales > BM103 > M0040. Next base: position 78,212 of record CAVYNW010000028.1, read on the forward strand.
TGGCCAGGCAATTAGGGATTGCATTCATGGAACTGAAGACTGCAGCGATCTCTTCTGTCGCCCTCTCGCTCGTCCCTGCCAAAATCGCAAGCAAATTTTCCGCCATGCCGGTTCGCCTGACTGACAAAGGACTTCTGGTTGCTTTTGCCGACCCCATGGCACTCCAAAAGGTTGACGAGTTGAGCTTTGTTGCAGGCAAACGCATCATCACAGCTATCGCCATGCAAAGTGATATCCTGGAGGCGATCAGAACACATTATCATGTCTCGCCGATCGACGAGGGAAAACAGATCGAAAGCGGTAAGAATGAGTCGATAGAGATCCTCCAATCTTTCGGCAGAAAGGCAGATGATGAGATCGTAGATCTTGCGAGCCTGGAAAATCAAGCCGGGCTGGCACCCATTGTCAAGTTCCTGAACGTTATCATCTTCAATGCAATTAATCAGCGTTCGAGCGATATCCATATTGAACCAGGTAAGGAGGAAGTTCTCATTCGATACCGGATAGACGGCATCCTGCAAGAGGCAATGAAAACCGAGCCGCATGTCCTTCTGTCGCTTGTATCGAGGGTCAAAATCATTGCCAATATGGACATTTCCATTCGTCGCAAGCCCCAGGACGGTAAGGTCCAGGTTCTTGTGGGTCAAAAAACCTATGATTTGCGCGTTTCAACGATGCCAACCACGTTCGGCGAAAAGGTCACGATCCGCATCCTTGATTCGATGATGGCGGGCATCGACTTATCAGGCCTTGGCTTTACATCCACGAACCTGCAGTTGATGGGAGAGGCCATAGATAGTCCCCAGGGGATTGTTCTGGTCACAGGTCCTACCGGAAGCGGCAAATCGTCCACGCTTTATGCATGCCTTAATCATCTCAAGTCTCCGGAAGTGAATATCGTCACACTGGAAGATCCCGTTGAGTACGATATGCCCTCTGTCAGTCAGGTATCAATCAATCTCAAGGCCGGTTTAACTTTTGCCTCGGGATTACGCACGATCCTGCGCCAAGACCCGGATATCGTTATGATCGGTGAAATCAGAGACGGCGAAACGGCAGAGATCGCCTGCAAGGCATCACAAACCGGTCACTTTGTCTTATCGACCCTGCACACGAATGACGCCTTGGCAGCGATAAACCGATTGCTGGACCTGGGTATCGAACCTTTTATGATTACCTCTGCTCTCAGGGCAGTTATTGGTCAGAGACTGGTTAGACGGATCTGCGAGCATTGCAAGAGCCCCACAGAGATCCCCGACCATTACGCCCGCAAAATTGCATCATATCTTGAAGAACATCAAGATGCCGTTTTCTACAAAGGTCTTGGATGCTCACACTGCAGAGATACGGGCTACACGGGTCGCATCGCGATCCATGAGATCCTCGCGATGACTCCAGAGGTTAAAGAGGCCCTGACACCTGGGATTTCAACCTTTCAGCTCAAAAAAATTGCCCGCAATGGAGGCTATCGCCCCATGATTCTTGATGGTCTTGACAAGGCACATGCCGGGATCACATCCCTGGAAGAGGTCTTTCGCGTCTCTCCTCCAGAGATCGAAGCGACGGAGATCGAAGGCAAAGACAATAAGGGGGGAGAAACTTTCAAAGCGGCGCTTAACCAACCGTCATTGACCTCTCACGGTACCGGCCTGGCAGCCAAGATTCTGATCGTCGATGACGATGAAATCGCCCGCAAAATTCTTCAGGTCACTCTCCAGGAAAAAGGTTTCCATGTCATTGAAGCTGTCAATGGCATCGAAGGGCTGGAGAAAGTCCAGGGTGAGCTCCCAGACCTGATCCTGACCGATTACATGATGCCTGAAATGGATGGCCTGGGGCTGGTGAAGATACTCAAGGGCCAGCTACAGACATGCGATATACCGATTATCATGTTGACCTCAAAAGACGAATCCGAATCAGAAATTGAGCTGATGGAGGCCGGCGTAGACGACTACCTGATCAAGCCGGCCGACCCCAAACGTCTGCTCGCCAGAATGGGCCGATTGTTAAAGACCAACAGGCCAAGATCTTAAAATGTAGAGGTCGATAAGGTGTTCGCCTGAGAGAAGTGGCTCATGTTCGTTGCCTGTGTATCAGGATCACATATGTGGCAACAGGAGCGGTGATGGACAAACTGAAGCTGGATTTTGACATTCCATACCTGCCGCCCGACGATGCAACTGCTTTAGCTTTTTGCGCCACATGGACCCCCGAACTTTTTGAAGGAGCACAATTTGTCGGCAGCCTCGGGTGCGAGCAGTTGCTAAAACCAATGCTCTATCCAGAGAGTCCCTGCTGTTGGTCTCAGCCGGAGCCTCCTGGCGAAAAGGACGCATTCTGCCGGACTCGACCATCTATTGCAAAAGCCCAGGAGTCTTGCTGAACTCTTGATTCAACAAGTCCGTATGGTGATTCTTGAGGATGTCGCCACATCCCATCTCCATGCAATCAGTGCTGCCGCCATCACTCTTCAGAGATGTTTGTCGATCTTGACACCATCCTCCATGACATATCAACACTTGACTCCTTCAAAGAGAGAAAGGCCTGAAGGTTCTCAGTCAGAGCAGAAAGAACTCTGCACTGTGCAGCACATGAACAGGGTTTCTGCCACGAAGGGGAAAGCGTGGAGCCATAGTTTCCAGGCTTTGGCTGTTGAGTTTGAAATTGATAAAAAGCTCTTTGCACTGTTACTTTTGCGAACAGTAGGCTAATGTATTAGAATGTTTTATACTAATTTTTCGAGAGTTTCGTCCCTTTCTTACACACACAGGGTCAGAAGTACGAAAATATCCGGCAACTCAACTTTGAAACACGGAGCATCTAAATGGCTGCGAAGCTACTGATAATTGAAGATGATCGAACGGTTCTCGAGCTTTTGAAAAACACCTTTGAAGACCAGGACTTCGTGATTTTCACGGCTGAGGAGGGCGAAGCGGGACTCGCTGTTGCCAGAGAGAACTCTCTCAACGTTGCCATCATCGATATCCAGTTGCCTGGCAAGTCAGGCCTCGAGGTGTTGAAAGAGATCAAGCAGATCGACTCGAAGGTCTCCGTCATCATCACCACGGGTTATAACACCACCCAGAATGCCATTGAGGCCATGAGAGTCGGCGCCTTCGACTATCTCTCCAAACCCTTCGATCTCCTTGAAGTGCAAGACATGGTTGCCAGAGGCCTGGCTTCGAATCTTTTGAGCCGGGGGGTCAAGTTTTCTCATAAAAAATCTGAGATTGTAGCTCCTTCTCCTGACGAAGATATCATGATTGGCTCATCACCGGAGATGATGGAAATCTGGAAGATGATTGGCAAGGTTGCCAATTCGGACACAACTGTGCTGATTGAAGGTGAGAGTGGCACGGGTAAAGAGCTTCTGGCACGAGCCATCTACAACAACTCGACAAGAAGAAATAAGCCTTTTCTCGCAATTAATTGCGCGGCGTTGCCAGAAAACCTTCTCGAGAGCGACCTGTTCGGCCATGAGCGCGGGGCATTCACGGATGCCCATGCGCGCCGCATCGGCAAATTTGAGCAATGCAATGGCGGCACCCTCTTTCTCGATGAAATTTCCGAGATGAGTCTACCCAACCAGAGCAAGTTGTTGCGCGCACTTGAGAATCAAACGTTCCAACGCGTCGGCGGAAATGAAGAGATCAAAGCTGATGTCCGGATTATTGCTGCAGCCAACCGCGACCTGATGGCAGAAGTAAAGAGCAAACGCTTCAGACTTGATTTGTTCTACCGTCTGCGAGTCGTCAGCTTTCATCTCCCTCCACTGCGGGAACGACAGCAGGATTTTCCTCTGTTAATCGATCTCTTCGTTCGACAAAATGCGGTCAAGTACGGCAAAAAAGAGCTTCGCCTTGCACCGGAAACGGTGCCATTCCTGGCTGCTTTTCGCTGGGAAGGCAACATCAGGGAGTTGAAGAACGCGATCAGTGCTGCCATCGTTTTTTCCTCGGGGGATGTTCTGCAACCTGAAGACTTTGCTCAGCTCAAACAGGAGCAGCAGCAGGGACAGAGATCAGAGGATTTCTCCATGCAATTTAATGCTTGCCTGAAGAATTCATTCCTTGAGTTGGCTCGCACTCAGCCTGGCCAGATTGCTCAAATACTCAACCTGGAGCTGGAACAAACTCTCGTTGATCTGGCCATGAAACACTGCAATAACAATCAGGTTGCAGCGGCTAAATTGCTAGGTGTCAGCAGAAACACGCTGCGCAAGAGGCTCGAACGAGATGAAGACCTCTAAGAAAGATGTGTCTATAGGGTGATTTGCCATTATTTGCTGTTCATAAGGTGAACAGGCAACCTTATTGACTTAAACAGGGCCCGGCTTGACATTCAAGACATTCCCCCTCCTTTTTCTGTTCAAAACATGATCACATGCACCACTTCATATAATTCTATAAAAATCAATAATATCAATATCTTATCTTTTTATTTCTATCGGCATTGTTATTGCTATAAAGATGATCATGAATTCATCTTTAAGCGAAAGAGTTATCAATCATGTGGCCCATGTCAAATGATGACGTCATCACCGAATAACCAAAGGAAGACGCCCTGAACAAGAGAACAGCGTTTAGTTACAGAAGGTTCGTTCAGAACAAACGGTTTATTGCTTAAAAATGAGTTCAATAAACGAAGGAGAAGATCATGTCACCAAGAAATGAAACAGACCACCATCTTTCCCTGTTGATTTCATTTTCCGGGTGGCTGGTACTGCTTGGTTACCTGCTATATCTTTACCATGAATCGAACACCGACATTGTCTCTCTGGTGCTTGCTTCCGGTGGCTCTGTTAAAGCACAGTACAACCTGCTGGTTTTACTTGCGCCATTAATCAGCAGCATTCTCGGCTACGTTGTGAATCGCAGGATATTGCAATACCAAAATAAATATCATGAGGCGAACCACTTCAAAGACATGGCGGAGGACGAACTTCTAGAGACTATCAACAGCCTGATCGTTGGGTTCGTTAACGCTCTTGATGCCAAAAGCCATTGGACCAAAGGTCATTCCATCAGGGTCAAACATTATTGCCTGATGATTGCTGAGGAACTCAACCTCAATGAAGAACAGCGAGAGATACTCAAGATCGGGGCACTTCTACATGACATTGGGAAAATCGGGACTTATGATGATATCCTCAATAAAACCGAAACCCTGACTCAAGCAGAGTTCGACCAGATCAAAAAGCACCCGGAACATGCCGTGCAGATATTATCGCCAATCAAGAAGTTCCATCCCTTTCTTGACGTCATTAAATTTCATCATGAGCGAATGGATGGTTATGGCTACCCCTCTGGCCTGATTGGGACAGAAATTCCGCTACTGGCAAGAATTTTGTGTGTTGGAGATGCTTATGATGCCATCACATCCATGCGGCCTTACAAAACCCATATGAGCAAAGATGAAGCGATTTGCGAAATCCAGCGTAAGGCGGGTCCACAGTTTGACCCACTGGTGGTTCAGGCTCTTGCCAAGGTCTGCAAGATGCCTGCTTTTGACGACATCGTTGATGATTCCGCGTATGCGGCAGACCCCGGAGAAGACTTCTGGCCAGTTCAACGACCTGACCGGGGGCAAGGTCTGGAAACCGGTTCTTCTCGACTTTCCACGGGTCTCGCCACGGCAGGTCTGATCGACAGAGGCTTATGAGGATATTCGTAAATTAGAAGTGAGTTGAAGTTATTTGCTCAGAAGGAAATGACACTGCATCCCGCAATAACTGACCAAACAATCCTCTGGCATAGTTCTGAGGCCTTTTTATCTGGCGCGCGGCGGAAGATTCGCTGCCTAACAAGTTCTCTTTATCAGCAACCATCCCTGGATTGAATCGGTCCTTCAGGCCAGGCCAGCGTTGCTTTCTTATTCCCTAGTTATCCAGAATATCACGCACGGCATTGACCAAAGTCTCAAACATGATCGGCTTTTGCAAAAGATGGATTCCTTCCTGAACAACCCCATGATTGGAAATAATGTCAGACGTGTAGCCGGACATGAACAGAACCTTCATATCTGGCCGCAGGGTTTGTAACCTTTCAGAGAGTTCCTTGCCATTCATGATTGGCATAATTATATCTGTAAGCAGCAAATGAATCGGCCCAGGCTTCCTCCTTGACCAGTGATTGAGCCCTATCAGTGGTAGCGGCCGACAGAACCCGGTAGCCGGCGGTTTCAAGCATGTTGGTTATCAACTGCAGGAGCATGGCGTCATCTTCGACGACCAGGATCGTTTCGTTCCCTCGGCTGAGCGGCTTTTCTGCTGTTTCGGACTCGACATCCAGAGTCGCTTCTACCCGTGGCAGATAAATAGAGAAGGTTGTTCCCTGCTCCGGTTCGCTTTGAACGTAGATGTAGCCGTTGTTCTGCTTGACAGCTCCCATCACCGTGGCCAAGCCCAATCCCGTTCCAGAACCGACTTCTTTGGTGGTAAAAAATGGTTCAAAGATACGGGCCAGAGTTTCCTGGTCCATGCCGGCGCCATCATCACTAACGGACAAGCGGACATAATCCCCGGGTGCAAATTCCGGGTGTGAGCGCCTGTCGATTTCGCCAAGGTCGTTTTCGGTCTGAATGGTAATGGTTCCCATGCCGGAAATTGCATCTCTCGCGTTGAGGCACAGGTTTGTCAGAATTTGATCAAACTGTGCGGGATCGATTTTGACCGGCCACAGCTTCGGTGACGGTTGCCAGGCGATATGTATATTCTCGCCGATCAGTCGCTGCAGCATTTTGAGCATACTCGTCACAAGCTCATTGAGATCCACCACCCTGGGTGAAATAGTCTGCTTGCGGGCAAAGGTCAGCAGTTGCCGGGTGAGGGTTGCGGAGTGTTCGGCCGCCTTGCAAATTTCCTTGAGTCTGGCATTCATCTTCTCCTGCGTCTCCGGTTTTATGAGGGCGAGTTCCGCATGGCCGAGGATGACACTGAGCATGTTGTTGAAATCATGGGCGATGCCGCCCGCCAGTTGGCCGATCGATTCCATCTTTTGACTCTGTTGCAGCTGGTTTTGCAAATTGGCCTGCTCTTTCTCGGCGTGCCTTTTTTCGGTGACGTCTCTTGCGATACCGGCAAATCCGCTGAATTGACCGTCCTCATCATACTCTGAGCGGATTAACCAGGCCATCGAATGCACCTCGCCGTTGATGTTGACCACGCGATTTTCATACCTGAACGTGTTCTCTTCGCTCTTCAGCCAGTCAGCAAAAGCCGCCATGGTTCTGCCTCGATCCTCAGGGTATACAAAGTCGAACGCCAGTCGGCCTATGCAGTCCTCCGGCGCCAATCCATAGATGCTATTCGAGGCATGATTGACGTACAGCAGACGGCCCTCTTGATCGACAATTGATATGAGATCCGGTGTTCCTTCCACCAGGTCCATATACTTCTTGCGGCTTTCATGTAAGGCCTTTTCAGCTCGTTTCTGTTCGGAAATGTCCCGAATGAAGGCGACACATTGCCAGCCTCGCCATATTCAGACACTGAACGCTGACTTCGACATCAAAAACCGCACCATCTTTGCCGCGATGCTGGGACTCAAAGTGGAGCTTGCCTTGTTCGACGGTCTTTTGAATGTGGGCCGCGACATCTTCCTCCGTCTGGTTGACCTCGATATCGGCAATGCTCATGGTCAGCAGTTCCTGGCGGCGGTAGCCACTCATCTGGCAATAGGCGTCATTGACCTCCAGTAGTCGTCCCTGCATGACTGAATCGCCAAAACCCACTCATGGCCGTCTGCAGAATGGCCTGGTAGCGCTTTTCATTCACTTTTAAGTCTGCTTCGTTGCGGTGTCTTCTCAGTCGGCGGGTCAAAAGATCGCCCAAAAGAGCGCTACAGGCGGGATAGATGAGCATGATCGGAAAAAACAGCGCTTGCATGGTTTTTTGCATGATGTCGTGCGGCAGGAGAAGCAGACACAGGAGCATTGCGGCATGTACGACAAAACTGAAAAGGTATAATTCGAAAAATGACAACTCTTTCGATGCGCGGAAACGGTAATGCCTCCAGGCCAGACCGATCAAACAGGAGGCGACAATAGTGGCGACGCCAGTGAGCGTGCCTCCGCCCCCAAGATAAAATCGGTAGCCGATCCCGATTGTCATCGCCGTAAGCGTCGGCAGGGTTCCGAAGAAGAGGCCGGACAAACTAAGGAGAATGCTACGTGTATCAAAAATAATTCCCGGAGCCCAATGGGCTGGGGTTGCCATAAGGACGATGGTGACTCCGCCGAGAACAAGGCCGAAGATAAGCTGCTTCAGGCGCGGGTTTGCGGCTTGCTTTTCGCGAGAGAACACATCATAGAAGAGGCCGACCGAAAGCAGCAGCGCGGCATTGTAGACTAAGCTAAGGATCAAATGCTGATTTATGATGTTGCCCTCCTCAAAGGTTTGCATAAAACAAGAGAATGTTAATATCATTGCACGCTTGGTGGAGATGTCAATAACTGCTGTAGCTCTCTTGCAGCTTTACTCATAGAAAGCTTATGCCCTCTCTGCCTGCCCTTTGATTTGCGTTACCGTCATGCCAGGATTCTCTGCTTTTTTTATATAAATGAGACTGCCGACTCCGACTCTGGTGCCGTTTTGTTATACTTCCAGATATTAACTAATACAGCATCTTCAAGATTTTTAGAGAGGTGAAACAATGATGCTTTCCGGGTTCTGGCTGCTATTCGCAATCGTCTGCGGCCTGCTTGTGAATCGCCTGCTGTTCAAAATCATTTCGCTTCGTTTGAGCGCTAGCAAGGAAAAGCTGGGCAAATCGCTTCGTAAACGTCTTTACCCTGTCCTTCGCGTTGCTGTTTCCTCTGCTCCTGATTCAGCTGGTTGCTCCCTCCCTGAAGATCCCAGCCGATCTCGCCCTGAATCTGCGCCCCCTGTTCAGTGTTCTGTTTATCGCCCTGATCGGCTGGCTTGCGGCAGCCCTGGTGCTGACCGGTCGCGATGCTCTGCTCAGCCGCTACAAGATTGAGGAGAAAGACAACCTCAAGGCACGCGAGGTCCATACCCAGGTCAATGTCCTGGTTAAAATCCTGGTGATTGTGATCGGCGTTGTGGCAACCGCCTCGGCCATGATGGTCTTTGAGCAGGTTCGCCAGATCGGCACCAGCATCCTGGCCTCAGCCGGAGTCATCGGCATTATCATCGGTTTTGCCGCCCAACGCAGCCTTGCCACCTTGCTTGCCGGCCTGCAGATTGCCATCACCCAGCCAATCCGCATCGATGATGTGGTCATTGTCGACGGTGAATGGGGACAGATCGAAGAGATCTCCATGACCTACGTGGTGGTCCGCATCTGGGATCTGCGTCGCCTGATTGTTCCAACCCATCATTTCCTGGAAAAAACCTTTCAGAACTGGACCCGGATTTCAGCGGATCTGCTGGCGACCGTCTCTTTTCATGTCGACTACAGCCTGCCGGTTGATGTCGTCAGGAATCAGCTCTACGAAATTCTCAAAGGGCATGAGCTCTGGGATGGCAAGGTATGGCGCCTGCAGGTGATTAACGCAACGGCAAACACCGTTGAATTGCGTGCCCTGATGAGCGCGGCTGACTCCTCTCAGGCCTGGGATTTGCGTTGTCATGTCCGCGAACAGCTCCTGGCGTTCCTGCAACAAAATTACCCGCAGTGCCTGCCGAAATTGCGGGCTGAAATTCATGAAACGCCAGCAAAACAGTGCGAAATCAGCTGAATTTGTCAGTTTCCGGGACCGACCTGAATTCCGGTTCAGGTCAATCAACGCTTAGTTTGGCTTTAAGCTGGCCCTGAAAGCGCTCGTTAGCACTATAGACAGTGGGGCAAGAAATCCTTGATTTGCAAGCAGGGATATTTTTTTGAATAATTACAGAGCCTGGCCTTTGGGCTATCCAGCACCCAGGCTGCAGCCGGTCAGCCCAAACTTGGAAGCCGTGTTTAAAAGGAGAACTCTATGCATACCGATGAAGAAACTTCAATGTTGAACCAGTTTTTTCTGTTCAAAATTCACGGACAGCGTTTCCTGTTAACCTGCGGCGCCAGCGTGGCCCTGGTCGCTGTTTTTGGCTGGTTTTGGCCGCTCTGTGCTTTGGGCGTACCTTGTCATTGTTCCTGTCATCCTGATCGGCCTCTGGGATCTCTATTTTTCATCGAATACCATTCTTCGAAATTTTCCGTTTCTGGGCCACTTCCGTTACCTTTCTCTGAGCATTTCTCCGGAAATCAATCAGTATTTCGTAGAGAACAATACCGAAGGCCAGCCGTTTAACAAGATTCAACGCAACATGGTCAACAAGCGTGCGGAGCAAAGGCTGGAAACCCACCCTTTCGGTACGGAAGAAGATGTTTATCGGGGTGATTACGAATGGGTGCCGCACTCCATCTATCCCAAGCAGAAAAAGGACTCGGCATCACGAGTACGCGTCGCTGGTGCCGAATGTCGCCAGCCCTATGATGCAGCGATCCTCAACATTTCGGCGATGAGTTACGGGAGCCTCAGTGCGTCCGCTGTCCGGGCTCTTAACTTTGGTGCAAAATCCGGCGGTTTTTACCACAACACCGGCGAGGGCGGGTTATCGCCCTACCATGAAGTGGCAGGTGCGGATCTCGTATGGGAAATCGGCTCGGGCTATTTTGGCTGCCGTGACGAAGAAGGCAATTTCCACGCCGAGACGTTTCGCGAAACGGCCACCAGGTCGGCCGTCAAAATGATCGAGATAAAACTCTCTCAGGGGGCAAAGCCCGGGCATGGCGGCGTACTCCCCGGCCCCAAGGTAACCCCGGAAATTGCCAAAATAAGAAATGTGAAGCCATATACCAAGGTCGTATCACCCGCGTATCACAAGACTTTCTCCGATGCTGCCGGGCTGCTGAAATTTATTCAGAGGTTGCGTGAACTAAGCGACGGCAAACCGGTGGGATTCAAGCTTTGTATCGGTGACACCAGCGAATTTGATGACATCTGCCGGGCGATGCTTGAGACAGGAATTCGGCCTGATTTTATCACCGTCGATGGGGGTGAGGGTGGAACCGGGGCGGCCCCTCCCGAATTTTCCGATTCTGTCGGCATGCCCCTCGTCGAGGCTCTGGTTTACGTCACAGACACCCTCCGCGGTTTTGATCTCAAAAAACACATCACGGTGATCGCTTCGGGCAAAATCATCAGCGCCTATGACATGATCAAGGCTTTTGCTCTCGGCGCAGACATTTGCAACAGTGCCCGCGGCATGATGCTTGCCCTTGGTTGTATCCAGGCGCTCAAGTGCGATACCGATGAATGTCCCACGGGCATCACGACTCATAACCCCCACCTGACACGGGGCTTGGTGGTCTCTGACAAATCGAAGCGGGTGGCGAATTTCCAGGGGGAAACAGTCCTGGCGGCGCTTGAACTCCTGGCCAGCATGGGGCTGGACTACTTTTCAGGAGCTCGGACGACAGCATATTCATAAGCGCATCGATTTTGAGACGATGAAACCTTTTTCGGACATTTATCCGCTGGTCGAAACCGGTGCTTTTCTTTCAAATGAGTAGCTGATTTTTCGTAATCAACAGCTGCCCGAACCTGGGCTTTTCCTTGAGGAGCTATTATGAAACTTTACGATCAACTCCTTGATATTCTGTATCAACTTGGAGTGAGAGAGATTTTCGGCGTGCCCGGGGATGCCATCAATCCGTTGATCGAAGCCCTGCGTGTTCAGGATCGCATTCGCTTCATCCATGTCGTTCATGAAGAGGCTGGCGCAATGGCAGCCAGCGCTCAGGCAAAGTTGACAGGTCGGTTGGCGGTCTGTGCCGGCACGGTGGGGCCCGGTGCAATCCACCTCCTGAACGGTCTTTACGATGCGGCCAAGGACTATGCTCCTGTTCTCGCTATTACAGGGCAGGTTCCTTCGGTTGAGATAGGCTTTAGCTACCATCAGGAAGTTGACCTGCAGCATCTGTTCAGTGACGTTTCCGTGTTCTGCGCCAGCATATCCAACCCCGGGCAGATGCCGCGAATTGCTATCGAAGCGTGTCACGCTGCGCTCTATAAACACGGCGTTGCGGTGCTCACCATTCCCCACGATATCGGCAATCAAAAAGTCGAAGACGACATCATCCGAGTGCTTCCTCAAACCGGTGCGCCGCGCTTAATACCGGCTGAAGCTGAGCTGTCAAATGCTGCAGAGCTAATCGAGAAGGCAAAGCGCGTGACCATCCTCTACGGCGAAGGGTGTCGTCACGCTGCAGACCCCCTGCTGAAGCTGGCCGACCGAATCAAGGCCCCGATGGTTTATTCTCTGAAAGCCAAGGATCTGATTCCCTATGATAACCCGCTGGTTGCAGGAGGATTGGGATTGCTTGGAACGAAAGGGGGGCTCGAGGCTGTTGAACAGTGTGATCTGCTGTTGGTGCTTGGTTCCGACTTCCCTTACCGGGACTGGTACCCGGATCAGGCCAGCATAATACGTGTCGACACGAGTGGCTGTGTCATCGGCCGACGCGTTGGGCGGGAGTTTGGCCTCATTGGTGATTGTTGCTCCGTTATCGAAGACTTCTCTCAACGACTGCCACCACGCAGCGATGAAGAGCATCTGGCTGCGGCGCAGCAGGCAAAAGCAAACGGTGATCACACTCTCGCGCGGCGCGCTGACCCGACTCGCAGTCAGGATTTAATCCATCCGCAAGCGGTTGCTGCGCTCGCCGGCGATTTGTCGCAGAAAGGGGCGATCTTCACCTGCGATACAGGGGCCGTCACTGTTTGGGCCGCTCGGCATCTGCGTCTCAAACAGGAACAACGATTGTTACTCTCTTTCAATCTTGCCAGCATGGCCTTCGCCATGCCGGCGGCGCTCGGCGTTCAGCTACGCTGTCCTGATCGACAAGTCATCGCTCTCTGCGGAGATGGTGGCTTCAATATGCTGATGGGGGATTTCCTGACCGCCGTTAAGTACAAGCTGCCGGTCAAGCTGATTATTTTCAACAACAGGCGGCTGGGATTGATCCAGATGGAGCAGGAGGTCGAGGGATATCCCGAGCATGAGACCGACCTGCTGAATCCGGACTACCGGGCTTTGGCCAAGAGTTTTGGTGCTGAAGGAAGAAGCGTCTCCCAACCGGAGGAACTCAAGCAGGCCATGCAAGAAACCTTTGACTGCAAAGGACCTGCGCTGCTCGACGTCAAGATCGCATCCAGTGAACTGACGTTCCCCCCCGCATCGAAGCCGGACAAGCCTGGGGCTTTTCCAAAGCAAAGGTCAAGGAATGGCTGCGTGGTATCGAAGGCTAAGAGAAACCCGACCAGCTCCGACCACTAACCAAATCTCATTCTCAAGAGTAATTGATGAAGAAGAAACGGAGCCTGGGGGATCGGAACAGCTTTTTTTCTTAGATTGTTTCAAAGGAGAAGGTTGCAATAGGGCTTTAGGCTTTCTTTCGTTCAACCGTTGTTTATTCCTTAGAGTCTGACGTCGAACACGCATGTGACCATTAATTGCTGTGTGGCCATTTTTTAAGGTATGCAAAAAGGACAGTCTCGATTTTTGCTGTGGTATGCCAGACACTGCAAGAATTTGAGAACGATCTGCATAAGCAGATGCATCTCGAAATCAATAGACTCTTTACTAAAAGAAATTTAGTTTTACTATTGAATCAAGCTATCTTTGGACAACTTTTAACAGAACTGCATTGGAGAGGCTATCATGAGCGGGTTCGCTGATCTCAAGCTAAACACCAAATTGAATTTGATATTGTTCTCTCTATTGATCGGGCTATTCCTTATTACTGCCCTTCTAACATACCGGGACCAGCAGGAATTGGTTGAAAACTCAGCCCTTGAGCAGAGTCGTAGCGTTGCAAGACAGGTGATTGCAACCACAGACTATATGTCTGAAGTCGTGCGCAATGAACCGGAAACCAACTATGGTCTTGTCCCTCAAGTTGTTGCCACTCAAGTGGCAAAAAAGATATCTCAGGGTAACCAATATACAGTACGACAAATTTCCCTTAATTACCGCAATCCTGACAATCGGCCTGATGCCTATGAGGCACAACAGTTAAAAGCCTTTCAGGGGCCGTCCAGTAAGGAAAATTACCAGGTAGTGACTGAAAAGGGCGAAAAGGTTTTTCGCTATTTGAAATCAATGATTGCTGAAGAATCCTGCCTGGAATGTCATGGAAGTTACGAGTCTGCACCAGCTTTTATCCAAAAACGGTACTCGCCGGAGCATCCTTCTTACAATTATCAAGTAGGCCAGGTCCTTGGTGCGGTATCTGTCTCTCAGCCTATGGCCGAGCTGTATTCAGAGATAGGCGCAAACCTCAGAACCGAACTTTTATACCGCGCAGGAATTTTACTCTTGGTGTTTGCAGCCTTGGGAATGCTGACTCGTCATTACATTATTAACCCTATCAGATCAACTTCGACAACCATCCATAAGGTTGCAATAACAGGTGATCTCTCTGAAAGAATTCGTCTGCAATCAACGCGAGATGAAGTCGGTCAACTGATCGATAACTTTAACGATATGATGGCAGAGCTGGATCGGACAACTTTACAACGCCAGGAATCTGAGAGTCGTTATCAAAACCTGATTGAAGCCACGCCCGCAGCAATCGTAACCTTTCTGAAAGATGGCAAAATCGTCATATCAAATCAAGAAGTAGAAAGTCTTCTGGGCGTTTCAAGGAAACAGCTTCTGGGCGAGTCTTTCTTTGAATTTTTAGAAGATAGCGCACCCTTAAAAGATAGAGTTGCAGGATTTTCCCAAGAGGGCCGTTGGGATGAAGCAGAGAGCATTTCGACGTATAGGTTACGAAGAAGCAGTGGCGAGGTGGTTTTAGTAAATGTCGTCCTTGTTTTAGCTTCTAACCTGGATCATGCCCCGATGTTCACGGCTCTTATTAACAGGGCGGACGCATAATTTATCCAGACACGAGTGTGACAATCAACAGCTTCGGGCTAATCGGGAGTTTTGAAATGAGCCTTACAGTAAGGAACAATATAGCGGAGAGGCGTTTTGAAGCACAGGTTGATGATTATGTTGCTTTTCTTGAGTATCGGTTAGACGGCAAGCAAATCACCTTTGTTCACACTGAAGTCCCACAGCAGCTGGGCGGCCAAGGCGTTGGAGGGGGAATTGTCAAAGCTGCTCTGGAGTTTGCCAAAAATAATGCTTTGAAGGTTGTTCCTGAGTGCCCCTTTGTTGCACATTACATCGAAGGGCATCAGGAATATTGTCACATCGTCCAGAGGGGCCGCTTATGAATATTCTAAGAAAAACAGCCACCGCTTTAAATACGGCAAAAGGCCAGTTTCTGGCTCTCTGAAGCCTCTGTCAACTTTCGGTACACCCTGAGATTATTGGCAACACCCTGAGATTTGCTCAACTGTGATCATTCCGGTATATTTGACAAGTGTCTCAGTTAATGGTCCTTGAGATTCAGGGGGGGCATTTTTATGCATCGCATGGCCATCTTCAGTTTAGTTGTAACCCTCTTGATCTTCCTCCTGTTGCCAACTACGGGGATATCTTCCGAAGCAAACAATATTGTTCTTACCAATCCTGAAAAATTATGGCTAGCTGAGCATCCTGCTATCAATGTCAGGGTCAGTTCCAACTATCCTCCCTTTGAGTTTTTTGATGATGGCTCCTACAAGGGCCTTGCTTATGACTACCTGGCAAAGCTCGGCCAACAACTGGGCCTTACTTTCAACCCTGTTGCAGAGATGCCTTGGAGTGAGGCCCTGCAGCGGATCAAGGATAAAAATGGTGTTGACCTTATCCTGCTCATCACACGCACGCAGGAAAGGGAAGGTTTTCTAGACTTCACCCGTGACTACCTCTCTTTTCCTGAAGTCATCTTCACTCGCAAGGGCGGGCTTTTTGTTTCATGTTTCGAAGACCTGGAAGGCCACCTGATTGCAACAGAGAAAGACTTTATCGGCTCAGAAAAGCTGTTGCAGGATATCAAGCAGGTTAGGCTGTTGGAGACGGAGACAACAGCGCAAGCCCTGAAGGCCGTTGCACTCGGTGAGGCTGATGCATATGTAGGGAATCTTGCTGTTGGGAGTTATCTGATCGAAAATCTCGGCCTCGTCGATCTTAAGATTGCTGCCCCGGCACCCTATGGCGATGACAATTATGCCATGGGTGTACGTAACGACTGGCCGGAGCTGGTGAGTATCCTCGATAAAGGACTCAACTCATTAAGCGCGGCAGATCATCAGAAGGCCCGTGAAAAATGGTTAGCCATCCGTTATGAACATGGCCTGCAAGTTATTGATATTTTTATGTGGGTCGGCGGAGCGCTCATCATTGCGTTGATTTTTATAGTTCAATTGCGCCGAATGGTAAAAACTCGGACCAGTGAATTGCAGCAGATGCATGATGAGCTCGAAACACTTGTCCAGGAGAGAACCTCTGAGCTGAAAACAGCTCAGAAAAATCTCCTCATTAAAGAGCGCCTCGCTGTTCTTGGAAAGTTGACCGCGACAGTCAGCCACGAATTGCGGAACCCTCTCGGGACAATCAGCAATTCGCTATATAACATGCGTCTGGCTGTTAAGACCAACAATCTTGATATGATAGCAAAGGCCCTTGATATTTCAGACCGCAACATTCAAAGAAGCACTGAAATTATAGACGACTTGCTCGATTATGGCTGTAGACAGTCGTTGGTTAAAAAGATCGTCAATATTGACCGGTTGCTAGAAGAGATTGTCGAAGAGTTTGTCTGGAATGAAGAGATAAAGGTGGAAACCCATTTCAATAGTGAGGTTGTCGTGTCTGGTGACATGGAGCATCTGCGCCGGGCGGTCCTCAATCTGATAACAAACTCCCAACAGGCTCTTTTTGAAACACCCATACCGGAGAAACGAATCATCCTTTCTACTTTCAGGGATGACAAAGTCGTCAACATCTCGATCGAAGACAACGGTCCGGGGGTCCCTGAAGCTTTGCGTGAAAAGATTTTCGAGCCGTTGTTCAGCACAAAGAACTTTGGCGTCGGGCTCGGGATGGCAATCGTGAAGGATATCATGAGCGCGCACCAAGGGGGCGTCCGGCATGAACTTCCCGATACGGGAGGATGCCGCTTCGTTCTCTGGATGCCGCTTTGATTGAGAAGGCAGCCATCTAAGGCAATCGCATTAATCGTTCACTCCGCCAGACTCGAACGACACTGATTTTCTCTTTGTAACGTCGATAAACGACCCGAAAAGGAGGATGGATCAACTCTCGTAGTTGGGTGCGGTTGAACTCGGGGACGATTCGCCCTCGATCAGGATGGATTGCCAGCTCTTCAACCAAAGATATTATCTCTTCGACAAATCGGTCACCAACCTCTGGAACCTCTTGCTCCTGATAATATTCCCGAATAGCCACCAGATCCTGGATTGCTGATTCGGCCAGTGTAATGATAATACGACTGGACATATTTATTTCAGACCTAAACGTGATTTTGCAGCGTCAAGGCTGACTTCACGATGGTTGTCCAGATCATCAAGGCCTTCCACTATGGCTCGCATAAAGGCTTTCTCTTCTTCGGCTTGCTCAAAGTCGTCAAGAGATTGCATGACCGCAACGCCCCGACCACGGCTGGTCAACAAAACAGGACGATGAGATTCAATGGTGCGTTTAACTACTTTCCCCGGATTGACCTTCATATCGGTCAAAGGGACAATATCTTCAGAAAATTTTACGGTCATATCTGTACCTCCTATTGACCAGATAATAGCACCCGTTAAGAGGTCCGTCAACAGCACCTGTCAACGAGTCTTTTGACGCAAGGTGGAGTTTTTGATGAGATCATTGTCAACGTGTCAGGCCCTCGGTGCTGACACACCCTCAAAACTGTTCCAGAGGCCCGCAATGAGACTAAGGGGTCGGGAAGACTTCTTATATTCGGCTGTCTTTTGACCTAAGTGCAAAAGATTGTTACTATATTTTACAGTCTAAAATTTGAGTTGTTTGTATGATATGGGCACTTCTGGAGGATTTGGAACGCTTGGCGCGACATTCCCGGAGCCTGTCCCCCCAATGTGCTTGCACAGATTCTGAAACAAGCAGTATGAGCCATAACTTGAATGACAAGAGGCCAGCATGAAATGGCAATTGGCGGACAGGTTTAAGCGGGCGGGGAAAGCGTCCCGCCAGAAAGCAATTAAAAAACGTGACTGCCTTGTCGGGAGCTTCGGTCAACAGCCGCCCTCACTGACGATGCCGAAAAGAGAGCGCTCAGGAAGAACAACTAATGCCCGGTGGTCGTTGACGACCCCGCAGAGAGTTGAAGGGCCATGATGTCCTACAGTCAGTTGCTCAATATCATTATCCTGATCTTTGCCGGTCTCGGCCTGCTCATCCTGTTGCGCTGGCTGCTAAAAAGGATTGAGGAAAAACGTCATGTCGCCATCAGGCAAGATGATTACCTGCATGCAGTGCCGACCAGCTCACCACTTGAAAAACCCTTGCGGCATGCTCAGAGAACCAGGACCCAAAGTGTCAATTTCCGCTTCAGTATCATCCGTCATGCCATCACCATGCTCATTTTTCTGCTGGTCGTTTTTGCCGTCGGCATCTCCTTCCTCGACAGAATCCCCGCGACCCTGTTATCTCTGTTTGTCGCTTCTTTCGGTGTTGTGCTGGGAATCGCGGCCCGCCCGTTCATCGAGAATCTGATTGCTGGTATCGTGATTACCTTTTCTCGCCACCTGCGCATCGGCGATACAGTCGATATCGATAAGCATTACGGGACCATCGAAGACATCACGCCAATCTATACCATCGTCAAGGGCTGGGACTGGCGACGCTACGTGATCCCCAACGCGGATATGCTTTCCAAGGAATTCGTCAGCCTGACCCTGGGTGACAACTATCGTTGGGCTTATGTCGAATTCTGGGTTGCTCCGGATGCCGACATCGCCGAAGTCAAGGCTCATGCGATCCGGATTGCAAGCGAGTGTCCCCATTTTGCGCCCCACGAGGAGCCGAGCTTCTGGGTCATGGGGATGGAAAAGGAGGGGGTCCGCTGTTGGCTGGCGGCCTGGGCCGATTCCCCCGGCGACGCCTGGATGCTGGCGAGCGAAATGCGCACTGGCCTGGCCGAACAGCTCCGCCTCCTTAAAATTTTCCCGCATCGTTATCATGTTGATTTCTCTGGCAGCTCAGGCGACGCAGTCACACGCGAGGGGGAAGGTTCTGTCGGGCCAGGTTAAGCTGTTGTCTTTATTTAATCGGGGGCATAAAACCTATTCTAATTTTCACCATCTCCCTGGCGACCCTAGCCTAAAAGTTCTTCCTGCCAAAACTTCAAGGAGTAGAACAAATCGTTTGTCATCAGCCCGGAATTTCACTGGTGGAAGCCTTGTCACAAACCAGCAGATGGACATGATTAGAAGTCACCGGGTCATTCAAGGCAGAGACCTCAAAACGTTTACCTGCTTCACGCAGCCAAAAAACCCGGCGTTGCCTGTCGCGAACAAATTTCAGCAGAAACACTTTTTTGTGACATCTTTGAGTGATATGCCAAACGTGGTTCGGCACAAAGAACCGGTTGGCTCTCGGCATGTTCCCCTCCCTTGAATATCAATAACAAATGCATTGAAAGCGTATGAGGCTGATATTGACTGGCAAAACAGGCCTATAGCACTCAATCATGGTCTATATGGGCACTTAAATATCATGAATCCAAGAGGTTAACTTGTTCCGTTCCCGGCTCCTCTTCCCCCGGCTCTTCTGGGTTAGCCGGTATTGCGCAACCCGGCAGCGATACCGTTGATGGTGGCGGCCAGAACGTAGTCGAGGTCCTCTTCCTCTGCACCATTTCGCTTGCGCCGAAGGAGTTCAATCTGGATCAGGCTCAACGGGTCAATGTAGGGGTTGCGCAGTTGCAGGCTCTTGGCTAGGTCAGGATTGGTCTCGAGTAGATGTTTTTGCCCCGTGACCTCAAGAACCATGCGGTGAGTGCAATGAAGCTCCTCTTCTATCAGGGTGAAGACCCGTTCCCGCAAGTTGGCGTCGGGGACCAATGATGCATATTGCCGGGCCAGAGGGAGATCGACTTTGGCGAGGGCCATCTCGACGTTGCGAACCATATCGAAGAAGAAGGGAAAGCGGCGCATCATGGTCTTCAGTAGATCCTTTTCTGACGGACCGCGGGCAGAGAAGCGTGCGAAAGCAGTACCGATCCCGAACCAGGCAGGTATCAACAGACGGCTTTGGATCCAGCCAAATCCCCAGGGGATGGCCCGCAGATCATCGAGCCCCTGAGCTTTTTTGCGCCTGGAAGGTCGTGAGCCAATCTTCGCCAACTCAAACTCATTCACCGGGGTGGATTGCTCAAAATAAGGGAGG
Organism: uncultured delta proteobacterium; assembly: GCA_963769955.1. Lineage (GTDB taxonomy): Bacteria > Desulfobacterota > Desulfuromonadia > Desulfuromonadales > BM103 > M0040. Next base: position 98,529 of record CAVYNW010000028.1, read on the forward strand.
ATGTCGGGGTTGTCGAAGATCTTCTCTCGATACCAGGAGAAGGCCTCTTTGGACATATCCTCAAGCGCCTTCTCCCAGGCGGGTTCGATAGTGGTTTCCACCAGGCCGGTGCGGGTCAGAGCCTCCAGCGAAGCGGAGACCATCAACTCGAGGTTGCGCTGAGAGAGGGCCGGGTCGACATACTTGAAGTTAATGACTTCTCCTTGCTCGGTCAGCTTGAAGGACCCGCTGAAAGCGCCCGCAGGCTGGGCAATGATTGCACGATGGGTCGGGCCGCCTCCACGACCCACTGTGCCGCCCCGACCGTGAAACAGGCGCAACTTCACCCCGCATTCTTCTGCCACGTCATGAAGCGCGCGATGGGCCTTGTAAATTTCCCAACTGCTGGTGAGCATGCCACCATCCTTGTTGGAGTCGGAGTAGCCAAGCATCACTTCCTGCCATTGTCCCCAAGAGCCGAGGTAGGGAGCGTAGCGCTCTTTCGACCAGAGTGTGCGGCAGATCTTAGGTGCGTTACGCAGATCTTCAATCGACTCGAATAGTGGTACAGGCATCAATCCGGGATCACCCCCTGCTTTTCCCGCGACCTGGATGCCGCACAACTCCATGAGCCAGATCAACGAGAGAACATCCTGCTCGGAAGTGGCACCGCTGATAACGTAGCTGCGGATCGCCTCGGGAGGAAAATCGTGCTTCAATCGGGCGATGACCCGTAAGGTTTCAAGAAGTTCTGTGGTCTGCGCCGAAGCAGAAGGAGGCTCAGCCTGGGGTCCCGCAGCGGAGAGATCTGCGACGGCACGGGCGTGAACATCGGCGTGCTGGCGAATATCGAGGGTGTGCAGGTGAAAGCCGAAGGTCGCGACTTTGCGTATCAATGGCGCCACCAGTCGGGTGGCCAGTCGTTCGCCGCGCTGACCAAAAAGGCTCCGGTTCAGAAGTTCCAGATCCTCGCGTAATGCTGCCGCATCCGGGTAGGCGTCCGGGGCCTTGGCATCGGCCAGAGTCTGCTGCAGGCGGTGCTGGATCAGGGTCAGGTAGCGCCGGTAGGGTTCGCAGGCGGGCAAGGTCTCGATCTCCCGGGTCGCTGCCGGAATCATGGCTGTGCCGGATGCCAGGTGCTGGTAAAGCTCCGGAGCTTCTCCCACTCGGAAAGTGGACGGCGTGAGCAACTGTCGCAGGCGCAGAACATCCTCGAGGTAGTCGGCAAGAATCAGCTCTCGAGCCTTGGCCAGGGCATCCCGGGTAGATTCGGTGGTCACGAAAGGATTGCCGTCACGGTCGCCGCCGACCCAGGAACCGAAGCGGATTATCGTCGGCAGAGTCTCTTTGTCAATGTCTGTCTGGTAGACCTCTTGGAAGTCTCTAGCGACCTCCTCATAGAAGGCAGCGAGAGGAGGAAGCAGTGAAATGGGATAGTGATCGAGGCCCATGGCGATCTCATCCAGAACCGTGGGATTGTGTCGGCGGACCGTGTCTGATTGCCAGATAGCTGTGACCTCCGCCAGAATCGACTCCTGACTTTCAAGAGCCTGACTGTCGGACAGGGGCAGTTGATCGAGGTTCTCCAGTTCGCGTGCTATCCGGCGCCGTTTGAAGAGCATCACCCGGCGGGAGACCTCGGTGGGGTGGGCGGTGAAGACCGGACAGACTTCCACCTGTTGAAGCCATTTCAAAGCCTGATTGACATCGATCCCGGCATCGCGCATACGTTGCAGAGTCGCACGTAGCGAGCCGGCCTTACCTGGCTCGCCAGCCACGCGGTGGGCGCGACTGCGTCGCTTGCGATGGTTGGTTTCGGCGAGGTTCGTCAGTTCGAAGAAGGTGGCGAAGGCCTTGACTATCTGGTGGTGCTCCTTGAGGGTCAGCGGGGTGATGATCCCGACTATCTGCTGGAGCAGTTCCTGCTCGACCGGATTCTCCAGACCGGTCTCGCCAGCTTCACGTTCCAGTTCGCGATGGCGAATCGCCAGATGGCGTACATTCTCCTCGAGGTCATACGCCTCCTGACCTGCCTGCTCGCGGATTGCTATCCCCAGGAGGTTTCCCAGGGAGCGGACATCGCGCCGCAAGGGCACTTCCTTGATTTCTGGATCCGAGCTGGTCAGCTCCTCCAGTCTTAGAGTCTGATCGACGGTTTTCCAATGCAATTCCAGTCCACTCATGGGCTCCTCACTTTCTCATGCCCACCACAGGATCCTTTCCGGGAACGTTTCTCATGTTTGAGCGCTTTTATTCAAAAGATAATTTTGACGTTCAGATTTGATTATTCATGATCAATGGATGGCATAAGTTGACAACACCTTGCTTGTCAAATCCAACTCCGAAACAATAGGTGATCTTTCGACTCGGGCTCATAAAAGCTGTCGATCCAAACTCTGCGTCAGCGCTGCCAGTACACCCGTACAATATTCGCCTCTGCGGTGTATTGTATGTCCAGTTCGCCCTCATAGGCACTCTCAATCGCCTGTCCGACGCCACGCGGCAGGTGGGTATCAGTAAAGGTGATGACAGTGCTGCCATCGTCCTGATCATCGATCGCCATCAGGCGCTTCATCGGATGGTCAGCATTCTGTCCTTCGACCTTGTTGCGTACGAGGTTCAGAATCTCGCTGCGATGTTCTGCGAAGAAGTCACCACTCAAGGACAAAATCCCTGCCGGAACTTTGTCCTGAATCCGTTGACAGGCCGGGCAGAGTTCTTCATTGGTAGCCTTCGTAACTTCGGGCTGCCACTGCCATCGGCCGTCGGAGAAGACAACCTTGCACTGTGGGCAGATAGTCGGTTCGGTCGGTTTGCTGCGATTCATGTATGGATCATGAATCTTTTCCTTGATCAGACGATCTTGTCGGTCCTTGCCGGCGTTGTATCCCTTCTCTCGACTCATAATGCGCTCCAGAAAAATCGTTGGTTTTAAATCCGCCTTTGATTAAATGCTAGCACACAGTCGTTTATAGTAAACCCCGCGAAGATTTCAATTCCTGCAGATCTGCCTGGAGCGTTTCTGGAATCGGAATCAGGGGACAGAATCAGGGGACATCCATGATAAGTAAAGTCAACGGGGCCAGAATCGTAACCTGAATATGGAGCTGCTCAAGGAGCCGCTGCCGAAAGAGGCTATGGAGGCAAGCACATAATAAGGGCAAAAGACCCTGCCGAGAAAAAAGCGAAAGATTCTTTACACTACAGGTTTAATTTCAGCCACTCGCCTGATAACCTTTAAAGAAACATGCCCTCGTGCAAAGACAGAAGAGTTGCCCATGAGATTTCATTCGAAAACATTTGCATTTTTTGTGTGTCTCCTCCTGCTGAGCGCCTGCGACGACGGAACCCCGGCAAGCAAGAAGGCCGACGCTTCCGGGTCTGGAGGCGAACGGCCCCTGCCAGAGGCCGGATATATCAAGGTGCAGCCGAGACGTCTCGCATTGACCTACCAGCTTCCCGGTCGGGTGAAAGCGTACCGCGTCGCCGAGATCAGACCCCAGGTCAGCGGCATCATTCAATCGAGACTCTTCAAGGAAGGCAGCTTTGTCGAGCCAGGTCAACAGCTCTACCAGATCGATCCGGCCCGTTACGAGGCGAATTACCAGGTTGCCAGAGCCAACCTGCAAAAAGCCGGGGCTGAAGTTAAGAACACCTCCGCCCTGGCCGAGCGCTACCAGCCCTTGGTCAAAGATAGAGCCGTGAGCGCGCAGGAATACGAAGATGCCGTCACCGCCGTCGATCAGGCGAAGGCCGCCGTGGAACTGGCCAAGGCGGAGCTGCGGAGCGCCAGGATCAATCTCGACTATACCAAGGTGTACGCTCCAATCAGCGGCTACATCGGCCCTTCCAGCGTGACGGAAGGGGCCCTCGTCACAGCCAGTCAGGAAAACGCTCTTGCCACGATCCGCCAGCTCGATCCGGTTTATGTCGATCTGTCGCAGGCGGTCACCGAGGCACAGCAGCTTCAGAAGCATCTGGCGGCCGAGCGCGTCGGCGGGGACGCTCAGGCGAACTACAAAGTCTTTCTGCTCCTGGGCAACACGTCCCGGACCTATCCCCATGAAGGGGTTCTCGACGCCGCTGACCTTGCTGTTGACGAAAATACCGGAATGGTTCGGCTGCGCTGTGTCTTCCCCAATCCCAATACTGCCCTGCTGCCCGGCATGTTCGTCCGCGCGGCTTTGAAACTGTGGGATGTCTCCAAGGCCATCACCGTGCCGCAAAAAAGCGTTGTCATCGAATCGAGCGGCAGGACAATCGTCTGGATAGTCGACGAAAACGGCAAGGCGCAGAAGCGTGATATCCGCACCGGTGAGCCTTACAGGAACAACTGGGTCGTGCTCGACGGTCTCCAGGCCGGCGACCGCGTCATCGTGGAAGGAACGATGGGCCTTAGCCAGGACGCAGCGGTTCGCCCGATTGAGTTGGAGGCCTCAGAGGTCATCGGCGTCCAGGACGTGCCTTCCGACACCCTGGATGACCGCGAGCCGCCCCCGAAAGGCCCCCTGGAGAAACCTGCGGAACCGGATAGCGGGCAAAATCCGGAAGAGCATTCCCCACAGAGAACAACTCCTGGAACAGAAAGCGGCGCAGCCTGATGCTCTCCCGATTCTTCATCGAAAGACCGATCTTTGCCTGGGTGATCGCTCTGGTCATCATGGGCACGGGAACGCTGGCAATCTTCCAGCTTCCCATTGAGCAGTATCCGACGATCTCTGCACCGACGGTGGTTGTCTCCGCCTTCTATCCAGGAGCGTCGGCCCAGACACTCGAGAACACAGTGACTCAAGTGATCGAACAGAACCTGACGGGAATCGACAACCTGCGCTACATCGAGTCGATTAGCTCCTCTTCCGGCCAGGCCAGCGTCACCCTGACCTTCGAACCGAACACGGACTCCGACATCGCGCAAGTCCAGACCCAGAATAAGGTGTCCCAGGCCGAAGTCCTCGCTGCCTTCTATCGTGCAACGGCAGGGTGTTTCGGTCCGCAAGTCTGGAAACAGTTACGCGCTGATCGTAGCCTTCTACTCGAAGGACGGATCGCTCAGTCGAAACGACATCTCCGATTTCCTGGCATCCAACCTGGAAGAACCCTTGAGCCGGGTCAACGGGGTGGGTGAGATTCGCACCTTCGGTCCCGAACACGCAATGCGCATCTGGCTCAATCCGTCCCTCATGTACAATTTCAAAATCACCGTTCAGGACGTGATCAGCGCCATTGAAGAACAGAACGTACAGCTGGCTACGGGGGAGATCGGCGGGACGCCGAGCTTGGAGGGACAGCAGATCAATGCCACCATAACGGCGCAGGCCCTGCTCGAAACACCTGAAGAATTCGAACAGATCCTGCTGAGAGTCAAACCGGACGGATCGAAAGTGACGCTCGGTGACGTTGCCCGTATCGAGATCGGTGCAGAAAGCTACAGCGTGATCGGCCGATATAATCGCAAGCAAGCCTCCGGCATCGCCATCCAACTGGCCCCCGGCGCCAACGCGCTGGAGACCATTCTGGCGGTCAAGGACCGGGTGGAGGAATTTCGTCCCATCTTCCCCCCAAGGCTCGAGACCGCCTATCCCATCGATGTCTCCCCCTTTGTCCGTGCCTCCATCTTCGAGGTGGTCAGGACGCTGGGCATGGCTGTCTTTCTGGTGGTTGTGGTGATCTTTGTGTTCCTCCAGACCATCCGGGCCACCTTTATTCCGGCCGTCGCCATCCCGGTCGTGCTGATGGGAACCTTCACGTTTCTCTATGCCTTCAACTATTCGATTAATGTTCTCGTTCTCTTCGCACTCGTCCTGGCCATCGGCATGTTGGTGGACGACGCGATCGTCGTCACGGAAAACGTTGAGCGCAAGCTGGAGGAGGACAAGGACTTGCAACCGAAGGAAGCCTCCTACCGGGCCATGAAGGAGATTTCCGGCGCATTGATCGGCACCACGGTGGTGATCTGGGCGGTGTTTTTGCCCATGAGCTTCTTCGCCGGGGCGACGGGAGTCATCTATAGGCAGTTCTCAATCACCATTTCGGCGGCGATGGGGCTGTCCCTGTTCATCGCCCTTACCCTTTCCCCGGCCCTCTGCGCCTTGGTTTTGAAACCCGGAAAGAGCGTCAAGGGTCAAGGATTCTTCGGCTTGTTCAACCGCGGCTTCAGGAAGATGCAGTCGGGCCACAAGGCTCTCCTCGAGCGTTGCCTTGGCAACCGCATCATTCTGCCGACCCTCTTCATTATCTGCGTGGTCATCAGCGCCGTTCTCTTCTTCCATATTCCGGACTCCTTTCTGCCCGATGAGGATCAGGGGCGGATGTTCGTCCTGCTCGACGGACCTCCGGGCTCCACCCTCCAGCTCACGCTTGAAAAGATTAAGCAGATTGAGGACTTCTTCCTCGACGAGATCGGTGATGCCGTTCAGGGCATGTTCGCGGCCGCGGGATTCAGCTTCGCCGGAAGCGCCCAGAACAAAGGGATCGCCTTTTTGGCGCTGAAGGACTGGAAGAAAAGGGGCGTAGAGAACAGTGTCTTCAGAATTCAGGAGAAGGCTGGTGCCCGCCTTGCAGGGATACGCGATGCCCGGGTCATTCCCATCGTCCCGCCGCCGGTATCCTCCCTTGGCAATGCCGGGGGATTCGAATTCCAGATCGTCGATCGGGGGGGCCTCGGAAACGAGGCGTTAATGAATGCGACGAATCAACTCATAGCGCAAGCCAACGGCCACCCTCTCCTGACGCAGGTCCGTTATAACGGTTTGCCGGACAGCCCCCAGTATGATCTGGACATCGACGCCGTGAAGGCGCGGGCGCTGGGCGTACCGATCTCGACGATCAATCAGACCCTCAGCACAAGTCTGGGGGGGACATATGTGAATGACTTTCTGGAGGGGAATCGCATCAAACGGGTGTACGTACAGGCGGATGCCCCCTACCGAATGATGCCGGGCGATATTGGACGATGGTATGTCCGCAACACCTCCGGAGGCATGGTGCCACTTGCCGAATTTGGCGCCGGCGACTGGAGCTACGGCTCCCCCCAGTTGAAGCGATTCAACGGAAACCCCTCCCGCGAAATTCAGGGAGCGGCGGCCGAGGGAGTTAGTTCCGGGGAGGCACTGAAGCAAATTGAAAAACTGGCGGAAGAGTTGCCGGAAGGGTTCAGTATCGAATGGACGGGGCTGTCGTACGAAGAGCGCAAATCGGGGAACCAGGCACCCTTTCTTTACGCTATTTGTGTGGTCGCAGTTTTTCTGGCCCTGGCGGCCCTTTATGAAAGCTGGGCCATTCCTATCGCCATCATGCTCACTGTTCCCTTCGGTGTCTTCGGCACGATCCTGTCCACCTGGTTCAGTTCCCAGGCCAACGATGTCTACTTCCAGGTGGGCATGCTCATGACCATCGGCCTGGCGGCCAAGAACGCTATCCTCATCGTCGAATTCGCGAAGTTCAACTTCGAACAAGGCATGAGCGCCTACGATGCCGCCGTGCACGCAGCGAAACAGCGCCTGCGGCCCATCCTGATGACATCACTGACCTTCGTCCTGGGAGTGATGCCCCTCGCCTTCGCCTCAGGTCCTGGGTCCGGAGCCGAAAACGCCATCAGCATCGGTGTTCTCGGCGGCATCACCGCCACCACCCTGTTCGTACTTTTCTATGCCCCCTTCTTTTTCATCTGGGTCTACCGTTTCTTCAGGGTCAAAGAGGTCGAACAGAAACGCACATCTTCCTAGTGCCCCGTGCGGTTAATTCATACCTTCAATTTTCGGCGCTTTTGCCCCCTGCCTGCGTTACGTTTCCTCGGTTTAAGCCTGGCTAGACCTGCGTCACCGCGCCTTGCCAGGAACCAAAATCACGCGCAAATTGGGCGGCGAACTAGCCGCACGGGACACGAGTAAACGGGAAAAGACGAGACATGATCATGTCCAACGTGAGTTATTTTATCCTCCTGTCCCTGGTACCTCTCCTGCTGAACGGGTGTACGTTCAGCCCCAAGTTAAAGCAAAACAAGTCAGTCGCACCGCACCGCTAGCCGGACGGGCAAGGTTACGATTCAGCGCTAAATCGGGGAAATCTCCATTTCCCCCTTGATTTTACTTATCATGGCTGTCCCCCGATTCCAGATCATTAACTGCGCCTTGATTTTCAACTTGCCTCCAACTCTGTTAGAATGAAATTCAGAGAATGATGGAGATGGTCATGAAAACAATGTTGATCGTTTTGGTTGGAATATTACTGACCACAACGCAGGTACATGCTCTCGAGTTAACAGCTCTCGCGCCGATACGCGGGACACCGGGGACACTGATCGCGGTCTACGGAGGACCTTTTACACCTCAGACCCGACTGTTTCTCGGTGAACAGTATGTCGAGCCACGGGTCATCCTGGAGAACCAAATTGAATTCACCATCCCTGAGCTCGACCCCGGCAGTTATGCTCTGACCGTTCAAAATGATACCGTGACTGCCGCTCAGGACTACCAATTTGAAGTGCTCTCAGCGACCCCCGAGATCTTCGGTCTCGAACCACGTATCCTCGATTCCTGCCGACCGGACGATCAGAGCCCGGTGAAAGTAATCGGGCGCAACTTCCAGCCGGGAGCGCAGCTTGTTGTCAACCAGAATGTCATGCCGTCTCAGCGGATCAGTCAGACGCTGATTGAAGCAGAGTTCACGGAGCTAGAGACCTCCGGAGTCTATGGCGTCGCTGTACGCAACCCGGATGGTGCCACCTCGCTGCCTCACTCCCTGTGGATCAAGGATGTCCCTGAGATCATCTCCGTGGAGCAAGGTGAGAGCCTGGTCAATAGCTATCAAGTGATCATTCACGGCAAGAACTTTCACTTCAATTCGACTCTTATCGTCAATGAACCCGCAGACAGCACCATCGGTCAGACAAGCCAGCAGCTCTCGTTTGCCGCCCGCGACAACATTTTGGGCCAGGCCGTAGCCGGGAATGAAATAAGCAGCTTGAGCTATGTCGACTGTCAGACCCTGATTTACCATCGCTACCCCTCCTGGCAGGACAAGGAGTTGACCCTGCAAATATTCAACCCGGACGGACGCAAGACTGATCCGTATCATGTGTCGCTGCCCTGAGAGCAATCGCCCTGTTAGTTTCAGGAAAAGCAAAGGGAGTCAGATTCAATGGCTCCCTAAATTAAAGGATGTATAGCGGAAGATTCGAAATCCCGACTTCTGAGCCACAGTCAGATGCAGTTAAGCTCAGTCTTCATATAACTGAAACATACGCAAATTTTTATATGATAAAATGATGCGGCGGATAACACTGTACGCGGTCAAAAAGAATCGGCCTGTCTGACATGGACGAAAGGGTACTGGAGGGAAATTGGATGGAGCGCTTCGACTTTTCGCAAAAGGTCAGTCAAGATAGAATCCGAAACCATATCCGCAGACTGGAAGGTATCAGGCATCCCGAGGTGTCCCCGGAAGCCCTGGCGCTCGCGGCCGACTACATTGCAACGACTCTTGCTGACCAGGGGTGTGACGTTTTTGAACATATTTTCTATGACAATGGCCGCCCCTTCCGCAACGTCATCGGCACTCTCCAGGGACAAGGACAAAACGAACCACGCCTCCTGGTAATCGCTCACTATGACACGGTCGCGGAAACACCTGGCGCAGACGATAACGCCAGCGGCGTTGCGGTGATGCTTGAGGCGGCCACCCTTTTGGCGCCGATGAAGTTCGATCGGCCCATCCATTTCATCGGGGTCGCACTCGAGGAGAACGCCATACCCGGCGACCACGGTACAGGCACGCGCGGCAGCGCAGCCCTGGCGCAACATGCCCGGCAGAATGGCTGGCCTGTTGAAGCAGCCGTCGTTTTGGAATCGGTCGCTTACGCTGGAGCCGATTGTGCCCAGATCACGCCAGCCGGATTTCCGGAGAATGTTCCAAAAACGGGCGATTTCATTGCAATCATCGGCAATGAAAGGTCACGGGGTCTGGTCGATCACATGGCCAAGGTGATGAGCAACCAGAAAGAGACGATGCCGAATGTCCCGTTGACAGTCCCCGGAAACGGGGAAATGCTGCCGGACAGCCGGCGTTCTGATCATGCCCCTTTTTGGGATGCTGGCTACCGGGCGATTATGCTGACGGATACGGCAAATTTTCGTAATCCTCACTATCATTATCCAGGCGACACCCTGGAAACGCTGAACCTGGAATTTTCTGCCAGGGTGTGCAGCGCCACCTGTACATTTATGGCCGAATTGGCAGGCGCATCCGTTTGAGATAATTCTTTATCAACATAGATTCTCATGGCATTCTATCGGAATTTTAATGCCTCTCGCGGTCTTGACAGCCGGCAAAGAGGTTCTTCCCGGCCAACCAGATAAAAACAAACCCTTGGAAGCAAAAAGGTTCCCTCACCTTTTCACATTGTAATCAGGAGAAATTAGATGGCTGAATACGTCAGAAAAAATGGGTCTCGCAAAGCAATAGACATTGCTGCCGGTCAAGGAACAACTATGCAGGTTTTGATCAGTTCCGACGAAGCGCCGAACTTCGCTCTAAGAAAATTCACCATGGAGCCTCATGGGGGCATGCCGTTGCACACAAACATCGTCGAGCACGAGCAGTATATTGTGAAAGGTTCGGCAACTGTCGAGATCGGTAATGAAACCTTCGAGGTCTCCGCCGGTGATTCTGTGTTCATACCAGGCCTGGTCCCCCATTCTTACAAGGCCGGGGAAGATGGCTTTGAGTTTATTTGTGTGGTACCAAACAAGGAAGACAAGATTGAACTTGTTTGAAGCCATGAAACCCGGAAAGGAGGGGGGAACCCCAGGGTGAGGAACTGAAGAAGACCTTATGGTATTAACGTCCGTTCGGCCCAATTCATTTTGTAAACAACAACTAAAAAGGCCTCAGCACTTAATACGTGTCCACTTTGCCTGTCTCTCTACGCGTCTCCGTTATCGCCCCAACGGGCTTTCCTCGGCCAGTGCCCGGAGAGAGTCCGGAATCGAGCGGCCAACCGCTTGCAATGTCTCGATCATGCGTGACGCCAGGAGACTAACAGTCCAGACACCTTCCTTACGGGGGATGATATCGCGCCCCTCAGAATCGAGGAACCTGACGACCTGGTAATTCCAGGCCGTCTCGTTAAAACGTTCGAGCAAGCGTCGATCCTCCCCGCCCCTGTTGTTGTAGACGAGCACAGGAATAAATTCACTCTCGATTGCCCCGACAACTCGCGGGTTGGAAAGAACAGTCCTGCCAAAATCCTGGCATCCGCTGCATCCGGGAACTTCCTGAAAAAGCAGAAATACCGGTTGCCCCGTTTGGCCGCTCAACCTCAGAGCCTTGTCCAGATCACGACCCCAATTCACCGAACCGATTTCGATCGGGTTTTCATTCGCGGCGACCCCATATGGCAACATAAGGACGATAGCAAGGATCAGGATAATTCGTTTCATACGGCACCCCCGGTATCTTTTTGATCTTTAAAGGCTATTGTGCCGAAGACTTATATGTCCAGAATAAAGGATCGGTAAACATATGGTAAAGAATGGTAGGAATATAGGGCACACAAAAGGGACATTTGTTTTCAAGTGTCCCCAGGGTTTAGACCTTCTGATCCGAAATCAGTAGAGGGTTTTTCTTTTGCGTTTAGCGTTTGGAAAAGACTCCTAATAATTATAACAATACAAAATCGGGAGACATTCACAATATCTACAAAGAGGGTGAACTGGAACCGGAAGCAACCACCGAGGAATCCTCGGTTGTTCAAAATGAGGGTGGTAGGAAGGTTCTGCGTAAGCTGAAATTTTATAATCTCGACGTCATTATTTCAGTTGGCTACCGGGTGAAATCGCGACGCGGCACCCAGTTTCGGCAGTGGGCGACTCGGGAATTCTGGGGACACCCTACTTAATTGCCGGCTTAGGTCCAGGGCGCTTCTTTTTCAATTCTCTGTTGAGTATTCCTTCCAGGCTCTGGACAAATGATGTTGAGCCTAAAGGCCGTCCTGTACGCTCCGCCCTGCGAATATCCTCATGCTGTTTATCATCGACTGAAGATGACAAAAAAGCGCCCCAATCTTTAACGATACTATTTAAGGGTGATCTCGTCAGCAAAGGGTCTTTGTACTCTCCAAGATGATGGCGAGCACTGCTCCACATGTAGTCTTCCGGCGACTTAACCAACCCTGCCTTAACAGGGTTAAGCTCGATATAGCGTGCAGTTGCAATAAGATAGTATTCATCCATTGGAAAGGAGTGAAACCGTCCTTGCCAGAGATGCCCACGCCATCCCGTTCGGAAGTTGATTGCCCTGGTATAGCGCTGATGAATTTCTCCGATCGCCCTGCCAAGATTCTCCTCCTTATCAGGAACCACAATCAAGTGGACATGGTTAGGCATCAGGCAGTATGACCAGATTTGCACTCCATGATGCGAGCACCATTTAAGAGTGAGGTCGTGATAAAGCTGATAATCGGATTCTTGAAAGAAAGTCAGTTGTCGACGATTCCCGCGTTGCGTGATGTGATGCGGGAAGCCAGACGCAACGACGCGCGCAAGACGTGCCATGATCCCCCCCTAAAGTGCATTGCATACAAATAAAAACAGAAGCCATTTTAAATAAAGTAACCTCTGTCGACAACGTCTTATTTTGTTGAACAATTAAGTAGGGTGTCACCCGATCCATTCTCCCCCACTAAAGATCAAATATTCTCAACCGCCCTACACTTCGGAAAAGAACTGCATCCCCAGAATTGATTGCCGACATTCGGCCCCTTCTTGGCTACTCGCTTCACCATATCAGAACCACAGGACGGACATTGCTTATTAACCGTATGGGCTAAAGTCTCGTAACCACCTTGACTGTCTTTGCTCCTCTGAAACTGACCTTCGCCCCGACGAACATCAGTAACCATCTTTTCGAGCTTCTGGCCATCGATCAGGTCAATCGGTTTGCCCTTGGCGAAATCAAGAGCATCTTTTGTATAAGTGCCAGCAGTCACAACCAGTCCACCACGAGCACCTTCTGATGCCATCACACCATATAATTCTCTGACAACCTTTACGTTGACCTTTTGAGCTTTCCAGTTCTTGCATTGAACGAGGACAAGGTTGCCGTCTTTCTTGAAACGAACATCGACCCCACCATCAGCACCACCACCGATATTCTCAATCACCTGATAGCCCTTGCGACGACCAATCTCACCCATCAATTCTTCGAACTGTTTCCATGACAAACTGCGCACTGAGTTGATATCTGCCTGTCGATCAACGAGCTTGGCTTTCCGTTTGGTATTCAGAAAGGCCAGACCACCGATGAAGCAGAAGAAGAGGGCGGCAAAGGGTGCAATGCCTTTTGACATCCCGGCAACACCTACCAAGATTTTGCTGCCCTCAAGAATTCCAGGGATGACAAAAGTGAAAAGTATATAGGCGAAAGCGGCAACGATGAACGAAGCCCACCATGAGGATTGGATGAGTGTTTCTATTATTTCTTCAAGTTGAGATTTACGAGCCATTCTTGTAATTACCCCCTCAAAAACAATAAACAACAGCGGCCATTCTAGAAGAAATGACCGCTACCGACAACTTGTATGTTGAATGAATTAAGTGGGGTGCCCCCCGATCTCCTTTGCGTGAACGTTCTTGTACGTATCTGACAGGCATCTACCACGACGATCTCTTGCTATGTGGCGCATCTCCTCAATGGTTCGCTTCCTCTTCCCAGCGCAATCGGGACACCACGTTCCATTTTTAATACTATTTGGTGTTGCCTCCCATAGGTGCCCTTTGGAGCATTGCCACAGTAGTTTCTTCAGCGCCCCTTCATAGGTGCGTGACAGGCATGACCCTCCACGGTCTTTGGCTATTTTGTGTAACTGGTTAATCATTTTTATAAGTAAAAGAACTTCTGATTTATAATATTCAAAACTATGCTTAAAGCTTTAAGTCAAATGAAATGTCTACATTAGATAGGCCCACCATAAGAGGTGTTTTCGTGCTCTACAAGGTTATTCAGGCTGTAAAAAATTTGATTTAGGACAGCTAGAGGAACATGATTTAAAGGCCATGCAAGATCAGTATTAACAGTGGGCCAAATTTGAGAAATTAAAGAAAAATCAAAGGCTTCATTAACGGAAAATCCGTCAACTCTAGAAGAAATAACTTGAACTACCATTGGGCCGCAAAAAAAGCTGATACTCTGCATGTTGCGATTAAGTCCCCTTAGCGAAGGAGACGGGCCCTTTTTGCTTTAGGGATATAGTACAAGAGTGGCGCATGAAGGCTGCATTGACTTGGTCTTTACTTCTACCAATGTATATAGAAAAATAATCTGGAATTCGTGAGCCTGTAAAAAACTTTGTGTAAATGGTCATGATCGGTTACAACCCCTAACAAGTGGAGGAATCGATGACCATACCAAAAGACCTGCTCGATGCCCTGATGAAGGATTACAAGAATCCTGAAGACCTCATCGGGGAAACCGGGCTACTCAAGCAACTCACCAAGCAACTTCTGGAGCGAGCCATGCAGGCCGAGATAACCGACCATCTTGGCTATGAGAAGAACGCTCCGACCAACAAGAAGACCGACAACACCCGCAACGGCAGCTACAAGAAACGCGTCAAAGGCGAGTTCGGCAATCTCGACATTAACGTCCCCCGTGATCGCGACGCGAGCTTCGAGCCGGTCATCCTTCCCAAAGGACAAAGCCGCTTTACCGGTTTCGATGACAAGATCATCGCCCTGTATGCCCGGGGAATGACCACCCGCGACATCCAGGCTCACCTGGAAGAGATGTACGGCGTCGACGTTTCACCGACGCTGGTCTCTCAAGTCACCCAGGCCGTCCAGGAAGAGATCGCCCTCTGGCAGAACCGGCCACTGGATGAGATCTAGCCCATCGTTTACCTGGATGCCATCCGCGTCAAAGTCCGTCACGAAGGACGTGTCATCAACAAGGCCGTTTACCTGGCCATTGGTGTCAATCTTGACGGCATCAAGGAAGTCCTTGGCATGTGGACTGCCGAGACCGAAGGGGCGAAGTTCTGGCTCCAGGTGGTGACCGATTGAAGAACCGGGGCGTCAAGGACATCTTCATCGCCTGCGTTGATGGTCTTAAGGGGTTCCCGGAAGCCATCGAAACCGTCTTTCCCGATACCCAGGTCCAGCTCTGCATTGTGCACATGGTCCGTCACAGCCTGAACTACGTATCCTGGAAGCAGCGCAAAGAGCTCGCCAAGACCTGAAAGCAATCTACCGGGCTCCGACCATCGAGCAGGCCGAAATGAGCCTGGAGGAGTTCGAGACCAAGTGGAACGACAGGCACCCGACGATCGGCAAATCCTGGCGGCGTAACTGGGAAAGGATTACGCCGCTGTTCTCCTACCCGCCGGAGATTCGTAAGGCGATCTACACGACCAACGCCATCGAATCAGTGAACATGTCGTTGCGCAAGGTTACCAAGAACCGGGGATCGTTTCCAAACGACGATTCCATGCTCAAGCTGCTCTACCTGGCGCTGAAGAATATCTCTAAAAAATGGACCATGCCGATCCACAACTGGAAATCGGCATTAAATCAGTTTACGATCATGTTCGAAGACAGGATGCCAACGTATTGACCGAGAGGCCATTTACACAAAATCCTTTACAGGCCCGAATTCGTTGCTCTTTGAAGAAGATTCTACGGTCATCTATAGGTGTGACCTGTGTACCTCCCTCAGAGTGCTCTGCGACAATACATTTCATTGTTATCCATTTTGCAAGGAGTTCTTGAATGTTAGTGGTTAGGTTAAACTCCTCACCATTCAGGATGCGCAATAATACAGGCTTCACTGCTTCCTCTAGTTCACTCATCCACCCATTGTTGCACTTACCACAGACTACTCGAATTTTTTTTGAAGTAACACTTCCTTGTCTTGTCCACTTTTTCTTGTATAGCCAGCTCTTGTTTTGCTTCTGCTGAGAGTATTTCATGGGTATGACTTCCCTTCTTGCCGTTTGAGAGCAATGGGCCTAACGAGTTAGGCCAAAAATGCTCTTTACTCATTCTCGGCCCTTGACAAAAAATACACTGATTTCTAATTCTCACGTAATTGTCCTGCGTAACCAAAATGTGTTTAAACTGTCTGAGACCCGAATGATAAACCCAATGTAGGGTCTGGAGCATGTTGCAGCCGGTATCATAAAAAGCCATTCTCCAGACCGGGGAATGGCCTCTGTTTATTACTCATTGCTCCCCCAGATAGTATTCATGTTGATCATATTGCAAAGGTTGATGGTTGATAATTTATCAGAACACAGACTTGATGAGAATGTCTTTATCCTTTTGGTGATCTTTTGCTTGGCTTGTTTGCGTGGACATGTTGAGCTGTGAATGGGGTAGGGGCGGGATGGTTTGACTGTGTTGGCAGTAGGGGGCTAAAAAGAAAAACTGGGAGAGGGCTGGGAGAAAACGACAGGAAAACAAAAAGCCTCAGCACCGATTAAGTGCTGAGGCCTTTATTTTAATGGCGCGCCGCGGAAGATTCGAACTCCCGACCTTCTGATCCGTAGTCATCTAATATTACTCCCCATTTTATTTCATATCAATTCAGAATAATTTTAAAAATAATTTAATACATACTTATGAGTGTTACTATTAGCCATATCAGTTCATATCTTTCCACATATTTCGGGAAAAGTATTAGCAAAAATATTAGCAGAAATGATTTGCTAATAGTTACTCGGAGGCTGACATGGCGAAAAGACGGAAACCGATTTACAGACAGGGCAATTCAGTCATTGAAGCCAAAGGACAAGACTTACCTCAAAATCAGATCCTGAACGGGTATATATTCGAGTCATGCCGAGCGGTCGAAAATCCTTCATGACGGTATATTCGTTCGAAGGCCGTCAACGCTGGATCACTGTCGGCAGTTTCCCCGATATGTCACTGAGAAGAGCCCGCACCAAAATCAAAGAAATTCATGAAAAGGTCGAAAACGAGATTGACCCGACACTTGAGAGACAGATCAAACGGGCAGAGCATCTTAACACCCCCACCGTTGAAGAGTTTGCAAAAGTCTATTTGGAGAAATGGGCAGAGCCGAAAAAAAAGACGGCGAAAGAGGATGAGCGAATTCTGTATAAGGATGTTGTTCCCGTCATGGGCAAGCGAAAGCTGAAGGATATTCGTCGGGCGGAAATAATCCACCTGTTGGATGATATCGCAGAGCGTGGTCCGATCATGGCAAACAGGACTCTAGCCGTTATCCGCAAAATGCTTAACTTCGCAGTCAATCGTGGCGTTATCAATCTACTCCTTGCCAGAACATTACACCCCCAGGGAAAGAGGTTAAGAAAAAACGGGTTCTGTCGGATGCAGAAATAAAAGTTCTATGGCCGAAAATGGACGAGCTTTTAACCGACCAGACCAACCGAGCCTTGAAGCTTATCCTGATGACAGGGCAACGCCCCGGCGAAGTTGCGACCATGCACTGGAATGAGATCAAGGGCCAATGGTGGACGATCCCTGCTGACAAGACAAAGAAGGGGGAGAGCATCGGGTATTTCTGACCAAAACCGCCCTTGAACTCATGGGCGAACTTAAAAAGAAAGGTTTTGTGTTCCCTTCACACCGTATCGGGAATAAGTCCCTTGCTCCAAATCAGCGCATAAAGAACAAGCCGATTCACCCCAATGCATTTGGTCAAGCCCTACGAAGCAAAATGGAAAAATTCAAGTCCGATGATGTGGAGGTTGAATATTTCTCCGCACACGATTTGCGCCGAACTGCCGCAACCATAATGGCAAGCCTTGGTTATGGCGCTTTTGTTGTCGGCAAGATCTTAAACCATACCGACCCATCTGTTACAGCAGTTTATGATCGCTATGAATACGACAAAGAAAAACAGGCGGCGCTTGAGGCATTGGAGCGCAAAATGATTGCCACGGTCACAGAGCAGAAGCAGGACAACGTTGTTCACCTGAAATACAAGATGAACTGACCCAGTCCCACGGAGGGAAGATTTGACCTCATCGACCTGAGCAGGTTTCCTTTTATAAAACAGGAGGTGCTGCGTGAAAGAAAACGATTACACAAAATTTATTAATGACGGCTATTTGGAATCCACTGTTGAAAACGAAAATTTAAGCTGGCCAGAAGTTCAACTCCAAAATGGGAATTTAGTGTTGAATCCTAGAAATCAGGGTATTCAATAATTATGCTTTTGGGTGAATTCTAAGACTTTAAAACAATGTGAGAGGATAAATAGTAAATGGAAAAGCCCCTATCAGAGAATGACCAAGTCGCGCATTAGTTAGACTCCAAGGA
>CAVYNW010000029.1:0-171537 GCA_963769955.1 uncultured delta proteobacterium
GGTGGCAGGGATGGAGGCGACAAACTCATGAATGCCGTTAGTGCTCTATCTCTGTTCCTGCTTCTGGCTGGCTGCACCTTACATAATCAGACAAAGGTCGGGATTTCAGTGGACCCTCCAGACGAATTCGTCGGCAAGCAAACGACAGGTGAGGCTGGTCTTCCGCTCGGACAGTGGTGGCTGGCTTTCAATGATGAAAAACTCAACCTGCTTATGACAGAGCTTTTTGACCAGAACCTGGAACTGACTCAGGCTCTGGCGCGTCTCGAACAGGTCGAAGCCCTGACCAGGATCACTCGCAGTGCAGAGTCTCCGGTTCTTTCTGGCGAGGCTAGTGCAGGTCGTTCAAGCCAGCCCGGTCTCATGGACGATTTTATCGGCAATAATCAGCAGTTGTCGTTGGCGGCAGGTTACGAGCTCGATCTCTGGGGTAAGTTGGCGTCGCAGAGCAAGGCCGCCGAGTTGGAACTCTCTGCCAGCCGTCAGGAGGTTCAGACCCTTTACCTTGGGTTGTCCGCCAGATTGGCTGATCTCTACTTTCTTGCCATTGAGCAGCGGGCCCAGTTGGCACTGACCGACAAGTCCATAGCCTCTTTTGCCGAGACCCTGTCACGTGTCGAAAACCGTTATAACCTGGGGTTGGTTCCCGCTGTTGATATGTACCAGGCCCGCCAGAGTCTGGCCGGGGCAGAGGCCGCGCGCTATCTTTTCGAAGCACAGCTGGCTGAAGTTGAGCATGCCATCGCCGTTCTGGTCGGCAGATATCCGGAGCGCAGCCCTGGGAACAGCCTCGACCAATTACCGGGCGCTCCAGATCTTTTTAAGCTAGGGATCCCCGCCGACCTGATCAGTCAGAGACCTGACCTTCAGGCTGCTCTGCGGCGTGTTGAAGCCGCTGATGACCGTGTTGCCGTGGCGATTGCCGACCGTTTCCCATCGATCAGCCTTTCCGCAGGTTATGGCTCTCTTCGGCAGGATGTTACTGCAGGTCTGATCAAAGGTGAATTCTGGAGTTTGCTTGGCAATCTGGCTATGCCACTCGTTGATGGTGGCCGCCGCCGGGCCGAGGTCGATAAAAAAGAGGCTGCCTTGCGTGAAGCCGTTGCCGGTTATCAGGAAAAAGTTTTGACTGCGTTTCAGGAAGTCGAAGACGCTTTGGTCAACAATTTTGCAACGGAGCAGCGCGTTGAGTGGCTTGCTGACACCGCACGGGCGACTGGAGCAACCCTGAGACTTTCTACGGATCGTTATCTCGCCGGTCTGGTTGATTATCTGCCGGTTCTGACTGCACAGCGTACCGACTTTGAAGTCAGTAGCCGTCTGCTTGCGGCACGGCGTCAACTGCTTGCTGATCGTATCAGCCTGGCACGAGCGCTGGGCGGCGACTGGATGAGAGCTCAACTGAATTCACGTTTACAGATAGAAGAGGACAAGAAACAATGAAAATCAAGCGTGCGCTTCTGCCATTCCTGTTTATCGTAATCGCCCTGGGGTTGACCTTTGTTCTGATCAAGTCGCGAAAGACGCCCAAACCACACGAGACTGCCTATCTCGGACCTCTGGTTGAAGTTGCCGATGCTGGAGAAAACCAACCGACAGGTTCTGGTTAGCGGTACCGGTAGCGCCCAGTCGCGCAATGTGGTCAGCATTACTCCACAAGTTAAAGGCCAGGTCAAAGAAATCTCTCCGCAGATGGTCGCCGGTGGAATTTTTCGTAAAGGTGAGTTGCTCTTCGCTATCGAAGATGTCGATTATCGGCTGGCCATAGCACAGGCCAAAGCCAGCCTGGCCCAGTCGGAGCTGGAGCTTATGCGAAATGAGAACCTGGCTGAACTGGCCCGCAAGGAATGGCAGGCTCTGAACAAAGAGAGTGTTTTGCAACCAAACCCTTTGGTCGTTTATGACCCCCAGTTGAAAAGTGCCCGGGCTCTGCGCGATGCCGCACAGGCGAATGTCAAGCAGGCCGAGATCAACCTGCAGCGGACCAGAGTCTTTGCGCCTTTTGACTGTTATGTGCGCAGCGAACAGCTCGAGATCGGGCAGTTCCTCAATATGGGAGCACCTGTGGCAACGGTTGCAGGAACAGACCAGATAGAAATTGTTGTGCCGCTTCCTCTGGAAGAGCTTGTCTGGTTGCAGGTGCCGCGCAAGGGCTCAAAGCAGAGTGGCTCACGGGCAAAAGTCGAGTTGCAATCCGGGGACAGGACCTTTCACTGGCAGGGAGAGATTACCCGGGCCATGGGAGAGATTGATCCACGCAGCCGGATGGCGCGCGTGGTCGTCACCGTGGCAAATCCGTTCACCGAGAATGTTGAGAAAGTCACTCTTCTCAATGAGCTTCTGCCAGGTATGTTCGTCAATGTGCAGATTGAGGGAGAAGAACTCTCTGATGTCATCGCCATCCCGCGAGGTGCCATGCATGATAACGACACGATCTGGGTGGTTGATGACGAAAACCGGCTGCATATCCGTGAGGTAGAGATCCTGCGCCGGGAACGTGATGAAGTTCTGGTCCGGTCCGGACTGGAGGCCGGTGAAAAGATCGTTCTGACCAACCTGTCCGGTGCCGCCGAAGGTATGCTGCTCAGGCCGACCATGCAGGAGACCAGACTGATGAATGGTGCTATTCGCTGGATGGCGGAGAATCACGTTGCCGCCAATCTGTTGATGCTGGTGCTGATCATTGGCGGTGTGATCCTCGGCTTCAGCATCAAGCAGGAAGTTTTTCCGGACGTCACCCTGGATCGGATTCAGGTGAGTGTGGCTTATCCCGGCGCCGGCCCGGAAGAGGTCGAGGAGGGGGTGATCCTCAAGATTGAAGAAAACCTGACCGGGGTTGACGGCATCAAACAGATTAAATCAGTGGCTGCAGAAGGTTATGGCAGCGTCATCGCAGAGGTCACAACTGACGCTGATATAGATCTGGTCCTGCAGGATATCAAGAGCGAGGTTGACCGGATTACCACCTTCCCGAAAGATGCTGAACAGGCGGTTGTCAGCAAAATGCTCAATCGACGTGAGGTCATCTCGGTGGTTGTCTTTGGCGATCTGCCGGAGCGCAGCTTGCGGGAGTTGGTCGAACAGGTCCGGGATGAACTGCTGCTGGAACCAGACATCACCCAGGTTGATTTGAGCGGTGTGCGCCCCTACGAAATATCTATTGAGATCAGTGAGGACAATCTGCGTCGTTACGGTCTGACCTTCGATCAGGTGGCCCAGCGGATTCGCCAGGCCTCTCTCGATATTCCTGGCGGAACCATCAAAGCGGAATCGGGCGAAGTGCTCATCCGAACCAAGGAGCGCCGCTATGTGGGCCACGAGTATGCCAGTATCGTCGTTCTTACAACGGTGGATGGTACTGAGGTAACCCTCGCTGATATAGCGACCATTAAGGATGGCTTCGAGGAGACAGACCAGTTCGGACTCTTCGACGACAAGCCGGCAGCCATGGCCAAGGTCTACCGGGTCGGTGACCAGAAGCCGACGGAAATATCCGACACGGTTAAAAAATTTGTCGAGGTCAAACGCCGTCAACTTCCCGAATCGGTCGATATTGCGACCTGGAACGATAACTCGGAGCTTTTCAAGAGTCGTAAAGACCTGCTGGTCAGGAATGCCCTGATCGGCCTGGTGCTGGTCTTCGTCACTCTCGGGCTGTTTCTTGAAATCCGTCTCGCACTCTGGGTCATGCTTGGCATCCCCATCTCGTTCTGCGGCGCCCTGCTTTTTATGCCGGCCATCGATGTCTCGATCAACATGATCTCGCTGTTTGCTTTTATTATGGCGCTCGGCATCGTGGTTGATGATGCCATTGTCGTTGGAGAAAACATTTATGAGCAACGTCAGTCTGGCAAACCCTATCTGCAAGCTGCCATTGACGGCACGATCGAAGTTGCTCAGCCGGTCATTTTTGCTGTTCTGACTTCGGTGACGGCATTTTTGCCTCTACTCTTCACAACAGGAATCATGGGTAAATTTATCATGGTTATTCCAGCGATCGTTATTACGATTTTGCTGGTGTCTCTTGTGGAAGGCCTTTTTATCCTGCCCGCGCATCTGGCCTTTGGCCAGCCTCGTCAGACCTCGGGTGGTTTTCTGGCCGGACTCGATAACACCCGGCGGCGGTTTGGACATCTTCTGCAGAGGTTTATCGATGGCCCCTACCGGCAGACCCTGGCGTTCTGCCTGGAGTATCGCTACACGACGATTGCTGCCGCCTGTGCAATCTTGCTTTTGGCTGGTGTTGGACTGGTCGGTGGCGGCATCGTCAAGTTTCGTTTTATGCCGGATGTCGATGGTGACGTTATTCAGGTCGCCCTCGAGTTGGCTCCGGGGAGTTCTGTAGAATTGACCACCCGGATTCAGGAGCAGATCGTTAACGCCGGCCTTGCCGTGGTTGCCGAATACGATAAGAAGCGTCCAGAGGCTGAATCTGTAATGCGTCACGTTTATGCGTCGATTGGTTCCTCAACAACCGACAGGGGCCCGGCAGGAGCCACTTCCAGTACTGGTGGCAATCTCGCCACTATTGCCATGTTCCTGACACCGAGTGAACGGCGCGGAGTTCCTGCCACGGAAATTTCCAACCACTGGCGCGAGCGGGTGGGAGAGATTGCTGCCGTTGAAAAGCTGACCTTTGCGTCGAACCTGATTCATCTTGGTGCCAATATCGATATTCAGCTGGCCCATGAGGATTTTGACGTTCTTGACCAGGCCGCGGAGCGGCTTAAAGAACTGATCGCGACCTATCCCGGGACAGGGGATATCACTGATAACTACACTTTGGGCAAGCGTGAGGTAAAAGTTCGTCTGAAGGCCGAAGCCCGTACTCTCGGGATAACGGAAGAGAACCTTGGTCGACAGCTGCGCGGTGCTTTTTATGGTTCGGAGGCTTTGCGCCTGCAGCGAGGTCGCAATGAAGTCAAGGTTCTGGTTCGCTATCCGGAAGAGAATAGAAGGCGCTTCTGGGATCTGGAAAGCATGCGTATCCGCGTGCCGGATGGTGGAGAGATTCCTTTAGACAGGGCTGCGACGCTGGTTGAAAGCCGCGGTTTCAGCAAAATTAACCGGAGTGATCGTAAACGAGTGATTAATGTTACGGCGACGGTAGACAGCCAAACGGCCAATGCCGAAGAGGTTCTTGCCGCAATTAAAGTCGAATGAACTGCCGAAATTGATGGCTGATTATCCAGGGTTGAGCTACGACATGGAAGGCGAGGACAAGAACCGGCGAGAGTCGATGGAGAGTATGTTTACCGGCTTCAAGCTGGTGTTGATCGTCATCTTCGCATTGCTTGCGATTCCCTTTCGCAGCTACTCTCAGCCACTATTGATTATGGTTGCCATTCCGTTCGGCATTGTCGGGGCGATCCTCGGCCATTTTATTATGGGCTACGATCTGAGTATCCTGAGTATGTTCGGTATTGTTGCCTTGACCGGCGTGGTGGTCAACGATTCATTGCTGTTGATCGACTATGTCAATCGTGCCCGACGTAAAGGGGCGTCTTTGCTGGATGCGCTTATGGATGCAGGGCAAAGACGTTTTCGGCCGATTCTGTTGACGTCCCTGACGACATTCTTCGGCCTTATGCCGATGATTATGGAGACGAGTGTCCAGGCCCAGTTCCTGGTGCCTATGGCGATCAGTCTGGCTTTCGGCATCCTCTTTGCGACAGGGATCACCCTTTTGTTGATCCCTGCCCTTTACCTGGCCCTGGAGGATGTCCGTCAACTTTTCGGCCTCAAGCGCTTTCATGCCGATCACGGTTAAGGTTTGAAGAACTCGTTTTTGTCCTCAAACAACAAGCCTATTTTTCATCGGCGGCCGAGTGGCCGCCGTTGCTTTCGCATCTTGAAATATTCTAACGCATGGCGTTAAATGCTCCGGTCATTTATTAACTGAGATCGCAGCTGTGTTGCGCATCTCAAAGAAAAGCAGGAACTTGACAGTGCTACTCAATAATACCCATTTTCGAAAAGTCAAAAGACTCACCGGTCAGGCGGTTGGTGATTTCAACCTGATTGAAGATGGCGACCGTATCGCCGTTGCTGTTTCCGGTGGCAAGGATTCATACGCCCTGCTGCATATCCTCACGCAGTTGCGACGCCGCGCTCCGATCAATTACGAGTTGATTGCAGTCAATGTGGACGCCGGCTTTCCCGGTTATCGCAAAGATGTTCTGGAAGATTATCTGAATAAATGTGGTTTCCAGGTGCATATGGAAACCACCAACTGTACACAGATTATCGAAGCAAAACGTCGCCCCGGTTCTTCCTACTGCGCATTCTGCGCGCGCCTGCGGCGTGGTGTTCTTTATACCGTGGCAGACCGTCTCGGCTGCAACAAGATCGCTCTCGGTCATCACCTCGATGATTTCATCGAGACTCTGCTGCTTAACCAGTTCTACGTCGGCACCCTTGCTGCCATGAGCCCCAAGCTCTTGGCAGATAACAATCGTCATACGGTGATTCGTCCTCTGGTGTATGTAGAAGAATCCGATATAATTAAGTTTGCTCGGCAGAACGAATTTCCGATTATAGATTGCGGCTGTCCGGTAATGGGGCAGGAAGACCAGAAAAGACAACGTATGAAGCGTTTGCTGGCTGAACTGGCAAAGGAAAATCCTTATCTTAAGAGCAGTATGATCCGTGCTCTAAGCAATGTACGACCGAGGCACTTGCTGGATCGTGATCTGCTCAGATTGATGGAGTTGGATAATCGGGAGAGTTAATGCTTGTTACTGCGGGGAGGTCCAACAGGTCGCATCACGACCCCGATTCGCTGGAGGTCAAACTGGCCGGCGAAGTTCAAAAATTGCTTCTGCCAAAAAGCTCCCCTTTGTGTCAGTTGGTGCTGCATGGCTGCCAAAAGCCGTATGGCCAATGTCCTCGGTGGCGATTTTTACGATTTCATTGCGCTCGACGATGGTTGCCAGGTGCTCTTAGTCGGTGATGTGACCGGTCATAGCCTGCACGCCTCCGTAGTCATGGCCCTGGTTTATGGTTTTATTCATCGAGCAGTTCAGGACGCTTGCAAGCCTTTCGAGGTGGTTTCTGCTCTCAATAGGTTTTTGCGGATTTTTGCCCAACGCTCAGAGCGACTTGACCACTTTTTCTCTGCAACCCTTTTTTTCGGTGTCATTGACCCGCAGAGTAAAATCATGTCTTATGTCAACGCTGGCCACCCTGCCGGTCTGGTAAAGCGCGGGGTGGAGTTGTTGCGATTACCGGCCACAAGTCATCCGGTTGGCTATTTCGAAGGGACCGAGTTTCAGGTAAACTCGTTTCAATTTGTGGATCAGGATCGTTTGTTGCTTTATACTGACGGCGTGATTGACAGCAGTAATCCTCAAGGCGAAATGTTTGGCACTGTACGCCTTGAGGAAGCTTTCTGCAGGCTCGATGGTGATCATATAAGTGTTTTTGGACAGACTTTTTGCAGAGGTTCGAAGCTACTTGAATGGGCAGCCATTGTTTGATGACTGTACGGCCATTGTCCTTGATTTCCACGATGCTTTGTCACAAGGGGGGCGTTGACGTTGTTGCTCGGGGGTAAACAATCTGCAATCAAACAGGTTGCGGTGGTAACGCGTAATCAGCAGTTCAACAGGTTGTTGTCCAGTATTCTTGCCGACTGGAAGTTCTTTGCGGTTGAGGATGTCTCGGCGGCAACGGTGGTTTTTGTCGAACGCGGCCTCGACTTGCCCGAACCCGCTGCACAAGTGGTCTGGTTGACACCTATGCCGCTTAGCGAGGGCGATTTTCTGATGATCCCGCTCTCTCTGACAGAGCTGTATTTTCTTCTTGAGACGCGTTTTTTCCCGACCCCCCGCAGGCACATCCGGGTTAATATGGAAACAATGCTTGACCTGAAGATCGGTAACGAGTGGTTGGAAGGTCAGCTGGCTTCTCTCTCTGTCCGAGGCGGGCGTTTTAACTGTGCCAGAGAAATCCCTCGCGGAACAGAATTGACCCTTGATCTAACATTGGACGGTGACATGCTGAGGATTCCCTCCGAAGTCCTTTATTGTATACCGGCGGGGGATTCGCCCGGCAGACGACAACCTCAAATCGGAGTTCTTTTCAAACCTGCCGATGTGGCGATGTTCGAGCTGTTGAAGCGCTTTATAGAAAAAACCTGTATTGAGTATGCCTGCGCAAGAGAAGGGGTTTCTCTTCATGATCCTTGTCTCAGCTGGCTCGATATGCCGCTTCTGAATGGACGCTCTTGACCTTCAGCTGAAGATTTTCCCAAACAAGCCTTTTTTCTTTTGCTCTTTTCGCATCTTGACAACTGTGTACTGCATAACCGTGCAGGCGCAGAGATTCGGATAGAAATCGACGGATGTCGGGATCATCATCAACGACTAGAATATGCTTGATGCCCCCCTCAGGAATCATCTCAAGCATTCTCCTTAGCTATTCAATACGCGCTCAAAAATATCACGGATGGTCTGGGTCGTTCTGGTGTAATCATCTTTGAATAATTGCTCCGGTTGACCGGTGTCCTCTGCATAACCGAGATGTCTCGCCAGTTTGGCAAGGTAGCCCGGTTCGGACGTCAGTTGGTTAATTGACTGATCGTGCACCAGGCGCAATTTGTTTTCCAGGCGTCTTAAAAATTTATAACCGTCAACGAGATTCTCACAGTCTTGTTCCGAAAGCAAGTTTTCGTTCCGAAGACTTTCCAAGCGTCTCCACGGTGTTGCGGCAGCGTAACGACAACGTCTCCCTGCCATGGAGCAGTTGTAAATATTGTGCGATGAATTCAACATCAACCATGCCACCACGACCGGTCTTGATGTTGCGGTTCTCAGCGCTTTCTTTGCCGAGCTCCTTCTCCATGCGTTGGCGTAGCCGGTAGATCTCATCCTTAAGGTTGTCCGGTAGAGGCTGTTCGTAAACGATTTCTGCGGTCAATGCATCAAAACTTTCTGTCAGTTCCGGGGGGCCAGTAACAACCCTGGCCTTGATCAATGCCTGACGCTCCCAAGGAGCTGCCGAACCTTCGTGGTATTGCCGATAGGCAGGCAGGGAAGAGACCAGGGGGCCCTGGTTGCCCGAGGGCCTCAGCCGGGTGTCTATCTCATAAACATGGCCTTCCTGGGTGATCACGGTCAAGACTGAAATAATGCGTTGGGCCAGACGGACAAAGTACTGCTGGTTGGTCTGAGGTCTGAAACGATCCGGGTCGGTCCCCTCGGCCGGTCTGGTTTTGCCGTCACCTTCGTAGATAAAGATGATGTCGAGATCGGAATGATAATTCAGTTCCATGCCGCCGAGCTTGCCCATGCCGATGATCGCAAAGGCCGCTTCATGTGCAGAGTCTGCTTCTTCACAATAAGGCAGCCCGTAGCGTTCCATCAGCTCTCTGCGGGCGATCTCCAGGGCTTTTTGCAGACAGACGTCTGCGACCAGAGAAAGTTGCATGGTGGTTTGGCCCTGTGGCGTATGGCCGTAAATGTCATTGAGGGCGATGCGCAGAAACTCTTCGTTGCGGAAGCGTCGCAGGGTGTTGAGCTGTTCCTCATAGTCCGGGGCATTGTCGAGGAGTTCGGTCAACTCCCCGGCAAGATCTTCCAGAGTCTTGATGTTCTGGGCGTAGCTCCTGGAGACGAGAGTGTCAAGGACTTCCGGGTGCTGGATAAAATTGCGTGACAGGAACTGGCTGGTTGCAAAGAGAGAAACCAGCACCTTGATGATCTCCGGGTTTTCTGCCAGCAGAGCGTAGTAAGTGCCGCGTGCCCGACGACAGGCTTCGAGAAATTTTTCCATGTTCGACAGGGCCATCTGCGGATCCGGGGAGTGCATGATTTCCTGGAACAGCAGCGGCGCGATGCGGTCGAGTCGTCGATGTGCGCGCTCTGTCAGGTAGCCCTTGGTGCCGCCTTGACGCAGAACCTTGAGGCTTTCGAAGGCGGGTCTCCGGCGGGCGGAAGCCTTTTTCTTCAAGGATGTCGAGACAGAGATCGGGGTCTGCGTTGTCATCGAAGAGAAAAGAGACTTCCGGGCTGACCTGGGATGGCAGCTCTTCTTCGCTGGTATAGAAGAGGTCACGAAATACTGCCGTGACTTTTTCCCTGTGTTGCTGCAGCTCGGCCATGAATGCTTTGCTGTTGGTAAAACCGCAGCGTCTTGCCAGCGCCGTGAGTTCTTCCGGTCTGGTTGGCAGGTTGTGCGTCTGTTGTTCATTAACAACCTGGATGCGATGCTCTGCGGTACGCAGGAAACGATAAGCGTCGGTCAGGTTGTCACGCTCTTCGGTGGTAATGAGGTCCGTCGTTACAGAGTAGTTGCAAAGCTTTGAGAGAGTTGCGTTGACGCAGGCCTGGTTTTTTGCCGGCGTTGATCAGTTGCAGGGCCTGGATGAAAAATTCTATTTCGCGGATGCCGCCCTGCCCGAGCTTGAGGTTCAGTTCCCCCTCTTTTTCGCGCGTCAGGCTGCGATCGATCTTCTGCTTCATGATCTTGATGTCCTCGATCATGGCATAGTCGAGATGGCGCCGATAGATGAAAGGCTGCAAGCGCTCCAGCAGCTCTTCTCCAAGCGGTTTTGAGCCGGCAACGGGCCGGGCCTTGAGCATTGCGGAGCGCTCCCAGCTCTGGCCCCAGCTCTCGTAATAGATCTCCCCGGCGGCGATGGAGTTGGCCATCTCCCCGCTGTTGCCTTCCGGACGCAGGCGGAGGTCGACGCGGAAGACAAAACCATCCTCGGTCGCCTGGCCGATCGCCTTACTGATCAATTCCGCCAGTTTTGTAAAATATTGATGAAGCGAAATACGATTGTGCTGACCGCGGATCGGGTCGTTGACACCAGCCGTCTGTCCGCGGTCCGAGCTGTAGAAATAGATCAGGTCGATATCAGAAGAGAAGTTCAGCTCAAAACCCCCGAACTTGCCCATGCCGAGGATGGTGAACTCCGCTTCCTTGCCGGGCTCTTCACTCTCGGCATCGAGCAGGGGGGCTCCATATTCAGCTTTGAGCTGGAGGCTGCAGACTTCGAAGGCTCTTTGCAGACTGGCTGCTGCAAGGGACGAGAGCTCTTCGGTGACCTCTTCGAGTTCGGCCATGCCGCAGAGATCTCGTGCGCCGATTCGCAGCATCTCCTGGGCCTTAAAAATGCGCAGGCCTTTTTTCAGGGCCACAGTGTCTGCTTCGTCGGCAATCGACTGGCGAAGCTCGGCGCACATCTCTTCTTCGGTCTTGGTCCTCTTGATCTGACCCTTGCGGAAGAGCCCGGAAAAAAAGTTCGCCCGTCGGCAGAGGATTCCGCTGAGGAAAGCTGAGGCGCCAAGGATGACGAGCAACTGTCGGGCCGACTCCGCATCGATCAGGGCGATCGCAAGCTCGGACTTATCGACAACACAACTCAGGCGCTCAAGGTTGTTGAGGGCCTGGTCCGGATCAGCCGTCTGCAAAGACAGGCGAGCCAGGTCCGTGACCAGCTCAGGGTTGACCAAGACCTCCTGCAGCAGGGCCAGGTTGGTTGCCGTCTTGGCCGGTTCGGCAA
Organism: uncultured delta proteobacterium; assembly: GCA_963769955.1. Lineage (GTDB taxonomy): Bacteria > Desulfobacterota > Desulfuromonadia > Desulfuromonadales > BM103 > M0040. The sequence goes on from CAVYNW010000029.1 coordinate 11,510, forward strand.
AACCCGCGTTACCCGCCGTTGCGGCTAAAGCCGTTTTGTCGCCAGCGAGGAGTTGTTCAAGCCAGATCCGGGTCTCTGCAAAGGGCATGAGTCTAGTTACCTGCTTTTCCGGACAAAGTCAGCCAGTTGCTGTTGTGTAGTCGCCTGAGGCAACCCCATGTTCGGTAATGATCGCACTGACCAGCCGGGCCGGGGTGACATCAAAGGCGGGGTTAAATACGGCAACGCCATCGGGCGCCAGCTGCTGCTCGCCGAGATGTGTGACTTCGCGAGTGTCTCTTTCCTCGATCGGAATCTGTGAACCGTCAGTGAGCTGCAGGTCAATTGTCGAGGTCGGTGCGGCAACGTAGAAAGGGATCTTGTGTTCCCTGGCAAGGACTGCGACCGTATAGGTGCCGATCTTGTTGGCGACATCGCCGTTGGCGGCGATGCGATCGGCGCCGACAATCACGGCGTCAATCGTGCCTTTGGACATCAGGTAGCCAGCCATGTTGTCACAGATCAGCACGGTCTGGATGTTGTCTTTGTGCAATTCCCATGCGGTCAGCCGGGAGCCCTGCAGGAAGGGACGGGTCTCATCGGCAAAAACAGCGACCTCTTTGCCGGCAGCGACCGCCGCGCGAATCACTCCCAGGGCCGTGCCGTAGCCGCCTGTTGCCAGGGCTCCGGCGTTGCAGTGCGTCAGGATGCGCACCTGGTCGGGCAGGAGCGCTGCGCCGTGGCGTCCCATGTTCATATTAATGCGGATATCTTCTTCGTTGATGGCCATGGCCTCGTATTCAAGGCCGATCTTTAAATTGTCCACTGGCTGGTTGGCGTTGGCCCGCACCAGGCTCTTCATGCGATCCAGGGCCCAGAAGAGATTGACCGCTGTTGGCCTGGTTGCACCCAGCACCTCGCAGACCTGGTCGAACTCTGTTACAAAGTCGGCGTAGTTGTCGGTGTCTATGGCGCGTGCGCCGAACAGTGCACCGTAGGCCGCCGTGACGCCGATGGCCGGTGCGCCGCGGACGACCATGCTGCGAATCGCTTCGGCCACGGCCTGGTAGTCTGTGTATTCCAGCCAGACTTCTTCGGTCGGCAGGAGACGTTGGTCGATCAGGCTGAGGACGCCATCTTTGTATTTGATAGGACGAATGCCACCCGCGTCGGGGAAGGCTGCGCAATTGCTCATCTTAATCAATTCCCTGTAAGTTTTTTCTTCAGTAGTTGGTTGACCATGCCGGGGTTGGCTTTGCCCTGGCTGGCCTGCATGACCTTGCCGACGAAAAAGCCGATCAGCTTGTCTTTGCCGCCCAGATATTCGGCGACCTGGTCCGGGTTGGCGGCGATCACCTCATCGACCAATCCTTCAATGGCCCCTGTATCAGTGACTTGCTTGAGCCCTTCCGCATCAATAATCTGATCGGCGGTCTGACCCTTTTGCCACATCTTTTCAAAGACGGTTTTGGCGATTTTGCCGGAGATCGTGTCGTCCGCGATGCGGGCCAGCAGGCCGGTGAGAAGCTCGCGGCGTGACCGGCACGTCAGCTATCCCGGTGTCGGTTTCCTTGAGCTTACGCAGAATCTCACCCATGATCCAGTTGGCGCTGCTCTTGGCTTCGCCATCAGGGTCACGCAGGCATCAAAATAATCAGCCAGAGCGCGGTCGGTCGCGAGCACGCCGGCATCGTAGACCGAAAGCCCCAGGACCTCGACAAAACGGGCGCGTTTGACTTCCGGAAGTTCGGGGAGGGTGGCCCGAACCTCTTCAATCCATTGCGGGCTGATGACCAGCGGTACCAGGTCGGGGTCGGGGAAGTAACGGTAGTCGTGGGCCTCTTCCTTGCCGCGCATGGAACGGGTCATGCCGGTGTCGCTGTCAAACAGTCGGGTTTCCTGAACTACCTTGCCGCCGCTCTCTATCAGATCGATCTGGCGTTCGACTTCGTACTCGATCGCCTGCTTGATGAAGCGAAAGGAGTTGATATTCTTCAACTCGGCACGCGTACCGAACTCTTCCTGGCCGTAGGGGCGTACCGAGACATTGGCATCACAGCGGAAGCTGCCTTCTTCAAGGTTGCCGTCGCAAACGCCCAGGTAAACGACAATCTGGTGGAGCTTTTTCAGGTAGTCGATGGCCTCGTCGGCAGAACGCATGTCCGGTTCCGAGACAATCTCCAGCAAGGGCGTACAGGCCCGGTTGAGATCGACCAGAGAGCTCCCGGCTGTTTGCGGGGTGTCGCCGTGGATCAGTTTTCCCGCATCTTCTTCCATGTGAGCGCGGGTAATGCCGATCCGTTTGCGGTCGCCATTTTCAAGGTCGATGTCCAGCCATCCATGCTCGCAGATCGGCAGTTCAAACTGGGAGATCTGATAGCCCTTGGGCAGGTCCGGGTAAAAATAGTTTTTACGGGCGAAGATCGAGCGTGGTGCAATCTTACAGTTGGTCGCCAGGCCGGTTTTGATGGCGAGCTCAACAACCTGTTGGTTGAGAACGGGCAGGGCACCGGGCAGGCCCAGGCAAACCGGGCAGGTCTGCGAGTTGGGCGTCTGGCCGAAATCTTTCGAGCAGCTGCAAAAAATCTTGGTTTTGGTGGTCAGCTGGACATGGACTTCCAGGCCTATGACAGTTTCGTAACTTTGGCTCATATTCTTAGCCCTTTTACTCTATTTTTTTGAAGTTTGGCGCTACAATTCAAATCAAGACTATAGACATTTAACACAAAGGCGCAAAGATTGAAGCTAAAGGCACCAGGAAAGCCTTGGTGCAATGAGAGGCCCAACTTTTTTCTCGATCCAAAACAGTCAGGTTTCAAGGTTTATCTTTGCGTCTCTGTTAGCTTTTCCTTAGCGTCTGCATTTAAACTTTTGTGCTTGTAGATAACTTAAATTTCAGGCTTCCGCTTGTGCCATTCCGTGGCCTGCTCGTAAGCATGGGCCGTGCGTAAAAGAGTGGCTTCGTCGAAAGGCTTGCCGATCAGCTGCAGGCCGATTGGCCGCTGGTCTGTCGAGAAACCGCAGGGCAGGCTCATGGCACAGGTGCCGGCCAGGTTGACCGGAATGGTGTAAATGTCCGACAGGTACATCTGCAGCGGGTCGTTGACCTTCTCTCCCAGGGCAAACGCAGGGGTCGGCGCCACCGGTGTCAAGAGGAGCGTCGACCGTTTCAAAGGCATTCAGAAAGTCCTGACGGATCAGGGTTCTGACTTTTTGCGCCTTGAGATAATAAGCATCGTAATAACCCGAGGAGAGCGCGTAGGTGCCGAGCATGATGCGTCGCTTGACTTCGGAGCCGAAGCCGGCCGCCCGGGTCTGCATGTACATATCGACCAGGTTCTCGGCATTCTCGGCGCGCAGGCCATAGCGTACGCCGTCGTAACGTGCCAGGTTGCTGGAAGCCTCTGCTGTTGCGACCAGGTAGTAGCAGGCTACGGCGTAGGAGGTGTGCGGCAGGCTGACCTCAATGATCTCTGCACCGAGTTCCCGGTATTTCTCAGCGGCCTGTTCAACCGCTTTGCGAACATCTTCATCCAGCCCTTCGACGAAGTATTCTTTTGGCAATCCGATCTTCAGCCCTTTAAGGTCGCCCGTCAGGCTGCCCTGATAATCGGCGATCGGAGTGTTGACAGAGGTAGAGTCTGCCGGATCGTAACCGGCAATCGCCTGCAGCATCAGGGCGCAATCGCGAACATCGCGGGTGACCGGGCCGACCTGGTCCAGAGATGAAGCATAAGCGATGACGCCGTAGCGGGAGACCCGGCCGTAGGTAGGTTTCAGGCCAACGACACTGCAGTGTGACGCCGGCTGCCGGATCGATCCGCCGGTGTCGGTGCCGAGTGCGGCAACCGCCTGGCGCGCGGCAATGCTGGCGGCGCTGCCTCCTGAAGAGCCTCCAGGGACCAGTTTCTGATTCCAGGGATTGCGAACCGGGCCAAAAGCGCTGTTTTCATTGGAACTGCCCATGGCGAATTCATCCATGTTCAGTTTGCCGACAATGACAGCCTTTTGCTCCTTGATCCGGGCAATGGCCGTGGCATCGTAAGGCGAGATATAATTATCCAGGATGCGCGACGCACAGGTGGTGCGTACGCCGGCGGTATTGAAGATGTCTTTTGCCGCGATCGGCAGACCCGTCAAGGCCAGTGCTTTTCCCTCGGCAATCGCGCGGTCAGCGGCCTGGGCTTCGGCAATCGCCGTTTCATTGCAGATGGTGATAAATGTGTTGAGGTCTGAATTGGTCGCTGCGATGCGGTCAAGGTAGGTCTTGGTGACCTCAACGGCCGAGATCTCCCGCTTGTCCAGTTTGGCGCGTAATTCCGCCAGGGTCAGATCGTAAATCGTCATAATATTTTTCCGTAGAGAAGATGTTTATTCGATGACCCGGCGAACCCGGAAGGCGCTCTCTGCTGCGTCGGGAGCGTTGCTTAAGGCCTGCTCCGGGGTAAATCCAGCTTTGACCACGTCAGGGCGAAAGGCGTTTTCCATTGGCACGGCATGTGCGGTCGGGACAATGCCTTCTGTGTCAAGATCTGCCAACTGCTCGACATAGTCGAGGATTGCATCCATTTCACCGGTTAAAGCATCGAGCTCCTCTTCGTTCAAGGCCAGGCGAGCAAGGCGACTGACATGCTCGACTTCAGTACGAGTAATTTTCATTTTCTGGTAAACCTCCAGAGCTTGATCTCGTCTAAGAAACAAAGGAGAAAAGTAGCACGGTGACCCATAACAAGGCAAGAGAGAGGAATCCCTCTGCAAACTGTTTTTCCTGCCCACTCCTGAAAAGTTATTGATATACTTGACTGGAGTGGCAAAGTAGATTTCGACAGGCTGTTAAGGGGCTGGCCCTCAGCTGAGGTTTGTCGCTATTATTTTTCTCAGATTTGTGTTGTCAACAGACTTACTATACTAAGGGAGGTTGTCTCATGCTCATGATTAAACGAATGTCCATTCTAGTCCTGGCTACAGTAACGCTGTGGGGTTGCGCTGCACCTCAGAATAATACTCAAAAAGGTGCCCTCTATGGCACGGGTATCGGCGCGGCCGTTGGCGCCGGGTTGGGCCAGGCGATTGGTGGTGATACTAAGGGGACCTTGATTGGTGCTGGTATCGGAGCGGCTCTCGGGGGCGTTGCCGGCGGTTCTATCGGTCGCTATATGGACAATCAGGAAGCGGCTCTTCGTCAGCAGTTTGCTGCGAGTGATGCGGTTAATGTTCAGCGCAATGCCGATCTTCTGGCAGTTACATTCAAGAGTGATGTTCTCTTCGATGTTAACTCGGCGACGTTAAAGCCCGGAGCCTATACGGAGATCAATCGGGTTGCCAAGGTTCTGATAGAGTACCCACAGACGACAATTCAGATTGCCGGTCATACGGACAGCAGCGGCTCTGAAACCTACAACCAGACCCTTTCCGAGCGTCGTGCCATGAGTGTTCAGAATGCTCTGTCCGGCCAGGGTGTCGATGCTTCGCGCATGCAGGTGATCGGTTATGGTGAAGGTCAGCCAATTGCGGACAACTCGACGGAGGCAGGGCGTCAGCTGAATCGCCGGGTGGTCGTTACCATCGCGCCCCAGCAGGGTGCGACCTATTGATTGCTAATCTGTTGCTCCTCTGAACGAGAAAGCGGCTCCCAATTTGGGGGCCGCTTTTTTTATCTGCAACTATTTATTTGCAAGCTATTTGTCCTGATCTTTATTGTCGAGTTTGTCAGGTTCCCCTTCAGACTTCTCTTCGTTGCCTTCCTTCACTCCGTCCTTGAAGTTGCGCAGGCCTTTGCCAAGCGCGCCACCGACCTGCGGCAATTTGCCGGCACCGAAAATAATCATGACAAGTACCAGGATGATAATCAGCTCTGTTGTACCAAGTCCGAACATGGGAATGACTCCTTGAAAAGTGTTGTATGTGTCTTCATCATAGCCATATCTATGGAAAAATCAACTGATTAACAGTTGCTTGGCGTATACGACGTTATCGCAAACAAAAATCGGGGACCGGCAGTCAGCCGGTCCCCGTAACGCAAACATTATGTCTATGGTTTATTTGGATCGTGCCAACTTGGGGTTGTCCATCGGATCGCCCTTGTAGCCAAGATCTTTCCAACTGCATCCTGCCGTTGTCGCCGTGGCAATCAAGGCATCCCAGAGCGTCTTCCTTGGGAGAGACCATATGGTTGATCCTCCAATACATTTCTGTCGGGGCAAAACCATATTCACCGCTGTAGGGCAGGCCACTGGCCTCCATGCCGAGGCGAGCCGCTTTGTCCCAATCATAGTCGACCCAGTAACCACCCTCACCAAAGACTTTTGCAGTGATGAAATACTTGTTCTTCTTATCGTAAATCTGCTTGCCGGAATGCAGCTTGAAGGGGAAAATTTTAGCTTTTTCATCCTTGATGTCCCCGTTCGGGTAAGTCAGGTAGGTGACTTTGTCCGGGTCCATTTTGTCACCGCGATTGTAAGCGTGGGCGCTGCCGTTGTACCAGAGGTACTTGGGGGTCACCATCTTGCCCCAGGTGAAGTGGCCTTTCTTCTTGTTGTAAGAGTGTTTGCCGTTTTCATCAACAGGAGCCTCGATATCCTGTCCGGCCGTTGACCAGTCCCAGGAAAGCTTGGTGGGGACTTCCTTGGCAAAGAAAGGGATATGACAGGTCTGGCAGGCGATATCTTCCGCGTGCTTGTTCAGGCGGCTTTGCGCATGGGGTGCTTCCTCGTGGCACTTGGCACAGGAGAAATGGCTGGTCGCCACCCGGCGATACGCCAAGCGAACTGCCGGGAATGGCATGTGCTTCAGTGACGTGGCACTCGGTGCAGGCAAAGTCATTGCCGTCGGCATCCATGTGTACGTCTACCGAGCGTGTGGGGTATTCTATGGACGAATCCAGGTCGCCATGCTTGACCGCGTCACCGCCACCACCGTAGAAGTGGCAGGTGCCACAGTTAAAACGACTGGGTTTGCCGACGTTCTGGGCGACATAGACCAGGTCGACACGTTTGGCCGGGTTGCCTGCTCCAGTGGGTTCTTTAACATAGGTCCCGGTCGTGTCGTGGCAGACCAGGCAGTCAATGTTGTTGGAATTGGTGAAGTCGAAGCTGGAGTCTGTCCAGCCGTAGCCGGCGTGACAGCTGGTGCAGCGCGGTTCGTTGCCGGCAATCGAGGTGCAGAAATTGTTAATGGCGTTCTTCTTGCCACGGACAACTTTATTGCCGTCAATCATTTGCTCCTGGGCCCAGGTCCAGTGAGTGGTCTTCATAAAGTCATTGGCATGCTTCTCATGGCATTGCAGACACTTTGCCGTCACTTCCGGGCCAGTATCAAGTGGGCCCTGGAGAAAATAAGAGTGATCGTTTTCGACAGCCAATGCAGAGGCTGCAGTTAGTGCGAGTAGTAGGACGCTAGCAGACAACGCCTGACATAAACGCTTTTTTCATGGGCTTTCTCCTTGGAGTCGTTGGTTGATATTTACTAAACTTGTTTAGAACTGACATAAAACCGGCTGTTGACAACCCAACATAATATATCGATATATAGATTAATATGGTCAAATGAATGGGGGAGAGGTGAACCTCTCCCCCGGTTGAATCAGTCTGATTTAGAACTTGACCGTCAGAGAAGCGTTCAGGTCGTATGCTGTGTCGATGACAGGCATCAGGGAATAAGCGTGCCATCCTTGACGTCATCAACTTTTTGCGGCTTGCCAACCGGTGAGCCGCTGTTGGTATACACGAAGTCGTAGTAGAGGCCGCCGAGCTTTGATGAACATGTTCGGGTTGATGTCGAAGATGTAGTAGGCTTCGCCGACATGACCGCGAGTGGCCAATTTGCTGCCAAGCGAATCATCCTGGCCCTGGGTGAAAGGGGTCCAGTACTTGGAGCCGTAGTTGTACTCAAGGCCGACCTTGCCGTAGGGAGCAGGGACCTGAACGCCGGCGTAGAAGCCGTAACCATTCTGGTTCTCGTCGTCGGTGGCGGTGTTCGGAACCATGATGATTTCGGTGCCGTCAGCAGTTGAGCTGGGCTTCGAAAACAGCGTCGGTACCCATGCCGCCGAACATGCCGGCATTGCCGTTGGGGCGCAGATGGTCCAGCCGGCGGAGGTGAACCAGTTGATGCCGTTATCTTCTGGCGGGAGAAGACAATACCGCCGAGGTTGATGTCACCAATGGTGGTGCTGGGCTGATACGCGGGTCACAAAGTTGAAGTTGGGGAACTTCTGCATGTCCTTGTACAGGGTCGGAGCAAACAGCTCGCCATATTGAGTCGGGAAAGCAATGGTCCCTTTGAATCCGTCGTTGAGGTCCTGGCGCCGTGAAGATGGTCGTTTGCAGGAAGTTGGTGCCGTCGTTGAGGAGGTCGAAGTTGAAGCCGGCGAAGTGGGTGTCTTTGGTTTCGAGTATCGTTGAACATCTCGCCGTTGCCCCACTCGGATTCAAAACCCTGGCCGTAGCAGAAGCGGGCCACCATGCCTTCAATGCCAGTCAGTTCTTCGAAATGTGACCAATCGTGATGCCGTCAAAGTTGAGGAACATGACATTGCCGGTCGGTGTGCCGCCGCGCAATTCGTTCTCGCGGTACTGCGGTTGGCGGACCATAAGTGGAAGGACGACGACCGATCGAGAGGTAAATGCCGCTGTCGGCGATGTTGCTCCAATCCATATAGGCGCGATCAACCCGCAGCATATCGCCAGTGGTGTTGCCGCCGTCGGTGGCGTCCATGGTGAAGCTTCTCCAGGAATCGAACACCTGCGTACCGGTGGAGTCACCCCAGCCTTTGTACATTTCCAGACGGCCGGAAAATTTGACATTGTCCCAGACTTTGGCCTTCATGTTCAGGCGCAGGCGGGAGTCGTAAAGAATGTCGTTGTTGATGTCATATGTGTCGAGCTTGTGCCAATCGGGAAAATCACCAACACCTGGTGCAGTTGCACCACTCATGAAACCGCCAAGCTTGCAGCAATCGTTGTACAGCTCGGGTTTGTGAAGCGGTAGACATAACATATTGTCGAGTGCTGCTCCGGCAGAAGTCTCGAGGATCCGTAGGATCCTGTACTAAAATCGCAACGCTTACAGCTGCCAAGTCAGCCAGCCGAACTTGTAAAGAAGTCGGTAGTTGACATTGATGCCCGGGTTAAAGGTCACATCCTTGTAGTGCAGGCTGTGCGCCCTGGCGCGCAGGTCACCACTGAATTCAATGCGGTCAAGCGTCGCGTGACGCTCAGCGCCATCAAGACGGTCGGACAAATCCTCGAGTTCGCCGCTCAGCTCCTGGATCTGCTTCTGCAGCTCCGAGATCATGGCGTCCTCCTGGCCAGCCGCGAAGGCGGTCACAGGCAGAGCCAGCAGCGCCGCCATGACCAGGTAAAGAAATTTCTGCATCTTTGTACCTCCTGATAAAATGGTGAAAATCTACTGGCCGCAGGTTTCCGGTTGGGGTGAATCTGCGGCATGATCATACATAAACTGCATGATATCGATAAGTTCGTTCGAAGAGATCTTGTCCCAGGCTCCGGGTGCAAGCTTGTTGTGCTTGTCCTTTTTGTAGAAACGCTCCCACTGCCGTTGAGTCTTGGAGAGCGGCGTCATCGTGCCGCCATCGGTCCCGGCCAGATGACAAGATTTACATTTCTCCCTTGCCAGGGCCTTGCCTGCCTTGGCATCGCCGCCTTCGATGGCAGCTTGTGCAACCGTGGCATAAAAGAGACTGGCAACCAGCAGGGTCAGGCAAGAGAACGTGAGCGATTTCAGGACTTTTTTCATGGTCAAGCCTCCAACAAAACTAAATTGGACCCGAGCTCGATCTCCTGCGAAATAATTAGCCGCACGTCTGAGGCTGAGGAGAGTCTGCTGCGTGGTCAAAAAGGAACTGCTGGATGTCTTTCAGGTCTTGTTCCGAAAGATCCTTCCAGGCCTCCTGGTCATGTTTTTTCTTGTCAAAAAGACGGTCCCATTGAGCCTGGGTTTTGGTCATTGGTGTGACTTCACCCCCTCATCGCCGCTTGAATGGCAGGTTTTGCAGGTCTTCTTGAAGAGGTGCTTGCCTTTACGCGGGTTGCCACCTTCGGCGGCCAGGGCTGATGTTGCAATGAAGGTCATCAGGGTTAGAAAGATTACCGGTTTAATTAAGCTTCTCATGATTGTAACGCCTCCGTTGTTGTGTTTTTGCCGGGCCTTCTTTGCCCCAGAAAACTGTCGTGACTTGAAAAGAAATGCCGGCCTATATTAGATTTCGTATATTCTGAATACACGATCTATGCCAGTTCTCAGCTATATATCTAAGATATTGAATTAAGTGAAAAAATACCTGATAAGGGTGGTTTTGTATTGATGATGTGGCAAACAATTAGGTCATAAGACTGTTCTAATGTTGGTGATATGGCCAGATGTGCAAAGTATGAGTCGTCTTTTGACGAGATCATGTTTTACTTATGACAGAAGATGTTTATCCGGTGATGATCGAGCTTGAACGTGTTCGTGCCTTCGTCCGAAGTTTGGGCAAAAGCCACACCTCAAGGTTATTGCTGAAGGAGTTGAAGGCGAAGGGCAGTTTGACCTGCTCAGAGAAGAAATGTGAAGAGATGCATGGGTTTATCTTTTCAGGAAATCTGTACAGGTAGAATATCTGGCAATGCTTTTACGCGATGGCGTGGCGGCAAGTAACAAGCAAAATAAAACGCCGGAGGCCCTATGGCCCACGGCGTTTTTGCATGATATCGCTTCAGCTTATTCGCGTACAAATGTATCTATGTCCGTCTCATGGACCATGCCCATCAGTCGAGCATACTCGGATTCGATGATCTGATAATGATGGTCGGTCGAAGTCGCGTTCTGCTCGAACACCGCACGGATATCAGCGTTGTCAATTTTTGCGGCCAGAGCACGCAGGTGCTCTGCCAGGGCTTTCTCTTTCGCCATGGCCATTTCCATCGCTTTACGCTCGTTGAACTCTTCAGTTTTGACTGCGTTAAGTTCGCTCATCCACTCGGAGTCCTTATCGGCGCCAGTCGCCAGGAACGCCTTGAGGTCTGTGATATCATCACCGGGGTAGACATTGTAAAACCACTCGGCATGCTCACTCTCTTCACGTGCCAGCAGTTCAAATACTTTTTTGGCTTCTGCGTTTTTCATCATCTCGGCACCACGCTTGTAAAAATCCATAGCGTTTTTTTCTGTCTGTATGGCACGGCGTACAGCATCCTTCAAATCGATGTTGTCAAACATGTAAATCCTCCTGAGTTAAATGGTGTATACGTTGCAAAGACGGGGAATATTACCAGAAATCACAAACTTGCCAAAAGAAAAATTACTTTTTATGTTCAGTTTAAAAATAACAGGCGGATTCTACTATCCGCCTGTTATTTTTTGTTTCAGCTTTCTGGTGTGTTACGGCAATTCAGGCTTCCGCAGCAGGTGGGACAAATACGCGTTGAGCCAGTTCTTCATCGAGACGGAGTAAACCGTTGCCGTCATCACCGATGCGCTGCAACTTTTTCACAATCAGGCCGAAGCTGGCCTCTTCTTCTACTTGCTCGGTAACAAACCACTGAAGAAAGATCTGGGCTGCGTGATTGTTGTCGGTGCGAGCAAGGTCCATCAGCTTGTTGATGCTGTCAGTTACAAAGTTTTCGTGCTTCAGGGAATATTCGAAGCTGTCAAGGGGGGATTGATAATCGTTCTGTGGCGCCTCTATTGCGCGCAGGTCTGTGCGGCCGCCGGCTTCACAGATGAAGTTGAAGAATTTTTCACCATGAGTGAGCTCTTCGAGGGCCTGAACTCTCATCCATGATGCTATGCCGGGCAGATCTTCTGCTTCAAAGTATCCGGCCATGGCCAGGTAGAGGTATGCAGACAAGAACTCGTTTTTCATCTGCTCGTTCATTGCGTCGAGCAATTCTTTACTGAACATTGATGGAAGCCTCCTTGGAGAATAATTGTCGATAGATTTGTGCTGTCTTGTTGCTAAAATTTATACCTTAGAGAACGAGGTTATGCAATCAAGCAAATAAAAAGCGGGCCTTTTCAGCCCCGCTCATAATCTGGGTTAGTCTTTTGAAAGCAGCAAACGATGGCTTCAAAAATAATTTTCGACAGTCCGTCAATGCCGGCTTTGGCCTGCAACACCTCACTTGGGAAATAGTGGAGCATCAAATCCCATTGACAGCATATTGGCTAACAGCTTGCAAAAAAAATCAACACTTTTCCCCATTAACTTGGCATACTGGGCCGAAATCTCAAGGGCTTATCGAGGCTATAGAAAGTTGGGTGTTTCTGGGGCTATGTGCTAGGATGTGCGGCGATAAAGCAGAAAATTATGAAGTCAGAATTTTGAAAAAGAGACTCCTGTTATGATTGTACGTAGTGTTGCTTTTGTGACCAGTGCTCCCGCTCTGGCCAGTTGTCCACCCTCCGAGTGGCCGGAAATTGCTTTTGCCGGGCGGAGCAATGTTGGTAAAAGCAGTCTGGTCAACTGTTTGCTGAATCGTAAAGGACTGGTCCGTACTTCCTCGACTCCCGGGCGGACACAATTGCTTAATTATTTTGCGATCAATGAGCAACTGTATTTTGTTGATTTGCCCGGCTATGGCTTTGCCCGGGCTCCTCGCTCGGTACGCGAACGCTGGCAACCGATGGTGCATGGTTACTTGAAGGGACGTGCAAGCCTGAAGGCTGTTGTCTGGCTGCTCGACGTGCGTCGCGACCCGAGCAAGGAAGATCTGCAATTTCTCGATTGGCTGGAGGAGAGTGAAATCCCCACTATTCCCGTGGTGACAAAAATAGATAAAGTCAGTCGCAATGAGCTGGGTCGTCGCTTGGCAAAGATCTCAAACAGTACCGGGCTTCCGGTCGAACTCTTCACGCCATTTTCTGTTTTGAGCAGGAAGGGCCATGAAGAACTTTGGCAGTTGATTGCCATGGCGTTAGAGTCTGATGACGATTCCGATGAAAGTCATGATGATTCAGTGAATGACTGAAATGTTTCTTAGGGTATGACAATGCAACGAACTCGAATCTTTCTGTTTCGGCATGGCCAGGTTGAAGGTCATGAAGAGAAACGCTATAACGGCCAGGTCAATGTTCCACTGACCTCTTTGGGCAGAGAACAATCTGGTCGCGTTCGCGATTACCTGATCGGCATCTCTCTTGATGCTGTTTACAGCAGTGATCTGGACCGGAGCCGCTATTGTGCCGGACTTATCGCCGAAGCACACAACCTTGAAGTGGTCACCGATGCCTTATTACGAGAATTGCATATTGGTGACTGGGAAGGCCGGACCTGGGCCGAACTTCGCGAGGCCTATCCCGATGATTGGCAGGCAAGGCTTAATGATCTGGTGAATTTCCAGGTGCCTGGAGGCGAAAGCCTTCAGGACGCGGCGGATCGCATTCGTCCCAGCCTGATGCGGATTATTAAAAAGCACAGGGGCGGCAATATCGCATTGGTCGCTCATGGAGGGGTCAATCGAATTATCCTGCTCGATGCGATTGGGGCTCCGTTGCAACAGGCTTTTTCCATCGAACAGGATTTTGGCTGCGTGAACATTATTGATTATTTTGCAGGTGGCAATTCAGTTGTGAAGCTTCTCAACGGGAGCTCTCATCAGGACGTTTGACAGCGTGGCGACAGGCTTGACGCACGGAGACGCAAAAAGACAAAGTTGGCGAATATTGATCCTTCAGATCATAAGCTTTAAGGAGGTTGTCGGCAGATGAATACAATTTATGTCATCGGCGCTGGAATTGAAGGCCAGGAAGGTTTCAGTCGCAGGGCTTTGGAGTTGGTTGCTCAGTCGAAGTTGTTGATCGGTGGCCCGCGGCAGCTTGCGCTGTTCCCTGACTTCTCCGGCAAAACCATGACGACTGGAGACAACCTGGCGCCGGTCGTCGAATGCCTGGAAAAGATTTCAGGTTCAGCTGTTGTGCTGGCCTCCGGAGACCCTCTTTTCTTCGGTATAGGTCGCTACCTGCTGCGAAATCTTCCCGAGGCCAATTTTGAGTTCGTACCGAACGTCAGCTCTGTTCAATATGCTTTTGCCAAAATTCGCGAACCTTGGGATGATGCGGTATTTGTATCGGCTCAAGGTCGTGGGCTGAAAGGAGCTGTCGACCAGGTTGTGGCTCATGACAAGGTCGCTCTCCTGACCGACAAGGTTAATAACCCCAAGGCTATTGCGACGGAGCTGATTGAAAGAGGCAGGGATGGTTATACCGCTTACCTCTGTGAGAACCTGGGAACGGCTGAAGAGTCTATTACTCACAGCAAACTTAAAGGTTTGCTCAAACTCCGGCCGCAGAATTGAATGTTCTGATTTTGATCAAGGAATATGAGGCTGGCGGTGATGGCGTCGGGCCCTGCCTGGGAATACCGGACGAAGATTTTGCCACGGTCAAGAAATTGATCACCAATGAAGAGGTGAGGGCCGTGAGTCTGGCCAAGTTGCGTTTGCGTCAGGATATGACTCTTTGGGATGTTGGTGCCGGCTCCGGTTCCGTCAGTATTGAGGCCGACCATCTTATGCCGAATGGTCGGGTTTTTGCGATAGAACGCAATCCTCAGTGCCTGACTTTCTTCAGGGAAAATCTGAAAAAATTCAATTCGCGCAATATTACCCTTGTTGCGGGTGATGCTCCTGCCTGCCTGGATGATCTCCCTGATCCGGACCGGGTCTTTATCGGTGGCTCCGGAGGTCATCTCTGGAAGATTCTTGATGCGGCGGACGGGCGACTGCCAATCGGGGGGCGTGTGGTTCTCAATGCCGTCACCCTTGATACCTTGAACGCGGCAACTGAATTTTTTGAAAATGCTGGCTACGAGCTGGAAGTGACGACGGTTAATATCTCACGGACCCGCCCGTTAACGGATTACAAAATGTTCGAGGCTTATAACCCGGTTTTTGTCTTGGCTGCTGTTAAGATGTAAAACTTTTTTGTCGTTAATCTGCTGATCGTAAGTGGACACTTTTATGGCTTATGAGTGAGTCGATCTGGTTCAGAACTTATCAACTCTTTGACGTAGCTCCTCTGTGCAAAACCAATATGGTTGAGCATCTGGGCGTCGAGTTGACTGATCTGGGCGCCGACTATCTGGTCGGGACTATGCCGGTTGATCATCGGACCACCCAGCCTGCGGGACTGTTGCACGGAGGCGCTTCCGTTGCACTGGCGGAAACACTGGGCAGCGTCGCCGCCAATCTTTGCATTGACCCAGAGCGTTGGGTCTGTGTCGGACAGGAGATTAATGCCAGTCATTTGCGTCCGGTGCGCAAAGGTTTTGTGACGGGAACGGCCAGGCCTGTCTACCTGGGAAAATCTTCTCAGGTTTGGGGCATCGATATTGTTGATGAAAGACAGAGAAACGTGTGTGTGGCTCGGTTGACGGTCGCGGTTGTGTCGGTGGGACACGGAGGTGGGAAGCATAAGCTTTTTGGTGATGAATAGCGCAGGCTGTAAATTGCGCTCACTTTGAACCCGGGCAACAGGCTAAAGACCTGATGCCCGGGGTTGAGAATCAAAGCATGAAGTTAAAAAGGTAATACAGGCAATTCCAATCCTGCAATTTTCTGAGTTAAACGCACCACCTGACTACTGTAGCCAAACTCATTATCATACCAGACATAGAGAACAACCCTGTTCTCGGCAACGATCGTCGATATCGAGTCAACGATTCCGGCATAGATAGAGCCGACAAAGTCACTGGAAACAGCTTCCGGAGAATTGGTGTAGTCAATCTGGTTCTGTAGCGGCGAGTCGAGAGAGACGTCGCGTAAATAGCTGTTGAGATCTTCACGGCTGACTTTCTTTTCCACGGTCAGATTGAGAATTGCCAAGCGAGACATTCGGTGTCGGTACCCGGATTGCGTTGCCGGTGAGTTTCCCGGTTAACTCGGGCAGGGCCTTGGCAATGGCGCTCGCGGCGCCGGTCTCGGTAATGACCATGTTGAGTGGGGCACTGCGGCCGCGGCGGTGCTTATTATGATAATTGTCAATCAGGTTCTGGTCGTTGGTGTAGGAGTGGCAGGTTTCAACATGGCCGCTGACCACCCCATAGCGGTCGTTGACTGCTTTCAGGACCGGGACGATGGCGTTGGTCGTGCAACTGGCCGCCGAGAAGATGTTTTCCTCTTCCGTCAGCAACTCGTTGTTGACACCGAACACCACGTTGGGGACATCTCCTTTGCCCGGTGCCGTTAAAATGACTTTGCTGATGCCTTTGGACTGCAGGTGCCTGCCAAGACCTTCACGGTCACGCCATTTGCCTGTGTTGTCGATCAGGATGGCATCCTGAATGCCATACTCGGTGTAATCGATCTGGTCCGGAGCGTCGGCATAAATGAGCCGGATCATGTTGCCGTTGGCGATGATCGCATTCTCTTTTTCATCGATGGTGATAGCGCCTTTGAATTGACCATGAACCGAATCGCGGCGCAGCAGGCTGGCCCGTTTCATCAGATCGTCATCACCACCTTTACGGACCACGGCTGCGCGTAAGCGCAGTTTGTCGCCACCGCCGGTTTTGTCGACCAGGATTCTGGCCAGCAGACGGCCGATACGGCCGAAGCCGTAGAGAACGACATCGCGTGGCTCGCTGAGCAGAGACGTTTGTCCCGTATTAACCTTCGACAGTTCCTGCCGGACAAAGGACGTTGCATCCTGACCTGGGTCCTGTGCCTGGAGACGCACGGTCAGTTTGCCGATATCGATCCTTGAGGGCGCCAGGTCAAGACTCTCCATAGCTCGTAAAACCGGAAAGGTGTCGCGAACAGACAGCTCGTTTTCGAGGATCTGCCGGGCGAAGCGATGCGCCTTGAGGATGTCCACCATGGAGCCGTGCACCAGGCTGCGGCCATAGACTGTAATGACGATGCCGTGATCGCGATAGAGGCGGCCGACAATGGGCAACATTGCTTCGGCGAGCTCTTCCCGTTGTTTCCAGTCTGAAAAATATTCTTCATGTTTTTCCAAATTCATCGGTTTTCCCTTCTGTTGCCTACTGTTCATTAGGACTGTTGACAAAACGGCTTAATCCTAAAACAGGGCTGGATGAGATGCAACTGATACCGGATCAATTCTCAGTGTTTGCTCTGGACTTGCTTTGGATAAATTGGTATTAAGGGATGTTTATAAAAACAATGATTGAAACATCCACAGGGAGGGTTATTGCTGATGAGTGACAAGGTGCATTATTCGGAGCTGGGTCTGGTCAATACTCGCGACATGTTTGCCAAGGCGATGGCAGGGGGCTATGCTATTCCTGCCTACAATTTTAATAATCTTGAGCAGTTGCAGGCGATCGTAACGGCCTGTGTGGAAAGCCGCTCACCGGTCATCATTCAGGTCAGCAAAGGTGCGCGTGAGTATGCCAACGCCACGATGTTGCGTTATATGGCCATGGGGGCCGTAAAAATGGCCAATGAGATGGGTGTGGACCTCCCTGTCTGCCTGCACCTGGATCACGGCGATTCTTTCGAAATCTGCAAGTCTTGTGTTGATAATGGTTTTTCTTCGGTCATGATCGACGGTTCTCATCTGCCTTATGATGAGAATGTTGCCCTGACCAAGAAGGTCGTTGAGTATGCCCACCAGTTCGACGTGACGGTTGAAGGTGAACTCGGCGTGCTGGCCGGCATCGAGGACGAGGTGGTTGCCGAAGAGTCAAGCTACACAAAGCCGGAGGAGGTCGAGGACTTCGTCAAAAAGACCGGCGTCGATTCTCTGGCCATCTCGATTGGCACCAGTCACGGTGCTTACAAGTTCAAATTGAAAGAAGGCGAAGAGGTCCCACCGCTGCGTTTCGATATCCTCGAAGAAGTCGAGCGTCGCATCCCGGGTTTTCCGATTGTCCTCCATGGCGCTTCGAGCGTCGTACAGGACTACGTCACTCTGATCAACCAGTATGGCGGCAAGATGGATGGCGCTGTCGGGGTGCCGGAAGAACAGTTGCGCAAAGCGGCCAAGAGTGCTGTTTGCAAGATCAATATCGACTCTGACGGACGCCTTGTTGTCACCGCGAAGGTCCGTGAGTATCTGGCCAATAATCCCGGCGAATTCGATCCGCGCAAATACCTCGGCGCAGCGCGCAAGGAACTGATTACGCTGCTCAATCACAAGAATAAGACTGTTCTGGGAAG
Organism: uncultured delta proteobacterium; assembly: GCA_963769955.1. GTDB lineage: Bacteria > Desulfobacterota > Desulfuromonadia > Desulfuromonadales > BM103 > M0040. The sequence continues at coordinate 29,611 of CAVYNW010000029.1, forward strand.
TGCCGGAAAAGCTTAAAAGAAGGACGCGGAGCTCGTAACGCGAAAAATTAATAAACAAACAAGAGCCGCTCAGTTGACTGAGCGGCTCTTGTTTTGTTCGGTGCGAAGGTAAACCAGTTAATCTTTCTGACGACCTATGTCATGTTCTTCAATCTTTGGTAGCGGAGTGAAGGTGACATCGAGTTTGATCAGCTCTCCCTCCCGCTCGACAACCAGAGTTGCCTGATCGCCACTGACGCGTTGTTGGACATCATAGATCAGGTCAAAGCTGTCTTCAATAGCAACCCCTCCTATCGAGACTAGGATATCACCGGCCAGAACTCCGGCCTGATCAGCCGTTGACCCCGGCACAACCTTTTCAACGACAACCTTGCCATCCTCTTCCTGCATCTGTACGCCCAGTTTGACAGGTTCACCGGGAAGACTCTCATATTCCGTATAAACCAGGTAGTCGTAGGCGGGCATGGGAAAAAGTGGCATTTCGACACTCATCAGCGTGTCCTGCTTGTCCTCGGGGACGACCAACTCTCGGCTGCCGACCAGCGCGTAAGACGTTGGCAGGCGGCGATAGACGCGCCTGGGGATGCCAAAGCCATAACGGACATGGTTGCCGCCGGCCATCACCACCATGCGATGCTCAGGTCCCTGCTCTCGCATGATGCGTGCGACACTTTCTGCCATGCTTTCATCCCAGAGAGTCTGGATGCGTAAAAATCCGTCGAGCATTGCCTTGCCGCTGCTGTGGTCAGCAAAGATCGCCTTGGCCATGGCGATCTGGTAGGGGTCTTCCAGGTCGATCTCAGGCAGTTGCTCGCGAACCTCTTCATCCAGCTCTTCAAATGGAGTTCTGCCGACCTTCTTGACCAGTTCACGGGTTGCGTTCAGCCCGATAACGGGCACCTGGTGCTGACGTGCATAATTTAGAATGTCACGGTAATAGGCATAATCCATGCGCCAGTTGTTGTACCATTGCGAATTTTTCAGAAATTCCTTTTCGCTGAGTTCGCCTGCTACCCATTGATCGAGAGCCTCTTGCTGCTCGGAGTTGAACATCTCCAGTCCCAGGCTGAGTTGCCCGGGGTAGCGTTTTGCCATGGCTGTCAGGACGTCAAGTTCCAGTCGATGTGCCGCCGGGTTGTCGTGAGTCTCTCCGACATAGATGATGCGTGCATCTGTTATTGCAGACAGCATCTGCTTCTGGCTGACTTTGATGCCGGTGGGCAAATGATAAATCTCTCCGACTAACGGGTTTTCGGGTGGATAAGGTACTTCGGAATTACCTATCGGTTGTTGCGTCATGGTGCAGGCCGTTAGTGAAAGCAGGGTTAAAATGTAAAGGAGAGATATGACATTGATTCGTATGTTCATCTTTAATTCCATAATAAGATTGATATGATTGTAGTGGCTTGGCTTGGGAGACACTCGGACTATCCATGAGCCGGCTGCAAATTCGGCCCTTTGGCCCAGATTTCCTTTCCCTTTTGGCTCATAGCTACTGCTATGAGCCTTCAAACGACTGAAACCCTGGCCTTAAGCTTCCGAATTTTCGCTTCGCCCCGAATAGTCTGACAGCCTTCTGATGAATAATTAAACCATACAACATCAACATGGCCAAGGGAATCGGATTTATAAAGTGATAAAGGGCTCTTCGCTTGTTTTTATGTTGACAAAAGATAGGGGTTAGAGAGAAAAGGACGGTTTAACCTTTGACTTCTGAATCCCGGGTTCTTGAGCAAGCCCCCAAAGGAGTTTCACTATGAGTAAAGTACTGATTATTGGCGCCGGCGGCGTCGGTGGCGTTGTTGTCCACAAATGTGCACAACGCCCGGATATTTTCTCTTCTATTACGCTTGCTTCGCGAACCAAAGCCAAATGTGATGCGATCGCGGCGGAGATCGAGAGTGCCGAGATTAAAACCGCCCGGGTCGATGCTGATAATGTGTCTGAACTGGCAGCCTTGATCCGCCTCGAAGAACCGCAGCTGGTGATTAACGTAGCGCTTCCTTATCAGGATTTGACGATCATGGATGCTTGCCTGGAAGCCGGAGTCGATTATCTTGATACAGCCAACTATGAGCCTCTCGATACGGCTAAATTCGAGTATCGTTGGCAATGGGAGTACCAGGAGCGTTTCCGTGCAAAGGGGTTGATGGCCCTGCTCGGCAGTGGCTTCGATCCCGGCATGACTAATGTTTATACGGCCCTGGCCGCGAAAAACTATCTTGATGAGGTTCAGGAAATCGATATCATCGACGCCAACGCCGGTAACCACGGCCAACCCTTTGCCACCAACTTCAACCCGGAGATCAATATCCGCGAAGTAACGGCCACTTGCCGTCACTGGGAGGATGGTGACTGGGTGGAGAGTGGGGCGCTGGCGACCAAACGAAGCTTCGATTTCCCTGAAGGCATCGGCCCGATGAACATCTATCGCATGTACCACGAAGAGATGGAGTCGCTTGGTCAAGCACATTCCGACAATCAAAAAGGCCCAGTTCTGGATGACCTTCTCCGATAACTATCTCAAGCACCTTGAGGTGCTGCAGAATGTCGGCATGACGCGTATCGATGAGGTTGAGTACAACGGCCAGAAAATCGTGCCCTTGCAGTTCCTCAAGGCGGTGCTGCCCGACCCCGGGTCCCTCGGCCCATTAACGAAAGGGCGCACCTGCATCGGTGTGATTGCCCGGGGGCTCAAGGATGGCCAGCGCAAGCAGGTCTATATCTACAATATCTGCGATCATGAAAAGTGTTACGCAGAGGTCAACTCCCAGGCAATCAGTTACACCACCGGTGTTCCGGCGGTCGTCGGCGGCATCATGATGCTGACCGGAAAGTGGCACAGGCCCGGCGTGTGGAACATGGAGCAGTTTGATCCGCAACCTTTTCTCGATGAGGTCGGGCCGATGGGCTTGCCGCATGTGGTTGTTGAAGGTGGTGAGTGGCCTGAACTGTAATGATATGGTTTCAACGCGGAGGCGCAGAGACACGGAGACAACTCTTGAATATAGTTGTTGCAAACACAGACTTGAGCCTATAGAGAATTTTCCCTGTTTGCACTTGGTTTACCTTTCTAACAATTAAGTGGTTTCTCAGTGTCTCTGAGCCTCTGCGTTGAATCCCAAGGTTTAACGATTTGACTGGTATCGATATCCCGAAAATTCTGAAATTGGCCCCATCACCGGCTTACGTCGTTGATCTTGGCCGCCTGCGTCATAACCTGGCCATTCTCGACGAAGTGCAGAAACGCAGCGGTGCAAAGATTCTCATGGCGCTGAAAGCTTTTGCCATGTGGAGCACCTTCCCGATGATTCGTGAGACCTTGCAGGGTGTCTGTGCGTCTTCGCCCTGGGAAGCACAGCTCGGTCGGGATAAGTTTGGTGGCGAGGTCCACTCCTTTGCTGCGGCCTTCAAGGAAAGTGATATCGTTGAGCTGCTGTCGATCTCAGATCATCTGGTCTTTAACTCTTTCAATCAGCTGGAACGTTTTCGGCCGTTGTGGCAAAAACAGCAGGGCAGGGTGTCGATCGGGCTGCGGGTTAATCCTGAACATTCTGAGGGGCACACCGAACTTTACGACCCTTGTGCGCCGAATTCGCGGCTGGGCATCAAGCGCAGAGAGTTTGACGGCAAGTCGCTGGAGGGTATCGAGGGCCTGCATTTTCACACGCTCTGTGAACACCTCTTTGAGCCGTTGGCACGGACCGCTGAGGTGTTTGAAGAGAAGTTCGGAGAATTTCTGCCGCAGCTGAAGTGGATCAATTTCGGTGGTGGCCACCACATTACCCGCGAGGGTTACGATATCGATGGCCTGGTCGAGCTGATCAGATATTTCAAGGAGAAGTACAACCTTGAGGTCTATCTCGAACCGGGTGAGGCGGTTGTCATTGGCACCGGCCTGCTGGTTGGCGAGGTTCTGGATGTTGTGCCTGGAGAGATAGAGACGGCAATCCTCGATGTCTCTGCCACCTGTCATATGCCGGATATCCTGGAGATGCCTTACCGGCCGGAGATTGCAGGGGGGTATGACGCTGGCGATAAGCCTCACACGCTATCGACTCGGTGGCCCGTCATGTCTGGCCGGAGACATCATCGGCGACTGGTCCTTCGAGCAGGCGTTGGCCCCTGGCGACCGATTGGCTTTTCTCGATATGAGCGCACTACACAATGGTTAAAACCACCACCTTTAACGGCATCCAGCATCCTGCATCTCTGTACCTATGAGCCGGAGACCGGGGAATTGCAGGTTGTGCGAAGCTTTGTTTACGAGGATTTCCAGGGGCGGATTATCATAAACCTGGTAGATAGGTCAGCGACGTCAGCTTTGTGAAGATAAGCGTACGATGACGACGAGTGGGGCACCGCAAGGCAAAGAGCGTTACGCCGAGAAGCATTATGAGTGTAGTATCTTGCGTGGCAAGGACTGCGAAAGTATGTCGTTGTCCATGGAGGATGAATATGGAACGTTGGACAATCAAAAGTGCGGAAAAAGCCTACAATATTGATAACTGGGGTGACGGTTATTTCTCAATCAACCGCAAAGGGCACGTTTGTGTCCACCCTTCGCCGCATTCAAAATATGCCATTGATCTGCGTGCGCTGGTTGACGACCTGATCAAGCGCAAGATCAAACCGCCGATCCTGCTGCGCTTCATGGATGTTCTGCAGGGCCGGATCGCCGGGATCAATCGAGCTTTTAAAAACTCCATCGAGGAGTATGGTTACCCGGCAGGCTACCAGACCTTCTTTCCGATCAAGGTCAATCAGCAGCGCCAGGTTGTCGAGGCGATCACCGAGTTCGGCAAGAGACACAATATCGGTCTTGAAGTTGGCTCCAAGCCGGAGCTGGTGGCAGCAATTTCTTTTGCGACCGGCAAGGACCTGCCGATCCTCTGTAACGGTTACAAGGACAATGACTTTATCGAGACGATTCTTTATGCCAACAAGATCGGCTACGATATCACCATCGTCGTTGAGAAACTCTTTGAGCTGGAGAAGATCATTGCCCTGTCGAAGAAGATCGGCATCGTGCCGAAACTCGGCATCCGGGTCAAACTCTCCGCAAAAGGCACGGGCAAGTGGGCGACCTCCGGCGGCAGTGATGCAAAGTTCGGCCTGAAAATTTCGGAGCTGCTCGCGGCCATAGAGCTGCTCAAGGAACATGATCTGCTCAATCAGGTCAAACTCCTGCACTTCCATATCGGCAGCCAGATTACCAAGATCGACAAAATCAAAAACGCTCTGGTCGAGGGTGCCCGGATTTACGCCGAGATGAAAAAGATGGGCGTGGGCCTTGAGTATCTCGATATCGGTGGCGGTCTGGGCGTCGATTACGACGGCTCGAAGTCGAGCTACTTTTCAAGTGTCAATTACTCCATCGAAGAGTACGCCAACGATGTCATCTACCAGGTCAAGAACATCTGCGACGAGGCGGACGTGCCCTGCCCGAACATTATCTCCGAGTCCGGGACGGGCGATCGTCGCCCATTATTCAGTGCTGATCACCAATATCCTCAATACCAACACGCAGAATGCCCTGCCTGATTATACAGATGTGCTCAAGGATGCGGAAAAACTCTCGCCGACCGTTAAGAAGCTCTACGATATCTACAAGAGCCTCGACAGGCACTCCCTGCGTGAGGATTATCACGATACCCTGCAGCTTATCCAGGAGGCGGTGAGCCTGTTCCGCCTGGGCTACCTGACGTTGCATGACCGTGCTCTGGCCGAATGGCTCTGCAACAAGATCTTCATCCAGATCAACGAAATCGTTGAGCGCATGCGCGACGTCCCCGATGACCTGCAGCGCTTTTCATCTGAGCCTGCGCCAGACCTATTTTGCCAACTTTTCACTCTTTCAGTCGGTGCCTGATTCCTGGGCCATCGATCAGCTTTTCCCGATCATGCCGTTGCAAAGGCTCAGTCAGAAGCCGGAGGTGATGGCCACGATTGCTGACATCACCTGTGATTCCGATGGTGAGGTGAGCAGCTTCGTCGGCGAAAATGGCCGTACCAAGTATCTGCCGCTGCACAAGGTGTCGGCGGATGAAGATTACTATATCGGCTTCTTCATGATTGGCGCCTACCAGGAAATCCTCGGTGACATGCACAACCTGTTTGGCGATACCAACGCGGTGCACATTACCTTTAACAAGAAGACCAACTACAAAATTGACACGATCATCAAGGGTGACGCGACCTGGGAAAGCCTCAAGTATGTACAGTACAAAGGGCCGGAAATTCTCAAGCATGTGCAGGACACCCTCGAGAAGAAAGTCGCCACGCGCAAGGTGTCCTTCGAGGAGACCAGCCACTTTATCGAGCTGGCTGGACAAGATGCTTGTTTCATATACTTATCTGGGGGAGTAACCGAAGCTCAAGGCTTCGCCGGGAAGGGGGACGGGGGAAGAGGAGCGGGAAAATCCTGACATGGAAAAACGAAGGGGGCGCTTCCGCTTAGAAGTCGCTCCCTTTGCATTTTCTGATGGTGTCGTGCCCTTGTTTTGGAAATGCAGAGGTGTCAGGCCTGCAGCAGCCGCCTTTGCAGTAACGTCTGCCATATCGCGACGGCCGTCGGCAATCACCAGGACATAGATGCTTGTGTCCAGGACCCGGTAGATGATGCGGTAGGGTTTGAAGAAATATCTCGCGATACTCGCGCAGCCCGATGGCGAGCAGTTCCTTCGGAAAGACGCCTCGCTCCGGGATTCACGGAGAGACTGCGAAAAAGCTTCTTCTATCTGGTCAAGGATGTGGTCGGCTTTGTCTGGAGCGTCATGCGGAAGCGATATAATCATAGAAATCCTCCAGATCCCGTGCCGCGTCGTCGGTGAGAAACACCTGGAGGGGGATCATGCGGACAGCTTGCTCCGCTTGCGAAGGCGCTCGATGAAATCGGACGGCGGGCCGGATTTTGCCTTCTTCGATTTGGCGCGACACCGAGGGCCAGAATTTTCAGCAGGGCCATGGTCTCCTGGGTTTGCTCGTAGCTTTCGATGTCCTGCATAACGACTTTGGCTTCACCATTCTGGGTGATAACCAAAGGTTCTCCTTGTTCTGCCAAGACTGCGCACGATCTCCGCGGCGTGCGCCTTGAGATAGCTGATAGGTTTGATTTGATCGGATAGCTTCATGATGGCATCTCTCCTTGCGGACATTCCGCACCGCCAGTACCTATTCACCCTGCCGAAGATTCTGAGAATCTATTTTGTTACGACCGAAGGCTGCTCACGAAGCTGTGCCAGTGTGCCAATCGCAGTCTGATCTTTTTTTCAGAACGGCCCTCAATACGAGAACCGAACAAATTGGCAACGTGACCGCTATTCAGACGTTTGGCGATTATGGCCGCTGGCATCCACCTGCACCTTTTGGTGGCCGATGACAAGTTTATGCCGAACGGCAGCTTCCATGTCATGCCGGATGTTGGCCTCAAGCCTTTGCAGGAGCTGTTGCGCCTCGGTTCTAAAAATGTTGAAGAAGGAATCGAAGATTCCGAGACGGTGATCTACCGCTGGAAGATGGGACATGGGAAAAACAGGAAGAACTTTGAAATCTTCAGTGCGGAAGAATTCATCGCCCGGATCACAGCACATTCCTGAGAAGTCCTTTCAACTGGTTCGATACTACGGGTGGTATTCCAATCGTTCAAGAGGGGAGCGAAAAAAGAAGAAAATAAAAGCCGGTCAAGATATCACATCTGAGGCAACAGAAGTCCTGACCATCACCGAACCATCAAAAAAGAAGATTCCATCAAAAACCTGGCGAGAGCGATTAAGAAGGTCTGGGAAGTCGACCCGCTGGAATGCCCAAGCTGCGGCGGGGAGATGAAGATCATTAGCTTCATTGATGAGTCGCTGCTGATCCGAAGTATTCTGGAACACCCATCTTTGGCAGGAACGCATCCCCAGGGGCCTGCCGCCTCCCGTAGAACATCAAGATATCGCAGAAGTTATTGTTTGTGAAGCGTTCGATGAGGGCCGGTTTTTCTCTCATTCATAACCTTGTAAGCACAAAACTCCCCACACATGGTGCAGGCCCCATGCTCTTCGTCAACGCCCGATTCGGCACGGATACGCCGGGCTTTTTCCGGGTCCATGGCGATGGCGAACTGGCCTTCCCAGTCAAGCTCCTTGCGGCACTTCGCCATGGCGATGTCCTTCTCCATAGCACCGGGTACACCCTTGACGATATCTCCGGCGTGGGCAGCGATGCGACAGGCGATAACACCTTCGTGGACATCCTCAACTGTTGGTAGGGCGAGGTGCTCGCTGGCGGTGACATAGCAGAGGAAGTCGGCACCGGCCGCTGCCGCCAGGGTGCCGCCGATGGCGCAGGTGATGTGGTCGTAACCTGGTGCGATATCCGTAACCAGGGGGCCAAGGACGTAGAAGGGTGCGCCGTGACAGAGACGCTTTTGTAGTTGGATATTCATCTCGATCTGGTTCAGGGGGACATGACCAGGGCCTTCAATCATCACCTGTATGCCCGCTTTCCAGGCGCGCTGGGTCAACTCGCCAAGGAGAATCAGTTCCTGGATCTGGGCACGGTCGCTGGCATCAGCTAAGCAGCCGGGGCGAAAGCCGTCTCCAAGAGAGAGGGTCGCGTCGTAAGGCTTGACGATCTCAAGCAGACGGTCGAATTGCTCAAATAGAGGGTTCTCTGCATTGTTATGCGTCATCCATTCAACGGTGAAGGAGCCGCCTCGGGAGACAACCTCCATAATGCGTCCTTCCTTGTCCATTCTCTCGACCGTCGCCCGGGTCACGCCGCAGTGTACGGTGATGAAATCAACACCGTCATCGAGGTGCTTAATGATGCCATCGAAGATCTCGTCGGCGGTCATGTCGACCATCGCCTTGCCCTTGCGGGTCACCGTATCGACGGCGGCCTGGTAGAGTGGTACCGAGCCGATGCAGGCGGTCGTCTCGCTGATGATGGCGGCGCGGATCTCATCGATCGGTCCGCCGGTGGAGAGGTCCATGATGGCATCGGCTCCTGCAGCGACAGCCACGCGGGCTTTTTCCAGCTCTTTGTCGATGCTGGTGTCGTCTTTGCTGGTGCCGATGTTGGCGTTGACCTTGGTGCGCAATCCTTTGCCCACCGCCAAAGGAATGCCGTTGCTGTGTTTGTTGTTGTGGCAAATAATCGCGGTGCCTTCAGCGATGCGTTGGCGCAGGATCTCCGGATCCATACCTTCCGTTGCCGCGGCCTGCTTCATTTTGTCCGAAACAACACCCTGTCGGGCGAGCTCAAGTTGGGTCAGCGTGTTCTGAGTTTTCATGAATCCTCTTTTTCTGTATGTTTTGTTGGCTTTTAAGATGGATAAAAGGCTTTTAACGCCCGTTCGCTTTGCTCACTCAAAGCGCCAAGAAAATCTGGGAAAGACGCAAGGTGTACATTAAAGTTTTACTTAAGTTCTCTTGGACTTTTCCTCTGAGGCAAACTCCCTTTGCGTCTCTCTTTCTATCGTCTGCGTCTTTGCGTTAAAAAATTTCTGCTTTATCTCCGTGTCCTTCGTGACCTCTGCGGTGAATCTGTTTCTATGGTTTTTCACGCTTCGCATCCCGCACAGCCTTAGCCCCTGCGAAATGATTGATCGGTCCATGCCCGCTGCCCAAAGGTGAGGCATGACGAATAGCTGCATTGATGAAGAGCTTGGCTGACGCAGCAGCTTCGGGCAATGGTAGTCCCTGAGCGAGGAAAGTCGCAATTGCCGCCGAATAAGAGCAGCCGGTGCCATGGGTGTTGATTGTGTCGATCCGCTCCGCCGCCAGCCTTAGTATTGAAGCCCCTGCGAGGAGCACATCTACTGCGTCTCCGTCCCTGTGGCCACCTTTGAGCAGAACGTGACGGGCCCCCATGGCCTGCAGTTTTTTTGCGGCTTCTTCCATATCTTCCAGAGTCTTTATCCCTCTCCCGGTCAATGCTTCTGCTTCTGGAATGTTGGGTGTCAAGAGGTAGGCTCTTGGCAAGAGTTGGTTGCCGAGCAGCTTCAACCGCCTCCTGCTTTAAGAGGGCAGCTCCGCCTTTGGCGATCATGACCGGGTCGACGACGGCGAGAAGGTTGTGCTTCTGGATTAACTCTGCAACGGTAGAAACAATCTCGGCGCTATAGAGCATGCCGGTCTTGATGGTGTCGACGCCGATGTCCGATATGACAGCTTCGGTTTGCTTGGCAATGAAGTTCGCTGACGCCGGGGAAAGCCCATGCACGCCGAGAGTGTTCTGAGCCGTCAATACGGTGATGGCGCTGGTGCCGAAAGATCCCAGCAGGGTAATGGTTTTAAGGTCTGCCTGAATCCCTGCCCCACCGCCGGAGTCCGATCCGGCAATCGTCATGACCCTGGTTTCTTCTGAGGCTTTCCTGTTGTTGAAGAGCAGGGCCAGCTCCTTGGCAGCAAGGGCCGGAGTTGGATCCCCGCTTATCGCCGAAATGACGGCCAGTGCATCGGCCCCCGCTTCAAGAGCTTCAGCGGCATTCATGCCGTTGATGCCGCCAATCGCCACCAACGGGATTTTAACGGCACGGCGCACCTTGCTTAAGGTTACAAGGCCGACCAACTCGGCATCGCCTTTGGTGCTGGTCGGGAAGATACTGCCGACGCCTATGTAGTCGGCTCCTGCCATCTCCGCCTTGAGGGCCTGATCAACGGTGCGGGTCGAAACGCCGATCAGTTTGTTCTCTCCGAGCAGCTTTCGGGCATCGTGAACCGAGCCGTCATCCTGCCCCAGGTGAACCCCATCGGCAAAACATGCAACGGCGAGCTTGGCGCAATCGTTGATCAGGAAGGTCGCCCCGGCCTCCTTGCAGAGCTGCACAAGTTGTCGCGCCAGGGTCACTTTCGCGTCATCCGAACGTTGCTTGTCGCGGTATTGCACCACCTGGACTCCTCCACGCAGTCCCTCGCGAACACTATGCAATATTTGTTCGTCAGACCCTTGTGGAGTAATCAGATAGAGACCCTGAATCATTGTGCTCTTCTCCAAAAAACAAAAATGCGCCCAGGCTGGTGGCCACGGCGCTTGCCCGAATTAACGGGAATGCTCGTTGCTGACCAGGCCGCTTCCCTACGCCGGTATGATCCGGATCAGGTTCCAAGGGTCGCTTCGTCATTGAACGAAGCTCTCAGCAAACTTACTCCCCTAGCAGACTGTCAGGCTATCAATGAACTGGCTGTAAATTCGCTGCAGCCCTGATAGCCAGGCAGGCTGCTGCGGTGGTTCAGATGTATGGATGTTCCGGTCAGCCCAGAACGATCCGGTTGTTCAGTAAATCGATTTCCTGGATTGCACCATCGATATCGCGATGCTTGCCGAACACCTCGACCCGAAGCACTTTATCGCTTAAAACCAGCAGAGGCGCGACGTCCTGCAAGGCTGTTTTCTGATCGTCCTGGACCAGGAGAAAATGACCATCATTCAGACTCATAAGAGAACCTTGCACTTTGACTTGCCGTTAGCCTAAAAGATTGCCTCCGGTGTGTCAACCTTTCCCTCTTTACAGCTGTTAAACCTGCGTGGTTTAATGTGCGCTCTTCTCAAGCTTAAGTGGAGCTTCCCATGACTGTTTCTCGTCCGACTCGAGTTGAAATCGACCTTGCCGCTCTCCGGCATAATTTCCAGGACGTTCTAAGCACCGTCGGTGATGGCTGTGAGGTCCTGGCCGTTGTCAAGGCCGATGCCTACGGCCATGGGGTGAATCATGTTGCTCCGGTTTTAGCTGCCGCAGGCGCAAGCATGTTCGGTGTTGCCCTTGTTGAGGAAGGTGTTGAGTTACGGCGTCTCGGGATCGAACAGCCGATTCTTGTCCTCGGCAGTTTCTTCTCTGGTCAGGAAAGAGACGTTCTTAAGCATCGCTTGACTCCGGTTCATCTACGATCTGAATTGCGCCCGCCGATTGGATGCAGCGGGCCGCGACGCCGGGCGCAGTATCGATTATCATCTCAAGGTCGACACTGGGATGGGTCGGCTTGGCTTCCGGGTCGACAGGCTCGATGAGCTTCTGCCTGTCCTGAATAACCTGAAGAGGCTGAACATGTCCGGTCTGATGAGCCACCTGGCTGTCGCCGATGAGCCGCAGAGGCCGCTGACCGCTTTGCAGTGCGACGTTTTTGCTGACGTGGTTGATCGTGTCGAGGAGGCCGGTTTTCGTCCCTTCTATAAGCATATTGCCAATAGCGCGGGTATTTATAGCCGCGCACAAAATGGCTGCAACCTGGTTCGACCGGGGATCTCTTTGTACGGCGGTTTGACCGGTGGCCCTTTTGCACGACCCTTCACTCAACGACCAGTCATGCGTTTCATTAGCCAGGTGGCCCAACTCAAAGACGTCCCTGCCGGGGAGGGTATTTCTTACGGTCATCGCTTTGTGACTTCGAAACCGTCGCGTCTTGCTGCGATCCCGGTGGGCTATGCTGATGGCTACAATCGCCTGTTGACAAATCGTGGTGAAGTTTTGATCGGTGGTCGGCGGGCTCCAGTTGTCGGTACTGTCTGCATGGACTGGATTCTCATCGATGTCACCGACCTCCCTGATGTTCAGGTCGGTGACCAGGTGACCCTCTTGGGCCGGGATGGTGACGATATCATCACGGCGGAAGAGTGGGCGGACAAAGTCGGTTCGATCACTTATGAGGTCTTCTGCAATATCAGTAAAAGGGTTCCGCGTGTTCCCGTTAATCTCTAAATCTGCGGTTTATAAGCCAAGCAAAGGTTGTAAGTTTTTAACGCAAAGGCGCGAAGGGGTAGAGAAAGCCTGCGAAGAAAACCACTTATCAAAAAGCGAGAATAATCACACTTTGCGTCTTTTCTGGCTTTTCTAAGCGTCTGCGTTGGACTTTTGATTTCAGCTTTTACTGTTTAGGCGTAAAGACGTCTTTCCTTTGTTTGGGTTTTAGACCTGTAAATCTTCTACTTCAACGTCAATAGAATGTCTCTACAATGAAGCGATTGATCGCCCTTGATCTTGGCACCACAACTTTGGCAGGGCGATTGCTCTCGGCTTCAGGTGAACTCCTGTCCGAACGCCAGATCGCCAATCCGCAGCGGCTAGAGGGCGCTGATATTCTGGCACGCTTGCAGAAGGCACACGATGATGGTGGGGAGAAGTTGCAAAAACTCCTTGTTGATGCTCTTCGCTCATTGGTCGCAGATCTTCTTGTCGATGCTGATTGTAAGGCAGAGGAAGTGGTCTCTCTGGCAGCAGCAGGCAACCCCGGCATGTCCTGCCTGTTGCAAAAGCTGCCTGTAAGCTCTCTGCTCTCGCCTCCCCACAAGCCGCCGTATAAAGGGTTGCTGCATGTTCCGGTCAGTGAACTGGATCTTGGTGTCCCTCCTTCTCTGGAATTATTTCCGTTGGCGGCGGGCTTCGTTGGCGGAGACCTGATCGCCTGCCTGACCGGTTTAACGGAGCGTTCCGGGCGGAACCCTGTTGCTTGACCTTGGCACCAATGCTGAGCTTGCCCTCTGGGATGGTGCTCGCTGGTGGGTGACTTCAGCGGCAGCTGGTCCTGCTTTTGAGGGAGGCAACATCGGCTCGGGTATGATCATGGCTGATGGTGCGGTTACCGATGTTCGTCTGGCAGGTGATCTCTGCAACTCACCGTAGCCGGGCAAGTGCCGCCGCGCGGTCTGTGTGGTAGTGGCCTGGCCGCGCTGGTCGCTGCAGCACGGCATGGGGGTTTGATCGATGTGACCGGGCGTATCCTCTCTGCCGATGAGGTCGAGACAAATCTTGGCCGTTACCTTGTGGAGCAAGACAGCGCCTGGTCGATCCGTTTTCATCGTGATGCCAGTGGTGAGTTGCTACTGACACAGAGCGATTTACGCAACTTTCAGCTGGCCAAGGGGGCGGTTCGGGCGGGTGCAGAGGTGCTTCTGGGCAGAGCTGGATTCACCCCGGAGGGCGTGTCGCAGGTCCTGGTGACAGGAGCGCTGGGGACGGCTTTACCTGTTGAGGTTTTGAAAAGGGTTGCCTTGCTGCCTGAGGCCATGTTAGATAAAACCTCTTTTATCGCAAACGGAGTGCTGGCGGGCTTACAGGAGTATTTGATCGCTACGGATGGGCAACAACAGCTGGCTGATCTGATAAATGTTATGCAGCCTTTCCCTCTTTCCGGTACGCCGGTTTTCGAAAGGCATTTTCTGGCTGCTTTAGAATTTTAATACGAAAGCGGTTGGGTGCAAAGAAATCCTTACCCAAGTCAAAAGCATAAATTGAACGCAGATAAAAACTGATCATTACGGATGAAGGTCTACCCAGAGCTGGAACAGCTTTTAATAAAAGCTCTATTTGTTTTCAGAGTTTATCTGCCCTTATCCGTTACTATCTGCTTTCGACCATTGCTTTTTAATTTTTACCCTTATTCTTTAAGAGGTTCTGACATGGCTGTCATCAAACGTGCACTGATCAGTGTTTCCGACAAAACCGGTATCGTCGATTTTGCCAAAGAATTGAGTCAATACGGGGTGGAGATCCTGTCCACCGGTGGTACCGCCAGCATGATGCGTGAAGCGGGCCTGACGGTGAAAGATGTCTCCGAGCATACCGGTTATCCGGAGATGCTGGACGGCCGCGTCAAGACCTTGCACCCGAAGGTGCATGGCGGCCTGCTCGGCCTGCGTGACAACCCGGCACATGTGGCGAAAATGGCGGAGCATGACATCACGCCGATCGATATGGTGGTGGTGAACCTCTATCCCTTCGAAGCGACCGTGGCAAATCCTGATTGCACCCTTGAGGATGCCATCGAGAATATTGATATCGGCGGTCCGACCATGCTGCGCAGCGCGGCCAAGAACAACCAGTCGGTCACCGTGGTCGTTGATCCCGCCGATTACGCCGTGGTTCTCGAAGAGATGAAGGCCAACGCAGGCGATATGTCACGCGAAACCAACTTCCGGCTCGCTCTCAAGGTTTACCAGCGCACCTCGGCTTACGATGCCGCCATCTCCAACTGGCTGGGCAAACGGGTTGATGCGGAAAGTGCCGATTTCCCGAGCGCTCTGACCTTCCAGTATCAACGCACCGAGATCATGCGTTACGGTGAGAATCCGCATCAGAAGGCGGCCTTCTACGTTGAGAACAATGTTGAAGAGGCGTCGATTGCAACGGCCAGGCAGTTGCAGGGCAAGCAGCTCTCCTACAACAATATTGCCGATACCGACGCGGCCCTTGAGTGCGTCAAGCAGTACAATGACGGTCCCGCCTGCGTCATTGTCAAACATGCCAACCCCTGTGGCGTCGCTTACGGCGAGACGCTCCTCGACGCTTACCAGCGGGCTTTCAGTACCGATACCGAGTCAGCCTTCGGCGGTATTATCGCCTTTAACCGTGAGCTTGATGCCGCCACGGCCCAGGCGATTGTCGATAAGCAGTTCGTTGAGGTGATTATCGCACCGAAGGTCGGTGAAGGCGTGAGCGAGATCATTGCCGCCAAGAAAAATGTCCGCCTGCTCGAATGTGGAGCATGGCCGGAGCAGACAGCTGCAAGGCTTGATCTGAAAAAGGTCAATGGCGGTATGCTGGTGCAGGAGACCGATCTGCAATTGACGGCAGAGCTGAAAGTTGTCAGCAAGCGTCAGCCGACTGAGCAGGAGATGAAGGATCTGTTGTTTACCTGGCGGGTGGCCAAGTTCGTCAAGTCGAACGCCATCGTCTACGGTAAGGACGGCATGACGATCGGCGTTGGCGCCGGCCAGATGAGTCGCGTCAACTCGGCGCGGATCGCAGCGATCAAAGCTGAGCACGCCGGTCTCGAAGTGAAAGGCGCAGTCATGGCCTCCGATGCCTTCTTCCCCTTCCGTGATGGGATTGATAACGCCGCAGCAGTTGGTGTCAGCGCTGTTATCCAGCCGGGCGGATCGATTCGTGATGAAGAGGTTATCGCTGCCGCCGATGAGCATGGCATGACCATGGTCTTTACCAGTATGCGTCATTTTAGACATTAAAGGCGGGGACTGGGGACTGGGGGCTGGGGACTGGTTTTTTGCCAGCTTCCAGCCTCCAGCCTCCAACCTCTGCTTCATCGAAAGGCTTTGAGATGAAGATTTTAGTCGTTGGTGGTGGTGGCCGTGAGCATGCTCTGGTCTGGAAAATCGCTCAGTCGCCCCTGGTTGAAACGATCTACTGCGCACCGGGCAACCCGGGCATTGCCGGCTTGGCCGATTGCGTGCATATCCCTGCCGATGATATTGAGGCGTTGCTTGATTTTGCCAGGGCCGAAAAGATCGACCTGACGATTGTTGGTCCGGAAGTTCCTCTGACTATGGGCATTGTTGATCGTTTCCAGGCTTCGGGGCTGGAAATCTTTGGCCCGAACAAGGCGGCTGCCTGCATCGAAGGCAGCAAAAGCTTCTCCAAGGATTTGATGGCCAAGTATGCGATTCCGACCGCAGCTTATCAGACCTTTACCGACCACGCCGCAGCTATTGCCTATATCAAGGAGCAGGGCGCGCCGATTGTCGTTAAGGCTGATGGCCTTGCTGCAGGTAAGGGGGTCATCGTGGCGATGGACGAGAAACAGGCGATCGCCGCAGTTGACGACATCATGCTCGACAAGGTGTTCGGTGCCGCCGGTACGAGTGTCGTCATCGAGGAATTCATGGACGGTGAAGAGGCTTCATTCTTCGCTTTTACGGACGGCAAGAATATCCTGCCGCTGGCGTCCTCCCAGGATCACAAGCGGGCTTACGACAATGATGAAGGGCCAAATACTGGTGGCATGGGCGCTTACTCTCCGGCCCCGGTTGTCACGGCGCAGCTTCACGATGAAATTGTTGAGACGATCGTCAAGCCGACGATTGCCGGCATGGCCAGTGATGGCTGCCCCTACAGCGGGATCCTCTATGTCGGTTTGATGATCAAGGACGGCAAGCCGCGTGTTGTTGAATATAATGCCCGTTTCGGCGACCCGGAAGCTCAACCATTGCTGATGCGGATGAAGTCCGATATTGTGCCGGTTCTGCATGCCTGTGCCCGCGGCAACCTGCAGCAGGCTTCGATTGAGTGGCATGATAAGGCCGCAGTCTGTGTGGTTATGGCCAGTGGCGGCTATCCGGGAAAATACGCCAAGGGCTACGAAATTATGGGGCTGGACGACGTGCTGGAGATGGACGATGTGGTTGTCTTTCACGCTGGAACCAGCTTCGAAGACGGTAAAATCGTTAATACCGGCGGCCGTGTCCTCGGTGTCACCGGTCTTGGCAGCACGGTTGCCGAGGCAATCGATTGTGCTTACGGTGCCGTTGATAAAATTAACTGGAGCGGCGTGCATTTCCGCAAGGATATTGGCAAGAAGGCCTTGAATCGCTAGCGATTCAAGGCCGGGACGCGGCACGCGGTACGCGGGACGAGAAAAGCTTAGAACCTTAGCCTGTTCCATTTTACGGTTGAGAGATACCAACAAGTTTGATGGTAAACAGTTGAATTTGTTGTAATCGTCTGAAATGCTACGGATAGCGTGTCTTTGAGGTTTTCGCGTTCCGCGTCCCTCATCCCTCGTCCCGGTTTTTAAAAGGATTCATCATGAAAGAAACCCCCCTCGTCGGCATCCTGATGGGTAGCGACAACGATTACGAGATTATGAAAGAGACGGCCGTGGCTTTGAAGCAGTTCGGCATTCCCTTCGAAATGACAGTCTCCAGCGCCCATCGTACTCCGGAGCGCACTGCCGGCATCGTAAGGTCAGCTAAGAGTCGTGGCATCAAGATTCTGATTGCCGGAGCTGGAGCCGCCGCGCACCTCGCCGGAGTCGTCGCCGCTGAAACGATTCTCCCTGTCATTGCCGTGCCAATCGACGCGACGGCGCTCAATGGTATGGATGCCCTTCTGGCGATGGTGCAGATGCCCGCCGGAATCCCGGTGGCGACCATGGCGATTGGCAAGGCCGGCGCGCGCAATGCCGGAATCTTTGCGGCACAGATGCTTGCCGTTGACGATGTCGCTCTCAGTGAAAAACTCGTGCAATTCAAGGCTGACATGGCCGCGGGAGTCGAAGCCAAGGCAGAAGCGCTGAGTCAGCGCCTTGCTGAAGATTTCAGTTAACCCGTCCTGCTTCGCCTTCAGGGAAATTTTGACCGGTGTTGTCTTGACAGCTGCAGATAATTCATATTAATTTGGTAAGAGTTTCTGTCGCATGAGGGGCAAGGTGTTGCTTTTGATGCGACAGTCTGACGTTAGAGGGGTTTAAAAACAGGGGGGCCTTCTCTCCCCAGGAGAAAATACTTTGAGTAAAGAAAAGAACTTCACCGACGAGCTATGGGACTTTTTCTGTTCCCTGAAGCTGGCCATTATCATCTTGATTCTGCTGGCGACGACGTCGATTATCGGCACGGTGATTGAGCAGAACAAGTCTCCCCAGGAATACATGCAGAACTACGGCATGAGCGAGTCGACCTACAAGGCGCTCGACACCCTGCAGTTCTTCGACATGTATCACTCCTACTGGTTCCTCTCCCTGATGGGCCTGTTTGCCGTCAACCTGATCTGCTGCTCGATCAAGCGCCTGCCCAGGATCGTCAAGATCGTGCGTGAGCCGACGCTGGTGGCCGAAGACAACCTGTTCCGCACCTTTTCCAACAAGGGCGAGGTGGTTGCCGCAGGCACCCTGGAGAGCGTGCGCGATAAAGTGGTCGCCTTGCTCAGCAGCAAGTTTGCTTCGCCGGTGGTCACTGAGCAGGACGGCAAGGTTTACCTGTTCGCGCAGAAGGGCGCTTTGTCGCGTTTCGGCGTCTACGTCACCCATACCTCGATCCTGATCATCTTCCTCGGCGCCATGATCGGCAATATCTGGGGCTACAAGGCCTATGTCAATATCGTCGAAGGCAAGTCGATCAACTCGGTCTGGCCGCGGGCCGGAGAGCAGCCGATTCCGATCGGTTTCGAGGTGCGCTGCGATAACTTTGAGGTCACCTTCTACGAAGGCGGCGGTCGTCCGAAAGATTTCAAGAGCGATCTGGTGGTTCTCGAAAACGGCCAGGAAGTCTTGAAGAAGACGATCGAGGTCAACGATCCCTTGACCTACAAGGGTTTGACCTTTTACCAGTCCAGCTACGGTACGACCGGTGACCCGGTCTACACGTTCCGCGTCAAGAACCGCGAGACCGGTGAGACGGTGACCGTCAGGGCGCACAGGGCAAACATCTGGCTCTGCCGGGCGGCGCCTCCCTGATCCCCATGGGCTATGCCGATAGCTATCAGAACTTCGGCCCGGCCGCCCAGGTCAATATCGACAGCGGTGATCATCAAGCATGGCACGCCGTTCATCGTCTTTAAAAACTACCCGCAGTTTGACGAGAAACGCGGCGGCGCCTATTCCATCAGCCTGCTCGAGGCCGAGCAGAGCTACTACACCGGCCTGCAGGTCGCCAAGGACCCCGGCGTCTGGGTGGTCTGGCTCGGTTGTCTGCTGATGGTGCTCGGTTCCTGTGGGGCCTTCTTCTTGTCGCACCGTCGCATCTGGGTCAGCATTCAGCAACTGGATAAAGGCATCGGCGTCAAGTTCGGTGGCAACGCTCATCGTAACCAGCCGGCCTTTGCACTATACTTTGACGAATTAAGCAAAGACTTTCAACGACACCCTGTCGTCCTGATGGAGGAACTATGACCAGC
Organism: uncultured delta proteobacterium; assembly: GCA_963769955.1. Lineage (GTDB taxonomy): Bacteria > Desulfobacterota > Desulfuromonadia > Desulfuromonadales > BM103 > M0040. The sequence goes on from CAVYNW010000029.1 coordinate 49,220, forward strand.
TCGCTTTTGTTTAACCTCACTACGGTTGCCTACTTTGCCGCCATGGTGGTCTTTATCGTTTACCTGACCTCCAAGAACAAGTCGGTCGGCTTCTTTGCCACTTTGATCTGCTGGGTCGGCTTTATCGCCAATACCGGCGCCATCGGCATGCGCTGGTACGAAGCCTACGCCATGGGCTACGAGCAGGCGCCGCTCTCCAATCTTTACGAGTCGATCGTCTTCTTCTGCTGGTCGATTCTGATGATTTACCTGATCTTCGATCTCAAGTACAAGCAGCGCGCTATCGGCGCTTTTGTCATCCCCTTTGCCTTTGGCGGGATGATCTGGGCGCAGTGGAGTCTGGACGCGACCATTCAGCCGCTGGTTCCTGCCTTGCAGAGCAACTGGCTGACCTACCACGTCTTTACCTGTTTTATCGGTTATGCGGCCTTTGCCATGGCCTGCGGCGTGTCGATCATGTACCTGATCAAGATCAACAAGGAAGAGAAGTCTGCAGAAGAATCGCCGATCGGCGGTATCCTGGGGTTGTTCCCCAGTACCAAGGTGCTGGATGATTTGAACTACAAGGCGATCATGGTCGGTTTTCCGATGCTGACCCTGGGGATCATCACCGGCGCCGCCTGGGCGAACTACGCCTGGGGCACCTATTGGAGCTGGGACCCGAAAGAGACCTGGAGTTTGATTGTCTGGTTTATCTATGCCGCCTTCCTGCACGCGCGCTTTACCCGTGGCTGGGTGGGGAGACGCGTGGCCTGGCTGTCGATCTTCGGCTTCGCCGCGACCATCTTCTGCTACCTGGGCGTGAACCTGGTGCTCTCGGGGCTGCACTCTTACGGCGGCTAGTATCCCGTGCGGCGAGTTCGCCGCACAAATTGCGCGTGATTTTGGTTTCTGGCAAGGCGCAGTGCCGCTGGCCTAGCCAGGCTTAAGCCGAGGAACCGGAACGCAGGCAGGGGGAAAAAGCGCCGAAAATTGAAGGTACGAATTAACCGTACGGGGCACTAGCTGCCGAGCGTTCCGGTTGTGAGGAAGTGAAGTATATTCGATACATAAAATATTAGTAAGAACTCTCAATATTGGATAAATCTTTCCGGGGGAATGGACATTCTGTTCAGTCCCCCGTTTTGTTTTCTGCACACATAGGGTCAAAAAACTTGCGTCCACGCCCTGCGTACACGCCAGGGATCACTGGCTTTTTTTGTCAGATGGCGTTATAAGGTGGACGTTATGCTCTTGGCGATCGTGCTGCTCTGTCCTGTCGACTTATCACAGCGTTTCCTGGAAAAAAGCCCAGAGAATAGAGACGTACAGACAATGGAGCGGTTTATGCCTGGCAGGCTTCGTTAATGGAAGAATCAAGCTCTCCCCTGGAAATACTGGGGCTTCTATGCTATAGCGTTAGCCATAATGGTTTATGTAAACACATTCGACAACGGTTGGACTTACGATGACCTCCCTGCCCTCGTAGAAAACTCAGATATCCGTTCATGGGCAGAGCTCTTTAAAAACGGCTATTCTGGCCAACCGTTGTGTGAGCAGCTTTTTCGTAGATTATAGATTTTTCTCTCAAGCAATGAACCGTCCTGATGAAACCATAGATCCGCTCGGATTGATGCCGTTTCGGTTGATCCAGCCGAAAAAGGGCTACCGCTGTTCCATGGACCCGTTCCTGCTTTGTGGCTTTGCCGGGTTCAGTGATGAACGGTTGATTTATGATCTTGGTTGTGGCAATGGGGTGATCTCCCTGCTTGCAGCAACGGCTTCAACTGCCAGCAGGATTGTGGGCATAGAACGCCAACCTCAAATGGTTGAACGGGCAAGGCGCAGCGTTGAATTGAACGCTTTCGGCACGCGTGTCTCAATCGTTGAAGAGGATATCCGAAAGATCGAACAGGCCTTCCCTGCCGGGAAGCAGACCTGGTTTTGTCCAACCCGCCATTCAGAGCTGCCGAGAACGGTCGGGTTTCCTGCAATGATGAGCGTGCTGCCGCTCGTCATGAGCTGGCAGGTGGTCTGGAAGATTTTCTTAAGGCGGCGCACTATCTCCTTAAGGATGGCGGGCGGCTTTGCCTGGTGTTTCTTCCGGAGAGATCAGCAGAACTTTTGATGGTGATGAAGACGTTTCAGCTGGAGCCGAAACGCATACGCTTTTGTCACCATACTTCAGGCGAAGAGGCAAGCTTGATATTCGTTGAGGGAGTCAAAGGGGTGGCGCCCGGAATGACGGTCGAGTCGCCTTTGGTTGTTTATGAAGGGGCAGAGAAAAATTACACAGAAGAGGTTCTGGCTATGTATGGAAAGGAGGAGTGTCAGTCGTCAGTTGTCAGTTTTTCGCCTTCGGCCTTTAGAAGCCGCATCTGCTTGGTTAAAAACTTTTCCATCTCGTTGCGCAATTCTGTATCCTCAATTCCTGTCAGTAATCCGTCTATATGTGACTTCTCGCCTTCGTCCAGTTGCACCATCCGCCAGATCGGTGGTGGCTCTGCTTGCTTGTCGGCACGGACATGAACCTTGCCGCGTTTGAGGAACAGGTCCTTGATGGTTGCTTTGCCAAGCTCCGCATTGAGCTGGGCGAGTATTTTCGGCTTCATCAGCTGCAGCTGCTGCATCCAGGTCGGTTGGTCGACGTTGACTTCGAGAATCCCCTCGCGAATCCTGATCGGGCGGGTGCGCGCGGCGATCTGCGGGCCGACGACCTCTTCCCAGATAATCAGGGCGCGGTATTGCTGCAGGCGTTCATCCAGACCAAACCCTTTGAGCAGCCTTTCGACCAGATCCCCTGCAAGAGCGGCCTGCTTCATTTTCGGTCGTCTTGGTTTTCTCACCCTTTTCTCCGGCGATAAAGACGACTGCCGACCATCTGCCCGGCAACAGCCAGACGCTATGGAGAAGGGGATCACCTGCCAGCTGATATGGTTGGAGATGCGCAGGCCGATAATGAAGGGGACAGACAGGTGGATATAGACAAACCAGCGTACGGAAAATTTTTCTGTACCCATACGCAGGTAGCCAAGGGGGATATTGCTGAGGATCGCGAATGCGAGCATGCTGATCAGGGCGCTGTTGAGTTCGATGTTCAAGAAAAATCCTTGTGAAACGGGGACTGCCCGTCTAATAGGCTGTCCCCATATTGTAATTGTTTACTGAGATGGTCAGTTTATGCCCGGCACTCGGCTAAAGTCAACCGTAGAGGTTAAGGGCGCAGGGCACAGGGCCAAGGGTTGAATGTGTTTCCCTGAGCCCTTAACCCAGAGCCATGAACCTTTGATAAATTGACACTCCCAAAGCCACGGTGATAGACTTGCCAAGTTTTACTTTCGTTCCCCTACTAACTTGAGATGTGAGGCTTCATGGATCAGAAACAACAGCTTTTGCTCGACGCTACCAGGCGGCTGATCCGACGCGGGGCTTTCCCGAACCTGGCGAAACTGCTTGCCAAGTCACATCCTGCTGACATCGCCCACCTCTTCCGCTACCTCGATCTCAAGGACCAGCGGATCCTCTTCAACCTGATTGATGGTGCGGAGAAGAGCGCCTACGTCCTTGCGGAGCTTGATCATAGCTCCGGCGCCCAACTGCTGGAACAACTCGATAAAGAGACCATCACCGAAGTTCTGCAGGAAATGCCTTCGGATGATGCGGCCGACATCATCGGTAATATGCCGCAAGAGCTGGCGGACGAAATCCTCGATATCATGCACGATGAGGATTCTGAAGAGATCGAGCACCTCCTTCAATATGACGAGGAGACGGCCGGCGGTATCATGTCGACGGAAATCTTCTGGTTGAAAGAGGATGTCACTGCCGAGGATGCTATCAAGGCCTTGCAGCATGATAAAGAGGCGGAGATGGTGTTCTACCTCTACGTGGTCAATGAGGCCCGGCAGCTGGTCGGAGTGCTGTCGCTGCGCCAGTTGCTGACGGTGTCGCCGGACAAGAAGCTTGCCGAGATCATGACCACCGACGTTTTGAGCGTACGCACCGACATGGACCAGGAGGAGGTCGCGCGAGTCGTTGAGAAATACAATATCCTGGCGGTTCCGGTTGTCGATGAGATGAATAGCCTCAAGGGTATCATTACCGTCGATGATATCATCGATGTTCTCCGCCATGAGGCGACTGAAGATATCTACAAGATGGCCGGTGCCAGTGAGGAAGAGCTCCTCTATGGCTATAAGGCCTTCAAGATCGCCCGCCTTCGTCTGCCCTGGTTGTTGGTCAACTTGTTTGGTGGCGTCGCGACCGGTTACCTGATGTGGCTTTTCAAGGTGACCCTGAAAGAAGTGATCGCTCTGATCTCCTTTATCCCGGTTATTACCGGGATGGGGGGCAATGTTGGTGGCCAGTCGGCGACGATCATGGTGCGAGGCTTTGCCACCGGACGCATTGATTTCACGATGCTGCGCCAGGTTTTTTTCAAAGAAGTTCGCGTCGGCATGATCATGGGCAGTGTCTGTGGATTTACGGTTGGCCTGGTGGCCTGGTTCTGGCACGGCAACCCCTATCTTGGAGTCGTTGTCGGTCTGGCTATGGTCGTGGCGATGGTCGTCGCTTCATCGATGGGTGTGATTGCTCCTGCCGCTTTTAAGAAACTCGGTATTGATCCTGCGATTGCTTCAACGCCCTTCGTCCAAACCGCGAATGATATCACTGGTATTCTCATCTACTTTGCGACGGCGACAGCGTTTATCTCTTATTTGCATTAAACGCTTGGTCGGTACGAGGAACGCGGGACGAGGGACGTGACGTCAAAAGCAAGTTTCTCTTTGAATAAGCAAAGGTGCTGATTGTGGAATGTTGGCCAGGTTTGTTCTTGTTTCCCGCGTTCCTCGTCCCGCGTCCCGATCCTCGTGTGCCGCGTCCCATGAAACCACACGTTTCATCCGCCATCATCCTCCACCATACCGATTACGGTGAAGCCGACCGGATTGTCACCTTTCTCACGCCTGAGCATGGTCGTCTCAAGGGCTTTGCCCGTGCTGCACGCAAAAGCCGCAAACGTTTCGGTGCTGCCCTGGAACCTTGTGCCGAAGTCCAGATGCATTGGATCTGCTCGCAGTTCCGGAGATCTGGTCAGCCTGCGCGATGCAGAACTGGTCGATTTGCATTCCGGGCTGCGTCGTGATTTGGAGACTCTGACGCTGGCTGGTTACGGTTGTGAACTGACTGATGTGCTCTTTGATGAATCGGGAGTCGGGGTTGAGGTCTTTCAGCTTTTGCAGGCTTTTCTCAACCACCTCGACATGGTCGGGCTATTCCGTTGAAGCGCGGCTGCTGCTGGAAATCCGCATGCTCTCTGTTGCCGGTTACCTGCCGCATCTCCAGCATTGTGCCGATTGCTTCGGTCCTTTGCCGGATGGTCCTGTCGGTTTCTCTGCGGCCCATGACGGGAGCCTGTGCCCGGCTTGTGACTCAGGCCGGACAACGCTCAAAGTTGATCGTATGACCCTCGGTACTTTCGGTCGCATCATGCAAACACCCTTGACCCGTTTTGCTGATTTCAAGCTCAGTCCGCTCTCCCGTCAGAGAAGGCCAGCTGTTGCTAAATGATGCTTTGCAATGTCATTTGCACAGGCCTTTGAAGAGCCTTGAATTCCTCAACCGGTTCAGTCCGCTGAGGAGACGTCTTGAACGCTCTTAAAGAGGTTTTTGCAGGGTAATACCTTGACAGAGAAGGGGCTCCAAGCTAATATGCCAAACCTGTTGTTTGTATACAGTATACGGTCTTCAGGATCCCTGAATCCGGTTCATTCTGACTAAAATGCTGGAAGCTAAGCGAGACTGGGTCTGGTAGACGAGACGTTGATTGTTGCCAGCCCCCAGCCCCCGACAACCAGTCCCTGATCTTTACGGAGATATTGTGACTTTTCAAGAACTGATCCTGGCACTGCAGAATTACTGGGCCAACCATGGCTGCATCCTTCAGCAGCCTTACGACACGGAAAAGGGTGCGGGTACTTTTCATCCCGCGACTTTTTTGCGCGCCCTCGGCCCCGAGCCGTGGAACGTTGCCTATGTCGAACCCTCACGCCGTCCTACTGATGGACGCTACGGTGAAAATCCCAATCGCCTGCAACACTATTACCAGTTCCAGGTTCTTCTCAAACCCTCACCGATGAATATTCAGGAGCTTTATCTCGATTCCCTGAAGAGCTTCGGTATTGATCCCGCCAAGCATGACATTCGATTTGTCGAAGATGACTGGGAGTCTCCGACCCTTGGTGCCTGGGGCCTCGGCTGGGAAGTCTGGCTGGATGGTATGGAGATCACCCAGTTTACCTATTTCCAGCAGTGTGGCGGTATCGACCTCAAACCGATTCCGGGTGAATTGACCTATGGCATCGAGCGCATCGCCATGTACATTCAGGGTGTCGACAACGTCTACGATCTCGATTGGGGTGGTGGCCTCAAGTACGGTGACGTTCATCATCAGACCGAGGTTGAATTCTCCACTTATAACTTCGAAGAGGCTGATACCGGCATGATGCTGCAACTTTTCGACATGTTTGAAAAGGAATGCATCCGACTGGCTAGAGAAGGAGCTGGTCTTCCCGGCTTACGATTACGTGCTGAAGTGCTCCCATTCCTTCAATATGCTTGATGCCCGTGGCGCCATCTCGGTCACCGAGCGTGCTCACTACATCGGCCGGGTTCGCAACCTGTCGAAGCTGTGCGCCGAGCTGTACGTGGCCCAGCGCGAGAAGATGGGATTCCCTTTGCTGAAGGAAAGGGTAGTTGCTGGGGGCTAGGGGCTGGGGACTGGTTATTATCCGAGCCCTGACCTTGTTTAGAAGCATGAATGGAACGACAGCGGGTACGAAGGTTCCGGGTTTTGGGTTGGTTTTGCCAGCCCCCAGCCCCCATGCACCAGGCCCCGCATTTAAAAGGAACTTTTAAATGTCCAAAGAAATATTCCTTGAAATAGGTACCGAAGAGATCCCCGCGGGATTTCTTCCCAAGGCAATGGCCGACCTCGAGCGGATGATTCGCAAAGAGCTTGAAGCGGCACGCCTCGAGTTTGGTGAGATCAAAACCTTTGCCACGCCTCGTCGCCTGGCACTGGCTGTGAGTGATGTTGCCGAAGATCAACCGACCTTGCGTACCGAGGCGATGGGGCCGGCCAAACAGATTGCCTACGATGCCGACGGCAATCCCACCAAAGCCGCGATCGGCTTTGCCCGGGGGCAGGGGGTTGATGTTGCTGACCTGAAGCTGGTTGAAACGGATAAAGGCGAGTACCTGTTTATTGAAAAAGAAGAGCCTGGCCGTCCGACCAGAGAGCTGTTGGCTGACAGTCCTGCCGCGCCTGGTCGCTGCGCTTTCCTTTAAAAAATCGATGCGCTGGGAGAATCAGGATATCCGCTTCGCCCGGCCGATGCACTGGATCGTCGCCCTTTACGGGGGAGAAGTGATTCCCTTCACGCCATGGCAACCTGACCAGCGGCAATCAATCGCGAGGTCACCGCTTTATGGCGCCGCAGGAGTTTGTCGTCACCGGGTTGGCTGACTGGTTGGAGGGTTGCCGCAAACATTTTGTCACAGCCGACCACATCGAGCGCAAGGCAACGATTCGCGAGCAGGTGATAGCGACGGGCAAGGCTGCCGGTGGCAATACTGTCGTCGATGAAAAGCTGCTCGAAGAGGTGACCTTCCTGCTCGAAGACCCGACTCCTCTCTGCGGCACCTTCGAAGAAAAGTATCTGCAGCTGCCGCGTGAACTGCTGGTGACCTCGATGCGGGAGCATCAGCGCTACTTCACCGTCGAAGATGCCCAGGGCAAACTGCTCAACAAGTTTATTACCGTCTCCAATACCCGCCCGGAGGATGAGCAGGTTGTTGTCAAGGGCAACGAGAAGGTTATCCGTGCACGGCTGTCCGACGCCATGTTCTTCTGGGAAGAGGACCAGAAGGTCAAGCTCGAGAGTAACCTGGAGACGCTTAAAAATGTGATCTACCAGGCCAAGCTCGGCAGCAGCTATGAAAAGGTCGAGCGCTTCACAAAAATCGCCAAGGGGCTGGCCGAGCGCTTCGAGCCTGCGGCTGTTGCCCTGACCGAGCGTGCGGCACGACTGGCCAAGTGTGATCTCGAATCGAAAATGGTCTATGAGTTTCCCGAACTGCAGGGGATCATGGGTCGTGAATATTCCCGTATCGAAGGTGAGGACCCGCGGGTTTCAATTGCCATCTTCGAGCATTACCTGCCCACAGAAGCAGGCGGCACCTTGCCGTCTGATAATCTCGGCGCGTTTGTTTCCATCGCCGACAAGATCGATACCATCTGTGGCTGTTTCGGTGTCGGCCTGATCCCGACCGGTTCCGCCGATCCTTACGCTTTGCGCCGCAGTGCGATCGGTGTCCTCAATATTATCCTTGATCGCGGCTACCAGGTCAGCATTCCGGAGCTGGTTGAAGAGAGCCTCGGGCTGCTGGAAGAGAAGCTGACCCGGCCACGTGCCGAGGTGCAGGCTGATGTCGTTGAGTTTATCCGTCTGCGCCTGGCGAACATGCTGACCAGCCGTGATTTTGCCAACGATGTTGTGGATGCCGTGCTGGCGGCCCGCTTCGATGAGCCCGGCGATGCCGTGGCGAGAGTCGAAGCGCTTGCCGCTCTTAAAACCGCCGCTGATTTTGAACCTCTGGCGATTGCTTTCAAGCGTGTTGGCAATATCATCAAGGGCGGTGTCGACAACCCGGTGCAGGCTGATCTTTTTGAAGCCGACTGCGAACGTGCTCTGGCCGCTGCGGTTGAGGCGACCCGGCAGACGTGTTGCCGACCAGGTGGGCAAGGCTGACTATGCGTGCCGCACTGCAAACGATCGCCGCGCTACGCGAACCGGTCGACGCCTTCTTCGACGGGGTCATGGTCATGGCCGAAGATGAACAGGTCAAGGCCAACCGGCTGGCCTTGCTGACCCAGGTCGCCGGCTTGTTCGCCGACATCGCAGACTTTACACGCATCGCCGCTTAGGAAACTAAGCGGCGGTTTTATTTTGCCTGAAAAGCGATGAGCTTTTTTCCGGTGAACTGTAAAAATGTGATGTCGTTTATTCGCAAACTGATTTAAATACCATTTTGAATAGGACGCTGATTAACGCAGAAAAAGAATGTTAATTCAACCTTGAGTTTCTGTTTAGTCTTAAAATCAGCGTCCTCAGATTTGATCAGCGTCCATTAAGATCTTTAAACATAAATATCAATCTCAACGAGGAGGATGTAAAGATGGCAAAGTATGTTTATTTCTTCGGCGACGGTGAAGCCGAAGGGCGTGGCGACATGAAAAATCTGCTTGGCGGCAAGGGGGCCAACCTGGCGGAGATGACCAGCATCGGTCTGCCTGTGCCCGCCGGTTTTACGGTCACGACGGAAGTCTGTACCGAGTTCTACAAGAACGACCGCAACTACCCGGCCGGGCTGGAAGAGGAAGTCAATCAGCAACCTGGCCAGGGTTGAGACAGTTGATGGGCAAGAAGTTCGGCGACTCCAAGAATCCGCTGCTGGTTTCGGTGCGTTCCGGGGCCAGGGCTTCGATGCCTGGGATGATGGACACGGTTCTCAACCTCGGTCTCAATGATGAGACCGTGCAAGGTGTGATCGCCCAGAGCGGCGATGAGCGCTTTGCCTACGATTCCTACCGGCGCTTCATTCAGATGTACGCGAATGTTGTTCTCGATATGGATGGCGACATCCTCGAACATATCCTGGAAAAGATGAAAGAGGATCGCGGCGTTGAAGAAGATACTGCTTTAACCGCCGATGATCTGAAAGAAATGGTCGGACTCTTCAAGAACAAGGTCAAAGAAGAACTCGGTCACGATTTCCCCATGGATCCCAAAGAGCAGCTTTGGGGGGCGATCGGTGCCGTCTTCGGCTCCTGGATGAATTTCCGCGCCATCACCTACCGCAAGCTCAACAATATCCCTGCCGAGTGGGGGACCGCCGTCAACGTACAGTCGATGGTTTTTGGCAACATGGGTGACGATTGTGCGACCGGTGTTGCTTTTACCCGTGACCCCTCGACCGGTGAAGATTACTTCTACGGCGAATACCTGGTCAACGCCCAGGGTGAAGACGTGGTTGCCGGTACCCGGACCCCGCAACCGATCAACAAGGCCAAGCACAAGCCGGGCGACCTGCCGGCGATGGAAGATGTCCTGCCTGATTGCTACCAGCAGCTGGCCAAGATCCGTGACATCCTCGAGAAGCATTACAAGGATATGCAGGATATCGAGTTCACCATCGAAAAGCACAAACTCTACATGCTGCAGACCCGTAACGGCAAGCGCACCGCAAAGGCGGCCGTGAAGATCGCCGTTGATATGGTTGCCGAAGGCCTGATCAGCAAGAATGAAGCGATCATGCGTGTTGAGCCCGAGCAGCTTGACAAGCTGCTGCACCCTTCACTTGACCCGAGCGCAGAAAAGACCGTCGTGGCCAAGGGCTTGCCGGCCTCGCCGGGTGCGGCCTGTGGCGAGGTGGTCTTCTCGGCCAACGAGGCTGAAGAGGCTGCCAAGATCGGTCTCAAGGTGATCCTGGTGCGCGTCGAGACCAGCCCGGAAGATATCCACGGCATGCATGCCGCCCAGGGGATTCTCACCGCTCGCGGCGGCATGACCTCGCACGCGGCCGTGGTTGCCCGCGGCATGGGCAAGAGCTGCGTGGCCGGCTGCAGTGAAATCAAGGTGGATTACGCCAATCAGCAGTTTACCGCCAGGAACGGCCAGGTTTTCAAGCAGGGCGATGTCATCACTCTCGATGGTTCCACCGGCGAAGTCATGCAGGGCGAGGTGCCGACCGTCCAGCCGGAACTCACCGGTGAGTTCGGTCAACTGATGGAATGGGTTGACGGGATCCGTCGACTGCGCGTTCGCACCAACGCTGATACGCCTCATGATTCCCAGGTCGCCCGTGACTTCGGTGCCGAAGGGATTGGGCTCTGTCGTACCGAGCACATGTTCTTCGAGGGTGATCGTATTGCGGCCGTCCGCGAAATGATCCTGTCTGCAGACCTGGAAGGACGCAAGCGGGCCCTGGCGAAAATTTTACCGATGCAAAAAAGCGATTTTCTCGGTCTGTTCCAGGTCATGAAAGGTCTGCCGGTCACCATTCGCCTGCTCGATCCGCCGCTGCACGAGTTCCTGCCGCATACCGACAAGGAGATCGAAGCCCTGGCTGCCGAGATGAAGGTCCCGGCGCAGACACTCAAAGCCAAGGTCGAGTCCCTGCACGAGTTCAACCCGATGCTCGGCCATCGCGGTTGCCGTCTTGCGGTCACTTATCCCGAAATATACGACATGCAGGTACAGGCGATCATGGAAGCCGCCTGCGAGTTGGTCAAGAACGAGGGCTTCAGCATTGTTCCCGAGATCATGATCCCTCTGGTTTGCGAAGTGAAGGAACTGGCGATTCTTCGCGCCAATGCCGTCCGCATTGCCGATGAAGTCATCGCTCGCTACGGGGTTGAAGTCACTTACCTGATCGGCACCATGATCGAGTTGCCGCGCGCGGCACTGACGGCCGATGCCATTGCCCATGAAGCCGAGTTCTTTTCTTTCGGCACCAACGACCTGACGCAGACGACTTACGGTTTGTCCCGTGATGACGCGGGCAAGTTCCTGCCTTTCTATATTGATCAGGAGATCTACCCCAACGATCCCTTTGTTGCTATTGACCAGGATGGCGTTGGTCAACTGGTGAAAATGGGCTGTGAGCTCGGTCGTAAGACCCGCCCCGAGATCAAGCTCGGCATCTGTGGCGAGCATGGCGGTGAGGCTTCCTCGGTCAAGTTCTGTCACCGCATCGGTCTCGATTATGTTTCCTGCTCGCCTTTCCGTGTACCGATTGCCCGTTTGGCTGCGGCACAGGCGGTATTGGAAGAGGCATAAACCTGCTGAACGTTTCTTTGACCTCAGCGCCCCCGATTCGTTCGGGGGCGCTTTTGTTTGGTTTGTGGTTCTCACCGATCATAGGGCAAAATTGATAAACGCTATAACTCGGTAAGTTCTCGAGTTTCCCGACTGTCTGTTTTGATCAGCATTGTCGGTCTCTTAGGAAGTTAACCGTTCCTCTGGACGAGTGTTGAATTTACAGGAATCGACTATCTTGTAGCTAATGTTATCGTCACTGCCGCTGTTTTATGTTTAACTTTACATTAAACAAGACCGTGGTATTACGTCGTGAATGCACATGGATACAGAGCGTTTTTATCGGCGATGAATTTTGAAGAGAGGAACCCTGGCATGAAAGCGATTCTGCAAACCTGTGTTGATGTTGAAGAACGTGTCGGTGAAATTTACCAACAACTTGTCAAGCATCCTTACGCCAATGATGAATTGCGTGAGATCTGGCAGGAAATGGCTGATGATGAAATGCGCCATGCCCAGCGGGTTCGATCGGTTGCTGAGCGTTTTGAGGTCGCCGGTGTTCTCTACTGTGACCTGAGCCTTGAAGTGGTGCAGGGGCTTTTTGAGCGGGCGGGTGAACTTTTGCTTGCTGCTTGTGAAAGGCGTCTTTCGCTTGAGGAGGCCATCTCTGCATCCGTGGAGTTAGAGGATGCTTTCCTGAAAGTTCATCTCGGTTACGCAAAATCGGGGAATCAACCTGATTTGCAAACCATGTTCAAAGCTCTGGCTGAAGCGGATCGGGAGCACACGCTGCGACTCAAATCATTTCTCGAATGTATGAATGATGGTGATGGAATGGTGTTCGACAAGGAAGGAAACGCAGAATGAAGATTGTTGTTCTCGATGGTTATGCAACCAACCCGGGGGATCTCTCCTGGGAGGGTTTTCAAGCCTTCGGTGAGTTGACCGTTTATGATCGGACACCGGCAGAGTTGATCCTTGAGAGAGGCGCGGACGCCGAAGTCCTGATCACCAACAAGGTTTTCCTGGGCGCTCCTGAAATGTCAGCTTTACCTAAACTTCGATATATCGGTATCCAGGCAACCGGAGTCAATGTTGTCGACCTTGAGGCGGCAGGTAAGCATGGCATCACCGTTACAAATGTGCCTGCATACAGTACCCACTCCGTGGCGCAGCATGTTTTTGCGCTGCTTCTGGAACTGACCCGCGGGGTCGGTCGGCATGCCGATCTGGTCAAGCAGGGTGCCTGGACGAACTGCCCCGATTTTGCCTTTCAGGAGACCCCCCAGGTCGAGCTTGCGGATAAAGTCTTCGGTGTCATTGGCTTCGGTGATATCGGCAAGGCGACGGCAAAGATCGCAGCAGCCTTTGGTATGCGTGTCCTGGTGCATACCCGCACTCCTGACCCGCAAACTTTTCCTGAGGTTCGTTTCGTCGATCTCGACAGCTTGTTGTCTGCCGCCGATGTTGTCAGCTTGAGCTGCCCTCTGACACCGGCAACTGAGAAACTGATGAACGCGGAACGTTTGGCTTTGATGAAGACGACCTCTTATCTTATTAATACGGGACGTGGTCTGCTTGTTGATGAAGAGGCTCTGGCCGCAGCTTTGCGTCAAGGTCTGATTGCCGGAGCCGGGCTGGATGTTCTCTCGCAGGAGCCGCCGCCTGCGGAGAATCCTTTGTTGCAGGCACGCGAACTGTTTTGTTACTCCACATCTGGCCTGGGCCACCCGGGCTGCACGGCAGCGGTTGATTGATGAACTGGTGGCAAACCTTCGTGCTTACCTGGCAGGAGCACCGCAAAACCAGGTGAACTAATTCCGAAAGAATCCCGCGGGAGCCGAGCAATCATGAAAATCTCTCCGTTGCATTCCTGGAAACTGTCGCCTAAAGAGGCGATTGCCTTGCAAAAAGAATTGGCAACGCAGATTGTTCTGCACGATTCTGTCCCCGATTCACCGAGGCTGGTCGCAGGTGTAGATGTCTCCTATGCAAGAATTGCTGAACAGTTTCATGCCGCTGTGGTGCTTCTTGATTACGACTCCATGGAGATCCTGGAGACTGCCTCTGCAAGTGGTGACGTCAACTTCCCCTATGTCCCCGGCCTGCTTTCTTTTCGTGAACTGCCTATTCTGCTGCAAGCCCTCCGAAAACTCGAATCTGTTCCTGATGTTATCCTGGTCGACGGACAGGGCATAGCTCATCCGCGCCGGCTGGGTTTGGCCAGTCACCTTGCTTTATGGCTTGATCTGCCGACCATAGGCTGTGCCAAAAGCCGCTTATGTGGAGAGTTTGAGGAGCCGGCAGCGGAGAAGGGCGCATGGACGCCACTTCGTGATGGTGAAGAGGACATTGGACGGGTGGTCAGAACCAAGAACCGGGTCAGCCCTCTCTACGTTTCCCCCGGGCACAGGGTCAACTTTCGGCGCGCTGCCGAGATTGTTCTGCAGTGCGGCCGAGGATATCGATTGCCGGAGCCGACCCGCCAGGCACACCTGTTGAGTAACCGGGTCAGGGTGCAACAAGAGGCTTCTCGCGGGTAATGGGTGGCGGGGAAATGGGGCCTGTCAGGAGTCAACCCGGCAAATTACCCGCCAGCTCATGAGTTGACCAAGAGGGTCCTAAGCGACGGAAACATGCAGATTCCCTACCTGCTCGATGCTCGCTTCAAGATGATCGCCGCTGACGATTCTGCCCACACCAGAGGGGGTTCCGGTAAGCAGAATGTCACCTTCTTCCAGAGTGAAACAGGCGGACGTCGCGGCAATGAGCTCGGCGATGCTTCGCATCATGTCACGGGTATTGCCGTTTTGCCGCAGTTCACCGCTGACGGTGAGCCTTAACTGCAAGTTTTGCGGGTCCTTGACCTGGCTTGCCGGCACGAAGTCCGAGAGCGGACAGGAGGTGTCAAAGGCTTTGGCAATCTCCCAGGGCAGTCCCTTTGCTTTTTGTACGCTCTGTACATCCCTCAACGTCAGGTCCAGAGCAACGGCATAGCCACGGACATAATCAAGAGCCCCTTGCGGAGAAACGTCTTTTACCCTTGTGCCGATTAATACTGCCAATTCGATCTCGTGGTGGCAGTCGTCCGAATAGCTTGGGATGACAACTGTTCCCCCTGACGGGATCAATGCGCTGGCCGGCTTGATGAAAATGACCGGTTTGTCAGGCGTCTGATTGCCAAGCTCCTTGATGTGCTCAGCATAGTTACGGCCGATACAGACAATCTTGCCGACCGGGATGTTTTGACCGTCGAGTTTTATCGTGTGCATGTTTGGCTCCATGTGCAGTCATTAGAGAAACAATCATACTGTCCTTTAGAGAAAATACAGGAGACAGCAGAGAGAATACAGGGTATTTGTAACGGGACGGAATTTATTTCGTCAGTATGCTATATTGGTCCGATTTTGTTGGTTAATTTAATCTTTTCACGAGAAACCTGATGCTCCTGCCCATCGGTGACGTCCCCAATTTTAAGACAACCCCCTATACCAACTGGCTGTTGATCGGGGTCAATGTCGCCGTGTTTGTTTTCGTTACGATCCCCTTAAGTGCAACCCGTCCTGACCTGAATGACCCGGCTCTGCTCGAATACCTGAATATTCTCGGTGCCCGGGGCGACTGGACGCCGCAGATGGTCTTCGATCACATTTCAGCATATGATCTGACGGTCTTCAGGTATGGTTTCAGACCTGCCGAGTTTTCGCCCGTCAGTATGTTTACCGCGATGTTTCTGCACGGCAGTTGGATGCACCTGGCCGGTAACATGTTGTTTTTATGGATTTACGGTGACAATGTAGAGCATCGCCTCGGCCACCTTGGTTATCTGCTCGCTTATCTTGCGACCGGCGTCGCGGCGACCCTGTTCTTCAGCATGTTCCTGCCGCACTCGCAGATCCCGATGCTCGGAGCCTCCGGTGCCATCTCAGGGGTGCTCGGATTTTACTTTCTTATGGTTTCCGCGCAACCGGATCAAGGTTTTTATCTTTCTCTTTCCGCTGATCATGACCACCGTCTTAATCCCGGCCCGTATCGTGCTCGGGGTTTTCCTTTTGATCGATAACCTTCTGCCCTTTATAACAGGTCCTTCTGAGGGCAGCGGCGTTGCCTATGGCGCGCATTTAGGAGGGTTTTTGGCCGGCCTTGGCCTGGCTTTGACCGTAGATCGGTTACCCTCCTTGCTGAAAATGAAAGGGACGACTCCAAAAGTCAGTCGTAAAAGATCGAAGCTTGTTAATGCGGTGACTGATATTGTCCGGGCCATTGACCAGAATAATCTGGCCCACGCGGCAAAAGTGTTTCTGCAACTGGACAGCCGCAAGCAGCGAGGTCAATTGTCAACGCCGAATATTCTTGTGATCGGAGAGTACCTGTTATCTGAGGGCTCCATCGATGAGGCCCTGACGATTTTCCGCAGGTTGATTGCAGAGCGGCCTGGCGATAAAGGTCTGGACCGCGCTTACCTGGGGGCTGGAAAGGCGCTTATGCATAAGCCCGGGAGCGAAACCTCTGCCTGGCACTATTTTATGGCCGTCATCGACCTGGCGCAATCGCCACAGGTTGCCGAAGAAGCACGGCGTTACATGAGGATGATTGAGAACAAGAAGGAGGCTGGGGGCTAGAGCCTGGAGACTGGCTTTTGCTGAGAACATTTCCAGCGCCCAGTCCCCAATTTCCAGTCCCAAGAGTTATGTACAATTACTTCGATTACGATTATCCCTTATACCGTCCGCCGAGCGAAGGGCGTAGCCAGATCTTCCAGATTACCCTGGGCTGCTCACAGAATAGCTGCTCTTTCTGCGGCATGTACAAAAGCAAACATTTCAAGGTGCGCCCCGTCGCGGAGATCAAGGCTGAAATTGAAATGCTTCCGGCGGCACACAGAGCTCATGTGCAGCGGGTTTTCCTCGCCGATGGTGATGCCCTGATCTATCCGCAGGCCGGGTTGCTTGAAATCCTTGACCTGCTGGCCGAGAACTTTCCCAGGCTGACCCGGGTCGGTATCTATGCCTCACCCAACAGCCTGAAGAACAAGAGTGTCGATGAGTTGACGCAGTTACAAGAGAAGAAACTGCGGATTCTCTACTTCGGACTGGAGAGCGGTGATGATGAAACCCTCGCTGCAGTAAAGAAAGGTTTCTCGCCTGCGGAGATGCTCAGCTTGTGCCGTAAGGCCCAGGACGCCGGGATGAAGCTTTCGGTGACGGCAATTCTCGGCCTGGCCGGGCAGGAACGCAGCCTGGAACATGCCCGTGCCACGGCAGCGTTGGGTCACGGAGCTCTCTCCGGAATTCTTCTCCCTGCTGACCATGTTTCATCGTCACAATGATGACTTCCTGCGGTCGATCACCATGCAGACCAACGGTGGGATCATTGCAGAGACCCTGGAAATTGTCCGCCAACTCGCGCCACAAAAAACCATCCTGCGCTCCAACCATGTCTCCAACATCCTCAACCTGGCCGGTTCCTATCCCAAGGATCGGGAAAGGCTTATTGCACAGGCGGAACAGGCTTTGGCTCAAGCGAGATTACACCCTGTCTGGTTTAACGAGATTCCTGATTATTCGGAAGGAAATTTCTGAAGAACGGGACGCGGTACGGGGAACGAGGGAAGAGAAAGAGCAGTAAGACTTTTCTCACAGATTTATCAGAAGATAGCGCATCAGGTTTTTGACTTTGACCTTCGCGTCCCACGTCCCCCGTACCGCGTCCCTTTGTCTTTAAAAAGGAAACAACAAAGGAATCACCAGTGTCGCGATAATCCAGACCATGATGTTAAGTGGTGTACCCACCTTGGTGTAATCAAAGAACTTGTAGCCACCGGGGCCCATAACCAGGGCATTCGATTGGTGACTGATCGGCGTCATGAAGCACATGGAGGCGGCGACGGCGACCGCCATGAAAAAAGGTCTTGGTGAAACAGCCAGTTCCACGGCTGTGTTGTAGGCAATCGGAGCGACCAGAACGGCCGCTGCGGCATGACTCATGACCTCGGTCAGGCAGAAGGTCATCAGGAAGACTGCACCCAGGACAACCCACGGGCCGTAGGAACCGACCCCTTCGATAATAAACCCCGCGAGGAGCGCTGCAGCGCCACTGTTCTGCATGGCATGGCCAAGCGGGAGAGTGCCTGCAATCAGGATCAGGATTGGCCAGTCGATACTGTCGTAGGCCTCATTGATGGTCAGACATCTGGTCATGATCATGATAATGCTACCGAGCGTGGCTGCAATAACGATCGGGGCTATTCCGAAGACGCTGAGCAGGATGACGCCGATAATTGTCGCTGGCAGCAATCGGTGCGCGGTGCGGGCGGTAGGGGACGGGGTCAACGCCGCCCAACACCAGAAAGCCGTGTTCCTGTCCGAGGTGACGTACCTTTTCTTCCGGTCCTTGCAGCAGCAGAACATCACCAAAGCGTAGAGTGACATGGTCGACCTTTCGCACGACCGGAGCCCCGCTGCGCCAGATGGCCAGAACGGTCAGCCCGTGAGTGTCGGCAAAGCGTTCCTGGCGCAAGGTCTTGCCGACCATGTCACTGGTCGAGGTCAGAGACGCTTCGACCACGACGATGTTGTCCTGCGCAGAGCCGGGCTGCGGATTGTCGCGTTCCGGGACCACCGCCAGGCCTTTTTCTTTTTTGATTTTGAGAATGCCTTGCGGATCGCCTTCGAGGAACAGAAAATCACCGGCCAACAGCTTTCGGTTGCGTTTTGGCTGCGGATATTTGCGCCGCTTACGCAACAGGGCTCTCACCTTCATGTTGAGTTCGCTTTCGAGATTACTCTGGCTGATGGTTTTGCCATGCAGTGGGGAGCCTTCGAGGATCTCGACTTCGGTGATGTACTCCTTGACCTGGTAAGCTTCGGTGAGGGTGCCTGACTTGCGCACAGGAAGAAGCCTGTGGCCGAAAAAAGCCATATAGCTGATGCCGCAGGCGAGCAGAATAAGACCTAGCGGGGTGAAGTCAAACATCCGGAACCCTTGGCCCGTGTACTCCTGTAAAAGGCTGTTGATCAGAATGTTGGGTGGTGTGCCGATCAAGGTACAGACTCCGCCGAGCAGAGAGCCGAAAGCGAGCGGGATGAGGAGTTTGCTGGCCGGAAGCTTCGTTCTTCGTGCCATCATGATGACGATCGGCATTAATACTGCCGTGGCGCCAATGTTGTTGATGAAGGCCGAAAAGAAAGCGACCACAGCCATGATGGCGACAATCATCAGGGTCTGGTTGTGGCCGGTTGTGCGGATCAGGTACTCACCGAGGGTCGAAATTGCTCCCGTGTAGGAAATTCCTGCACCGAGAACAAACATGGCGGCAACGGTGATGACGGCAGGATTACTGAATCCGGAGAAGGCTTCCTCAGGTGTGACCAGACCGGTCAAGGCAACGGCGAGCAGGATCATCAGGCTGACCAGATCCATACGGATCCACTCCGTGGCGAAAAGGATGATGGCGATCAGCAGGATCAGCAGAGTGAGGATTATTTCCATGGAAAGCCTTGGCTTGAGGATTTAAACCGAGTCTAATTACATTCATTCTACTGAAGATCGACTTAACTACAAGCAGCAAAGCGTGTCGCTGCCAAGCGTGGATCAGGACTGGCGATAATTGCTGAAATCAAGGCGATTCCCGTGGCACCGGCTTGTTGGACTTCGACTGACTCGCTCGGGAGTCATGCCGCCGAGAGCAAAGACGGGTATCGAAATGCCGCGGCAAGCTTCGGCCAATTTCTCCAAACCCTTGGGGCTCACCATACTTTGCTTTGGAGGGTGTTGCGTAAACAGGGCCGAAGGTAACGAAGTCGGCGCCTTGCCGTGCGGCGATTTCAATCTCATCTTTACTGTGTGTGGAGACACCGATGAGCATTTTATCTCCCACTCGCGACCGGATAACTTCGGTTGCTTGAGAGTGGCCGCCGAGGTGGACGCCATCGGCTTTTACCTCGATCGCAAGGTTAATATTGTCGTTGATAAACAGCAGCGCATCATGGCTCGAGGTCAGGGCCCTCAGCCGTCTGGCTAGCGGCAGGAGTTCGTCTGCAGTTAAGTCTTTCTCGCGCAGCTGAACCGCTTTGACTCCCCCTTGCAAGGCCGCTTCAACCGCGGTGTAGAGGCTATGGCCGTTGGCCACCTGGGTACGGTCTGTGATCAGGTAGAGGGAGAAGTCGATCATGTGGGCATGATCTCCTTAGCTGTAAGCTTTCAGCTATAGGGCTGTAAGTTATGCTCTGTAGGGCAAATCGGTCTTAAATTCGAAGATTTAACCAGTTTCTCTTTGCAAGAAGGCACAGTCCCAGTCTTTCCAGACCGGGTCATAGCCATGTTTACGCAAGACCTCGGCGATCTCTGCCGGGCTTCGATCATCATCAATGGCGAACTGCTCGATGGCGGAGCCCTCGTCCGCATAACCACCCGGGGCGGTACAGGAGCCGGCGCTCATCTGGGTGATGCCCAGGGGCAGCAGGTTGTCGCGCAAAGCTGCGTTCTCGCGGGTTGAAAGAACCAGCCCTGCATCGTGCAACAACAAGCGCATGGCACACATTAACTGCACAAAGTGCCGGTCGGAAACCGGGTGGATCGGTTGAAAACCCCCTTCAGCCGGACGGAGCCGCGGAAAGGAAACGCTCAGCAGGGTGCGCCAGTAATGATGGGCCAGGTAGCGGCCGTGCAGACCGGCGAAGAAAGCTTCGCTGCGGAAGTTGCCGAGACCGAGCAGAAAGCCGAGACCGATTCTGCGCAGCCCCGCTTGTCCACCTCGCTCCGGTGTTTCCAGGCGAAACCTGTAATCCCGTTTGCGACCGCTTGGGTGCAAGGTGCTGTAAAGCTCCTGGTCGTAAGTTTCCTGATAGATGGTCAGGCCGTCGATCCCGGCATTGACCATCTCTTTGTAGCCGTCGGTCTCCATCGGATAAACTTCGATGCTGATCGATGAAAAGAGCGGTCTGATGCGCTCGGCCGCCGCGGCAATAAAGTCGTTGCCGACCCTGCCCGGGGCTTCACCGGTCAACAAGCAGGACGTGTCGGAAGCCCTGGTCGTGGAGAATGCGGGCGTCTTTTTCAACTTCGTCGAGGGTCAGGGTGCGGCGCGGGATCTTGTTGTGGATTGAGAAACCACAGTAGAGACAACCGTTGTGGCATTCGTTGGACAGGTAGATCGGCGCATAGAGCAGCACGGTTCGGCCAAAGCGCCTCAGGGTGATGGCGTGGGCCTTCTGGGCCATCTCCTCGAGAAAGTTTTCCGCTGCCGGTGAGAGCAGAGCCATGAAATCCTGGTTGTCGAGTTGCTCCGCAGCTAAAGCCCTCTGCACATCTGCTGCGGTTTTGGCTTCGATCTCGGCAATAACCTGTTGTTGGTCGTATCTTTGAATGACGTCGTAAAAACTCATAATAAAATCCAGCTGTAAGCTGTAAGGCTATAAGCTATAAGATGTTAATTATGTAAGAAGCCCGTCAGTGGGCTGCTTGCTTCAGCTTTATCCTGCTGTTTGCCGAGTCCGGCGAGGTAGGCTTCTCGACCGGCTTCGACGCCTTTTTTGAAGGCGGCGCCCATGGCTCCGGGGTTGCGGGCGACGGCCAGTGCCGTGTTGACCAGGACTGCGTCAGCGCCCATCTCCATTGCTTCGGCAGCGTGGGAGGGTGCACCAAGGCCGGCATCAACGACAACCGGCACTGTTGCTTGCTCGATGATGATGGCGATATTGTCGCGTGTGCGCAGGCCCTTGTTGGTACCGATCGGAGCGCCGAGGGGCATCACTGTCGCGGTGCCAACCTCCTGCATGTGCTTGGCGAGGACCGGGTCGGCATTGATATAGGGCAGGACGATAAAGCCTTCTTTGACCAGGACTTCTGCTGCTTTCAGGGTTTCGATCGGGTCAGGCAGCAGGTAGTAAGGGTCGGGCGTGACTTCCAGTTTGATCCATGGCTCACATCCCGCCGCACGGGCGATGCGGGCCAGACGAATCGCTTCTTCCGCATCCCGGGCGCCGCTGGTGTTCGGCAGCAACAGGTAACGCTTGGGGTCGATGTGGTTGAGCAGGCTGTCTTGCGGGTTGTCGACGTCGACCCGTCGCAGCGCGACAGTGACGATCTCGCTGCCGGAGCCTTCCATCGCAGCCACCATCGCTTCGTTGGAGGCAAATTTACCGGTGCCAACCATCAGACGTGAGTTGAAGGAACGTCCGGCAATAATCAATTCGTCCATATTAAACCTCAGAATAAGGGAACGCGGGACGCGCGACGTGGGACGCGAAAAGCTTTTGACTTTCCCCGTACCTCGTGCCTCGAACCTCGCTCCGGGTTTTATCCGCCGCCGACGAAGTGGATGACTTCCAGGGCGTCGCCGTTGTTCAGAGGCGTCTCCGTGAGTCTCTGGCGCGGGATGATGTTGTTGTTATGCTCGACAACCAGCTGCATGCAATCAAGCTGCATTTGATCCAGCAACTCCTGGATACAGATGCCGTCCTGAACGTCACGGGCCTTGCCGTTGAAGATGATCTCCATCTGGAGTTTTCCTTCTTTAACCGGGTTCTCAGCCAACAACAGGCGCAGCACTGCGTTGGCCTGGTGGTGTGCTGCGACACCGACGCGGGGCGCCATGAGCCCGGTACCAGGCGCCGCGGCCGTGGTGGCATCGCCACAGAGGTAAAGATTCCTGGCGACCTGCTGGGTCAGTACAGTGTTGGCCGGGCCGTAACCTGCCATGCCGGATCCGGTCACAATCGGCCGGTCAGGAAAACGTGATGCAAAATTTTCGATCAGCATAACCTTCTGATCAGCAAGATCAAAAGCTTCCACCAGAATTTGCGCATGGCCGAAGACCGCTGCGATGTTCTCCGGGGTCAGGCGCAGGTGGCAGGCGGTCACCCGAACCTGCGGGTTGATCCGGGCCAGGGTATCGCGAAGCGCATAGACTTTCGCTAGCCCGATCTGGTCAATAAAGTATTGCTGCCGATTCAGGTTGGAAGGTTCGACGAGGTCAAAGTCGGCAATAATCAGCTGGCCGATACCGGTTCTGGCCAGTGCAATCGCTATGGCAGAGCCAAGCCCGCCGACACCGGCAATGCCGATGGTTGCAGCTTTGACAATCGCATGGACGCCCGGGGTGTGGCGGGCTGTCAGCAGGGCGTCCAATTCTTCAGCTCCGGGAATTTCGCCGCGCTTTATCAGGACCACCTGATCGTCGTTTTTTAACAGGGTCTCTACCGATGCAGGAAAGCCGTTGACGATCAACAGGTCCGCGTCCGGCTTGATGCGGTCTCTGATCGTGCCGAGTGACACGTTCTCCTCCAAGGGGAGGTCCTGTTCGTTGACTTTGATCTGCATAGATAATCTCAAAAATAGGCACTTGAAACAGCAAGAGCCGCACATGGCGGCCCTTTTCGGGGAAACCCCCGAAAATTGCGCCGCTTCCCTACGCCGGTATAACCCGGATCAGGTTCGAGGGGTCGTCCATTGTGCAGACTCTCAGTAGAAGCTACTCCCCCAGGGCGTAAAAACTCTTTAGTTGTTGAAAGTGAAGATTATCAGGCTCCTTGACTCTCAGTCAACAGCAAACCCGCCTTTTCGGTTGTCATGATGTCATGGTTCAACTAGGATATGACCTCTGGGACACTTTTTAAAAGCATTTCAGACTTTCCCGATAGATGGATCTGATTGGCCGTGAGATCCCGGTCGTAAGTAAAAGTTGATTTGAAAGGATGTGGCGGATGAGTATCTCGAACCGCTTTCGTGATATAGCAAAAGACGTTAACGCTTTCTGGGTGAAGCTCAAAGGTTGTGATGTGAACGCTGAACAAGCATCGCGGATTGTCAAAAAGGCCAGCAGAGGTTTACAGGAATGGGTCGAGCAGGTCGGTGAAGTTCCCCGCATGCGTCTTGAATTCCAGTTGACGCCGGTGCTTATGAAGGCCCACGATACCCTCGACGGGGCCCGCCTGCTTTTTGAAGAGCGAGGTTTTGATGACTATGCCGCGCAGACCTGGAACTTGCAGCAGAAAATCTATCGCCTGCTGAATGACCTTTAACGACCTTTTTCTCAATCTTGCGCGAAATTTAAGCTGAACCCCTTTGAGAAAGTTGCGCAGGATCTGATCCTTGCACTCACGGTAGTGCTTATGGTCCGGCCTGCGGAAAAAAGCACTCAATTCGTGTTTACCAATGGGGAAGCCTGCCCGGTCCAGGATTTCAATGATCTCCTCGGCTTTCAGGTTCAGGGCGATTTTCAGCTTCGTAAAAATGAGGTTGTTGTTCAATCGCTGGTCTCCGGTTTTGGTTGCGCCCCTTCTTTTTTGCCCCGTCTCTTGTTGATAAAACCATTCAGGAAGATAGCCAAGCTGGCGTCGCTGCAGTTTTTGAACGCGGGGTCATCATCTTTTTTCAGCCAGTCGCTGATCTCTTCGCGGGTGACCTCGAAGTCCGCCAGGCTGAAAATCGCAATCATTGCTGAATCGCTCAGGTCGAAGATATAGCGAATCCGCCGTAAAATATCATTGTTGGTCATCTGGAAACCCTCAATACATTCAGTGAATGTCTCTCTGCTGTTAGAACAGGTTGCGACGACGGTTGCCTGAGGACTTGCCAATGATCCAGCCGAGAAAAAGTACTCCGGCACCGGCCAGAAACCACTTGATGACAACGGTTCTGGTCAGCGAGCCAACCTCTTCGTCAAGTGCGATGTTCTGCGCCGCAAGATCCTGGTTGGTTTTGCGCAACTGGTCGCGTTCTGCTGTGATCGCTATAACCTCTTTGGCGTTATTCTGTAAGGCCTGGAAATCTTCACGGGTCTGTTTTAACTCTGCCTGGCTCTGAATCAGTTGCTCCTCTAATTCGGCGGTTTTTGCCTTCAGATCAGTCAGTTGGCAGCCTGCTCCTGTTGGGACTTGCTGCTTTGCGAAGTTATCGAAGCGGCCTGCTGTTGTATCTCCTTGATTTTCGCGGCGAGCGATCACGTTCTTTCTGCAGCTTCTCAATGATGGCGGGCTTGGGGGTTGCTGCCGTAAGGTATCTCTCCTGGATATAACCGACCTCACCCTCTTTGGTCCTGGCCTTGATAAATTCACCGACTTCTTCGAGGACTTCGACGGCCGTATCTGTTTTCAGGTAGATGACTGGCGCAGAGCTATCGTTCGGTTTCTCGCGCAATGACACGACGAGCTGGTCGGAGACATAGCGCGTTTCTGCCCAACAGGTTGAAACGGAGCAGAGCAACATAATCAGAATTGAGCATGTGAGTCGCCAAGAGATTTTCATCTAAATTTCTCCCTTGGTTTTTGCTTTGTCAAACATATTCAGTCGCTTGGGAAATATATAGGCGTTGATGAAGTCTGTCCAGCCTTTGTTGTTTTTTGGGCTTTTGATTGCCACTGGTTGTGTTTTGATTGTCCGGCAGGCCTGCTGTTTTCAGGGACAGGGGCAAGCAGGGCGATACTGTTTTAGGACCTGATATGTAGAAAGCTAAAAGAGATGATCTCCTTCCCCGGAGGCTATGCCTTGCTGAGGGCTTGAGTCCATTGCTCCAGTAAGGTTTCCTGCCACTCTTTGCCCGCTTGCGGCTGAAAACAGCGCTCTTCCTGCCAGCTGCTGGCCAGCTCTTCCGTGTCACTCCAGAAACCTACAGCCAGACCCGCCAGCATCGCTGCGCCAAGGGCCGTGGTCTCAACAGTCTGCGGTCGTGAAACCGGCCGGTCCAGCAGGTCTGACTGCATCTGCATAAGCAGGTCATTGTTTGCCGCTCCGCCGTCAACTTTGAAGATCGAGCCTGCTTCACCACGATCATCAGCCATGGCGGTAACCAGGTCGTGGACCTGCAAGGCGATGCCCTGAAGCGTCGCGAGAGCAATATGTGCTGCGGTAGTACCTCGAGTCAGCCCGGTGATCTGGCCGCGCACGTCACTCCTCCAATGAGGTGCGCCCAGGCCCGGTCAGGGCCGGGACGAAAACCACTCCACCATTGTCGTTCACCTGTCGGGCCAGCGCCTCGATCTCTGCCGAAGACTGGATCAGGCCCAAGCCGTCACGCAGCCATTGCACTGCCGCTCCGGCAATAAAGGCACTGCCTTCAAGGGCATAGCTGGTTTTGCCGTTGAGCTGCCAGGCCACTGTTGTCAGTAAACCATGCTTGCTCGGCAAGGGTTGCTCGCCGATATTTTCGAGGATAAAAGCGCCGGTGCCGTAGGTGCATTTCGTCTGACCCGGATCGAAGCAGGCCTGGCCGAAGAGGGCCGCCTGTTGATCGCCAGCCATGCCGGCAATCGGGATGCCGTCAGGGAGAAAATCAAGACCAGCTGGTTTTGCCATAGACGCTTGAAGAAGCAACGATCTCTGGCAAGATCGGTCGCGGGACACCGAGGGGCTCAAGAAGTTCATCTTCCCAGGACAGGTTTGCAAGTCCATCATCAGGGTGCGCGAAGCGTTGGAGACGTCTGTGACGTGAGCTTTGCCTGCGGTCAGACGCCAGACCAGAAAACTGTCGATGGTGCCGAAGGCCAGATGCCCGTCTTCAGCGCGCTGTTTGAGACTGGATGATTCTTCAAAGAGCCAGGTCAGTTTGGTGCCGGAGAAGTAGGGGTCGAGCACCAGGCCGGTTCGGCTGCGATACATCTCCTCCAATCCTTGTCATTTGAGCTTTTCACAGATGGAGGCTGAGCGACGGCATTGCCAGACGATGGCGTTGGCTTGCCGCTGCACTGTCAGAACGTTCCCAGAGGACCGTGGTCTCGCGCTGGTTGGTGATGCCTATGGCCATGATCTGTGAACTTCTGGTGCCGGTGGTCTCGAGAAGATCAAGGATTGCCTGGCGAACGGACGCCCAGATTTCTTCCGGATCGTGTTCTACCCAGCCGGGCTTGGGGAAGTGTTGGGGGAAGTCGATAGTGCAACGTCCATGGACACGTAAATCGTGGCCAATGAGGAGGGCGGTTGAGCCGGTTGTACCCTGATCGATACCGAGAATAAAGTCTGGCATTAAGTCTCCTTGAACTCTTGATTGTTTTGAATCAGTATAAGGAACCTGCAGGCGCAGTCAAGGTGGCATGAGTGTTGCCTTTTTCTGACAGGTTGATCCGCAAGAGTCGGTCATTGTGACCCCTGATGCGGTCTTGGCAATTGCCCCTGGAGCGCAGGTGTCAGCAGCTACGCACAGATGAAAAAAGTGTACGCAGGCTGATCAAGAGCATGGTGCCGATTGCCTCAGTATTTTGTCTACTCAGCAGTTGCACTTTGGGGGTGCCTGCCCTTAAACTGATAAACAGTGTTGTTGAGATCCCGACCAGGAAAATGCTGGAAACGGCGAGTGACGCCGTGAGTTCTCATGATGTAGCTCACAAGCTTTTGCAAGAGAAAAATTTATTTAACGAGTATCTGTAATGACCCGAATCGACCGTCGCACCTTTATCCGTCAGAGTATTCGAACCGCCCTGAACTTCTTGCGGGACCCTATGGTTGATCTGCAGCTTTTTCTGAAAATACTTTTCCTCCTACTTATTCTTCCGACGGTCTCATCCGGTTCGGACTCTCTCGATCTTGGCAGCTTTTCCAAATCAGGACTGTCGGGTTGGTCTGCAAAAAGTTTCCAAGGAACGACAGAGTATAGAATCGTCAAGAAGACGGCCAGCAGGTTCTCTTTGCCAGGAGTGAGAATGCGGCCTCAGGGTTGGTCTTTGAGACAACTTATGACCCGAGGGATTTCCGCTTCTGAGCTGGCGGTGGAAAATCAAGCGGACTCTCAGCAAGGGCGACAGTCGCAGCAAGGCAGGCGATGATTACGCGGCCAGGATCTATGTGATTTTTCCGCACTGGCTTTTCTTCAAGACCAGAACCCTGAACTATATCTGGGCCAATCAACTATCGAAAGGTTCAATCCAGAAGAATGTTTATACCGGCAATGCAATGATGATTGCGGTGGAAAGCGGTCCCTCCAGGGCAGGTGAGTGGGTTACCGAGCAGCGCAATCTTCTTGATGACTATCGGCAAGCTTTCGGTGAAGATGCCCCCGGAGGTCGGTGCGATCGCCATTATGACCGATACCGACAATACCGGGGAAACGGCCGTTGCCTGGTATGGTGATATTAATGCTCTGCGTAAATAAGACTCCGCTGCATGGAAGATAATCTTTGCCTTCTTCCTTTTCAGCGACCAGTAATTTTTGTTTTTTCCGTTATACTTTAAGCATGGTCATAAGTTGTTGGTGCAAAAATTCCGGTCTAAAGGAGGCACCCATGTCATTGGTTAAAACCTGGTATACACCTGAATCTGCTGCAGACAAGTTTGGTATTCAGATTGGTCAATTGCAGGAGTGGGTTAAGGAAGGCCTGGTACGGGCAGAAAAGGAAGGCGAGAAAGTTGTCCAAGTGAACATAGATGATGTGCGTCTTGAAGTGGAGTCCATGGTGCAACGCTCCTGAGTTGGCGCTATAACTAAGATAGAGAAAGAGCCCTTGAGTAAGACCGCAGGTCTGTGCTTCGAGGGCTCTTTTTCTTGTTGCTATGGACTTTATTAAAGACCTCTTCCGTATAGCTTGTCAGGTTCTGTAAGGCTGAACTTGTCAGTCAAAATCGACCGTTTATAGAGCGTAGATTTTTTTGTTGACATATCTTACCTATAATGGTAATCTATTAACCAGAACATAGTTCTTCATGTTCTACCTCCTAAGCGAAACCCATAGAACCCGTTGCCCCACAGTCCCTCCTGGCTGTGGGGCTTTTTTTATCGATTCTATCACATCAAAATGGGTTACGCGAAGACGCAGAGGACGCAGAGTAAAAAATCATTTTAAGGGCAAAAGAACTGATATCTGTGGTCATTCTTTCCAGCGCTCTGCGTTAATGTTGGAATGTCCTTTGTCTGGGTTAGTGGTTTTCCCCGTGGGCTTTCTCTGCTCTTGTCTGTTTCAATGACAGCAGCGAAAATAATAGCTATACTTGTGCATCGTTTTGACATGGTTTGAAATCATGAGATTCTCATGAGCTGAACACTGAGAAGGGCTGTCTTTTGTGGGTTGGAGGTAGGTAATGGTTAAACGTTGGCAATGTACGGTCTGTGGTTATATCCATGAAGGACATGAGCCTCCGGAATTCTGTCCCGTCTGTGGTGCGGACAAGTCAAAATTCATTCTCCTGGACGCCGGAAAACAGTGGCTCTTCCATGAGCTGGTCTCGGCGTTCAAACTCCATCCTGTTCTGGCTCATTTCCCCGGCGGTTTAATGCCGACTGCAGCTCTTTTTCTCGATTATTTACTTTGTCACAAAACAACAAGGGCTTGAGGACGCAAGCTTCTGGCTTGTTCTGGTTCTGACCATTGTTGTGCCTTTCTCTCTTGCCTCCGGTATCCACGATTGGCGTAAATATTTTGGCAGACAACGCGCCCCGATATTTTATAAAAAGTTGGCTTTGGCGTTGACCCTGTTTACCTTGGCCTGGTTGCGATAGCGCTTCGTTATGATCAACCCGGCCTGCTGGCGACCGATAGCTGGCAGCGTTGGCTCTATTTGGTCTGCCTGTTGGGGATGCTAACCAGTGTCAGTTTTCTCGGGCACTATGGGAGCCTCCTGGCGGTACAGGTTGCGCAGCGACAGGAGAGGCCCGGGACTTTCCCAGCCCTCACAGGAAAAAGAGTTGCCCAACAGATGGTTTGAGGAGATCGTTACTCAGGCCCCTGACGCTATTCTTGCAGCAGATACGACCGGGGTTATCCGTTTATGGAATCTTGGCGCAGAGCACATATTTGGCGTTCCTACCAAACAGGCCATCGGTCAGTCACTCAACCTGATCATCCCGGAGCATTTGCGAGAACGACATTGGGCTGGATGGGCCGACGTCATGCAGACCGGAAAGAGCCGTTATGGAGAAGATGAGATGTTGCGTGTGCCTGCCATACGAGAAGATGGCAGTCGGTTCTCCGCGGAGTTTTTAATCGTTACGCTTAAGGAAGAAACAGGAGATATCAGTCGGAGTGGCGGCAATTTTGAGGGACGTAAGTGAGCAATGGGATCGTGAAAAGAGATTGCAATCTCAATTGGACGCATGTCAGAAAAATATCATTTAAGCTTTTCCTGTGAAATAATTTCCAGAGAGAATGGAGCTTGTGCGAAATCTAAATCTGAACATCCTGATTCTGTTGATATTAATATCTGCTTTTCCTGCGGATAAGCTTTTTGCGACGGAAGAATATGCTGAGAGGACGGACCGTGATTGTGCTGTCTGTCACTTTGACCCATCAGGTGGGGGAGAATTGACCGCTGCAGGTGAAGGCTATGCTCTTTCGTTAGAGACGAGTTCTCCAGCAGCAGAAAATTCTGTAACAGAGAACCTGGCTGTCAAAACTGTTCCAGTTGATTGTGGGTTATCTTCACATCCTGTTTGCGTTCTTCTGGTTTGGCACAATTCTTTATGTCCACCTGGTTCTCAAGCCAGCCTATGCGTCCTGCTGGCTTGCCGCGTGGTGAAGTAAAGTTGGGGCTGCTGTCTATGGTGGTTATGGGCAGTCACTGGGGCTATTCTTTTCGTATACCGAGTGCCTGATGCCAACATACTCTTCAATACAAAATTTGGCGTTCTGCTGCTCATCAAAATAGCCCTTTATCTGATCATGGTGTGCTCGGCCCTGTTTGTCGTGTTTCTTTCTTGGCCCACGATTACGCAGGAAAAAGGCTCTGGTTGCAACCGGGTCTGGTGACTTGACGCTTGAACAGCTCGCCCAATATGATGGCAAGCATGGGCGTGCCGCCTACTTTGCGTACAAAGGAGACGTCTACGACGCAACCGATAGTCATTGTGGAAAAATGGCGCCCACATGGGGCGACATCAGGCCGGTTGTGATTTAACCGATGTGCTTGGCCAGGCACCACACGGAGAGGACACAGTCTTCGCTCTAGCTAAAGTCGGAAAACTGCTTTCCTCGGAGGCAGGCGGTTTAACCCCTCCCCAGAAGCTGTTTTACTCGATGGCTTATATCAACCTGGGGTTCGTGCTGCTGATTATGTTTATTCTGGCTTGTTGGAAATGGTGGTAAGGCTGATTTCTTGACGGTCATCCCGTGGCTGTCAAGGTAGTTGTCGTAGGACCTGATTGCGCTGCTCTAGCAGCTGCCGCCACAATCACAGTTCGGCTCTTCCCCGGTCAGCCAGCCATTGATGATCGCGCTGGCACAGCCCACTCCCTTTTTAACCGTTAAGGCTTCAACCGGACAGTTGATGACACAGGCGCCGCATTCGATGCAGGCGTCCAGGTCGACGATGTGAGCCTTATTATCTTCCACGACCAGAACTCCGTGCGGGCATACCACGGCGCAAAGGTCGCAGCCGATGCATCTATCACTGTCAAGCTTCAGACTGGCAACATTTTCAATATAGCGTGGAGTTGTCATTTCTTGCCGTTTCCTTTAGAAAGCTGCCGATAACCAGCAGAGCAAACCGACCAACAGGGCTGATGCCTGCGCGGGGATCGCCTGGCGCATTTCTTTCTCTACGCCTGATGGTGAAGTGAAGGTTGATGAGCCTGTGAAATGCATCGCACACCATGATGAAATTGTTGCGGTGGCTATGACAAGGGCCAGCGTGTTCAGCCACTCCAGGGCGTCTGCGAAGACAATGGCGGTAGAAAAACCGATGATCACACCGGTTATGGCTCCCTTCATGGCGAAGGCCCGTCCCGGAATCCAGGGCAGCAGGACCGGGGTGAGTACCGCTCCGGTCAGAAGGCCCAGAAGCCCGGTCAGGAGGCCTGCGCCGCCGCGTGACCAGGCGGCTGAAAGGGAATATATGCCAGGGCCTATGCCGCCGAGAATAAAGAGGGCCAAAGCGCTGTAGAGAAGCTGCCTCCACATATTGACCAGTTCTACGGGAGTCAGCACCAGGCGGTCGACCAGGCCAAAGGTGACCCGCCGCATCTGCGGTGAGGCTTTGTTCCCGTCCTTGATGAACTCGGGAAGTTCTCTGCTTCTGACCGGGCCATAAAGAACTTTGAAGCCGCTGGCTTTAATGACTTCGTGGGCGGCAACTCCCGGGGCACCGAGTTGTGGCAGAATCAGAGTGCGGTGTTTGACCAGACTCTGCAGTTGCGTTCTTTTGACCTGCCGTACAATTTCGTCCGTGCCGAAAGTCCCTTTGCCGGCAGCGCACCAGACGTTGATGCCCCTGGTGTCGACGACCAGTATCCAGGCATCATGGCCGTGCATGTCACGACGGAGGATGTCGAAGGTCATCTTGTAATTAGCTGTAACGAGGACCGGGCTGTCGTCGGCAGGGCTGCCTATAGCGTAGAGGCCCGGAGCAATCGCGTAACGCATGCGACCGAAACCCCAGCGCATCTGCCAGCGGCCAGCAATGTCTGTTGCGGTCAGGCGCGTGGCAACTCTGGGGATTTGTTGTCCTGATGCACTTATCCAGCCGCAGACAAAAGGCCAGAGCTTGTAGCCCGGACGGTCGTCGACAGCATCCGAACAACCTGGCGCTGAGGACTCGTGGAGGCGGACAACACTCGGTCGAATTCTCCTTTGCCGGGGGACAGCAAGTTGTTTTCGGCTTCGGTGGTGGACAGCAAGTGTTTTTACTCATTACTTAGCGTGCAGGTTGCGGCCTCCGCACTCCTTGAGTTTGGCGTGAGCATGACGCAGCATGCGCTCAGTGGTCTCCCAGTTGACGCATTTGTCGGTAATCGAGACGCCGTAATCCAGGTCCTCGAGCCTGTTGGCCATTTTCTGGTTGCCTTCTTCGAGAAAGCTCTCGATCATCAGCGAGCCGATCTTGCCGTTGCCGGCAACGACCTGTGCGATCACATCGTTCATGACGGCTTCCTGTCGGGTATGGTCCTTGTTGGAGTTGGCGTGGCTGCAGTCGACCATGATAGACGTCTCAATCTGCGATTGTGCCAACTTCTCCATGACCTGCGCAATGTCAGAGGCTTCGTAGTTGGGCTTGTCGTTGCCGCCGCGCAGCACAATATGGACATCGGGGTTGCCGGTGGTTTTGATGATCGAGATACGCCCTTCACGGTTAATGCCCAGAAAACTGTGCGAGTGGCATGCCGCACCCATGGCGTCGATGGCAATTTGCAGGTTGCCGTCGGTGCCGTTCTTGAAGCCGACCGGGAAGGAGAGGCCACTCGACATCTCACGGTGAGTCTGGCTTTCGGTGGTGCGGGCACCAATGGCTCCCCAGCTGATTGTGTCTGCCATGTATTGCGGAGTGATCGGGTCGAGCATCTCCGTGGCGACCGGCAGCCCCATGGCGGTGATGTCGAGCATCAAGCGGCGGGCGATGCCGAGGCCTTTCGAGATCTGGTGACTGCCATCAAGGTCCGGGTCGTTGATCAGGCCTTTCCAGCCGATGGTTGTGCGGGGCTTTTCAAAGTAGACGCGCATGACCAGCAGCAACTGGTCTTTAAGCTCTTCGTTGAGCCTGGACAAGCGTGCTGCATACTCGAGGGCGGCTTTGGGGTCATGAATGGAGCAGGGCCCGACGACGACCATCATGCGCGGGTCGCGGTTCCAGAGGACGTCCTGGATCTGTTCACGGGAAGCGGCGACGAAGCCGGCGGCTTTTTCCGAAAGGGGCAGCACCTGTTTCAGGTCTGCCGGGGCGATCAAAGGCGTCACGCCGATGACTTTGAGATTGTTGGTCTGAACCATGAGTTTCTCCTGAGGTTTATGTCGAAAAAAAGCGTATTATGTCCTGTAAAATGAAAAAAAATCAATAAGATTGAAGGATTTACGGTAATCATGTGATTGACACATTTCCTGCTATCACGATATATATCTGTATTATTAAGACTTTATTTGCAACAGAAGTTGGTCTGCCCCAACGTCAGGAGAATTCATGGATATTCTGATCAGCGCCATTTTTCAGGTTTTACACGCAATTCTTTCGATCTATTTTTGGATCGTCATAGGACGTGCTGTTATTTCTTGGGTAAATCCTGATCCATACAATCCGATTGTTCGTTTTCTTCATAATGCGACAGATCCGGTGTTTGATCGGCTAAGGCGTATTCTGCCCCTGCAATTTGGAGGGATGGATTTCACACCCATCCTTGTGCTGATTGTCATCGGTGTAATGCAAAACATTTTGGCACAGATTCAGTATCGATTGACTTATGGCGGCTTTTAGGCGGTGACTATGCGAATCAGCCCGATCGATATTCAGCAGAAACAGTTCAAGTCGCGTCCTTTCGGTTATGAAAAGGCCGGTGTCGACCAGTTCCTGGAAATGCTGGCCGAAGAATTGGAACGCTTGATCGCCAAGAACCAGAATCTTCAAGAGTCTCTTGATCGGGTCAATGCGACTCTGGGCGAAATGCGTGAACGCGAAGAGACTTTGAAAGAAACCCTGGTGACGACCCAGAAGATCACCGAAGAACTTAAAGCAACCGCCCGTCGCGAGGTGGATGTCATGATGGCCGAGGCCGGGATCAAAGCCGAGCGCTTGATGCACAATGCTGAAGAACGCCGTGTCCAGTTGATTGAGGAGATCCAGGAGATCAAGCGCCAGAAGATCGATTTTGAAGTCAGCCTGCGTGGGTTGCTGGAAAAACATATCCGCATGATTGACCTGAACAATGTAGCTCTTAACGCCCCCGATGCTGATGCCAGGATGCTCGAAGAGCCGCTCCCCTTTGTCGAAAAAAGGACTCCCGCTGCAGAAGAGACCGCCCATGAACCGGATATGCAGTCAGGAGAATCTGTCGAGGAAGCTGAGTTTGATGAGGCGGAAACTTTGATTCCCTTGGATGAATACGAGGAGCTTTCTCTAGAGCATGACCCTCCGGAGCTTTCTTTCGATTTTGATCCGAATGACCCCAATGGTGAAGAGGACCTTCTCAAGTGAGTTCGCCATGCCTGCGCCAAACCGACGCAGGTGTTGAAGTTTTTCTCTATGTCCAGCCGAGAGCCAGTCGCAATAAGGTCATCGCTCTGCAAGGGGATGAGCTCAAGGTTGCTTTGACCGCCCCGCCGGTAGATGGGGCCGCCAATAAGGCTTGTTGTCTGTTTCTGGCCAAACTCTGCAGTCTCCCCAGAAGCTGTGTTAAACTGGTTCACGGAGAAACCTCTCGGCACAAGCGACTGTTGCTCGAGGGGGCGGATTATCAAGAAGTCTGTCGTCTTGTCAATGATTTGCTGGGGGCTTGACATGGGCCTCAAAGTCATTAAATTACCGACGAATTTTATTAACAAGAGGTGATTCCAATGCCAATGTACGAATATCAATGTAAAGAGTGTGGGCTGGTTTTTGAGGCCCGGCAGAAATTTTCCGATGCGCCGCTCACCGAGTGTAATGTGTGTGGTGGGGTAGTCAGTAAGCTGATCTCGCAGACCGGGTTCGCCCTCAAAGGCGGCGGCTGGTACGATCAGGGCTATGGCAACAAGGCCGCGTCTTGCGCGTCCGCCGACCCTGGTGGCGGCTGTGCGGGTTGTCCAAAAGCGGCTAACGAGTAGCCTTTTGTAAATATGAAGAATTGGAAGGGGTCGGGATTAAGTTCCTGCCCCTTTTTTGTTTTCAGGGCGAGTTGTCTTTATTGTGACGGCCAATACGAAAATAGTCTTCGTTGGCTTTTGTCCGTATTGTGGCGTAAAGTGGTTGTTCTTGCGAGATTGACGCTACTCTTCGGCCTTAAAGGTCCAGGTTGAAATCCTTGTTTTATGAACAAGCAAGCGCGTTCTTGCTCTGTCAGGAACAATAAATGATTGAAAAGAGCAACACCCTGTCCGAACTTGGCTGGAAACATTTTTTCCAGCAGCAGTTAAGTCTCGAGGAGCTGGCAACGGCCACTCCGGTGCGGGTCTTTGCGCTGAATCGTCATCTTGTTGACGGTGTGGGAGAGGACGGGCGGCAACAGTTTGCCCTGCCACACGCATGGCTGCATTATTCGGTTGAAGATCTGCCGACGGTCGGTGACTGGTTGCTGATTGATGCTGAGGGCCAGCCGCTTCGGCTTCTGGAACGCGTCAGTCTCTTCAAACGCATGGCTTCCGGTCGTGATGCCCGTGTGCAGTTGATGGCCGCCAATGTCGATACTCTCTTTATCGTGACGTCCTGTAACGCCGATTTCAACCTTTCCCGTCTGGAGCGTTATCTTGCCATGGCCCTCGAAGCCGGGGTCGAGCCAGTGGTCATTCTGACCAAGGTCGATCTGGTCGATGATTTCGAGGTGTTTTCTGCAGGTGTCAGAACTCTGCGTCGCGACCTGGCTGTTGAGGCGGTGAACTCCAAGGATGAAAGCGTTGTTGAAATCTTGAGGCCCTGGTGCAGCAAGGGGCAGACCGTAGCTTTGGTAGGATCGAGTGGCGTCGGCAAGTCAACCCTGGTCAACACGCTTTCAGCTGCTGATGTTCAGGAAACCGGTGCGACCCGCGAAGGCAGACGCCAAGGGTCGTCACACCACTACTTCGCGTTCCTTGCACCTCTTGCCGACCGGTGGCCTTTTGCTGGACAGTCCGGGCCTGCGGGAATTGCAGCTGAGCGATTGTGAAGAAGGGGTCGCCACGCTTTTCGAGGAGATCGAGTCGGTTGCCCGCAACTGTCGTTTCAACGATTGTCGTCATCAGGGTGAGGCTGGCTGTGCTGTCGCTGAAGCGGCCGAGAGCGACGAACTTGATCCGCGTCGTCTGGCTAACTATCTCAAGCTGATTGCCGAGCAGGAGAGGGCCGCGGAGACTTTGGTTGAAAAAAGACGCAAGGACAAGAGCCTCGGCAAAATGTACAAAAAGGTTCAGGCCCAGAAACGTAAAGAGAAGGGCTAGCTGCTTCACAAAAAAAGCCCCGCGGATTTCCGCGGGGCTTTTTTGTGATTACCTGTCAGTGCAAACTTAGATTTTGCAGACGTTTGATGACTGAGGGCCTTTCTGGCCTTCCGTCACATTGAAACTTACTCTATCTCCCTCGGCGAGGGATTTGAAACCGTCGCCTTGGACTTCAGAGAAGTGGACGAACACATCCGGTCCATTGTCCTGCTCGATAAAACCAAAACCTTTTGCATCGTTGAACCACTTCACAGTACCTTCAGCCATTTTTAACTCCATATCCTCTTGGTGAGGACGTTTTTGTTGTGCAAACCAGATCTGCTTAAAAATAAAAAACCACACAACCGTAACAGGTTTGCGTGGCTTATTCGCGACTGATTAACATTTAATCTCGTCCAACAAACATCTTTGCACAAACGTTTAAGATGGCTGAAGCTACCACGTGCACTTTGGTATTGCAAGGATAATCTCAGATGAGAGACATTAGTTTTTCTGATGGGCAGACTAACCTCTTGGTATTAATTTGTAACCGCATAATTGAAGGTGGCCAAAGCTTGCCTGTGAGGTAACAATTTTGGTGAGCTTTTCTCGCACCTTTTTTCCCTATTTGCTCGTCCAGACATCTTTACAATCCAGTCGTCGTTGCGTATAGTCGTACTTCATTTATTGCCTGTATCAATGAACTCAATGATACAGACCAAGGGAGGTTTTTCTACGTGGGAAAGATCATTGATGGCAAGGCGATTGCCGCTGATATTCGTGAAGAGATTGCCGCTGATGTGGCGGCATTGAAAGAGCAGGGGGTGACACCTGGTCTGGCGGTCGTCCTGGTCGGTGACGATCCGGCCAGTCGGGTTTACGTGACGATGAAGGAGAAGGCGTGTGAGAAAGCCGGTATCTTCTCCGATGAGCATAAGCTTCCCGTAGAAACAACCGAAGCCCAGTTGCTGGCGTTAATCGAGGAGTTGAATAACGATCAGCGCATCGATGGCATCCTGGTGCAGCTACCTTTGCCCGATCATATCGACGAAAGCAAGGTTCTGGAGTCTATCTCTCCGGCCAAGGATGCCGATGGCTTTCATCCTTATAATGTCGGTCGTCTGGTGACCGGCAACCCTCTTTATCAGCCCTGTACACCTTACGGTGTGATGAAGATGCTGGAGCATACCGGTGTTGACCTGAAGGGCAAGGAAGTCGTTGTGGTCGGCCGTTCCAATATTGTTGGCAAGCCTGTCGCCCTGATGTGCCTGGCGCAACATGCGACCGTAACCCTCTGCCACTCCCGCACTAAAGACCTGCCGGGCAAAGTCGCCCAGGCCGATGTCGTGATTGCGGCGGTCGGTCGTCCCGAGATGATTAAAGGCGCCTGGATCAAGGAAGGCGCTGTGGTTATCGATGTTGGCGTCAACCGCGTCGGTGAGAAGAAACTGGTCGGAGATGTCGAGTTCGAGGCGGCCAAGGAGCGCGCTAGCGCGATCACTCCGGTGCCTGGCGGGGTTGGTCCCATGACAATTACCATGCTGCTTTACAATACCGTCGAAGGCGCCAAGCGCCGCGCCAAGCAGTAAGCAACTTATACGGCCCGTGACGACTTGTTCGTCCCGGGCCGTTTTTGCCTGACTTTGAGGGCTTAAGTTCTTCACCAGACCCCAGCCCCCAAACACCAGCCCCCGGTTTAATATGATTATCAGCGAACTGAAACCCTTTGCAGAACTCGAGCAGGCTCTGGCCGACTTTGACAAGCTCTTTATTGTCGGCTGTGCCGCCTGCGCTACGGCATGCAAGTCCGGAGGGGAAGATGAGGTCTTCAGGTTTCAGGAGTGGTTGAATGAACAGGGCAAGGAGACGACCGGCAGCGTGATCATTGATGAGGCCTGTCATATCGCGCGTGCGGCCCGTGATCTGCGCCAGCACAAGTCCGCGGTGCAGGATGCTGACGCTCTGGTGGTGCTTGCCTGTGGCTCGGGAATTCAGTCGATTTCATCCAATGTTGATAAGCGCGTGGTGGGCGGCTTGAACTCCATGTTCCTGGGCAATGTCCGTCGTTTCGGCCAGTACGAGGAGATGTGCTCCCTGTGTGGCGATTGCATCCTCAATGAAACCGCCGGAATCTGCCCGGTGACGACCTGCGCCAAGGGCTTGCTGAACGGGCCCTGTGGCGGCATGGAGGATGGTCACTGTGAGGTCGATGAGCAGATTGAATGTGCCTGGAGCCTGATTTATGAACGTTTGAAGAGTCAACAGCGGCAAGGCGTCTTTGCCCGACGCGTGCCACCGAAAAACTGGAGCCGTCGTCTTCAGCCAGGTCGATATCGCCTGAAAGATGGCGACCGCTGATGTCGCTTTTATCGGAACAGCTTGCCAGTGGTCAGTTTGTCGTGACGGCTGAAATTGCGCCTCCCAAAGGGACCAACATTAACGAGGCCTTGGCCGCTGCCGAAAAAATGACAGGCGATTACTGCTGTTAACGTCACTGATAACCAGGGTGCCAACATGCGCCTGTCGTCGCTTGGCGCTGGCTGCCCGGTTGCAGCAACAAGGGACGGAAACGGTTCTGCAGCTGACCTGCCGTGATCGTAACCGCATGGCTCTGCAGTCGGATCTGCTTGGTGCGGCTTCTTTCGGCATCGAAAATCTCTTGCTGCTATCCGGAGATCACAGTAAGTTTGGTGATCACCCTGATACCCGGCCGGTCTTTGACCTTGATTCCGTACAACTGCTTGATATGACCGCCGGGCTTATGGCAGGCACCGATATGGCGGGAAAGCCGCTTGATGGCGTGCCGGATTTTTTCCCCGGTGCTGCAGTCAATCCCGCGGCTGAGCCTTTTGAGCTGATGTTCCAGAAAGTAACGAAAAAAGTTGACAGCGGCGCACGCTTTTTCCAGACGCAGTCGGTTTTTGATCGAGCCACGCTGGAGCGCTTCATGTTCGCAATGCAACCTTTAAAAGTGCCGGTGATTGCCGGTGTCCTGTTGATTCGCAGTGCCAGGATGGCCCGGTTTCTGAATGCCAATATCCCTGGCGTGCAGGTCCCGGAGGCTCTGGTCCAGCGTCTGGATCTGCGGAGGACCCTTTGTCGGAAGGGGTTGCCATAGCCCGCGAAGCTGTTGCCTGGGCACGAGAACTCTGCCAGGGTGTCCACTTGATGACACTTGGTCACGAGGATAAGATCCCGGAAATCCTGTCTTGAATTTATAGGCGCAAACTGTTTGTTTGCTTATCTCTTAAGGAGAGAACCCGTGAAAAAAACCCCTTTGAACCAGACCCACCGTGAGCTTGGTGCGCGGATGGTCGATTTTGGCGGTTGGGATATGCCGGTGCAGTACTCCGGAGTTATCGAAGAGCATCAGGCTGTACGCGAGGCTGCCGGCCTTTTTGATGTTTCGCATATGGGCGAGGTTGAAGTCAGCGGAGCCAATGCCTTGGCCTTTATCCAGCAATTGACGATTAATGATGCGGCGAAGCTGGTCGACGGCCAGGTGCAGTATTCGGCAATGTGTTATCCCGAGGGCGGTGTTGTTGATGATGTCACCCTCTATCGCTTCAATGAGTCGCGCTATCTTTTCTGTGTCAACGCCTCGAATACCGACAAGGATTTTGCCTGGATGCAGCAGGTGCTTGCCGAATCGGCAATGACAGATGTTACCCTGAACAACCGCAGCGAAGAATTTGCCCAGATTGCCCTGCAGGGCCCGAAGGCCGAAGCGATCCTCTCTGCCCTGACAGATGTCGTTCTGGCCGATCTGGTTTATTATCATTTCTGCGAAGGGGTTGTGGCCGGGGTGGAGATGATCATTTCTCGGACCGGTTACACCGGAGAAGACGGTTTTGAATTGTATCTTCCTGCGTCCTCTGCGGTTGAAGATCTGGCAGGCTTTGATGGCGGCCGGCACGCCGCAGGGTTTGTTGCCGATCGGTTTGGGTGCGCGTGACACACTGCGCCTGGAAAAGGGTTATGCCCTCTACGGCCATGAACTCTCCCGTGAGATTTCGCCTCTGGAGGCCGGACTCGCCTGGATCACCAAGCTTGACAAGGATGATTTCGTCGGTAAAGTTGGCTCTGGTCGATCAAAAAGCCAATGGCCTGCCGCGCCGTCGTATTGGTCTGGTCATGCAGGAACGCGGTATCCCACGGGAAGGCTATCCGATCTTTGCAGGTGACCGTGAAGTCGGTGTGGTCACCAGCGGCACCATGTCTCCGAGCCTCAAGGTCGGAGTTGCCCTGGCGCTGGTGGAACCGGAAGCTGCCAGGGAAGAGACCGAACTCGCGGTCGCAATTCGTAATCGTCGAATGGGGGCCAGGGTGACACGGCCGCCCTTTGTGAAGTAACTTAAACAAACAAATTGATTTTACACCCCGGCAACGGGGCCTACAGACTGTAAGGAGGTTGTCATGGAATTTCCAGAAGAACTCAAGTACACGGAAGAGCATGAGTGGGTCATGGTTGAGGAAGAGTTGGCTGTGATCGGTATCTCTGATTTTGCCCAGGATGCCCTGGGAGATGTTGTTTTTGTCGAACTCCCCGAGGTCGGTGCCGTCCTTGAGGCCGGCAAGGCTTTTGGTGTCGTAGAATCGGTCAAAGCGGTTTCCGATATCTATGCTCCTGTCTCCGGCACCGTGGAAGAGATCAACGAAGACTTGCTCGATGCTCCGGAGATCATCAACACCTCTCCTTATGAGGACGGCTGGATGATCAAGATCCGTATGGACGATGTCGCTGATGCTGATGCTTTGATGAACGCTGATGATTACCAGGCCCTGATCGCAGAGGAGAGCTGAGGACCATGCGTTATATCCCGCATACTGCAGGGGACGTGAGCGAGATGCTGGAACGGATCGGAGTCGCTACCCTGGAAGACCTCTTCGTCGAGGTCCCGGCATCTGTTCGTTTGAAACGCCCTCTTGAGATCCCGGAGCCGGCCAGCGAGACGGAACTGCTGCGCGAGCTGAAGACTCTCGCGATGGCGAATGCGACCCCGGAGACTCACAAAAGTTTTCTCGGTGGCGGGGCTTATTATCACTTTATCCCTACCGTGATTGAT
The DNA here is from genome assembly GCA_963769955.1 of uncultured delta proteobacterium. Lineage (GTDB taxonomy): Bacteria > Desulfobacterota > Desulfuromonadia > Desulfuromonadales > BM103 > M0040. Next base: position 90,857 of record CAVYNW010000029.1, read on the forward strand.
CTTTTGGTCTCGCGCAGTGAATTCTATACGGCCTATACGCCTTATCAGCCGGAGATCAGCCAGGGAACCTTGCAGGCGATTTTCGAGTTCCAGACTCTGATCTGCCAGTTGACCGGCATGGATGCGGCCAACGCCTCGATGTACGACGGTGCCTCGGCCTGCGCAGAAGCCGTGCTTATGGCCATGCGCCTGACCCGTCGCAAGCGGGTGCTCCTCTCAAAGGCACTCAACCCACGCTATCGTGGGGTTGTGGCAACCTACTGCCGTTATCTGAATATGGAGTTGGTTGATGTTGACTGTCGCTGCCGACGGACGTACCGACCTTGAGGATCTTGCCGCCAAACTGGATGAGTCCACCGCTGTGGTCGTAGCCGGTTACCCGAACTATTTCGGTGTGATCGAGGATATTGCCGCACTGGCAGAGAAGAGCCACGAGATGGGCGCCAAGCTGGTGACGGCGGTAGCTGAACCGGTTGCGCTTGGTCTGCTCAAGTCGCCGGGTGAGCTCGGCGCCGATATCGTGGCTGGCGATGGCCAGAGCTTTGGCTTGCCGCTCTCATTTGGCGGCCCCTATGTCGGCTTCTTCGCTGTTCTTCAGAAAGATGTCCGTGGCATGCCGGGTCGCCTGGTCGGTGAAACCAAAGACCTCGAAGGTCAGCGCGGCTTTGTTTTGACCCTGGCGACTCGCGAGCAACATATCCGCAGAGAGAAAGCGACCTCGAATATCTGCTCCAACCAAGGCTTATGCGCCTTGATGGCGACCATTTTCATGAGCCTGCTCGGCAAGCAAGGTTTGCGCGAGATGGCTGAGCAGAACCTTGCCAAGGCTGCTTACGCCCGTAAACAGTTTTCGGCTATTAAAGGTTTCAGCCTGGTCTTTGATGGGCCCTCGTTTAACGAGTTTGTTGTGCGCTCAGAAGCACCGGTGGCCGAGGTCCTGTCGCGTCTCGAAGAGGCCGGAATCCTGGGCGGGATTCCCCTCGGTGAAGATTACCCTGAGCTGGCGGATTGTTTCCTGGTTTGCGTAACAGAGCAGAACCAGCGTGTCGAGATTGATGCGTTGGTCGCTGCACTGCAGGGAGGTGCAGCATGACGATCGTAGGTACCAGTGGACTTGTCCTCAACGAAAAGCTGCTTTTTGAACATTCTGATCCGGGCCGCAAAGGCTACAGTCTGCCGAAGCTCGATGTGCCGGCGGCCACCCTGACCGAAGATCTTTGTCGCGAAGAAATCAGCGGCTTTCCGGAGCTCTCCGAGGTGGATGTCGTGCGCCATTTTACCCGGCTGTCAACCTGGAACTACGGCGTTGACTCAGGCTTCTATCCTCTGGGCAGTTGCACCATGAAGTACAATCCCAAGGTCAACGAGGCTGCCGCCCGTATCCCCGGACTGGCTGGAATCCATCCTGCCACGCCCTCGCACCTGGCCCAGGGGACTCTCGAGCTGATGTATCGTTTGCAGGGTGATCTGGCAGAGATCTCCGGTTTTGCCAAAGTAACCTTGCAACCTGCGGCCGGTGCTCAGGGCGAGTTGACTGGCATGCTGGTGATCCGTGCCTGGCATGAGGCCCGCGGCAGCAAGCGTAGCAAGGTCCTGATTCCCGATACGGCACACGGCACCAACCCGGCCACTGCATCCCTGACCGGTTACGATGTTGTGCCGATCGCTTCCGAGGGAGTGCTGACCCTGGAAGAGGTTGAGGCGCACATGGATGATGATGTTGCTGCACTGATGGTCACCAACCCGAACACTCTCGGTCTCTTCGAAACCAACATCGAGGAGATCTGCAAGCTGGTTCACGCACGCGGTGGCCTGGTCTATTGTGACGGCGCCAACCTTAATGCTCTGATGGGCATTGCTCGTCCCGGTGATATGGGGATTGATGTGATGCACTTCAACCTGCATAAAACTTTCTCTACACCGCATGGTGGTGGTGGTCCAGGAGCGGGCCCCGTTGGTGTGACCGAGGAACTCATCCCTTATCTGCCTGGCCCGGGGGTCGAGTTTGATGGTGAGAATTATCGGATTGAGTCACCCGGGGCCGACTCCGTTGGTCGCATGCTGGCGTTCCATGGCAACGTCGGAGTTATGCTGCGGGCTTATGCTTATATCCGTAGCATGGGGGGCGAAGGTTTGAAGCACGCCAGTGAGATGGCGGTTCTTAACGCCAACTATGTGCGGGCACGGCTGGAGGGTGTTTATGACCTGCCCTACAAGAGCCGCTCCCTGCACGAAGTTATCTTCTCAGATAAAGATCTTGAAGGAGGCTGCCATACTCTGGACGTGGCAAAACGCCTGATTGACTATGGTTATCATCCGCCGACCATCTACTTCCCCCTGGTGGTGAAGGGGGCGATCATGATTGAGCCGACCGAGACGGAGAGCCAGGAAGTTCTGGATGAGTTCTGTGACGCCATGATTGCCATCGCCGGTGAGGCTCGTGACAATCCTGATCTACTCCATCAGGCGCCGGTTCGTTCTCGGGTGAGACGTCTTGACGAGACGACAGCTGCGGCGTAAGCCAAAGCTTAAGTGGCAGGAAGGATGCCTAGCGCGAAGTTAGGTAATGGTGAATATGAATATGGAATGCTGAGGGCCGGTCTTGTGAAGACCGGCCCTTTCAGTTGTTTTTAGGGAATTTTCTGTGCTGAGCAGCAACGAATGGCTGTATGGCATGAGCGGCCAGCTGGACCGGGACGTTGTAGCTGGTTGCCGGCAACAGAAATAGTGCCTGTTTGAACTATAGGCTAACGAGTCACAGGATCAGTGGCGGAGGAATGGCCACCTTAATTTCTAGTAGATACTTCCGGGCCTCCGTCGGGAAGACCTGTTGATGCTGCCGCTGAGACGATAATCGAAGAAGGCCATGATCTTCAGGTCTCATGTGAGGTAGGATCTTGGCAAGGGGCCCGTAGGTGGCGCCCTGGCGGACGGCAGTCATTGCCTCCTCATCCAGAACCCGATGACCGGAACTCTCGAGAAGCTGAACATCGCTGACGTTTCCGCGCCGATCGATGGTGATGCGCAGCAGACAGGTCCCTTGCTGATTTTTTTGCGCTGCAGCACTCGGGTAGTTCCAGACATTATAGATATTGGTACGGAAACGACGCATGAAGGAGAAGAGCAGGTCCTGCTGACTGTCCATCCAGACCGTGTCGCCTCTTTCGACATCTGCGCGATATTTCTGTCGCCAGTCAGTTTCAATCCGGGACAGGGTGTCAGGTGAGATCTGGGTGAGTGTCTTCAGGTCAGGGACTTCCGGTGACTGCTTCTGCTCGGGCTTTTGTTTCCATCCGTCCGGGGTGAATGGTAACTCAAGATCAGGTTTGGTCTTTTTCCGTTCGACGACTTCTTTGCGCGGCTTCGGCTCTTTGCTCTTCTAGGAGGAGTTTTTCGGGGCAGGTTTCGGCGAACGAACGACCTTTTCGCGGTCTTCTGTGTCCTGTCCTTCGGGAGCCTTCTCTTTTTCAACCACCTGGTCTCGCTCGGCCAGACGTTTGGCCGGTTTTTCTCGAGGCTTCTCCAGTTCTTTGCGAATCGGCAGGTCGAGTTCCCTCTCCTGCTGTCTGAGGTGGACGCACCTCCACATAGACCGGTTTCGGTGGTGGTTCTTCCGGAAACAGCTTATGCTCGGGGAGCAACAGCAAAAGCAGATGAAGCAGCAGCGAAAGCAGTATGAACCCGATAATGATGCGGTTTTGTCTTTGTTCGGACGTCATGTCTCCTCAGTCACTAAAGCACATCATTGTAGTACACTTGAGAAGCATTCTGCCAGTATGGAATAAGAGAATTCTCATATCTGCCCGAAGGGGGAAAGCAGTTGACGACTCAGAAGCCATCCGGTATATTTTTCACCTTTAATAAAACCATGTTTCCACTAAGGAGCGGATTATGCATCTTGTAGACCAGATAAAAGCCAAGGCTCGAACCAGCCTCCAGACAGTAGTGCTTCCGGAAAGTTATGACGATCGTATGATCCAGGCAGCGGAGTTGATTACCAAGGATGGCCTGGCAAAGGTCGTCTTGCTTGGAGATGTCGCAACACTTGAAGCAAAAGCCGGTGAGCTTGGTGTCTCTTTGGCAGGAGTCGAATTGATCGATCCCAAGCAGGCTGCGCAACTGGATGATTATGTTGCCGAGTTAGTAAAACTGCGTGAGAAAAAAGGTCTGACGGCTGAGCAGGCTCGTGAAACCCTGACCGGCGAAGATAATCTTTTCTTTGGCGCCATGATGGTCCGCAAAGACGACGCTGGCGGCATGGTGGCCGGTGCCTACAACACAACCGGCGATGTTCTGCGTGCAGCCTTTCAGGTTATCGGTACCGCTCCGGGAATGAAGACGGTCTCTTCCGTATTCCTGATGGTGACCAAGAACCCTGATTTCGGTGAGAATGGCGTCTTGTGTTTCGCGGACTGTGCGGTCAATCCGAATCCAAACGCCCAGGCTTTGGCGGAAATTGCCATCTCTACCGCGAGCAGTTGCAAGAGCTTCCTCGGCGTAGACGCCCGTGTCGCCATGCTCTCTTTTTCAACCAAGGGCAGCGCTAGTCACGAAGATTGCGACAAGGTCCTAGAGGCCCTCGAAATTGCCAGGAAGCTTGCCCCGGAGTTGCAGATCGATGGTGAGCTTCAGGCCGATGCCGCCTTGCTGCCCAAGGTCGGTGAGAAAAAAGCGCCCGGTTCAGCGGTTGCCGGCAAGGCCAACACCCTGATTTTCCCAACCCTTGATGCCGGAAATATCGGTTACAAGCTGGTCGAGCGAGTCGCCGGTGCTGAAGCCGTTGGTCCTATTGTTCAAGGCCTTGCCAAGCCAGTCAACGATCTCTCACGCGGTTGCTCCGTTGATGACATTGTTTCGGTTTCGGCAATTACGGCAGTGCAGGCGCAGGGATAATTTTAAGTCCTCCAGGCCTTTGTAATTATTGATGTTTAGTTCACTTCAAGGGCTGATAGCTTGCTATCAGCCCTTAACTTATGGCATTTTGTGAGGAGTTGTTTGTACCTTTTCCATGGGGGAATGAATGCTTCTCTACGAATGTGAAGGCTTCATTGAAGTTGAAGCGCAAGAGATCCAGCAGCTCTGTCGCTCAACCTTTGCTGTTTCCTTTGGCAGCGATGGTCAAAACAAGTACGAGCTGCAGGCAACTCTCTGTGACTATCAAGATGAGAGCGAACGGCGCTGCCGTATCGCCTTCTATGCAAAAAGCCTGAAAAGATCCCTGGTTTTTACCGTTGCCGGTTCAGAAAAATCATCTTTATGGCAATCTGGCCAAAAGACCCTTCTCGACCTTGGCTATCAGTTGGAGGACGTCAATCTCCAGTTCAGCCCCGCGATGTTGGAAGTTATCCTGCGAGATGTGCCGGGCGTTGCCTCTCCTGCCGAAGCACAGCTTCACCGATCAGAGCAGAAACGACTATTTGCCGAACTGCAGGCAACCTGTGACGAGAACCTCCGAAAGCCCGCAAGGAAAAAGAGCTGCTCTCAAGTTAAGCACGGAGAAACGTCTGCAGGAACTGTCTGCTGCTCTGCGCGAACTTCTGGAAGATCTGTTCTCTCCGGAAGAAAAAGCCGATGACGAGACGGCAAGCCTCCTTACTCAGATTAAAGACCTTACCGCAAGACTGGAAGAAGCAGAAAAAGCCGCCGAATCTGAACGTTCACTAAAAGAAATCAGTGAAGCCATCACGACTGCAGCGGAAAAGCGTATTCAGGAACTCGAGGAGGTTCTGGTTGATGTCGAGACGCAGTCTTCAGACGTCTTGAAACAGAAGCGCAAGGTTGTTGCGCTGAATAGGCGTGTCAAGGAACTTGATGCCGAGCTGGGCTCTGTACGGGAAACCTTGGCGGAAGAGCAGGAGAAGCAGAAACAATTTATCGATGATGTCAAATCCGCCAACGAGCAGATTGTGGATTTGCAGCGGGCGCTCAAAGATTCTGAAGCTCTTCGAGAAGAGGCCTTTGCCCAACTCGGCGAGCAGGAATCTGAAGCGACACAGCTCGATGAGGACTTTAGAGATGCGGAACTCCGTATCAAGGAACTTGAGCGGGAGCTTAAGACCGCAGAGCAGAATGCCGATGGCTTGAAGGAAGCCGGCAAGCTCTCGGAAGAACTGCAGGTGGGGCTGGATAAAGCAGAGGAGGAGCTCAAGGCGACAATGGTTCTCAAGGAGAACCTGAAGGAAGAACTCGCTGCCGCCCTTGAAGAGCAGGACCGATTGCAGAAGAGTCTCCAGGAGGCAGAGAAACAGGGGCAGACCGAATATGCTGAATGGGCTCAAGGAGAAAGAGAGCCTGAAGGAAGAACTCGCTGCGGCCCTTGAAGAGAGGGACCGATTGCAGAAGAGTCTCAAGGAGGCAGAGAAACAGGGGCAGACCGAGTATGCTGAATGGGCTAAGGAGAAAGAGAGCCTGAAGGAAGAACTCGCTGCCGCCCTTGAAGAGAGGGACCGATTGCAGAAGAGTCTCAAGGAGGCAGAGAAAGAGGGGCAGACCGAATATGCTGAATGGACTAAGGAAAGAGAGAGCCTGAAGGAAGAACTCGCTGCCGTTCTTGAAGAGCGTGACAAATTGCAGAAGAGCCTCGCGGGGCTGAGAGCCTTGGAACTGCCACTTCTGCAGAGAATGCTGAGCTGACGGAGTTGGAAGCTCGCTGTGCCGAATTGGTTAATGAAAATGAGCGCCTGCGTGAAGATTTTGACCAGGAACGTAGTGTACGTAAACGACTGGAGAAAGGCGCAGTAGAGGACGATCGTCGTATTACTGATCTGGAGCAATCCTTGAGCCAGGCTGAAGCTTCGTGGCCAAAGAGCATTAAAGTCGGGTAAGGATGCAGTGGAATCTGAGACCTCTGCCTGCCCTTGGTCAGGACATAAAGGAGTGGTCTCTTCGTTTCGATCAGGAACAAGCTGCACGTGAGGCTCTGGAAGTTGACCTTGAGGAGGCCCACAAGATCATTGACTCCCTTGAAAAGATGGTTCGCGAGACAGAAGCTGGCAGCCGGGAAAAGGCTGCCAGGTCCTCCTCTAAAGAGCAGGATAATGACAGGATTCAGGAACTGGAAAAACGGCTGCGGGCTCTCGAAGATCAACTTGAAGGGGAGACGCTGGTAAAGAAGACACTTGCCAGAGAGCTTGCGCTGGCGGAGAAAAAAATGGCTGAGCAGGCCCTTTTGCTTGCAGAGGTGTCGACTACCGAACCGGCCAGAGAAAGTCATTCAGACAGCTGTACCGGTTGAGAGTAAAAAAGCATCCAAACCCTTGCCCCATGAATTGCGCCCGGAGCCCAGAAAAGGAGCTTTTTTCCGTCCGGACTGGGATCTGCAAGGATTGCCCTGCGGCTCAAAAGCTCAAGTCTTCAAAGCCTGGGAAAGCGTTTTTAACGTCCAGATGGCTATCGAGGGTTATCCCTCTCAATATTGTATGGCCTTTATGGCTGTCCTTAAGCAAGGGAAACAAAAGAGTCTTTACCTGCTCTACCGCTTGAAGAAGGATAAGCACACGCTCGTCTGTGTTCCGGCAAAGAGACCTGAGGACGAAGCGGCATTGCAAAAGGCCATCAAGGAAGGCTTGGACTTTCTCCGCAAGAGTGGTTTTGACATGGACGAGATGTCCAAAGATCATATCGAGAGCACTCTGGGGAGCTACTTTCAGGAATCTGATTGAAAGATGGAAACAGCAGAACCGGGAATTCTGAACAAACAAGCAAAGGCCGGGAATGCTCCCGGCCTTTGCTTGTTTAATGAGATGAAAGCTGAGGTTTATTTGCGTTGGAACTCTGAAGAGGAAAAGCTGTATTTGAAGTTCATGTGATCCGTATAGGTTCCTTCCAGAATGGCAACGACGTCCTCGGTGAAAACCAGTTCCTCATCGGTCGGGATGACAAAGACCTTGACCGGTGAGTCTGGCGTGGTAATCACGCTTTCTACCTTGCGGGTCATGGTGTTGCGGTTTTTCTCTTTGTCGAGGATGATGCCCATGAACTCGAGGCCTTCAACGGCTTTTTCACGAATCAGCCAACCCATTTCACCGACTCCGGCGGTGAATACCACGGCATCAATGCCTCCGATTGCTGCCGCGTAAGAGCCAATGTATTTTTTCAGGCGGTAACCCTCGACTTCGAGCGCCAGTTTGCAGCGAGCGTCGCCTTCCTCGGCGCCTTCGATGACATCTCGACGATCGGTGAATTGACCCGTGATGCCCAGGATGCCGGATTTTTTGTTCAGTGATGCTGTCAATCTCTGCGGGGGTCAGACCCTTCCTGCTCCATGATGAAAGCGGGAATGGCAGGGTCGATATCACCGCAGCGGGTTCCCATGACCGCACCTTCAAGAGGGGTAAGCCCCATCGAGGTGTCAACAGAGATGCCGTTTTTGATGGCAGAGTGGGAGACGCCGTTGCCGATATGCATGGTGATGATGTTGCAATCTTTCGGATCTTTGCCGAGCATGACTGCCGCACGCTTGGAGACATAGAGGTGGCTGGTGCCGTGGAAGCCGTAGCGGCGCACGCCATATTTTTCATACCATTCATAGGGCAGGGGGTAGATGTAAGCAGTCTCCGGCATGGTCTGATGGAAGGCCGTATCAAAAATTGCAATATGCGGGACATCGGGGAGTACCGACTGCGCGGCCTCGATGCCCGAAATGTTGGGCGGGTTGTGCAGTGGTGCCAGGTGCTGGACCTCCTTGATGGCATCGAGGACAGCCTCGTCAATGGTGACCGAGCAGGTGAACTTCTCGCCGCCGTGTACAACCCGGTGACCGACCGCTGAAATCTGGGTGATCTCTTTGACGACGCCGTATTCCTTGTCCGTCAGAATCTTGATGATCAGGTGAATGGCGACCCGGTGGTCGGGGCATTCGTATTCTTCACGATAGGTTTCTCGGCCAGGGACTTCGTGAATAATGAAAGAGTCACCGATGGTGACGCGCTCGACCATGCCTTTGGCGATGACTTCTTGCTTCTGCCAGTCGTAGAGCTGGTATTTAACAGATGAGCTTCCGCAGTTAAGTGCCAGGATATCCATAAACTGTTCCTCCTCGTGATGTATACATTAATTTTAGGTTAAAAAAAACAGAATACCGTTTTAATATTGATTATTTTAGTCGTGCTTAAAAAATTGTTAAGTCAGCTTTTATAAGGGTTTGCAGGTGTAAAATGTGTTGTGAGAGGGTAATGGAAGGATTGCCAAATTGCAAGTTTTTTAAGGAATAAATAGCTGTCTGTTTGCTCTGGACAGAATTGTTCTCTTGCGGTAGAATCCCCAAAGTTTGTGAAACATAAATCTATCGAAGAGGAGGAACATCCCATGGCTTACACAATTAATGACGAGTGTATCAACTGTGCTGCCTGTGCAGACACATGCCCGGTTGACGCCATCAGCGAGCAGGGTGACGTGCATGTAATTGATGCGGCAACCTGCACGGACTGTGGTGCTTGTGTTGACAGCTGTCCTGTTAGTGCAATCGAAGCTCCCTAAGTCTCTCTGTAATATGGCTAAAAAGAAGGCCGCCTCCGATTCCGGAGGTGGCCTTCTGCTTTTATGGCCTCAGCTCGAATCAGCCGGCTCCTGGCTTGGAATCAACCACTTCAACATTAATGCTGGCAATGCCGTCCGGCAGATTACGGAAAACGATAGTGAAGGGGATCGAGGCCCCTGCGGCAACATTCATGTTGGAAAGACTGTCGCCGAACTGGTTGTTCATCGCCTCTTCTATGGCCGCAAAAGTCATGGTCTTCAATGCTGCATCATTGAGATGGTTGCCACAAAAGACGGTCTGCTGCAAGAGTGTTCTGCCCTGATCATCAAGCAACACCCCCTTGATCGTAATTGAGGAGCGGGTTGCCGGGTGATTGTTGACGGCCGCGCCTTGGATGACCAGCATTTGTCCTTCTTGACCGTTCACATAAGAACTTCCGGAAACGTTTATGCCGATGCGGTCGCCCGGTGAACTGGCCGGGGCCTCGCCTATATATTTCTGCAGGAATGGCAGATATTGACCCAGTGTATTCAGGTTGACAGCCCCTTCCTGAATAAATAGAAAGCCTGCCGCTCCACCCAGAATGACGAGCAGAAGCACCAATAGGACCAGAATACGAGAGAGACTGCTTTTCTTGGCTGGCGGTGGTGGTGCCGGCAGTGGTTCATCGTCGTCGTAGTCGTCTGCCGGTGGCCTGTGGCTCTCCTTGCTGGGGCTGAAAGTCACGGCTTCTTCTTTTTGTTCCAGCGCAGCGCTGGGGAAATCGTCGTCAGAATCAAAGCCGACAGCTTCTTCTGGAACTTTCGCTGGCAAAATCAATCTCACCGAACTGCAGGTCATCACTGCCGGACTCTACCGCAGGGCTTTCTGACGCTGTCTCATTGCCGTCGAACCGAGGTTCTTCAAATTCAAATGACGTGCTGTCGCCGGTCGTCTCGTCACCCCACTCTGAAGAGGAATCGTCAGCGAAGGGGTTTTCGTCATCAAAGGAAAACTCGTCAGGCTCGCTTGTCTGCAAGCTTGACGCTGCAGGGGGAGCGTTTTCCGAGTCTCCAAAGGCGAAGGCGTCATCAGAATCGTCACCGAAAGAGAACTCGTCGGGAGACTCCTGTTCTTGAGTCTCTTCCGTCGTCTCCTCGAAAGATAATGGCGACGAAGGATCTGCGGTTTCTTCCATGGGAAAATCAATTTCGTTGCCGTCGCGGCAGTCAATTTCATTGAATCCGGCAGAGTCAGATATCTCATGGCTCCTCGTTGAACTCAAATTCCATGGCTCCACCGGGCTCATCTGTTTCGTTGAACGCGTCGTCGAAGTCGGTCGAATCGCCGAAGTCGGCCTCTCCCTGTGGCTCTTCATCGGCAGCAGAATTGCCTTCAGAGCTGTCTGTCTTTTCCTCGCTTGCCGAACGCTGAAGCTGACTCGTGTCGATAAAAGAGAATTCGTCTGCCATCTCGTCGCTTGGCACAGCATTGCCCATTTCAGCTTCAAGGCCGCTGAAGTCGAGATCGCTGCCTTCGTCCTGCACGGATTCCGCCGACGGGGCTGCAGGCTCCGGGGCCGAAGCTTCCTCTTCAGTCTGTTCGGATGATGCGGCCTCGCTCGAGGGGGTGTCGTCAGCGACTGCTTCCATGTTAAAGGAGCCGTAGTCAACTGTTTCTTCAACGGGTTCCGGTTCAGGAGGCATTACGGTGAAGACCTCCTTGCACTTGGAACAGCGGACTTTGGTCCCGTTCGCTTTGATTTTCTCATCAGCTAAACGAAAACGGGTTTGGCATGCTTCACACTGAACAATCATTCAGTTTCTCCCTCTATTCTCAGGTGCCCTCAACGACACGAATGTCGGGCAGGTCGCGATATCTTTCGTCAAGATCCAGGCCATAGCCGACGATAAATCCATCGTCCATGGAAAAGCCTACGTAGTCGACAGGGACCTCGGTCACACGCTGAGCCTGCTTATCAATCAAGGTGCAGATTTTCAGGCTGGCCGGTTGGCGGTTAAGCAGCATGGTACGAAGTGACTCCAGGGTCTGACCGCTGTCAACAATATCCTCTACGACCAGTACATGCTTGCCCTTGATCGACATCTCAAGATCTTTTCGAACCTCAATGATGCCGGAAGACTGGGTCGCAGAGCCATAACTGGCAAGGCGTACAAAATCGATGACTGCAGGTGTCTCAATGGCTCTGATAAGGTCGGCGATAAAGAGAAAGGAGCCTTTAAGGACGGCAATCATCAAGATTTCTGTGCCTTGATAATCCTGATCGATCTCGGTCGCCAGGGCTTTAATTCTTGCTGCGATATCATCTGCAGAGAAAAGTGGCGTCATGGACAGCTTTATTTGAGGGGGAGCGGAGGTTGTCATAATCGGCTATTCTATAGCAAAACAGCTGATTTATGTCAATTTTTTCGGCGGGTAAAGTTCCTTGCCTGAAGTCACTAAATCCTATGCTATAATCTGCGGCAGGACATGGTTCACCAGACGGAGATTATAAACCCTTAGGTCCGGTTGCTGTTCGTGGAATCAGTAACAATGTCAGGAGAAATTTGATGCGTAGCATGGTTGTTCTTGTCATCTTTATGGTTCTTTGTTGTTTCACCACTGTCTCTTTTGCCGCTCCGGATTTGCAGGTTGCAACGCCGACTTTTGACTTCGGTGAGATTTACCAGGGTGAAAAAGTTCCTCATGTTTTTGAATTTTCCAACCAGGGGGACGAACCCCTGCTTATTGACCGGGTCCGCAGTTCCTGTGGCTGTACTGCGGTTCTGGTCTCTCAAAAAAACATTCCCCCCGGTGGCAAGGGCGAACTGAAGGCGACCTTCGACAGCAGCCGGTTCCGCGGCGCCATTTCCAAGACCATTTATCTCTATAGCAATGATCCTGTTCGACCTGACCATGCAGTTTCATCTCAAAGGCAATGTTCTTGAAACCGTTGCCCTTGTCCCCTCGCAGGTGAATTTTGGCAAGGTGGCGGCGGAAACAGCTGTGACCACCACGGTCGTGCTGCGCAACCAGGGTCCGGAAACCCTTTCTCTCGGTCAACCCCATACGACTGCGGCGGAGCTCGTGGTTAAAATGCCTGAAATTGATTTTGCCAGTGGTGCTGAAGTGACTCTTGAACTGCAGTTGACGCCCAAGCCTGGTCAGGAGCGTTTCAGCGGTTATATTTTGATCCCTGTTGCGGGTGTCCCGAAAAACGAGCTGCGCATTCCCGTTTACGCTACGATTATGCAATAAATTTTGCAGTGACGTTTTCTTTTTATCTGTTGTCGGGTTGAAAGATGTTGGTTGATGTTCTATACTTAGTCCGGCTTTAGTTCCCTTGCCCAGGGGCTCATTACCTCTCAAAAACTTTAGTTTAAGGAGCTTGCATGTCCACTCATGTTTCGCCACCGCAGCGACGAAAATTCCTCTATACGATGCTCGGTGGTCTCGGTGCCCTGATAGGTGCCGCGTCAGCCTGGCCAGTGTTTCGCTTTCTTTCGCCTCTTGGCAGCACGCAGGCGGCAGCAAGAAGGTGGTTGTCCCACGCAGTGAGGTTGTGTCCGGTAAGGCCCATTTTTTCCAGTATCAGGGCAAGCCGGCGGTTCTTTTGCAGCCGACTCCGGGCAAATTTGTTGCCTTGTCGGCGGTTTGTACCCATCTCGGCTGCGTTGTCGCCTGGCAGGAACAGGCCGGAGAGTTTCTCTGCCCCTGTCATGGCGGACGTTTCTCTGCGGAAGGGCAGGTCCTTGGCGGCCCACCACCAAAACCACTTGAAAGCTCTAGCTGTCGAGCTTGATGGCGACCAGCTCAAAGTCGGATAGGGGGAACTTATGCAACCGATAAAAATGCTGGTCGATTTCGTCGATACACGCCTCGGGGTTAAGGATCTTTACAACAAGGAACTGCATGGCTACCTGCTGCCGCGCAATGTCAATGCCTGGTATACCCTTGGTGCGGTACTTATGGCGCTCTTCACGGTCGCAGATTATTAGCGGCATCCTGCTGCTGATGTTTTATGTCCCTGATTCGGAGAAGGCCTTTGCCAGCGTTCAGGCCATTATGAATGACGTCCCCTACGGTTGGCTGTTCCGTATGCTCCATGCCGTGGGCGCCAACGTCATCATGATTGCTCTGCTGCTGCATATGCTCTCGGTGCTCTTTATGTCCAGCTATAAAGGTCGTCGCGAGTTTACCTGGCTGACGGGTTTTACCGTCCTCAATCTGACCCTGGGCCTCTGTCTCACCGGCTATCTGCTGCCCTGGAGTCAACTCTCCTTCTGGGCGACCACGGTTGCGACAGATGCCGCAGGGGCCATCCCGGTGGTTGGCGATTACCTGGTGGAGTTCCTGCGTGGCGGCGCGACCGTTGGCAACCAGACGCTGGGACGTTTCTTTGCTTTGCACGTTGTTGGCCTGCCACTGGTCCTGCTTGGCCTGATCGGTGTTCACCTCTTCTGTATCAAGCGGCGCGGCATCTCAGCTCCTCCCTTTGGAGATGATTACAAGGCTTCCGAACCTTTGCCTTTCTTCGAGCATGAGAAGCATAAGGACGGCATCCCGTTCTTCCCGAACTATTTTGTCAAGGATGCCGCCGTAATCAGTTTCTTTATTGCTTTTTTTCTTGCGATCATCTTCTATGCGCCAGGACTGTTCTTCCCCGAGGCGGCCTTTCAGCGCGCGGATCCTTTTGTGACCCCGCCTCATATCAAACCGGAGTGGTATTTCCTCTGGGCCTACCAGACCCTGAAAATTTTCCCCAGTAAAATTATCGGGCTGGGCGTACAGATTGCGTTTATGACCTTCCTGGCGCTACTGCCATTTATTGACCGGAGTCCGGAGAGGCGGCCGGGCAAGCGTCCGCTGTTTGTTACCTGCTACGTTCTTAGCATCCTTGTTTTCCTGGCTATTTCCATCTGGGGGCATTACTCATGAGTCGCTCATATCTTTCACTTCTGGTCCTGATGGTTTTTACGTTGTTGGCGGTTCCCGTCACTTGTGCTGGCAGAGGATACTGTTTGTATCCAATGTCACGGTGGGCAAACCGGACGTCTTGGTGAGCCTGTTGAGCAATGGCGCACCAGCGTCCACGCCGCAGAACGGCATTTCCTGTCACGACTGTCATGGCGGTGATCCCACTGATTTTGCTATGGCTATGAGCCCCGAGAAAGGTTTTCTTGGCGCTCCCGAGTATACGGAGGTCCCTGATTTTTGTGGCCGTTGTCATGTCGGTGTCGCCGAGGCCTACAAGGCGGGAGCTCATGGGCAAGCGCTGGAAGAGGTGCGGCACAATGTGTCGTCTGCCATGGCAACCACGCGATCCAGAAGGCCAGCCTGGACCTGATCAACGAAGATACCTGCTCGCAGTGCCACTCCTATGAGCGCGCCGCTCTGATCCGTTTGTCTCTGGTTGAAACGGATAAGATGATCAATGCGACGGAAGATGATCTTGAACGCCTCTATCGTCTTGGCTTCACCGTCGGTGATATGGAAGACAGCCTTTTCAACCAGCGAAATCGTTTCCATCGCATTTTTCATGGTGTTGACGTGGAGCGTGTGCGTAGCGAAACTTCGGGCGTGCAGGCCGAAGTCGGCAAAATAAGCAACAAGGTTGAAGAGATTGATGCAACAATCCAGAAACGCAAACTATGGGGGAGCATCGTCATCGGTCTCTTTGTCCTGACCGGAGTGATTTTCCTGCTGGTCAGAAAAGCATACGAGGAGGAAGAGCGGAGCTGAGCAAAACCTTGGAGTTGAAAAAGTCAGGGGTGCTGCATATTGAAAAGCAGCGCCCCTGTTTGTTTGTAATGTTTTTACGCGTTAGTGAGCTTAGGGGCGGAAGTTGCCGCTGAGATCGTCGTCTGCTCGTTTGCTGTTGAGCTGGATCAACGGTTTATAACCATCCATATGGTGATATTGAGGCAGATCGAAATTTGCAAGGGTCTGTTCCAGGATGTCGCCGTTCTCGATATTCTTCCAGGTTTGCCTGTTCATCAGCACAGCCTGGTCAGGTGGGAAATCAAAATCAACATATTTGTCGCCAGTATGCTGCTGAGCCAGGACAAAATATCTAATCAGTTTTCTGTTACGAACTGCGATGTCTTGACAAATCATCGATATCCGTCTTGGGCATGTGAGCACCTGCAGCGATTACATAGCTCTTTGCTTGTTAAAAAGATCGCATAGGTCTTTGCTTCACTGCAGGGTTTGAAATCGTCGGGAAAGCACCAGATACAAGCGGTACAAGCTGGTAGCTGTCCTGCACCGGGACGACGGCTAATGTCGGCTCGACATCTTGATGGAAGCCTCAAAAGAACCGGTTGTAAAACTCTATGTTAAGATCAAAGCAATCAGTAGAATACGACCCCTGGATGTCATGATGCTGGGAGTTACATGCTCAGGTAACTCTCTTAATGGGCATTGATTATCAGTTGCAAATGCCATGGCAGCAGTGGTATAAACCATCCCCTGTGCGCGATTAGCTCAGCTGGATAGAGCGCTGCCCTCCGGAGGCAGAGGTCACAGGTTCGAATCCTGTATCGCGCGCCAATAAAATCAAGAGGTTAGCCAATTATGGTTAGCTCTTTTTGTTTTGCTATATTTTCGTAAGGCCACAGTAAGTTCGATCGGCCGTGAAATGAACAAAACTGAGCTTAAAGGTTCGTTTGTTCTTGGTCTCCGGTGACAAAGTCAATAGTTGTTAGTCTTTTATATCAGTCTGCTCATAACTTTTCTGGATTCGCAGGTCGCCCCGCTCACCACCTCTCCAGGCTGAACCGGGTTTTGTTACATACCGGCCCGTTACCCTCATAACAAAAGAAAATGGCACCTGAAGGTTCTTAGGGTAACCAGCAAAAGGGTGAAAAAGATTTAAAACTTCCTTGTTACTCCCAGAAAAAAGCGCCCAATCCTCGGTCCAAGACTAGCGCTCCTTGTGTTCCTTAGAATAACGAATAATGAAGAAAGATGATTCATATCTTCAGCAACCCGATTGTCCTGAATATCAGGACCCGTGGTTTTGCGTCACCCTACTTCTCTGGCTTTGCCCGTTCAGAATTATCTCGTTATTGAAGAAAAATCAGTTGATGGCCGTGAACTCAGCACGGCGATTCATTGCCCAGGCAACCTCATTCATTGCTGAGTCTGCTGGCAATTCCTCCCCATAGGAGATCGTTTCCAGGCGATCAGGTGCAACACCCAGCGAAACTAGGTAGTTTTTGACTACATGTGTACGACGTTCACCAAGAGCTAAATTGTATTCATCTGAGCCGCGAGAATCACAATGGCCCTCGATGCGGACCTTCAGGCTAGGAGAAGACTCTAAGATGATCGCATTGGCAGCCAAAACTTTTCGAGCCTTGTCGGTCAGGGTGTGCTGGTCAAAAGAAAAATATACTTGTTGCAATTCAACGACAGTGACAGTTTTATTATCCATAAAATTTTTGTCATCGACATTCAGCAAGGTTTGTTCCTTTTGTGCTTCGTCATGGAGGACCTTTGTATCAAAATGCTCTACTACAGGTTCTTTGACGCATCCTGTATTTAAAACGACACAAAACAAGATGACGATTGATGAGCGTAACATATTGATCTTTTTCATTGTTTCGACTCCTTACAATTAAAGTTAATGACCTCAGACATTGATAACTTGCTGCTTTTGTTTGGAAAAAACACCCCAGAGATCAGCAAAACACGAAGGACAAGTTTTTTACAGGAGGCGAAAAAAACTTTAGAGCTGCCTCTGGGGTGAAGCTTGCTAATCTGTATGAAGATAAGTCCTGGTAAGTGAGCCTTTGCATAAAAACAAAAAAAGCGCCCAATCTTCGGCCGAAGATGAGCGCTTCTTGTATTCCTTTAGAATAACGGATACTGAAGAAACGTGATTCATCTCTTCGGCAACCCGGCTATCCCGAAAGTCGGGACCCGTGGCTTTGCGTCACCAGATTTCTCTGGCTTTGCCCGTTCGGAGAACTTTACTGACCATCGACTCAAGCGATGGTCAGATGCTTCATAGTTACCTTCACAAAAAAAGCGCCCAATCTTCAGCCGAAGATGAGCGCTTCTTGTATTCGTTAGGATAACGGATACCGAAGAAACGTGATTCATCTCTTCGGCAACCCGGCTGTCCCTAAAGTCAGGACCCGTGGCTTTGCGTCATCAGATTTCTCTGACTTTGCCCGTTCGGAGTTTATTTTTAAAATTAAAGTACTATTTTTTGAATTTTTTAAAGTATGTATGCACCACAATTATTTGTAAAGAATTTTTAGAAACTTCAGTATAAAAAATTCAAAAAGTTGATTTTTACAGCGCATTAAGCCTCTGACACTCAGTCACTCTTGACCATCTTTGCGGAACAGGCGTGTAAAGCAGATTAAGTAAACAGTTCGTCTGATCATAGCTAGCCCAAGGACTTCACGCTTAATACTCTGCCTTGAATTTCAAGGATCATGCTTTGATAAGACTTGCCAATCATACCCAACCATAGGTTGAGATCAAAGTTGAGGATTTCTTATATATCTTCCACATTGTTCTAGGGTCCTTAGATTGGCCGAAATGCGAATTTCTTGTTGACCCAGACAAATAAAAAAAGCCCCACAGCGAGGGACTGTGGGGCGATGGGTTTTATGGGTTTTTCTTAGGAGGTAGAACATGAAGAGTTATGTTCTGTGATATATATCTTACAGATTTAGTCAGGTATGTCAACAAGATAAACAAAAATACAGACATCTTTTTGATCTTGACCCTCTACTGCCTGCAAAAAGAGGATTACTCGGTGTTATAAATCTACATTTCGATATTGGTATTGTCGATTTGTTTCACAAACAATATTGGTATTATCAATTTGCTCCGCAAGTGCATGAAGTGTATTTTACAAAGCCAGGTTTCATCATCCTTAAATTCACTGGAGGAAGTCTATGTTTTTGTCCCGCTATGGTTTATTTCTACTGTTTGCAATATTGCTCATCCCTGGTCTTTCATTGGCCGACAATGGCAAATATAACTATATAAGTGCCACGGACCTTGAGACCCGACTGAATGCCAACCTGCCAACTAATATTGTCGACATTCAGGTTGTGGACGAGTTTACTCAGCATCATATCAAGGGGGCCACACCCACTTATGCTTACCCGGTCAAAAGTGACACTGACCGCATCAAACTTGATGCAATAGTCGAAGAGCTGAAAGCCAACACTGACCCTGTGGTGATTGTCTGCCCACGTGGTGCTGGCGGCGCCAAACGTACCTATGACTACCTGCTGCAACAGGAAATCTCCGCCGAACGTTTACTGATTCTGGAAAAAGGCCAGGCAGGGTGGGCCTGTGTACCCCTCACCGAAAGTAGATAGATCATATTCTCCGGGGATATAAGGCCACCTGATTATCAGATGGCCTTATTTGGATTAAATCATCTCTCAAACAGTTATATCAAATAAAGGGCCGTTTTCCCTCTCACAAAGCGTTATCTCTAGGAAATATAGCCAGCTTAAGGGTGTCTACAAAGCGGGGAAGTTCAGCAATGATCACCCCGCTCTAGTCTTTGTCAGTTTTTGATAAACTACTCAGACAAGAGTTTAAAAGATCATCTAACTCCTCGAACATGGTCGAGTTTCTTTCAATCAGAAGGCGCATCAACTTCTCAAAGGTTTCTTCCAGGCGTCTGACTTTTAATTCCAGAGCTGTTTCTCCTTCATCAACATCCTCAAAACCGTAATAAAAGCGAGGGGGAGTGCTATGACCACTTCCGTCCTGACAACTTGCAGCACTATTAAACTGCAAATCAATTGCTTTGAGGATCGTTTCTGCGGGGACCATCGTCGGCATGATCCAGCACTCGGTCAGAAATTGAAGGGAATCAATCATGGAAAAATTTGTGGGGTCTGGCATGGCTACGGCCAGATGCATGAGGCCCCTGTCTTCGATACGATCAAGTGGAAGCACACAAAACTCGCGTGCCTTTGACTCCGGAATATAAGCAAGAATTTCAGCCGGGATTCTATGCGAGAACAAGTCAATCCGTGGCAAGTTAAACTGAGTGGAGATAAAGGTGCAGAGATCCTTCTCTTGCAGGTAACCTAATCTGACTAAAGACTCACCCAACCGCCCGCCCCAATTCCGCTTGTATGAGAGGGCCACTCCCAGCTGAGAATCATCGATCAGGCCAGCTTTGACGAGGAGTTCTCCGAGTTTTAGATTCTTCTTCAAAGGTCCTCCTTGTTACGGAACTGCATATCATACACAATTAACGGTGAATCATAAGCAAAGGCTAACATCAAACTCATGCAAATAATATACTCAATTAAATTGTACAAATAAAAAGTGCATAAGAAATTACAGACTGATTAGTCTCAAACCTCTAGGCGTAATAGTCTAGGTCCAGGATCTGGATTCCTCCTTTTTCCTTTCACATTGTTTTTGGTGGTTAAGTTTAGCCGAAAAATAAAATTCACAATGCCCTGCAGTCGTGATTTGTGAGACAGCTCAGCCTGGCAAATAAAAAGGCCACTGAGATTTATCCAATGGTGGTCATAGTTTATCTCCCTGAATGGCGTCTAACAATAAAAGCCATTTTTGTCTGATAAGTTGTAGCCAACAAAGAAACAATATTGACAACAGAATATCTTTTGTTAATAAATTTAAATAAGTTTTTTCAAATAATTGCCAAACCTATCGAGAGATAGGGGCGGAAAGCCACGGGTCTACTTCAAGATAGCCGGGTTGCAAAAATTGCAACCCGGCTTTTTACCTTTTTTAAAGGAAGCTGAGGCAAGGAGGAGCAAAACAAGCAGTTAATTATTAAACAAGCACAACAAAACAGAGGAGGTAAAAATGAAAAAAATATGTAGCTTTTTGCTGGTAACATTCATGCTTTTGGGCATAGTAAGCATCGTGGCCGCAGCGCCGATCGATGAACTTGGTCAACTGCTCTATTTTGACCAGTACTTGTCGGCGAACAAAAACCAGTCCTGCGCTAGTTGTCATGATCCGAATACTGGGTTTGTGGATCCGCTGGACGTTCGGCTTCCGGGAACCTTTGTCTCATCTGCGGGCTCCGATCCAACCCTCTTTGGTGGCCGCAACGCACCAATGGCGGCTTACGCGCTCAATAGCCCCAACTTCTTTTTTGACACCACCGATGGACTCTGGATCGGGGGCCAGTTCTGGGATGGCAGGGCCGATGATCTTGCAGAGCAAGCCAAGGGACCGTTCCTTAATCCTGTCGAAATGGGCATGCCCGATAGAGCTGCGGTGGTTGCGGCCCTGTTTGCTCGCGGACAATAAGAATAAAAATGCCTACGAGAGACTTTTCCCGGCGGCCTTCCCAGGGATTAGCAGCGCCAGCAGTGTCGATGATGTTTACAATGCCATGGCTGATGCGATTGCCGCATTTGAAAGCACGCTTCCGTTCAATGAATTTTCGTCTAAATTTGATCATGTGTTGGCTCAAGGTTACGTTACCTGGGACGGTACTGCCTTGACTACGGCAGACGCTGTAGGTCTCGCGACCGTCTTTTCTCCTGCAGAAATCAATGGAATGAACGTGTTTTTTGACGATACGGTCGGTGGAGGACAATGTGTCCTTTGTCACATGCCGCCTGATTTCACAGACTTTACCTACGATAACCTGGGGATTCCCAAGAGCAAAAACACTCTCATCAAGAAGAACCCCGCAGACCTGGGGCTGGCGAATACGATCAACAACCTTGCAACCTTGTACCCTGGTATAATAATGCCGACTGATCCAGCGGCGGCTGCCGCTCTGCAAGAAGGCAAGTTCAAGGTTATGTCCGTGCGCAACGTCGAGTTGACCCCTCCCTACGGGCACAACGGCTACTTCGCCACCCTGGAGGAGATCGTTCATTTCTACAACACCCGGGACGTGGACAAAATGTGGGAAAAGCCTGAAGTTCCTCAGAACGTCAATGTCAATGAACTGGGCAACCTCGGTCTTACTGCTGCCGAAGAGGCCGACTTGGTCGCTTTCTTAAAGACATTGACCGATGGCTACCAGCCTTAATGGCAATGAAATCGCAAAAATTTAACCAGATTTGACTAAGGAAATACGGCTCCCGGGCATTACCCGGGAGCCCTTCTTTATGTTTGAATGAAGAGCTACATAAGCGATGTCAAGCATCGCATATTTTATAAACATTACTCCTTACGATGCCCACTCGTCTTGTTGTATCGGTTTTTCCTGTCACGCTGGCGACTAGGGTCCAAGACCTGTATTTTTATCTGCTCCGCGTTCTTTGCCCTTGGCTATTCCTGCCGTTTGTCTCTGTTTTATCAGCTCACGTTCAAATGATGAAAAGGCTCCCAGCATTGAAAGGTGTCGTCTCGCGTGAGGGTTATGAGGTCCAAATTCGAAGGTCAACCAGACTCCTGGCTAATCTGTCGATGCTATGACAGATAAGGCTTGAGGGGGGATCATTAAAAAATACATTTCTCCCATTCTGTTTGCATAATTGCCCTGTCAAAGGTTTTGCTGAAATGAACTTCTAGAGAACTAGACAAATCTGCAAAATCTGCAAAAGCTAATCAACTTACAGTGTATGGCTATATAAACGGATTGGTGACAGGAGTGGCGTGGCTGAACGGAATTTTGGAAACAACAGATAAAGCGCCACAGATAAGCCCAAAATCTCAGAGGATCTGTTCTGGCTCTTTTGCAAAGTCTTCCTGACGAAGAATGCCGATACGTATTGCGTATTGCGTCATTTCAACAGGATTTTCCAGCGAGAGTTTTTTCTTAATAGATGTTCGGTGTTTGGCGACTGTTTTCGGACTGATACAGAGAACCTCTGCAATCTCTCCGGTATTCACTCCGTTTGCGATCAGACGAAAAACCTGTTTTTCACGGTCGGTCAACTCATGGTAATCACCTAGATGATCTTCAGCAAGATTCCGGTGTTTTAAATAAAAATCTATGATTTTCGGACTCAGTTCCGGGCTTAGTATGTAGTCATCCATATGAATTCTGCGAATCGCATTGACGACTTCTTCCAAGGGAGAACTTTTTAAAAGATAGCCTCGTGCTCCAGCCTTCAACGCCTGATAGACAAAGGCCTCGTCTTTACGCTCACTGTAGATGATAATGGCAACATTCTGACTCTCTTCGCGTAATAGTCGAATAGCCTCCTTGCCGCTCATATCAGGCAAGGCTAAATCCATAAGAACCACGTCAAGTGGTTTCAGCCTCATCTTTTCCAGGCTTTCCAGAACACTTTCGGCACATGCCACAATGTTTAAATCGGGATATTCTGCAAGGAAGCTTTCCAGGCCTTCTTTGACCACGGGCTGTTCATCAAGAATGAGAATATTCAGTTTTTCCATGATTACACCAAAAGATCAAGTCCGGATTTACGGCCAGTCGAGCTATGAGAGAATTGCCAGATAATTATAAAAACTATACTCATTCTAGCAGGTTGTGTTTCGTTCACAATTTTGTGGGAGAAGTATTCTACCATCAGGAGTAGCAAAGACCCCATAGAGGCTGTTCTCCTAAGTGCTACAGTTTAAATGAATCAGAAATAAAGGAAAGGAGAGAATGATGGCTGATAAATATTCTGACAAATTCACAGAAGCATCAAAAGAACTCCAGGAAAAATCAGGCTTTGTCTGTGAGACCTGCAAAAAAACTTATTCCAGGGGCGGGGCAGTCAAAAAAGATCTGACCTGTTGCAATCGTACGATGAAAGAATTGGTACAGGAAAGTTTTGGTCCATAAGATATTGGTTTAGTTCTAAGGAGTTATTATTGCCATTGACGCGTTAATGTCTGCACGCAATTCAAAGGAACAAGGGAAAAGGCGGCACCTGTCGCCTTTACTTTTTATGGCTGAAAAGGAGAACTGTAATGAGCAAAAAGCAAGCTTATGAAGAAAAATTTAAAGCTCAACTTGACGAGTTAAACGCCAAAATTGATGTGCTGAAAGCGCAAGCCAAGCAAGCCGGGGCTTCTGCCAGGGCTGATTATTATGAAACAATAGAAGATTTATTAAAGAAACGCTCTGCAGCGCAGTCCAGATTGGCAAGTCTTCGAGAGGCTGGCGATGATGCCTGGGAAGATATGAAGCAAGGGGTAGAAGAATCCTGGGTCACCTTTGCCGCGGCAGTCAAGTCAGCAGTAGCACGATTCCAATAATCTTATCAAAAGACAGGCATGGGCTGTCGCTGATCGGATAGCCCATGCCTGGTGCCCCGTACGGTTAATTCATCCCTTCAATTTTCGGCGCTTTTGCCCCCTGCCTGTGTTACGGTTCCTCGGCTTAAGCTTGGCTAGGTCTGCGTAACCGCGCCTTGCCAGGAACCAAAATCACGCGCAATTTGTGCGGCGAACTAGCCGCACGGGACACTAGATGGTTTCGCCTCAGGGCCAGCTAATGGCCACGGGGTCCGAAACACTTCTCGCATAATTGTTGATGCCGTCATAATTCCTGGTCTGCATTCGCCAATTAATTGTCGTCGGGACATTGAGTTGACCTGTAATGCTGATTTCATCGAGCAGGCCGGAGCTCAGTGTAACCTGAGTTACCCCAGGGAAAACCCGACCGTAAAAAATTCCTTTGTTGTTTGCATCTGTGAGTACAATTCGATATTGCTCAAAGGCATCAATCGGCTCGGACCAGGAAAGGGTAAGACTTCCATCTGGGTTCCATTGAGAAAACATACTGGCAGAAGCCACGGGTACCAGTGATGTTTGTGCCGGGAAATTTACGCCGTACTCGAAGGGAAGACCCTGTGAAGGTTGCACAACAAATCTCAAAGCCCCTGGTGTTATGGCAAGATAGTTCGACAGATTGAACGAATATCCTGAATCACCGCTGGCGGCGATCGACTCGAATTGCGATGTTGTTATGTTCCACTGAGCAATTGTATAAGGATTTAAGACGAATTGTGCTGGCACAACGGGAATGACTTGCAATGAATTCTGGTCGTAAAGTTCTACGCTTTGCACTTCATCTGCCTGAATAAACTGTCCGTTATCGCGCATATCGATAAAAGCCATATACTTGTTATCGTTCGGATCTTCAGACGTTCTATATTGAACAAAGGCGTATGTTGCCGAAAGGTTAGAAGTTGAAAAATAGTCGGTCAGGACTTCTGAGGCTGTCTCCGTGATTCCATCAGGACCGTTTGTTGTCAGATTCATTTTAACCGGGCCAACACCAGGTGCATACCAATCTGACCCAAGGCTTTGAAATTTATAAGTTGTCTTGTCACTTGAAACCCTGACCTCAAAAAGGATAGTCGTTTCGACATGGACACAGTTGACAAAGGTCCCAGCTGGGACGGTTAGCGTTTCCAAGCCAACAATTGTTACGGTGGAAATTACATCAAAGGTCTCGTTGACCCCGTCGGAATCAATATCTTCACCAAAATCAAGGCCCGTTTTGTGTATTTGCGTAAAACTGTATCCAGGTGTGGCAGGAAAGTTAACTTCTTGATAAGGGACAATTTGCGGGGTAATCGTATCGCTTAAGTCGTTGTCGCCATAATATGTAACACCGTTGAGATCCTTTACAAGATACCCTTCGATAGGTATGCCTGAATTGTCAGGGTTCGATTCAGTGAAAACAGTTGTTACTTTCCCCGCTATCAATCTTGTGCCATCGATACTTATTTCATTGCTATAGCTGAGCGGAGCCATGCCGGTCTCAGTGATCGTTCCCTGATATATCCAGGTGTTCCCTTGTTCAAAAGGGATGTAGTTTTGAGGGTCTCCTGGAGCCGTAGCAACAGTGGTGAAGTCCCATGTATATTCCGTTGAAAGTGGAATGCCGGCGAGGTTTTCTATGGCGGTGCTGAGTCTTGCCGTGTAGGTGGTGTCGTATACCAAGGGAGCATCAGGCAGGAATGTAATTCTTGTGCCTGAATAGGCAATATTGCCAGAGACCGGACCGCTTGTTGTGAGAACGGAAAAGCTCGCCGGGGTAATGGTTGCGGCGTTGAGTGCTTCATTGACTTCAACACTGACCGTGGTCGTTACCGGAATGTTGGTTGAATCGGCTTTGGGGTAGATTTGAGAAACCGTTGGCGCATTGGCAACTGTATCACCGTCGCCACTGCCTCCGCCCCACCGCCGCATGAGATGAGAAGCATTGAGAGAGCAGATAGCAGCATCAGGTATGTAGCAACTGGAAGAACCCGCGGGGACATTTTCCAAGGCATAACAACCTCCCTATTGCTGTAGGAGAATAATTTCTCAAACATTACAAAACCCTGAACAAAAAACCGGGCGCAACAAAATCTTCGCCTTTGTCTGCCCGGCTCTATAACTCATGCAAAGGACGAAAACCTATAGCCTTCCGTCCTTAGCTTACGGCAATTTGCTGTTTATCAAATGACCTGCTTGTATTTCCTAGTATCACGCTAAACATCAATGTCAATGCAATAAGAGAGCAAAAAGACACAAAAACAGTGACTTCCCCACGATCGGTGGATTCCATACAAATATGTACTGAAGTGAGAGGGAAAAGTGAGAAGGACATTGCAGAGGAATGAAAATCGGGCGTTTATCAAGGCTTCTTTTTACATTCCTGAAGAAAATCAAGCAAAACATGGTCCTCTTCTATGCACAGAAACTCTACGCCCATGCCTGCGGGGTGATCACTTCCGATGGGTGAGGTCGTGGAATTTACCCAGGCAACACGACCCTTGCAATGGACAATAGAATTATTCTCAGGAAGTTTTAACTTGAGATTCAATGGCCCACCTGGTGGCAAGGGGTTCTTGGTCTCCAAAAACAGTCCCCCAGCACTCACATTGAAAGTAACGCTCTCCGTATAGTCAGAAAGGATTTCGTCCTCGCCGTAATAAACTGCAAGCTTATAAGGTGCTCGGGGAGACCTACGCTTATTGAGGGTAATTTGCAGTATTGTTTTGAGCTGTTTTTCGTTGAGGGGTTTACTGAGAAACGTTGAAACACCGACTTTTCTGGCCTCTGAAATTTTATTCTTATCCTGCTCACTTGAAAGCATTACCACTGGAATAAATTTGCAGCTCGGATACTTTTTCACCTGTCGCGTAAATTCTATTCCATCCATGACCGGCATGTTCATATCCGTAATAATCATGTCATACCTGGTAGACTTCGCTTTTTGACAAGCTAAGTTCCCGCTGTCAGCCGTGCTGACTTCATAATTGAGGTTAGTCAACATGTCACTAACGACCGTCAGCATAAAAGAAGAGTCATCTAAAACAAGAATCTTTTTTTTCATAAACATCGCCAGGCCATTTTGAGAGACGGATTCAATTTGGCGGATTATAGCAAGCACGACTCACAATCTTCTTACATTTGCCCACGAGGTCCGCCAGGTAGAGAATGTTTCCTGGAAGACGTGACAGAGTGGAAAAGGCCACCAGGAGCTACTCCTTGGTGGCCTTTTCCAAAATGTCTCACAATCAGAAGCTGAGCTTAGTCTCAGAAACGTGAATTTTAAGGCGTTACAAGGAGTTGACTTGATTCCTGCCTGGCCCTGGGACATTCATGTGAGCCAGAATATAGTCCCATATGTAACTACGGTTTATTCTATTCAAGTTGATAAAGTTTACACCCATTGTAATGTTGTATGGGCCCTCATCCTTTTCGCGTTTGTTAACCCAGGCAACTTTCGCCTTCATGGATAAAGCTTCCGTAACTCCTGGCAAAGAAAATTGCAATATGATCTCAGAGCCCTGCTGTGTCACCCTCTGCAGTCGTTGCAGTTTAATGGCGGCCCCTTTGGTACTTAAATTTAACAGCTTGCCGTCACCTTTACCGCCTTCCCATTCAAAGTCTAAAGGTAAATCTTCAGAGATTGCCAGTCTGTAATTTTCTCTTGAAGCCTCAAGCAATTCCCGAAGAGCGGCTTGGTATTGATCCAGACTTTGATGTGCTCGTGTGGAAGAACCCACACTTTTCCCGAGTGACTTCTTTTCTCTAACAACTTCTGCTAATAGTGCCCGGTAATGGCGTACTCGATTAAGGAGTGAGTCTCTGTGCATGGTGAAATACTTGGTAGTGACTATGACCTCCTTGACTGTGACGTTTTTATTACACTGCACACATGTAATCGATCCCATCTCAACAAGAAAAGGGGAACTAATGATCCCATCGCAGTCTGGACAATGCATCTGCAACATTCCTTGTCTCCTTGCAAACATCCTGACTTATAAGAAATTATTTAGATAAAAGAATCTGAGCCATTGACACGACTTTCCCCAGGTTGCCCTTCGGAATATATGCAGCGCAACCATATGCTCTGGCTTCTTCTTTTGTAATGTCTTTTCCGGTGAGCATGATGACCGGGGTAAACTTACTTTTTCTGTTTTTGATTTTGATGAATTGAGAAATATCGTACCCGCTTAACCCTGGCATCTCCAGGTCAGTTATAATTAGATCAAATGGCTCAACCTCTCCGGGTGCTGCACTGTCAATCTCTTTAATAAGGTTGATTGCCATCTCTCCGGAACTGGCTGTTTCGACCTCGAAGTTCTCAGATAAAGCATCAAGGAGAGCTTTGAGAAAAAAGGGACTGTCGTCAACTAAAAGGATTTTCTTTCTCATGGTTTTCTGGCTTTTCCCTATTTAACCAAACACTCAAGTTCATGGACTATACAGAAAAAGCCACTCACCAAATTAGTGAATAGCTTGTTATAAGCTTTCATCTTCCCCCAGAGAATTCTTTCTAACCTAGATAAATATTACTTTCAAGTTTAACCAGCCATAGGTTGATGTCAAAGGGGTGAGCAGTTTTCTTGTGAATTGTATTGAATCGCTGGAGAGGGGAGATAGGCTGGAATGAAAAATCTCTATCAAACTGCATTGCAAGAAAGACCAACAAGAATTTAACTCTGGTGGCCGAGGTTTTGTAAATTAAAGGGCATTCAGAATATATCTACTGCTAAAAGATATTTTTTCTTTCACAAGACCTGATAAACAAAAACGGCTCACCATTACTAAAGAATCGTTTACAGTTAGCCGATAAATTTTTTAAGCACGCATTCTGAAGAATCTTTTGCGCAGGTGAACAGACTGGTAATGCTTTGCCTCGCGCTTTGCGCTAAGTCGTTCAGACAGCAGGTCGACTATCAGGAACCTTAGGGAAGCGAGAGACCTCACTTCTGTCCTGCGCTCGAATAGGATCATTATCAACAGTGACCCAACCACTCGATCGTTTAAACTTCATTACGTGATTCTTTTCGATCTGCACGTCGAGAGCCGGAGGAGTAAGATGCTGATAAGTTCCATCTCTTGTGATGACATGAATATGCTGTTGTCCCAGTCTTCGTAGGTCTCTGCGATCAGGCATAGCTGCCTCCTTAAAAAAGCCGAATACTCCCTCAGCGTGGGTCCTTTTAGTCCTATAAATCTTGATTTGTGAGAATCTGCTATCTACTGTACGGACTTTGCCTGTTTCAGCCCTTTTCTATTTATTATTTCAATATCTCGGATGATTTCCCAACCTTCTGCTTCTGTGATACTGGCTATTTGATCATCTAGCAAATTGGTTTTTGACTTCAGCACAACGACTAATTGCTCACTTAGCATACTTGCCTCCTTTTCCTTTTATCTATTATTGAGTATACCATACTATTATGGTCTGGTATGTCAATAGGAAGATGCAATAGATAGAATGGCAACTCTGGTTCAACCCGGATGGCCATTCTATCTACCTGTATGTTGCCATCAGCTTTTGCATCAGAAATCGTGACTGATGGGGAATCCCTTGAACATCGCTAACGGCGAATTCGGCCCACTAACAAATTGAGTTGCCGAGCTGTTGTCAATGACAATGCTCAACGCTTTAATTTATCGAGATTCGCTGCAACCAGGTCAATTCATAAAAAGACATTAATCTTTCGGGGTTTTTTGGGTCTCCCTGATGTGTCCATAATTGAGCAAGGCAACGAAAATGCTGCCACCAACCAGATTGCCCAAAATAGCCACACAGATAAATCGTACGACTTGTGTCATCGTGAAGGCTTCACTGATGAAGTAGGCGGTAAAGATTTCGACAGAACCGGCGATCGAATGATGTAACCCTCCGGCTCCGATAATAAATGTCACAATATAGATTGAAGCCATCTGGCTAAGAGTTGGTGGTGTGGCCATAATTAACCATGCACCAAGAGCCATAAGCCAACCGGCGAGAAGTGCGCTGAGAAAAAGAGGCCCGCTGCCGAAATGAACCAGGTGACGGCCGATCTCCACATAGCCTGGAGCAGCTTTGACAACATCATCTACTGCACAGAGAAACCCCGCGATGATCATCGCGCCGCACAGGTTCCCGGCAATAACAATCAGCCATAATCGTGCAAGAGCTTTGAAATCGCCGCGACGATCGAGGATCGGATAGACGGCTGTGGCCGTGTGCTCGGTAAAGAGCTGTGTCCCACTCATGATGCACAGGACAAAACCGAGAGGATAAACCAGTGCCGTTGCCAGGCGCGAAGTCATGGCAGAATTCAACGGCAGTGCCCAGGTTTCGACCACGGCAACTGACATGGCGGTGAAGCCGAGGATGAGACCGGCAGACATGGCCGACAGGAAAAGCGACAGTGCCCGCCGTTCCAATTGCTCAAGTCCCTCGATAATGGCGTTTTCCAGGATGTCATCCGGATGTCGAAGGGCTTCGTCGGTGCGTTTGACGATAACCGGCATGAAGTCGCGGTCCTCCTCTTTACGTTCGACCTCCCGCTCGGTTTTCGCCTCAGCATGATCCTCATTTTCAGAGTCATGCAATTTTTTTTCATTATCTTTATTGTCTTTCTGATCAGTCATAAAATAGTAAACTTTCCTCCCTTGACCCTGCGTTACAGTCGCTCTGTTTATGATTGTTCTTTGGATTCGTTCCCTTTGGTTTCTGACTTTTCCGGCCTGAAACGCTTGGTCAGATCCGCTAGATGTTTGCTGTGAGTCAAGATGATCACCTCATCGTCAACCTGTAGTTTTGTCTCTGCAGAGGTCAGCTTGAACTCTCCTTCGCGATAAAAACAGATGACCCGGGCCTGATCGGGAAGATCGAGATCCTCGACCTTGCCCCTGGTGTCCTTATCGATTTTGACCATCAGGCAGCGGGCTTCGCCCTTGATTAATGACGAGAGCTCAAGAATGTCGATCCCTGAGGCCATGTCCGCCAGGTAACGGCCAATCGTTTTTGACGGGGTGATCGGGTTTTCCAACTCCAGTTCGCGACAGATATTCAAATAGTCGGCATCATGGATCTGCAGCACGACCTTGCTGTAGCCAAGTGAACGGCCGACCAGGGCGGCAATGATATTGTACTGGTCGTTTTCGGTCAGGCAAAAAAGGATGTCGGCATGTTCCGGGCCGGCATCTTCGAGCACTTGCGGTTTGCTGCCGTCTCCATGCAGGAAGCTGCAGTCGAGCAGATCACTCAACTCGTCAATCTTCTCTTCATTTTCTTCAATGATCACGATTTCGTGTTTGCGGTCAATCAGCAGAGTTGCGGTTTCCACGGTCAAGTCACCGGCGCCAACGAAGACGACTCTCATTATTTACCTCTCTTCCTGCCAATCCAGGTGCGGTGATAAAAGAATACCATCCAGGCAACAAACTCCAGCCTGCCGAGCAGCATGTCAGCACAAAGAACAAGCTTGAGCAGCGAGGGCATGCCTGCCTGCGTGATGCCGCTCGATAAGCCGACGGTGCCGGTGGCCGAGACAACCTCGAAAAGCGAGTCAAGTGGGGCATAGCCATAAATCAGGAAAGGCAGCCAGGAGAAAAAAACCACGAGGATGAACATCAGGATAATCATCAGCGCATCCTGAACCTCGGTTGCCTCGATTCGGCGGCCGTTGAACCGTTGGTCAATCAGCGCACCTGGTGGGACGCACATGCTCCTCAGGCAGCGATAGAATAAGCCGAACAGGATCAACACGCGCAGCAGTTTAAAACCACCGGCGGTCGAGCCGACGCTGCCACCCATTGCCATTGCCAGGATCAAGGTCATTTTCGAGCCGGCGTCGAGAGAGCCCGGAGCGAGACTGGAAAAACCGGAGGTGGTCTGGGCCGAGAGGGCCATGATCGGGGCGTGCGTCACAACAGCCTGCACGGACATTCCGTGCGCCCATAAAAAAATGCCGAGAAGGCAGGTCATGAGCCCCCCGATCAAAAGCAGTGCGCGCACTTCCAGATTTTGTAAAAAATGCTGCCAGCCTTTTTGCCAGGCCCTTTGGTAAAGGGCGAGGGGCACTGCCCCGGCCAGGGCTGTCAAAGTCACAACCCAGGCTAATCTCAAATTCGTCAGGTCTGCAAAGCTGTTATCGGTTGGGGCAAAGCCGCCGGTGGAAACGGCCGAAAGGATGTACAGCAGACCTTCGAAGGGGGCGCCGCCAAGCAGTAGCCATCCTAACAGGCCAACACCGGTCAGGGCCAGGTAGACGAGCAGAACTCTTCTGGCATGAGCCCTGGTGCCGCCGACCAGGTCGTCGGGGGCGTCCAAGCTGGCTAAACGCAAGAGCAGACATGCCGGGCCGCACCACCAGTGCCAATGACAAGACGACGATGCCGAGACCGCCATACCATTGCATCCAGGCCCGGGCAAAGAGAAAGGTTGTCGGTAGCCCGGTAACGCTTGACCGTGTGCTCAGGCCAGTGGTGGTTGCCGCGGAGACCGTCTCAAACCAGGCGTCAATGAAAGAGGTCCCGTAGATTAACAGGGGGATTGCCGCAACCAGAGGGACCAGCAGGAAGACCGAGGCCGCCAGGACAAGAGCCTCGTTTACCTGCATATTACCGTGGGTCCTGATCCGGCTTAGAACAGCACCGGCGCAAGCAAGCACCGCGCTGATCAATGCATAGCTGACAGCTTCCTGAAACTCTGTATTGATCAGAGCGACACAAAAAACAATGCTATTCAGCGCCGCTGTAACCAGGCAAAACTGACCGATATAACGGGCGACATGTCGCCAGCGAATAGCAAAGAAGAGTTCTTGTCTCGCATGTGTCATGGCGTAATTATTGTGCAGTCATAAAATAAATCCAAGTGAAATTCATAAGGATTTTATATGTTTAGAAATTATCACCTGCGCCTTTCCTGTCAAGCCTCTCTGCAAATGTATTGTGCTTATTGCGTTGCCGTCCGGGAAGAGAATCCTGCCGGTTGTTCAAATCACGGTCCTGACTTGTATGCCCTGACATCTTCGCTAACATTAAATAAAAGTTTTTTCCGGCTGAGCTGTCAGACAGGGGATCCCCTTCGTCACTAAAAACAGGTGCTTATGTCAATTATCTATATCCTGCTGGTCCTGCTGATTGTTACACGTGTTTTCGGCGAACTCGCCGAGAGAATGGGCCAGCCGGCCCTGCTCGGTGAGCTCGTCTCAGGAATCTGCCTTGGGATGCTGGTTCATCATTACAATCAGACCTTTCCCGTTCTGGCCGGATTGGCAGAAAATGAAGTCTTTAAAGCAATCACGGATCTTGGCATTTTCTTTCTGATGCTGCTGGGTGGGGTCGAGCTCAGTCCGGTCAAGCTATTCAAAGCATCGAAAGGCGCACTTGTCGTCGCAAGTGGAGGGATGATCATCCCTTTTGCTCTCGGTCTCGGCTTTGGCTACCTGGTTCTGCCTGAGTCAGCAATTCAAACGGCCCAGGCTCTTTTTCTTGGTACGGTGATGGCCATAACGGCTGTTCCGGTGAGTATCAAGTCTTTAATGGATTTGGGGAAATTAGATACGAAAGTTGGCCAGACCATTATCTCTGCGGCTGTCATTGATGACACCTTGAGCCTGATTCTGCTGGCTGTCTTGACCGGATTTTTGCAAAGCGGCAGCATCCCGGATCTCATGGCCCTTGTCTCTTCTGCTGGCCAAAGTTCTCCTGTTCTTTATTGTTTCGAGGTGCACTTGGTCATTTTGTGTTCCCGGCAATCGGCAGATATCTTGGCAAGAGCCAGGCCGAGGAATTCGAGTTCAGTATGTTGCTTATTGCCGCTATGGCCTATGCCTTGTTGGCGGAATCACTTGGCATGCACTTTATCCTTGGTGCCTTTCTTGCCGGCTTGTTTTTCCGCAGAAGAACGATCTCCGAGAAGTCGTACGATGATATCCTCAGTAAGACGAGAGGCATTACGACAGGCTTTCTGGCTCCGATCTTCTTTGCGTCAATAGGCATGCACCTCGATCTGAGGGCCATGCAGGAAATCCCGGCTTTCGTTCTTGCCTTGATTGTGATTGCCAGTGTCGGCAAGGTCGTTGGTGCCGGTGCCTGTGCACGTATGACCGGGATGACTAATCGCGAGTCTCTGGCGGTCGGTGCCGGTATGAATGCCCGTGGAGCCGTTGAATTGATTATTGCCAACATTGCCCTGCAAGCCGGGATTTTCGCATTGCCGGAACCGGTTCCGCCGGTTGTTGAGTACATGTTTTCGGCGGTTGTCATCATGGCTATTGTTACGACCCTGATGACACCACCAACGCTGAAAATTGCCCTGATGAGAAACGGGCACAAAGATGGCTAGATCGGTAAGGAGTCGATATATGGAAAGCAACAATGCCCCTCGTAAAAGTTGTGAAAATTTCTTAAATGATGCTTTTGAATATTTAGGGGTTGATCCTGAAATGCAGCAACTGCTGCGCAGTCCTTATCGGGAAGTTCGTTTCGAACTGCCATTGAAACGTGATGATGGCAGGATCAGCCTGTTTTACGGCTACCGGGTCCAGCATAACCAGAGCCGGGGCCCGTTCAAGGGCGGTTTGCGCTATCACAAAGATGTCGACCTGGAACATTTTGTGGCCCTGGCCGAGATCATGACCTGGAAGACCAGCCTGCTTGATTTGCCTTTCGGCGGCGGTAAGGGGGGGATTGATTGTGATCCGGCTGAACTTTCTGCCGGTGAACTCGAAACCCTGACCAAGCGTTACGTGCAGAGGCTTTCAATGCTGATTGGCCCGGACCTCGATATTCCGGCGCCAGACATGGGAACCGGGCCACGAGAGATGGCCTGGATTGTCGATGCTTTCTCTCACATCGACGGGTTCAGCCCTGCCGTTGCTACAGGCAAGCCCGTTGAACTGGGGGGTGCGAAAGGCCGCCTCGAGGCCACCGGTTACGGTGTTGCCCTGATTACCTCAATCGCTGCTGAAGAACAGGGTCTTGATGTCGATGACGTGAGGGTCGCTATTCAGGGGTTTGGCAATGTTGGCTCAAACGCTGCACGGTTTCTGCATGAGCGTGGGGCAAGCATCGTTGCCGTATCAGATCATAGTTGCGGGCTCTATAAAAAAGAAGGGTTCGCAATCGACAGACTGATCGACATGTCTGAATATAAGCAGCAGGGGGGAACTTTATCAGAATATAAAGCTGATTTTGAGAAGATCACCAATGATCAGCTGCTGCAACTTGATACCGATATTCTTATTCCGGCTGCTGTTGGTGGTGTTATTAACGAGGACAACGTCAAAAAAGTTCAGGCAAAGTTGATTGTTGAGGCGGCCAATATGCCGATCACCTGTAATGCTGATAGCAAATTGAATGAGCGCGGCATCGTTGTTATTCCCGATATCCTGGCAAATGCCGGAGGAGTGACCGTCTCATATCTGGAATGGGTGCAAAATCGGCAGCGATACCAATGGCATGAGCAGAAGGTGAATGAAGAGCTGAAGCGTCGGCTGCGGCGAGCCTGGGATGAGGTCAAAGCACGGGCCAGACATGATAAAATCAACTATAGAAAGGCCGCTTATGTGATCGCGGTAGAGCGTATCATGAAGGCCGTCAACCTGCGTGGTTTCTGATTAACCGGTCTTGAAACTGTCGATTAGCCGCACATTTACCGGTACTTTGACTATTCCCCGCCCTGTTTTGTCGGCGGTGAATGTTCCGTATCTCCCCTGGCATCAAGGAGAATTAATGTATTTAAGACCTCGCTTAAAAGGCTTGGAGCCCCACCGCCCATGTTTTCTTCTTCTGCAACTTCGAGTTCACGGGCATCGTATTCCCAACGCCTTAAAACTGTTATCTTTTGTTCACGCGTAAAGGTTTTTTCGGCAAGCACATCCCTGGGATGTGCAAATTCGCCCGCTGGATTTAACATTGCTCGTTCAATGTCCATGATTGGTCCTTTTCGTGCTGCCGCTTGCCTGCCTGGCGGCAAGAGGCTTCAGGATGTTTTCTCTCCACTTTCTTCAAGGAGTCAATTACAACTTACCAGAGAAAGAACGTCCTGCAACGGTTGTCACTCGGATGATGTGCGTTGAATTTAGTGCCTGGTGTCAGTGGCCCAGCTCTTGAGCCTGTTGTGATTGTCAGGCGGGTCCTTCTGGATTTATTCGTCGGGTTATTATATATTCGTCATCGTTTTTGCTAACCTCTGACCTGTTTCACACTGCGAAGATTCTTAGCCATGATGATAATTGTCTTTTCCCTGCCGTTATTTTTTCTCTGTAGTTACCTGGCGTATCTCTGTTTCAAAAAATCAAAATACCAAAACTCCATGGTTCTGGCCCTGGTCGCTGGCTTTATGCTGGTTCTTACCCTGGGCGTACTTTGTGCCGTGTACCTGCTCGGTGTACAGATTTCCCTGGAAGCAGTGTCTGTTTGAGTCTTTCCGGGTGACAGCCAAGGTGATTTGTTCCAGTTAAACGCCCTCTCTTCTGCTCAAAAAGGCTCGATTTGTAATTCGTTTTGGCCTGTGTTATGGTCACGCCGTTGATGGCGGCGTTCTCTCTGAGCGTTCCGACCAAAGACCCGCAAATGAGGTGGACCGTTTTTGCCCCAGGCAAAAAAGGGACGAACCCTCTCTCACAAGGGCAGCACTGGATCTTGACGTTCCGTCTTGATGCCGGGTGCGGGTGGCCCTTTCTCTACAAAAAGCAATAATCATTATCTTCGGGCACGTCGGTTGCCTGGCCCTTTCCTGCTTCGTCACAGAAACTCTTTCTGTTGTCGTTCTCTATTGCCATATCTGCCGTGCGTACCCTTGCTGAAGACGCTCTTCAATGATGCATTGAGTTCGTCTGCTTCAGCACATCTTTAGTCTGTAAAGGAGACGTAAGGACCCATGTATTCAACAAATACAGCAAGAAGCACAGAAAACAACTGGCTGGAATCTGACTGGCAGGAAGAACTGAGGAACAATATTACCACGGTCGCTGAACTCGAGAGGCATCTTCCCTTAAGTTCCAGTGAAAAGCAGACCCTGGAAGAGGTGGCCGGCAGGCATCCCATGAATATCCCGCGCTACTACCTTGAGCTGATCAATCCCGGCGACCCTGATGACCCGATCCGCAAGTTGGCGGTCCCCTCGACGGACGAACTGATCCTGGCGGGTGATATGGGTGAGACCACCGGCGACCCCTACGGTG
The DNA here is from genome assembly GCA_963769955.1 of uncultured delta proteobacterium. Lineage (GTDB taxonomy): Bacteria > Desulfobacterota > Desulfuromonadia > Desulfuromonadales > BM103 > M0040. Next base: position 127,625 of record CAVYNW010000029.1, read on the forward strand.
ACGACAAGCACGACAAGGGCAATGGCATCCTGCACAAGTATCCTTACACGGCCCTGGTTGTCGCCACAGAGTATTGCTCGATGTACTGTCGCCACTGCTTTCGCAAGCGAATGGTCGGGCTGCCCAACGACCAGACTGTAAAAAGCTTTCAGCAAGCGGCAAAATATATTGCCCGGCATACCGAGATCAAGAATGTCGTCATGTCGGGTGGTGACCCGATGCTGCTGCCGACCGAGGCCCTGCGCAGCATGCTCGATTCTCTGCGGCATATCGATCATCTCAACTATGTCCGGATCGGCTCCCGGGCTCCGGTCGTCTTTCCGATGCGCTTTTTTGATGATGAACTGATTGATCTGCTGGCTGATTTCAACAAGGACAAACCGCTCTACGTACCGACCCATTTCAATCATCCCAACGAAATTACTGCCAACCGCCCGCGAAGCGGTTGAACGTCTGCGCAGTGCCGGAGTCACTGTCAATAATCAGGCTGTTCTGCTGCGCGGCGTCAACGATTCCGTCGACACCTTGACCGAGCTGATGGATGGCCTTTTGCAAATCGGTGTCAACCCTTACTACCTCTATCAATGTATGCCGGTGGAAAGGGTCCGACATCACTTCCAGGTACCGCTTAAAGAGGGTGTTGATTTAGTCGATGCAGCCAGGCGCAGGATGGACGGCTATGCCAAGCGCTTTAAGTTCATTATTGGTCACGATATCGGCAAGCTTGAGATCTGCGGTCGCGCCAACGACAAGTTGATCCTGAAACAACTCCATGCACGTCCGGGATACCAGGAAGAATCGTCCCGAATCCTGATCCGTCAGTTGACCGATAATGGCGGCTGGCTCGATGATTTGCCGGAAGTAACGCTGGCGTAAAAAGATCGCTTAAATGAATTATTGTGGCAAAAGATAACAAGGACCGCGATGACCGACTTGGGGGCCAGCTGTCGCCGGTTAAACCTGATTGCTGTGATTGTTTTTGTAGTCGTCACTGTACTCTTAACACTCGGATTTACAGGAGCGATTGAGTTTTAAACATGAATCTTAAACAGGCCGATGGGCTTGACTCTTGCGGGGCAATATCTGCAGAAAATCCTGTTGTAATATTCTGAATGGTAAATCTTGCTCCTGGCCAATTCCAGTAAAGCCTGTGCTGACTTATGACTGGCGAACTGTGCTACACTTCATCTATCGTATTCCCCTGCATTTAATCCCTCTGAAGCATCAAAGGAAATAAGGAGGCCGCCGTGGGCTACAAGTCTCTTGTTCTTGCCGCAGTATTCATGCTTTGCAGCACTTCTACGGTTTGTGCCGCTCCGACCTTCGATTGTGCTGAGGCCTCTGGAACCGTGGAAGAATTGATCTGCCAGGATGAAGAATTGTCACAACTTGATCAACGCCTGGCCGAGATCTACAGTGCGGCAATGAGTCGCCTGCCGCAAGCAGAGCATGCCACGACACGGGCCATGCAGCGAGGCTGGATCAAGGGCCGCAACGATTGCTGGAAGGCCGAAGAGCTAAGAGCTTGTGTGCAAGCTTCCTACCAGACGCGCATCGCCGAGCTGCAGATAACCGGTGGACTGCTGGAGGTTCCTGATTATCATCTGTTTGTCTGTAATCAGGATGAAGGAAAGCCTTTTACGGCCGTATTTTATAATCAGACCGAGCCTCCCAGTGCCGTACTCACCTGGGGTGGAGATCAGGTCATCGCTTTTATAAAGCCGACTGCCAGCGGCGCGCGCTATCTGTCCTCCGGTGTCGACTTCTGGTCTCATCAAGGCGAGGCCAGGGTCGACTGGTATGGCAACCGCTTGCAATGTCTGTCTGCCGCCGACCAGGGTAAAAAGGTTTCAGATGATTCTGCCTCCCTGGAGGAACTGCGCAATGCAAGCTACCAGGGCTTTGATGGTGTTTCTGACAGCATAACCCTGCATGATGGTCAATGGCAGGGCGAGCCGTATGTCGAAGGCGGAGCTGTTGTTCCTCATGCCCGGATAGTCGGGGAGCTGTTGGCTCGCGGCGATCTTGACGGCGACGGCCTTGAAGAGTCGGTCGTTCTGATCAACTATGCGCCAGGTGGCACAGGCGAGTTCCTGTATCTGGCCGTGGTACAGAAACGAAAGGGTTCGCTGGAAAACATTGCCACGATCCTGGTGGGCGATCGCCCACGCGTGCGCAGTCTTGCCATCAAGGAGAAAACAATATCCCTGGAGCTGGTCCAGGCCGGAGCCAAGGATCCGTTGTGCTGTCCCGGTGACCTGGTGACACGGCAGTGGACTTTCGATCAACGGGGTCTTGTGGAGGTTACGTCCGAGCCTATGGCCGGGCGGCTGTAGTTCGCCTCCAGGTCCAGAACTTGCGGCTGACGAGCCTGTCGCCTCCGCAGGCAACATCGCCCTGAGTTGAAAGACGGCAGGTCGTTATGGACTTTCTCCCCCTGTTCAGGGTATTTTCTCCTAAAGATGACCAAACCAGTGTTTAATGCTGAGTGGCGTAATCTCTGCAGCAATGCAAAGGAACTCCCTGGAAATTATTTCCGGAATAGAAACGAACCGGTTGAGGTTGTTATGAATATCTCTCAGATGAAAGAAGTTTTGGCCGAAATTCTGAGCAAAACCAATCTGACTCCCTGCGTTGTCGGTCATCGCGGGGTCGGCAAGAGTGCCGGCATTACCCAGGTCTGTCGTGAAATAGGCCGTGATCATGTCGCTTTGCGCCTTGGCCAGATGGAGGTCGGTGACCTGGTCGGTATCCCCTACCGAGAAGGAAAAGTCATGCACTGGTCGCAACCGTCATGGTGGCCGGGAGCGGACGTTCCTGCCACTGTGGTGCATTGCGATGAGCTGAATCGCGCCCAGCAGGAAGATACCCTGCAGGCGATCTTTCAGTTTGTCGAGCCTCCGGTCGAAGGTGAACAGCGTCGACTGCACACCCATGTGCTGGATCAGAAGCATAAGGTCGTGGTCTCCATCAATCCGCCGGATGGCAGCTACCAGGTGGCGACTCTCGACCGCGCCCTGCTTGATCGCATGGTGATGATTTATGTCGAAACCGATTACAATTGCTGGGCCCGTTACGCCCGGCAACAAGAGTTTGATGCGACTGTCCAGCAATTCCTTGCCGCATATCCGAACCTGCTGGCCAAGCCGGGTGCAGCGATCGATATGCACATGGAGCCGACCGAGCGGGCCTGGGAGATGGTCAGTACGCTGCGACGTTGCTGTCGCTTCCCGGCGGATCTGGAGATGGAAATCTACGCCGGGATCGTCGGTCAGGAGGCTGCCGTCAGTTTCCTGCGCTGGTCCCGTGAGCAGAAAGAGCGTCCGGTTACGGCCAGGCAGGTTCTTGATCACTGGAGTGCCGTTGCACAACAGGTGCAAGGCCAGCGAGATGACCTGCAGGCGGTCACACTGAATGATCTTGTGACGACTCTGGAACTTGATGCGAGTTTGAGCCTGCCCCAGGAGCAGAACCTGGTCGCTTACATCGATGCGCTACCGCGTGATTTGAAGTTTGGCCTGGTCAAGGCGTTGTTGAAGAACCCCGAGGTGGCCGAGCTGCTCTGCAAAGACGACTACGATGCCGTTATCCTTGAAACCATTGAGAGCATCAGTCGCGAGGCGTCTTAACGGGGCCGGGACGCGGGACGTGGGACGTGGAAATCTATAAATCTTCTGGAACGGTAAGAAATCAGGTGCCGAACAACTAATGGCTCGTCGTGATGAACGCTGAACTGTTAAGTTTCCCGAACAAGAAAGCCGTATCAGACAACCCCGCGCGGGTTCTGGAAAATGCGGTTGTCCGTCTGCTCAAACAGAAGCCCTTTTATGGTCATCTGCTGCTCGGCTTTCGCCGGCGTGTCGTCGTTGGTCGCTGTGCCCTTGGCGTGACTATCACCAATGGCACGCCGCTGCTTTCCGTTGATCCCCAGGTGCTTGCCACTTTTTCTGCCGACGAACAGATGGCTTTGCTTGAGCACGCCATCAAGCACCTGCTGCACCTGCATCCGGTCCGTGGTCGCGGTGTCCATCGGCTGACCTGGGATGTGGCCACAGACCTGGCGATCAACCCTTTTATTGAAAAAATGCCCGCCCTGGCACCGAGGCCGGAAAAGTTCAAGCTGCAAGCGGGGCTGGCTGCAGAGGAATACGCCCGCCTGCTGACCCGACCCTTTGATACCGGCAACCTGGAAGGGGAGGGTCTTGGCAACGCCAGCGAGCAAGCTTCCGGTGAAGATCCTGATGCGGGCCCTGCAGACTCAGCCAGACACTCGTCAACACCCATCGATGACCACAGCATTTGGCAAGAGGCCGACAGTACTCCAGAGCGTCTTGCCGAGCAGGCTGTTCGGCAGCTGGTGCGTGAGGCGCACCGCAAGGCTCAGGGTGAGGTCCCCGAAGATATCAACGACCTGGTGCAGGGCTGGCTGGCGCCGCCGGAGATCCCCTGGCAGCAGATCCTGCGGCAGTTCATCGGCACTGCCGGACGCATCGGCCGAAAAAGCAGCTGGCAGCGCCAGCATCGACGCTTTCAGCACAACACGCCGGGAGTTCGCAAGCGCCGTCAATTGAATCTTCTGCTGGCCATCGATGTCAGCGAATCAACCGATGAAGGGCCTTTGCGCGAGACTTTCGCCCGGGAACTGCTGCAGATCGCACGAGGCCGGGACAGTCGCATCACGGTACTCTATGCGCACAGCGAATCCGCCGCATCGACCAGTTTCGCAGCAGCCAGGTGGTTGCGGAAGTCTTTCATGGTGGCGGCTTTACCGATCTGCGTCCGGTTTTTGATTATGCCAAAGAGATGCACCCCTTGCCGGCGGCCGTGATTTACCTGACCGATGGTTACGGCCCGGCTCCCGCTGAGATGGAATTCCCGACCTTGTGGGTGTTGACGCCCGATGGGCAGAAGCCGGTTGATTGGGGCGTGGAGTTAAGACTCAGCAATGAGTCTTAACGGGACGCGTGACGCGGAACGAGGGACGTGAAAAAACAGGAACTCAGGGACTGTCCCCGAAGCGGGGACTGTCCCTCTAAGAGAATACGCAACAAGGACTTGAAAATGAACCAGGCAAAACCGATGACCGAGGAGTCAGTCAAAGAAATAATGGCAGAAGCCGGTGCAAGGGTGATGTCGCGTGGCGGGCGTACCGAGAGCTACAGTGCGCCGCGTGAATTCTCTTTCGAGGTCAAAGGTGCTTTTCCGAATGGCCTGATGCTGCATGTGGTTGCCCGCCAGTATGATTACCGCGATCCCTGGGAAGCGACCGGACAGGATCAACGAGATGGTCGATGTGACTCTGCTGCGGGACGGAACTTATTCCGAATTGCCGAAAGGCTATGACTGGTTTCAGGGCAGAGACGAGGAAACCGGGATTGACGAGGATGGGTTGAAAGAGATTGTTTCCTGCGTCAAAGGCCTCAATCCGAAGCTGTTCAAGTTGCAGAAACTCACCGGCGATCTCTAGGGACTGTCCCCGCATGGGGACTGTCCCAGGTTGTTAGCGCCCCTAGAAGAGGGGCAGAATAAAGATGCACCTCTTCCTATCTGATATTCAACTGTCCCGGATGATCTTCAATAACCCGACCAATCTGAAAGGCATCACAGCCGGCGGCTTCAAGTTGGTCTGTCAGTTGAGATAATTTTTCTTCCGCTACAGAGATCAGCAGGCCGCCGGAGGTCTGCGGGTCGGCGAGGATGTCAACGATCATGGGTGCGACCCGATCACGATTGATCACGCTGGGCATGTAGTGCTCACGATTGCGGTAACTGCCCACCGGCACCAGGCCGATTTCAGCAAGCTCCATCACCTGGGGATAAACGTGCAGGGCAGAGGCTTCGATCTCGAGTCCGACCCGGCTGGCTTCTGCCATCTCCTGGGCATGGCCGAGCAGGCCAAAGCCGGTGATGTCGGTGCAGGCATTCACACCCACCTTGAGCATGACTTCCGAGGCCGCGCGGTTGAGCGTCTCCATGCCCTGAATCGCTTCACTCATCTGCTCTTCCTTGATGATCTCGCCTTTTAACGCCGTCGCCAGAATGCCGACCCCGAGGGGCTTGGTCAGCACCAGGATGTCGCCGGGTTTTGCCCCGGCGGTGGTGACCAGGTCCTTCGGGTCAACCAGGCCGGTGACCGCCAGGCCGTACTTCGGTTCGTCGTCTTCAACGGTATGGCCGCCGACCACAATCGCTCCGGCTTCATGCACCTTCTCCGCTCCCCCTTTGAGGATTTCGACCAGGACCTCCTGTTCAAGGCAGGCCGGAAAACCGACCAGGTTCATGCACCGTGAGGGGTTTGCCGCCCATGGCATAAATGTCCGAGAGGGCGTTGGCCGCAGCGATCCGACCGAAGGTGCGGGGGTCGTCGACGATCGGGGTGAAAAAGTCCACCGACTGCACCAGGGCGCAGTCCCCGGCAATGCGATAGACCCCTGCATCGGCGAAGGGAATCGACGCGGTGAGCAGATTATTGTCTTCAACGGTCGGCAGCTGGCGCAGCACCTGCGCCAATGGCCCGGGGGCCATCTTGGCGGCTCAACCGCTGGATTTTGAGAGATGGGAGAGTTTTACGCTCATGTTATTCGCTCCAACTGGTTCGTGGCGCAGGGACGAGGTACGAGAAAGTTTCGCAGCTTCGCGTACCTCGCCCACGCGTTCCCTTTTTAGGTAATTGCCAGGCGACGCGTTCATCACCTTTGCGCATAGTGTACTTGAGGCTGTCAAAGAGTTCCAGGATGGCCTGGGTTTGTTTGCGGGCGCTGCCGATCAGGTCGCGGAATTCAGCCAGGGTCAGCGTTTCCTTGTTGCTGAAATGATTGACCAGGGCGGTGAGCGCCTTCTGGTAAGCGGTCTTTGTGCAGAAACGAATCATCGTTGAGCTTTACCAGGGTGCCCTTGGCGAAGAGGAAGGCGAGTAAAGATTCGACCTGGGCTTCAGGGGCGCCGGCCAGCGCCAGCATATCGACCCGGCCTTTGGCTTCGACGCCCGCGTCCAGGTAAACGTTTTCAAGCTTTTCTAACAGCCGTTCCTGCTCTTCGGTCGGCTGTGCGGTAAAGTCGGTTCTTGCCACCCATTCACCGCGCTGTGCCAGCTGTGCCTCATCAATCAGTCCGCCGAGCAGTTGTTCAAACGCCTTCGGGCCACTTTCGGCGGCAGCGCAGACTTGAGCGTTGCGTGAGGAATGCCGGGTTGCAGGGCATTGTCACGGTGGTAGTTGTCAACTGCGTCCAGCAGGGTGCGTTGCCAGGCCCGGGCGGTTTCGATCGTCACCCATTGATCGCCGATCCTGCAGACCTGGTCAGCTTCTGCAAGGCTTTCGAGCAGCGCCGTGATCTTCTCCCGGCCCAATCCGGAGGCCTGTTCCAGTTCTTTCAACTTCACGCAGCCCAGTTCGGCAAGTTTCTGGACGATAAAGGAGCCTTCTCCCGATTCCAGCTCTTTCAGGGCGTGCATGACCTCATCACGGAAACGTTTATGTTTCACCGGTGCCGGGTCGATGATCTGGCCGCCGCCGATGGTCGCCATCGGCGAGTAGGAGCGCACGATGAAGCGATCCTGGCGATGAGCCACCAGGGGGCTGTCGAGATGGAATTGTGCGAGCACGCTCTCGCCCTGCTGCATTTCATCGCGATCAAGCAGCGCCACGCGGGCAGTGACCTTGGCGGTTCCCATATGCAGATGCACGGGATCGCGGAACTTGAGCGGTCGCGGCGCCTCTTTAAGCAGGTTGAGACGGGCATCGAAACGCTCGGTCATGGTAAAAAAGCCGGGTGTCGCCACCACGGCGCCGCGGGTCAGATTGCTGCGCTCCAGTCCGGCCAGGTTGAGCGCCACGCGCTGACCGGCCCTGGCCACCTCAGCTTTTTCGCCGTGAACCTGGACCTCGCGGACCCTGACAGTCTCGCCCGGCGGCATGACTTCAACCGTGTCGCCAACCTTGATTGTGCCTGAGAGAAGCGTGCCGGTGACCACCGTGCCGAAGCCGCTGATCGTGAAATGCCGGTCGATCGGCAGGCGCGTCGGACCATCTTCATCACGCGGCGGCAACTCTTTGAGGATCTCCTGGATTGTCTGCCGAAGCTCCTCCAGGCCCACCCCCTGCAGCGCGGAGACCCGGCAGCAGGGCGCCTTCTCAAGGAAGGTCCCGGCGAGGGTCTCGCGGACTTCTTCCTCGACGATGTCGATCCAGTCTTCTTCGGCAAGGTCGCACTTGGTCAGTACCAGGATGCCGCGCGGGATCTGCAGCAGTTGCAAAATCTGCAGATGCTCGCGGGTCTGCTGCATGACGCCTTCATTGACATCAACGACCAGCAGGACCAGGTCGATGCCGCCAATGCCGGAGAGCATGTTGTGGATGAATTTCTCGTGACCGGGCACGTCGACGACCCCGGCCATGCTGCCGTCGGCCAGTTTGAAGGGCGCGAAACCGAGGTCGATGGAGATGCCCCGTTCCTGTTCTTCTTTCAGCCGGTCGGTGTTGATGCCGGTGAGCTTGTTGATCAGCACCGTCTTGCCGTGATCAACGTGGCCGGCTGTGCCGATGATGTGGTAGCGGGTCGAGTTGCTCATGATGACTGTCCGTAGTTAAATTCAATGGCAAATCGATTGCAGAGACGCTGTGACGCAGAGGCCATTCAGTAAAAACCGTTTGTTCTTCTCAGTGTCCTCCGCGTTAAGATCCGCTTTCCTTAGATTGAAAACCTCTTCAGGGCTTTGCAGCAAATCTTCTTCATCATTGTTGAGTGTCCGTGGATCGATCAGGAAACGATCATCCTGAATGCGCCCGACGACGGCTGGGTCACAATGGCGCAGGCGCGTTGTCAGCTCATTGAGAGAAATCTGCTTTGGCGCCAGGGCGATGGCTTTGCCGGGCAGTTCGGCGAGAGGCAGTGCGCCGCCGCCGACGGTTGCTGTTGTTTCGATGATCCTGCACTCGGCAGCATAGCCGAGTGATTCATCAGGCGGGGCAGCAGCTTGTCGCAACGTCGCTGCAGCTCTTCGGCCGGTAAGGACAGCATCCGCAAGGTCGGGATCTGCTGCAAAGCCTTCTGCGGGTCAAGGTAAAGCCTGAGAGTCGCTTCGAGGGCCGCCAGGGTCAGCTTGTCAATCCTCAGGGCGCGGGCCATCGGGTGCTTGCGCAGCTTGTCGATCACGTCATGGTTGCCGACGATAATCCCGGCCTGGGGGCCACCGAGCAGTTTGTCGCCGCTGAAGGTGACCAGGTCGATGCCGGTTTTCAATGCTTCACGCACCGTTGGTTCCCGCGGCAGACCATAAGGGGTCAGATCCATCAGCAGGCCGCTGCCGAGGTCTTCGAGGACCGGAATCTCCTGCTGATGCGCAAGCTCGGCCAACTCCTCTCCACTCACCGCTTCTGTGAAGCCAAGAATACGGTAGTTGCTGGTGTGGACCTTGAGAATCAGGGCCGTTTCTTTATCGATAGCAGAGGCATAATCTTTAAGGTGGGTCTTGTTGGTGGTGCCGACCTCGACCAGCTTGACACCGCTGGCGGCCATGATGTCGGGGATACGAAAAGATCCGCCGATTTCGATCAGTTCACCGCGTGAGACGATGGCGCTCTGGCCTCCCGCCAACGCAGCCAGGGCAAGCATGACCGCGCCGGCGTTATTGTTGACCACGGTCGCTGCTTCGCCACCGGTCAGCCTGCAGATCAATTCTTCGACATGAGTGAAGCGTTTGCCGCGCTGGCCTGCCTCGAGGTCGTACTCGAGGTTGGAATAACCTTGGGCAACCTCGTTGATCGCCTGCAGTGCCTCGCTGCAGAGCGGAGCCCGACCGAGGTTGGTGTGCAGCAGGGTGCCGGTGACATTAATGACTTTGCGCAACGATGGCCTGGCCATCTGTGCTACCCGTGCAGAGACCCGGCTGGCAACGGCATCGATGTTCAGATCGGGTAAGCATGCCTGCTCATCGAGAATTTGCCGGCGCAGCTCTTCGACGATCTTCTGAGCGGCGTCACGAATAAGCAGATGAGGCTGGGCCTGCTCAAGCTCAGTCAGTTGAGGCGTTCCCAACAGCCGATCGATTGCCGGCAGAGTGCGCAGGAGTGCGCGGCGATCAGGCATGGCTCACCTCCTGATTGGTTGCACAGAAATTTGTGTGTTTGAGGGTCAGTCCTGGGAAGGAGAGGGGAGGTCGCGCATCATAACGTTGATCTTGCCGGCAGCCACAGCCATGACGATCCCCTGGATGGCGCCGATCTCTTCGTCTGTAATCTTTTGTTCCCTGGCCACGCCAAGGTAGTATTCGACTCATGGCTGGCATTCCCGGGCCATGGCAGCCGCCAGCCCTATCATCGCCGAGGTGCGGGCATCGAGCAGCTCGGTGTTGCGAACCGTATCATAAAAATTGCAATAGGCCTTGTGCGCTTCGGGTAAAAGCATGCTGCCGTTCCTGTAAGCCTGGTAAGAGCTGAAATCAAAAGCCCAACGCAAAGACGCTAAAAAATACTAAGAAAGACGCAAAGGGTGATTTTCTCACTTTTTGAAGTGATTTTCTTTGCGAGCTTTCTCTACCCCTTCGTGCCTTTGCGTTAAATCCTTACAACCTTTGCTTGGGTTATAAGTCCGAAATTATATGCTTCTCATTATCGATTAAGCCTTGTTAGCAAAGTTGGCCGGAAATTGCAAGAAAAGCCGGAACTCAGCTTCCTTACCCGGAATTTGCGGATCCTTTGTTGGCGCTGATAGAAGCGTTGAAGCATTGCTGCGCTTTGGTTGAACGGTTATTGACTCAAAGCGATTGCGACTCAGCGGCTTGCCTGTGTCTTGCGTGTAGTATATAAATAGACGATATAGAAAATTTTCGCTTTTATGGTCATGAGAGTTATCGCTTTCAACTCCCGATATTCGTTTTACACTTTCCGTTAAGGGGACTCTGCCACTATGAAGAAAGCCGTCTGTTCCATGCTGGCCCTGTTGCTCTGGGCCGTTGTGCTGACGCCCGTCGATAGCCGTGCTCTGGATGCCGTCAAACCTGGGCCTGATGCCCGTTGCATGGCTTGCGGGATGCTGGTCGCGCCTTATCCGAACTGGGTTTCGGTGGCCTCTTTTAAAGATGGCTCACATTACTTTTTCGACGGTCCCAAAGACATGTTCGTGTTCTTTGCCAATCTTACCGATTATCTGCCCGAAGCTTCTTTGCAGGATATCAAAGAATTGCAGGTGACCGAATATTACACCTTGCAGAGATTAGATGCGCGCGAGGTTTTTTTTGTCTCGGGCAGCGACGTGTTGGGCCCTATGGGAAAAGAGCTGGTGCCGGTTGCCGGGGAGAAAAATCTCAAGGTCTTCATCCGCGACCACGGCCAAGCAAAAATCCTGAAGTTTGATGGCGAGGCAATCTCCGAGGTGAACCCTTTCCAATGAGTTATTGCCGTATTTTTGCCTGCCTGCTGCTGCTTCTGGTTTCCACAATTGGCGGCCTTTGTCTCTGGGCATCGTCACAGGTCGGGGTTCATGCAAGCGAGCTTTTGCCGGCCCGTCGCGAGATGGTCCGCAAGCTGCAGCTGACCGACCTGGCCATCTGGACCGAGGCCCGCTATGCCCGGCATCCCTCTCAGTCTGATCTGTTTACCCCTTTCCAGGAGTTCCCCGGGGCCGCGGAGCACTTCCCGTCCGGTTCGCTGCTGGCCCCTCCACCGTTTAACCTGACCACGCGAATCGAGGTCCATCACCAGGCAGGAGCAGATCGATGAAGCGGCATCTGAAGATTCTGGAACATGCGCTTTCTTCGCTGCGGCGGCGTAAAGGCAAAAGCCTGGCCATCGTCGTTGCCTTTGCCTTCACCATCAGCGTCCTGGCCTCGGTGTTGTTCCTGTCGCACGCCTTGCGTACCGACGCCAACCTGATGTTGACTGAAGTCCCTGATTTGATCGTCCAGCGCCAGGTCGCCGGGCGGCACGAACTGATTCCCGTTGATTACGCCAAAGCGATCCTCGACCTGCCGGGAGTCGCAGAGGTTAAGCCGCGCCTGTGGGGGTATTACTACGATGCCCTGACCAGGGCCAATTACACTTTCGTCGGCCTGCCTGACAATGCCGAGCCGGACTGGCCACTGGTAGAGGGGCGGGTTCCGACGGCCCTGGATGAGTGCGCCGTCGGTGCCGGAGTTGCCGAAGTGCGCCGCCTGACCCTCGGTGACGAGTTGTCGATGATCGATGCCAACAATATCGGCCGATTCTTCACCGTCACCGGCATCTTTCAGCCCAGCTCCAATTTACTCACCAACGACCTGGTGGTGATGACTGATGAAGACCTGGCGAGTTTTTTCAATTTTCCCGATGGTCGGGTCACAGACCTGTCTGTGCGGGTCTACAATTCCGGGGAGATCGACAAGATAGCGCAAAAGGTCAAGCGCCTCTTCCCCGAGACAAGGCCGATTACCCGCAGCGAAATCAGCAGAACCTACGACGCCGTGTTCAGCTGGCGCAGCGGCATGTTGCTGACGGTCTTCTTCTCTGCTCTGGCGGCATTCTGCATCCTGGCCTGGGACAAGGCGACCGGGCTCAGTAGCGAGGAACGTCGAGAAATCGGCATCCTCAAAGCGGTCGGCTGGGATACCGCCGACATCCTTCTGCTGAAGTTCTGGGAAGGCATGGCTCTGGCACTGATCTCTTTTCTGGTCGGGCTGCTCACTGCCCTGGTTCACGTGTTTATCTTCGGTGCGCCACTGCTGGCAGCAGTCATCAGGGGCTGGTCGGTCTTGTTCCCTCCCTTCAACTTGACACCTCATATCGATTTTTACCAGGTCAGCGTGTTGGCTTTCCTGACCATCATCCCTTACGTTGTCAGTACCGTTGTGCCGTCCTGGAAAGCGGCGATAACCGATCCTGACACGATTATGAGGAGCTGACCGTGACTGGCGAAGCCCTGATCCGTATCGAGCAGGTCGACAAAATATACAACCCGAACCGTGCTGACGCCTTCCATGCCGTCCGCGGCGTTTCTCTGGAGATCGGGGCCGGCAGCGTGGTCGTTCTGAAAGGGCCGAGCGGCTCGGGGAAAACCTCCCTGCTCAGCCTGATCGGCGCCATGTCCCGGCCTACCAGCGGCCGGGTGTTTGTTCACGATCGTGAAATCTCCCGTCTCCCGGAGCGCTTCCTGACTGAAGTGCGCCGTCAGACCTTCGGTTTTGTCTTTCAGCAGTTTCATCTGATCCGCAATCTCAGCGTCCTGGAAAACCTTCTCCTGCCGGGTTACCCCGGCCCGGTTGGCATGGCCGAGCTGCGCCGGCGCGGAATGGAGCTGCTGCAGAGCTTTGACCTTGCCGGTAAGGTTTCACGCAACATTGATCAGCTCTCCGGTGGAGAACAGCAGCGGGTGGCGATTGCCAGGGCTTTGATCAACGATCCGCAGATCCTGATTGCCGATGAACCGACCGCCCATCTGGATCGTGGCCTGGCGATCGAATTCCTCGATTGTCTGCAGCTGCTGCATGACCAGGGACGCACCATCGTCATGGCGACCCATGATCCATTCGTCTGCGAGCACTCCATGGTGACTCAGGTTGCTGCCATGGAGGATGGCCGATTGCTCGGGGTTGAACAACGATGATCCTGCATCCCGGCATTCTCGCCCTGCTGCTCGGCAGCCTGCTGACGCTGGCTGCGGTGCTTGTTTGTGCCTGGATCGCGATCCAGGTGCTTCGTTACTGGGCACCCGACCGGGCGGATCAGCGGCAGCTGAGCCTGGAAAGACGCACCTACCTGGTTTCGACCCTGGTCAATTATGCCCTTGCCTTCAGCATCCTGTCTCTGCCACTTTTCCTTTTTACTGTTGACGACTTGCACCCTCTTTTTGTCGGCGCCATGTGTGCGACCGGCTCCCTGAACGCCAACCCGATCGGCTGGACGGCGCTGTTCAACAAGATGCTGCTGGTCTTTTTTGCCGGGCTCTGGGTGGTGGTTAATCATTACGATCTGCAGTCGGAAGACTATCCGCTGACAAAAATCAAATCGCTGGCGCTGCTGGTTCTGGTCCCCTTGCTGGTCGCTGACTTCTTGCTGCAGGCGGTTTATTTTCTCGGCCTCTCTCCTGAGATCATTACCTCCTGCTGCGGCTCCCTGTTCAGCTCCGGGTCGAGTGGCCTGGCCGCACAGGTCTCCTCTTTTCCGCTCAAGCCGATGATGATCGTCTTTTATGCGGGGCTCTCCGCACACCTGCTGCTGCTGGTTGTCAATCTGGTCAGCCAACGGCGGATCTGGCGCGACCTGCTGGCCATATCGGCGCTGCTGCAGCTGTTCCTGGGGCTGGCCGCGACGGTTTCGTTCATTTCTCTCTATGTCTACGAATTGCCGAGTCATCACTGTCCTTTTGATATGCTGCAGGCCTCTTCTCACTTCATCGGCTATCCGATCTATATTGGACTGTTCGGGACCGTGCTTTGCAGCCTGGTGCCGTCGATACTGGAGCGTCTCGGCAGTTTCCCGGGCCTCATAGACGTTGTCGCCGGTGCCAGGCGACGCTGGCTGTGGTCGTCGCTGATTTTTTTCCTAGTTTTTGTTCTCCTGACTTCCTGGCCGGTGTTGTTCGGCCGCCTTTCCCTGCGCGCATTTTTTTAAGCAGAGACAATGCGGCCAATCTTCTGAAGGCCTTTGCAAAGTTGTGGTATGTCAGGTAAAATTTTTACTAAATTGATGCTTTGATTTTTGGTTTGATTTTCATGCAACGTTTCAGGAGTCGACCTTATTAAGGGGGTCTTAATGACACTTATGTCGCTTGGATTGCGCCGCGCTGACGGTTCGCTTAATTTCAGTGCCTTGGCGAAAGCCATGTCACCCGGCCGCTGGAAACCTTCATTACTGCTCGCTACCTTTACCCTCTGGGTTTTCATTGCAGAATTTGTCGATATGTTCGTCGTGCATCATTCAAGATTCGCTACGCCCACTATTGAAGCTGCTGTTGATGGCACCATCCTGCTGATATTTTTGTCGCCGGCCTATTTTCTCTTCTACCTCCCTCTTAAAATACGTTGGCAGCAGGAACGGGCCGCCCAGCGGGAAGTACAGTTGCTCAACCGCAAGTTGTTCGAGACTGCTGAGGATGAGCGGCGTAAATTAGCTTTGGAGCTGCATGACCACTTCGGCCAGAGCGTTACTGAAATGCAATGCCGGGTCGAAAAAGTCCTTGGTCAGTTGAAGCCATCGGAGTCAACTGCCCGTGAGGAGGTGGTGGCCCTGCGCCAATCCGTGGAGCAGATCGGTCACGATATTCGCAAGTTTGCCTCATCGTTGCGGCCCGAAATCCTTGATGACATGGGCTTGATCGAGACCTTGAAGTGGCATGTCAGAGAAGTGGTTGAGAATCACCCTGAGCTGCAGATTGATTTCGATACCGCCGGCGTCAAGAAACGTTTCTCTTCAGACACGGAGATCACCATCTACCGTGTCTGCCAGGAATCTTTGCACAATATCGTCAAACACGCCAACGCCAGCCAAGCCAGCGTCACGCTGGTCTACAGCCATCCGGAGCTTATCCTGACGGTTCGCGACGATGGCGATGGCTTGCCGGCCCGTGATGATAATTCCACCGAATGCCCGATCCCCGGCCTGGGATTGCTCGGTATGCGGGAGAGACTCACAGCTCTTGGTGGGACCTTTGAGGTGAATTCGAAGCCTGGCGAGCGCACGACAGTCCGGGCCATGATCCCGGTCAATGGGGCGGTGTAATGGTAGATCGGTGTCTGGACATATTCATCATCGATGACCATCCCGTAATCAAGGAGGGCCTGCCGAGTTTTCTCGGCGACTGCCGGGATATGAGAGTCATCGGCAGCGCTTCGGAGGTACACGAAGCGCTCAAAAAACTTAGGTACCTGTCGCCTGATGTGATCGTCCTTGATGTCTCCATGCCGGATATGAGCGGCCTTGATGCAATCGCTTTATTCAAACAAGAACTGCCTGATGCCAAGGTGTTGATGTTTTCGATGCACGAAAAGGAAGCTTATGTTCATCGTGCTTTGAGAGCCGGGGCTCTTGGTTACGTGGTCAAAGGGTCTCCTATTTCCGAGTTGGTCGAGGCTATTCGGGCCGTGCACTCCGGCGAGTATTATTTGAGCCCGTGCATGAGAAAAGAGGTCTACCAGACCTACTTGAGAGATCGTCAGGAGGAGCCGGCAGAGACCGGTGGCTATGATCTGCTGACGGAGCGCGAGCAGCAGGTCTTTCGGCTGCTGGTTGCCGGCAGTACGACGCAGCAAATTTCCAAGAGCCTTAATTTAAGTCCGAAAACCGCTGAAAAGTACCGTACCAGCATCGGCAAGAAGTTGGGCACCCGAAACCTGGTCGAAATGGTGAAGTACGCGATGCAGCTAGGCATTATTGATACGGAAACCTGGGGCCACAGCTAGTGTCCCGTGCGGCTAGTTCGCCGCACAATTTGCCGTGATTTTGGTTCCTGGCAAGGCACGATGACGCAGGTCTAGCCAGGCTTAAACCGAGGAACGTAACGCAGGCAGGGGGGCACTGAGTGCGTCAGTTGTGTTTTTTTTGCTAAGTGGGCGAGGCCGTCTGAAACGGTCTGAACATTGCGGTCACGCATCTGTGCGGGGTCATTCAGCCCGACAGTAAAGGCCGCCGTCAGACGATGTTTATTAGACGGGACTGAAAGGTTAGCAAACGCTCTCTTGCGAAAATTTTGAACCTGCCCGCGACCATGGTCTCTCGACCGATTGCAGCGAGCAGCACTGGAAGAACGGGACCCTGGTGTGAAGGTAGGTAGCGTGACAGAAGAAGTCGCTATGGTACCAGGTTTCGTCGGCGCTGTGACTGATGCTGTTGGGCCTGCCACAGAGGGGACAATAGACGGCTCCCTCGGCAGTATAGGCGAGGGTGATGTCAAGCCGCTTCTCCTCCGCTGTAAACTGGACATCGGTAACCTGCCATGACTCAGAAAGGCCGAGAGTTGCTGCAAAAATATCAGGATAGTCCAAAGGCAAGTCCGGGGTGCTCCTTAACGCAAAAACAAAAAATGTTGGCTTGCCGACATGTCGGTGCCTAACCTATTCAATATGTTAAGATTTTATAGTATTCATGAATTGTGCCAAGTGTTTTTTTTGCTTTTTTTACTATAATTATCAAATGGTTATGTAGTGTCGATTGCAAATTTTCTGGCTTCGGTGGGTGTCGCAATATCACACAGCCTGCCTGATTTTAATCGAAGTTGCCTGGTTGGTTGGGCGCCCTATGGCGGCAAATAACTTTTCCTCCCTTTACTCTGGAGGATAGCCGGATTACCTGCTTCGTCGAAGTTTCGACAGCGGATCGACGGTTCTGGTGATAACCCATGCAGGCTGGATTATTTGACCATGTCGAAACGATTCTTATGCTTTTCTGCTCTTTATCATCATGGTCTCGGAGTTGGCCGTGATGAGTATGTTCGCGCCGTTGTTTGCCGGGCTTTCGCCGCTTTCTGCGGGGATGCTCGATGCCGGCATCCTGGCCCTGCTTTTTTCTGCGCCCCTCTGGGTGATCTGCTACCAATTACCGGTTCGACAGTTGAGCGCACAACAAATTCACTCGCAGCGCATGGCTCTTTTCAGCAGGCTCTTGGCTGTGGTCTGCCTGAGCGAATTCATTGTCATGTTCTTCCTGCTGAGCTTTGTTCCACAATTGACAGGGCTCGTCCTTGCCCTGGTGGACGCAATATTCTCCGCGCTGCTGGTTCTGCCGACCGCTCTGGTGGTTGATGTCGCGCTTTGCCGAACGCAACGGCAGACCGAACCTGGCCGATGTCCTCCGCACACCGGTTATGCTCTTTACGACCGTTCTCTACATCGTTTTCCTCGCCGATATGATCCAGGAATTGATTCAGCCACTCCTGACTCCGGAAGGGGTGGATGAATATTTCATCCTGATCGACTCGGTCTTAACGACGGCCATCATTGCTCCTTTCATCTGGTTGGTTTTGGGTAAATCACTCATTGCGGCGGCGCAGGTAGAGAAGATCCGTGCCCAGACCATTCTTGACCAGGTGATTGACGCGGTTGTTACCCTTAATGACAATGGTTGCATCTGGGCGATGAACCCGGCCGCGGAAAAAGCCTTTGGTTACAAGAAAGAAGAACTCGTCGGACAGTCGGTAGAGATTTTGTTTGTCGACACCGAACTGAATCTCCCCTCATTGCTTAAAACCACCGGTGAAGTCAAAAACAGTAACAGCCAACTCGTTTTGAGAAGTGTGGACTGCATGAACAGAGCCGGATCACCTCTGGTCATGGATGTTTCGCTCAGCCGTATTCGCCAACATGAGCGAAAAGAGTGGCTGATGATTCTTCATGATATCAGCCAGCACAAGGCAACCGAGAAGGCACTGCGTGAAAGAGACGAACGTTTTCGCCAGATTTTCGAACAGGCGGACGATGCCATAGTTTTTTTCCGGCCGAACTCCTTACGGGTCATTGATGTTAACGAAACCTTCGCCGAACTTTTCGGCAGGAGTAAAGCTGAAATCGTGAAGCATGAGATGGATAATCTGATAGCTGAGGATGATTTCCCCCGGGTCAGCGCTGCCATCATCAATGCGGGCAAGGGCCACTCTGCGAGGTTGGGTAATTTTGCCGGGAGACGGGTGGATGGTGCGGAATTCAGACTGTCCATGCGGTGCAAATTGATGATTATTGACAATGTCGGCATTGTCTTCTGCTCCTTCCGGGATATCACCAAACGTATTCGCCTTGAGCAGGAAGCCAAGGATATCCAGGCCAAGTTGATTCAGACCAACAAGATGACGTCTCTAGGGTTGATGGTCTCGGGAGTCGCGCACGAGATCAACAATCCCAATAATTTCATTCTGGCCAACTCCCGTTTGCTGACCAGTACCTGGAATGATGCCCTGATGATTCTGCGGGAGTATTACCGGGAAAATGGTGATTTCTGCCTTGGTGGAATCCCTTTCTCGGAGCTTGAGGAGCATGCCCCGAAGCTTTTCGCAGGGATTAGCGAAGGGGCCGGCAGAATCAGCGAAATCGTCACCAACCTGAAAAGTTTCTATCGCGCGGAAACGCCAAACGAGAGCAGTGTCAATATCAACCTGGTCGCTTCGTCCGCCGTCTCCCTGCTTCATCATGAGTTGGTCAATTTCACCAAGAATTTTCATGTGAACCTGGCTGAGTCCATACCGCCGGTTTGCGGCAACGGCCAACAGCTTGGACAAGTGGTCATCAACCTTTTGATGAATGCCTGTCAGGCTTTGCCGAGCAAAGACTGTGGCATCTGGCTTGAAACCTGCTATGATGCGCAGCAGCGTCAGGTGATGCTTACCGTCAGGGATGAGGGGCGGGGCATGCCACCGGAAGAGAGTTTGAGAATTATGGAGCCCTTCTTTACCACCAAACTTGACGAGGGCGGAACCGGCCTCGGCCTGACTATTTGCAGATCGATCGTCAGCGAGCACAGAGGGACTCTCGAATTCGACTCGAAGCCGGGCAAAGGGACCACCTTTACGGTTCGTTTGCCGGTTGATGAGTCTGTCGCAAAGGATTGATCCATGTCTCAGAAAAGCAAGTTAAGTGAAGCCGTTATGCTGGTCGATGATGAAGAACATATCCTCACGACTTCAAGCCTTTGCCTCAGAAATAATGGTATCTCCAATGTCATCACGCTCAATGACAGTCGTGAAGTCTTGCCGTTTCTGGCCAGGCATCCGGTCGCAGCTGTTGTCCTTGATCTGCACATGCCCAACCTGTCCGGGCGGGAGTTGCTAACGAAAATAGTTCACGACTTCCCCGCGACTCCGGTCATTATGATGACCGCCAACGATGATATCCAGACGGTCGTGTCCTGTATGAAATCGGGTGCGTTCGATTACCTGGTTAAACCGGTCGACTCGAGCCAACTGGTCGGTCAGGGTCAAGAAGGCTCTGGAAATGCGGGATCTCTCCAGCGAGCTTTCCCAGCTGAAGCAGCGTCTTGTTGACAGATAACCTCGAGCACCCGGAGGCCTTCGACAATATCATCACCGGCAATAAGGCGATGCGTTCCATGTTCCAATACGTTGAGGTGATCGCCTCGACCCGCCAGCCAATCATGATCACGGGTGAAACAGGGGTTGGCAAGGAGCTGATTGCCCGGGCAATTCACCAGCTGAGTGGATGCGACGGTAATTATGTCGCCATCAACGTCGCCGGACTGGATGACAACATGTTCAGCGACAGCCTCTTCGGCCACCGCAAAGGGGCCTTCACCGGTGCCGACCAGCCCCGCGAGGGTTTGATCGAAAAGGCCTCGAAAGGGACGTTATTCCTCGATGAAATCGGCGACTTGAACGAAGCTTCACAGATCAAGTTGTTGCGGTTGCTGCAGGAACAGGAATATTACCCGGTCGGTTCGGATCTGCTGAAAAAGAGTGATGCCCGCATTGTCCTTGCGACGAACCGTGATCTGCAAAAGATGATCAAGGATGGCACCTTCCGCAACGATCTTTACTACCGCCTCTTTGCCCACCGTGTCCACGTTCCGCCGTTACGTGACCGGTCGGATGATATCCCCGTGCTTGCTCGATCATCTGCTTGCCTCAGCGGCCCAGAAGCTCGGCAAGAAAAAACCGACCCCGCCAGCTGAATTGGCAATTCTGTTGGGGCTTTATGCTTTCCCGGGTAACGTCCGTGAACTCGAGGCACTGGTGTTCGATGCTGTGACCAGACACGCTTCCGGAATCCTTTCGATGGAAAGCTTTCGCGCTGTGATTGGCGACCAGGAAGACATGGTTGATCCCGCGACAGCATCATCTGCTGAACTGGGAGAAGTCCTTCTGGAATATTTTGGTCATTTCCCAAGCTTGCCGAAGTGGAAAGGTTTCTCATCGATGAAGCCATGAAACTGGCGAAGGGTAACCAGGGGATGTCGGCCAAAATTTTGGGAATGGGCCGTCAGACGCTCAACAAACGTTTGCAGAAGTATCGCAAGAATGATGTCCCTGTACGAACCGGCTGCTCGAAAACGTTAATGGGCAATCTGTGCCTTGCGGATATATCCCTGTGCCGCTGGTCATGACTAATACCAACTCAGCAGCGAGGCTTGCTGTCGCTATTGAGGACTCCTGTCGCTATTTTTGCACCCTTCGATTGACCGATTAGCCGAATGATCTGGAGCTCAGGAAGTCCACGAACAGGGTTTTATTAGAAGGTTTGATTTATGGCATAAACCTTGTAGTATATGGTGGCGAGTAGTTCTCAGTTATGTGAAGATCGTAGGGATTGCTGGTATTCCAGAAATGAATTGTCAGTTCTTATACTCAGGAGGAATATTGTAAGATTATGAATTTTGTCGCCGGAGTTTTGTCCCTGGTCCTTTTTCTGCTTGTTTCCGCACCCGTTACCGTATTCTCATCAGACCCGCCGCGCTATGAACGGTCCATCGAATCCTACGAGATGCCCGATGTTGTCTTGATCAACCAGGACGGCGAGCGCGTCCGCTTCAAAAAATTGATTGAAACGGACAAGCGGGTGGTTGTCGATTTTATCTATGGCACCTGCACCACAATTTGCCCGATCATGTCGGCAGGCTACACCAATCTGCAGCGAAAACTCGGTACTGAGACCGAAGCCGTCCGCCTGGTTTCGATCACCATTGACCCTGAGCACGACTCCCCCGATGTTCTCAAGGAATATCTGGGAAAATACCGCGCTAAACCGGGTTGGGATTTTCTCACTGGCAGCCGTCGCGACATTGAGCGGGTCATGACCGCCTTTGACGCTTACTTCCGCGATAAAATGGATCATCAGCCGTTGGCCTTTATCCGCATGCCAAGTGACGGCAAATGGGTTCGCCTGTATGGTTTGTTGAGCGGTGTCGATTTCTTGAAGGAATATCAGAAAGCAGGGAATGAATGAATCAGCGTAATCTTTTGAAAACCTGTTGCATGGCGGTTGCTGTGACCCTTCTGCTTGTCGTCGGACAACTTCACTTGCCGAGTCATGCCGTTGCGGAAGACTCGGGTGTTGAAGGCCTGAGTGCCGCCGAGGTTCAATCTATTGGTGAGCGGATGTACAGGGACGGGCTGCTGCCGTCCGGTGAGCCGATTCAGGCCTATTTGAGCGGTGATGTCCAAGTCGATGGAACTTCTTTCACCTGCGTCAGCTGCCATCTGCGTAGCGGTATGGGCTCAATCGAGAGTGACGTCATCACCCCACCGACCAACGGTGCCACCCTCTATAAGCAGCGTAAAGCTTATATCGAAGGGGCCGCGTTTGTTCCCCTGATTCACAATTATGCGGTTTATCTCCCCGAGCGGCCTGCCTACACGGATGAAACTCTCGACACCCTGATTGCCACCGGCATCGATCCCACCGGGCGTTCGGTGATCAATGCCATGCCCCGTTATGACCTCGCCGGTCGTGACATGGAGATTATGATCGCCTACCTGAAAACCCTCTCCGACCAGCCTGCGCCGGGCGTCAGCAAGGAGCTGATCAAGTTTGCCACGGTGATCGTCGAGGGAACCGACCCGGTTGCCGTGGCATCGATGCTGCAGCCGCTCCAGTTCAGTGTCGATCGTAAAAACAGCCTCGCCGTCGCTTCGAAGAATAATGATCGGGTCGCGCGAATGGGTTACAACATGCTCGGTGACCTGCATGGCGTCAAGTTTTCTCTCGACAAGTGGATCCTTAAGGGCCCGGAAGAAACCTGGCGCGCTCAGCTTGAAGAATATTATGCCAAGAACCCGGTCTTCGCCTTGCTTGGCGGCATATCGCCCGGCACCTGGGAGCCGGTGCACCGTTTCTGTGAGGATTACCAACTTCCCGATCTCTTCCCGGTTGTCGATCAGCCGGTCATCTCCGACACCGACTGGTACACCCAGTACCTTTCCCGCGGAACCCGACAGGAGGGCGAGGCTGCGGCACGTTATCTTGCCAGCGATGTCGGAACTGTTTGGCGATCGCCCGGTCGTTCAGATCGTTCGCGATACCCGCAAGGGCAGGGCTTTGGCAGAAGGCTTTTCAGCTGTCTGGGAAAGCCGCGATCAAAAACCTCTGGTCAAAGTCGTGCTCGCTGAAGGGGAAGACTTTGCCGGGCTGCAGCTGCAGCGAATTGTCGCCGAACATAACCCTGCGGCCCTGGTCTATTGGGACGACGACAAAGCCCTTGCCACCATGTCCGGTCTGGTCGGCCTCGCCGCGGGACCGGGGCTGATGATCGCTTCGGGCACATGGATGGGCCAGGCGATCTGGACCATCCCGGAAGATCTTCGTGACAAGCTCTACCTGACTTACCCCTACCGCCTCCCCCAGGAGGACATGCGTTTCGATACCATTGCCCGCAGGATGCTTGCCGGCAAACCTTACGAGGATTTTGACCCGGTCATCCTGCGCCAGTCGCTGATTACCTATGAGGTCTTTGCCAAGGCGCTGAACGCTATGCGTGGAGAATACTACCGTGACTTCCTGCTCGACACCATCGGCATGTTTGATGATTCTTATCCGCCACTCTACGAAAGGATCAGTTTTGGCCCCGGTCAGCGCTATGCCTCCAAGGGCTGCTACATTGTGCAGCTCGGCAAGGGTGACAACCCGCAACTGGAGCGTCGCAGTGAGTGGGTGATCCATTAACGGCCGCCGGAAAGCATTTTGTGATTGCCAGATTATTCTGCTGACATAAACGTCTGACTTGAGGGGTGGATATGAACTGTTTGAAGCTTGTAAAAAAATATCGGAGCATGCTGTTAATGTGCTGTGCCGCTTTTGCTCTTATCTTGCCGGCTCCTTTGCTCGCAGCTGAAGAGATGGCACCCGGTGAGCAACAGGCCTGGGTCGTCAACGACTATCGTTATGTTCCTGGCCCGTCTCAGCAGGTCCCGGATATCGGGCTCTCACTCTGCAGTACCCGCTGCAATGCCATGACCACTGACTTTCGCAACGTCATAGACCCCGGTCGAATGGCGGTATATCAAGGTTGCCGAGAATCGTGAACTGAAAGTAGAGCTCAATAATGCCTTTATCGATGGTTACTGTATCTGTGTCGCTGATGAGTACCTGATCAAGCTGAACGAGTTTGATCGTCCCTGATTTCAATCGGGAGTAGTTCAGTTGTTCACGCAACGGTGGCGAAGATAGATCCTCTTCAAGCAATCGCAAGCATGCATTGACAGCCAGAGTCGGTTCCGGGTTGCTGAGTCATCCTTTCCTGCCGTGTACGAAACAGCGACAATCCATATCAGTCTTGTCGGGAATTGTATTAATTTTTGCAGCCATATTCTTGCTGTTTAATTACGGCAAAATTGCATTTAATTGCCTGAAATTACAGATTTGTCGGATGTTTTGATCATTTTGGCATATATCTTGGATAAGATAAGCATTGTAGATCGGTTTAAATTTGAAAGAGGGTCGATCATTTGTCGCCAGGACGTTATTTAATGCCTATTTAATAAGTTAAATACCCTGTCCACAGTTACTCGTTCAATAAAGATAACCCGTTAATATTTTGCACCGTTAATAGAAACAGTGCCCACAAAAAGGAGGCAGAGCAATGAAGAAACTCTCCGTATACGTAATGATCGTGCTTTTATCCTGCGCGCTGGCTATGCCAGCGTTTGCCAAACAGCCTGCGGGTGTCGGGAAAGACCCGAGAGCTACGATAATACGGCAGCCACAAAAGCTGACAAGAAGCGCGACAAGGCTTATGAAAAAGCGCTCAAGATTCAGAGCAAGCGTGAAGAGAAGCGCCAGGACGTTGACACCAAGATGCAGCAAAGATTGGATTTGATCAATCAGGACAGCCCCGGCAACGTGGGCCTGGCCGGCGGCTAGATCAGCCGTTCTATTTGATTTGAAAATATGTAATTATCGTGAGAGACTGATAGAATGGAGGCAAAAATGTTAAAACAAATTTCACGCTTGTTCCTGGCTATGGCTGTGATGGTCTCTGCCCTTGGTCGGGATTTCCAGCACCGCCGAAGCCTATCTTCAGGGGACGTCCAGGTGCTCCGGCATTGGTCGCTCCCGGCCAGCCGGTCGACTACCTGACCACGCCTAACTGGGCCTACAGCCCGATTATCCGTAAGTTCATTGATCCTCTCCCGGAGCCTTGTAATCCGGCTGTTCCGGCTGCCAATATGTGCGATACCAACTATCCCATCGATTCAGCAGCGAAGATGGTGAACAAGAACATTCCGTTGGCTGTCCCCGATATCGTCACTTACCCGGGGTCGGACTATTACGAAATCGAGCTTGTCGAGTTTAAGGAAATGATGCACAGCGACCTGGTCAACCCGACGACTCTGCGCGGTTACCGCCAGGTTGGTTTCGGCACCAATACCACGGGCTGCACGGACCCTGTGTTGGGCCAGCCCGATGCTTGTACTGCGGCTAATAATACCCTCGATTTCACAGCGTCTCATGCGCATTATCTCGGTCCCGTCATTCTCGCGCAGAAAGATCGCCCGGTGCGCGTCAAGTTTTACAACAAGCTGGGGACCGGCCCCGACGGCGACCTGTTTGTCCCGGTTGATCAGAGCATCATGGGCTCCGGTGAGTACGAGGTTGATTACGATCCGGTCACCAAGGAAGTCCTCAGCGCCCCTAGAACTCGGCAAATTCGCCCAGAACCGCGGTGAGCTGCATCTGCATGGCGGCCGCACCCCCTGGATCAGTGACGGCACCCCGCATCAGTGGATTACTCCCGCCGGTGAAGATGCAAACTATCCCCAGGGTGTCAGCGTTGAAAACGTTTCCGACATGGAGATCCCTGCGCCTAACTCGGGTGTCCAGACCTACTACTGGACCAACCAGCAGAGCGCGCGCATGATGTTCTATCACGACCACGCCTGGGGTATCACCCGCCTCAACGTCTATGTTGGCGAGGCCGCCGGCTACTCCGTCAGCGACCCCACAGAGCAGGCTATGGTCGACTCGCCTAATGTTTTGCCTGCCGATCTTAAGATCCTGGTGGTTCAAGACAAGACCTACGTCGACGCCACACCGACGACCGACCGCTACGGCAACAGCGGTGTACCGACCATTCTCACTACCGACCCGACCTGGCGATGGGGGACTGGCAGCATCACGGGCTCCATCATGGAGTTCGGTGATCCCGAGCCAGTGCGCGCGCCGTTGACCGGTGATCTCTGGTGGCCGCACGTTTACATGCCGGCCCAGAACCCCTTCGACATCACCGGTATCGCGCCGATGGGCCGCTGGGCTTACGGTCCTTATTTCTGGCCGGCAACAGCCAACCCCTATCAGCCGGTGCCTAACCCCTACTACGACCCGAGCTTGTAATGTAGGCGATCCCGCGCAAACCGAGGCCAACACTCTTGGTATGACCACCATCAACGGCACCAAGTTCTGTCAGCCGCCGGAAGTTCCCAGCACGCCGAATCCGTCCTGGGGCGCCGAGGCGTTCATGGACACCCCGACTGTCAACGGTACCGCTTATCCTGTGATGACTGTTGATCCCAAGCCCTATCGTCTGAAGTTCCTTAACGCCGCACACGACCGCTTTTTCAACCTGCAGATGTATGTAGCCGACAGCACCGTGGATCCAAACGCTACGAATTCGCCGACTGCCTTGCACCTGGTGGCGCTTGTGCAACCGAAACTGAAGTCGCCATGGTCTCTGCGACCGCTCATACTCGTTGACTTCGGCTATCCCGACACCTGGCCGCAAGACGGCCGTGATGGCGGTGTGCCAGATTACAGCAAATCCGGTCCGGACTGGATCATGTACGCCAGTGAAGGCGGCTTTCTGCCGCAGCCGGTGGTCATCCCACAACAACCGGTCGACTGGAACGTCGACGTGACCACCTTTAACGCCGGCAACGTCAACGCAGGTTCGTTTATCCTCGGCCCGGCCGAGCGTGGCGAAGTCGTCGTCGACTTCACTGCCTTTGCGGGCCAGACCCTGATCCTCTACAACGACGCCCCGGCCCCCTGGCCGGCGCTTGATCCGCATTATGACTACTACACCGGTGCACCCGACAGACTGATATCGGTGGTGCCAACAGCGACCTTGCCCGGTTTGGGCCCGAACACCCGCACCATCATGAAGATCGTTGTTAATAACAGCCCAGGCGCTGAATTCAACCTGGCCGCAATGCAGGACGCATTTGATCAGACTACCGGCAGTGCCTTCCAGGATGGTCAGGATCAACTGATTGTTGCCCAGGGTAATATGAATCCAACGGGCGATCCGGCCTTCTACGAGGCCTTCATCCATGGCGACCGCAGCGCTACCGCGGTTGCCCCGGATACAACTGCCACTTACTACACCGGTGACTACAGCGTTCCTTACACTGGCCTCAGCAACGCCTACGGCTCGACGACAATCCCGACCAACTATCCCAACTGGGGTGTTGCAAGAATCAACGACAAAGGCATCAACTTCGTCGGTGTCGATGGCGATACGACCTATGCCTATGACGCAGCCGATAACACCGCCCACCCGCTGGATCCTGGTTATGACCTTAACGGTGGCATTCCGTTACAGTTCAAGGCCATTCAGGACGAGCAGGGTGAAACCTTCGACGACTACGGCCGCATGCGGGCCGGACTCGGCATCGAGAATATTGCCGCTGGTGCCGGTGTCGTTAACTTCGTAATTCAGACCTACAGCGACCCGGCCACCGAGATCCTCGAGGAAAACGGTATCCAGGTCTGGAAGATCACCCACAACGGTGTTGATACTCACCCGGTCCACTTCCACCTCTACGATGTCCAGGTGCTCAACCGCGTCGGTTGGGACGGTTTCATTCGTCTCCCCGATCCGACCGAAGCAGGCTGGAAGGAAACTGTCCGTATCAGCCCGCTGGAAGACACTATCGTTGCGCTCAAGCCGGTTACGCCGATGGTACCCTTCGGCGTGCCTGAGAGCATTCGTCCTCTGAACCCGGCTAAGCCACTCGGAGACACTACCGAATTGACCCAGATCGATCCGTTCACCGGGACGGCTCGTGCTAACCTCAATCGTAATGGTCAATCTCGATTGGGAATACGTCTGGCATTGTCACATCCTCAGCCATGAGGAGAATGACATGATGCGGCCGCAGTCCTTCCTCTTCCAGGAAGCCCTGCCTGATCCACCGAGCTTGGCAACTGTTGCGCTGGACGGCAGCAATAACGCAGTCATAGGCTGGGTTGATCCGACTCCGGTCGACTACGTGACCACCACCAACTTTGGCAATGCGCAGAATGAGATCGGTTTCAACATCTGGAAGTCAACCGGCGCAGGCTTCTCGCAGATTGGCACGGCCACAGCCAATGCCTCCCAGTTCATCGACACAACGCCGGGCTCAGGGACTGTCTCCTACGCTGTCAGCGCCTATAACGCTGCCGGTGACTCAGCCAAAACCTCAACCGGGACACTCGTTTTGTCATCGGTGATTTCTTCTCCCTTCAACGGCGATGTCTGGGTCCAGGGTCAAACCTACCGGATCGAGTGGGCTCTCAACGCGGGTGCAGATAATTATCGTCTGCATTATTACGACGCCGACCGCACTCCGCATTGGATCGCCAATGTCGGTAACACCAACTTCTTCGACTGGACGGTACCGACGGATGCCGTGGCCGGTGGTGGAAAAATCTTGCGCCTGAGATCCTTCAACGGCACCAATAACATTGCGACCGACTGGTCGACGGGAACCTTTGCGATTGCATCGCCGATGTACCCGAACGGTGGCGAAAACTTTGACAAGGGGATGAGTTACACCTTGGCCTGGGGCCAGATAGCAGGCGCCGACAATTACCGCCTCCACTACTTCGACGCCGATAATACCCCACATTCGATCGCCAACGTCGGCAATACCACCACCCACAGCTGGATGGTGCCCTACGATGCACTGGCCGAAGCGGGTAAACGCTTCCGTGTCACCGCCTTCAATGGCACGACCAAGTTGCCCACAACCACGCTCCAGTTTTCGGCGGGAACCTTTGCCATCTCGTCACTGATGTACCCCAATGGCGGGGAAACACTGAATGTTAATACCAATTACTTCCTGACCTGGGCTCCTGTGCCAGGTGCAGACAGCTACAATCTGGTCTATTTCGATGCCGATAACACCAGGCATACGATCGGCAAAGTGAGTAATGCGACCTACTTGAGCTGGGTCGTGCCACCAACGGCCGTAATAGAGGCTGGCAAACGCTTCAGGGTCGTCCCTTACAGCGGTACGACACAGTTGACCAGCAATGTGCAGTGGTCTGACGGAACATTCAGCATTGCACCCTAAAGGACGTAACTTGATCAATTGAATTGCAGCAAGTAATGCTTTAATGGACCCCGCATCTTCGGATGCGGGGTTATTTTGTTTACAGTTGTGGGGCTCAGTCCTCACTACAGGCGATATCCTGCAGCAGGTTGTTGAAAAAGTGTTTTGTGTCGTGATAATCCTACGGTTTTTCATGCGAGAAAACGCTTGGCGTTTAAAAGATTGCCAACAAATAAATGAAGTTAGATACTGTCTCGAAACTACCTTAGTATACCCATCAAAAAAACCTACCCGCCTTGTGGGGGTAAACCCTACCTGTTGCATAAGCGACCTTCCTACGTTCAACCATGCAAATTTATATCGTCTTATCTATCCGTAATTACGTCATAATATACTAAATTAATCTCCTGCTATGGTGAGCTTTGCAGTACTTGACAGTTATATTTTGGCTATTATTGGCGGTTGCTAATCGGATCTATTGTTGACGATTTTAGTTGTTGATGCTTAAGTTTTAAACACAGGTTGTTTAAAGCGAATTGCAGAATAATTCCTTATTGTTAATCGTTGGATCAGGACCTTTGACTGTCACCACCGAGCTGGTTAGTCGCCCGGCGTTCTTTTATGGGAGGAAAGCAAGATGAACAAAAAGGGTCGTAGTTGCCACATTATCGTATCTATATTGAGTTTCTGGCTGGTCACGTCGCTCGTCGGGGCGCTCGCTCCCACGTCGGCTGCGGCCTTTACCCTTCATGTTATTGACGGTAAAACTAACACGCCAATTACTCCGGCTTTTCGTTGGATGGTTGAGGTGGATAACACCTTCAATACAGTTCCCGGCGCGGCTGTAAACGATCAGCTGTCGTTTGCCATTCACAACAGCTATGCTCCGGTTGCCACGCTGACCAACGGTTCTCCAGCGAAAGGAGACGGGTCGGGCGGATCAGCTGGGGTGAGTGTTGATGCAACCGGACGCTATTTCGTTTCGGTACTGCCCAACGGCGGCTATGCCATGGGTGGCACCCAGGTTCCGGTCGATGCGACCGATGTTTACGTCTATGTTGAGCCGTATCCCTTGCCGACAGCGCAGATCTCCGTATTCGCATTCAAGGACCATTGGCCGATCAATAATGCCCCTGACGCGATAGAGCAAGAGCCGGGTATCGGCGGTGCTACCTTGCAGATCAGCGACGGTGCAGGCCCCCTGTGGCAGGACGCCTTCGCCAACCCCATCGGCACGATCTATGACGATGCATGTCTGCCGGACGCCTTTGACCCTTCGACCTGTATTATCTCGACCGGCAATGGCGTAATAACAACCCTCACTGAAGATGATTACTGCGCTGCCCTCGGTTATCCGTTGGCACTGCCGAGGGAAGAGGGCGAAATCTGCGACACGACCAATCCTGCCGCAGGCGGTGACCCAACGCTGAACCCATACAACCTGCAGCCGGGTGAAGCTCTGGTCAAATACCTGCCGCCAGGCAAGTACGGTATCGTCCTCGATCCTCCCAAGGATGGCCGGACCTACAATCTGGATTCAACGATTGAAGGTACGCCAACGGTTGATGCCTGGGTGCTGGCCGATGAGCCGCCATTGTTTGTCGAGCAGTTCGGTGCGGCATCGCCCTGGCATGCTTTCTTCGGCTATGTCATCACCGAGGAACTGCCCTGGAATATCAGTAATCCGGGTGGTCCGGGAACCCTCTCCGGGCAGAACCGTTTCAATCATTTCTCACGTCCGCCCAATAACCAGTCTCTTGATGTCGGGCCCCCGGTCGATAACTGCTGGGTCGGCGTGAATGATGGTATTACTGGACAAGGCCTGTATGCTGCACCCTGTAATGCCGACAGCACTTTTGAGATTGCCGGGATTCCCGAAGGGGATTACGAGCTGGCAACCTGGGACACCCCCCTGGACGCCCTGTTCAGTGCTCACCCGTTTACTATTCCGGAGACCATTGATGTCAATGGTAACCCGGTTAACCCGCCCAACTATGATGTTCTCAACCGGGTCTTTCTCTCCGGCCGCTGGTTTGGTACGCAGATCGGCAATATCTTTATAGATGCCAACGAAAATGGTTTCCGTGAAAACGGCGAGATCGGCCTGTCCGATCAGGCCGTCAACCTGCGCTTCCGCGACGGCACGATTTATCAGGCAACGGTGTCCGACCCGCAGGGCGATTATGAGCTCACCGAGGTCTTTCCCTTCTTCAAATGGTTGGTCACCGAAGTCGACTTCTTGCGTTACAAGGCAACCGGTGCAACCGCTGCCGCTGATGCGGGTGGAACCATTCCGCCGGCGAATGGTTGGACAGTGCCGTCCTTCGATATGCTAAACCCGCAGCCGCAAACCAGCGATTTCAGCTACGCCGGACCCGCAGTCAACAATCCGAATACCGGCAACAATCTCTCCTGGACCGAGCCAGGCCAAGTGTTAACCCTGGCGGTTCAGAATTACCTGACTCAGACCAACGCGATTGACTGGGGCAAGAATTTCTACGGCCCGGGCCTGGACGGAATCCCCGATACCATCGATGATGAAAACGGCGGCATCAGCGGCATTGTCTACTACGCGGTGACGCGTGCTGAAAATGACCCGCGCTTTGCGGCCGCTGAAGAGTGGGAGCCGGGTATTCCCAACGTGCAGCTGAACCTCTACCACGATGATGTCGTTCCCTTCGGCAAAATTGACTGCCTCGATGGCAACGGCGACCCGTTGCCGGAGGCTCAGCAAATGATCTGTACCCCTGAGCTGGCCGATATCGACAATCCTCCTTTTGACAATTTCCCGGGGGATGAGGATATTGATCACAACAGTAACAGCATCCTGGATTATGGTGACGCCGTTCAGGTCGCTTACACAGACAGCTGGGACGATAACAAGCCGACCGGCTGTATCCAGGACCCACCAGTCATTCATGGTGCCCCGGCTAATCGCTGTGCCGATAATTACGGCACCTGGAACCAGGTCCGTGACGGTATCTTCGACGGTGGTTTTGCCTTTAATGACCACTATGAGCGCGGTATGAGAGTGGGTGTTCCCGCCAGTGACGAGCCGATTCCACTGCAGTCTGGAACTTACATTGTTGAGGTAGGCACCCCGTACGGCTACACCCTGGTTCGTGAAGAGGACAAAAACGTCGACTTCGGAGACGAGTTTATCCCCAGCACTCAAGCTCTGCCGCCGATCTGCGTCGGTGACGACCGCGTTGTGCCGGATTACTTCTCTCTCTGGACTGATGATAGCGGCGCGCTGCTGCCGGACATTAGTTTTGATCCTGCTGATCTGGCCGCACCTTATGCCGGCGAAGTCCGGCCCTTGTGTGATCGCAAGCAGGTGCGAGTCACCTCGGCCTTGAACGCCGCGGCCGAATTCTTCTTCTTTACCAAGGTGCCGAAGGCCGCCCGCGGCCTGGGCTTTATCAACAACGACCTGGCCCCCGAGTTCAATATGGCCAGCCCCGCCTACGGCGAAAAGATGTCGCCATCGTGGCTGCCGGTCTCGTTGCGGGACTGGAATGGCCGCGAAGTCGCCCGTACCTACTCCGACGAGTTCGGTTCTTACGAGTTCCTGGTCCCCGGTAGCTACACGGTCAACCAGGCCTCACCAACCGGCGTAACCCTGGCGATGTACAATATCATCCTTAACGATCCTTTAATGGCCGATCCGACGGCCCCCCTGGCCTCGCGCATCCCGGATCCGTGGCACGACAGCGACTACTCTGTGCCGCCGTGGGTGTTCCAGTTCGAGACGGCCCGCACCAGTTACATCGATTCACCGATTACCCCGACGGCAGCTTTTGTCGGCTACCCATCCGGGCAACTGGATGTCCTGCCGTCCCAGGGTGTGCCAGTCATCGTTTCAGTCTCTCAGGGAAGTGGTGTGCCGGGGGCTCTGGCCTGTGATGAGAATGATCAGATCGTGATCACTGCGGCAGGCCCGACCTATGTACCTAACCCCGATTACGACCCGGACCTTCCCGGCAGTTCGCCGACGATCGTGCGCAACTTCGGCTTCGGCCCCAACCAGGGCTCCGGCACGGTTACCCTCGGTGGTGTTCAGCTGAGCGTCGTCTCCTGGTCTTCCACAGTTATTGTCGCAACGGTTGCCGGTGTTCCTGCGGGCAGCGCTGAGCTCTATGTCACCCGCAATAATGGTCAGACCAACGTTCAGGCGGTCAACGTCGAGGTCGGTAACTGCAGCGGCAACGATCTGTTCGTCGCCACCACCGGTAGCGACTCGAATAATGGCTCCGCAGCGACACCTTTCAGAACCATCCAGTATGCTGTTGACCAGGCGACTGCCGGCGATCGCATCTTCGTCGGCGCTGGAACCTACAATGAAGCGGTCATCCTCTATAAGGAAGTCTCACTGCTTGGTTCAGGTGCCGATACGGTGATCAACTCCCGTCCTGCAGTGTCGAGCGTGATCCAGGCCTGGCGTAACAAGCTGACCGGGCTTGGTGGTGTTCCTGACCCTGCGATCGAAGTCCCTGGCATTATGGTCACCGACCCGTCTGCGAGTTTTGCCGATGGCGCCCCTGATGTCATCATCGATGGATTCCAGATCACCGGTGGTACTGTCGGCGGCGGCATTTATGTCCTCGACCATGGTTACAACGCCGAAATCCGCAACAACGTCGTGACCGGCAACCAGGGTCAGTTCGGTGGTGGTATCACCATCGGTGACGCAGGCGGTGACAATGTCGGTAACACCGGCATCCATATCCATGACAACCAGATCACCAAGAACTCCGGTGTCAACGGCGGCGGAGCGATCTCGATCTACACCGGTGCAGACAACTACGTGATTGAAAACAATTACATCGTTGGTAACTTCAGTCGCGGCAACGGCGCCGGCATCAGCCATGTCGGTACCAGTGACAATGGTACTATCCAGACCAATGTGATCGCTCTCAACGAGGCTTTCTACTTCGCTCCTGGTAACGGTGATGGCGGCGGCATCTTTGTCGGCAACTCGGCGACCGGGATCGGCAGTGGTTCCGTCGTGATAGACGCCAACCTGATCCGGGGCAACATGTCCGGTTCGGGCAATGGCGGCGGCATCGCTATCAACGGCCTCAACACCGTCGACAACACGACTTACCAGGCCGAGATCTACAACAACATGATCTTCAACAATGTGGCTGCCATCGGTGGAGCCGGTATCTCGCTTCAGGATGCAGTCAACGTCTCTATCATCAACAACACCGTGGCGAACAATGACAGCACAGCTACTGCGCTGTTCGCCTTCCCGAATACCAACCTCAACCCCTCGCTGCCGCGTCCAGCAGGTATACGTGCCAATGTCCACAGCGGCGCGCTGGCCGGCGTGGTCGGCACCAACGTGCCGAACCCGACCCTGGTCAACAATATTGTTTACCAGAATCGCTCCTTCCTCCACGAAGGGTTGAACGTGGCCTCCGACGCGTTAGCCTTCGTCAGTTACTGGGACCTCGGTATCACCGGGCAGGTAGTTCCAGGAACCGATGCCCTGCAACCGGTTAACTCGGTGTTGAGCAGCCTGGCCGGTGCCAACGGCGAAGACTACAGCGGTAACGGTAACATCGTAGCCGATCCGGCTTTTGTCGAAAGCTACTTCAATACACTACAGAGCGCCGCGACCCTGGATGAGGGCGGCAACAACATTTCTGTCCGTTTTGACGAACTCAACCTGAATCTGGGTGATTACCACCTGAGCGATACTTCGCCGGCGATCGATGTGGGCGCGGCTGTTGCTCCCGGGCGGCTTTCAATGGACTACGATGCTGACCCGCGGCCCTCTGGTGCAGGCACCGATATCGGTGCCGACGAGATCCCGGTCACGCTGGCCCCCGGAATTCTCCTGACACCGAACGGCGGCGAGACTCTGCTGGCAGGATCGTCCTACCTGGTCACCTGGACGAATAACCCGGCTGCGGATAACTACCGGCTGCATTACTTCGAAGCCGATGGCACGCCTCACCCGATTGCTGGAGGGCTTACCGGCACCAGCAGTAGCGTGACTATCCCGAACACGGCCTACCCCAAGGCTGGCAACCTGTTGCGCCTCACCGCGTTTAACGGCACCACCAAGGTTGGTATTGACTGGTCCGACGGCCCCTTCACTATCCAGCCTGGTGCGGATCCGATTCCTGGTCCGCTGCAGTTCCCGAACAGCGGGGAAGTCTTGACACAGGGCCAGACTTACACTGTCTCCTGGACAGCTGTACCGACGGCGGAGAGGTACCGGCTCTTCTACAATGATGCCGATGGTACTCCGCATCACATCGTCAACGTTGGTAATGTAACCAGCTTCGAGTGGACCGTACCCCTGGCCGCTCTGGCAGAAACCGGCAAAAGCTTCCGATTGGTTGCCTTCGATGGTAGCAACGTCAAGGTACTTACTGACTGGTCGGATCAGCCATACAGCGTGGTTGCACCTTAACTGTATTGACAACGCCCGCCGGGTGCTCTACCCGGCGGGGTTCAAGAGGTTTGAAAGGAGATACAAATGAGTCTCATGAAGAAACTTTCGGTTCTGCCATTGCTCGCGCTGATCCTGCTGCTCAATGCGGATCCTGCCGCCGCGATCTATCGGCAGCAGTGCCCGCCGGATGTCGACGGAATAGATACGGATGGCGATGGAGTCGTTGATAACGACCATGTCTGTATTCAGATAGGTTCCGGAGATGGTTACGCGACCATGGCAGATGGCTATCCGCAATACATTTTCGGTTTCTCACGCTTCGGCGGTCTTTACAATGCCGGGGGAAATGCCGGCACTGCTGCCGATCCGGTCCCTGACCCGGGCATGGCCGGCAACATGTGGGGCGCCGGAGGCCTGATCCTGGCGGCCAATGCCCCGGCACCGACCATGGAGTTCAGACAGGGTCAGAAGGTTTTTCTCAACCTGCATAACGTTGGCATGTTGATTCGCCCTGACCTGTTCGACCCACATACCGTCCATTATCACGGTTTCCCGAATGTCGCCTCAATCTTTGACGGCTTGCCCGATTCGGCTATCTCCATCAATATGGGATCGACGTTGACCTATTACTACAACCTGGTTCATCCGGGGACCTTCATGTACCACTGTCACGTCGAGGCCTCCGAGCATATGCAGATGGGCATGCTCGGCAACTTCTACGTCAAGCCGATTCAGGACCAGGGTCCGAGTATCGGCGGCTTCAGCCAGTTTGCCTACAATGACGTCAATGGAGCCACCGGCTATAACGTCGCCTACCCGATCCAGATGCAGGGTTGGGATCCGATCTTCCATGACAATAACGAAAATGTCCAGCCTCTACCTTTTGCCGATATGCACGATGTGTATCCGCTGCTGAATGGCCGGGGTTATCCAGACACCGTCAATACTGGCCCGATCCTCAATCCAGAAGGTCATGATGCCCAGGATTTGCCGACCCTGATCGAAGCGGCACAAGGCGAACGGGTTCTGCTTCGGCTGTCGAGTCTGGCCACGGTTGAGTTCTATACCCTGATCTCGCCGAGCATCCCGATGCAGGTCGTCGGCAACGGCGCAAAGCTTCTGCGCACTGGCGGTTTGGCCGCCGGCAATGACTTGTCGTACACCACCAACTCGATCACTCTCGGTGGTGGTGAGTCGATGGACGTCATCCTCGATACGACCAATGTTCCTACAGGGACCTACTTCCTGTATTCGCGAAACCTGAACCAGCTGAGCAACAATGAGGAAGATTTCGGCGGCATGATGACGGAAATCGTTATCTCCGACCCGATCTAAAAATCAACGCACTGCCGAAATGGAGGACGTAATGCATAGATGTCAATTGAAAAACCGAAGCAGGCTGTTGCTGCTGGTTCTCGG
Organism: uncultured delta proteobacterium; assembly: GCA_963769955.1. Taxonomy (GTDB): domain Bacteria; phylum Desulfobacterota; class Desulfuromonadia; order Desulfuromonadales; family BM103; genus M0040. Next base: position 164,610 of record CAVYNW010000029.1, read on the forward strand.
GCTTCTGCTCTGGGTCGGAGGGACGGCCAACGCCCTGATCGTCGGTGAAACCGGAAACAGTTTTGATTTCACTGCGAGACCGGGGCACATCAGCACCGGGGAAGGCAACTCGGTGATGGTCTGGGGCTACTCCGTAACCGGTAGTAGCACCACCCAGTATCCCGGTCCGACCCTGATCGTCAATGAAGGAGATGTCGTCACGATCAACCTGACCAACACACTCACGGTGCCGACCTCGATGGTGTTTCCCGGTCATCTGGCAACCGCTACCGGTGGTAGCCCCGGGTTACTGACCAGTGAAGCCGCGGCTGGGGGAGGGACGGTCAGCTATACTTTCACTGCGACCCACCCCGGAACTTACATGTATCACAGCGGCACCAACCCGGACCTGCAGGTCGATATGGGACTGGTCGGAGCGATTATTGTACGCCCTTCCGGCGGCGGGCAAACTGCCTATGGTGATGCCAGCACAGCCTACGACTACGAAGTGCTGTTCCTGCTCACCGACATGGATCCGCGTTTCCATGATCTGGTGGAGTTCGGCCGGATGAATGAGATTGATACCAATGCATTCCATCCGACCTACTGGTTCATCAACGGTCGCAACGGCCCGGACACGCTACTCGACAATGATGTTTCGTGGCTGCCGACTCAACCGTACAACTGCCTGCCAAGAATCCGTCCCGGCGAAAAGATTCTGATCCGCTTTATCGGTGGAGGTCGAGACTCTCATCCGCTGCATACTCATGGCAATCATTACAACCTGGTTGCCAGAGATGGCCGCATGCTTTCCAGCAACGGCACCAGCGCCGATCTGGCAGTCGCAGATTTCACCCAGACGGTCAATTCCGGCGAGACTTACGACGGTATTTTCACCTGGACAGGCGAGCAGATGGGTTGGGATATGTACGGAACCACCGATATAAACCCGCACACCTGTGATTTCGGCAACGGCGATTTCGACAGTGTCACCAATGAGTACTGTCCTGACCACAACGTGCCGATTCCCGTCGAACTGCCGGGGCTTCAAGAGTTGACCTTCAGCCCGTTTTACAGCGGCAGCCCCTACCTGGGCGGCGGTGCTTTCCTGCCTCCGGGTGAAGGCGGTTTCAACCAGAACGGTGGTTACTACTACATGTGGCATTCACACAGTGAAAAAGAGTTAACCAACGACGATATCTTCCCCGGCGGCATGCTCACTTTCTTGATCGTCGAGCCGCCCAGTGTCACGGATATCCAATAGAAAGGGGGAATACCTGAAATGAGAGTTCTTACGATGAAAAACTACCTATGTTCCGCCCTTCTGTTGACAGCGCTGAGTTGGGTAGCTGCAGGAACCGTGTTTGGTCTGAATATCAATATGGTTGCTGAACAAGCAACGGTGACCATGCCGGGCGCGGCGGCTGTCACCATGTGGGGCCTGCGCGATACTGACGATCCAGGTCATGCGGCCGGAGACTGGCAGGTCCCGGTGTACAAGACCAGCGACGCGGTTCTGAATATTTCGCTGACCAATGATTTGCCAGACGATACTGCTTCTGCCCTGGCAAAACCGACTTCCTTGATCATCCCGGGTTTAGTGGCGAGCGAAACCGACGCCATGGTTCCGACCTGGACCGATGGTTCCTTCGGCTCGCGTGGCGGTGACCCCACCAAGCGGGTCCGTTCACTGACCCACGAGACAGCTAACCAGAGCGGCCCGGTTACCTACTCCTGGGATCTGACTCCGGGGACCTACCTGATCCAGAGCGGAACACACCAGGCTGTCCAGGTACAGATGGGCTTGTATGCAGTGCTTGTGGTCTATCCCGCGGGAACCACTGATCAGGCCTATGGTCCGGGAACAACCTTCACCACGGAACAAGTCCTGGCCTACAGCGAAATTGACACGGCCCTGCATGCCGCTGTCGCCGCCGACGACTACGGCCCAGGTAAAAGCTATACCAGCACCATTGGCTTTGACCCTGATTACTACCTGATCAATGGCCAGCCTTTCGGCTCCGGCAATACCTCGTTTAACCTCGGTAGCGACAGCAACGTGCTGCTGCGCTTTGTCAATGCCGGTTATGAAACCCGCATGCCGGTCCTCCAGGGGACCTATGTCCAGTGGCTCGCCGAAGACGGCAATCTGCTGCCTTATCCGCATGAGGTCTATTCCCTGGAGTTAACCGCAGGCAAGACCAAAGATGTCCTGCTGGTCTCCAGCCCGTCAAGCCAGATTGCCGTTTATGATGCCCGATTCCATTTGACCAATGGTGGGGTCAGTGGTGGCGGCATGCTCGCCTATCTGACGACACCCGGGACAGCCGGCCTGATCATACCCAACGGCGGCGAAGTCTGGTCTCGTGGGTCAACCTATACGATCGAGTGGATCGACGATCCCGGCACCGTTAACACCTATCGGCTGCATTATTTAGACGCAGACGGAACTCCGCATCCGATTGCCAGTGTCGGTGATGTGTCCACCTATGAGTGGACTATTCCACTCAACACTCTTGCTGAACCTGGTAAAAGCTTGCGTCTGACGGCTTTTGACGGTGGCACTTTCCTGTACCGCGACTTCTCCGATCAGGGCTTCACGATCGCGGCCAACGTCGTCCCCAACGGTGGTGAAGTCTTCACCGAGGGGCAGAGCTATACACTCGCCTGGGCGCCGGTTGTCGGCGCTGACAACTACCGTTTGCACTACTATGATGCCGACAACACCCCTCATTCGCTTGCCAATGTCGGCAATGTAACGAGTTACAACTGGACCGTCCCCCACTCTGCGTTTGCAGAGTCCGGCAAGCGGTTCCGGGTTACGCCTTTTAACGGCACAACCAGGTTGACCAGTGCTATCCAGTGGTCTGAAGGGACCTTTACCATTGCATCACAGATGTTCCCGAATGGTGGTGAAACCCTCGTAGTCGGTCAGAATTACGCTCTGACCTGGGCATCGATTCCCGGTGCCGATAGCTACCGCGTCCACTACTTCGACAGTGGCGGTGCTCCGCATGCGATCTCTGCCGTTGGTGATGTCACATCGATTAACTGGACTGTCCCCGGCGATGCCTTGCCTGAAGCCGGGAAAACACTGCGTGTTACAGCCTTCAGCGGCCCGACCAAGCTGACTGCTGATGTGCAGTGGTCCGATGGCTCATTTACAATCGCAGCTCCATAAGTAATCAGACAGACCTGAATTTAATATGCAGCGAGCCACCTGGCTCGCTGCTTTTTTATTGGATTGGCAAGAATTCAGGTGAAACAGCAATGATTGCGTCGACGTATGTAGAATCAAACAAGAGGTAAATCTTTACCGGTGAGGATCTCGTTTTCGCAGGAGTTAATGAATAACCCATGGACTCTCCGCTGAAAGCTTGGGCTCGGCACCCGGAGAGAGCCTGACGAGATAGCAGCCTTTCGAGGCGAAACGCTGCCCGGGACCGAAGCTCAGGCGCGGGAAGTGGGCGCTGGCATAAACCTCGTCGTTCATCATGTCGGCCACGTCGAGGAAGTAATCGCGGTAGAAATCGTCGCCCAACATCCGCAGGACTCCGGTCATCAGCCAGTTCAGGAAATAGGCTCTTGCCTGCAGATCAAGATTGTTGGAAGGGACATTGTGAACCTTCAACCATCTCTTGACAAAACTCATTCTTGAGTCCTTGTCTTCCGGGAGACGGTAAGGGTAGGTGAGCAGGCTGTTGTCGCGCAATGCCTCCGGAATCGCCTGATAATTCTCGTTAATGAGGGTGCTCGAAAAGATAAGCTTGTCAGATGTAAGGTTAAAATATTCAAGTTCATCAACGTGTCTGAGTTTTTCATCTGACAGCCAGATCAGCAGGTTGCTGTCCGGGTAGTCTTTTGCCAGCTTTTTCCAGAAGCCTTTTGTTGTTGACGAGGTAGTGTCGGTAATCAATATGGTTGGCTCCGGGAGTCCGAAACTACGCCAGGTTTCAGTGAAACCCTGTGATGCCGCCAAAGATTGATCGCGCTCGCTGACAACTTGCACAATGGTGGGGGACTGGTCGCCTCGTCGTGGCCGCAGATAGCGGGCCGCCGCTTCTCCTTCCTGGTAGTAGCCTTTGGAAAAATAGAGCGTGTACCAGTCATCCTTGGTGATTTTAGGCAGCATTGTCAGGGGCAGGATGTTGGGAAGCTGTTGCTTCTCACAAAAGTCATGGATCGGTGCCCATGGTTGGTAAGAGAGTCCACTGAGGACGGCAAAGACCGGATTGTCTCTGTAGTAATCCCCCAGCTGTTTTTCCCAGGTCGATGGCGGTCCGGACAGTTCCCATACCTGTAATTCGAATTGTCGATAAGCTCCGAAGCGGTCCTGGTGGTAAAAGGGCCCCTGACGACTTCGTCTCAGGTCATGGCGATTCTGGGAATTGTGATCTTTCAAATACGCCTGCAGCACGCCAAGAAAAGCCTCACGGTCGGCTTTTTTGACCTCGTCGGTGATGATGGTCGCAAAGCTCATGGTCGTTGCATTAACGCCGGGGGAGATGTCATCGGAGAGGCTTTTGAGATAATGAATCAGGATGTCCATGTCCTCAGACTCAAGCAGATAGCGAGGCATGGATTCGAGAAGTTGACGACCACTCGGGGTCTGACCGTTCCAGATGGCTTCCGCGAGGGTTTCGTCGGTGTAGGCAGGACGAATATCCTGGCTCTGAAAGACTTTGGGGAGCTGTTGACGGGTTGGCCGGACATCGATTTCGGCACCGCGGTGCAGAGGCTTGAAGAGCTTGCCGCCATTGGTCGGCAGGGTGACGATCGTCCCCTCGAAGGAGCCGAGGCCACTGCTTAAGTGACAACTTTCACAGCTGAACATGGTTCCGTCCACCGGGATGTCGCCCTGGACGAGCGCCTCCATCGGTTCCCCGGATGGCAACAGCCCCAGTCGGTACATGCGCTCACCAAGCCTCAAGGCCTGGTCGGGTGGATATCCGCCAACGAGTGGAGATGCCATTGCTGTGCCGGTGAAAAAGATCAGCACTCCAAAAAAAACCGATATCAAAAAGCAAAAGCGTATCATTTTTGACCCTCCGCCGTGATGACGGGGCCATAGAGGAGTTCAATTTCCCGGGTCAGTTCGCTGGTTCCCACCAGGCCGTAAAGACGTACCCATTGGTTCTTTTCGGGAACCTTGATTAAAGTCAAGGGGTAGTGTGACATCTTGTTAGAGACATAGGCGTCGAATGCGTGCATGACGCTGTCGATGTTGTCCCGGCTGCCGGTTAAATACTCCCACCCTGGCTTACCACGGTATCGTTTCAGGTAGTTGCTCATGACTTCCGGGTTGTCATGTTCGGGGTCGATGGAGATTGAAAGCAGCCTGACATCTTCACTTCTGTCTCCCAATTTTCGTTGCAGGTTGGAGTAACCCGCTGACAGGATCGGACAGATGGTGGTGCAGGTAGCATAGATAAATTCAACCAGGACTGGCTTGTCCTGATCCAGAAGTTCAACAAGCTTCACCTGGCTTCCGAGGTGATTCGTCAGAGTAACGTCCGGGATTTGATAGTTTTCGATGCTTCGCTGGTAATTGTCGGCAGAATCAGCCAGCCCTGGCAGGGCCAGGATCGCGAGCAGCAGCACACAGGATAATTTAATTCTGTTTATAATCATGAATGTCCTCTTGTCGTTATTTGTGAACCAGACTGTAACTCACTCATCTTTTCATCATATATGCAAAGCTGATTTCGTGCCAGTCGTTCCAGCCCGGTTCAAGGGTTTTTTTGTCGGAACTGGCCGGGTCTGCTTAAGATGTAAAAAGATTAGGATTATTTTTAGGTTTTCCAGTCCTTTTTGTTATAATAGCTGCCTGTATCTTAGTGCTTTGAGGAGATGTTCATGATTATTGTCATGCTTGGCAAAAAGAGTATGCTTTTTTGCCTTTTATTCTTTTTATCCGTATTATTGTCCGCCTGCTCTCCATCCACGACATCGCGTGCTGCCAGCGCTGTCGGCGAGTCCACCGAAACGCACGTCGGAGTCGATGATGCCGGGGTGTTTGCGGAGCGCTTTGGCATTAAAGTTGTTGCCCTGCGAGAAACTGCCGCCGGTCACATGCTTGATTTTCGCTTTCAGGTTGTCGATGTGCACAAAGCCCTGCCGTTTTTTCGTGAGGACATAAAGCCTTATCTTCTCCAGCAGGCCACTGGAAAAGCTCTTGCGGTTCCTGTCTCTGCCAAACTCGGACCAATGCGACCGACCGGTCGCAATCCCAAGCCCGGTGTGACTTACTGGATATTTTTTGGCAACCCTGGGTTGGTCAAGGCCGGGGATCTGGTCACGATTGTCATCGGTGATTACCAGATGAAGGATTTGCGTGTCGAGGGGCAGTGATCTGCTGTCTTTCGCATCACCCGTCTGCTTCGTCTATAATTAGTCTATCTGCCCGGCAGCAATCCGGTCGAAATCTTATGCAAGCGTATTCATCACCTCTCACAATTACCTGGAATGTCTGGAAGGCGCTCTTCCTGCGCGAAGCGGTTACCCGCCTGTCGACGCGGCGCTTTGCCTGGGTCTGGCTGTTGGTCGATCCGATGGCCCATATCGTCTATCTGATGTTCCTGCTGACCGTGGTCAGGGTCCGCGTCGTCGGCGGCATAGAGACACCGCTCTGGGTGATGGTCGGCTTCCTCGCCTATTTTATGTTCAAGAACCCATCAATGCAGAGCCGCAACGCGATCAATGCCAACCGCGCCCTGTTCGTTTACCGTCAGGTCAAACCGGTTGATTGCGTGTTGGTGCGCAGCGTTTTTGAGGGGCTTTTGCTGATCGTGATTGCGCTGGTGCTCTTTACCGGCGCCGGATTGTTCGGTTTTGTCGGTTATCCAGCCGATCCAATAGCGGTGCTTGAAGCTGTTTTTGGTCTCTGGCTAATTGGTTTGGGGTTCGGCTTGACCGTTTCGGTGATAAATGAACTGCTTCCGGAGCTGGG
>CAVYNW010000030.1:0-32423 GCA_963769955.1 uncultured delta proteobacterium
AGCGAGTGTGTCAGTCGGAGGGTCAGTAATAATTTCGCAATTCAACCAATCTGAGCATGCCCAATCGATGTGAGAGGAATTATAAGAATGATGTGAGTGGTCGCATGCTATGGTTCGGAGTGCTGGATATGTTTCTTAAATATCAGCAATTATCTGACAACGGACATGCCAATCCTCTCAACACTACACAACGGTCACTCTATCCAGAATGGCCGCTGTTGTTTTAGATGCCGTATGAACTCTTTAAGCTGGCTGTGGAGAGAGAACTGTGGGTGAGTAATATGTGATTGACATTCAATCTTACGAATCGTACAATTAGTACAAATCGTACGGAGGTAGTAATCATGACTAAAATTGGTGTTTCAGATGCACGTGATCATTTGAGTGAAGTTGTGGATCGTGCCCGCTATACGCATGAACGAGTTGTCCTGACCAAGCGAGGCAAAGATGTCGGTGCTATTGTCTCCATTGAAGATTTGAAGTTGCTCGAAGCATTGGAAGATCAGCTTGATATTGATATGGCCCGTCAAGCGATAGCTGAAGCTGGTGAAGAGCGTATTCCTTATCATAGCTTACGGGAAAAGCTGGGGTTGTAATTCATGTCATACAGCATTGAGTTAACCCCATCGGCTGAAAAATCCCTGTTGAAACTGGCCAAGAAAGATCGTGCATTAATGGTCAGAATTGACAGGGCACTTCTTTCTCTAGCTGACAATCCGACACCACCCAGTAGCAAGCATCTTGTCGGAGAAGATGCCAGCCTATATAGACTACGGGTTGGTGATTATCGAATCATTTATCAAATCGATGGTCAAGCTTGTCATCTTGGTTATACATGTCGGACACCGCAAAGATGTTTATCGTCACTTAAAACGACAACACCCTTGATTTAGAGCAACCTACTATCATACAGATGGTCTCGGCTCGATCCTGGATTTGTTTGTCTGAAGATGATGTATAGTGTGTCAGTCGCACGCAGTTGACACGCTGCTTTTTGAAACACTTTTCCTCTTGTTTGCCGTGATCCGCATCCCTGTAAAATTCTTATAAACCCCGCACCTGACGCGCTCCGTGTAAATTTTCTTACAAGTTATGTCAGCAGCAATTCCTAGATTACCTTAGGATTTATAAAACGCCTTATTTATCAACGCAGAACGCGAACAGAGCCAATATATTAAGGAAGAAAAAGGGTCGCTCCGATGTCGGGGCGACCCTTTTTCTGTGTTCAGCTGTTTCTGAGCTAACCGGCTTTACACCACTTACTTGTACCCTTCCATCTCATCAAATTGCAGGTACTGGTAAATCTCGTCCTTCTTCGGAGCGACCTTCTCTTTGTAGACTGCAAAATATTCGGCCGGAGTCGGCAGCTTGCTCAGGGTTGTCGTGACGGCACCAAGCTCTGCAGAGCCGAGGTAAACCTGGGCACCGTTGCCGATGCGGTCATCGAAGTTACGGGTACTGGTGGAGAACATGTTAACTCCATCAGGCACACGAGCCTGGTTGCCCATGCAGAGGGAGCAGCCGGCAATTTCAAGACGGGCGCCCATGGCACTGAAGACCGAGAAGACGGCCTCTTCCTTCAGTTTGGCCTGATCCATGCGGGTCGGCGGGCAAACCCAGGTGCGAACGCTCGGGTTGAACTTCTCACCGCGCCAGATCTCGGCAGCGGCCCGGAAGTGACCGATGTTGGTCATACAGGAGCCGAGGAAAACATCCTGAATCGGCGTACCCTGGATCTCGGAGAGCAGCTTGACATCATCCGGATCGTTCGGGCAAGCGAGAATCGGCTCGGTGATCTCAGCCAGATCGATTTCGATCACTGCGGCATACTCGGCGTTGGCATCAGCTTTGAGCAGCTTGGGATTTTTGAGCCACTCGTTGACGGCATCAATCCGGCCCTGCAGAGTCTCTGGATCCTGGTAGCCCTCTTCGATCATCTTCTTCATCAAGGCAACATTGGAGCGCAGGTAAGTACAGACACTCTCTTCAGAGAGCTTGATACAACCGGCAGCGGCGGAACGCTCGGCGGCGGCATCGGTCAGCTCGAAGGCCTGCTCGACCGACAGGTTCGGCAAACCTTCCATCTCCAGGATACGGCCGTTGAAGATGTTGACCTTGTTCTTCTTTGGCACGGTCAGGTGCCCCTGTTTGATGGCCCAGTAAGGGATGGCGTTGACGGCGTCGCGCAGGGTGATGCCTTCGTTAAACTCACCCTTGAAGCGCACCAGAACCGACTCGGGCATATCGAGCGGCATGAAACCAAGAGCGCCGGCAAAAGCGATCAGTCCGGAACCGGCCGGGAAACTGATGCCGATCGGGAAACGGGTGTGAGAGTCACCACCGGTACCGACAGTATCGGGAACCAGCAAACGGTTCAGCCAGCTGTGAATAACACCATCGCCAGGACGCAACGGAACACCGGCGCGATCAGAGATAAATTTCGGCAGGTTGGCGTGCATCTTGACGTCAGCCGGCTTCGGGTAAGCTGCGGTATGGCAGAAGGACTGCATGAACATAGGTGACTTGAAGCGGAGGCAAGCCAGCTCCTTGATCTCATCAGCAGTCATCGGGCCAGTCGTATCCTGGGAACCAACTGTGGTCATGATCGGAGCACAAGAAGAGCCTGGCAGAACACCCTCAACGCCACAGGCACGACCCACCATCTTCTGCGCCTGGGTATAACCCTGATCAGCCTTGGGAACCGGGTTGGCAGCCTTGGCAAAGATATCGGTCTCACCCATGCCCAGAGCTTCACGAGCTTGCTTGGTTACGGCACAGCCGATAATCAGAGGAATCCGGCCTCCGGCGCGGAACTCATCAGGAACCGTATCCGGCTTGATCTCGAAGGTGGAAACAACCTCACCTGCTTCGTTGGTGACTTCACCTTTGGCGGTATTGATGGTGATCACATCACCCATGTTCAGATTGGAAACGTCCATCCGCAGCGGCAGAGTGCCGGAATCCTGAGCGGTATTGAAGAAGATCGGGGCGATAACACCACCGATGATCACGCCACCACGACGCTTGTTCGGAACGGCCGGGATATCATCACCGATCCACCAGAGGACGCTGTTACACGCAGATTTACGGGAAGAACCGGTGCCAACGACGTCACCGACAAAAGCCACCTGGTGACCTTCAGCACGCCACTTGGCAATCTCTTCGATACCACCCGGGAAACGGGTCTTGCCCATGGCCAGGGCATGCAGTGGAATGTCGGGGCGACTCCAGGCATCACCGGCAGGGGAGAAATCATCCGTGTTGATTTCGCCTTCCACCTTGAACACTTTGACAGTAATCGTTTCAGCCAGTTCCGGCTTATTGGTAAACCACTCGGCAGCAGCCCAGCTTTCAACGACCTTCTTCGCAGCAGCGTTGCTCTTGGACAATTCAATGACCTGGTCGGCAGCATCATAAACATAGGTCATGCCGGAGAGTGCACAAGCAGCGTCATCAGCCAAGGTCGGCATCATTCAATGCACCGATCAGAGGTTGAACATTGTAACCGCCGATCATGGTACCGAGGATCTGCACTGCTTTCTTCTTGTCAATCAGGGGAGAGCTTTTGGCACCGGTCAGAATTTCGGCCAGAAAAGCGGCCTTGACTTCAGCCGCAGGATCAACACCGGGTGAGACACGCTCGGTGAACAACTCCATGAGAAATTCTTCTTTGCCTGCAGGCGGGTTCTGCAGCAATTCACAGAGGCTGGCCGTCTGCTCAGGATTGAGCGGCAAGGCCGGAATCCCCTGGGCATTACGTTCTTTTTCATGCATCAGATAAGCTTCAATCATCTTCTCTCTCCTTCATCAAGTTGTTAGCAGCGACAAGGATCGCCACCGAATATAAAATTCTCGTTCTGACGAAATTTTAGGTCATAGCTGAGCTGAAACCTGCATACTGTATACGATTTCCCCCCCTCCGTCAACGCACAAACAGGCCTCTTTTACGTCTTATCTGACAGATATTTCCATGCATCAATTTCTTTGTTTAGTCACAGTAAAAATTGGAGGAAGGCAACGCCAGATGCGTGACGTATTCTGACAATGGGCGATGTTTTACTGAAAATCACAGACTAAGGAGGTCAAAATGTTCGAGATCATTATGTTGTTGGCGTTTCTATGGGCAGCGACCAGTCAATTACTCCCCCGCAATCATGCTGGTGACTGGCTGAAGAGCAGGAAAACCACTCACGGCAAAAAAAATCAACAGAAGCTGCAGCGCTCTACAAAAAGATCAGGCGAGCCAAGGGTAAACGCAAAAAGCCGGAACTGTAATTATGCACATGCCGCATAACCGGTTCCGGCTTTCGACATCTTCAAGAAAAGCAGTCAGACGCCAGTCTGAGCTCATACCATGAAGCAGAAGTCATCATAATCTAAGGGCAGCTGAAGAAAAAACTTGGAGAACAGCACGCACCAGCAGAGTCAGGATTTACCCATCGGCCGCTGTCTTCTCATCATAACGGTACCATCACCGCTATTAAAAATGACTTTGCGGCCCTGGTGCCCACCGAGGTCTTTGCTGACCACCTGAATACCGAGTGTCTCGAGGGTCTCCATGGCAAAATCGATATTGCGCTGTCCGACAGCCAGCAGGCCGTCGGTTTTTTCCCACATGGAGGCCCCACCAAAGACTTTGGCAATCAGTTTGTCGCCAGGATTGGAATAAGCACGGACTTTTTCATACAACTTGGCAATTGCAATATTGCCGTACTTGGGCGTCGGCAAGCCTTCACCGTTCCAGAGCGGCAGGAGGTAGTGGTTAATACCACCTAAGTGAGAGGTCTGGTTCCACAAGCAGACCGAGATACAGGAGCCGAGCACCGTAGTGATCAGATGTGGTTTGCGGTGCACGAAAAGTGTGCCCGGATAAAGGTAGTGGCGTTCTGGAGAGAGAGTCTCTTCAGCACCTGTGGCCTGATTCATCATGCGTTTAGAATGTCTCTACATCCTCATCGGTCTCATCGAAAAGGAAAAAATTGCCATCTTTGGCATGTACAGCGACATCAACATCAGGTCTGGACAACGAAAGCACAAAGCGGCTCCCCCGGCCGGGCTGACTGTCCAGGTCCAGGGTCCCACTGAGCAGTTCGGCGAGAGACCAGCAAATGCTCAAGCCAAGGCCATGCCCTCTGTGTCCCTTGGTGGCACCTGCGTCCAGCTGTCTGAAACGATCAAAGATAATTTCCTGATCGACTGGGTTAATCCCCGGGCCATTATCGATGACTGTAACGATCAAACCGGAACGGTTCTCCTCAATATCAACATGTATGGTTCCGCCATTGTGGTTAAATTCAACTGCGTTGGCGAGCAGGTTGATAAGAATGGTTTCAAACTTCTGTGCATCACTGGGGAAAATCAGGTCATCAGGAATCGACTGAGAGATTTCGATCTCTTTTTCCGCGATACGATAGGCCAGTTTGTCAATACAGCCGGCCAGGATGCTGTCTATTTCAACCATGGCGTAAGAAATTTCGGCCTCTCCTGCTTCAAGTTCGGCCGCCATAAAAACATTCTGCAGCTGGTAATCAAGATTAAATGCCTCCGCATAAATCATGCGGAGATTCTTGCGACAAACCTCGGGATCACAGCCTTGATCAAGGCATTGACCGGACAAGCCCATGATTGCAGAGAGGGGGTTATTGATTTCGTTGCGGATATTTGACAGGAACTGACTTTTCAATGCCTCGGAATTCTGTAATTTCTCGTTCATCGACTCAAGTTTGTACGTCATTGCGCGCATATCATTGAGAGCGTTATGGTTCGATTCGAAACGTTGCCGAATTTCCTCGATCAGTTCTTCATCGCTTGGTTTTTTCATCATTTTGTTCCTGTATTGGGTGGTAAAATCAATTCTGCAGGCGATAGATCCGCAAAGCCTCATCAGCCAGCGTCTTCCAATGGCAGGACCTTGTTTGTCCCACCGTGTTTGATAGCCTCCTGCGGCATACCGAACACGACACAACTCGCTTCATCCTGCGCCAGGTTGGTTGCCCCTGCATTTTTCATCTCCAGCATGCCGCGAGCACCATCATCGCCCATACCGGTCATGATGATACCAATGGCATTCTGACCGGCATACCGGGCAACGGAACGGAAAAGCACATCAACCGAGGGTCGATGTCTGCAGACCAGCGGACCGTCCTTGACCACAACATGATAGCGGGTTCCGCTGCGCTTTAGCATCATGTGCATATTGCCCGGTGCAATCAGTGCGCGACCGGGGATCACCGTGTCGCCGTCGGCGGCTTCCTTGACCGATGATGCGACAAATTCCGTTCAGGCGTTTGGCAAAAGCCGCCGTGAAATGCTGCGGCATGTGCTGAACAATCACGATCCCGGGCGCATCGTAAGGCATGCTTTGTAAAAAGACCCGCAGCGCCTCGGTGCCGCCGGTGGAAGCACCCACGGCAAGGATCTTTTCTGTGGTCCGAAAGTTTTCAGCATGCCTGGGTTGACTGAGCATGACGTCGGCCGTCAACTTCGGTTCAGGCGCATTCACCAGGCTCGAGAGACGCCTGACCCGGGCCCGGGCGGCAGCCTTGACCGCATCACAGATCATGACATTGCTGTCTTCGAGAAACTTTTTGGCCCCCATCCTCGGTTTATTGATGATCTCAACAGCACCGTATTGCAGGGCTTTCATCGTCACTTCTGCGCCTTTTTCCGTCAGGCTTGAACACATGACGACCGGAATCGGATCCTGGGCCATGATCTGCTTGAGAAAAGAAAGGCCATCCATGCGCGGCATCTCGACATCAAGAGTGATTACATCAGGGCGCTGTTTACGGATTTTATCGTTTGCGATCAGGGGGTCGGCAGCACCCCAATGACTTCTATCGCAGGATCGGCGGACAGAACTCGCCGTAAGAGCCTGTCGTACAACCGCAGAATCGTCCACAATCAGGACGCGAATCGGTCCAGCCATAACATACTCCCCAAAAAGCGGTCTAAACCGCGCCAGAACTATTTTCAGACTGCGCCAGGAAAAAAGTTGAGCGTTAAAAACAGCATCTTTCAGTGTTAATTTATAAAACAACCCCGGGATTTTAATCGCACAGCAACTCTCTCTGACGCACAAGCAACGGCTATGACACACTAATGTGTCGCTAACAAAATTTTCATCTCAATATCAGCCGGCCGTTCTTTAGCAAGCCAGACAAAACAGCGTAAACAGGGATAACCCCAAGTTTGATTTACAACGAACGTGCCAATCAACCGCAGGGGTGAAATATTTCCATCAAATCCTCAAAACAAGAGCAGGATATGAATCATTTAACATCTCTTTTATCGGCTTGAAGCCACATTTTCACAGTCGTACCCTGGCCTGGGGCGCTCTGGTAACTCACACCGCCGCCATGGCCTTCAATGATATTTTTGATAATCGGAACCCCCAGACCAACACCAAAGTTCTTGGTACTGAACATCGGCTCAAAGATGCGTGCCAGGATCTCTTTACTCATACCCGGGCCGCTGTCACGCACATCGATCTCACAGCGTTCATCAACAAGCAGGGTTTTGATCTCCAGAATTTTATCAACGCCCGTGAGTTCATCCATCGCCTGCAGAGCGTTGGTAACAACATTGACAAGAACCCTGCGCAAACGCTCCTTGTCCATCAAAACAATGGCCTGTGAATCAAATTCCCGGTGACAGCTGACATCGTCAGGTAAGGTCATTTCATCAAGCAATTCAGTCAGCCATTCGTCAATAGCAACAGGTTGTTTTTGAATTTTACGCTGACGGGAAAAATCGAGGAGATCGCTGATAATGGCGTCGCAACGTTCAACATTCCGCTCCGCCAACTGCAGCGGCCGGCTTAGATGCGCATACTCTTCACCATGCAAGGCATCTTTGAGAAGATAAAGAGAGTTTGCCACAGTACCAAGAGGATTACGTATTTCATGACTGACGGTAGCAGTTAATTGCCCCAGAACCGCGAGTCTTTCTTTCTGGACTAACTCCTGCTGGGCGGCTTCCAACTGCTCGGTTCGCTCCTTGACAAGTTCTTCCAGTTGAGCACGATACCGCTCCAACTCTTCTTCCGCTGATTTTCGATCCGAAACATCCTGAACCATTGAGATAACACCAATGGTCTCACCAGAAGGAATCATTTACGGGGGTGTTATACCACTCACAGATAATGGATTTTCCTGACTTGGTCAGGTTGCCGTTGACACTGTGAGCCGAAGTATCGCCCGACATCAACTTGGCCCAAACGGTTAGTATTTCGACACGAAAATCTTCTGCAATAATGGTTTCGAAGGGGGAGCGGCCGGCCATTTCCTCTTCAGTGAAGCCAAAGATCGACTCCGCCGCCGGATTCCACAGATTAACGGTAAATTCAGGTGACCAGAGAATACACCCAAGCGGCATGCGATCAATCAGCAGGAGCAGCCGCTCATTCGCTTCCCGGAGTTTTTCTGCAGCTTCCTTACGTTCAGAGATATCCCGGACTGCAGCGACAATCCGATTCTGATTACCTATCAGAGCCCTGCGCAGATTGACATCCGTCCAGAAAATTTCTCCTGTCGCCTTACGTGAGCACCACTCAAAGGTACAGCTGCCATGCTCTTGCGCAAGCTGTAATTTTAAGTTTGGCCTCCTCAGGGCTGTAAGGACTATCCCCCTGAGCTGATGGCTTTAATACCTCCCAAAAGAGCATCGACGTAAGTCGTATTGAACATGTTCAGCATCGATTGATTGACATCCAGGACCTGCCCTGATTCGGCATCGTGGATAAAAATGGCATCACTGGTCGCGTTGAAAATTTCCCGGTAATTCTGTTCGCTGCGGCTTAAGTCGTCAAGCAGCTCCTTCTGTTGTGTTACATCAATCATGACACCGAGCAGGCGGACGGGGCGATTATTTTCCACAACCACTGTGACCAGGTCACGGATCCAGACGACCCGGCCATCGGCCGCAATCATGCGATATTCAAAATCGTGATCTTCATGTTTTTCAGACATCAACTGGCAGTAAGCTTTCGCCTGAGCCAGGTCTTCAACGTGGGTTTTTTGTTCCCAGAATGATTCGACTTCATACCAGTCCTGCAAAGGATAGCCAAGAATAGCCTCTGCCTGTTTACTGACAAACAAAAAGCGGAAAGAAGGATATTCCATCTCCCAGACAATGCCATCGATCGAGTTGACCAGATCGCGAAAGCGCCGTTCATTGGTAATGATTGACTCCTCGCGCAGTTCGATCGCGTGAGTCATACTCGCGATCTGGTTGGCAAGTTCATCAATTTCGACAAAACCTGAGGGGCGAAAACGGAAGTCATAATGCCCTTCCGCAATCAGCTTGGTGCGTTTGCCCAGAGCAAGCAAAGGTTTCATCAGACTCCGGACATTGAGAAGAGCAATCGCGCTGGCCAGAAAAACAGCAGCGGCCATAAAAACGATAAGCAGGTTGCGCATCCTCTTGATCGGAGCCTGAACGACGTTCATATCGAGGCCGACCCAGACAACCCAATCCGAAGTCGTAACAGGGCTGACACTCTCAAGGGTGTGTTTTTTCCCCTCCACGTATTCCTCGGTAGACTCACTCCCCTCCATGGCTGCAATGACGGCAGGGTGAGCACCGAAGTTGACCCGCTGCATGGCCTTTTCCGTCACATTATGAGCAACCAGGGTGCCACTCTGATCAATGATGGAAACGTCAACACCGTCCTTAGAATACCTTTTCAGCAGAACGCCGAGACTGCTCAGCCGGATATTGCCAAGCAGATAGCCCTCCGGCATCGGGCAGGCAAAGAGTCACAGAGGGCTCACCTGTCGCCAGGGACACAAAAGTATTACTCCAGACCGGCGCTGTTAACTTCTGTCCCGAGCGAAAGATCTGGTGACCGGAAAAATCCAGGCCAATATAATCATCACTGCGCGCCTGCAATTTGGGCAACACGCCGAGGCTAACAACTCTATACTGGTTATCAAGCAGGTATATGGACTCGAAGAAGCGGGAGTTTCCGACCATAGAGTCAAGAAAATCATCGGCACTGCCGGGCTGTAGAATCCTTTCTGACGAGAGCACCTGCTCGACGTGTTGCAAGTCCGAGCGAACTTCAAGGAGGAAGGAATCCACCTCTTCAGCGATGCTTCTGGCCTGAGAGATGTTGAGTTCTCGCACACCATCCAGCTGTTGATTGGCAATCAGCTGGATATTAATGAGTCCGAAAATAAGGACAGGAACAGCAGCAACCAGAAGGAAGTTAAGAGTTAGTGCGCGTTTCAGGGAATAGTGCAAAGGCATGTTTGTTGGTGAGCCCGTCTGCTATAACAAAGAAATCGCCTGCAGAACATGAAGTGCACAGGCGCTTATCAAATATTAATGTTTTACCGCCGGTGGGGCATCACCTTGAAGATTATCAATAAAGCAGAACATCTCTTTTAGTCGAAAGGGCTTGCGCAGGATGTCGATAGCCCCGGCCTTACGGGCGGTCTCCAGCAGAGTCGCTTCACTGAAGCCTGTCATCATGACAATTTTGGCCGAAGGACAAAAACTCCGAATCTCTGCAAGACTCTCTACACCATTGATACCAGGAAGTTTGATATCCATAAATGCGATATCATAACAAAGATTGCGAAATTTACGGATCGCCTCCTCGCCTGTACGCGCAATATCCACGTGACAATCACGAACCCCCAAAGCGATCATCAGGCTCTCCGCAAAATCGGGATCGTCTTCAACAATCAAAACCTTAACATTTTCTTCCGGCATTAAGCACCTCGCCAAGATCAGTGTTCATAACGACATCATTTATATCATACAAGTGAGCAGACCGCTACCGTGAGAGGTGATTAATATAGAATAGAATTCAGTGCTTAGCAAATAAATGTCATAGGAAACGAAAACCCTTCAGAGTATATTTAGTGTGCAATAACGTAAGGTTACAATTGAATGGCGCAACAAGATGAAAGCAATGGCCGGGTAAAGACTGTGCCAGCCTCATTTGCAGAATGTCACGGTGATGTATACCTGTTCAATTTATCCGGGTAATCCGATGCGGTTCACTTCGTTCAGCAGAATCCGACGAAGATTGAAGGCGCAAAGAAAGGTAGGATGTGGTGAGGCACGAACCGCATCAGTTGCCAACGCATTAAGCCAGACAACGTCAGCGACAACACACACATTAAGCCTCACCATGAAACAACTAAGGCCGCCCGAAAAAACGGGCGGCCTTAGTTGTTTGCTTGCTGCAAACGCCTGCGCCGTCAGCGGCTAAAAAGCTTCATACTCGTTATCCACATCATCCCTGTTGGCAGCCCTCTCAGAAAAGCCTTGCTGTTGCACAGACGCATGCTCCAGGCGTGGTTGCTCGGCATGTTTCTGTGCAGGTTTCGCAACAGACCTTGTATGAGAGCCGAGCCGACGCTGTTGCTGATCTTCTTCCATTATGAAAAAGGCAACCATCTCGGCCAACTGTTCCGACTGGCTGGAGAGTTCTTCAGCTGTTGCAGCCATCTCCTCTGAAGCCGAGGCGTTTAACTGAATGATGCCATCAAGCTGCTGGATGCTCGCATTGATCTGTTCCGCTCCGGCATCCTGTTCCTTGCTGGAGGCGCTGATTTCCTCTACCAGCTCGGCAGTTCTCTGAATATTGGGCACGATCACCTCTAGCAGCTGCCCTGCCCGCTCAGCGACTTCGACACTGCTCGGTGGAAAGATCGTTGATTTCAGCGGCAGCGTTCTGACTACGTTCAGCCAGCTTGCGAACTTCAGCCGCGACCACGGCAAAGCCTTTACCGTGCTCACCGGCACGAGCGGCTTCGATCGCTGCGTTCAAGGCCAGCAGGTTGGTCTGCCTGGCGATCTCTTCGATAATCATGATTTTATCTGCAATCTGTTTCATTGCAGAGACAGTCATAGTTCACTGCGCTCACCACCTTCTTGTGCATCATTCGCTGCCTGGGTCGCGATCTTTTCGGTCTGCAGAGCATTCTCGGCATTCTGGCGGATATTGGCATTCATCTGCTCAACGCTGCTCGAGGCCTCTTCGGCGGACGCTGCCTGGGTTGCGGCACCTTTGGACATTTCTGCCGAGGACCCGCTGATGGCCTGGCTTCCCGGAGGCAACCTGTTCGGTTGCGACCTTGATGTTGCCGATCAACCGGTGCAAATCATCTTTAACTTTTTTAACAGCGCCCCGGACAACATCCTGATCATCTTCCGGTTGGACATGAAAGGTCAAGTCCCCCTCGGACATTTTCTGTAAAGCCGGCGACGACTTCGTGCTGCAGGTTATCTGCAAAGCGATCCATGGCGACCGACATCTGCCCGATCTCGTCACTTCGGTTCATATTAAGCCGGTTCTCAAGGCGGCCCTTCTCCATCTCCTGGATCATGAAAACCGTCTCGGCCAGGGGTTGATTGATACTTTTATTGATGGAAACCCCGAGCACCAGACCGACCAGGAGCAAGCACCACAATCATGGTCACAAACATCAGCCAGAGCAGAGTTTTCTGACCGGACTCACTCGTTTCAATCGAGATCCTGCTCGCATTCTGCATCGTCTGTTCAGATCCGGACTTTATGTCATTGGCAAGCTGTTCGTTGGCACTATTGATATTAGCAAAGATCGTTTTGATTTCTTCAAGGCCGCGAGGCCGGAAAGGCTGGTTTGCATTTCAAGCTTCACATAAGCAAAATCCGAAGTAATGGTCTTTTCGTAAAGTTTGCGGTCTGCAGCATTGGCAATTTCACCGGCTTCAAAGACTTCATCTTCGGTCGGGTTTTCGCTGACAGAGAGCCGAATCCACTTGACCGCCGGGTTGGACTCTACCAGGTATTCGATCGCCTGAACCGGGGTCTCGTAGTCAAAGGCTTCAACAGAGGGGAAAACCTGGTTGCCAAGAGACGTGATGGCCGCATTAAAGGATTCGTCATAGAGGTTGACAACAATCTCCTTGGTTGTCTCATCAGCGGCAACAAGTTGTTTTTGATCTCTCGAAATTACCGTCGAGAAGCTTCACGCTCTTCTCATTTTCACTCGTCAGCTTCGACTCCAGGGCACTGACCATGTTGGCCAGTATTGCTCTGCATACCAAAATAGAAGATCAGGCCAACAACGATAAAGGCTGTGACGAGAGTCGCACCGATAAGCAGTAAGAGCTTCTTCAGGATTCCCATGGTTTCTCACTTTTCGTTCTAAGCAAGGTTAAAAGGCTGCCTGCACTCCGGGAGTACAGGCAGCCAAAAGAGGTGAGTAGACTTACCAGGTGTAGGTCAGAGGATCAATCCCACCCTTTTGCATCAGACCAAGGGAAAAGCTCAGCTTGCTGGAATCAAAAGGAACGATCACAGCGTCGCTGCCAAAGGCGGCAGAGCTCTCCAGGGCCGCCGCCTTCACCTTGTTGGCCACATCCGCAGGCACGGCTTTCGATGCGGTCAAAACGTTATCAGGGTTTTTTGTCAGAGAGACGCCCGGGACCTCCAGGCTCTTCATGCCTGGGAATTTTTTGCTGTTGCCTTCCCACCACCAGTTTTTGACAAACGCAGCCTTGGCTTTGCCTGCTTTAACTCGCATTTACGGCAGCCCCGTGATTGGCAACGCCAATCGATGCTTGCCCATTGGTGGCGGCTTTCGCGCTCGACTCTCCGGAAGAGGCGCCGATCGCATAAGCAGATCTCTTTCGGATTGTTTTTCAAAATGGCAAAAGGATCCTGGCCCTCAGGGTAGATGAGAATTCCCGAGTACATTTCCTTGCCGTTGGCGGTCTGGGTCAGGGGCGTCCCAAGTTTCCGCGCGGCAACAATCGCCTGTACGAACGAGCCGACGTAAACCAGGTTCTGGTCATAGCTGGCAAAGGCAGTCAAGACTTCCGGATAACTTTTGGCGATACGTGGACGTATTGATAAACCACTCTTCTCGGAAAGAGCTTGTGTAATCTCCTTGGCCTGGGCTGCTTTTGATTTCCAGCCGGGAGCGAACCAGCAGGTCAGATCCTCTGCAGAAAAAGCAAGACCCGTCGTCGCCATAAAGATTAACACCATTAAGAGACTAACCCGTTTTTTCATAACCGTTACACCTCGCTTCTGGAAGTTTGTTAGTTAACAGCCAAGGACCCAATTGTCTTTCATGGGCTGACGATGTCGTCGCATGTTGCTGCTTCATTAATAGAACAAACCGTTTAGCAGCAAAACGGCAACCTAAGTATACGATCACTAATTTACAATTAACATGCCAAAGCTTAATAATCTTTTCATAAAGTGTTATTTTACGCTAAGTTACTGAAATAACTAAACCGATGTCGCAGAAGAGGCAAAGCGGTTTGACAACAGCCGATAGCAGGTTGTGCCATATAGCGTACCTCTGGGTTTTATGGCCCGATTTAGAGCCACAAAACATCAGAACTGCTTGATTCTCCCTTTCACGGGTAACGGAACCTCACCGATCCACCTATCAAGAGCCTCCAGGGAAACAGGCTTCTGCTCCGGATGACAACCGATCTCAGCCACTTTTCCCATATCAATCCTGGTGATATCGCCACTCATCAAAAGGTCTTTCGGGATCGCCTTTGCAGCCACGCTTTCTTTGGTCTTCAATAAAATCAAGGCCATTTCATACCAGGCACATTAGAATCAAGCAAAAGAGCATCGGCGCCCGGCGTACTCTGTTGACATGAGCGGTATCTTCTGAAGATCGCAATCGACCGGCGCAGACAAAAGTAAACTTCGTGCCCCGCCCTTGCAAATACCACCGAAACCTGTCCCGGAGGCTCTCTTCATCATCGAATATGAAAGTTTTCAGGCTCATCAATTCGGCTTCTGGTGCAGCCGTGACACGAAAGATGATGAACCGGTGCTCCCGGCTATAACGCGCGGCAAAGAAAAAGGGCCCGGAGCATTGTTTGCCCCGAGCCCCCTGGTTATGATCCCACGATGTTTCAATCAAGCCTCTACTGATTCTTCCTCTGCAGCCGTTTCGGCGGCCTCTTGAACCCAGGCAAACTCATCACTGTTGAAAATCTTGTCAATGTTCAAGAGAATCATGAACTGCTCGTCGACTTTGCCCATGCCGTTAATAAACTCGGTTTTCAGGCGCGTTCCAAGCCGGGGCGGCGGCTCAATCTGGTCGGAGCGGATATCCATGACCTCACGAACGGCGTCAGCCAGGGCGCCTACGGTGATGACTTCCCCATCGACCTGAACATCAACGACAATGATGCAGGTGTCCTCTGTGTCTGCTCCGGCAGGCAAGCCCAATTTCAGGCGCATATCGACCACAGGCACCACCTGGCCACGCAGGTTGATCACGCCAAGCAGGTACTCGGGTGTTTGCGGCACTTTGGTGACCGGTGTCAGGCTGAGGATTTCCCGGGTGCGTGAGACTTCGACGCCAAAGAGTTCTTCAGCGAGACTGAAGGTGACATACTGTTGGCTGCTGATTGTGTTATTCTCTGTCATGACAGCCTCCTCAGAAAGTTTCAAATTCGTTGTCGAGAGAATCCCGTTTGCCGGTCGCCTCAAAAACGTCGCCATCCGCTTGGCGGGTCTGCTTGAATTTCAGGCTCGGAGACATGCGCGATCTTCACCTGCGCAGAGCGATTGGCACTTGACTTCTGCTCCCTCTGGATGCGTTGACCGTGAGTCCCATCATCAACAGTAAAGAAGGCAATCATCTCTGCCAGCTGTTCAGATTGACCGGACAGTTCCTCCGAAGTGCTCGCCATTTCTTCGGAAGCGGAGGCGTTCTGCTGGATAACGGCATCCAGCTGCTGGATGCTCTTGGCGATCTGGTCGGCACCGGCGTCCTGTTCGCGACTGGCAGCACTGATCTCCTGAACCAGCTCAGCCGTTTTCTGGATATTCGGCACCAGGGCGGAAAGGACGGTTCCTGCTTTCTCTGCGACCTCGACACTGTTGGTCGATAGTTCGTTGATCTCGCCGGCCGCTTTCTGGCTGCGTTCCGCAAGTTTTCGAACTTCGGCAGCGACAACCGCAAAGCCTTTACCATGCTCACCGGCACGGGCGGCTTCAATCGCAGCGTTGAGGGCCAGCAGGTTGGTCTGGCGGGCGATCTCCTCGATAATCATGATCTTGTCGGCGATTTCTTTCATGGCACCAACGGTTTTGTTGACGGCGTCGCCACCTTCACGGGCATCACCTGAAGCCTGGGTAGCGATCTTTTCCGTCTGCATGGCGTTGTCAGCATTCTGGCGGATATTGGCGGTCATCTGCTCGATACTGGAAGAAGCCTCTTCGGCGGCAGCGGCCTGCTCACTGGCCCCCTGGGACATCTCCTCACTCGAAGCGCTCATGGCCTGGGCACCGGAAGCGACGTTCTCGATGGAAAGCTTGACATTATTAATGACATCTTTGAGCTTACTCGACCATATTGCCGAGCGATTTGATCAGCACATCCTTGTCAGAGCGTGCCTTGAGCTGCACCCGCAGGTTGCCGTCGGCAATCTTCCCGGCCATGCTGGCGACCTCCTGGCTGGACACAATCATCTCCTGCATCGCCTGCAGCAACTGCCCGGTCTCATCTTTACTGACCTGGTCAATCTTGACCGTCAGGTCACCAACAGCGAGAGCTCTTGCCGTTTGCAACGGCAACATTAAGGGGTTGAACGATGCTACGCGTAATAAAAATAGTGACCAGAACACCGATCACCAGTGCGGCAATGCCGATAATCAATCTGCAGGGTTTTCACTTGCTGGGATGCAGCCAGGATCATCTGACCGTTATCATTGATTTCTTTAACCTGGCTCTCCTGCAAAGCCGCCACCAGTTTAGCCGTCATGGCTGAGTCTGCGTCCAGCTCTTCCATGACAAGGTTGCCGGCTTCAAAGCTTTCGTTATAGGCTGCCGCCATACGCATGCCGGTCGCGTACATCTCTTCAAAAGCGGCTTCAAGTTCGTCGACTTGTCTCAAACCCTGGGTATCATTCTCATCGCGGAACATCCCCCTGAACAGGTTGAGATCGTCGCGAAAGGCCTTGGCGCTTTCTTCTGCGACCTTCAACCCATCGTTGTTTTTGGTTAAAGACGCATCAGTGACCCACTGATTGACGCGTGACACATCGAGGACCATGCGATCAGCAGCCAAAGAAAACGGCAAACTTTCCTCGATTACCAGTTGAGTGCTTTCATCCACTTTGCTGAGCGACCAGAAGGTCACCAGCATTGTACTGAGCATCAAAACCAGGATCAGAGCAAATCCGATACTCATCCGCGTACCAACTTTTAAATCTTTGACTGCCATCACCAAACCCTCCCATTTCAAGTTAAAGTTCTTTTGTCAAGAATTCACAGTCTTAACTTAATCAAACTCCATGCCAAAAAGATTAAAACCAGACAATTATCGGTCACACTAAAAGACTGAGACATAAGTATTTGTTTTTACATTGTCTTTTTTTAAGCACATCCATGCATACCATGACGAGGTATTTCCTCATCAATTAATTGCGCAGCAACAGTCATTTACATATGGATTGTCACACATCTGTAACAAGGAACATCGGGCATGACACACAAGAGGCCAGGCAGAAAATCTGCCTGGCCTCTTGTCGAATAAACTTCACAAAATCACCCCGTTAAAAGGGTCGCTACGGTTAATCGTTTTCACCTGACAGTTCGAGATTATCCTGCTCCACCGGCCAAAGGACTTCCTTTTCGAGCAGAACGACAGCCTTGCCATCTTCAAGACGATAGACGATACCGACAGAGCCTTCAAGCAACGAGCCATCTCTGATGACGACTATATCACCAGTTTTCATATTGTTCTTCCTCATGATCACTGAATGCACAGGAAACTGCTTTGAGAAAACGGGCTTAATGCAGCGATTTCTTCTCGCATTCCTCAGCGCGCCCGGCCAGTTGCGGCAGATCAAGGATCAAGGCGACCCGGCCATCACCCAGGATGGTCGCTCCGGAGACGCCATTAACATCCTGATACATCCGCCCCAGGTTCTTGATAACCGTCTGGTGTTCACCCACCACATGATCTACGACAAAGCCAACCCTTAAGCCTTCCAGGTTAACGATCACAATCTGCTCGATTTCCGGGCGTTCACTCTTGATGTTAAACTCGTCGCGAAGACGAACATAGGGAACGATCTCCCCGCGAATCTTGACCAGGTTCCGGCCATGGGCATGTTCTGCTTCTTCGCGGGTCAACTCTATGCATTCTTCAACGGCAGAGAGAGGAAGGACGTAGTGGTCAGCACCTATGTCTATCAACAAGCCATCGATAATCGCCAGGGTCAGGGGGAGTTTCAGGGAGAAAGTCGTACCCTTGCCCTCCTCGCTACGCACCTCAATGCTGCCACGTAAAGCATCAATGGCCTGGCGCACGACATCCATTCCGACGCCGCGACCACTGAGATTGGAAATTTCCTGTGCCGTAGAGAAGCCAGGTTCAAATATCAGCGCATAAATTTCCCGTTCGGTCAACTCTGCCTGCTCACTGATCAAGCCGTTTTCAATGGCCTTGGCGCGAATCCTTTCGACATCCAACCCGGCACCATCATCCGCAACGGTCAGGACCACGTTGGCGCCGGAATGTTTGGCGGAGAGGGTAATGCGCCCCTTGCCAGGCTTGCCGATCGCCTGACGGACTGCGGGCGATTCGATGCCATGTCCGATGCTGTTGCGCACCAGGTGAACCAAAGGGTCATTCAACTGGTCAATAACCGTTTTATCCAGTTCAGTTTCTCCCCCTTCGGAAACCAGCAGAACATCTTTGCCAAGTTCGCTGCCAAGATCACGAATCAAACGTTTGAAACGGGTAAAGGTTCCGCCGATCGGCAACATCCGAATCGTCAGGACCTGATCACGCAAATCCCAGGTCAGGCGCTCTACCTCCTCTGCGACACTCAGCAGGTCGGCGTCAATACGACTGTTGGCGAACTGAGAAAGACGCGCTTGCACGGTGACCATCTCGCCGACCAGGTTGACCAGTTTATCCAGGCGATCAGATTTCACCCGGATGCTTTCCATGGCGTCGTTCGCTTTGCGTTCCCGGCGCAAGGCCTGAACCCGCTCTTGCTCTACAAGGGCGGATTTGACTTTTTTGTCATCGACGGCGCCTTCTTCGACCAGTGTTTCGCCGAGACGTTTTTTCTCTACCAGGTATTTGCCAAGATCTTCTTCAGTCAGGTCTCCGCGCTCAACCAGGATCTCACCGAGACGCTTGTAATCTTCCGGTTGATCGATCTGGCTGCCATCATCGATCTTCTGAATCATCAGTTCACACTCGTCTTCCACAAAAATGAAGACATCACGGATGGCGTCCTCGTCCTGGTCTGTTGTCAACAAGACGTCCCAATAGACCAGGCACTCCTCAGGGTTGAGCTCATCAAGCGCGGGAATGGCATCCAGTTGTGCGACCACCAGGGCTTCGCCGAGTCGTTGCAGCTCTCCGAGCAGAAAATGAGGTTGTACCCCCTGGAGGAAAAGATTCGGCATGGGACGAAAGCGAATCCGGAAGGTGGCCTGATCGCTCGGATGCGATACATGAGCCGTCTCGGTGTCAAAGATCGGGCCATGGTCGAAGGGCATAAGGGCCTGAAAAGCGGCAACCAACTCTGCAGTCAGTTCATCATCGACCGGATCAGCGCCGAACTCGGCCAGGATCATTCCTTTGAGGTGATCCTGGGCCGACAGCGTCAGAGAGACAAGTTGTTCATCGACTTCGCGATCACCGCAACGAACCTGTTCAAAGACCGTTTCTGCCTCGTGGCAAAAGCCTGCGACATTATCGAAGCCAGCCAGGCCGCCGGAGCCCTTGAGGGTATGCAAGACACGGAAGACCCGATCAATCTGGGATGGATCTTCAGGAGATTCTTCCAGCTCCAGGAGCGCAGCTTCCAGTTCCTGGATCAACTCGAGCGCTTCTTCCTTAAATGTTTCGATTAAAGTACTCATGCCGGGCAGACCATGCGTACAACAGCCAACAACTGCTCGGGCTTGAATGGTTTGACGATCCAGCCCGAAGCACCGGCTGATTTACCCTCTTGCTTCTTCTCTGGCTGCGACTCGGTTGTCAGCATAATGATCGGCATGAAACGATTACCGGGATTCTGGCGGACTTCCTTAATCAAGGTAATCCCATCCATGTTTGGCATATTCAGGTCAGTCACCAGCATATCGACAGTTTCGACGGTCAATTTCTTCAGGGCGTCAACTCCATCAACCGCCTGCAAGACTTCGTAACCGGCCCCCTCCAGAGTCATTTTCAGCACCTGGCGTACCGTTGCGGAATCATCTACGGTCATCACCCGCTTGCTCATAATCTTGATCTCCTTAAAAAACGAAAAGCTCTAAATACTAATTCGGTGCATCCCAAAGGCATTGCCCGATGTCGCCGTGGCTGCATATGAAATCCTGCGAAAAGCCGACCTCGTCGAGGAACTGCAGGAATTCATCGTTGTCACCGACCCGCAAACACATTTTTTTGCCCCGGCCGCTGGAAAAGCGATGGCAGGCACAGAGCAGCTGAACCCCGGCCACATCCACAGAGGTTGTGGCTGACACGTCAACAACAACCTGATCCGCATTTTCAAAGGCCTCGACCAGACGATCCTTGAGAGTGCTGATATGGTTAATCGTCATATCACCTTCAACCAACAGCGTTCCTGAATTGCTATCAGGATTATAAGACCAGTTTGTCATTGAATAATAACTCCTGTATTTGAAGTCTATCACCTTAAAAAAGACTTCAGGATTGATTCGGCCGGTCAGAAGAGATCGACGTTATCGCCCAGTCCGTGATCAGCGGTTACCGTCCATTCGTTCTCTTCGCCACTATCTGCAGAGACGGCTGAGTTCTGCTTTTCCATGAAACGTTCATGGATATGTCGCTCGCTGGCCATGGTGTAACAAAGCTCAAGCTCAACAAAAAGTTGTTCCAGATTGCCTTGTTCAGCTCCGGAGATTGCCTCATGTGACCCTTCTCCGAGGACAGCAAGATGGTCAAGTGCCGGCGTCAATTTCTTCTGGAACGGTGTCTTGAGGTCAACACTTTGAACAACAGCAGCAACGTCATCGCAGAGGTTGGCCGCGTCGCGATCAATTCGTCCGGTGATCTCCTGCAGATGCTGGGTGCTGTTTTCGAGAGTCATCATGTGCTGCCGGGCATCCTGCAAGAGAAGGTCAATACCTTCGAAACCTGCTTGCGTGCTTCTTTCAATATCCTGCAACTTGTGGGCCTGCTCAGTCACCAGGCCACACTCTTCTGACAGTTTCAGCGCATGCTGAGTGGCTTCCTCTGCGACCAAATGGATATTCTGGGCAATAATGTCGAGGCCGGCACCTTTCTGTCTGGCATGGGCCGCACTGACGGCCGCATTCATTGCCAGCAGTTGCATCTCCTCACCAACAAACTCAACATCTGCAACCAAACCGGCAACCTGCTGCACACCCTGACTGACATCCGTGAGAATGGTACCTGCGTTCTGATGGATCTTTTGCGTCTCCTGCAAGCTATCGGCAATCGACTGGAGAACGCCTAAGACTGTGGAAAAGCGGTTCACATTGCATGCGTCTGTCGCCTTGAGCAGGGTTTTGGTGTCGCCTGACATCAGCTCAACATTCAACGCCATGCCCTGCAGATTTTCTGAAAGGTTGTCTGCAGCCTTGAGAAATTCCTGGCCGGCCAGGGTCAAGCTGGTCGTGCTGCAGTTGGCAGATGCAACCGAACAGGCCGGCAGCTTGCTCGATCATTGCTGAAATCAGTCCTTTGCTCAAACCTCTCAAGATGACGACCGAGACTGTCAAGCGCTTTGCGTACGTGCTCCAGTCGCTGACGGGTAATATCCTGGAACTGCAGGGCAGCAATAATCTCACCAAAGTTGCGCTTCACTTCGTCGGAACGTTCTTTGAGCTGATCGGTCCACTGTCCTGTTTCAATCTGGTTTGCCATGAAACCGGAGAGCAGATAGCGTGCTTTATCAACTTCAGAGATAGCAACCTTGATGGTCCTTAATTGCGCCGTTTCTTCTGTCTCAAGGGATTTGTCGATAAGAGGAATCAGCCGCTCTGTACGATCAAAGATCTCCGAAATTTTTTCCTGTACCAGGCCGCCGAGTTCATCCAGAGATTCAGCCAAAACACCTGCACCGGAAGCATAACCTTTAGCAGCTTCAATCCTCGTTGAGACCCGTAGCGAATGAAGAGTCTTGACCACTTTTCTCAATCCGGCGACCGGTATCTCCAGAGTCTCGATCTGACGGACAACCCCGCTCAGGAGCTCACAGATAGCAACGGAAGTCTGTCGGGTTTCTGAAAGCCAGAGGCTGCAGCGTTCTACCAGCAGCTGGAGCTGCTGTAAGGTCCTCTCGCCGCTGCCACCATGCAGCAGTTTCAGGACCTCACCGGCAGAGCGGGAGATACCATGTGCCTCGTCATGAAAAACATTAATCTTTTCGCCAAGCTCCAGGAAGCTGCGTTCTGTCACATGGTCGATGCTGGCCAGGTCTTGAAGTAAAGTTTCGAGGCTGCCCGGGTGCCAATGCCATTCCGCATGATCATGCAGAGAGATGACTTTCGCTGATTGTGGCGATTCCAGGGACATCAACAAAAACCTTCAACAGCCTTAGGCAAAAGATCCTGGTCCAGACAACTCCAGAGTATGTTCAACCACGGCTTGAACTTCAGAAATGCGAAAGGGTTTTTTCAACCAGGTCATAACTCCCAGAGAGCAAGCCTCTTTCCTGGCGGACAGATCATCCCGGCAGCTGACAACCAAAACGGGCAGATCAGCATGAGCAGCATTTTTACGCAACCTGCGGACGAGCTCAAGGCCATCCATAACCGGCATCTGCCAATCAACAATCAACATGTCGACATGCTGAGTCGTTATTTTATCAAGGGCATCGGCACCATTAACGGCTTCAATGACAGCGACACCTTGAAAATTCAAAGCAAAACGCAGCATCTGACGCAATACTGGCTGGTCATCAGCGATACAAATTACTTTTGGCATGATCCTTCTCCATTATTCTCGACAATAACAGAAGAGGTATAAACCAATATTCATGCCAACTGACTGAAGGCTAACCGATTCTATCCATTAAAGTTATTGAATTACTGGAATTCAGGCACTTAAGGGGACGTATGATGACTCCGCGGCTCAAAGCTCAGCGCATGCGGCAAGGCCCTGGATTGTGCGCCATGGCACAGGACTGTGACAGCCTCCACGGGATTAGCATATAATAAAAGCTAGGAGTTTTCTTCAGTATCTTCGATACCGAACTCTTCCATCTTACGATAGATAGTTCGACGACTGAAACCGAGTAAGCGCGCCGCACGACTCTTGTTCCAACCGGACTTTTCCAATGCGGCAAGGATCCTCTCCAGTTCTTCATCCGAATCTGCAGCAGGAGAGGTCAGGCCCTGGAAAACAGCTCCGGGGTTCGTACCGTCATGAAGTTCAGGTGGAAGATGCCTGACATCAATGAGATCATCTCGGCAAAGGACAAAAGCATGCTCGACAGCGTGCTGCAACTCACGGATATTTCCCGGCCAGGCGTAGGCTGTCATCTGCTTGAGAGCCTCATCGTTAAGCCCGCCGATCTGGCGTTTAAAACGCTGATTATACATTTTGACAAAATGTTCAATCAGCAGAGGTATGTCTTCGCGTCGATCCCGTAATGGCGGCATCGGCACTTGTACGACTCGCAAACGGTAGTAAAGGTCCTCACGGAACTCATCGTTTTGAACCTTTTTCAGTAAATCCTGGTTGGTCGCAGCAACAATCCGCACATCAACCTGGATGGTTCCCGTCCCACCGACCTTTTCAATCTCTTTGCTTTGCAGGACACGCAGAAGACGCACTTGTAACGCCGGAGTAATATCGCCGATTTCATCGAGAAAGATCGTTCCTCCATCAGCTTGCTCGAAGCGGCCGATTTTATCCTTAAGAGCCCCGGTAAAGGAGCCCTTGAGATGGCCGAAAAGCTCACTTTCCAGCAAGTTCTCCGGCAGAGCGGCGCAATTGACCTTAACCAGAGCCTTGTCACGGCGGTCACTGCGATAGTGCAGTGCTTCAGCGACCAGCTCCTTACCGGTTCCGCTCTCCCCTGCGATCAATACCGTGGTGTCGACCTCAGCCAGGTTTTCAATCAAGCCGAACATGGCCTGAACAGGTTCACTACGGCCAACGATATGTTCAAACTTCTGGCGTTTTTTAAGACTCTTTTCGAGGCTTTCCAGGCGGGTCTGGTCACGCACAGTCAGGACCACTCCCATGGGATTTCCAGTGTCGCCGAGACAAGGGGCGGTCGACACATTCAGGACACAGAGCCTCTGTGAAGGATCGGTAATTTCCAACCTCAGATCAACCGTCGGTTGGTTCGTCATCATGGTCTTTTCGACAACATCGACAAAAGCCTCGCGAATGTTCTTTGGCAACTGAACCAGGGACATGCCGACAAGCCCATCGGGAAGCGCGAACAGGTTCATGAAGGCCTGGTTGGCCTGAAGGATGACTTTGTTCTGGTCCACAAGCATGATGCCATCGCGTACGCTGTCAAAAATCGCTTCCAGATGTGCTCGATAGCCCTCCCTCTGGTCGACGACCGCCTTATGCTTGAGGGCCATCTGAGCCACGCGCAACAGAGTTTCCTGACGAATCGGCTTTGGGATATAGTCGAAAGCACCATGGCGCACCGCTTCAGCAGCCGTTGCAACATCCGGAGCTCCGGTGATCATAACCACCGGGCAGTTGGCAAACCTCTCTCGAATTATCTTAAGAAGGTCGAGGCCACTATGACGACCGAGCTGAATATCCAGAAAGACGAGGTCGAAAGCGCTGTGTTTGAGAAGTTCTTCCGCCTCCGGGAAAGAGGCCGCAGTCGAAACCAGGTAGCCGTCATCCTGCAGGAAAGTCTCCAGGGTAAAGCGCAAACTTTCTTCATCATCAATAATCAGAATATGGGAGGTCATTACGGTTCCTTACTTGAAAGCCTGCTGCAGGATCAACAATTAATTGAAGTATAGATATTTGCTCACTCATCTCGGTTGATCTGCCTGAACGGTTGCGATTCGTCACGCAAGACCAGGACAGTGCCCAGCTCTCTCTGATCATGACCGGTCAAAGGTGCCATAGTCACGCCGAAAGCGACGGCCTGGCCACCTCTGGCTTCAGCTTCAACCCGAAAAATTTCCCCCTCGCAACGCTCTACAATCAGCTCCTGCAGAGCTTTTAACGGTGGGCAATAAGCACCTATTTCGTCTGGTCTCAGGCCAATCAGAGACGTCTCACAACAAAGCATTGCAGAGGCCGCAGCATTAACTTCAACCAGTCGCATCTCTTCATCAAAAATCATGAGTCCTTCATTGACACTCTGAAAGACAGCCGCCATGCGCAACCGGTACATTTCCTGCTGATCAACCAGTTTTTTGTGTTCAACAGCAAGCTTGGCCTGCCGCAGCAGGTCATCCTGGTGGAGAGGTTTGGTGATGTAATCAAAGGCGCCGAGCCTGACTGCCTCGGCTGCAGTGCTGATTTCAGGAGCTCCGGTGACCATGATGACCGGAGTGTTGGGATGTGATTCACGACTCGCCTGCAAGATCCTGATTCCGGACTCGCGGCCCAGCAGGATATCGAGAAAGATCGCATCAAAAGAGTGCTCCTGAATCATCTGCAAAGCAGCATCAAGGCTCTCTGCGGTCTCAACGCTGTAACCGGCATCAGTCAGAAAAGCATTAAACGTAAACCGGATGCTCTCTTCATCATCGACAACTAGAATTCGTTCATTCATTGCAACACTCCTTTAGCACAGGAATAATCCCACAATTCAAAACATGGAAAAACAATCTGAGAAATCCGGGGAGCAGCCCCGAATAGCTTGTAAAGCAAGTGAAACGGAGAAAACGCCCTTAAGCCGCAGGCAAGACGATTCTAACTTCGGTATATTCACCCTCCCGGCTTGTAATATTGAGCTCACCGCCATGCTTCTGGACGATTTCATGACTGATACTCAAGCCGAGCCCGGTTCCGACGCCGGCCGCCTTGGTGGTAACAAACGGGTTCAAGACGCGCTCAATCAACTCTGCAGGGATCCCTGTGCCGTGGTCCCGGAAGGTGATCGACACGAAGGTTTGGTTATCCTGTTTTATCTCCTCGCCGTTGACCAGCAGGATTTTGTTCGGATCTGAGCCCGGATATTTTTCTGTCAGGGCATAACGCGCATTGCTGATCAGATTAAGGAATAATCGTTGAATCTGATGACTGCGGCTTTTGATCATCGGCAGGTCTTCGGGCAGTTGAATCTGCAGGGAGACCCCTTCCTTATTCAGCTGGTTCTTTGCAAGGGCAAGAGATTCATTGAGTGCGTCAAGAACCGTGATTTTTTCTACCTGCTGGCTTTCTGCGCGGGAGAAATAAAGCAGTTCACGGACGATCGTGGCAATCCTTTCACTCTCGCGGATGATGCGTTTTGAAAGCTCCTCTTCCCGTGATTCGGCCGCAGCCTTGTTCAGTATCAGCTGGGCATAATTAATAACACCATTGATCGGGTTATTGATCTCATGCGCCACCCCGGCTGCAAGCTCACCAAGTGCGGCAAGTTGACCGGTACGCATATTCTGTTCTCTCTGCCGTAAAGACTCGCTGACATCCTGAACAATCTCTATGACGTTGACAACCTCTCCCTGCTCATCGAAAATCGGGAAAGCTCTTAAATAAAGGGTTCGACCATCGGCCAGGCTGAGTTGTGATTCTTCTGTGCAGCCGCTGGCAAAGGTCTTTTTAACCGGGCAGCTGTCGCACAGGTGGTGCGCTATTTCCAGAGGCGGGGCCACATTCAACCTCGGGGGTCTCGTAACAAGGGATGCTCTCCACCTTCTCGTAGCGAAGGTGTTGCTTGTCAGGATACCGATTTAGCCAGACCATCCTCATCTCTCTATCGAGTACCATGATCTGATCGGGTATCGCCTCGAGGAGTCCCTGGAACTGCATCGTCATCGACTGCAGGTGTGATTCGCTCCTGCGAAGCTCTGTCTCAATGCGTTTGAGTCTTGAGACATCGGCAAAAGTGACAACGACAGCGACCGGCTTTCCGGCATTGTTAAATCCCAGCGCATGGGTGTTGATCTGAACCCAGACCATGGTTCCATCATCCCTGGGAACACCCATAATCTGGTTAATAACGGACTCTCCTGTCTGCAAGGTTATAGCGGAAGGCTCCTCATCCGGGTCGTAAACTTGACCATCTTCTTTAATAACACCTACAAGCAACTCATGGTGAAACTTGCCGATAATCTCATCAGACGTCTTGTCCAGAATGCGCTCGGCAGCCTTATTGCACTGGACGACTTCACCATTGAAGCCCAGGATAACCAGGCCTTCCCCCATTACTGAAATCAGGGAGCGGAAGCGTGATTCACTTCGTACCAGGCGCTTCTCGGCATCCTTCATCTCGGTAATATCTCTAATCACGGTCAAAGTGCACAATTCATCATTCAACATCAAGATTCGAGCAGACATCAGTCCGATTCTCTCACGACCATTTTTAATTCTAAACGACGTCTCCATATTTTCGACATAGCCACTTTCCTTCAGTGTGACTATGAATCTTTCTCGATCTTCAGCATTGGTCCAAAAGCCAACTTCAAGGGAAGTCTTGCCGATGATTTCATCACGTGAATAACCCGAAACTTTCAGGCAAGCCTCGTTGACATTGAGGATCGTTCCATCGTCCATCCGGCCGATGAGAACAACGTCTGGGTTGGTCTGGAATACGGTTCGAAACCGTGACTCGCTCTCTTTCAACGCGAGCTCTTGTGAAACCCGCAGAGAGATATCCTGAACCATTGAGATCGTCCCTATAGTGCCGCCTTCACTGTTTTGCACCGGGGTATTATGCCACTCACAGGTAATTTCTTTGCCACCCTTGGTCAGGTTTGAATTCACACTATGAGCTATGACGTCGCCTCTGCTGAGTCGCATGAAAACTTCCGCAACCTGCTCTTTGGCCTGGGGCGGAATCAAGAAAATCATAAGGGTGCAAGCCAACAACCTCGGCAGAGCTGAAACCGAAGATCTTCTCAGCCGCCGGATTCCAGAGTTCAACCTTGTATTCAGCATCCCACATAATGCAGCCAAAGGGCATGCGTTTGATCAACAACTGCAGTTGAGTCGAGGTTTGCTGAAGCTCCAGTTCGGCCTTTTTGCGTTCGGTAATATCAAGCATAACTCCACGCAAGCGCACAGGCTTGTTCATCTTCAGTAATCACCGAGACCACATCTTTCAGCCAGACGATGCGGCCGTTGCTGGCAATCATACGATACTCGAACTGTATGGTCACGCCTGGCTTCCGTCTCGGACGCACAAAAGGACAGGACCCACTCTCGGTCCTCTTCATGAACATGCTGCAGCCAGAAATCCTGTTCTTCAAGCCACTGCTGTGAGGTGTAACCCAGAATCGATTCGACCTGGTCACTGACAAAGGTAAAGCGGAACTTGTCGAGCTCAAGTTCCCAGACGATGCCATCGATCGAGTTGACAAGATCACTGTAGCGGGCTTGATTATCAAGGAGAGATTTTTCCCTCTCGTCAACAGCCGCCATCATCTCGCGAAAGCTACCGCTTAAATCTTCCAGCTCTTCATAGTGAGCAGGTTGAATGATCTGCTTATAGTGACCCTTGCCAGCAGCACTGACCGCATCACGCAGGAGGAGAATCGGCTTCAGCATCCGCCGTGACAACCAGAAGGAGAGACAGACGCCAAACAGAGCGGCAAGAGAAAGAGAGCTGAGCAAAAAGAAACGCAGTGGACCGAGGCCCTGCGTCGCAAGCTTAACCGGAAGGCTGACATAAGCAGCCCAGCCTGTCTCTTTGACCAACTGGACACTCTCAAGCTTTGAGTGATCTTCGTGGTAATGGCTGAAAACTTCTATTTGCCGATCAAGGGCGTCGCGAACTTCCGGATGAGTCCGCAGGTTAAGCCTTTGAGAAACCCGCTCAGGATTTGAATCGGCAATCAGAAATCCGTGGCGGTCAAGAAGAGAAAAACTGAAAGGCAAGTCGGTCTTATCGAGACGATTGAGCAGTTCCGTTGATATTTGTTTCAGGCTGACAGTGCCGAGCAGGGTCCCTTTCTGCAGAGAGATCGCCAGGGTTACTGATGGCTCGGCGGTAGCTGATGAGAGAAAGGTATCCGACCAGAAGGCCTTGGTCGCCCGATTATGATTGGCAAAAACAACGTGGGTGGAGAGATCAAGGCCAGTATAATCTTGCCGATTTCCCCGAAAGTTGGAAGAGAGCCCCATATGAGTGACCCTGTCGTTCTCGTCGAGCAGGTAAATCGACTCAAAGTTACTTAATTCGTCGACAGAGCCCTGCAAATAGCGGTTGATCTCATCGTCATCATGCAGAAGTTTCGAGCTCAGGGCTTTTTCGATAAGAGCGAGGTTATTGTAGGTATCGTGCAGGAATTCAGAGGCATCATTACTGACATTCACAGCGTGCAGATTGATAAGCTCCGAGACGGTCTCCAGATGTTTTTTCTCAAAGTGGTTAACACTCGCCCAGCCCATGAGCAGAATCGGCAGGGTCGCCACAACAATGAAATTCAACGTCATGGCTTGTTTGAATGATGCCGGGAACTTCATAATTAATCGACGACCTTGAACTGACCATCTTCAATAACAGTCAGGAAGAGCTTTCGTTTAACATCACCATAGTTGTCGAATATCAACTCAGATTGCAGGCCGGGGAAACGACGCATATCAAGGAGAGTTTCCTTCAGGCTGGCTTCATCGTTGCCCTTTGCCAGACCGGCAAGCAGGCAGGACACCGCATCATATGACAGCACAGTCACAAAAGATGGCGCATAGCCAAATCGTTGCATAAATTTCTTTTTGAAAGCCAGGTAACGTGGTTCCTGGCTATTGGCGTTGAAACTGTGAAAAGACCGCATCCCCTCAACAGCCGTCCTCCAAAGCTCAACAGGTCTGTAGTCGAGGCCCATTCCGATGAGAAGAGCTCGACCGGGCTCTCAAGTTTGCGAATCTGTTGTGCCAGAAGTGCGGTATCAATAGCACTACTGATCAACAGAACACCTTCCGGCTCACTCTGTAGAATCCGCCTGGCTATCGGTAAAAAGTGGGCTTCTGGCTTTGATGTGAAGGTCTCCACAGCAACGACCTGGCCGCCATGCGTTTCTAAAGCGTTGGTAAAACTGTGCAGCCAGGTTTCGGTAAAAGCCCGATTGGAGAGGTCGTAAACAACGGCGAAGCGTTTAAGGTCCATCTCTTGCGTGACATGAGAAGCCAACTTTTGAGCATTCTTACTGATAGGATCCGTAACCCGCAGAAAGTAATCATCGAGACCTGACAATTGGTCGGTTTTTGCCGTCGGGCTGATCATGAGGACCTTGTTGGCATTCACCAGGGGTTGTGCCACGACCGCCATCGAACTGGTTAATGGTCCGATGATGGCGACTACATGCTGATCAATCAGCTCTTCAACCGCCCGTTTAAGTGTCTTCACATCCTGTTGGTCGTCCCGTGTCACTAACTCCAATGGCCGACCCAAGATTCCTCCAGCCTGGTTCTGTTCTTCAATGGCAAAGGTCACCGCATCGCGACCGGCTACGCCCAGATCAGCGACACGGCCGGTTAAACCGGCAACGAAACCAATTTTGATTGGAGCATCTTCAGTACAGGAGACCAGAAACAAAGCGACAAAAAGGACAAAAGCCGTCACAGACAATCGCGTCACGCATGAGAACTTTCTGTCAGTCATTGCCAGTATCCCCAGTGTTCAGAAAGCAAAGGACCGAAAGAGCAATGGCTTCTCCAGCCACTCAATCGGCAATAATCACGGCCTGATCGCATCGACGCAGCTATTCGATAAAATCATATTTTCCTGTAGACCGAAGGAGCCATCTGCTTGAGCGGGAGGTTCAAACCCAGCAGAGTCTCAGAGTGGCCCAGGAAGATATAACGTCCCGACTCCAGGTTATCGACCAGCTTTGACAACAGCTTTTCCTGGGTGGGACGATCGAAGTAAATAATGACGTTCCGGCAAAAGATGATATCAAATGGCTCACGGAAGCCAAAATCATCATCCATAAAATTCAGTCGTCGAAAACGTGCCAGGGCACGTAATTCCGGGACAATGCGCACCATCTGATTTTCTGGATCTTTCGATCTGAGCAGATATTTTTTCTTCAACTTTTCAGGGATGGGAGCAGCCTTGACCTCAGCGTAAATCCCCTGCACTGATTTTTCGAGGACATCGGTACAGATATCAGTGCCGAGGATATCAAAGCTGAAATCCGCTTGTTCAAGCTGGAATTCCTTGAGCACCATGGCAAGGGTGTAAGGTTCCTTGCCGGTGGAGCAGCCAGCACTCCAGATACGCAGAGGCTTGTTGATGCCGGCACCGTAAGTCTCAATCAGGAATGGCAGGGCTGAACCTATCAGGTAATCAAAATGGGCTGGTTCACGGAAAAAATCCGTTTTGTTGGTGGTCACAACATCGATAAGCTTGATGAGCTCTTCCGTGGGCTCATCCTTGGAAAAGATCAATTCGGCATATTCTTCAAAAGAAGCAAGCGTGTGTTCCCGAAGACGTTTGCGTAGTCGTGCCTCGAGCATACTGCGTTTATGCGAATGCAGCTTGATACCGCAATGATCGTAGACAAGCTTACTGAAACGATCGAAATCCCGATCTGTTAAGCGTGCATCGAATCTTTTCAGAGCCGGTGCAGTGGTCGGCATCCCTTCATTATGCTTGTTTTCAGGTTTTTCTACTTCTGACATAGTCAACAACTCGAGGTTCAGGAGAAAGAATTATTCGCCGAGCACCATTTTAACAACTTTCAGTAACTGCTCGGGTTTGAACGGTTTGACAATCCAGCCAGAGGCACCCGCTTCACGTCCGGCCTTCTTTTTCTCTCCAGATGATTCTGTCGTCAGCATAACGATTGGGGTGAATCTGTGCTGGCCCCCTTCACGGACTTTCTTGATCAATTCAAGACCATCCATATTGGGCATGTTCAGGTCAGTGATCAGCATGTCGACCTGGGCTCCGGACAACTTGCCCAGCGCATCATAGCCATCCTCAGCCTCAATCACCTGATAGCCGGCATTTCCCAACGCCAGTTGCAGCACCTGACGAACGGTTTCGGAATCATCTACAATCAGAATACTTTTTGCCATTACAACTCCTTAAAATCGGGATCGTGATTTCCGTTGCCATGACCGCTTGCAAGCACAACAAAGGTCAAATATGTTACAACATCAGACAATAAGAAAACAACACTAACTGATTAAAACTCTTGAGGGATCATATCTACATGCAATTTCTTGTCTGAGAAAAAGGTCTTCCTGCATCCAGAGTTCCCCGATTCTGCACGTGGCTGCTCAACTTGACTCTTCTCACCTGGGACGATAGCCGTTGACGTTCACATGCTATTAACCCTGACAGCAGACAACAGGCAAGAGCAAGTAACATTTTAAGTAAT